>NZ_BJLR01000011.1 GCF_006538745.1 Cellulomonas cellasea | reverse complement strand
ACCCGCCGCGGCGAGCCCCGATCCCGGCCCGACGGGGGGCTACGGGGACGGGGGCTACGGGGACGGGGTCGAGTGCGGTGACGTGCTGACCGGGGAGCACCGGCTGACGCGGGACCTGGTGTGCGCCGGCGTCGGGCTGACGCTGGAGGGCACGGCCACGCTGGACCTCGCCGGTCACACGCTCGACGGCGGTGGTTCCGGGGTGGCCTTCCTGCGCACCCAGGGCCCCGGCACGGGGGACGGGTCCGCCCGGGTGCACGACGGGGTGGTCCGCGGCTGGGACCACGGTGTCCGCGAGGCCGTGGGCGGCACGACCTGGGGCAACGACGTCGAGCGCGTGACCTTCGAGGAGGTCGTGACCGTCTTCCAGAACGAGGAGCCGTACCCCGGGGGGATGACGGTCTCGATGCGGGACAGCGAGGTGACCGGCGCCGACGTGGTCTTCGCCCTCGGGTGGTCCTCCGCTCTGCAGGTCAGCGGCTCACGCCTCGAGCGCAACGACGCGGTGGCCGAGGGCGGGTGGGGCGACTACGCGTTCGTCGACTGCGTCCTGGTGGGCAACCCGCAGCTCGTCCCGGGTTCCGGGTCGCAGCTGACGCTCGTGGGCAACGACGTCCGCGGGACCCACGAGGTCGTCGGGAGCGGGTGGGCCACGGCGACGCTCACCGGCAACACGTTCGTCGACAACGGCGCGGTCGTCGCCGGGACCCCGCTGGCACGCGTGGTGCACGGCAACACCTTCGAGGGGAACCGTCTCGGCGTCGGCGCCCGGGGGCGGCACCGGCCCGAGAGCCCGGGCGCCTGGGACGGGCCGACGGAGGTCGCGGGCAACACCTTCGTGGGCAACCACGACGCGATCTGGACCTCGCGGGGGGCCGACGTCCGGCTCGGCGAGAACGTCGTCACCCGCAGCAGCGGGTGGGGCATCCGGGCCCCCGGGGCGCGCGACCTCGGCGGGAACCGGGCGTGGGACAACGCGCGTGAGCCGCAGTGCACCGGCGTGGTGTGCCTCGGACGAGCCAGCTGAGCGGACGGGAGACGGTGATGGACGTGCGACGGACGACGGCCCGGTGGGGCGCGGTGGTGCTCGTGG
The DNA here is from genome assembly GCF_006538745.1 of Cellulomonas cellasea. Classification (GTDB taxonomy): domain Bacteria; phylum Actinomycetota; class Actinomycetes; order Actinomycetales; family Cellulomonadaceae; genus Cellulomonas_A; species Cellulomonas_A cellasea. The sequence goes on along the minus strand of NZ_BJLR01000011.1, from coordinate 108,104 downwards.
TGACCGCGGGGACGGTGGGGGGACCCGCGCTCGCGGCGGGCGCGGGTGCGGTGGACGGGGTGGAGTGCGGCGACACGATCACCGAGGACAGCAGCCTGACGCGGGACCTGGTGTGCGACGGCGTCGGGCTGACGCTCGTCGGTGGCATGACCCTCGACCTCGCCGGTCACACGCTCGTTGGGGACGGCACGGGCTCCGCCGTCAGGCTCGCACCGGGCGACGACGAGGACGAGCGGCCGAGCACCGTGCGCGGCGGCACGGTCCGCGACTGGGGCGTCGGCGTCCACGACTCCGGCAACTGGCGAGGGCTCGTCGTCCAGGAGGTCACGTTCGAGGACGTCGGGATGGCGATCAGGGACGAGGACATCAACGGCGGCGGGATGTACCTGACGATGGAGGACAGCGTCGTCGTCGGGGCCGACATCGGGCTCGACCTCGGGTGGCCCTCGGGCGGCGTGGTGCGTGGCTCGCGGTTCGAGGGCAACGACATCGTGGCGGTCGGGGACGGGAGGCTCGACCTCGAGGACTGCGTGCTGGTCGACAACCGGGTGCTCGCGTGGGTCGTCGACATCGGCTCCCTGCGTCTCGTGGACAGCGACGTCCGCGGGAACGAGGAGGTCGTCGACGCCGGGTGGGCCTGGGCGACGGTCGCGGGCAACACGTTCGCCGACAACGGGGTGGTGGTCGCCGCGAGCTCGGCGCGACGGACCGTCGAGGGCAACGACTTCCGCGGCAACGGGCTCGCGGTCGGCGCCCGCCCGTCGTCGTGGCCCGAGGACCCCTGGGTGGGACCCACGGAGGTCGTGGGCAACACGTTCGTCGGCAACCACGACGCGATCTCGGCCTGGCCCGGCGCCGACGTGCGGCTCGGCGACAACGTCGTCACGTCGAGCACCGGGTGGGGCATCCACGCGCCGGGTGCGGTGGACCTCGGCGGGAACCGGGCGTGGGGGAACGCGCGCGAGCCGCAGTGCACGGGTGTCGTGTGCCTCGGGCGGCAGAGCTGACGGACCGGCGCCACGCTGCGCCGGGCTGCCGTCAGCTCGGCGGGTACGGCGACTGCCGCAGCAGCCGCGCCAGGTGGGCGGTGTTCGCGGCGAGCGTCGCGGTCGTGCCCGCGGTCTCCTCGGGCGTCTCGTCGAGGTCCTGGTAGTCGGTGCCCTGCATCGCGGCGCCCACCCAGTAGGTGACGGCCGCGGCGGGGACGGTGAACCCGACGTCGTTCAGCGCCTGGAACAGCTCGGCGCTCGTGTGGTGCGCGCCGTCCTCGTTGCCGACCACGGCCACGGCCGCGACCCGGCCGTAGGTGAGCAGGCGTCCCTGGTCGTCGCTCTCGCCGAGCTCGGCGTCGAGCCGCTCGAGCGCGCGCTTCGTCACGCTCGACGGCTGGCCCATCCAGATCGGGGTCGCGAGCACGAGGATGTCGGCGCCGAGCACCTGCTCGCGGATCGCGGGCCACGCGTCGCCCTCGCCCATGTCCTTCTCCACGCCGGGCTTGATGTCGTGGTCGACGAGGCGGATCACGGTGCCGGTGACGCCGTGCTCGCCGAGCGCGTCGAGCACCTGGCGGCCGAGGAGCTCGCTGCTCGACGGCGCGGGGGACGGGGTCAGGGTGCCGACGAGCACGACGGCGGTCAGGTCCGGGGTGGGGGTCATGCCCTCGATCCTGCGAGGGCGCGCACGATCCCGCGACCGGAGTCGGACGCGTGACCGGCTCGCGACGGGCTCGCGACCGGCTCGCGACCGGCTCCGAGGGTGCGCGAGAGCGGGTGCGCAGACGCGGCTCCGGCCGGGGCCGCACGTGGCCCGGGCGGTCCGGCCGCGGTGCGCGTGGCACCGTGTGGGCGGCGTCGTCGAGACTGACGGCATGTGCGGCAGGTACGCGATCACGCGGCGGGACGACGAGCTCGCCGACCAGTACCGGATCGACCAGATCCTCGGCGAGCCGCCGGGGCCGTCGTGGAACGTCGCGCCGACCGACCCGGTGCGCGTCGTGCTCGAGCGCGTCGAGGACGAGCGCCCGCAGCGCCAGCTCCGGACCGTGCGCTGGGGCCTCGTGCCGTCGTGGGCGAAGGACCCCGGCGTCGGCGCCCGGATGATCAACGCCCGCATCGAGACGGTCACGGAGAAGCCGGCGTTCCGCAAGGCCGCCGCCCGGCGCCGCGCGATCGTCCCGATGGACGGGTACTTCGAGTGGCAGAAGACCCCCGCGCGCAAGGTCCCGTACTTCCTCACGGCGGCCGACGGCGCGCAGCACGGGCTCGCCGCCGCGGGCCTCTACGAGCTGTGGCCCGACCCGTCCCGCCCCGCCGACGACCCCGCGCGCTGGCTGTGGACCGTCACCGTCATCACGCGCTCCGCGACCGACGCCCTCGGGCACATCCACGACCGAACTCCGCTGCTGATACCCCCGGACCTGTGGGACGAGTGGCTCGACCTCGGCACGACGTCGGTCGACGACGTGCGCTCGCTGCTCGAGGCGGTCCCCGAGCCGCACCTCGTGCCGCGCGAGGTCGGGCCGGCCGTGGGCAACGTGCGCAACAACGGGCCGGAGCTCGTCGCGCCCGTGGGGTGAGGGCCCGCGGGCGGTCGGGGATCAGCGTCGCGGCGTCGGACGACGGGGCTTGTACGCCCCCGGGACCGGCGTCTCGCCGCGGCGCTTCGCCCGCCGGTACGCGACGAGCATGCAGGGCCACCCCACGACCGCGGCGGGGTAGGCGAGGACGAGCAGGAAGCCCTTCGCGCTGTCGGGGTAGATCCCCGCCGCGAGGTCCTGGACCATCGGCCACCACACGAACGCGCCGCCGAACAGGAAGAGCGGCATGAGCCAGAACATGAAGAACCGCATCCCGAAGTGCCACTGCGTCTGGTCGGGGTCGTCGCCCGGGCGTCCGTCGTCGAGGCTGCTCTCCGGCTTCGTCGTCACGCGCCCACGATGGCGCGGACGGCGGCGGCGTGCATCCCGAGCGAGGCGGTGATCCGGCTCAAGTGCGCAGGTCAGCGTGCCGAAGAGCCAGGACGTGACTGCTGCCGATCCGTTCTCGTGGGGCCGGTCGGGAGGCTCCCGCCTGCCGCGTCCCGTGCTCGTCGCCCTGGCGCTCGCGGGCGTCCTGGGCCTGACGAGCGCGTGCGGCGCGGGGTCCGCCGGAGCAGCCGGTCAGGCGACGTCGGCGAGCCCGACGTCGTCACCCGCCCCGGCGGCGACCGCACCCAGCGTCGAGGAGCTCGCCGCCGCGCTCCCACCGCCCGAGCCCGCACCGGCGGTGGACGTGCAGGCGGTCACGGCGGGCGCCGCCCCGCAGACCGCGCTCGCGACCGCGGCGCTGCTCGAGGTCAAGGGCCGGGCGCCCAGGACCGGCTACGACCGCGACCTGTTCGGCAGCGGGTGGGTGGACGTCGACCGCAACGGCTGCGACACCCGCAACGACGTGCTCGCGCGCGACCTCGAGCCACAGACGTTCAAGCCCGGCACGCGCGACTGCGTCGTCCTCACCGGCACGCTCGCGGACCCGTACAGCGGACGCACGATCGAGTTCCTCCGTGGGAACGCGACGAGCACCGCGGTGCAGGTCGACCACGTCGTGGCGCTGTCCGACGCGTGGCAGAAGGGCGCGCAGCAGTGGGACGAGGCGACGCGGACGCGCTTCGCGAACGACCCGATGAACCTGCTGGCGGTCGACGGACCGCTCAACGCCCAGAAGGGCGACGGCGACACCGCGACGTGGCTGCCGCCCCACAAGCCGTTCCGGTGCACGTACGTGGCCCGGCAGGTCGGCGTGAAGTACACGTACGGGCTGTGGGTGACCGAGGCGGAGCGCGCCGCGATGGTCAGCGTGCTCTCGGCGTGCCCCGACCAGCCGCTGCCCGAGGGGTCGACCGTCCCTCCGCCGCCCGCGCCCGTGGAGCCGGCGCCGGTCGAGCACGCACCGGCTCAGGCCGCGCCCGCCGCAGAGCAGGCGGCCGCACCGCCGGTCGCGCCGGCCCCGGTCGTGCCTGCCCCCGTCGTCGCCCCGCCCCCCGCTCCGGAGCCCCCGCCGGCCCCCGAACCCCCGCCCGCCCCGGCCGTCGCGTACAAGAACTGCGACGCGGCCCGCGCCGCGGGTGCCGCCCCCGTCCGCGTCGGCGACCCCGGCTACGGCAAGCACCTCGACCGGGACGGCGACGGGGTCGGCTGTGAGAGCTGACCGCCGGCGGCGACCCGCCCGCACGGGCGGGCACGTACCGCCCGGTTGCACGATGGCGCGGCTCGGGACTGCCGAGGACGTGGGCGCTGCTGCACGAGCGGCCGGCACGGGCGCTGTCACACCGACTCCGCCCGGGAATGCGCGCCCGTCGGTCGGCGTCCCCGCCCGTGCCGTGGAGGCCAGCGGCGCAGGCGCCCGGGTCACCGGGCCGGACCGGGAGGCACCACCGATGCGCGCAGTCCGACACCACACCTACGGCGAGCCCGACGTCCTCACGGTCGAGGACGCCCCCGAGCCGCACGCCGGACCGGGCAAGGTCCGGGTGCGCGTGCGGGCGGCCAGCGTCAACGCGTTCGACTGGAAGCTCCGGGCGGGCTGGTTCCAGGAGCGCATCCGGCTCGAGCTCCCGGCGATCCCCGGGAAGGACGCGGCCGGCGTCGTCGACGAGGTCGGCGAGGGCGTCACCGGGGTCCTGGTCGGCGACCGGGTGTTCGGTCTCGGCGACGCGACCTTCGCCGAGCACGCGGTGCTGAACACGTGGGCGGCGGCGCCGGACGCGTGGTCGGACGAGCAGGCCGCCGCCGCGGGCCTCGCCGCCGCGACCGCCGGTGCCGGGCTCGACGCGCTCGGGGACCTCGACGGCAGGACGCTGCTCGTCGAGGGTGCGGCCGGCGGCGTCGGGAGCGCGGCCGTCGAGCTCGCCGTCGCCCGGGGCGCGCGGGTCATCGGCACCGCGAGCGCGCGCAACCACGACTTCCTGCGCTCCCTCGGCGCGACCCCGACGCTCTACGGCGACGGGCTCACCGAGCGCGTGGCGGCGCTCGCGCCCGAGGGCGTCGACGCCGCGCTCGACACCGCGGGCTCCGGCTCGCTCGCGGAGATCGTGGCGATCGTCGGCGACCCGTCGAGGGTCGCGACCGTCGCCGACTTCGGCGGCGCCCGGCTGGGGGTCACCCTCACGGGGTCCGACGCCGCGACCGCCGCGACCCTCGAGGCCGCCGCCGAGGCCGGCTCGCGCGGCGCCTACACCCCGCGCGTCGAGGCGACCTTCCCGCTCGACCGGGCCGCCGAGGCCCACGCCCACGCCCAGGGCGGGCACACGCGGGGCAAGCTCGTCGTCACGCTCTGAGCGCACGGCCCCCTCACGCTCGGGCGGCACGACCCCACGGTCGCCTGCGCCGGCGCCGGTCCCGGCGCGCCTGTCCGGGGGGGTGCGGTGTGCCGGTCCCGGGGGTACGTCCCGGGCGGACGCGGGACGGACCCCGTGCGGGCCGTCAGCGCGTCTCGAACGCCCGCGCCATCGCGCGCTGCTCCTCGAGCACCTGGCTCATCCGGGTCTGCACCTCGTCCATCCGCCCGATCGTCGCGGTGATCGCCTCGATGCCTCGTGCGACGGTCGCGGTGTTCGTCTGGATGTCGTCGACCCGCTCCCCGACCCGGCCGGTCGCCACGGTCGTCTCGCCCGCGAGCTCCTTGACCTCGGTCGCCACGACCGCGAACCCGCGCCCCGCCTGGCCCGCGCGCGCCGCCTCGATGGTCGCGTTGAGCGCGAGCAGGTTCGTCTGGTCCGCGATCGTCGTGATGACGCGGATGACGTCGCCGATGGCGGCCGAGGAGTCGCTGAGCGCCTGCACCTCGCCCGCGATGGCGGACGCCTGCGCGACGGCGTCGAGCGCGACGGTCCCCGCCTCGGCGGCGCTCGCGGACAGCTGCTCGACGCTCCCCAGGAGCTCGGTCGCCGCGGCCGACTCGCGTGCGGCGCGGCGCAGGATGTCGAGGCGCTGGGACACGAGGCGCGCGACGTTGCGCAGCGCGCCCCGGCGGCTCTCGGACAGCTCGATCGTCGCGGTCGCGAAGAAGTCCATGGTCCCGATGACGGTGCCGTCGACGACGATCGGCAGGCAGACGCCCGAGCGCACGCCGGCCCGCTGCGCCGCGGGGGCGCGCACGCAGTCGGTCAGCTCGCCGAGGTCCGCGACGAACACGAGGTCGCGCGCACGCCACGCCCGCCCCGAGAGCCCGATGCCCTCCGCGAAGCTCGCGCCGAGGGTCACGCGCCGGAACTCGTCCCCGGCGGTGCCGGACTCGACGGAGAACCGCAGGACCCGCGCCGCCGGGTCGAGCGACCAGAACGACCCGTACGCCCACCCGAACTCGGACCGCACCGCATCGAGCGCGGTCTGCACGGCGGACTGCTCGTCGATCTGCGAGCCGACCTCGGCGACGACCGTCGTGACGGCCTTCTGGTCGCGGGCCGCCTCCTCGAGCGTCTCGGCGGACTCGATCATCGCGAGCGTCTGGGAGACGACCTGCGCGAGCGCGCGGAGCACCGCGGGACGCGTCGCGCTCGTCGTTCCCGGCCGCGCCGAGAGGAAGTCCATCATCATGACGACGCGGCCGTCGCGGCGGATCGGCAGCGCCATCGCGCCGCGCGCGCCGGCCCGCAGGCTGGCCTCGCCGCGCGCGCAGTTGGCCGGGTGGTCCCCGAGCTCGACGAGGTCGACGATCTCGTCGCTCGCGAGCGAGACACCGCACAGCCCGAACCCGCGCGTCATGCGGTGCGTCGCGGTCATCCGGGTCAGCTCGGCGCCGAGCGAGCCGTCCTGCGCGACGAGCTCGAGCTCGTCGGACCCCTCGCGGACCCGCCACGCCGACGCGTAGTCGAACCCGAACCCGTGCCGCACGCTCTCGAGCACCGCGTCGACGCCCGCGGACGCCGAGCCGACCGCGCCGAGGCGCTCGACGACCGCGCCCAGCGCGTCGACCTCGGCCGACATCCGCCGCGCGTCCTCGTGCGCCGCGGCCTGCGGCTTCCGCCTCGTGAGCAGGCCCACCGGGTCCCCCTCGTCGTCCGCCAGGGCGCGGTGCCGTGGCGCCTGCCCATCGGCGGTCGACCTGCGGATGTGAGGCGCGGGGTGGTGGCGCCGCCCGGGCCGCTCGGCTCGCCCGACGTCCGTGCCGCGCTCACGGCCGGCGGGCGCGCACCCCGAAGCCGGGCGCCGCGGCGACGTCCGCGAGGTCGACGAAGCCGGCGGCGGCGAGGGCGGCCCGCACGCGCGGGACGACGCGGTCCGGCGCCGTCGGGCCGCCCGCGCCGAACAGCACGTGGAGCACCGCGCCGGGGCGGAGCACGCGGTGCAGCACGGCGGCCTCGGGCGGTGCGTCGGCGACCCAGAACACGTTCACGTCGACCGCGAGCGCCACGTCGACGACGCCGTCGGGCACGTCGGTCGGGCCGAGGTCGGCGAGCGCGCGCTGGAGGACGACGAGGCGACCCGACCCGACGTGCGCGGCGTTCCGCTCGGCGGTCGCGCGCGTCGCGGTGGGGGAGCGGTCGACCGCGAGCAGCCGGCCCGTCGTCAGGCGCGCGCAGACGAGCGCCGCGGAGACCCCCGGGCCGCCGCCGACCTCGAGCACCTGCTCGTCGCCGCGCAGGCCGAGCCCGTCGACGGCCCAGCGCAGGCGCTCGGGGACCGGCCCGGCGCGACCCGGGCGGCGTGGAGTGCGGTGCGGCGACGTGCGGGCACGGGCCCGGGTGGGTCTCGGAGCCGGGGGTGTGGGTGCGTCGTTCTGTGCGAGGGCTGGGGGTGCGTCGGCCGGCGCGGGGGCTGGGGCGGGCGCTGGGCGTGCGTCTTCGCGCGTCCCGGCCGCGGTCTCGTCGCTCATGGGTCAGGTCTAGCGCCCGGGTTTCACCCGCCGCCAGGTATCTCGTCGGCCGCCCGGGGGTCTTCTCCGGTGCCGGGCCCGTTCTGCCGGGGGGCGCACGGGCCCGGCCACCACCAGCCCGACGCGCGCCCGCAGCGGCGTGCGGCCGGGTCGCAGGACCGCACGGGGGGCGGCGCGGACGCCCGTCGCCGCGGGAGGTCAGTCGTCTCCCGCGGCGCGGGCGAACCGTGCGGCGAGCTCGCGGGCGGCGTCGCGCAGCTCGGGCGGCCCGACGATCTCGACCTCGCACCCGAACATCCCGAGGTAGGCGGCGAGCCCGCCCCACGACCACGAGCCGCTCACGACGCGGCAGCGGTCGGGGCCGAGCGGCTCGACGACGGACTGCCCGCCGGCCCACGCCGCGATCGTCTCGGCCGGCGCGTGCAGCACGGCCTCGCCCGTGCACGCCCAGCCCGTCCCGGAGAAGCGCTGCGCGACGAACGCCGTGACGTCGCCCTCGGGCAGCTCGCGCGGGGTGAACCGCGGCCCCGTGGGGGTGCGGGGGGTCAGCCGGTCGACGCGGAACGTGCGCCAGTCGCCGCGGTCGAGGTCCCACGCGACGAGGTACCAGCGCCCGCCCCACGTGACGAGGTGGTGCGGCTCGACGCGGCGCGGCGGGACGAACGCCGGGGCGGCGGGCGCCGAGCCCGCGGGCGTCGTCGGCGCGCTCCCGGCACCGACCCCGGCGCCCGCGCCGCCCCCCGCCTCCGCCGGGTCGCGCGGCACGGCGTAGTCGAGGCGCAGGACCTCCCGCGCGCGCACCGCCGCGCCCACGGCGACGAGGACGTCGGCGTCGACGGTCGCGCGGGCGACGCCCGGCCGGCTCACCGCGGTGACCTGGAGCGCGTCGACCCGGGCCCGCAGGCGCGACGGCATGACCTGCCGGACGGTCGTGAGCGCGCGCAGCGCCGCGTCGTCGACCCCGTCGACCCCGGTGTGCGCGGTCTGCAGCGCGACGGACACGGCGACGGCCTGCTCGTCGTCGAGCAGGAGCGGTGGCATCTCGGCCCCGGCGCCGAGCCGATAGCCGCCGTCGGGCCCCTTCGTCGCGCGCACCGGGTACCCGAGGCCGCGCAGGCGGTCGACGTCGCGCCGGACGGTCCGCGGGCTCACGCCGAGGCGGTCCGCGAGCGCCTCGCCCGGCCAGTCGCGGCGCGACTGCAGCAGCGACAGCAGCGTCAGCAGCCGGGCGGAGGGGTTCGCGGCCTCGGTCGTCATGCGCTCCATCATGCGCCGGGTAGCGGACAGGATCCGGCCGCTTCTGCGACGAGTGTGGGTCGTGCGCCGCCGGCACCACCGGGGCACACCGGACACCGCTGCGAAGGAGCACCCATGATCCGCACGAGAGGGCTCACCAAGGACTTCCCCGTGAGCCGCACCGAGACCGTGCACGCGGTCCGGGGCATCGACCTCGACGTCGCCCCCGGCGAGCTCGTGGCCGTGCTCGGCCCGAACGGCGCGGGCAAGACGACCACGATCCGCCTGCTCACGACCCTGATCCGGCCGACCGCGGGCACAGCCGAGGTCGCCGGCCACGACGTCGTCGCAGCCCCCGAGAAGGTCCGGCGCAGCATCGGCTACGTCGGCCAGGGCAACGGCGCGGGCCACCAGCAGCGCGTGCGCGACGAGCTCACGACGCAGGGCGCGATCTACGGCCTCGACCGGCGCTCCGCGGCGCGCCGGGCCGACGACCTGCTCGACGCGCTCGACCTCACCGAGCTCGCGCGGCGCAAGGTCGCGGACCTCTCGGGCGGTCAGCGGCGGCGGCTCGACGTCGCGCTCGGGCTCGTGCACGCGCCCGGCCTGCTGTTCCTCGACGAGCCGTCGACCGGCCTCGACCCGCACAACCGCGCGAACCTGTGGGAGCACGTCGCCCGGCTGCGCGCCGAGCACGCGATGACGATCGTGCTCACCACGCACTACCTCGACGAGGCCGACCAGATGGCCGAGCGGGTCGTCGTCGTCGACCACGGGCAGGTCATCGCCGACGACACCCCCGCCGCGCTCAAGCGGGACCTCGCGGGCGACCGGGTCACGGTCCGCGTGCCCGACGTGCGCGACGCCGCGACCGTCGCCGCCCTCGTGGAGCGGGTCCCCGGCGCGCGGGAGGTCACGGTGCGGGGGACGGAGGTCGCCGCGCGGGTCGCCGACGGCGCGGCGGGCGTCCCCGGGCTCGTCCGGGCCGCCGTCGACGCGGGCGTGCTGCTCGCCGCCGCGGAGTCGGTCACCCCGACGCTCGACGACGTCTTCCTCGCCCTCACCGGGCGCAGCCTGCGCGAGAGCGCCGCGGCCGCCGAGCCGCTCACGACCGACGGAACCACCAGCAGCGACGTGCGCGTCGCCGGGAAGGACGCAGCATGAGCACCCCGACCACGACCCCCACGACCTCGGCGGCTCCCGACCCGGGCACCCGGTCGGCGCACGCCGCCGCGCCCCGGGCGGGCGGGCGGCGCCGCTGGACCGGCGACGTCGCGCTCGTCATGACGCGCGAGCTCCGGCCCCTCGCGCGCGAGCCGTTCACCGTCGTCTTCGGCCTCGTGCAGCCGATCGTGTTCCTCGCGCTGTTCGGGCCGCTGCTCGCCGGGTCGGTCGGCGCCGGGCTGCCCGGCGGCGACGTGTGGCTGTGGTTCGTCCCGTCGATCCTCGTGATGACGACGCTGTTCGGGACGTCGACGACCGGCTCGAACCTCCAGTTCGAGATGCAGACCGGCGCGCACGAGCGGCTGCTCGTGACCCCGCTGCCGCGCTCGGCGCAGCTCGTGGGGCGCTCGCTCAAGGAGATGGTGCCGATCGTCGTCCAGTCGCTCGTCGTGGTCGCCGTGATGCTGCCGTTCGGCCTGCGGCCCGACGCGCTCGGTGCGGTGCTCGGGCTCGTGCTGCTCGCGGTCCTCGGCGTCGGGCTCGGGTCGCTCAGCTACGCGCTCGCGATCGCGGTGCGGTCCCACGAGTGGATGTTCTGGGTCGTCCAGCAGACGGTGCTGTTCCCCGCGCTGATCCTCTCGGGGATGCTGCTGCCGCTCGAGGCGGGCCCGCGCTGGATGCAGGTCGCCGCGCAGGTCAACCCGATCTCCTGGGTGGTCGACGCCGAGCGTGCGCTCTTCGCGGGCGACCTGGGCTCGACGACGGTGCTGTGGGGCGCGGTCGCAGCGCTCGCGACGGCGGCGCTCGGGCTGTGGGTGGGCGTGCGGACGATCGTGCGCAGCACCGACTGAGGCCGACGCGCCGCAGGGCCGACGCGCCGGAGGGCTGGCGCGTCGGCCGCGACACGCGCAGGATGAATGCGACACACCGGGTGGTCGTGACCTGCGCTGCGACCGCCCGCCGCACGGAGCAGGGGGCCTCATGAACGCACGAGCTCGGACCACGGCGCGTCGGATCGGCCGCGGTGCGCGCGTCGGCGCGGGCCTGACGGTGGCCGTCGCCGCGACGCTCGCTCTCTCGGGTGCCGCGCCGGCCGTCGAGCCGCAGGCCACCGAGGAGGCCGTGCGGACCGGGTCGCTCTCCGCGGAGCCGAAGCCGTCCGCGTCGCCCACCCCGAAGCCGTCCCGGACCCGCGCGCCGCGCGTCGCCGTCGAGGACGACGACGCAGAGCTCTTCGACCCCGGCGCGGACGAGGCGGCGCCGGACCCCCGCGCGGACCGCTCCCCGCGCGCGGGCACGTCGCCGCGCCCCGGGACGTCGGCCCGGCCGGGGAAGTCGACCACGAAGGGCAAGTCGACGACGGGCCGGACCCCGACCCGCGGCACCGCGCAGCGCGGCTCGACCCCGAAGAGCACCGCCAAGCCGTCCGCGAGCCCGACGGCCACGCCCGCGCCCACCGCGTCGCCGTCGCCCACCGCGTCCCCGACGGCCAGCCCGACGCCGACGCCCACGCCCACCGTGACGCCCACGCCCACGCCCACCCCGACGCCCACGACCCCGGTGCCGACCCCCACCCCGACGCCGCCCGTGACCGGCCCGGTCGTGCTGCCCGGCGGGGTCTCCGGGCTCCCGTTCGGCGCCTGCGGCTCGCTCGTCGCCGAGGCGCCCAGCAACCCGACCGTCGGACGCGACACGCTCGCGTTCGCTTTCACCGCGGGGATCCCCGCCCCGGCGCCCGCTCCCACGGCGGTGCCGACCGCCGGACCGACCGCGACGTCGATCGCACCGACGGCGACGGACGCCCCGGCCGCCACGGACGCACCGGCTGCGACCGACGCCCCGGCGCCCACGCCCACCCCGACGCCCCCGCCGACCGTCCTCGCGGGCCAGCCCCTCACGCTCGCGACCGACTACCGCTGGACGCTCCCGCAGCACCGCCTCCGTTCGCTCCTGCCCGAGCAGGGCGCTCGCGTCGCGGTCAGCACGGGCGGCGTCGTCGTCGCGACCGGCTACCTCGACGACGGCACGGGCGTCCCGCGCACCGACCAGCGCCGGGTCCTGAGCACGCAGCAGCTCACCGGCACGCTCCCGCTCACGGTGTGCGCGCCGGACGGCGAGCCGGGCGACGTCACGGCCGGCCGCGACCTGCCCGCGGGCGACTACGAGGTCCACGCGGTGCTCGACTACCTCGGCGTGCCTTTCACGTTCCCGGACCCGCTCGGCGCCGACCCGCTCGAGGGTCAGCCGGCCGGCGACCTCGTGGCGGACCCGGCGGCGTGGCGCGCGACGCTCGTGTCGACGACCTCGGTGCGGTTCACGATCTCCTGACCCCTCCGGACCGTCCCCGCCGCTGCGGGGACCGGTGCCGCCGGCGAGCCCTTTCAGGCACTCCGGCCGGGTATCGGGGCACGCCGGGCTCGCTTTGGGGCACGCCCGCCGGGCGATGGGGCACGTCGGGCGCCCAGCCCTTCCGGGGGCTGCGGCGGCGCGCCTAGCGTCTGAGGAGCGCGCCCCACCCGGTGTCCTGCCGGGCCGGTGGCCGCGCCGGCTCGGGGGGCATCGTGGCTCGGACACGTCAGGTACGCAGGGCGGTGGCGGCAGTCGCCGTCGCGGCTCTCGGTGCGCTGGGGGCCGTCCCGGTCGCCGCCGCGCAGACGCCGTCGCTCGCCCCGCCGCCGACCGTGGCCGGGGCGTCGCCCGTACCCGCGGCCGTGGCGCCCGTGGCGGCCGTCCCCGCGAACGCCGTCCCCGTGGCCGCAGCGCCCGTGCCTGCGGCGCCCGTCGACGCGCTGCCCGTCGACGCGCTGCCCGTCGCCGCGCTGCCCGTCGCGGCGCCCGACGCCGCCGAGCCCCCCGCGGACCGCGACCTGCCGAGCGACGCCCCGGAGCAGCGCGGACGCCTCCGGGCCCTCGCCGCCGGGACGCAGCTCACGTTCGACGAGGCCGCCCGGGAGGCGCGCCTGCGCGTCGACGAGGGCGGCAGCCTCGACCAGTACCTCTACGGTCCCGGGCCGATCACGTTCGACATCGACCTCGAGGGGATCGACCCGCAAGCGGCCGGCGGCCAGCCGATCGAGCTGCGCATGTGGGTGTTCGACGTCGACCAGGCCGGCGGCGGTGAGTGCGGGCCGGAGGTCGACACGGTCTCGGTGAACGGCACGCGCGTCGGGACTCTCACGGGCGCCGACAGCCACTGGATCCTCAACACGTTCTCGGTCCCGCCGGGGGTCCTCGGGTCGGGCAGCAACGCCTTCCGCGTCGACATCGACACCGCCGGCACCGGGTGCTGGGCCGTCCAGGTCGACTGGGCCGAGGTCACGGTGCCGTTCGCGATCGCGCACCTGGCGACCGACGCCACGGACGACGTCGACGTGCTCCGCGGCCTGAGCGAGGACGAGATCCCGGACACGGTGTTCGAGCGCGCGTTCCAGCCCGACGGCACGCTCGGGGCGCCCACGAAGGTCGACGTGATCGCGGACGCGATGAACGACCAGCCGTGGTTCGGCGGCCCGACCGCGGGCACGTTCACCTACGAGTACACGATCGACGCGTGGCCCTCGCGCCCCGACTGGGAGCCGACGGTCCTGCCGAGCTGGGAGTTCTCCGGCGGCGGCGGCTCCGGCAGCGGCCCGCCGGCGGGGATCAGCGGGTGGGAGGGCGAGGTCGAGATCACGCTGCCCCAGCGCACGGGCGTGTACGACCTCACGGTCAAGCTGGAGGTCCGCAAGGGCGAGACCTCGCTGACGAAGCAGGAGCGGACGCACACGGTGTACGTGCTGCTGGGCGAGCCCGTCAGCAGCTGGCGGCCCGGGCTGCCGTCCACCGGCACCCCGAAGACGGGCTGGCTGGACTTCGCCTTCGACCGCGGCGCTGCCGGCAGGGCGACGCCGGAGGACGTCGCGCTCGCCCTGAACTCCGGCGTCTACGGCAACCCGAAGCGCTGGACGTACTCCGGGTCCATCGCACTCGACAGCGCCCAGGCGCTGATCGAGGGCACGGGGACGCTCGGCCAGTGCACGACCTTCCGTGACGTGTGGATCACGCTCGCCCGGAGCGTGGGCGTCGACGCGAGCTACGAGGACACCAGCCCGAAGTACGACTTCCTCACCCACACGCGCCCCGCGCTCGACGGGAACGCGAGCGCGAACAGCGCGCCGTCCGGGGGCGGGGCGGCGGACCGCTGGTGGTTCGGCAGCCACTCGTGGGGGACGTACGGCGGGAAGCGCTACGACCCGACGTTCGGGGTCACCGGGGACGCGGGCATGGCGGCGTTCGAGCGCGACGGCATGGCCTGCAGGCTCGGGGGGAGGATCGGCCCCTCCGTCTACCGGTGCACGCCGCTCGGGGGCGGCCCGGTCGACTTCGAGCTGACCCACCTCGGCACCAGGAATGCCGCCGGGTGGCCGCAGAGCACCTACCGCACGATCCCGCCCGCACCGGCCCCGGTCCCGCTGGCCCCGGCTCCGGCCCCGGCACCGCAGGGCCAGGACCCGGCGCCGCAGGAGGACGACGCGGCGGTCCAGGCGCTCGCCGCCGCGACGGACCGCGGCGAGGACACGGACGGCAACGGCCAGTTCGAGCACCTGCGGCTCGACCTCCCGGTCGTCGTCCCCGCCGCGGGCGAGCACCTGGTGGACCTCGCCCTCAGCGCGCCGGACGGCACCTACCTGACGCGGGGGACGCTCGACCCGGCCGGCGACGTGAACGTGGTCGTGCACGCGACGCTGCCCGCGGGCGAGAGCGTCGTGCCGGTCTTCTTCCCCGGCGAGGTCCTCCGCGCGAGCGGCGTCGACGGCCCGTACACGGTCAACGGGACCGTCGCCGCCGCCGACGGCACGCTCGTCGCGAGCGTCAGCCTCACGACGCAGGCCTATGACGCGACGGCGTTCCAGGGGCCCCTGGCCGAGGTCGGGACGATCACCGACGAGGTCGAGGCGGGCGGCCTGCGGGTCCACGTGCCGGTCACGGCCACGGGCTCGGGCCTGGCCTCGGTCGGCGTGCAGCTCTTCGCCGGCGGCACCCAGGTCGGCGGTGCGCGGCAGGACCTGACCCTCGTCGCGGGGGCGGTCCAGGACGTCGTGCTCGACCTCGACGGCGCGCCGGTCTGGGCGCTCGGCGTGGACGGCCCGTACACGGTGTTCCTCACCGTCGAGGACCTGACGTCGGCGCGCACGCTGACCCACACGACCGCCGCGTACGACGCCGACGACTTCGCCCCGCCGCCGGTGCACGTCGGCGCGGAGGTCACGGACGCGGGTGTGGACGCCGACGCCGACGGCCGGTTCGACACGCTCGACGTCACGGCCTCCGTCGCGGCGCTCACGGCCGGTGACGTGACCGTGCACGGCGCGCTCGTCGCGCCCGACGGCACCTCGATCGCCACCGTGACCACCACGGTGAGCGCGACGACCTCGCCGCAGGACGTCACGCTGCGGTTCGCCGGTCCCGACGTCGCGTTGGCCGGCCGCGACGGCCCGTACGACGTCGCGCTGGCCGTCTCGGACTCCGCCGGTGTGCCGCAGATGACGCGCGTGCACGGCACCGCCCCCTACACCGCGGCGCAGTTCGACCCGCCGGCCGCCTCGCTCACCGGCACGTACGCGGACTCGGCCGTCGACACCAACGCGGACGGGCACCCCGACGTGCTCCGGGTCGAGGTCGGCGTCACGCTCGACGCGCCGGCGGACGTCACGCTGCGCGGCACGCTCGCCGACGCGACCGGCGCCGGGCTCGTGAGCGCCACCACGAGCGCCGCGCTCCCGGCCGGCGGCGGCACGCTGGTCCTCGACCTCGACGGCGGCGTGCTCGCCGCGCGGGGCGTCGACGGGCCGTACACGCTGACCGGGATCGAGCTCGGGCGCACCGGGGAGGCGCCGGAGGTGCTCGCCCTCGGCGTCCACACGACCGCCGCCTACGCCGCCGCCGCCTTCCGGTCCGGCGGTGGGCTCGTGATCGAGACGGTCGCCGACCGCGGGGTCGACAGCGACGGGGACGGGCTCTTCGAGCAGCTCGCCGTCGACGTGACGGTCGACGTCCAGGAGGAGGACCTGTACTCCGTGAACGGGCGCCTCATCGACGCCGCGGGCGAGGAGATCCAGTGGAAGGGGAGCGCCGTGCTCCTGGAGCCCGGTCAGGGCGTCCTGACGCTCCTGTACGACGGGCGCCTGATCTCCGGTCGCGGCGTCGACGGCCCCTACCGGGTGGAGTCGCTGACGGTGTACGCCGACCCGGCCAGCGCCGTGACGCTCCGCGAGCCGTACCCGACCGCCGCGTACACCTGGCAGCAGTTCGAGCTGGGTGCCGCCGTCGTCGGCCACGTGCTCTCCGACGGCGTCCCCGTCGAGGGGGTGGCGGTGGCGGTCCCCGGGCTGGCGTACGACGTCACCGACGCGGCCGGCACGTACCGGCTGGCGCTGCCCGGCGGCGGGAGCTACGAGGTCGTCCTCGGGGCCGACGCGGCGCTCGCGCCCTGGCGGATCCTCGTCGACGGCGCGCAGCAGGCCACCGGCACCCGCGTCGGGGTGACGGTCGCCGACGGGAGCACCACGACGGTCGACTTCGAGCGCGGCGACGACGCCTCGGTCACGGAGTACCTCACGCGGGTGTACTACCGGGGCGTGCTCGGGCGCGACCCCGACCCGTCCGGGCTGCAGTAGCGGGGCGACGCGCTGCGCCGCGGCGTCCCGCACGCCGAGGTCGCCGGCGCCATCACCGCGAGCGCGGAGCACCGGGGACGCATGATCCGCGAGTCGTACGAGCGCTACCTGGACCGCGAGGTCGACCCGGGAGGCCTCGAGACGTGGCTGGCCGCGACGGGCGCGGGCCTCCAGCTGCTCGACCTGGACGCGATCCTCGTGTCGTCGGCGGAGTTCCGCGCCGGGTCCGACGACCGCGCATGGGTCACCGACGTCTACGAGGCCGTCCTCGAGCGGGTCCCCGACGCGGCCGAGGTCGACTACTGGGAGGGCGTCCTCGCGCGGGGCACCGGCCACGCCGACGTCGCGCGGTACTTCCTGCACTCGCCCGAGCACCTGACGGCGGTCGTGGAGGGCCTCTACGTCGAGCTCCTCCGCCGGCCCGCCGACCCCTCCGGCCGAGCGCACTGGGTGGCCGCGCTGCAGGCCGGGATGCGCCTCGAGGCGCTCGTCGCCGCGCTCGTGTCGAGCGAGGAGTACCGGGCGAGCAGCGCGAGCTGAGGCGCAGCCGGCGGCCGCGAGCGCGGCGCGGCGCCCGGTGCCGAATGATGGGCGCATGAGCACCCCCTACCGCGTCATGACCGTCTGCACGGGCAACATCTGCCGCTCCCCGATGGCGGAGGTCGTGCTGCGCTCGCGGTTCGAGGACGCGGGTCTCGGCGACCGGGTCGTGGTCGACTCCACGGGGATCAGCAACGAGGAGCACGGCAACCCCATCGACCGGCGGGCGCGCGCGGTGCTCGCGGAGCACGGGTACCCGGTGCCGCACCGGACGGCGCAGCAGGTCCGGGCGGTCGACCTGCCGGCCCGCGACCTCGTGCTCGCGATGACGTCGGTGCACGCGCGCGCCCTGCGCCGCCTCGCCGGGGACCCGCGCGTGGCCGGACGGATCGCGATGTACCGCTCGTTCGACCCGGCGGCGCCGCCCGTGGACGGCGAGGCGTCCGAGCACCTGCTCGACGTCGACGACCCCTGGTACGGCGGGTCGGAGGACTTCGAGACGTGCCTCGACGTGGTGGAGGCGGCGGCGGACGCGATCGTCGAGCACGTGCGCGGGGAGCTCGACCGGCGGGCGACGGGCTCGTGACGGCGGCCGGTCAGCCGGCGGTGCGGCGCTCGCGGGGTGCCTCGGACCCCGTCGGCGTGTAGACGCGGTACCGCCGGCGGCCCGCGCGCTTGGCGTCGTACATCGCGCTGTCGGCCCAGGACACCAGGCGGTCGGCGCTCGGGCGCCCAGCGGCGCCGGCGTGCTGCCGCCCGCCCCCGGTGGCGGCCGGGTCGACGACACCGGTGGGCCCGCTGCTGTCCGCGACGGCGATGCCGATGCTCGCCGACGGCTGCACGACGACGCCCGGGGCGACGGTGCATGGCTCCCCGAGCGCGGCCAGCAACCGCTCGGCGACCGCCCCGGCGAGCGCGGTCGCGTCGCCCGACCCGAGCTCGTCGGTGACCACGACGAACTCGTCGCCCCCGAACCTCGCGACCGCGTCGCTCGGGCGCACGGCCGACCGCAGGCGCCGCGCGGCGCTCGTGATGAGCGTGTCCCCGGCGGCGTGCCCGTGCGTGTCGTTGACGTCCTTGAGCCCGTCGAGGTCGACGAAGAGGACCGCGACCCCGCCGGGGTGCCGGTCGAGGCGGGAGAGGCTGTGCGCGAGCCGGTCGAGCAGCACCGACCGCACGAGGAGCCCGGTCAACGGGTCGTGCAGCGCCTGCAGCGCGAGCGCGTCGCGCGCCTCCCGCAGCTGCAGGTTGAGCTCCGTGAGCTCGCGGGTCCGCCGGAGGAGGTCCGCCTCGACCTCCTCGACCCGGTGGCGCCACCGGGACTCGCGCGCCGACTCCCGCCCGGTCGGCTCGCGGTGCCGGACGTACTCGGTGATGTCGTCCGCGCGGTGCAGCAGGAAGGCGACCTCGCCGTCGTCGTCCAGGATCGGGACGTTGCGCGGGCTCCAGAACCGTTCCTCGTACGTGCCGTCGGGCAACGGGATGTCGTACTTCTGGATGGCCATGGTCTGGGGCAGTCTGGTCTCGCGCGCCTGCGCCAGGGACGCGCGGAGGTTGCGCACCCCGTCCGCCGCCGGGTCGTCGGGGTTGCCGGGGAAGATGTCGAAGAGGTGCTTGCCCACCGTCGCCTCGAGGGTGGTGCAGGTGGCCTCGAGGCGCGCCCTGTTCGCGCGCACGATGACGAGGTCCGGCGTCATCAGCAGGAGCGGCGCGGGGGTCTCGTCGAACACCGCCTCGTAGTCGGGTCCGGGCGACGCGCGCACGGTTCGCCCCCCGTCCCACCGCGTGCGTCCCTGCGCGACGTGGTCGTCGTCCCGTCCCGGTGCCGGTCTCGCCGGCCGGCCGTCTCCAGTGTCGTCGGTCGCCGCTGTTCGTGCGCGGCGGGCGGGTGACCCGACCCGCCGCCGCAGTCACCTGTGCGGTGCAGCGGCGGTGACCGGGATGTGAGCCGAGGAAGGGCCCCGCTGCACGGGATGCGCAGCGGGGCCCTTGCCTGTCTGGTGCCACCGGGGAACCGGGTGTCGTGCCTCAACAGCTCGTCGATCGTCGGTGGGTCCGTGCTGGATGCCGTCGGTGGTGAGCTCGGAGGCGACCAGGCGGAGGTCGTCGGTGATGCGGCCGAGGGGCTGGGCGGAGGTGCCGGCCTCAGAGGCTGTGGGCGGTGATGTCCCCGGCGGAGGTGGTCGCCCGGATCTGGAGTGCGGGGCTGCCTCCGGTGCTGGCCAGCGCGTTGCGCACCCTCCCGTACGACGTGCCGGCGTCGAGGGAGGTGGTGACTCCGGGGGCAGCGCCGACCGACACGTCACCGGCCTGGGTCGTCAGGACGAGCGTGCCGCGCACGGCCTCCCTGATGCGGATGTCGCCCTTCGTGGTGCTGATCTCGGCCGGGCCGGTGAGGCGCCCGAGGGAGATGTCGCCGGCGGCGGCGGTGACGTGGGCCTTCGCTGCCTCGTCGATCGTGACCGCACCGTACGAGCCGGTGACGGTGACGTCCCCGAGCCGGCCGACGCCGCGGAGCTCGCCCGCGTGCTTCACCTCGACGTGCGAGCCCGCAGGCAGCTGGACCGTCACCTCGACGGAGCCCGACGGGCCGAGCAGCTGGTTCTCGACCGGGGTGAGGACACGCAGTGCTCCGTCGCGCAGCTCGACGGTGGTCTGCTCCGCCGCCGCGACGTCACGACGCTTCGAGGCGTCCGCCGGACGGACCTGGACCTTGGTGTCGGCGCGGTCCGCGGCGATGACCTGGGCCCGCCCGGCGGGCACGTCCAGGGTCAGGGTGATGGTGGTGGGGGTGGCGAACGTGTGCATGAGGACCAGCTCCGTAGTCGTGGTTCTTGGTGTTTCTGACTTGATGAACGCTACGGTGCGTTCACGATGGACGCAAGAACTCTGTTGCACTCCAAACGTGTATACGCAGGTCAAGCAGGTCATATCGTTGCATCGGCCTTAGGAGTAACGCAATGCAGTCATCGTTCGGCGTTGCAACGACTGAACAGTGGACGCTACGCTGGTGCCGTACACGCGAACGGGAGGAGAGCACGGTGCCGGGTGGCAGGCTCACGCAGCAGGAACGCCAGCAGATCGCGCTCGGCCTCGCCGACGATCTCGCGTACGCGGAGATCGCCCGACGGATCGACCGCCCGACCTCGACGGTCACCCGCGAGGTGATGCGCAACGGCGGCCCCACCGCGTACCGGGCCGACCTCGCGCACCGCGCCACCGAGCGACGCGCTCGCCGGCAGCGTCAGGCACCGTCGCGCGTCGCGGCGACGGCCGCACGAGGACTGGGGGCCGACGCCGAGGCGGTGCGTGAGTACGAGGAGACCTTCACGACGCTGTTCATGCAGTCGGGCCTGCCGCGCATCGCCGCCGGGGTGCTGACCTGCCTCTACACGTCCGACGCGGGCAGCCTCACGGCGGCGGAGCTCGTCCAGCGCCTGGAAGTCAGCCCCGCGTCGATCTCCAAGGCGGTCACGCTCCTCGAGAGCCAGGGCCTCGTCCTGCGCGAGCGTGCCGAGGGTCGTCGCGAGCGCTACGTCGCCGACGCGGACGTCTGGTACCAGTCGATGGTGGCCGCCGCCCGGTCCCACGCCGAGGTCGCCGCGACCGCACGGCAGGGCGTCCGCCTCCTCGGGCGCGACTCACAGGCAGGCATCCGGCTCGAGAACATGGCGCGCTTCATGGAGTTCGTCGGCGAGAGCATCCTGCGCGCCTCGGAGCAGGCTCGCGACATCCTCTCCTCGGGCGGCGGGCCGCGCTCGGATGCCGTCGCCTCCGGCCGCGTTCGCTAGGCGTCGTCGCACAGCGACCGACGCACCCGGCGACGTCACGTCAGTCGGCACCTCGTCACCGTGCCCCCACCGCACCTGGTCGACTCGAGGGTGGCGTCGAGACACGGCGTCCGTCCCGGTCGTGCGCTGCCGAGATGCGGCCGCGCGAGCCGCGTGCCCACGATGGGACCTGGACGCACGACCCGGTGCGCGGTGCAGACCTCGCCGCGGCCGGAGTCCGGCACCCCCTTCCACCACCCAGGGAGAAC
Organism: Cellulomonas cellasea; assembly: GCF_006538745.1. Lineage (GTDB taxonomy): Bacteria > Actinomycetota > Actinomycetes > Actinomycetales > Cellulomonadaceae > Cellulomonas_A > Cellulomonas_A cellasea. Next base: position 86,619 of record NZ_BJLR01000011.1, on the reverse strand, counting down.
CATGCGCGCAGTCGTCTACCGAGGCCCCCGTCAGGTCGAGGTCACCGAGGTCCCGGACGCGAGGATCCAGGAGCCGACCGACGCGGTCGTCCGGATCACGACCACGAACATCTGCGGCTCCGACCTGCACATGTACGAGGGCCGGACGAGCGTCGAGGAGGGCAAGGTCCTCGGGCACGAGAACATGGGGGTCGTCGAGGAGGTCGGCCCGGCGGTCACGCGCATCAAGGTCGGTGACCGGGTCAGCGTGCCGTTCAACATCGCGTGCGGCACGTGCCGGAACTGCCTGCAGGGCTGGACGTCGTTCTGCACACGCACCAACCCGACCGACGGCGTCGACGGCGCCGCGTACGGCTACGCGAACATGGGCCCCTACGACGGCGGCCAGGCCGAGTACCTGCGCGTGCCGTTCGCGGCCGTGAACCTGCTCGAGTTGCCCGCGGGCACCGAGCACGAGAACGACTTCACGATGCTGAGCGACATCTTCCCGACGGGCTGGCACGGGACGGTGCTCGCGGGCCTCCAGCCGGGGGACGACGTCGCGGTGTATGGCGCGGGGCCCGTCGGGCTCATGGCGGCGCACAGCGCGATGATCCGGGGTGCGGCGCGCGTGTTCGTCGTCGACAAGGAGCCGGACCGCCTCGCGCTCGCGGCGCAGATCGGTGCGGTGCCGGTCGACTTCTCCCGCGGCGACCCCGTCGAGCAGGTGCTCGACGCGACGCAGGGCCGGGGGACCGACTGCGGCGTCGAGGCCGTCGGCTACCAGGCGCACGACCACTCCGGGGAGGAGCACCCCGAGCTCGTGCTCGACAACCTCGTGAAGACCGTGCGCACGACGGGCGGCATCGGGGTCGTCGGCGTGTACGTGCCGGAGGACCCGGGCGCGCAGGACGAGGGCGCGCAGCAGGGCCGCATCGGGTTCGACTACGGCACGTTCTTCACCAAGGGCCAGCAGATGGGCACCGGCCAGGCGCCGGTCATGCGCTACAACCGCCAGCTGCGCGACCTCATCGTCGCCGGGCGCGCGACGCCGTCGTTCATCGTGTCGCACGAGCTCGGGCTCGACGAGGCGGTGCACGGCTACGACCAGTTCGACAAGCGCGTCGACGGCTGGACCAAGGTGCTGCTGCGCCCGGGGCAGGCGGCGTGAGCGGCGCGAGCGGGGCCGCGATCAGCTGGCAGGGCGACGAGGGCGCGGGGGCCAGCGGGCAGGCGACCGACCTGCCCGTCGCGACCCTCGAGCTCGTGCACGCGTTCGACGGCCCCATGCCGACCGGCGTGAGCGTCTCCGCACAGGGCCGGGTGTTCGTCAACTACCCGCTCTGGGGCGACGACGTCCCGGCGACGGTCACCGAGCTGCGCGACGGGGTCGCCGTCCCGTACCCGGACGAGGCGTGGAACTCCCCGTCGGGCGACGACGACGCCGGGGCGTTCGTGTCGGTGCAGAGCGTCGTCGTCGACCCCGCGGACCGGCTGTGGGTGCTCGACACGGGCAGCCCGCTGTTCCGGCCCACGACGCCGGGCGGCCCCAAGCTCGTGTGCGTCGACCTCGCGACCGACGAGGTCGTCCAGGTCATCACGTTCGACCCGTCCGTCGCGCTGCCGAGCACCTACCTCAACGACGTGCGCTTCGACCTGCGCCGCGGCGAGGCCGGCACGGCGTTCATCACCGACTCCTCGGACTCCGGGCCCAACGCGATCATCGTCGTCGACCTCGCGACCGGGGAGGCGTGGCGTCGCATCCACGAGCACCCGTCGACCAAGGCGCTGCCGTGGAGCGAGTTCCGGCCCGTCGTCGAGGGCCGGCCGATGGTCCAGCAGCCGTCGCCCGACGAGGACCCGCAGCCCGTCGCGATGGGCGCCGACGGTATCGCGATCAGCCACGACGGCGAGCGCCTGCTGTACTGCCCGCTCGCGTCGCGGCGGCTGTGGAGCGTCTCGGTCGACGCGCTGGTCGACCGCACGCTCGACGACGCCGCCGTCGCGGGCACCGTGGTCGACGAGGGCGACAAGGGCACCGGCGCCGACGGCCTCGAGACCGACGACCAGGGGCGGATCTACGTCACCGCGTACGAGCACGACGCGGTCCTGCGCCGCCTGCCCGACGGGTCCTACGAGACGCTCGTGCACGACCCGCGGCTGCTGTGGCCGGACACGATGTCGGTCGCCGCCGACGGGCACCTCTACGTCACGGCCAACCAGCTGCACCGCCAGGCGACGTACCAGCGCGGCGAGGACCTGCGGGCCAAGCCCTACGCGCTGTTCCGCACGCCGATCGACGCGGGCCCGGTGCGGCTCGTCCGCGAGGGCACCGACGGCGCCGGCGAACCCGCGTGAGCGCACCCGGCGCCTGGCGCCCGCGCACGCCCCCGCCGGGCGGGCGGCCCGCCGTCGAGCCGCAGCCCGGCCAGGAGTCGGTGTGGGACTACCCGCGCCCGCCGCGCGTCGAGCCGAGCGACGAGCGCGTCGTCGTCCTGCTCGGGGCGAGCGTGGTCGTCGACACGCGCCGCAGCCTGCGCGTGCTCGAGACGTCGCACCCGCCGACGTACTACCTCCACCCCGACGACGTCGCGCCCGGAGCCCTGGTCCCGGTGCCCGGCGCGACCTCGTGGTGCGAGTTCAAGGGCCGCGCGACGTACTGGGACGTCGTCGGGCACGACGCCGCGGGCCGCGAGGTGCGCGCACGCCAGGCCGCGTGGGGCTACGCCGCCCCGAGCCCGGGCTACGAGGCGCTCGCCGGCTTCGTCGCGCTCTACCCCGGGCGCATGACCCGCTGCACGGTCGACGGCGAGGTGGTCGAGGCGCAGGCGGGCGACTTCTACGGCGGCTGGCGCACGGGCCGCGTCGTCGGGCCGTTCAAGGGGGCGGACGGCACGCGCGGCTGGTGACCGCGTTCGGGCGCGGCCCGGCCGGGTCCGGTCCGGTCTGGTCCGGATCGTGGGCGGGATGCGCCGAGCACCCGTCACGCGTCCGGCGGCCACCTCAGCCCGCACAGCTCGGGCCACGGGCACACGCGCGGCCGGTCGCCGGCGGGAGCGACGGGCACGGGCGGCGGAGTCGCACCCGTGAGGCGTGCGGTGAGCTGGGGGAGGGCGAGGTCGCGCACGAGCGCGAGGAGGTGCGCGCTCACGACCGACACGTCGGCCGGGCTGCGCACGGTCAGCCAGTGGTCGTGCGGCTCGTCGACGAGGAGCCCGATGCGCGTCTGCCAGCCCGACGGGATCCACCGGGCGCTCGCGGTCGGCCGGGCCGCGACCTGTCCCGCGGCGTGCGCCGCGTCCCAGTCGGCCCCCGGGAAGTACGCGAGGTTGACGGTGAGCAGCGCGGCCGACCGGCTGCTCGCGACCGACTTCTGGATCCCTAGGAGGGCGTGGTCGCCGCCGGCGTTCGTCAGGCGGTAGCTCTGGCCCGACCCGCGCAGACCCAGCTCTCGCAGCGCGGGGGCCACCGACGTGCGCAGCATCTCGGCGAGCAGTACGGGGGCGTCCGCGGCGTCGGGGTCCATGCAGGGGATGTCGGCGCGAGACGACCCGCGGTTGAGCGGGGACACGGCTGCGCGTCGAGCCGCCACGGTGCAAGGACGGCGCGGTCGAGGTCGCCGACCCCGACGGGAACGAGCTCCGGCTCAGTCCGCCGGGCTGATCCGGACGATCACGCGCGGCTTCTGGCGGCGTGCGGCCAGGCGCTCGACCAGCATGAACGCCCGGTACTCCAGCCCGTACCGCTCCGCGAACAGGTCCGAGAGGCGCTCGACCTCGGCGTCGTCCGTGACGAGGCGGGCGTCGCCGGGCACCGGGACGGCGCCGTCGGGCACGGAGCCGCCGCGGCCGCACGGGCGGAGCTCGACGCGCGGGGTGTGCCGCAGCCGCTTGACCTTGCCGCTGTCATCGGGCGTCGTGACGAGAAGCTCGTCGCCGTCGCGGACCACCCAGACGGGCGTCGAGACGGGCTCGCCGGTGCGGCGGAACGTCGTCAGGGACACGAACCGCTCGTCCCCGAGCGCGGGGAAGTCGTGGGTGGGCAGGCTCGTCATGGGGTGGTGTCCCTCGTCGCGGTGGCAGGGGAGCGCAGCCTCACCCGTCCACCGAGACTGCCACGGCACGCGCGTCCCGGCCCGGTGAGGCACCGGTGCTCGCGGCCGGCGGGCCACCGGCTCGGGTACCGTCCGGCTGTGAGCTGGGCAGCGACCGCACGCCGGGTGCGCGACCCGAGCCTGCCGCTGCGATACCGGGCCAGCTCGTTCCGGTCGCTGCTGAACCTGCACGCACCCTTCGGCTTCCACGGCACCGAGCAGCACCTCTGCGCGCTCCTCGGTGCCCGGCGCACGAGCCCGTGGCCGCCGCGGCGGGCCCGGGACTGGACCGAGGCCGAGCTGCTGCAGGCGCTCGACGCGCTCGAGAAGTCCCGGGCGAGCCACCTGCGGTACCGGGCCGTCCTCGCGGAACGCCGCAGCCGCGAGAAGGCGGAGCACCGGCGTCAGCCCACCCGGGGGGACCGGGCGGCCCTGGACCGGGTGGAGTGGCTCAAGGACGCCGACGAGGCGGCACGTCGCCACCCCGGCAGCCGCGAGGCCCGACGGGACGCCCGGCCCTCCTAGGCTGTCCGGGGAAGCGCAGCGGCACCCCGCCCGACAGCTCCCGAGAGGACGGCCCACGATGGCGACGAACCCGCGGATCGAGCCCATCGAGCGGGTGACGCAGCGGTCGTGGGACGACTGGCTGCGGTTCATGGACGCGATCGGCGCCGCGGACCTCGACCACGGGCAGATCGCGACCCTGGTCCACGAGGAGCTCGCACGCACGGGGACGGAGAGCGCCGGCTGGTGGGCGCAGTCGGTCACCGTCGCCTACGAGCAGCACGTGGGCCGGCGCCTGCCCGGGCAGCAGCCCGACGGCACGTTCCAGGCGAGCGTCAGCCGGGCGACACCGCTCACGATGGCCGGGCTCATGGAGCGGTGGACGGCGTTCGCCGCGACGGACCCCGAGGTGCGGGCCGCCGCCGCCGGAGAGCCGCGGCTCAGCGCGACCGAGCGGCGGATGCACTGGCGCAGCAGAGCCGCCGACGGGTACGAGGTCGCGGTCGCGAGCGAGCCGAGGACCGGCGGGAAGGCGTCGCTCGTCGTGACGCTCACCGGCCTGCCGTCGCCCGAGGCGGCCGCCGAGGCGCGCGAGCGCTGGACCACGCTCGTCACCCGGTTCCTGGGCACGGTCTGACACACGTCCGCGCTGCACGAGGCGCGTAGCGAGCGAGAGGGAGACATGGACATCCTCATCACCGGCGGCGCCGGGTTCATCGGGAGCACGATCGCCTCGGCCGCGCTCGACGCGGGCCACCGGCCGGTCGTCCTCGACAACCTCGTCACCGGCCGCCGGGAGTTCACCGCCGGGCGGACGTTCTACGAGGGGGACATCGCCGACCGCGCGCTCGTGCACCGCGTCCTCGACGAGAACCCCGGCATCGCCGCCGTCGTGCACTGCGCCGCGCTCATCGTGGTGCCCGACTCCGTCGCGCGGCCCCTCGACTACTACCGGGCCAACGTCACCAAGGCGCTCGACCTCGTCGCGACGCTCGTCGAGCGCGGCGTCCACCGCCTGATCTTCAGCAGCTCGGCCTCGATGTACCGGCCCAGCGAGGACTTCAGCGTCGACGAGTCCTCGGCACTCGCCCCCACGAGTCCCTACGCCCGCACCAAGATGGTCGTCGAGGGCGCGCTCGAGGACGTCGCCGCCGCGACCGACCTGCGCGTCCTGTCGCTGCGGTACTTCAACCCGATCGGCGCCGACCCGCAGCTGCGCACCGGCCTGCAGCTCGCGGCGCCGAGCCACGCGCTCGGCCAGCTCGTCGACCGGCACCGCGCCGGGCAGCCGTTCGCGCTCACCGGGGTCGACTACGACACGCGCGACGGCTCCGGCATCCGCGACTACGTGCACGTGTGGGACCTCGCGCTCGCGCACGTCGCCGCGCTCGAACGCTTCGACGAGGCGCTCGCCGGCGACCGGCACTCCGTCGTCAACCTCGGCACCGGCACCGGCACGACCGTCAAGGAGCTCGTCGCCGCGTTCGAGGACGTCACCGGCGAGCACGTCGACGTCGTCGAGCACCCGCGCCGCCCCGGCGACTCCGCCGGCGCATACACCCGCAGCGACAAGGCCCGCGAGGTCCTGGGCTGGACGGCGCAGCGGTCGGTGCGCGACGGCATCGCGGACTCCCTGGCGTGGATCGAGCGGCGGGGGTCGGTCCTCCCGGACCTCGCGGGCTGACCCGGCGCGGCGGGCGCTCCGGAGCAGACCGGCCGCCACCGGTCCGCACGCGCTGTGCGCACCCCGTCCGACCCGCACGCCGGGCGCTTCCCGGTGACCCACCGGCGCCGGCCGCTACGGCATGATCGCCGCGTGACGCTGACCAGGTCGTTCCTCCTCGCCCGGTGGGCCCAGCCCCTGACGGACCTCGCGGTGAACGTGGGCCTCGGCGCGGTCGTCCCCGACCCGTCCCTCTCGTGGGCGCGGGCCGACGGCTGGCAGTGCCTCGCGCCCGAGGGCTGGTTCTGGTTCCAGCAGCTCGTGCCACCCGTCGAGGCCGTCGAGGCCGAGGTCGGCGGACCGGCGCTCGGCTTCGGCGTCGAGGCCGGCGAGCACGTCCGGATCGCCTTCCGGCACGACGGCGAGATCCGCCTCGTGGCGTTCGGAGCCTCGTCGACCGCCTCGGCCGAGTACTGGGACGACCTGATGGTGCAGCAGTGGGGGGAGGGGTGGCGGGTCGAGGCCGCTCGCGCGCTGTGCGCGTGGGCTGCGTCGGTCCGGTCGACGCCGGTGCATCTCCTCAGCGTCTGCGGGGTGCTGTGGGTCTCGCACCGGTTCCGTGAGCAGGTCGTGGTCGACCTGCTCGAGGTGCTCGGTCTCGGCCCGGACCCCTCGGTGCCGCCGTGGTGGGAGATCGAGGTCCCGAGCGCGCTCTACGCGGTGCGCGCTCGGAACCTGTGGCTCGACGGCCTCGTCCCCCCGCACGGTGCGGCTGCCGAGGAGGACCTCGCGGTCGTGTTCGTCGACGGCGGCGTGGGGCTCCTCGACCTCGGCACCCGGTCGTGGCTGCTCGAGCCGAGCGCCCAGTACGGCCCGGTCCACCGGCGGCTCCTGACGGAGCTCGCCGACCGCGGGTGGGAGCCCGGAGCTGACGAGCCGCCGAGCACCGCTGACGGCCGGTCCGGCTCCGGCGTCGAGCCGGCGCCGCTCGCCGGACCGCGGCCGTGGGGGTCGCCCGCTGCCCGGGGCGCGGCTCTGCCGGACGGCGCGCCGGGTGCGCGCGCGACCCGGGTGACGATCGACCCCGACGTCTTCGGGCCGCCGACGGAGGGCGGGTGGGACGGCTGGGACCAGAGCCCGGGGTTCCGCGTCCGGTCGGCGGACATGCCGGGCGCGGTGGCGGCGCTGCGTCGTGCCGGGACCCGCTTCTTCCGCGTCGACGAGCAGGGGACCGAGCTGAGCGAGGCGGAGCTGGCGGACACCGACCTCTACACGCCGAACTGGGTCTCCGACGTGATGGTCTACGACGTGGGGGCCGAGCTCGTCGTGGACACGAAGGGCGAGCTGCCCGGGCCCATGGGACGGGCGATGCTCCGCATCCTCGTCGAGGAGCTCGACGTCGGTGGCGTGGCCGCGCACGTCGCCGGCCCCGCGGACGAGGCGACGCTGCTCGAGCGCGTCGAGCTGTGATGGTCGGCCCGTCCGGGCGGCGTTCGCGCCGGTAACCGTCAAGATGGGCGGATGAAGGTCTCGCGCCGCTCCCACGTCCCGCCGTTCGCCGTCATGGAGGTCCTCGCGGCCGCCAACGCCCGACGAGCCGCCGGGGAGTCGGTGCTCAACCTGTGCGCGGGCGAGCCGTCGACCGGCGCGTCGGACGTCGTGCGCGACAAGGCGATCGAGATCCTCACGTCGGGGAGCCTCGGGTACACCGAGGCGCTCGGTGCGCCGCCGCTGCGGGCGGCCATCGCGGGGCACTACGCGCGCTGGTACGGCGTCGACGTGGACCCGGCGCGGGTCGCGGTGACGACCGGGTCGTCGGGCGGGTTCATGCTCGCGTTCCTCGCGGCGTTCGACGTCGGTGACCGCGTCGCGCTGGCCCGCCCCGGGTACCCGGCGTACAAGAACATCCTCGCGTCGCTCGGGTGCGAGGTCGTCGAGCTCGCGTGCGGTCCCGAGACGCGCTACCAGCCGACGGTCGCCCAGCTCCAGGAGGCGTACTACGCGGGCGGCCTCGACGGCGTCGTCGTCGCGAGCCCCGCGAACCCGACGGGCACGATGATCGCGGCCGACGAGCTCGCCGCCCTCGCGGCGTGGTGCACGGAGTTCGACGTGCGGCTGATCAGCGACGAGATCTACCACGGCATCACGTACGGCGCGGTGCCCGACGGCGGCGGGCCGGACCTGGGCAGCCCGCGGACCCCCGTGCCCGTCAGCGGGGGAGTCGCGCCCGCTGAGACCGTCGGGTCCGCCGGGGCGGCGACGGCCGCGCAGTTCCTCGACGGGGGCGCCGTCGTCGTCAACTCGTTCTCGAAGTACTGGGCGATGACGGGCTGGCGCCTCGGCTGGCTGCTGCTGCCCGAGGACCTCGTGACGCCGGTCGACGCGCTCGCGAGCAACGTCGCCCTGTGCCCGCCCGCGCTCGCGCAGCACGCCGGCGTCGCGGCGTTCTCGGCCGAGGGGTACGCGGCGGCGCACGAGAACGTGACGCGCTACGCGCAGTCGCGGGCGCTGCTGCTCGACCGGCTGCCCGAGCTCGGCTGGACGCAGGTCGCCCCCGCGGACGGCGCGTTCTACCTGTACGCGGACATCAGCGCGTCGGGGCTCGACTCGGTCACGTGGTGCGAGCGCCTGCTCGCCGAGGCGGGCGTCGCGCTCACGCCGGGCACCGACTTCGACGGCGTCGCCGGGCGGGACTGGGTGCGGCTGTCGTTCGCGTCGTCGGTCGATGTCGTGCGCGAGGCGGTCGACCGCATCGTCGACTGGCAGCGCCGGCTCTGACGCGGGTCGGGCTCGAGGGGGTCGCGGCGCCGCGAGCAGCTGCGCAGCGCGGCGACTGCTGGGCGACGCGGGTCCGCGGTCACCCGCCGCCGGGCCAGAGCCGCCGTCTGCGCCGCCCGGTGTCAGCCCTCGGTCGGCTGCGGGGGCCGGGGGGCGGACGCCCGCACGTCGTGCGCGACCGCGAACGGCACGCCCCCGGCGACGAGGTCGAGCAGGTCGGAGCCGTGCCGGACGAGCGGGCGGGTCTCGTCGGCCGGGTCGAGGCGCCCCACCTCGTCGGGCGCCAGGATGCCCTCGGTCAGGTCGTGCGAGCGCTCGTCGGTGCGCTCGGACGTGAGCCCCGGGGTGCGTTCGTCGGTCGTGCTCTCGGTGCGGGTCGCTCCGTCCATGCTGCCCTCCTGGGCTGTTGCTCGGGTGGTGGCGGCCGCTGTCGTGGTGGTGTCAGCGGTCGGTCGTGCGCGCGTACGTCCGGGGTGACCCTGACAGCACCAGCGTCGTCGTCGACCCTGGGAGCCTGCTGGGTGCCGTCGAGGTCCGCAAGCGTGGGCTGGGGGTGGCCGCCCGGCTCGCGCCGTGCTCGCCGCGGCTCACGGCGCGCTCTCCCCGGCTCCGGGGCGCCCGTCACCGGAGGCCCGGGTCTGCGCGGGCACGGCGACGTCGCCGTCGGCGCCCGCCCCGGGGACGATCTGTGCCCGCACCGCGGCCGCCCGCGGCCACGCCAGGGCGAGCGCATAGAGCTCCCGGGTGCGGGCCGCGAACCCGGTCTCCGCGGGGCGCGGGCCGCTCGGCGGCGACGCCGGGACGTCCTGCCCGACGCGGCGGGACGCGAGCTGCAGCGCCGCCGCCTGCGCGACGGGGTCGGTGTGGTCGTGCGCGGGCACGTACGGGCTCAGGACGCGCAGCGCGTCGCCGATCTCGACGACGAGCCGCACCTCACGGATCCGGGCGTCGGGCGAGAAGGTCGTGCGCAGGCGGCCCGGCGGCGTGTGATCGAGGTGCGGCGCGTGCGGCCACAGGTCCGCCCACACGGGCCACAGCACCCACAGGCGCCGGCGCGTCGCGAGGTCGGCGGCGACCGTGGCCGCGAAGCCCACGACGAGCCCGACCGCGACCAGCAGGATCGCCGAGCTCAGCGCCGCCTGCTCCGCGGTCCCGAGCAGCCCGACCTCCGAGCCGGGGGAGACCACCAGCGCCCCGAGGTGCAGCGCCTTGAGCACGGTGTAGAGCACGCCGAGCACCTGGCCCGCCCCGAGCCCGATGAGCCGCACCCCGAGCACCCCGCGCGCGAGGCGGCCGTTGCGCAGCGCGATCCGTGCGCCCGCGGTCAGCGCGACGGCGAGCGTGACGAGGAACGCGACCCAGTGCACGAGCCACGGCACCGACGACGCGTACGCCGCGGCCCGGTCCTCGGCGGTCGCCGGGAGGGCGCCGCCCGCGTCGACCAGCGGCGCCGCGAGCGCGAGCGCGAGCACGACCCAGACCGGCCGCGGAACGGTGCGGTGCTCGCCCGTGATGCGGTGCGTGAACGCGACGACGGCCACGGCGCTGACCACGACGAGCACGTGCTCGACCGCGGCGAGCGCCGTCGTCCGCCCGAGCGCCTCGCCGACCGCGTCGAGGTCCAGGGTCCGGCCCGCGGCGAGCGCGGCGACCGCCACGAGCAGCGACCGGGTCCCCGTGCCGCGGAGGGCGCGGACGACCTCGACGACGGTCACGGCCCACAGGACCACGACCCCCGCGGTCACCAGCTCATCCACGACGCAGCCTCCCGCTCAGCGCGTGCCGCAGCGCCTCCGCCTCCCGGTCCCCGAGACGGTCGGCGTCGGTCGCGTCGCGCAAGGTCAGGAGCGACGCGAGGACCTCGGCCTCGCGCTCGGCGGCGACGCCGTAGTCGCTGCGCCGGTGCAGCGAGCCCATCACGGTGTCGGGGTCGAGGTCGGGCAGCACGCGCGCGAGGACCTCGCGGAGCACGTCGCCGGCGCACGCGGACCCGCGGTGCCGCAGGATCATGTGCGCGAGCTCGTGGCGGATCGTGTGGTCGCGCAGCACCGGGTCCGCGTCCTCGGGGACGAAGACGAGGTCGAGGTGCTCGCTCTCCCACCAGGCCCCGCACGCGGTGTCCGCGAAGAAGGCGGCCGGTGCCGTCTCGACGAGCAGGGGCCGCTGCCGCTGCTCCGCGAGGTGGTGGACGAGCGCGTCGACGGTCGCGGGCCCCCGCAGGCCCAGCTCGTCGAGCGCCTCCTCAGCCCGTCGTCGGGCGCTGGTCATCTCTCGTGTCCCCCTGGGTCCTGCCGTGCACGCCTTCGAGCTCGCGGACGCGCTCGACCATGAGCAGCAGGGCGTCGATGCTCTGCTGCGACAGGCCGGACGCGCGCAGGGCGACCGAGCGCACGCCCGCGTCCCGCATCGCGGCGACGAGCGCGAGCTGCCGCTCGATCTCGCCGGCCCGCTCGTCGTCGAAGAAGTAGGCGGGCTGCACGCCGAAGAACGCGGCGAGCGCCTCGAGGTGCCGCTTCGTCGGGTTGTCGCGCCGGCCCGTGCGCAGCTGCCACACGTAGGTCGCGGAGATCGACGGGCCCCCGGCGGTGCGGCTGATCGCCTGGGCGACCTCGTCGTGCGTGTACTCGCGGTCCGGGGACGGGCGCATCGTCGTGAAGAGCCGGTCGAGCTTGGCGGCGAGACCGGCGCCGACCGTGGTTGGCTCGTCCTGCTCCGACATGCCGCTCCGTCCTGGGAGGACCTGCTGAGATGAACTGGTCCGGTCGATCACGTGAACTGTCGTGGAGCATCTCAGACCGGACATCCCGAGACAAGCGGACCCCCGGCGCCGCGGGCCGGACCCGCCCCGACGAGCAGCTCGCGCGGGCGCTGAGCCGGGTCCTCGGTCCGCTGCCCAGCACCGTCCTCGCGACCGTGGTCGCGGCGTGGGCCGGGGGGCCCGACGGGCGGCTCGGGGCCCTCGCGACGACCGTCGGGCTGTTCGCCGGTGCGGCCGTCCTGGCCCTCGCACTCGTCCGGCTCGTCGGCGGACCGGGCTCCGTGACCCGGCGCCGCGCGGTCCCGTGGGTGCTCGCCGCGGAGCTCGTCGCGCTCGGGGTCGGCGCGGTGCTCGGCGTGCCCGACGAGGTCGTCCGCGCGTTCGCCGCCTACTTCGCGACCGGGCTCGTCGCGCTCGCCGGCGCGCGGCGCAACGTCTCGGCGCACGGGCTGCTTGCGGGGACGCTCGTCGGGCTGCTGCTCGGGTGGTTCCCCGGGGTCGGCGCGGCCGGCGTCGTGGTGCTCGGGGCGCTGGTGTGGGCGCGGGTACGGCTGGGTCAGCACACGGTCAGCCAGGCCGTGGTCGGGGCGGCGGTCGGGGTGCTGCTCGGGTTCCTCGCGACGCTCGGCTCCGGCGGCTGACGCGCGGAGGTCGGCGGCTGCCGCAGCGGCCGTCGACGGCGGGGAGGTCCGCCGCGTCCGGTGGCGCCCGTGGGGTCGGGTGTGGCGCGGGCGCGTTCCGTCAGACCGGCGCGAGCACCTCGTGCACCCCGACGGGCAGCTCGACGTCGATCCGGTCGCCGGCGCGCACGAGCCCCGACGCGAGCACGATGCTCATGACGCCGGCCTTGCGGATCAGGTTGCCGTCCGCGTCGCGCCCCAGCACGGCGCGCATGAGCCCGTCGGAGAACCCGTCGATCTGCGTGCACGGGTTACGCAGCCCGGTGAGCTCGACGACCGCGTGCCGGCCCAGGTGCAGGCGGGTCCCGCGCGGCAGCGACAGCAGGTCGACGCCCTGGGTCGTGACGTTCTCGCCCATCTCCCCGGGCCGGACGACGAACCCGCCGGTCGCGACCTCGTCGAACAGCTCGCAGTGGATGAGGTGCACCTGCCGCAGGTTCGGCGGCGGGTCGGGGCGGTGCCGGCGCGAGCGGTGCTGCACGGTCACCCCGTAGTGCGCGTCGCCCTCGACCCCCAGCCCCGCGACGAGGCGGATCTCGTCCTCGACGGGCTTGCTGAACGCGTGCCGCGGGCTGCGGCTGACGGAGAGGACGGAGGGCTGGACGAGCGCGTCGGTGCTCACACCCCTGATTCTCCCCGCGGACCGGACGCGGCGCCAGGCTCGGCGGTGAGGACGGGCGTGAAGTGCTCGACGACAGGGAACGGGTCGTAGAACCGGTGCAGCAGCTCGCGCCAGCGCGCGTAGCCCGCCGAGCCGCGGAACCCCTCGGTGTGGTGCTCGACGGTCTCCCACCCCACGAGCAGCAGGTAGGTCCCCGGGCTCTCGACGCCGCGGGAGAGCGTGACGCGCCCGACGCCCGGCATCGCGGTGATGATCGGCAGCGCCTCGGCGAACGCCGCCTCGAACTCCTCGGCGCGGGCGGGGTCGACGGGCAGGAGAGCGTGCTCGAGGATCATCGCCCGATCGTGGCACCGGCGACCCTTCCGGTGCCGGGCCGTCCGGGGCGCGCCGCCCGCTACGGTCGGGGCTCCGTCGACGAGAGGCCCCCGGATGCCGGTGCTCCACGTGTACTTCCCGGCCGGCCCCGGGCGCGACGCCGCACGGGTGTTCGCGTCCGTGCGGCAGGCGCTCGCGGGCTGGCCCGTCGCGTTCGGCGCGACGGCGAACCCGTTCACGCAGCAGGAGCACCTCACGGTCGTCGTCGAGGGCGCGTACCACCTGACGGTCGCGTTCGAGCAGGGCGAGGACGTCGACGCCGACCTCGCGTACGTCACCGGCACCGAGCGCCCCGGGCACGCGCGCTTCCGGGTCTCGAGCGGACCGGACCTCGAGAACGAGCACTCCGACGTCCTCGTCGAGCTGCTCGGCCTCGCGGACTCGCTCGGTCCCGTCCTCGTGTACGGCGTCGACGCCGAGCAGGTGCTCACCGACACGCTCACCTCGGCGCCCTCGCCGGGAGCCTGACGCCCGGGCAGGAGCGGGAGCCCGGCGCGCATCGCCCGCGCACGAGCCCGACGCCCACGCCCGGCGCCCACGCCCGAGCCCGGCGCGAGCCCGACGCCCCGTGCACTGCCTTGCGGCGCGCGATCTCGCGACACACAGGGGTCGTACCGTTCGGGGCATGGACGTGGCGGTGCTGGGAGCGACGGGTGACGTCGGACGACAGGTGTGCACGCAGCTCGTCGAGCGGCGGGTGCTGCCGACGTCGTCGCGGCTGCAGCTCGTGGGGCGTGCGGGCGGCTCGTCGGCGCGCGCGACGCACGGGCTGCGCGCGGACCTCGTCGACGCATACGACGAGCACGCCCCGCTGATCGACGTCGCGCTCGCGCCCGAGGACGTCGTCGCGGACGTCGTGGTCGTCTGCGCGGGGGTCACCGCGCCGCCGCGCGCCGGGGCGTCGACCGACCGCACGCGGCTCGCGGCGGAGAACCACGCGGTGTTCGACGCGTACGCCCGGGCGCTCGCCGTGCACGGGTCCGGCAACGAGGTCGTCGTCGTCGTGTCCAACCCCGTCGAGCTCGGGGTCGCCGTGATGGCGCGCGCGCTCGGCCGGCACCGCGTGATCGGGATGGGCGCGTGGCTCGACACGCTGCGGTTCCGGCGCGAGATCGCGGTGTCGCTCGGGCTGCGCCGGCACCGGATCGGCGGGTTCGTCGCGGGCCAGCACGGCTCCGACCTCGTGCCGCTCTGGTCGACCGTGCGGGTCAGCGGGCTCGACCGGGCGGAGCGCCGGCGGGCGATCGACGCGCTGCGGCGCGGGCGGACCCTCGCGACCTTCGGCGCCGAGATCGCCGACGCGCAGACCCGGCTGCTCGCGCTCGCGGCCGAGGACATCGGCGCGGCGTTCGACCTCATCGACTCGTGGCCGCCGGACCTGCGTGCGGTCGCGCGGCCGTGGATGACGCACCAGAGCGGCGCCAAGACCGCGGCGGGCACGGCGAGCGCGACCGTCGACCTCGTCGACACGCTGCTCGACGGGCGCGAGATCGTCGTCGCCGGGCAGGTGCTGCTCGACGGCGAGGTCGGCGTCGGCGGCACCGCGCTCGACGGCGTGCTCGGCGTGCCCGTCGTCCTCGGCCCCGAGGGGTGGACGCGCGCGCTGCTCGACGAGCCGGCGCCCGACGAGGCCGAGCTGCTCGTGCGGTGCCGCGACCGGATCGACGCGAGCCTCGCGCCGTGGGGTCTCGGTCGTGCGGGGGTCGGGGCGTGACGGAGCGTGGGACGGCGGAGGGGCGCGCGGGCGGCGTGGAGGACGGCGGCGTGGGCGGCGGCGGCGAGCGGTGGGTCGTGCTCGTGCGCGGCGCCGACCGGCCGGGCACCCTCACGGCGCTGACCAGCGTCTTCTCGACGCGCGGCGTGAGCTTCGAGTCGCTCGCGACGGGCGCGGTCGACGGCGACGTCGGGGCGATCGCGGTGACGTTCCGCGCGACCGCCCGGCGTCAGCACCTGCTGGTCCGCACGGCCCGGCGGCTGTCCGTGATCCGCTCGGTCGAGGTGCGCTCGGCCGACGACCCGGCGGTGCGCGCCGCCGGCGTCGTCGTCATGCCCGACCACGTGCCGTTCACCCCGCCGACGCACGCCGCCGTCCGGTGGTCGGGCGACACGTCGGCGGGGCAGCCGGTGCTCGTCGAGGGGTCGTTCGTGGACGTCGTCGAGGTCATGCAGGCGGCCAGGGCGTGCGGCGCGACGACGACGGCGACGGTCGTCCTCGGTCTCTGACCTGCGCTCCCGCGTCGTCGGCCACCGCGCCCTCGCGTCAGGTCAGCCCCCGCTCGCCTGCGGCGTCGGGCCCGCACGCCCGGAGCGACGGCGGCCGGCCGCCGCACGCGGTCCCCGGCGCCGGGGGCCGTTGCCCGCGGCACCCGGGCGGGTCTAGCGTCGCTCGCGAGACCGCAGGGGAGCGCCATGCCGAACGCGTACAACGACCGGATCGTCGACGAGTTCCGCGCCCACCACGGCCGCGTCGCCGAGTACGAGGGCAGTCGCCTGCTGCTGCTCACGACCCGCGGCGCGCGGACCGGGCGCCCGCACACGACCCCGCTCGGCTACCTGCCCGACGGTGAGCGCGTGCTCGTCATCGCGTCCTCCCTCGGGGCGCCGACGCACCCGGCGTGGTTCCACAACGTCGTCGCCGACCCGAGCGTGACGGTCGAGGACGGCGCGTTCACGTACGAGGCGCGCGCGGAGGTCCTGACCGGCGAGGAGCGCGACCGCGTGTACGCGCGCGCGGTCGAGGCGGACCCGGGGTGGGCCGGGTACCAGGCGCGCACGAGCCGGGTCATCCCCGTGGTCGCGCTGCACCGCGTCTCGACAGGCCCGCCGCCGGGGGTGCCGTGGGGTCAGGCGCTCGTCCTCCTGCACGGGGCGTTCCGTCGCGAGCTCGCGCTGGTCCGGGACGAGGTCGCGCGCGGCGGGACCAGGCTCGGTGCGCAGCTGCGGGTCTCGTGCCTCACGGTGTGCGCCGGCCTGCACCGGCACCACGAGGCCGAGGACACCGGGATGTTCCCGATGCTCGGGCAGGACCCGTCCCTCGCGCCGGTGCTCGACCGGCTCCGCGCCGAGCACGCCGTGATCAAGGACCTGCTCGACGAGCTGCAGGCCGTCGTGGGCGCCGACGTCGCGGACCGGGACACCACGCTGCGGGAGGTCGACCGCCTCGTCGACGAGCTCGGTCGGCACCTCGCGTACGAGGAGGAGCAGCTGGTCCCGGTGCTCGACGCCGCGCGCGCCTGACGTCGCTCAGTCGTCCAGGTCGTCGACGTCGTCGTCGCGGGTGCCGCCGGCCGCGGGGCGGGTGCGCCGGCGCACGAGCTGCATGACGAGCCCGACGAGGCCGCCGCCCATGCCGCCGAGGATCGCGCCGACGAGCGCGTCGTCGAGCACCTCGGAGACCGTCCCGCTCGGCTCCGGCAGCGGGACGAGCCCGTGCCCCGCGCGCACCGTGAACAGCATCGCCCCGAGCACGACGAGCATGCCGCCGACGAGGGTCAGCACGGCGGTGCGGCGCTCGCGCGGGGTCGCGCGCTCGGACATCGCGAGCAGGTCGACGCCGCGGCGCCGGGCGTACCAGATGCTCGCGAAGGACGGCAGGGTCGCCGCCACGAGGAGCACGACGGGCAGCCCGAGGCTGCCGAGGACCGCGCTGACGACAGCGCCGCCGATGCAGACGTAGACGGTCGCCGTCGCGCCGAACGTGTAGGCCTCCATGACGAGCGCGCGCTCGCGCTCGTCGCCGTAGACGGGGGAGTCGAGGTCCATCAGCCGGTCCGCTGCCCGGCCGAGGACGCTGTGGTCGTTCGTCGTCATGCTGACCCTCCGGTGTGCGGCTCGGCCGCGCCGAACAGGTCCTCGACCGTCGAGCCCAGGGTCCGCGCGATGCGCAGCGCCAGGAAGACGGACGGGGCGTAGTCGCCCTGCTCGATCGCGATGATGGTCTGGCGGCTCACCTCGGTGGCCTCCGCGAGCTCGGCCTGGGTGACCTTGAGCGCGCGGCGTCGGAGTCGGACCGGGCTCACCACGGCCGCGTCGGACCGTGGGGCGACCGGCTCGGTGAGGCGGGTCGTCATGTCGACAACGTTAAGGATCCTTGACATCGCATGTCAAGCCGTCTTGACATTTTTGTCGTCAGAATCGTTCGAGGTGGGCGGCTGCCGCGCGGCGTGGGCGTCCGCGCCGGGGAGCGGGTGACGCCTCGTCGGGCACGACCGCCGCGTGCCCCTCGGCGCCAGGTACGCTGGCGCAGCACGCCCAACTGAACACGCTGCTCGAACCGTGGCGGGAGAGTCCTCCCGTCGTCGGCCCGTATCCCGCGAGGGGCCGAGCCGTCCGGCGAGGCGCCGAAGGAGCAAGCCCCTCCCCGGGAAACTCTCAGGCCCCCGTACCGCCACGGCGAGGCAACTCTGGAAAGCGGCCACCCGGCGACGGGCGGCCCACCGACGGTGCAAGCCGGCGCGCCCCGGGGTCCCGCTCACCGCGAGGCCCATGGCGGACCGGCAAAACTCTCAGGTCGCGTGCCCCGGGCGCGCGGATGACAGAGCGGGGAGGCCACCCGTCCGTCCCGGTGCCCGCCGGACGACCCCCGGAGGCCCTCGTGACCGAGCTCGACCAGACCGCCGTGACGCACCTCAGCGCCGACGAGCTGTCCCACCGCACCGACGCCGCGCGCGACTTCACCGACCGGCACGTGGGCCCGCGCACGTCGCAGCTCGCGACGATGCTGACGCAGCTCGGCTACGACTCGCTCGACGACCTCGTCGACGCCGCGGTCCCGGCCTCGATCCGCACGGACCGCCCGCTCGACCTCCCGGCGGCCCGCAGCGAGGCCGAGGTGCTCGCGGCGCTGCGCGCGATCGCCGCGAAGAACACCGTGATGACGCAGATGATCGGGCTCGGGTACTCCGACACGATCACGCCGCCGGTGATCCGCCGCAACGTCCTCGAGTCGCCGGCCTGGTACACCGCGTACACGCCGTACCAGCCGGAGATCTCGCAGGGCCGGCTCGAGGCGCTGCTCAACTTCCAGACCGTGATCGGCGACCTCACGGGCCTGCCGACGTCGAACGCGTCGCTGCTCGACGAGGCCACGGCCGTCGCGGAGGCGGTCGCGCTCATGCGGCGCTCGGTCAAGGGCCGGCCCGACGGCGTCGTGGTGCTGGACTCCGAGTGCCTGCCGCAGACCGTCGCCGTCACGCGGGGTCGCGCCGAGGCGATCGGGCTGCCGGTGGTGGTCGCGGACCTGAGCGAGGGTCTGCCCGACGTGGGCCCCGGCGGGCTCGTCGGTGTCGTGGTCCAGGCGCCCGGCGTCTCCGGGGTCGTGCGCGACCTCCGCCCGCTGGTCGAGGCCGCGCACGCGGCGGGCGGGCTCGTCACGGTCGCCGCCGACCTGCTCGCGCTGACGATCCTCACGCCGCCCGGCGAGCTCGGTGCGGACATCGCCGTCGGCTCGGCGCAGCGGTTCGGCGTGCCGCTGTTCTACGGCGGGCCGCACGCGGCGTTCATGGCGGTGCGCTCGGGCCTCGAGCGGATGATCCCCGGCCGGCTCGTCGGGGTGTCGATCGACGCCGACGGCGCACCGGCGTACCGGCTCGCGCTGCAGACCCGCGAGCAGCACATCCGCCGCGAGAAGGCCACGAGCAACATCTGCACCGCGCAGGCGCTGCTCGCGATCACGGCGTCGATGTACGCCGTCTACCACGGGCCCGACGGGCTGCGGGCGATCGCCGAGCGGGTGCACGGGCGTGCCGTCGCGCTTGCCGACGGGCTGCAGGCGCACGGGGTCGCGGTCGCGCACGAGACGTTCTTCGACACCGTCCGGGCCGTCGTGCCGGGTCGCGCGCGGGCCGTCGTGGCCGCCGCGGCGGAGCGCGGGATCAACCTCTGGGCGCCCGACGAGGACCACGTCCAGGCGGCGTGCGACGAGACGACGACGCCCGAGCACGTGCGCGCGGTGCTCGCCGCCGTCGCCGAGGCGCTCGGGGCGTCCGCCGACGCCGAGCCCCGCCCTGACGAGCACGCCGCCGGGGCCGCGACCAGCACCGACGTCCCGCTCGGCGCCGGCGCGCTCCCGGCGTGGGCCGTCCGGACCAGCGGCTACCTCACGCACCCGGTGTTTCACGTGAATCGTTCCGAGACCGCGATGATGCGCTACCTGCGCCGGCTCTCCGACAAGGACCTCGCGCTCGACCGGACGATGATCCCGCTGGGCTCCTGCACCATGAAGCTCAACGCGACGGTCGAGATGGAGGCCATGACCTGGCCCGAGTTCGCGTCGATCCACCCCTACGCCCCGCGCGAGCAGGCCGCCGGGTACGCCGAGCTCATCGAGAGCCTGTCGACGTGGCTCGCGGAGATCACCGGCTACGCCGCGGTCTCGGTCCAGCCCAACGCCGGGTCGCAGGGCGAGTTCGCCGGGCTGCTCGCGATCCGCGAGTACCACGCGGCGCACCGCGCCGAGGGTGACGCCGTGCGCGACATCTGCCTCATCCCCGCGTCGGCGCACGGCACGAACGCGGCGTCCGCGGCGCTCGCGGGCATGCGCGTCGTGGTCGTCGCGACCGCCGAGGACGGCTCGGTCGAGCTCGACGACCTGCGCGCCAAGCTCGCGCAGCACGGGCCGCAGGTCGCGGCGATCATGATCACCTACCCGTCGACGCACGGCGTCTACGAGGAGGACGTGCGCACGGTCTGCGACCTCGTGCACGAGGCCGGCGGCCAGGTGTACATCGACGGCGCGAACCTCAACGCGCTCGTCGGGCTCGCGCGGCCCGGCGAGTTCGGCGGCGACGTCTCGCACCTCAACCTGCACAAGACGTTCTGCATCCCGCACGGCGGCGGTGGCCCCGGCGTCGGGCCGATCGGTGTCGGCGCGCACCTCGTGCCGTTCCTGCCGGGGGATCCGGGTGCCGTGCACGGGTCGGACGCGCACGCCTCGGGTGCGGTCGGCGGCTCGGGCGCCTCCGACGGCTCGGCGGCACCCTCGTCGGGCACCACGTCCGCGACCTCGGGTTCCCCTGCGTCGCCCGGGCTGCCCGGGCCCGGCGCGGCCGCCCCGGTCTCCGCGGCGCCGTTCGGCTCGGCCGGCATCCTGTCGATCTCCTGGGCGTACGTCGCGCTGATGGGTGGCGAGGGCCTGCGGCGGGCGACCGAGACCGCGGTGCTCAGCGCGAACTACCTCGCCTCGCGCCTCGCCCCGCACTTCCCGGTGCTCTACACGGGGCCGAACGGGCTCGTCGCGCACGAGTGCATCCTCGACCTGCGCCAGATCACCAAGGACACCGGCGTCACGGCCGAGGACGTCGCGAAGCGGCTCATGGACTACGGCTTCCACGCCCCGACGCTGTCCTTCCCGGTGGCCGGGACGCTCATGGTCGAGCCGACCGAGTCCGAGGACCTCGCCGAGCTCGACCGGTTCGTCGACGCCATGGTGTCGATCCGCGGCGAGATCGACGCGGTCGGCGCCGGGCGCTGGCCGCTCGCGGAGTCGCCGCTGCGGAACGCGCCGCACACGGCCGGGTCCGTCACGGCCGACGTCTGGGACAAGCCGTACGGGCGCGAGCTCGCGGCGTTCCCGCTCGCGAGCGTGCGCAGCGACAAGTATTGGCCGCCGGTGCGCCGGATCGACGGCGCGCACGGCGACCGCAACCTCGTCTGCACGTGCCCGCCGATCGAGGCGTACACCTCGTGACCGTCGCCCCCCGCACGCCCGGCACCACCCTCGACCCGATCGGAGCCCGCCCGTGAGCGACGTCCTGTCCCCGCTGCACGACGAGCACGTCGCCCTCGGCGCCGCCCTCACCTCGTTCGCGGGGTGGCAGATGCCGCTGCGCTACACGAGCGACATCGCCGAGCACCAGGCGGTCCGGACCGCCGCGGGGCTGTTCGACCTCTCGCACATGGGCGAGCTCGAGATCTCCGGCGCGGGGGCCGCCGCGGCGCTCGACCACGCGCTCGTCGGGGACCTCACGGCGCTCGCGCTGGGCCGGGCGCGCTACACGATGATCGTCCGCGAGGACGGCGGCGTGCTCGACGACCTCGTCGTCTACCGCCTCGCCGAGGACCGGTTCCTCGTCGTCGCGAACGCCTCGAACGTCGCCGTGGTGCGCGACGCGCTGATCGAGCGCCTCGCCGGGTTCGACGCGACGCTGCACGACGCGTCGCTGACGACCGCGCTCATCGCCGTCCAGGGCCCGCGCGCCGAGGAGATCGTCACGTCCGCGGCCGAGCCCGCCGACGTCGACCCGATCCGCGAGCTCAAGTACTACGCCGCGGTCAATGCGACCGTCTCGGGGGTCCCCGCGCTCGTCGCCCGCACCGGCTACACGGGCGAGGACGGCTTCGAGCTGTTCGTCCCGGCCGAGGCCGCCGCCGAGCTCTGGCGCGACCTGCTCGCCGCCGGGGAGCCCCTCGGGCTCGTCCCCGCGGGCCTGTCCGCGCGCGACAGCCTGCGGCTCGAGGCGGGGATGCCGCTCTACGGCAACGAGCTCGACACCACCACCACGCCGTACGAGGCGGGGCTCGGGCGCGTGGTCAAGCTCGACAAGACCGGGCCCGATGGCGAGCCGCTGCCGTTCGTCGGGCGCGCGGTGCTCGCGTCGCGCAAGGGTGCCCAGCCGGCGCGCGTGCTCGTCGGGCTGCGCGGGCTCGGCAAGCGGGCGGCGCGGCACGGGTACGACGTCGTGATGAGCACCGCGCCCGACTCGCCCGTCGTCGGCCACGTGACGTCCGGGGCGCCGTCGCCGACGCTCGGCTACCCGATCGCGCTCGCGTACGTGACCCCCGAGATGTGCGGCGAGGGCCGCGAGCTCGCGGTCGACGTGCGCGGACGCCGCGAGCCGGTGGTCGTCGTGCCCGTTCCCTTCTACCGTCGTCCTCGCTGACCGACCTCGACCGCCCGACGACGACCCGGCCCCGCCGGCCCGACCCGACAGGACACCTCATGAGCAGCTTCCCCGAGCACCTGCAGTACACGGTCGAGCACGAGTGGGTCGACACCCGCGCCGGCGCCGACGCGCCCGCGACCGTCGGCATCACCTCGACCGCCGCCGACGCGCTCGGCGACATCGTCTACGTCGAGCTCCCGGCGGTCGGCGAGGTGATCGCCGCGGGCGCCGTGATCGGGGAGATCGAGTCCACGAAGTCGGTCTCCGAGCTGTTCTCGCCCGTCACCGGGACGGTCGTCGAGGTCAACGAGGCGGTCGTCGAGACCCCCGAGCTCGTCAACTCCGACCCGTTCGGCGCCGGGTGGCTGCTCAAGGTCGAGGTCACGGAGACCGGTCCGGTGCTGACCGCCGAGGAGTACGCCGCGCAGGTCGCGGGCTGACCTCCGGGGGGCGCGCGTCGGGGGCGCCACCGCGGCGCGTCGGGGCGCGCCCCGGAGTGACGGCGCCGGTCCGCGCGCTGCTGGTGCGAGCGCCGATACCAGCCGGCGTCGCGCGTGCGGGCGCCGATACCAGCCTGCGCGCTGCCCCGAGGGGCGGAGAACGCGGCTCGTGCTGGTCCGAACGGGTGAATCCCGATTCCGCGCACCTTTCCGTGTATCTCTGTGACCTGCGGGTTCACCTTCGAGTGTCGCCCGGGAGCACGTCCGACGGCGACGCCGGGGTGATTCGCGGGTGATTTTGGCGTCATACCCACCGCGCCTGCCGATCTCATCCGGTAACAGCCGCACGACAACGGCGCCGGGTCACCGGACGCCGTCCGGACCCGGAGGACACCATGAGCATCCTTGAGGCAGACCGCACCGTCACGACGACCCTCGCGGAGCCGCTGACCCGCCGCGAACGGGTCGTGCTGTCCGAGCTCGCCGAGGACGTCACCCTCGAGGAGATCGCGACGCGCCTGTTCGTCACGCGCAACACCGTCAAGTCCCAGGTGCGCAGCGTCTACCGCAAGATCGGCGTCTCGACGCGTGCCGAGGCCGTCGCCTGGGCCGAGGCCGCCGGCCTGCGCTGACCCGCAGGCACCAGCCCGCGCACCCCGCGCGGTCGCACCAGCGGGACGCCGGCCCGGGCACAGCCGCCCGGGCGCACCACCAGCGGACGCTCCCACCCGGTCGCACGACCCACCGCACGACCGCCGCACCCCCGCGTCGCACGCACCGGCCGTACCCCCGGTGCGCCGACCCGAGAGCGCAGCCGACACCGGCGTCGACCGTGACTCACCCGCACGACCCCGGACCGCGATCGCACCAGCACGCGCGACGCGTCCCGCACACACCGGACCGCACCACGCCGGACCGCACCACACCGGCCCGCACTACACCGGCCCGCACGACGCCGGACCGCACGACGCCGGACCGCACGACGCCGGACCGCACGACGCCGGACCGCACGACGCCGGACCGCGCGGCGGCACCCTCGCCGTCCGCGCCCGCAGCTCGCACCCCCCGCTCCCCGCGACCGCCGTCCCGGGCCCGTCACGCGCCCGACATGCATCACTGGCAGGATCACGCGCATGACGCGTCCTGTGCTCGTGGTCGCCGCGGCGATCGTCGACGACCTCGACTCCCCCCGCGAGCTGCTCGCGGCCCGACGGTCCGCCCCCGCGAGCCTCGCCGGGCGCTGGGAGTTCCCCGGCGGCAAGGTCGACCCGGGGGAGTCCCCCGAGGAGGCGCTGCACCGCGAGCTGCGCGAGGAGCTCGGCGTCCGCGTCGGCCTGGGCCACGAGCTCGTGGGGCCCGACGGCGGCGCCTGGCGCCTCACCGACACCTACGTCATGCGGCTGTGGATGGCGGAGATCGTGGACGGCATCCCGGAGCCCCTCGTCGAGCACGACGAGCTGCAGTGGCTCCCGCTCGGGCAGTGGACCGCGGTCCCGTGGCTCGACGGCGACGTCCGCATCGTCGAGGCGCTCGCCGCGCAGTACGTGACCGACTGACCGCGGCCGCGCCGACCGGACGCGTCGGGGCTCAGCCTCCGGACGGCGTCGGGGCTCAGCCGCCGCTGGTGGCCAGCGGCAGCGCGTGGTGCGGCAGGCCGTCCCACCGCGGCTCGCGGCACGGCTTCTCGAGGAAGAAGCCCTGACCGAGGTCAACGCCGAGGTCGAGCAGCGAGACGAGCTCCTCCTCGGTCTCGACCCCCTCCGCGACGACGAGCGCCCCGGCGACCGCGCAGAACCGGACGAGCGCGCCGACCAGCGCCTGGCGCACGGGGTCGGTGTCGACGCCCCGCACGAGCTGCATGTCCACCTTGACGACGTCCGGCCGCAGCAGGAGCACGTGGTTGAGGCTCGCGTAGCCCGCGCCGGTGTCGTCGACGGCGATGCGCAGGCCGGCCGCACGGTGCGGGTCCAGGGCGCCCCGGAGGCGGTCGTAGTCCACCACGGGCGCGTACTCGGTGAGCTCGAGCAGGACGCGCGACACGTCGACGTCGTCGAGCAGCTCGTCGAGGGCGTCGACGACCAGGTCGGGGGAGAGGTTCACCGCGATCGCGCAGCCCGGCGGCACCTGCCCGGGCGTCCGCAGCGCGTCGAGGGCGCAGCGCGCGGCGGCGACCTCGAGCTCACGCCCCAGGCCGACGCTGTGCGCGGCGGCGAACCACCCGGCGGGCGCACGGTCCGACGCCTCGAAGCGGGTCAGCGCCTCCGCCGCCACGGCCACCCCGGTGCGCAGCTCGACGATGGGCTGGTACACCGCGTGGCGCCCGTCCCCGGCGCACAGCGTGGCGACGTGCGCGTGCAGCGCGGCCCGTTCGCGGCGCGCGGCTCCCTCGCCGAGGGCGCGGTGGTGCAGGTCGTCGATGACCTGGGCGACGAGCCGCGCGGTGGTCAGGGCGTGCTCGTCGAGCTGCGGGGCGACGCCGGAGCTGATCATGCACAGCATGCCGTTGGGCGTCCCGTCGGGGGCGTGCAGCGGGACACCGAGGTAGGACCCGATGTGCAGCGCCAGGGTCACGTCGAGCCAGGTGGCCGCGGGCACGTCGCGCGCGTTCGGGATCAGCGCGGGCATCGTGCCGTTGAGGACGCGCGAGCAGTAGGCGTCGTTGAGCGAGGTGCGGGTGCCGACCGCGGGTCCGTCCCGGCCGGGCTCGACGTCGACGATCCGGAACACCTGCTCGGTGCCGACGAACTCGCTCGTCCAGCCGACCTCCATGTGCACGTGCTGGCGGAGCAGGTGGACGAGGCGCGCGCAGGCGTCCTCGAGCGTCGTCCCGTCCTCGTGCGCGCGCGCGACGGCGTCGATCCGCTGGGCGATTCCCTCGCCCGGGTCGACCTGCTCCGCACCGGTCTCGCCCGGGCGGATCTCGCCCGCCCCGACCTCGCTCGCGCCGACCCCGCTCGCGCTGACCTCGTCCGTACCGATCTGGTCCACGTCGACCCCCGTCCGGCGGCTGCCCCCCGACCGTGCCCCCGGACCGAGGCTATCCCCGTCGTCGCGGGAGGGCCTCGTGAAGGTCGGGCGGCGTCTCGCCGGGACGGCCTGCCCGGCCGCTCCGAGGCCCTCGTCGGTCAGGCGAGGACATCCACGACGGGGGCTCCGAAGGCTTGGCACTCTCCGGGTGAGAGTGCTAGAACAGAGACGTAGCCAGTCCCCTCCGGGCGGTTCCGGAGGGGCCCGTACCGAGGCGTCGGACGGTCCGGTGCCTCGCCGCGAGGAGGTGATGGTCGTGGCTACGCGATTCGACCCGTTCCAGGAGATGGACCGGCTCGTCGGTCAGGTGTTCGGCTCCGCACGCGCCGCAGCGTCGATGCCGCTCGACCTGTTCCGGTCGGGGGACCACTACGTGCTCCACGCCGACCTCCCGGGCGCCGACCCGGGCACCATCGACGTGAACGTCGAGGACCAGACGCTGACGATCCGCGCGCAGCGCACCCACCAGGGCGCCGAGGGCGTGCAGTGGCTCGTCCAGGAGCGTCCGTCCGGCACGTACGTCCGCCAGCTGACCGTGGGCCGCGGGCTCGCGCTCGACAAGATCGAGGCGACGTACGCGGACGGCGTGCTGTCGCTGACGATCCCCGTCGCCGAGGAGGCCAAGCCGCGCCGCATCGAGGTGCAGCATGGCGCGTCCCAGGCCACGGCGATCACGCAGTCCGGCGAGCGCGCCGAGGCCGGCACGAGCTGATCCGGGCCCGGCGCCCGCGGGCCGTGGACCCCCAGAGGTCCGCGGCCCGCGGCGCGTCGGGGGCCGTGCCGTCGGGCTCGTCACGTCCGAGGGTGGCCCTCCCGACCCGTCCGGGCAGCTGTCGCAGCGCCGCCTGTGCCGTCAGTCCGATGGGTGATCCGCGGGGAGCCCGGGGACGTGCTGACGGTCTTCAGCGCCGGGCTCTGGAGCGGCCCGGTCTCCGAGGTGCTGACACCGTCGACGAACTTCGCGACACCCGGAGAGCCCGGCCGCGACTCCCTGACGATCGAGGCCGGCGGAGCGGCGGGCACGGCTGGTACGACGAGCGGACGCGCACCGGAGGGCGGCGGTTCGCCCCGACGCCCCCGACGCGCGTGACGGACACGCGCCTCTCGGGTGAGCGGCTGGCGAGCGGGGAGACGCTCGTGACCGGAGCGCCGCTGCCGCAAGGGTGTCGCGCACGTCGTGAACATCGCGGCCACCGATCCCGTGGCGCCGGGCCCCCGCATCGCGTGGAGCGGTGAGGTGGCCCCGCCGACCACCCCGGCGGTCGACTACGTGCAGGGCGAGACGGCTCCGAACCTGGCGACGGTCCGAGCGGCGGTGGACGGCTCGATCCCCGTCGCCCCCCGGGCGGGATCCGTGCCCGTGATCGTCGACAGCGTCGGGGTCGTCCACTGACCGGCTGACCGCGCCGGACCGGTGCCGGCAGCACGCCCGGACAGGGTCGGGAGCCACGTGCTCCCGGCCCTGTCCGCGTCGGCTCCGCCGCGCACCCCGGACACGACGGAGGCCGGGATCCCTTCGGGGCTCCCGGCCTCCGGCCGTTCGTGCGTCAGATCAGGCGAGCGTCGCCCGGACCGCGCGCGTCGCGGCGAGGATGCTCTCGAGCGACGGCGTCACCTCGGCGTAGCGGCGGGTCTTGAGGCCGCAGTCCGGGTTGACCCACAGCTGGTCGAGGTCGATGGCCTTGACCGCCGCAGTGAGCAGCTCCTCGACCTCGTCCTCGCCCGGCACGCGCGGGGAGTGGATGTCGTAGACGCCCGGGCCCACGGCGCGCGGGTACCCGGCGTTCGCGATGTCCGCGAGGATCTCCATCTTCGAGCGGGCCGCCTCGATCGAGGTCACGTCCGCGTCGAGGCCGTCGATCGCGCCGACGATCTGCCCGAACTCCGAGTAGCACAGGTGCGTGTGGATCTGGGTGTCGGGGCGCACGCCGGCCGTCGAGAGCCGGAACGAGCGCACCGACCAGTCGAGGTACGCGGCGTGGTCCTTCTCCTTGAGCGGGAGCAGCTCGCGCAGCGCGGGCTCGTCGACCTGCACGATCGCGATCCCGGCCTCCTCGAGGTCCGTGATCTCGTCGCGCAGGGCGAGGGCCACCTGGTTGGCGGTGTCGCTGAGCGGCTGGTCGTCGCGCACGAAGGACCAGGCCAGGATCGTCACCGGGCCGGTCAGCATGCCCTTGACCGGCTTGCTCGACAGCGACTGCGTGTACTGCGTCCAGCCGACGGTGATCGGGGCCGGGCGGGAGACGTCGCCCCACAGGATCGACGGGCGCGTGCAGCGCGAGCCGTAGGACTGGACCCAGCCGTTCTGCGTCACGGCGAACCCGTCGAGGTTCTCCGCGAAGTACTGGACCATGTCGTTGCGCTCGGGCTCGCCGTGCACGAGGACGTCGAGGCCGATGGACTCCTGGAGCTCGACGACGCGGCGGATCTCCGCGCGCATCTCCTCCTCGTACTGCTCGGTGCTGAGCTCGCCCTTGTCGTGCGCGGCGCGGGCCTTGCGGATCTCGGGCGTCTGCGGGAACGACCCGATCGTCGTCGTCGGCAGCGGCGGGAGGTTGAGGCGCTCCGCCTGGGCCGTCTTGCGCTCCGCGAACGGGCCGCGGTTGAACGCGTCCTCGGTGAGCGACGCGGCCCGCTCGCGGACCTCGGGGCGGACGACGCCGGGCGCCGTGGCGCGCGAGCGGACCGCGTCGGACGCCTCGAGCAGCTGCGTGTGGATGGCCTCGCGGCCCTCGCTCAGGCCCTCGGCCAGGGTCACGATCTCGGTGACCTTCTGGTCGGCGAACGCGAGCCAGGACTTCAGCGTCGCGTCGAGCGCGGGCTCGTCGTCGAGCGTGTGCGGGACGTGGAACAGCGACGTCGACGTGCCGGCCGCGACCTGCGCCGCACCGAGCGTCTCGAGGCGCTCGAGCACCTCGAGCTTCGCCGAGAGGTCCGCGCGCCAGATGTTGTGGCCGTCGATGACACCGCCGACGACGACCTTGCCCGCGAGCCCGGGCACGGCGGCCGTGGGGGCGGCGCCGCGGACGAGGTCGAGCGCGACGCCCTCGACGTCCGAGGCGGCGACGACGTCGAGGCTCTCCGCGAGGTCGGCGTAGGGCGCGGCGACGAGGATCGCCGGGCGCTCAGGGCGCGCGAGCTCGGTCGCGAGCACGGTGTACGCCTGGGCGAACGCCTCGCGGACGCGGTCCAGCGGGACGTCGAGCGACTCGGAGACCAGCGCGGGCTCGTCGAGCTGGACCCACGTGGCGCCGGCCTTCGCGAGCTCGCGGAGCACCGTCGCGTACACGGGCAGCAGGTCGGCGAGGCGGTCGAGCGGCGTGAAGCCCTCGGGCGCCGTCTCGGTCGGCTTCGCGAGCGCGAGGTACGTGACCGGACCGACGAGGACGGGACGCGTGAGGACGTCGTCGGCGAGGCCCTCGACGAACTCGCGGACCGTGCGGTCGCTCGCGTAGCGGAACTCGGTCTCGGGGCCGATCTCCGGGACGAGGTAGTGGTAGTTCGTGTCGAACCACTTCGTCATCTCGAGCGGGAGGTCCTCGCCGCGGCCGCGGGCGACCGTCGAGTAGCCCGCGAGGTCGAGGCGGCCCTCGGCGTCGACGAGGTCGGCGAACCGGGCCGGGACGGCGCCGACGAGGTTCGTCGCGTCGAGCACCTGGTCGTAGAAGGAGAACGCGCTCGGGATCGCGGGCACGTCGGTGCGCAGGCCCAGGCCGGCGAGGTGCGTGCGGGTGCGCTTGCGCAGGTCGGCGGCGACGGCCTCGACCTCCTCGGCGGACGTCTTGCCGGCCCAGAACGCCTCGATGGCCTTCTTGAGCTCGCGGCGGGGACCGATGCGCGGGTAGCCGAGGATCGTCCCGGCGGGGAACTCGGGCAGCGTGGAGGCGGGGGTGGTGCTCGTCATCGTGGGTCCTCGATCAGTTCGTGGGGGCGGGGACGGGGCTGGGTGAGCCGGCCTGTGGCCCGGGGGCCCGGTCGGGAGCTGTCGGAGCTCCGCCGCCGAGGTGTGCACCCTCGAGCAGGTCCAGCGCGGCATGGTGGGTGTTGAAGGTGTAGACGTGGACGCCCGGGGCGCCGCCGTCGAGCACGGCGTTCACGAGGTCGACGCTCGCCCGGATGCCGACACGGTGGCGCTCGGCGTCGTCGTCGACCGAGCCGAGGCGGTCGAGCAGCGGCCGGGGGACCGTGACGCCCGTGAGCGCCTCGACGCGAAGCAGCCGGGCCGGGTCGGTCGTCGGGATGATGCCCGGGATGATCGGGATCGTGACGCCGGCCTCGCGCGCCTCGGCGACGAGCTCGAGATAGCTGCCCGCGTCGAAGAAGACCTGCGTGATCGCGAAGTCGGCGCCGGCCTCCTGCTTGGCGAGCAGCGCCGCGACGTCCTGCGCCCGGGTGCTGCCCGTGCCGGCGTTGCCGCGCGGGAACGCGGCGACGGCGATCGACAGCGGACGCACGGTCGCGCGGACCTTCTGCGCGAGGCTCCCGCGGCAGCGGCGCTCCTCGATCTCGCGGAGCAGCGCGACGAGCTCGCTCGCGGTCTCGAGGCCCTCGGGGTGCGGGCGCCAGTCCGGCTGGTCGGCGGGCGGGTCGCCACGCAGGGCGAGGAACGACCGCACCCCCTCGTCGAGGAACTCCTCGACGACCGCGGTGACCTCGGCGCGCGAGGTGCCGACGCAGGTCAGGTGCGCGATCGGGTTGAGCGACGTCTCGCGCAGCAGGCGGCGGACGAGCCCGCGCGTGGTGTCGCGCGTCTTGCCCGACGCGCCGTAGGTCACCGAGACGAAGTCCGGGCGCGCCTCGCCGAGCGCCTGGATCGTCGCCCACAGCTTCGGGGCGGCGTCCGGGTTGCGCGGCGGGAACAGCTCGAACGACACCGTCGGCCGGTCGACGGCGGCGCGCACGTCGCGGCTGCGGGTCGGCGCGGGCGCGGGCACCGCATCGGTCACGGGGGCGCTCATGAGCGGCCGGTCGGCCGGGCGGGCGCCGCCGAGGGTCGCGGACACGGGGACGTGCACGTCATCGTCAACTCCATCGAACCTGGCGGAAGCACCCACACCCTCGTGAGAGGGGGGTTGCTGCGGCGTCGACGAGCCAGGACTCTCGGCCGCTCTGGATGGTGAGCCGAGCATAGGGCCGGTCCCGCATGCTGAGCAATGCCTCTCAGTCTGCGAGATGCGGCCGTCCACCGCTCGACCGGCGAGCGGCGCGCCGCGGACGAGGGACGTGCGGCGGACGAGGGACGTGGAGCGGACCTGCCGCGTCAGGCGATCGAAGCTACCGGTGTCGGGGTCCGCATCGGACGCGCCGCGACGTGGCCCTGGCCGGCGACGTCGACCGCGACGCTGGTCAGACGCGTCGACCCGTCGGGCTCGACCTCGACCGTCGAGACCGAGGCGTTCGGCAGCGGCACGAGGCCGACGTCGTCGACCGTCGCGAGGTACGCGCCGAGTGCGAGCCCGTGGCCGACGACGAGCACGTGCCCGCCGTCGTGCTGCGCGGCGATCCGGGCGAACACGTCGCGCGTCCGGCCCATGAACTCGCTCCCGGACTCGCCGCCGGGCAGCCCGGGGTGGCGGCCGGACAGGACCTCGGTCACGAGGTCGGGCCACGCGACGACCTCGTCGAGCACGCCCTCGGGCTTGCGCTCGTAGATGCCGAAGCCGTACTCGAGCAGCCCGGGGTCGGTGCGCAGGCGGACCTCGGGGTGGTGGCGGAGCAGCTCGACGGCGGTCGCGACGGCCCGGCCCGACGGTGAGGACCACGCGGCCGTGAACGGCGTGCCCGCGAGGTACCGGGCGGTCGTGCGGACGCCCGCGCGGCCGTCGCGCGTGAGCGGCGAGTCGCAGCGTCCCTGCAGGATCCGGCGTGCGTTGAAGTAGGTGCGCCCGTGGCGGACGAGCGTCAGCGTGAGGGTCATCGGTGCCCTGCTCTCTCTCGGTGTCGGTCCGACGCTAGGCAGCACGTGTGTCGGGCGGACGACGCGCGTGTGACGACCGGGCGACGAGCACCCGGCGTCGCCGAGGCGCGCTCCGGCCCGCCTGGCTCGAGCTCAGCGGCCGGCGACGACCGGGCACCCCGCGAGGTGGTCGTCGACCAGGCCGCACGCCTGCATCGCCGCGTACACGGTGGTGGGCCCGAGGAAGCGGAAGCCGAGGCGCTTGAGCTCGCGGGCCAGCGCCTTCGACTCGTCGGTCTGCGCGGGGACGTCGGTCCAGGTCGCGGGGCGCCGGCGTGAGCCGTCCGTCGCACCGGCCGGCGCGAACGACCAGACGACCTCGTCGAGCGTGCGGCCCGCCTCGTGCAGCGCGAGCACGGCGCGGGCGTTGGCGATCGTCGCCTCGATCTTGGCGCGGTTGCGCACGATCCCGGCGTCGGCCAGGAGGCGGGCGACGTCGTCCTCCCCGAACCTCGCGACGGCCTCGGGCTCGAAGTCGGCGAACGCGGTGCGGAACGCGGGGCGCTTGCGCAGGATCGTGATCCACGCCAGCCCGGACTGGAAGCCCTCGAGCGCGAGGCGTTCGAGCAGCGCGCGGTCCCCGTGCACCGGCACGCCCCACTCCTCGTCGTGGTACGCCTCGTAGAGGGGGTTGCCGTCGCCGAAGCAGCGGGCGCCGGGGGTCGCGAGCGGGACGGCCGCCGGCTCGGGGGTCTCGGTGGGGGTCATGCGGCGATCCTGCCGCGTCCCGCCCACGCCGGGACGGACCGGCGAGGGGTGCGGGCCGGCAGCCCGACGGGGCAGGGCGGTGGGTGCGTGACCCCGGGACCCTGCCGCGCCGCGGGGTCGCGCGCCGGCGTGGGCAGCGCGGTCGAGCCTCCCGGCTGCGTCGCGGAGCGGCCCCCCGTGCGCCGGCGTCGTCCGGCAGCGCGGCCTAGCCGTCCGACCGCGCCCGGACGAGCGCCGCCACCCCGTCGAGGATGAGGCGGGCCCCGAAGTCGAGGTCGGGGTCGTCGGGCGGGCCGTCGAACGCGAACGCGCCCTCGTCGACGGCCGCGGCGAGCGCCGGGTGCTCGTCGGGCCGCACGAGGGCCGCGATGATCGCGCCGTAGTCGGCGACGCGCGGGGTGTCGTCGTCCTGCGGCTCGGCGGCGGCGCGCTCGTAGGCCGTGAACTCGCCCGCGAGGCGGGCCTCGCTGAGCGCGTGCGACGCGAGCAGGGCGGCGACGCCGAGCTTCTCCGCCGCGTGCAGGCCCGTCCCGTCGAGCGCGCCGACCATCGCCTCCATCCACGCGAGGCGGTGCGGGCCGGTCGCGTGCAGCGCCGCCTCGCTCTGCGCGAGCCAGGGGTGCGCCCGCAGGACCGGGCCCTGCGCGCGCACGAGCTGCTCGAGACGGGGCCGCCAGCCCGCCGGTGCACCGGGCTCGCGCTCCGGGGGCGGCCCGACGGCGGCGTCGGCCATGAGGGCGAGCACCTCGTCCTTCGACGAGACGTAGCGGTAGAGCGACATCGTGGTGAAGCCCAGCGACTCGGCGAGCCGGGCCATGGACACCGCACCGAGCCCCTCGGCGTCGGCGGGCGCGCCCGCGGCTGTTCCGGCGCCGGACGGCGTGAGCCCGCGTGGGGCGCGTGCGTCGGCAGCACCTTCGGGAAGCCACTTCACCCCAGGACGGACTTGTCGGGCATTTCGACCGGCCGCTGCACTGGACGTGCCGGCCGCCCGCGCACCCGCGGGGGCCGTTCCGCAGTCTCCAGGGGGTTGTCGTCCATGAGATCTCGTCCACTCGTCGCCACGCTCTGCGCGGCCGCCGCCGCGGTCGCCTCGTCCGTCGCTGTCGCCGCGCCCGCGTCGGCCGCACCCGTCGCCGTGACCTGCGGTGACGTCGTCACGACCGACGCCTACCTCGACGCGGACACCGCGTGCGCCGGCGTCGGCCTCACGCTCGTCGGCGACGTCACGCTCGACCTGCGCGGGCACACGCTCGACGGGGAGGGCTCGGGCGCAGGCATCAGCGTGACGCTCGGCGGCACGCAGAGCGTCCTGAACGGCCGGCTGGTCGGCTGGTCGACAGCCGTCGACGCCGTGGTGCCGCCCGACGCGGGCGACGGGGGTGCGGTCGGGGACTTCTCCTTCGCCGGCCTCGAGCTCGTGGGCAACGACACGGCGAGCGACCTGAGCATCGACTCGCTGCTCGGCGGCAACCGCGCGACCTTCTGGTGGTCCGGGTCGCGGTTCGAGGACAACGGGCTCGTGTTCGGCGGGCTCTGGGGCGGCGGCGCGGTGGTCGAGAGCTCCACGTTCGTGCGGAACGCGACGGTCGTGAGCCTCGACAGCACCGGCGTGTCCATCGCCAACTCGGTGCTCGAGGGCAACGACGTCGTGGCCGACGACCTCACGGAGGGCGGGCTGACGATCACGGACAGCGTGCTCGTGGACAACCGCGTCGTCGACGTGGGGGGTCACTTCATGGGCGGCCTCGAGCTCAGCCGCAACGAGATCCGCGGCAGCGAGACCGTCGTGGGGCGCTCGTCCTCCTACGTGAGCGTCGTCGAGAACACGATCGTCGGGAACGGCGTCGCGATCGACCTGGGTGACGGCTGGGGGCAGGTCGTCGGGAACGTGTTCGAGGAGAACCGGGTCGCGTTCACCTCGGAGGGCCCCGTCGGCGGCTGGGACTTCTACGTGCTCGTCGACGGCAACACCTTCGTGCGGAACGGCGACGCCGTGGTCACCACCGGTGCGGGCACGGAGCTCCGCGACAACGTCGCGCACCACAACACGGGGTGGGGCATCCACGCGCCGGGCGTGACCGATCTGGGAGGCAACCGCGCGTGGGCCAACGGGAGCTACCCCCAGTGCGTCGGGGTCGTCTGCGCGGGCAAGCCGCGCAGCTGACGGTCGACGTGCCGGTCGGGCGCGGGCTCGCGTGCTCGCGCCCGGCCGGACGCACGTCCGCCCGCACGCGCCCGGGCCGGGTGCGTGCGGGCGGGCAGGTGGACCCTCGCGCGGTCAGCGGCGCAGCAACTCGGCGTCGATCAGCCCGCGCTCGACCGCGCGCACGAGCCGGCGCGGGACCTCGACCGTCCCGGCGGGCGTGCGGACCGTCACGAGGTCGACCGTCGTCGCCTTCCACTGCGCGCGGCGCGACCGGGTCCGGCTGCGGGACGTCTTGCGCTTGGGGACCGCCATCAGCCCTGCCTCGCCTTCCAGCGCGGGTTGCGCTTGTTGATCACGTACGTCTTGCCGCGCCGGCGGACGACGATCGAGCCGTCCTTCTTCTTGAGCGACGCGAGCGACGCGCGGACCTTCATGCGCGGTCCTCGGCGGTCGGTGCCGCACCCGGGGCCGTCGTGTCGGTGCCGGCCGCGGTGCCCGCCGTCCCCGCGCCGCCCCGGGTGCCGTAGCGGCGACGGAACTTCTCGACCCGCCCCGCGGTGTCGAGCACGCGCGCGGTGCCCGTGTAGAACGGGTGGCTCGCGCTCGACGTCTCGACGTCGATGACCGGGTAGGTCTTCCCGTCGGTCCACTCGATCGTCTTCGACGAGGTCGCGGTCGACCGCGTGAGGAACGCGAAGTCCGCGGAGGCGTCGCGGAACACGACCGGGCCGTACTCGGGGTGGATGCCCTGCTTCATCTGCTTCTCCTGTCGGTGCGGCTGGGCTACCAGCTCGACTTGGTGATGCCGGGGAGCTCGCC
Organism: Cellulomonas cellasea; assembly: GCF_006538745.1. Classification (GTDB taxonomy): domain Bacteria; phylum Actinomycetota; class Actinomycetes; order Actinomycetales; family Cellulomonadaceae; genus Cellulomonas_A; species Cellulomonas_A cellasea. Next base: position 51,186 of record NZ_BJLR01000011.1, on the reverse strand, counting down.
GCGGTGGGCCATCTCGCGGAACCGGACGCGCGAGAGGCCGAACGTGCGCAGGTGCCCGCGCGGGCGGCCGTCGGCGACGTCGCGGTTGCGCAGCCGGACCGGGCTCGCGTCCCGGGGCAGCGCCTGGAGCGCGGCCTGGGCCGCCTCGCGCTCGGCCGCGGGGAGGTGCGGGTTCGTGGCGGCGGCCTTGAGCGTCGCGCGGCGCTCGGCGTACCGCTCGACGACGACGCGGCGCTGCTGGTCCTTCGCGATCTTGCTCTTCTTGGCCATCTCAGCGCTCCTCGCGGAAGTCGACGTGGCGGCGGACGACGGGGTCGAACTTCGTCAGCACGAGCCGGTCCGGGGTGTTCCGGCGGTTCTTGCGGGTCACGTAGGTGAACCCGGTGCCCGCGGTCGAGCGCAGCTTGATGACGGGCCGGACGTCGGTCCGCCTGCCGGCCATCAGACCTTCTCCCCGCGGGCGAGGATCCGGGCGACGACGACGTCGATCCCGAGCTTGTCGATCGTCTTGATCCCGCGTGCCGAGACGTTCAGGGTGACGCGGCGCCCGAGCGACGGGACCCAGTAGTGCTTGCGCTGGATGTTCGGGTTGAAGCGGCGCTTGGTGCGCACGTGCGAGTGGGAGACGGAGTGGCCGAACCCCGGCGTCGTGCCGAGGACCTGGCAGCGGGCTGACATGGGCGCCAACGTAGGTACTGAGAATCATTCGCGTCAAGCGGTAAGGTCGTCGCCCATGAACCGACGCACCCCGCTGCTGACCCTCGCGACCGTCGACCCGGTCGTCCGCGACGCCACCGTCCTCGGCCTCGTCATGGACGACCCCCGGGTCGTCGTCGTCCGCCACGACATCCACGACGACGAGGACGGCGGCTCGATCCGCCGGCTCGTGCTCGACGCCGGCGGGGTCGTCGAGGACGAGCGGATCCCGCTCGAGCACGCGTGCCTGAGCTGCGCGGTGCGCGAGGACGCCGTCCCGACCCTCGCCCGCGTCGCCCGGGACCGGCGCTGGGACTCGATCGTGCTCGCGCTCCCGGTCTCGGCCGAGTCGCTCCCGGTCGTGCGGGCGCTCGGCTGGGAGACCCGCGGCCGGGGCGCGCTGCGCCGGCTGCGGCTCGCGCACGTCGTCACCGCGGTCGAGGTCGAGGCGTTCGAGGACGACGTGCTCGGTGACGACCTGCTCGACGAGCGCGGGCTCGCGCTGACCGTCGACGACCGCCGCTCGGTCGGGGAGGCGCTCGCGGCCCAGGTGGCCCACGCCGACACCGTGCTCGTCTCGGGCTCGCGCGAGGACCGCCCGGTCGCGTCCGACCTCCTCGACCACCTGCGGGCGCGCGACGGCCGGCGCGTCGACGGGCTCTACGGCGCGGACCTCGGTGCGCTGCTGCGCGCCGAGCACGACGTGCACCGCGGCGACCGCCGCCTCGACCCCCTGCACGTCGCGCCCGCACGGCAGGCGTCGACCGCGCACGGGGTGTGGACGCTGGACCTGCGCTCCGAGCGGCCGCTGCACCCCGAGCGGCTCGTCGAGCACGTGCGCCGGCTCGCCCCCGACCGCGTGCGCTCGCGCGGGCGCTTCTGGGTGCCCAGCCGGCCGGACTCGGTGTGCGCGTGGGACGGCGCCGGCGGCCAGCTCAGTGTCGGGGAGGCCGGTACGTGGGGTGACGTGGACGCCGACACGCGGCTCGTCGTCACGGGCGTCGGGGACCAGCGGGCGGGGCTCCTCGAGGCGTTCGAAGACGTGCTCATGACCGGCGCGGAGACCGACGCCGGGCTCGCGGCGTGGCTCGGGCGCGAGGACGTGCTGGCGCCGTGGCTCGGGGAGCGGAGCTGGGCATAACGAGAATCAGTCGCAAGACCTGCTAGCGTGGTCAGCGTTCACCACCCGCGTCACGGAAAGTCCCTCATGCCTGCTCAGACCCGAGTCCGCCCGTCCGCGAGGTACACCGCCCTCGCGCTGACCGTCCCGCTCGCCCTGCTCGCCGGGTGCGCCTCCGAGACCGACGCGGGCAGCGCGCCGAGCGCCTCCCCGAGCGACACGACGACCGCCGCCGAGGCCGCGACCGTCACGCCGCGCCTCGCGCTCACGTACGACGGCGGGATCCAGGTGCTCGACGCCACGACGCTCGAGACGCTCGCGGACGTCGAGCTCGACGGCTTCAACCGCCTCAACCCCGCGGGCGACGGCCGCCATCTGTTCGTGTCGACCGCGGGCGGCTTCCGACTGCTCGACGCCGGCACGTGGGGCGAGCCGCACGGCGACCACGCGCACTACTACACGGCCGACCCCGAGCTCACCGACGTGACGTTCGCGGCCGAGAAGCCCGGCCACGTCGTCGTGCACGACGGCCGGACCGTGCTGTTCGACGACGGCACCGGCGAGATCGTGTCGTTCGACTCCGCGCACGTCGCCGACGAGGACCTCGCGACCCGCGAGCTCACGACCCCGAGCGTGCACCACGGCGTCGCGGTCGAGCTCGCGGACGGCCGGATGGTCGTCTCGGAGGGCACCGAGGAGGCACGCACCGGCATCCGCGTGCTCGACGCGGACGGCAAGGAGCTCACCGCGAACGCCGACTGCCCCGGCGTGCACGGCGAGGCCGTCGCGGCCGACGACGCGGTGGTCATCGGCTGCGAGACCGGCGCGCTCGTCTACGCGAACGGCACGATCACCAAGGTCGCGAGCCCCGACGCGTACGGCCGCATCGGCAACCAGGCCGGCAGCGACGAGTCACCCATCGTCCTCGGCGACTACAAGTCCGACCCCGACGCCGAGCTCGAGCGCCCCACGCGCGTCTCGCTCATCGACACCCGCACCGGCGGGCTGACGCTCGTCGACCTGCCGTCGAGCTACACGTTCCGCTCGCTCGGGCGCGGTGACGACGGCGAGGCGCTCGTGCTCGGCACCGACGGGTCGCTGCACGTGCTCGACCCCGAGACGAAGGCGCTCGTGCGCTCGATCCCCGTGATCGGCGCGTGGGAGGAGCCCGAGGAGTGGCAGGAGCCGCGCCCGACGCTCCTCGTGCTCGACGGCCTCGCCTACGTGACCGACCCGTCGACCGACACGCTGCACGCCGTCGACTACGCGAAGGGCGAGGTCTGGAAGAGCGCCGAGCTCACCGTGACGCCGAACGAGCTCAACGGCGTCTCGGGCGAGGCGCCCTCGCACGAGCACGACGACCACGCCGAGGGCGAGGGCGACGTGCACGACGAGCACGCCGACGAGGAGCACCAGGACTGAGGCGACGCGTCACCCGCGCGCTGCCGAGGGCGACGGCGCCGGACGCTCCCGACCGGGGGCGTCCGGCGCCGTTCGTGCGCCGCCGTGCCACCGCCCGCCATCCCGAGCCCGCCGCACCGACACACCGAGGACCTCATGAGCCCCCGCCCGACCCCCCGTGCGCGCCACCCGCACCGCACGCGCACCGCCGCCGCCGTCGTCTCCGCCGCGCTCGTCGCGCTCGCGGCCGCCGCCTGCAGCCCGGCCCGCGCCACCGACGACAGCACCCTCGACGTCGTCGCGTCCTTCTACCCGCTGCAGTACGTCGTGGAGCAGGTCGGCGGCGAGCACGTCGCGGTCGCGAGCCTCGTGCCGCCCGGCGGCGAGCCGCACGACCTCGAGATCTCGCCCCACAAGGTCCGGGAGCTGCGCGACGCGGACCTCGTCGTCTACCTCTCGGGCCTCCAGCCCGCCGCCGACGAGGCGGTCGCGACCCGCGACCAGGAGCACGTCGTCGACGCCGCCGTGGGCGCGGGCGTCGGGCCCGGCGGGGACGGCTCCGGCGCCCGCGACCCCCACTTCTGGCTCGACCCGACGCTGCTCGCCGCGGTGGGCTCGCACGTGGCGGACGCCCTCGCCGGCGCCGACCCCGAGCACGCGGACGACTACGCCGCCGCCGCGGACCGGCTCGCGGGCGAGCTCGCGACCCTCGACACCGAGCTCGCCGACGGCCTCGCGGCGTGCGCGGGCGCGACCCTCGTGACGTCGCACGAGGCGTTCGGCTACCTCGCCGACCGGTACGGGCTCGTGCAGGTCGGCATCAGCGGGCTCGACCCCGAGGTCGAGCCGTCGCCGGCCCGCCTGCGCGACGTGGGCGAGGTCGTCGCGACGTCGGGGGTGCGGACGCTGTTCTTCGAGCGCTCCGCGGGCCCCGGGCTCGCGGCCGCCCTGGCCGAGGAGCTCGGCGTCGGGACGGCGGTGCTGGACCCGCTCGAGACGCAGCCGCCCGGGGAGTCCGACGCCGAGCCGGACTACCCCGCGGTCATGCGCAGCAACCTCGCGGCGCTGCGCTCGGGGCTGGCCTGCGGCTGACCCCCGGGCCGCCGGGTCAGCCCGCCCGCGTCGGCGCGACCGGCACCACGGGCGGCTCCCACGCTGCGACCGCGCTCGCCATCCGCACGGCCACCCGCGGCGGCACGAGCCCCATGAGCGTGTTCCGGGCGCGCAGCGCGAGCGGGTTGCGGAGCTGCTGGCCGTACCGGGCCGCGCGCGTCGCCGCCCGGGCCACGCCCTGCGACCGGCGGCGGCGCTGCGCGTCGTACACCGCGAGCGCGCTCACGACGTCGCCCGCGGGGTCGCACACCGAGGCGAGCACGACGGCGTCCTCGATGGCCTGGTTGGCGCCCTGACCGAGGTTGGGGACCATCGCGTGCGCCGCGTCGCCGAGCAGGGCGACCGCGCCCCGGTGGTAGGTGTCGACGGGCGGGAGCCGGAGTAGGTCGCCGCGCAGGACCGCGCCGGGGTCGGTCGCGTCGAGCAGCGCCGGGACCGGGTCGTGCCAGTCGCCGAACCGCGCCCGGACCTCGGCCATCTCGTCGCCGCCGGGGGCGCGCCCGCCGGGCTCGGCCGTGACGGCCCCGAACCAGTAGACGCGGCCGTCGCCGAGCGGGACCATCCCGAACTCGGTCCCGGGACCCCACGTGATCGCGGTGACGAGCTCGCCGGCCCACGGCTCGCGGGTCACCCCGCGCCACGCCGTCGAGCCGCCGTACACCGGGGGCCGGGCGCCGGGCCACAGCGTCGTGCGCACCTGGCTGTGGATGCCGTCGGCGGCGACGAGCAGGTCCGGGCGCAGCGTGACCTCCGTGCCGTCGCCGTCCCGGTACACGACCCCGGGCCGCACGCCACCCTCGACGGACAGCAGCTCGACGCCCGTGCGCAGCACCGCCGCCGGGAGCGCCGCGACGAGCACCTCGTGCAGCGTCGCGCGGTGGATGCCGACGGCGGACGTCCCGAGCGCCCGGGTCATCTCGGCGGCGTCGACGCGCATGACCCACCGGCCGTCGGGCGTGCGCATCCCGCCGGAGGCCTCGGGGCTGCCCTGCGCGCGGACCGCGTCGCCGAGCCCGAGCGCGTCGAGCCCGCGCAGGCCGTTCGCGAGGATCGTGAGGCCCGCGCCGACCTGCGTGAACCCCGGCGCGCGCTCGAGGACGGTGACGTCCCACCCGCGCCGGCGCAGCCCGACCGCCGCGCACAGCCCGCCGATCCCGGCTCCCACCACGACGGCCGTCGGGCCGTCCCTGCCCTGCCCCGCACCGTGAGTCACGCGCACATCATCCCGGGCGCGGGCATGCCGTCCGACGACACCCTCAGCAGCGTCTCAGGTGCACCGCTCGCGTCGGACGCTGCCCGCGGCGAGGAGGGGAGCGTGGCGACGCGGCCGCCGGCCGACGGCCGTGCGCGCCCGGTGTGCGGGCGCGTCAGCTCTCGGTGCTGCGGCGAGAGGACAGGTTCGCGGGACGCACGCGCGTGCGCTGCCGCGGGACCTCGAACCACGCGCTCGGGGAGCCTGCCGGGACGGCCATGAGGCCCTCCTGCACCGCGGCGAGGATCTCCGGGTCCGGCGTCGTGGTCGATCCCGCGAGAGCGTCGAGCGCCTCACGTCCCGCTTCGTCGCGGTCTGGACCGATCATGGGTCGACGATAACCCGGGCATATCCGGGTGTGGGAGGTGGGCAGGTCGACCTCACCCGGGAACTCACCCGTGCGGATGAACTGCGCCGTCGCAGGTCAGGCGCGGAGCCGGACATCCCGGGAGGGGTCCGGCGGAATCAGGCGGCCGACGCGAGCGCGGTGCGGATCCGCTTGACGGAGACGGGCTGCGGCGTGCCGAGCTGCTGCGCGAACAGGCTCACGCGCAGCTCCTCGAGCATCCAGCGGACGTCCGCGAGGGTCGCGTCGCGCGCCGGGTCGGACGACGAGCCGGCCGCGCGGCGGACCGCCTGGTCCCATGCCTCGTCGAGGTCGTGGACCTGCCACGCCAGGTCGGCGTCGCGCTGCGGGTTCTCGGCGGCCTTCTCGAGCCGGCGCCGGGCCGCGCGCAGGTACCGGGGCAGGTGCACGAGCCGGGTGACCCCGGTCGCGCTGACGAACCCGTCGAAGACGAGCCGGGCGGCCTGCTCGCGGACGTCCTGGAGCGTCGCGAGGAGCGCGAGGCTCGACGACGCGCGCACGTCGGCGTCGAGCTCGCGCGCCGCGGTGAGCGCCGCGACGACGTCGGCGACGACCCGGTGCACGGTGTCCTCGAGCCGGTCGCGCACGAGCGTGCGGAGCGCGGCGTAGGCGGTCGCGGTGCGGACCTCGGTCGCGGGGCGGCCCGCGAGGTGCTCGGCGAGCAGGTGGTCGACGGCGGCGCGCTGCACGTCGGCGACGAGGGCGTCGGTGCTCCGGTACGGGCTCGCGGCGAGCGTGAGCGCCTGCGTGCCGGTCCACCGGGTCGTCACGCGCGGGGTCGCGAGCGACGTCTCGCGCAGCAGCAGCGCCCGGAGCCCGCGGCGGTGGGCCTCGACCTGGGCGCCGGCGTCGGCGAGCACCCGCAGGCCGACCGTGCCCGACGGCTCCTCGACGAGCGCGGGGTAGCCGCGCACGCGCAGGCCGCCGGGTCCGGTCGTCTCGACCGTCAGGGGCAGGGTGTCGTCGGGCAGGTCCGCCGGCCACGTGGTCAGGCCGGTGCGCTCGGGGACCGCCGAGGCCACCCCGACGCCCGCGGCGTCCCCTCCGGCGGCGGTGGTGCTCGTGCCGACGGTGCCGCTCGTGCCGGTACCTGCCGCTGCGGAGCCCGCCGCGCCCGCGTCGGTCCCGGCCGCCCCGCGTGCCGCCGCGCCCGCCTCCGGCGCACCCGTCGTCCCGCTCGCTGCCGCACCGGACCCGTCGCCCGTGCCGCCCGCCCGACCGCCGGCCTTCGCGCCCGCCTCCCGCATCGCGTCGCGCACCGCAGTCCGGACCGCCGAGCTCACGGCGTCCTGCGTGCGGGCCGCGAGCCGGCGCTGCAGCGCGACGAGGTCCTTGCTCTCGTCGAGCACGACCCCGCGGTCCGACTGGACCCGGAACGTCATGCGCAGGTGCGGCGGGAGCTTCTCGTCGTCGAACGCGTCCGGGGGCACCTCGACGTCCCGGAGCGCGCGCACGGCCTGCGCGAACGCCTCGTGGAACGACGGCGCGAGGTCCGCGGCGCGCACGGTGTCGTGCCACGACGCGAGGTTCTCGCGGAACCAGCCGACGACGCCGCGCGCGACGTCCGGCGCGGGCACGAGCTGCACGCGCACCGGCTTGGGCAGCGACCGGATCGTCGCGGTCACGAGCTCCTCGAGCAGGCCCGGGACCATCCACCCGAAGCCCTCGGGCCGCACGCGCGCGAGCAGCACGAGCGGGACGTGCGCGGTCACGCCGTCCGCCTCGGTGCCCGGCTCGAACTGGTAGGTCAGCGGCAGCTCGAGCTCGCCCTGCGGCCACGTCGTGGGAAAGTCGGACGCGCTGACCGCGTCCTCGTCGGACACGAGCAGCTCGCGCGTGAACGTCAGCAGGTCCGGCTGCGTGCGGCGCGCGGTCTTCCACCACGTGTCGAAGTGCCGGGCCGAGACCACGTCCACCGGGACGCGCTCGTCGTAGAACGCGAACAGCACGTCGTCGTCGACCACGAGCCCGCGGCGCCGGGCCCGGGCCTCGAGGCCCTCGGCCTCCGCGAGCAGGCGGCGGTTCTCGTGGAAGAACTCGTGGTGCGTGGTCCACTCGCCGTCCACGAGCGCGTGCCGCAGGAACAGCTCGCGCGCGTGCTCGGGGTCGACCTTGGCGTAGAGGACCCGGCGCTGAGCGACGATCGGGACGCCGTAGAGCAGCACCCGCTCGAGCGCCATGGCCGCGCCCTGCTTGGTCGACCACGTCGGCTCGGAGTACGTGCGCCGCACGAGGTGCCCCGCGAGCTCCTCGGCCCACTCGGGCTGGATGCGCGCGACGTCGCGGCCCCACAGGCGCGAGGTCTCGACGAGCTCGCCGGCCATGACCCACGACGGCGGGCGCTTCGCGAGGCCGGAGCCCGGGAAGATCGCGAACCGGGCGCCACGCGCGCCGAGGTACTCGTTGCGCGCCCGGCGGTCGGGGCGCCGGGCGGGGGAGTCCTTGCGGCCGCGGTTGCCTGCGGGCGGCGTGACCTCGGTGGCCTCCTGCATGCCGATCTGGCTGAGCAGGCCCGCGAGCAGGCTCAGGTGGATGCGGTCGGCGTCCCAGTCGAGGCGCAGCTTCTCGGGCCCGCCCTCGGTGTCGGACGCGAGGACGGCCTGCTCCGCGCCGGGCGCCGTGCGGCGGCGCGGGCCGGCGGGTGCCTGGGCCGCGGGCACCGTGGCGGTGGACGACGAGCCGTCGACGGAGGCCGTCGCCGCGGGACCGGAGCCGTCGGGCCGCCCGCCCTGCGCCGCCGCGAGCGCGACCCCGACGCTCCCCGCCTTCTCCCGCCGCCGCGGGGGGTTCACCACGATGCCGAGCGGCTTCGCGAGCTCGCGGAGCTGCGTGACCACGTCCTGCCACTCGCGGATGCGCAGGTAGTTGAGGTGCTCCGAGCGGCACAGGCGGCGGAACGCCGAGCCGGACAGGTCCGCCTGCTGGTCCTTGAGGTACTGCCAGAGGTTCAGGTAGCTCAGGAAGTCCGACGTCGGGTCGGCGAAGCGCGCGTGCTGCTGGTCGGCCTGCGGGCGGCTCTCGACCGGGCGCTCGCGCGGGTCCTGGATCGACAGCGCCGCCGCGATGATCATGACCTCGCGCGCGACGCCCCGGCGCCCGGCCTCGACGATCATCCGGCCGAGGCGGGGGTCCATCGGCAGCTGGGCGAGCGCCCGCCCGGTCTCGGTGAGCACCCCGCCCGTCGGCGCGAGCGCCCCGAGCTCGGTGAGCAGCTGCACGCCGTCGCGCACCGAGCGCACGTCCGGGGGGTCGACGAACGGGAACTGCGCGATGTCGTCGGGCGTGGCCGCGACCCCGACGGAGATCATCTGGAGGATGACCGACGCGAGCGACGTGCGCAGGATCTCCGGCTCGGTGTACTCGGGGCGGGACTCGAAGTCGGTCTCGGAGTACAGCCGGATCGCGATGCCGTCCGCGACGCGCCCGCACCGGCCCGAGCGCTGGTTCGCCGACGCCTGCGAGATCGGCTCGATCGGCAGGCGCTGGACCTTCGTGGCCTTCGAGTAGCGCGAGATGCGCGCGGTGCCGGGGTCGATCACGTACCGGATGCCCGGCACGGTCAGCGACGTCTCGGCGACGTTGGTCGCGAGCACGACGCGGCGGGTGCCGTGCTGCTCGAACACCCGGTGCTGCTCGGCCGCGGAGAGCCGCCCGTACAGCGGCAGGATCTCGACCGCCGACGGCCCGCGCAGGTCGGCCGCCCGGTCGCCGAGGTGCGCACGCAGCGCGTCCTCCGCGTCGCGGATCTCCCGCTCGCCCGAGAAGAACACGAGGATGTCGCCCGGTCCCTCGGCGGTGAGCTCGTCGACCGCCTCGCAGATCGCCTGCATCGGGTCGCGGTCCTCGACCTGTGCCCGGCCGGGACCCTTGCCCTTGCCCGACGAGCCCTTCGCGGGGCGGCCCTTCGGGTACGCCCGCCCGGTCAGCGCGCCGCCGTCGGGCCCCGCGCCGCCCGCCGTCGGGCCGTCCTCGTCCCACTCGTCGCCGTCGCCCGCGGGGAGCGCGTCGTCCGCGCGCAGCGGCCGGTAGCGGATCTCGACCGGGAACGTGCGTCCCGTGACCTCGACGACCGGCGCGGGGACGCCGTCGGGGTGCTCGGGCGTCGGCGGTCCCGCGAAGTGCGCCGCGAACCGCGCCGAGTCGATCGTCGCCGACGTGATGACGAGCTTGAGGTCGGGCCGCTGCGGCAGCAGGCGCGTGAGGTACCCGAGCAGGAAGTCGATGTTGAGCGAGCGCTCGTGGGCCTCGTCGATGATCAGGGTGTCGTACCCGCGCAGCATCGGGTCGCGCTGGATCTGCGCGAGCAGGATGCCGTCGGTCATGACCTTGACCAGCGTCGACGCGCTCGACTCGTCCGTGAACCGCACCTGGTACCCGACGAGGTCCCCGAGCGGGACGCCCGGGCCGCTGATCTCCTCGTTGATGCGCTCCGCGACCGTGCGCGCCGCGATCCGCCGGGGCTGCGTGTGGCCGATCTGGCCGTCCCGGCCGCGGCCGAGCTCGAGCATGATCTTGGGCAGCTGCGTGGTCTTCCCCGAGCCCGTCTCGCCCGCGACGATCAGGACCTGGTGCTCGCGGATCGCGGCGGAGATCTCGTCGCGGCGCGCCGAGACGGGGAGCTGCTCGGGGTACGTGATCGGGGGGACGACGACGGCGTGCCGCAGCTCGGCGCGACGGGCGCGCTGGGCGTCGCCCTGTTTGGCGTCCGACCGACGGTCGGGTCGGCGCTCCTTCCCGCGGTCGCGGTCCGCCCGGCGGCGCTCGGGCCGGTCGCCACGGGCCGGGCGCCCGTCCTGCGGGACGTGCTGCTCGTCGCTGCGGTGCCCGTCGACGGGGTGCCCCTCGCTGCGCTGCTCGTCGACGACCTGCGCCCGCTCGGCACCCCCCGGCGCTGCCTGGTCGGTGCGCGGCCCGTCCGCCCGCACGCCGTCAGGACGCCGCGGCCCGCGACGACGACCGCGCCCGCCTCGACGGCCGGGTGCCCCGGTGCCGTCCGGCGTCGCCGGTCGTTCCTCGCGCGCAGTGCTCACGACGGACCATTCTCCCCGTTGCTGCGGGGTGGACGCGCGCTGATTCCGCTCGGGTCCCGGGCCGTCAGCCTGCGAGCGCCGTGAGGGTGCCCTGCCAGAAGTCGGTGAGGAGCAGCGCGTCGCCCACCCGCACGGGCACACGCGCGCCGATCGGCACCGACCACGACGCCGTCCCGTCGGCGACGTCGAGGGCCTCGAGCACCCGGTCGGCGCCCTCGTTCCGCGTGGTGACGAGCCGCGTCCCGTCGAACGCGACGAGGGTCCGCGCTGGGCTCGACCAGCGCACCCGGCCGGTCGTGGCGTCGAGCAGCGCGAACGACTCCGTGCCGCTCACGACGACACCGTCGCCGACGACACCGACGACGGACGCCCCCGGCCCCTCGTAGGCCCACAGCTCGGGGCCGGCGTCGCCCGACGAGGCGCTCAGCCGCGTGCCGCCGTCGCCCGCGTCCGCGATCCGGAAGGTCAGCGTGCCGACCCGGCCGTCGACGTCCACGACGAGCGGCTCGTGCCCCGTCGAGGACAGGAGCGCCCCGGTGCGCACGTCGACGTCGACGTCGTACCCGGCCCCGACCAGCCGCGCCACCCCCGCGTGCACCCGGGTGTCCGACTCCCAGTCCAGCCCTTCCGGCAGGTCGGCCGTCAGCCCCGGCTCCACGTGCGACCAGGCCACCTCGCCCGTGACGGTCGAGACGCCCTGCCAGAACGCCGAGCCCGCGTCGAGGTCGGCGCCGTGCACGACGGCCAGGTCGCCGTCGAGCCCGATCGAGTACGGCACGACGTCGAGCGGCAGCTCGCGCACTGTCGTCCCGGTGCCCGGGTCGAGCAGCAGGAGGCGCGCCGAGGTGTCCGTCGCGGACAGGCACACCAGGGAGCCGTCGCCGGCGGTGCCTGCGCACAGCAGCGCCGCATCGGTCTCCTCCGCGTACGTGGGGAGGTCCCACAGATGCTCACCGGTCCGCGCGTCGATCCCCACGAGCCGCTCGTCGAGGTTCTCGTCGCCGAGCGCGACCACCCAGGTGTCGCCCGCGGCCGCCGCGTGGTAGCCGTACCCCTGCGGCCACGCCGAGATGCTGCCGAGGTACGGCGCGCCCTCCGCCTCGGCGGACCACCCCGTCCCGAGGTCGGCCGTGCGCACGGTCCACAGCTCGCGCGGCGCGGTGGGCAGCGGCGCGACCAGGCCGAGCTGGGACTGCGGAGCGCGCGTGGCCGCGGGGGTGGAGGACGGCGACGGTGTCGTCGCGGGGGCGGCGGTCGGGGTGGGGCTGAGCGTCGGGTCGACTGCGGGCACACGCGGCGAGGGCGTCAGCGCGGTCGCCGTCGCGGCGCCGACCGCCAGGACGGTCACGGCGACGGCCCCGACCACGGCGAGGCGGTGGGTACGGCGGGTGCGGATGTCGGTCATGACGTGACGCACCTCGGTCCGGGTGTCGGGGGCGGTCGCGGCGGCGCCGGCGGCCTCGTGGTCGGCGAGCTCGTGCAGGAGGTCGCGCAGGTTCGGGCTCATGCCTGGCTCCGTCCGGTGCGGGTCACGGGGATCGTGTCGAGGTCGGCGTCTGGCGGCAGCGCGTCGGGTCCCAGGAGCACTCGCAGGCGCGCGGTCGCGTCGGACAGGTAACGCTTGACCGCGCCAGGGCTCAGCCCGAGCTCATGCGCGATCTCGGCGCCCGGCAGGTCGTCGAAGTAGCGCAGGACGGCGCACGCCCGCTCGCGCGGTGCCAGCGTCGCGAGCGCCGCCCGGACGTCGAGCACGGCCGTCGTCGCGTGCTCGGGGGACCGGGCGTCGTCGGGCACCGCGAACAGGTGCGCCTTGGACCGCCACGTGCGCTGCTTGCGTGCGTGGTCGAGGAACGTCGTCCGGATGACCTGGCGCACGTATCCCTCGGCAGTGTGCACGTCCGTCAGGTCGCGGGGCTTCGCGAACGTCCGGACGAGCGCGTCGTGCACCAGGTCCTCGGCGAGCGGCCGGTCGAGCGTGAACAGCGCGGCGTAGCCGACCAGCGAGCTCCGGCGGTCACGGACCACCTCCTCGAGCACGTCCTGCCACTCCGGCACGGCCGCCCCTCCTGTCGTCGCGCCGTGCGTTCACCGGGTGGTGACCGCTCCGTGCGCCCTCACCCCCCACAACGCGCGCCGGGGCGAGGAAGTTGGGGTGGGGCGCCGCCGGACCTCACCAGCCGTAGAGGGTCAGCGTCTCTCCCACCGCGGCCAGGCGTCCGCTCCGCCCGAGCGGGGGCCATCCCGTCCCGTCACCGTCCCGGACCACGGCCCCGTCCGCGAGACGCAGCACCACCCCGCTCGACAGGAGCAGCAGCTCACCGTCCGTGGCGACGCCTTCTCCGGTGACGGGTGCGGTCCACAGCACGCGTCCGGTCATCACGTCGAGCCCGAGCGTGGTGCTCTCGTCGTCGCTCGCGACCAGTACGTCGCCCACCACCGCACGCGACATGAGGTCCGGCGCCTCGGTCTCCCAGAGGACGGTGCCGTCATCTGGATCGAGTGCCCGGAGCCGGTCCCGGATGCCGAGCACGGGCGCGCCGCTCTCGTCGCGCGCCCACGGGTCGAGCACGGGGACCTCCTCGGGATCGTTCGGTGCCCAGACGTCGAGGTAGCCGCTGGACATCGGGTCGACCGGGGAGGCGATCTCCTCTCCGGTCCGGACGTCGATCACGACGGTGTAGAAGTACCCCTCGAGCCTCACGAAGGGCCACGACCCGACGGTGGCCGTCACCGGGTCACCGGTGATCTCGTACGGCTCTCCACGGTCCGGCGCGACGTGCGACCAGACGACCTCGCCCGTCCGCACATCGACCCCTGTCCAGACCACGTCGGTGCCGTCGCTGCTGGCGCTGCCGTGCAGCACCGCGATCGACCCGACCAGGCCGAACGCGTCGGCGCCGTGGTCGAGTGGGTACGCGCGGACGACCTCGCCCGACGCAGGTTCCAGGAGCTGGAGCTCCATCGGCGACGCCGTGCCGGAGCTGCCGACGCAGACCACCAGCGCGTCCGGGCTCACGCCGGCGCACCAGAAGGTCGGCCGAGGGTGCTCCTCGCCCTTGGCCCAGCGCACCGCGCCGGTCGCCGCGTCGAGCCCCACGAGCTCCCGGCGGAACAGGTCGATGTCGGCCACCATCGCGACGAGCGTCTCGCCCGCGTCGACGACCTGCGCCCCGGGCCGCACCGCGCCCCGCGAGATGTGGCCGAAGGCCGGCGGGAAGTCCTCGGTCCAGTCGACCACGATGTCGACCGCGGAGACGGTCCAGAGAGGGGTCGGCGAGAGCTCCAGCGAGTCGACCCACCCGCGGACCCACGGCGCGGTGCGGTCGGGGATCCCGGGTGTGACGAGGCCAGCCGGCGGAGGCGGCGAGGGAGCCGGCGTGGTCGTCGCGCTCGGGCTCGGCGACGCGCTCGCCGTCGCCGACGGCTCCGGCACCGCCGGCTGCGGCTCGGGCCCGGTCAGCGCGCTCGCGGCCACGGCCCCCACGGCGAGCAGCGCCACGGACGCGGCAGCGAGCCCGCCGACGCGCTGGGTGCGCCGACGCCGGGCGAGCGCGGCGACCGTCCGGGCGCGCTGGGCGAGGTCCGGTCCCTGCGCGGCGGACGCGCGGGCCTGGTCGTCGACGAAGGCGTGCAGGACGTCGGTCAGGTCGCGGCTCACGACTGGCTCCTTCCGGTCCGGGTGACGGGGTGGACGGCGACGGAGGTGGTCCCGGGCTCGTCGAGCCGGACCGTCACGTCGAGCGAGAGGCGGAGCTTCGCGGTGCCGTCGGACAGGTAGCGCTTGACCGCGCCCTGGCTGATGCCGAGCGCCTGCGCGACGTCCGCCACGGGCAGGTCGTCGAAGAACCGCAGGACGACGCAGGCCCGCTCGCGCGCCGGAAGGGCGTTGAGCGCGCTCTGCACGTCGACCGCGGCGGCCGCAGACCGGTCCGGGGTGTCGGCGGCGGCCTCGGGCTGCACGAACAGGTGCGCCCGCGACGTCCACGTGCGCTTCTTGCGGAGCTGGTCGAGGAACGTCGTGCGGATGACCTCGCGCACGTACCCCTCGGCGGTGTGCCGGTCGGTCAGCGTGCGCGGCCGAGAGAAGGTCCGCACGAGCGCGTCCTGCACGAGGTCCTCCGCCGCGGGGCGGTCCGTCGTGAAGAGGCACGCGTACCCCACGAGCGCCGGATGACGCTCGCGGACCACCTCCTCGAGCACCGCCTGCCAGTCAGCCACGGGGTACCGCACCTCCTCCGGCCGTCTCCGGCCCGTCGTCTGCTGCGCTCAACGCGCGCCGGACGCAGAACGTTGGGCGGGCCGGGCCGTGCGGTCACCGGGAGGGTGACACCTGCGGACGCACCACGACAAAGGGACTGCGCCGTCCGGGCTCCGCACGGCCGGACCGCTACGCGGGCGGTGCGAGGCGCCGATCAAGGAGGTCGACACCGCACCGCCACGCGCAAGGACACCCATGCCGCTCCTCCGTCTTGCTGCCGCTGCCACGCTCGTCGTCGGGCTCGCGCTGAGTGCCACGCCGCACGGCCCGCGCGCCGACGCCGTCCCGGAGCCCGCGTCGCCCGCGGCGTCCGACCCGACGCTGCGTGTCCCGCTCGACGACCGCGTCGGGCTCGCCGCGAGCCGCACGACGTCGGGGACGTGGTCGACGTCGTCCACGACGTCCGGCACGTCGACCAAGGTGCAGGGTGGGAAGGTGAAGCCGACGCCGACGCCCACCCCGACCCCCACGCCGACGCCGACCCCCACGCCCACCCCCGCCCCGAGCCCGACGTGGTCCGTCCCGATCGGGGTCACCGTCCCGTGGGGTCCCGTCGACCAGCAGCGGCTCGCGGACACCACGGCGGTCCTGCGGCACGTGCCCGCCTACCTCGAGTGGTACACCGGCTTCGGCGAGGCGCCCGACGTCGCGAAGCTCCAGGCGGTCACCGACGCCGGCGCCGTCCCCGTCGTGACGTGGGAGCCGTGGGTGTGGACCGACGGCGTGAACCAGCCCGCGTACGCGCTCGACCGCCTCACGGCCGGTGACTTCGACCCGTACCTCGTGCAGTGGGCCGACGCGCTCGCGGCCTGGGACCGCCCGGTGATGCTGCGGTTCGCGCACGAGATGAACGGCGACTGGTACCCCTGGTCCGCCGGGGTCAACGGCAACTCTTCCGCCGACTACGTCGACGCGTGGCGGCACGTGCACGACGTGTTCGCCGCACGCGGGGCCGACGACGTGCAGTGGGTCTGGGCGCCCAACGTCGTCTACCCCGGCTCGACCCCGCTCACGTCGCTGTACCCCGGCGACGCGTACGTCGACGTCCTCGGGGTCGACGGCTACAACTGGGGCACCTCGGTCTCGTGGGGCACGTGGGTCTCGGGCCGGCAGGTGTTCGAGCAGACGTTCGCCGAGCTGCGCGTGCTCGCGCCGTCGAAGCCGCTGCTCGTGACCGAGACCGCGTCGAGCGAGCTCGGCGGCTCGAAGGCGGCGTGGGTCGACGACCTGATCACCTGGTCGGCGGGTCAGGGCCTGCTCGGGGTCATCTGGTTCGACGAGAACAAGGAGACCGACTGGCGCATCGCGAGCTCGCCGGAGTCCGCGGCGGCGTTCGGGGCGGCGCTGTACCGCTGACCTGATCGCACCGGGCGCCGGGGGTTGCGGCGGGTCAGGGCATCAACGCCGTGAGGCGTCCGCCGTCGTGCTCGAGCAGGATCCGGTCGCCGGCGAGCACGACGTCGAGCGCATCGACCGGGAGGGTCCAGGTCGTCTGACCGGTCGACGTGTCGACGGCGCTCAGCATCGTGTACCGGCGGTCGGTGTCCTGGTGCCCGAGCACGACCCGCTGCCCGTCGAAGGCCACGACCTCGACCAGACTGCCACCGTTGCTGTCCGCCACGGACCACCGGATCGCTCCGGTGCGCTCGTCGTGCGCGAAGACCGCGCTGCCGTTGACCCGCAGCACCGTGCCCGGGACGATCGCCACCGGCGTGCCTGCTGTGAGCTCCCACAGCGGGGCCCCGCCCTGGGCGTCGTGGACGACGACGGTCCCCGCATCGTCCTGCACGAGCCGCACGCCGGTGCCGGGCCGCGCGACCCACACGTCGAGGATCCGGCCGAGGCGGAGCCCGAGGGCGTCCGTGACCTCCTCGCCGGTGCGCACGTCGAGCGCACGGGGATCGCCGTCGTTCCCGATCAGCGCGTAGCCACCGTCGACCTCGACCGAGACGGTCGACGTGTGGGTGACCGGAGCATTCCCGACCTCGGCCCACAGCTGCTCTCCGGTGCCCGTCGAGATCCCCGACACCTGCTCGACACCCGCGCCGTCGAACCCGCGCAGGACCGCGACGTCGCCTGCCACCACGAGGGAGTAGACCGCGAAGCCCGTCGCCACCTCGCGGGTCACCCTGCCGTCCGCGAGGTCCACCACCTGGAGCACCGCGCCGGCCCCGGGTGTGGACCCGACGCACACGAGCCGTCCCGCGCTGTCGACGCCACCGCACACGTGCGTCCCGGTCTGGTCCCGCTCCTCGACGAGGTCCCTCGACCAGCGGCGGACGCCCGAGGCGGCGTCCACCCCGACGACGTGGGCGGGGCCGATGCCGTCGCCGAGCACGAGCGCTGTCGTGTCCCCCGCGCCGAAGGCGACCCGGCCGATGTGCGGGGAGTCGCCCATCCACGGGATGCGGGGCGGGTTCGCCGGGTCCGACCCGGGCACGAGGTCCACCGAGGACGTCGTCCAGGCGATCGAGGGCTCATGCGGGTGCGGCGCCACCTGTCCCCGGGTCAGGCCCGGAGCGGTCGCCGCCGGGATCGGTGACGGCGTCGGCGCGGCGCTCGAGGTGCCGTCGGGCCCGGCGGGCACCGGTGTGCTGGGCTCGGGCAGCAGAGCCGAGGCGGTCACGGCGAGCGCGACCGCGGCCGCCGACGCGGTGAACGTCACCGCGAGTCGCCGTCGTCCGGCACTGCGGGCCTCGGTGAGGACCGCGCGCAGTTCGGCGGGGCCGTCGTGCGTCACCGCGGCGACGTGCGTCTCGCTGCGCGCGAGGTCGGTGAGCAGGTCGCTCAGGGGGCTCATCGGGCGGTCCTTCCGATGGGGCTGATCGTCAGGGAGGTCGTGGCGGCCGGTGCCTCGTCGACAGCGTCCGGTCCGAGCGCGGTCCGGAGCTTCGCGGTGCCGTCGAAGAGGTAGCGCTTCACCGCGCCGGTGCTGAGGTTCAGCTCGGCGGCGACGTCGGCGACCGTGAGGTCGTCGACGTGGCGCAGCACCACGCACGCGCGCTCCCGCGGTGACAGGTCCGCGAGCGCGGCCCGCACGTCGAGCCCGGCCGTGACCGCGCGCTCGGGGGAGGGGGCGTCGTCGGCGTCCGCGAGCAGGTGCAGCTTCGCCCGCCACGACGTCTGCCGCCGCGCCGAGTCGAGGTACAGCGTCCGGATGGCCTGGCGCACGTACCCCTCGGCGGTGTGCACGTCGGTCAGGGTCCGGGGGCGGCCGGCGGTGCGCACGAGCGCGTCGTGCACGAGGTCCTCGGCGCGCGAGCGGTCCGCGGTGAACAGGTACGCGTACCCGACGAGCGCGGGGCGGCGCTCCTGGACCACCTCCGCGAGGACGTCCTGCCAGCGGTTCACGCGGGTCTCCTCGTCCGGGCGGTGCGTCGTGGGCTCACACAGCCTCAACGAGTCAGGTGCCCGGAACGTTGGGGTGCGGGGGCGCCCCGCGGGTGTGCGGGTCGTCGGGGCCGAGTCCGCCACCCCGCTCTGCCGGTCCGCCGTACGCTCGACGGATGGCACAGGACCCGCAGCCCGAGACCGCACCGGAGGAGTCCCGCACACCCGGCGAGCAGCGGGCGACGGCTGCGCTCGACGCCGCCGGGATCGCGTACCGCGTGGTCCGCCACGGCATGGTCCGCTCGCTCGCGGAGGCGGCGCAGGTCCGGGGCATCGACCCAGCGGGCATCGTCAAGACGCTCGTCGTGCGCCGCGCGGAGGACGACTACCTGTTCGTGCTCGTGCCCGGGGACCGCGCGATCTCCTGGCCCAAGCTCCGCGCGCTGCTGGGCGTGACCCGCATGTCGATGCCCGACGCGGCGACGGCGCTCGCGGTCACCGGGTACGAGCGCGGGACGATCACGCCGTTCGGGTCGACGCACGCGTGGCCGGTCGTCGCGGACGAGCGCGTCGCCGGCCGGCCCGCGTCGATCGGTGGCGGGGCGCACGGCGTCTCCGCGACCGTCGACGGCGACGACCTCGTGCTCGCCCTCGGCGCGACCGTCGCCGACGTGACGGACCCCGAGCCGCCGCGCTGAGGGAGTCGTCGCGGGCGTGCCCGTCCCAAGGTCGACGGCGCAGCCCGCTGGTCAACGCGCGCTCCAGGACGTGAGCACGCCCACGTCTCCGCGGCCCGCGGACCCGGACCCGGAGCCGGCGGGACGGCGAGCCGAGGACAGGGTGCGTCAGACCCCCCGGACCGCAGGCGTGCCGGTGCCCGGCCGGGCGTGACCGTGCGGCTCGGCTCGCCGGCCGTCGCCCCTATGCTCGCGAGGTGAACGACCACCGGGATCCGCGCGTGGCGCTCGACGGCGTGCTCGACGCGGTGGAGGACGCCTCCCCGGTGCAGGCGGTCGAGGCCGCGACCCGCGCGCTGGCGGCGGGGCTGGGTGCCCGGTCGGTGACCTTCCTGATCGCCGACCTGTCCGGTCGTGCGCTCGTGCGCCTCACGCGCGTCGACACCGCCGATCCCGGCACCGGCCAGGGCGCCGACGAGGACGACGCCGCGCGCAGCGACGGCGGGGAGCGGGCGGTCAGCGAGCCGCTGGACCGCGACGCGGGAGCCCGGGCGCTGCGCACCCAGTCGGTCCAGGTGATGCGGTCCGGAGGGGGCCGCGGGGCCGGCGAGAGCTGGACCGTGCTCGCGCCGGTGACCGAGCGGGGTGAGGCCCTGGGGCTCCTCGAGCTCGTCCTGCCGGCGGAGCCGGACGCCGCGCAGGTCGCGCAGATCACGAGGACGGCGCACCTGCTGGGATTCGTCGTCGTGGCCAGCAGGCGGCACACGGACCTGTTCGAGTGGGCGCAGCGCAGCACGCCGTACTCGTTGTCCGCGGAGATCCAGCGCCGGCTGCTGCCGCTCGGGTACACGTGCGAGGCGGGGTCGTTCACCCTCTCGGCGTGGCTCGAGCCGTCCGCGACCGTCGGCGGGGACACCTACGACTACAGCCTGGCCCGCGACGTGCTGCACCTGTCGATGACGGACGCGATGGGTCACGGGGTCGCGAGCGCCCTGCTGGCGACCCTGTGCGTCGGCGCCCTCCGCAACGCGCGACGGCACGGGCTCTCGCTGCTCGAGCAGGCCGACGCCGCGAACGCGGCTCTGTGCGCCCACCAGGCCACGGTCGCCAGCGAGGGGTTCTCGACCGGGCTGCTGGGCCGCCTCGACCTGGTGACCGGGGTGCTCGAGCTCGTCAACGCCGGCCACGCGCTCCCGTACCTGCTGCGGGACGGCGCCGTGGAGAGCGTGGACCTGCCGTCGCACCTCCCGCTCGGGATGTTCCCCGAGGCGACCTACGCCACGACGGACGTGCCGCTGCGCCCGGGGACCGGCTGGTCCTCGTGACCGACGGGATGCTCGAGCGCAACGCCGAGGAGCTCGACCTGCCGGCGCTGATCGCCGCGACCGGGCACCTGCACCCGCGCGAGGCCACCCGCGACCTCACCGACCGGGTCCTCGAGGCGACGGGCCAGGCGCTCACCGACGACGCCACGCTGCTCGTGCTCGACTGGCACGCCGAGCACGGCCGGGGTCGTCACACCCACGCAGGCACCCCCGCCTGAGCGCCCATGCCGCAGGCGGTCGGGAGCCTGCAGGTCGGGGCCATTGACGCGGATCCGGACGTCCCATATCTTTTTCAACGTTGCTCTACATCGTTGTAGAGCGCGAAGGGAGAATCCGCAGTGACGCGTCACCTCCGCAGGTCCGCCCGGGTCGCCGCAGCGACCGCCGCCCTCCTCGCCGCCGCCCTCGCCGCACCGGTCGGCGCGTCCGCCCTCGCCGGCACGCCGTCCGCCCCCGCGGCACCGCCTGCCGTCGCAGGCCCCGCCCTCGCCGGCCCCGACCTCCCGGCAGCGCTCGCTGAGGACCCGACGGGCGGCAAGACCGTCGTCGGGCAGACGTCCCCGATCCACGACCCCGCGCTCGTGATCGAGGGCGACACCTGGTACGTCTTCTCGACGGGCCGGATCGACCGCGAGAACGGCGGCACGATCCAGATCGCCACGTCGCACGACGCGGGCACCACGTGGGAGTACTCCGGCACGATCTGGCCGGAGATCCCCGCGTGGCTCGACGAGCGCCTGCCCGGGCTGGACAACCTCTGGGCGCCCGAGGTCTACGAGCACGAGGGCACCTACTACCTCTACTACTCGGCGTCGGTCTTCGGCACGAACACGTCGCTCACCGCGCTCGCGACCAACACCACGCTCGACCCGACCGACCCGGGCTACGCGTGGGTCGACCAGGGCGAGGTCGTGTCCAGCCCCGTCGTCGGGCTCCCGAACGGCGCGACGTTCAACGCGATCGACGCCGGCATCGTCGAGGGCGCCGACGGCACGCCGTGGATGGCCATCGGGTCGTTCTGGTACGGCATCTGGCTCGTGGAGCTCGAGTGGCCGAGCGGCAAGCCGGTCGAGAACTGGCGCGAGACGGCCGTGAACATCGCGGACCGCTTCATGCCCGGCAACCCCATCGAGGCGCCGTACATCTACGCCCACGACGGGTACTACTACCTGTTCGTGTCGTTCGACCGCTGCTGCCAGGGCGGCGACAGCACCTACAAGGTCGCCGTGGGCCGCGCCACGGACGTCACCGGCCCGTATCTCGACAAGGAGGGCCGCGACATGTTCGGCGGCGGCGGCTCGGTCGTGCTCGACGCGCACGGGGCGGTCGTCGGGCCGGGTGGGCAGTCCGTCGCCGACGGCTACCTCGCGTTCCACTACTACGACGCGTCGAACGAGCAGCTCCCGTTCTTCCCGACGCTCGGGATCCAGAAGATCGCGTGGGTCGACGGCTGGCCGACGTTCGACCAGACCGTCGAGCTCCCCGCGGTCACCACGCAGCCGCGGGACGTCGCCGTCGCACCCGGCGAGCGCGTCGAGCTGACCGTCGCCGGCACGGGGACCCCGCGCCCGGTCGCGGTCTGGGAGACGTCGGCCGACGGCGGCGCGACGTGGACGGCGGTCGAGGCGCAGCCCGTGACCGCGGCCGACGGCACGTCGACGCTCGTGCTCGACGCCGTGACCGCGGCCGACGACGGCCGGTCGTGGCGTGCGGTGCTGCACAACGCGCACGGCACCGCGACGAGCGAGGCGGCGACCCTCACGGTCACCGTGCCGGCGCCCCCGGTCGTCACGCTCCACCCGCGCCCGGTCACGGTGCCCAAGGACGCGACCGCGTCGTTCACCGCGGCCGCGACCGGCACCCCGACGCCGTCCGTGCGGTGGGAGGTCTCGCGCAACGGCGGACGCTCCTGGACGGCCGTGGCGTACGCGGACGTCGAGACGACGGCGACGGCCGAGGGCGTGACGAGCACGCTGACCCTCACCGCCCGCCCGGGGCTCACCGGGACGCGCTACCGCGCGGTGTTCACCGGTGCGGGGGAGACCGCGACGACTCACCCGGCGACGCTCACGGTGCGCCCGCAGCCCCGGTCGTAGCGCGTCGTCGCCCCCGGGCGAGCACGGCCGACGGCCGTCGGGGAGGACCCACCTCCCCGGCGGCCGTCGGTCACGCCTCGGGGTGATTCCGCTCCCCCCGGTGGTGGTGTCGGCGCTGGTGGGTATCGTCGTGGTCACGTCATGGGCATGTCCTCCGGAACCGAGGACGGGCCCGGCGCGTTCTCCCCCGAGAACGCACAGGGGGAACGGGACGGCGGACGCCGCCCCGCGGACGTGCGCTGACGAGCAGGAACCGAGGAGCGATGGGGCTGATCGAGCAGGCCGAGGCCACGGGCGGGATCGACGTGGTGAGCTCCGGCGGACGTACCTGCGTCCGGATGTGGGGAGAGGTCGACGGCGGGCTCCGCGACCAGGCGAGCGCCTCCATGGCCCTCGCGCTCGCGACGACCGACCCCGTCGTCGTCGACGCGACCGACGTGCGCTTCATCGACTCGTCGGGGCTCGCGTTCATCCTCCAGCTGCACCTCGCGGCGGCCGAGTCGGGCCAGGCCGTGACGCTGCGCGACCCGAACCGCGCGGTCCTGGAGCTGCTCGAGATGATCGGCATGGGCGAGGCGATCGTCCTCGAGCACGTCGCCCCGGCCGACCGCCCGGCGGCGTCCTGAGCCTCCGCCGCGCGGGCTTGAGCGCTGGCGGCGCACGCCCGGCCTGCCGCGGACCTGCTGCGCGGGACAGGCGCCCGGCCACCCCCAGCACCGCTGCCGCGACGGGCTGACCGCACCCGCGCGGCCCGGGCGGGTCGCGTCGGTGGTGTCGGTTAGTTTCGAGGCATGCGGCTCCTGCACACCTCCGACTGGCACCTGGGCCGCACCCTGCACGGCGTCGACCTGCTCGACCACCAGGCGGCCTACCTCGAGCACCTCGTCGACCTCGTGCGCACCGACCCGGTCGACGCGGTGCTCGTTGCCGGGGACGTCTACGACCGCGCGATCCCGCCCGTCGAGGCCGTCCAGCTGCTCTCCGCGACGCTCGCGCGCCTCGCGGAGCACACGACCGTCGTCCTGACCCCCGGCAACCACGACTCCGCCGCCCGGCTCGGCTTCGGCGCCGAGCTCATGCGCGAGCGGGTCCGGGTCCGTGCGCAGGTCGGGGACCTCGCGACGCCCGTGG
This sequence comes from Cellulomonas cellasea, assembly GCF_006538745.1. Lineage (GTDB taxonomy): Bacteria > Actinomycetota > Actinomycetes > Actinomycetales > Cellulomonadaceae > Cellulomonas_A > Cellulomonas_A cellasea. Next base: position 27,390 of record NZ_BJLR01000011.1, on the reverse strand, counting down.
TGCTCCCGTCGGAGGACGGCGACGCGCTCGTGTACGCGTTGCCGTACCTCGACCCCGACGTCGTGCGCCGCCGGCTCGACGCGCCCGCGCGCTCGCACGAGTCGGTCATGACGGCCGCGACCGCGCTCGTGCGCGCCGACCTCGCCCGCCGGACCGCCGAGGCCGCCGCCGCGGGACGGTCCGCGCCGCGCTCGGTGGTCATGGCGCACGCGTTCGTGATCGGCGGGGAGCCGAGCGACTCGGAGCGCGACATCCGCGTCGGCGGCGTCGACCACGTGCCCGCGGGGGTCTTCGCGGGGGTCGACTACGTCGCGCTCGGGCACCTGCACGGCCCGCAGGTCGTCGGCTCCGGACGCCCGGGGGCCGGTGCGCCCGGCGAGGCCGGCGGTGCGCACGGCGACCGCCCGGCGACGCTGCTGCGCTACTCCGGCTCGCCGCTCGCGTACTCGTTCTCCGAGCTCCACCAGGCCAAGTCCACGACGCTCGTCGAGCTGCCCCGCGGCGGCGGCGCGCCGGTCGTCACGCTCCTCCCCGCGCCGGTGCCGCGCCGCCTCGCGGAGATCGCCGGCCCGCTCGACGAGCTGCTCGGCCCGGCCGGCGCGGCGCACACCGAGGACTGGCTGCGCGTGACCGTCACGGACGCGCACCGCCCGCCCGACCTGTTCCGCCGCGTGCGCGAGCGGTTCCCGCACGCGCTCGTGATCCAGCACCGGCCGCCCGAGCGCACCGGCGCGGCGCCCGGGGCGACGCAGGTCACCGCGGCGCACGACCCGCTCGAGGTCGCCGCGGAGTTCGTCGCGCACGTGTGCGGCGCGGAGCCGACCGACGCCGAGCACACCGTGCTGCGGCGCGCCTACGAGGACGTCGTGGCGCTGGACAGGAGCGCCTGATGTACCTGCGCACGCTCACGCTCCAGGCGATCGGCCCGTTCGCCGGGCGGTTCACGGTCGACTTCGCGCAGCTCGGCGCGTCCGGGCTGTTCCTGCTCGAGGGCCCCACCGGCGCAGGCAAGTCGACGCTGATCGACGCGATCGTCTTCGCGCTGTACGGCAAGGTCGCGTCGGCCGCGACGAGCGAGGACCGGCTGCGCTCGGGCTTCGCCGGGCCCGACGACGAGAGCGTCGTCGACCTCGTGTTCGAGACGTCCGCGGGGGTCTTCCGCGTGCGTCGCACACCGGCGTACGACCGCCCGAAGAAGCGCGGCACGGGCACCGCGCGCCAGCAGGCGACGGTGAAGCTGTGGCGCCTGCCCGCCGAGAGCCCGGCGGAGACGGACGGCGCGGCGGGCGGCGCGGGGACGGGCGGCGCAGGGACCGGCAGTGCGCGGGACGGCGAGCCGGCCGAGGGCGAGATCGTCTCGACCCGGCTCGACGAGGCCGGCGCCGAGCTCCAGCGGATCGTCGGCCTCGACCGCGCGCAGTTCGTGCAGACCATCGTGCTGCCGCAGGGCGAGTTCGCGAGCTTCCTGCGCGCCGACCCCGAGCACCGGCGGGGCCTGCTGCAGAAGATCTTCGGCACCGAGGTCTACGAGCGCCTGCAGCGCCGGCTCGAGGAGCTGCGTCGCGACGCGCTGCGGGCGACCGCCGACGCCCGCGCCCGGCTCGTCACCGCGACCGCGCACTTCGTCGGGGCGGCCGGGCTCGACGGGGAGAGCGCCGACGAGCTGCGCGCGCTCGCCGAGGACGCGGCGCCCGAGACGGCCGACGCCGCCCGCCGGTGCGCCGAGCGGCTCGAGGCCGGGTCGCACGAGGCGTCGGTGCGGGACGCCGACGCGCGCCGCGCGCTCACGGCCGCCGAGGCGCGCGTCACCGCGGCCGAGCAGACCCTCGGGCTGCTCACGCGCCGCACCGCGCTGCGCGCCGAGCAGGACGCGCTCGTCGCCCGCGCGGACGAGCACACCGAGGATCTCGCCCGGCGTGACCGGGCCCGGCGTGGGGCGGTGGTCCGGGCGCTCCTCGCGGGTGTCGACGCCGCGCTCACCGAGGTCGCGAGCGCCGAGAAGTCCGTGCACGCCGCGGTCGACGCCGCACCCGAGGGCCTCGTCCCGCAGCACGCCCGGGCGTTCGGGCTGCTCGGTCACCGCGCCGCGACGCTCCCCGGCGACGCGGACGACACCCGCGGCCACGCCGGACCCGCGCTGACCCACGAGCTCGAGTCGGAGCGGGCGCGTGCCGCCGACCTCGCCGCGACGCTCGGGCGGCTTGTGGAGCTCGAGTCGGGGCTGCCCGACCGGCGCCGCGCCGTCGAGGACCTGCGGAACACGCTCGCGGCGTCCCGCGCCGAGCGCGTGCGGCTCACCGAGGAGCTCGCGACCCGACCGGTCGAGCGCGCCGAGATCGTCGCGGCCGTCGAGGGTGCGCGCGGGCTCGTCGCCGAGCTCCCCGGCCGGCGCGCGCAGCTCGCCGCGGCCGAGCAGGTGCTCAACGCCGTCGTGACGAGCGAGCGGACCCGCACCCAGCTCGAGCAGGTCATGCGCCGCCGCGACGTGGCCGCGCAGGCCGCCCGCGCCGCCGTCGAGCACGAGGCCGCCGTGCGTGCCGCCCGGATCGCGGGGATCGCCGGGGAGCTCGCCTCGACGCTCGCCGCCGACGACCCGTGCCCCGTGTGCGGCGGGACCGAGCACCCCGCCAAGGCCGCGCTGAGCCCCGACCACGCGAGCGCCGAGGAGGTCGAGGCCGCCGAGCACGCCCGCGTCGAGGCCACCCGCGTGCTCGACGAGCGCGCGGCCGACGTCGCGACGCTCACCGAGCGCCTTGCGGGGCTGCGCGAGCAGGCAGGCGACCTCACGCCCGCCGAGGCGCAGGACCGGCTCGACGAGGCGCGCCTGCTCGTGACGATGGCGCACGGCGGCGTCGCCGCGCTCGAGCGGGCCGAGGCCGCGCTCGTCGCGCACGACGAGGAGACCGAGCGCGCCCGCACCGCCCGCGCCGAGCTCGCGACGCTGTGCGCGTCGGAGGCCGAGCGCCTCACGGCCCGGGAGCACGAGGTCGCCCGCGACGAGCGCGAGGTGCTCGACGCCCGCGGCGACCACCCGACCGTCGCCGCCCGCCGCGCGGCCCTGCTCGTGCGCGTCGAGGCCGCGACGACGGTGCTCGACGCGCTCACGGCCGTCGCCCAGGCCCGTGCCGACCTCGGCCGTCGGCGCGCCGAGCTCGCCGACGCCGTGACCGAGCAGGGCTTCCTCGACACCGACGACGTGCGCTCCGCGCTCCTGCGCGCCGACGAGCTCGCCGCGCTCGACGCCCGGATCCAGCGGCACGAAGCCGCCGTGCTGCGGGTGCGCGAGGCGCTCGCGTCCCCCGAGCTCGCGGGGCTGCCCGAGGACGCGGCGGCCGCCCCGGAGGCGCAGCGCGAGCTCGACGACGCGCGCGCCGCGTGCGACGGGTGCCGGTCGACCGCCTCGGCCGCGGCCGGCGCGGCGGCCGTCGCGGAGCAGCAGGCCGCGCTCGCCGGCTCGGCGCTCGCCCAGGTCGAGTCCACCGTCGCCGCGCTGGCCCGCGCGCACGCCGACTCCGGGCCCGTGCTCCGCATGGCGAACCTCGCGACCGCGAGCGGCTCGGACAACGCGCGCGCCCTCACGCTCGCGACGTACGTGCTGGTCCGGCGGTTCGAGGACGTCGTCGCCGCCGCGAACGACCGCCTCCTGCTCATGTCGGACGGACGCTACGAGCTCGTGCGCAGCGACGAGCGCGAGGACGTGCGCACGCGCCGGACCGGGCTGTCGATGCGGGTCGTCGACCACTCGACCGGCATCGAGCGCGACCCGCGGACCCTCTCCGGCGGCGAGACGTTCTACGTGTCGCTGTGCCTCGCGCTCGGCATGGCCGACGTCGTGACCGCCGAGGCCGGCGGCATGGACCTCGGGACGCTGTTCGTCGACGAGGGCTTCGGGTCGCTCGACCCGCACACGCTCGACGTCGTGCTCGCCGAGCTCGGCCGGCTGCGCGCCGGCGGTCGCGTGATCGGGGTCGTGTCGCACGTCGAGACGCTCAAGCAGTCGATCGCCGACCGGATCGAGGTCCGCCACCTGCCGGACGGGTCGAGCACGCTCGCGGTCCGCGCGGGCTGACCGGGTCGCGACCGGGGCGGACCTGCCCGTCCGCGCCTGCCCGTCCGCACTCGTTCGTCCGCACCCGGCCGTCCGTACCTGTCCACCTGCGCCCGCCGGTCCCTGCCCGTCCGCGCCCCGGTGCACTGCCCCGCCGGGCGGGTGACGTCCGCGCCCCGACGCCCCCGCGGCGCGCATCCGTGCCACGCTTGAGCCACACGGGGAGGTGTCGATGTCGTCGAGCGCTCTGCTCGCGTCGCAGGTCCTCCTGTACGCCACGTTCCCCTTCGTCTTCGCGTTCTTCGCGCGCCCCGCCCGCCTCGTCCTGTTCTACGTGTACATCGCCGTGGTGCTCGTGCTCGGGGGGTTCTTCGGGGCGGTCTACGCCATCGACGTGCGTGAGGGCGTGACGCTGAGCGCGGGCAGCGTGCTCTACGGCGCGCTGATGCTCACGGTGTTCATGCTCGTGCTCGTCGGCCGGGACGCCCGCGTGGTCCGCAACGTCATCAAGGTCGTCATCGCGGTCAACGCGTTCAAGCTCGCGACGTTCGCGCTCGCCGGCGCCGCGCTGCGCAGCCGTGAGGCGGCCAACCCGTTCGGCACTGCGCCCGAGGTCTTCTCGGTGTCGATCCAGCTCGTGCTCGTCGGCGGGCTGCTGATCGTCTCGGAGCTGGTCCTGCTCGTCGTGCTGTTCGAGGCGGCGAAGACGCGCGTGCACGGCCTGGCCCGGCTCGCCGCGCTGTACGTGGTGCTGTTCGTGGGGGTGCTGTGCCTCGACGGCGTGCTGTTCCCGGTGCTCGCGTGGCCCACGTCGCCGGTGCTCGGGACGCTGATCGCGACCGGCGTGCAGGCGAAGCTCGCGCTCGCGCTCGCGTACACGGTGCCGCTCGTGCTGTTCGTCGTGACGTTCCGGCGTCGCCTCGCCGAGGGCCGGGAGGAGCCGCTGCGCCTGCAGGAGCTGTTCTTCGCACCGAAGCAGGACCTCGTCGACGAGGTCGAGCGGCAGCAGCACGCGCTCGAGGCGGGTGCGGAGCGCTACCGGCAGCTCGTCGAGTCGAGCGCCGACGCGATCGTGGGCGCCTCGCTCGACGGCACGATCGTGAGCTGGAACCGGGCGGCGGCGCGGCTCTACGACCGGTCGCGGGACGAGGCGGTCGGGCAGGGCATCGAGCTGCTGCTCGCGGGCGTCGACGGCGCGGTGTGCCCGGACGTGCTCGCGACCGTCGGTGCGGGGGAGCGGATCAGCGACGTCGAGTCGACGGTCCGGCGCCGCGACGGCTCGACGGGCCACGTCGCGCTCTCGGTGTCCCCGGTGCTCGACGCGGGACGCCCCGTCGGGATCTCGGTGATCGGCCGGGACACGACCGAGCGGCACGAGATGCAGCGGGCCCTCGAGCACCAGGCCCGGCACGACGGGCTCACGGGCCTGCCGAACCGGGCGGTCCTGATGAGCCGGGTCGAGCGCGCGCTCGCGTCGACGGGGAGCGCGCACCCGGTCGCCGTGATGTTCCTCGACCTCGACCAGTTCAAGGTCGTCAACGACGGCTCGGGGCACCTCGCGGGCGACCGGCTGCTCGTGCTCGTCGCGGAGCGGCTGCAGGCGGCGGTGCGTCCCGGCGACCTCGTCGCACGGTTCGGCGGGGACGAGTTCGTGGTGCTGTGCGAGGACACCGACGCGGCGACGGCCACGGGCCTCGCGGCGAAGCTGCTGCGCGCGCTCGACAGCCCGATCGTGCTCGACGGCCAGCGCGTCTACGTGTCGGCGTCGCTGGGGGTCGCGGCCGGGCCCGGGGACGCCGAGACGCTGCTGCGGCACGCGGACGCCGCGATGTACGCGGCAAAAGCGCGCGGCCGGGGCCGGGTCCAGCTGTTCGACGCGAGCATGGCGACGGCGGTCGAGGGGCGCCTCGCGCTCGGGGCGGACCTGCGCGAGGCCCTCGCGCGCGACGAGCTCGAGCTGCACTACCAGCCGATCATCGCGCTCCGCACGGGCCGGCTCGTGTCGGTCGAGGCGCTCGCGCGGTGGCGGCACCCGGTGCGCGGCTGGATCCCGCCCGAGCAGTTCGTCCCGGTGGCCGAGGAGGGCGGGTTCGTCGGCGACCTCACCCGGTGGGCGCTGCGGCGCGCGTGCCTCGACGGCGCGCGGGCGTTCGACGCGGGGGTCCTGCCGCCGCGGGGCCGGGTCGCGGTCAACCTCTCGGCGCACGACGCGGGCGACCCCGCCCTCGTGGACCTCGTGCGCGACTGCGTCGAGCAGTCCGGCCTGACGTACCCGCGCCTCGTGCTCGAGGTCACCGAGAGCGCCCTCATGGCGGACAGCGCACGCTCGATCGAGGTGCTGCGCGCGCTGCGCGACCTCGGGGTCACGATCGCGCTCGACGACTTCGGGACGGGTTACTCCTCGCTCGCCTACCTGCGGCGCTTCCCGGTCGGCAAGGTCAAGATCGACCGGAGCTTCACGCGCGGGATCGCCGAGACCGCCGACGACCGGGCCATCGTCGCGTCGGTCGTGCGTCTCGCGAAGGCCATGGGGATGGCGACGGTCGCGGAGGGCGTCGAGACGCGCGAGCAGGTCGACGTGCTGCTCGACATGGGCTGCGACTCCGGGCAGGGGTTCTGGTGGAGCCGTGCGATGCCGATCGAGGAGCTGCTGCGGGCCCCGTCGGCGGCGAGCGAGCAGCCGTTCCCGGTCGCGGTGCCGGTCCCGGCCGTTCCGAGCGGGTCCGCACCGGCCTGAGCCGCCCGGCTCCGGACCGGCCGGCGGCTCGCGACCGCCCGGCGGCTCGCGACTGCCCGGCCGCTCGCGACCGCCCGGCGGCTCCCTGCCGCCCGGCTCAGCCCACCGTCTCGCGCCGCAGCGCCAGGATCGTCAGGTCGTCGGGCCGGTCGTTCGCGCCGAGCGCCCAGAGCACCTGCGCGACGGCCTCGTGCGCGGACGGCGCACCGCGGACCGCCCGCTCGACGACGGCGAGCGACTCGAGCGTCCCGCCGGGCGTGTCGAGCGCGTCGAGCACGCCGTCGCTCAGGGTCAGCACGAGGTCGCCGGGCTCGAGCGCGACCCGCGCCGCGACGCGCTCGACGCCGGGGACGGCCCCGAGCGGCGGGCCCTGCGACGCGAGCCGCTCGGTCGTGCCGTCGGCGCGCAGCAGCAGCGTGAGCCCGTGGCCGGCGTCGGAGTACGTCAGCACGTGGGCCGCGGGGTCGATCTTCCCGTGGAACGCCGTCACGAAGCTGCCGGTCCGCAGGAGGTCGGCCTCGAGCGCGGCCTCGGCGTCGGCGAGCGACGCGGCGACGTCCCCGCGCCGCGCCGAGCTGCGCAGGACCGCGCGCACGGTCGCCGCGATGATCGCCGCACCGCCGCCCTTGCCCATGACGTCCGCGAGCGTCAGCGCGACGCCGTCGGCCACGGGGTGCCAGTCGTAGAAGTCCCCGCCGACGGCGCGCGCGGGCAGGCAGCGCCCGGAGACCTCGTAGCCGGGGAGGTCGGGCATGCTGCGCGGCAGGAGCCCGGCCTGGACCTGGGACGCACGCTCGAGCTCCTCGGTGACGAGCAGCTCCTTCTCGACCCACAGCGCGAGGTCGCGCAGGAGCCGGGCGTCGTCGTCGGTGAACGTGCGGGGCGTGGAGTCGGCGAGGCACAGCGTCCCGACGCGGTACCCGGCCTGGCCGTGCAGCGGCTGACCCGCGAAGAACCGGATGCCCATCGGGCCCGTGACGTACGGGTTGTCGCGGTACCGGGGGTCGAGGCTCGCGTCCTCGACGACGAGGAGCTCGGGGTGCTCGATCGCGAGCGCGGACAGCGAGGCCTCGCGCGGGTGCTCGCGGTCCGCGATGCCGACGCCGGCCTTGTGGAAGACGCGGTCGCGGTCGACGAGGGCGACGGCGACCTTCTCGACGCCGAACAGGTTCTGCGCGAGGCGCACGACGCGCTCGAACCGCTCCTCGCGCGGGGTGTCGAGCACGCCGAGCCGGCGCACGACGTCGACGCGGGTGTCCTCCGCCTCCTGCGCGCGTGTCACGGTCATGACCCGACGGTAAGCCGGGATCGGCCCGCGGGTAAGCGGGGCGGGCGGCGGGCGGCCGGCGCGACCGGGACACCACAGGGCGAACCGGGACGAACGGCCCGGGTGAGAATGCCGACATCGCGGTAGCGCGTACGACGAACCGGGACGGACGCGCGGGCGGCGGCCGTCCCGCAGGGCCGGCTCACCAGCTCCAGCCGCGTGCCGCGAGCTCGACCTCCTCGCGGAACCGCTCCTGCGGGTCGCCCTGGGCGCGCTGCAGGACCTCGACGCCGGCGAGCCGGCAGGCCTCCGCGAGCAGCTGGTCGTACGCGAGCTGGGTCGCGATGACGCGCTCGGCGAGGGCGAACGTCCGGGGCTCGCCCTCGAGCGCGCGCGCGTGGTCCGCGACGACGCCGAGCCGGGTCTGCAGGCGCAGCGCGACGAACGGGTCGGGCGGCCCCGGCTGCTGCCGGCGCAGGCGGTCGGCGACGCGCTCGAGCGACCGCGCGAGGCGCACGCGCCAGGGGGCGGGCTCGTCGGGCGTCGGGAACAGCGCCATGAGGGCTCCGAAGAGCACGGCGGGGCCGAGGAAGATCACCAGCAACGACCAGATCATCGTCGGCCCCCGTCCCTGCGCCTGACGTCAGGCTAGGCGCATGATGTGACGTGCGCCACAGCAATTCGGGGGGCCCGGACGACGGGTCGACGAGCGCCGCCGCGGGCTCCGCTCGGGGTGGGACCAGGGGCGCCCAGGGGCCTGACCAGGGGGTTCCCCCATCGCCGCGCCCGTCGCGCCGGGCCACGATGGGAGACGGCAACCGTCCGACCCAGCGAAGGACCCGCATGAGCAGCACCGCCAGCCCGACGACCCCCGCCACCACGACGAGCACCCCGGCGCCCCCGTCGGCGATCGCGTACGCCCGCGAGCTCCGCAAGACCTACGGCGACGGCGACACCGCGGTGCACGCGCTCGCGGGGGTCGACGTCGAGTTCCGGCGCGGCGAGCTCACCGCGATCATGGGCCCCTCGGGCTCGGGCAAGTCGACGCTCATGCACTGCATGGCGGGCCTCGACCGGCCGACGTCGGGCACGGTCGTCGTCGACGGCGACGAGGTCAGCCGGATGAACGAGCGCCGGCTCACGAAGCTGCGCCGCACGCGCTCGGGTTCGTGTTCCAGGCGTTCAACCTCGTGCCGACCCTCACCGCGCTCGAGAACATCACGCTGCCGCTCGACATCGCGCGGCGCCCCGTCGACCGCGCGCACCTCGACGCCGTCGTCGCCGCGGTCGGCCTCCAGGACCGCCTGCACCACAAGCCGAGCGAGCTCTCGGGCGGCCAGCAGCAGCGCGTCGCGTGCGCGCGGGCGCTCGTGTCGAGGCCCGCGGTCGTGTTCGCCGACGAGCCGACCGGCAACCTCGACTCCGCGTCGTCCGCCGAGGTCCTCGGCTTCCTGCGCCGCTCCGTCACCGAGCTCGGCCAGACCATCGTCATGGTCACGCACGACCCGACCGCCGCGTCCTACGCGCACCGCGTGCTGTTCCTCGCGGACGGCCTGCTCGTCGGCGAGCTGCTCGACCCGACCCCCGCGTCGGTGCTCGACGCGCTCGCCGCCGCCGCGCAGTCCGCCGCGGACCGGTCGGCAGTGTCCCGGTCCACAGCCGCGCAGCACACCGCCGCGCAGCACACGGCCGCCCAGCACAGCGCCGCCCGGTCCGGGCGATGAGGCGGGTCGCCCTGCGGGGCATCCGCGCGCACCTCGTGCGCTTCGTGCTCTCGGTGCTCGCCGTCGCGCTCGGCGTCGCGTTCGTCGCGGGCACGTTCTCGCTCCGCACGATGCTGTCGTCGACGTTCACCGGCATCGTCGAGAGCACGACGACCGCCGACGCCTACGTGCAGGGGACGCAGACCGTCGGCGGCTCGCAGCCGGGCGGGGACTCCGGCCTCAACCCCGTGCCGCTCGCGCTGGCCGGGACGCTCGCAGAGGTCGAGGGCGTCGACCACGTGATCCCGGCGCTGCAGGGCCCGATCGTCCTCGTCGGGGCCGACGGCACCGCGGTGCAGAGCACCCAGGCGCCGTCCTTCGCGTTCGCCTACGACCCGCGCGACGACACCCTCGAGCTCACCGCCGGACGCGCGCCGGAGGGCGAGGGCGAGATCGCGGTCGAGTCCGCGACGCTCGAGAGCTCGGGGCTCGCGCTCGGGGACTCCACGACCGTCGTGCTCGGCGACGACCTCCGGGCCGTCGAGATCGTCGGCGAGGCCACCGGGGGCACGCCGTTCGCGGGTGCCACGATCGTGCTGCTCGACGCGGAGGTGGCGACCGCCGCGTACGCGCCCGACGGGCTCGTGCCGCTGCACGCCGTGCACGCCGAGGACGGCGTGAGCGAGGCGCAGCTCGTCGAGCGGGTCGAGGCCGCGCTCGCGGACGTCCCCGAGGGGGCGCAGGCGGCGGCGGTGACCGGCGACTCGCTGCGCGCGGACACCCGCGCCGAGATCGACGGCCAGCTCGGCTTCGTGACGACGTTCCTGCTCGTCTTCGCCGGCATCTCGCTGTTCGTCGGCGGCTTCATCATCGCCAACACGTTCGCGATGTCGGTCCGCCAACGGATGCGCGAGTTCGCCCTGCTGCGCGCGGTCGGCGCCTCGCCCGCGCAGGTGTTCGCGTCGATCCTCGTGCAGGCCGCGGCGGTCGGCGTGCTCGGCTCGGCGCTCGGCGTCGCGGGCGGCGTCGGCCTCGTCCAGGTGCTCAAGGTCGTGTTCGAGCGGATGGGCATGGCGCTGTCCGGCGAGATCCCGCTCGACGGGTTCACGGTCGCCGTCTCGATCCTCGTCGGGACCGTCGTGAGCGTGCTCGCCGCGGCGCTCCCGGCCCGGCGCGCGGCCCTCGTGCCGCCCGTCGAGGCGATGCGCGACGACGTCGCGGTGCCCGAGCGCTCGCTGCGCGTGCGGGCCGCCCTCGGGTCGCTCGCGGTCCTCGCCGGGGTCGCGGCCGTCGTGTCGTCGGTCCGGTCGCCGGACGGCGACGACGCGGGGACGGTGCTCGGCATCGGGGCGGCGGCGGTCGTCGTCGGCACGCTCCTGCTCTCGCCCGTCATCGCGCGCTCGTCGATCGGCGTGCTCGCGCTGCCGCTCGTCGCGGCTGTCCGCCCGCTCGGCCGGCTCGCGCGCGGCAACGTGGTGCGCAACCCGCGCCGCACCGCGAACACCGCCGGTGCGCTGATGATCGGCATGGCGCTCGTCGGCGCGTCCGCGGTCCTCGCGGCCTCGGCCCAGGCGTCGACCAGCGCGATCGTCGAGGCCGAGGCGAACGCCGACCTGATCCTCCAGTCCGCGGGGTCGAGCTCGATCCCCGCGGGTGCGGTCGACGACGTGGCGGCGGTGCCCGGCGTCGACGCGGTCGACCCGTTCCTCGCCGGGTCGGTCCTCGTCGCACCGGCCGGACGGACCCCGGGACCCGAGGACGCCGGGCTCGTCGCGGGCATCGAGCCCGGCGCCGTGGGGCGCAGCCTCGACATCGAGGAGATCGACGGCTCGTTCGGCGACGCGCTCGCGGCGGGACGGCTCGCCGTGCAGGAGTCGGCCGCCGACGACGCGGGCTGGGCCGTCGGCGACGAGCTCACGGTCGTCGGCGTGGGCGGGACGCGCACCGTGGAGATCGGCGCCGTGATCGACTCGCGGGCGATCGGCACCTCGGTCGTGCTGCCGGCCGACTTGTTCCGCGCGCTCGTCCCGGAGCAGCAGACCTTCCTGTCGACCGCGTTCGTCACGTTCGACGAGGGCACCGACGCCGGCGACGTCCGGGACGGCGTGACCGAGGCGGTCCAGCCGTACGTCGTGGTCGCGGTGCTCGACTCCGAGGAGTACGTCTCGCAGATCGCCGCGCAGATCGACCAGGTGCTCGTGATCCTCTACGCGCTGCTCGGGCTCTCGGTCGTGATCGCGGTGCTCGGCATCGTCAACACGCTCGCGCTCTCGGTCATCGAGCGGACGCGGGAGATCGGGCTGCTGCGCGCGGTGGGGCTCGGCCGGTTCCAGCTCGCGGGGACCGTGACGATCGAGTCGGTGCTGACCGCGGTGTTCGGCACGGTCGTCGGGCTCGGCGTCGGGGTCGCGCTCGCGTCGGCGATGCCCGCGGTGTTCGCCGACGAGGGGCTCGGGACGCTCGTCGTCCCGTGGGGGAGCCTCGCGGCGATGCTCGCGCTGGCCGTCGTCGTCGGGGTGCTCGCCGCCGTGTGGCCCGGTGCGCGCGCGGCGCGGCTGCCCGTGCTCCAGGCGATCAGCTACGAGTGACCGCGCGCTCCGGGACGGCCCCCGCACAGGTCGGGGTGCCGTCCCGCAGCGCGCGGCGGCCCGACGTGGGACCCTTCAGCGTGACCTCTCGCGTGCTCGCCCTGTGACCACCGCCCGCCGACGCCCGCGCGTCCTGCTCGTCGAGGACGACCCGGGCGACGTGCTGATGATCCAGGAGGCGTACGCCGACCTGGGTCGCAGCGGTGACCTCATGGTCGTGAACGACGGCATCGACGCGCTCGAGCACGTGCGCCGCGAGGGGACCTTCGCGGACGCGCCCCGCCCGGACCTCATCCTGCTCGACCTCAACCTGCCGCGGATGAGCGGCCGCGAGGTGCTGCACGCGCTCAAGACGGACCCGGACCTGAGCCACATCCCGGTCGTCGTCCTCACGACGTCGTCCGGCGAGGAGGACATCGTCAGCGCGTACACCGGTCACGCGAGCTCGTACGTGACCAAGCCCGTGGACTTCGAGCAGTTCGTCGCGGCGATCCACAAGATCGACCGGTTCTACTCCGAGGTCGCCCGGCTGCCCGACCACGCTGCGTAGCGCGCGCGAGCACGCGGCACAGCGCGGCCGACCACGCGGCGTGGCGCGCCCGGCGCGGGTGCCGGCGAGGTCGCGGTCGCCGGTGGTGCTCAGCCCTCCGCGGCGCGGTCGGGCTCGGCGAGCCGGCCCAGCACCTCGGAGACCGTGCCCTGCTCCTCGGCGAGCGTGCGGCTGATCGTCTGGTTGATCGACTCGCGGGCCTCAGTGGCGGCGAGGGCGTCCGCGTGCGCGGTCGTGAGCCGGGCCACCTCGAGGCACAGGCGCACCGTCTGGGCGACCTGCTGCGCGAACGCGTCACCGCGCACGAGCACGTCGGCGTCCCAGGGGTCGAGCTCCTCGGAGTAGAGGTTCACGGACAGCTCGACGCCCTCCGCGACGTGCGCGGGGATCCCGGCGGCAGAGCGGAAGCCGTTGTCGAGCGCGACCCGGCGCCACGACGCCCAGCGGGTGTCCTCGAGGACGTCCGGGACGAGCACGACCTGGAGCAGGTCCATCGCCGTGACGCACGGCCCCGCTCCGGTGTCGTACTCGGTCTGGTCGCACAGGCCCGCACGGGCGGTGCTCGTCGCGACGAGGCGGTCGTGCCCGCGGTGGCGCACCGAGATGCTGATCTCGGTGCCCGCGAGGAGCTGCGTCCCGGCGCGCGACGCCAGGTCGTCGAGGTGGTCGCGGACCGTGCGGGCCTCGAGCACGAACGTCTCGAGCTGCTCGTCGGGCGGGAGGTCGGGGAGCCCGTCGTCGGGTCCGGCGGCGTGCTCGGGTGTGCGGGCGTCCTGCGGCCGGCCGGGGTGGTCCTGCGTCATCGTGCGCTCCGCTCTCGTCGCGATCGCAGCGACGACGACGCACTCTAACCGCGGGACCGCCCCGCGCGGGTACGCACCGTCACGGACGGGCGAACCGGCACGGACCGACCCACGCGAGGCACGGACCGGCGCCGACCGAGCCGGGCGGGCACGCACCGGCACGGCCCCGGCTACACGAGCCGGCGCGACCCCGGCCGGACGACCCGCAGCCACCGGTACCCGTACCCCGGCAGCGCGATCTCGACACTGCCGTCCTCGCCGCACGGGGTCGTCATGTCGTCCTCCAGCAGGTCGACGAACCGCACGTCCCCGTCGAGGTCCGGCAGGTGCAGCGGCACCGTGACGGGCTCGGCGGCGAGGTTGTGCACGGCGACGAGCGAGCCGTCGCCCCACGAGCTGCGGTGCGCGAGCACGTGGGCGTGCGGCTGGTCGAGCACGTCCACCGTGGCCCAGCCGAGCTCGGGGCACTCGCGGTACCGGCGCACGAGCAGGCCCATGAACGTGAGCATCGAGTCGGGGTCGCGCCGCTGGTCGGCCACGTTGACGTGCTCGGGGGCGAACCCGCCCTCGACGACGGGTGCGGTGAGCCGCGACGCCGGGGCGGTCGAGAACCCGCCGTTCGGTCCGGCGTTCCACTGCATCGGGGTCCGCACCGCGAGCCGGCCCTCGACCGCCAGGTTCTCGCCCATGCCGATCTCCTCGCCGTAGAACAGCGTCGGCGTGCCGGGCAGCGAGAACAGCAGCGAGTAGACCATCCGGACGCGCCGGGGGTCGCCGTCGAGCATCGGGGGGAGCCGGCGGCGCAGGCCGCGACCGAAGACCTGCATGTCCTCGTCGGGCCCGAACGCCGCGAACACCTCGGCGCGCTCGTCGTCGGTCAGCTTGTCGAGCGTGAGCTCGTCGTGGTTGCGCACGAACGTCGCCCACTGCGCGTCGCGTGGCAGCGGGGGCCGCGCCTTCAACGCGTTCACGATCGGCGCCGCGTCGCCCCGGGCGAGCGCGAGGTACATCGCCTGCATGCCCGGGAAGTCGAAGATCATCGTCAGCTCGTCGCCGTTGCTGCCGCCGAGGAACTCGACCGCCTGCTCGTAGGGCAGGTTGACCTCCCCGAGCAGGATCGCGTCCCCGGAGCGGCGGTTCATGAACGAGCGCAGCGAGCGCAGGTACTCGTGCGGGTCGACGAGGTCGTCGCGCGGGTTCGCGCCGGCGCCGTCGAGCAGGAACGGCACCGCGTCGACCCGGAAGCCGGAGAGCCCGAGCTCCATCCAGAAGCCCATGACCTTCGCGATCTCGTCGCGCACCTGGGGGTTGGCGACGTTGAGGTCGGGCTGGTGCTTGTAGAACCGGTGCAGGTACCACTCGCCGGTCTTCTCGTCGAGCTCCCAGATGCTGTCCTCCTTGTCCGGGAAGACGACGTCCTTCTTGGTGTCCTTCGGTGGCGGGTCGGAGCGCCAGACGTAGTAGTCGCGGTACGGGTCGTCCTTGCTCGACCGTGCCGCCTTGAACCACGGGTGCTTGTCCGACGTGTGGTTGACGACGAGGTCCGCGATGACGCGCATCCCGCGGTCCCGCGCGGTGCGGATGATCTCCACGACGTCGCCGTGGGTGCCCAGGCGCGGGTCGACGCCGTAGAAGTCGGTGATGTCGTAGCCGTCGTCGCGGTCGGCCGTCGGGTAGAACGGCATGAGCCACAGGCACGTCACGCCGAGGTCGGCGAGGTGGTCGATGCGCTGCGCGAGGCCCGCGAAGTCACCTGTGCCGTCGCCGTCCCAGTCCATGAACTTCTGGATGTCGAGGCAGTAGACGACCGCGTTCTTCCACCACAGGTCCGAGGTGTCGGTGATCCTCATGCGTGGCCGACCTCCGCCTCGGGGCCGGGCTGCTGGTGCTCGGGGGCGTAGAGGTGCGGGTCGTGGGGGTCGGCCGCGGCGTGGCGGGGCGCGGGGGTGGTGGACGTGGCGGTGCCCGACGACGCGGCGCCCGACGACGCGGCGCCCGTGGCGGTCGCGGCCGTGCCCGCGAGCTGCGGGACGACGCGCTCGCCGAACACGTCGACGAACTCCTCGAGCTCCTGGCCCACGTGGTGCAGGTACACCTGGTCGAAGCCGACGTCGACGAGCTCGCCGATCTGGTCGACGAGGCGCGAGACGTCCGCCGAGACGAGCACGGTGCCGCGGACCTGCTCGGGCGGGACGTCGGCCGCGACGACGTCGAAGTGCTGCGGCGTCGCGAGGTCCCAGCACACCGGCGGGTCGTAGATGTTGGTGCGCCACTGGTCGTGCGCGATCGCGAGCGCCTGCTCCTCGGTGTGCGCCCAGGACAGGTGCACCTGCAGCGCGAGGTCGCCGCGCCCGCCCGCGCCGCGGTACTCGGCGACGATCTCGCGGAGCTTCTCGACGGGCTGGTTGGTCGTGATGAGGCCGTCGGCCCAGTCGGCGTGCGCGCGGGCGGTCGCCGACGTGACCGCGGGGCCGATGAGCTTCGGCGGGGTGTCCGGGAGCGTCCAGACGCGCGCCTCGTCGACCGTCACGAGGCCGCGGTGCGTGACCGTCTCGCCCGCGTGCAGCGCGCGGATGATGTCGACGCACTCGCGCAGGCGCGCGTCCCGCTCGGCCTTGGGCGGCCACGGGTCGCCGGTGATGTGCTCGTTGGCGTTCTCGCCCGAGCCCAGCGCGACCCAGAACCGCCCGGGGAACATCGCCGCGAGCGTCGCCGACGCCTGCGCGACGATCACGGGGTGGTAGCGCTGCCCGGGCGCGTTGACGCAGCCCATCGGCAGGTCGGTCGTGGCGAGCGCGGCACCGAGCCACGACCACGCGAAGCCCGACTGGCCCTGGCGCTCGCTCCAGGGGGCGAGGTGGTCCGAGCACATCGCGGCGCCGAAGCCCGCGGCCTGCGCCTGCTGGACCGCGCGCAGCAGCGCGGTGGGGTGGACCTGCTCGTGCGAGGCATGGAGTCCGACGACAGTCATGCCGCCCATTCCTACCGGGCAAGGCCCGCGGGCGCGCGGTGAGCCACGGTCGGGCGACGGGGGCCGCGGACGGCGGTGCGGGCAACGCCGCAGGTCAGGGCTCGATCGGCGGCGCGGTCGCCCGGAGGCCGGCCGGAGGGGCGGGCGGGACGGCGGTCAGCGCAGGCTGACGCGGAACCAGACGGTCTTGCCGCGGCGGGCGTCGACGTCGACCCCCCAGTCCTCGGCGAGGCGCTCGACGAGCTCCATCCCGCGCCCGCCGAGGTCGCTCGGCCGCGCCTTGCGCACGACGGGTCGCACGGTGCTGTCGTCGGTCACGCGGACGGTGACCGCGCCGTCCGCGCAGCGCAGCGAGATCGCGATCGCGTCGGCCACGGCGCCGTACTTCACGGCGTTCGTGACGACCTCGCTCACGAGCAGCTCGACGGTCCGGGCCGCGGACGCCCGCGCGCCGTGCTCGCGCACGAACCCGACGGCCCAGTGCCGGGTCTCGCGCGCGGCGGCGGGCACCGCGGCGACGCGCAGTCGGGCGCTGGCGCCCTTCGCGCCCCCGGCGGCCGGCGCCATCACGGGGCCACCTCGCGGGGGCGGGCCGGGTCGGCCGGTGCGGCCGGGTCGGACGGCGCGCCGGGGTCGGCCGGTGCTGCGGCGTCGGGCTCGGTGTCCGGGTCGGCGGGTGCCGCCGGGTCGGCCGGCAGCCCCGGGGGGACGACGACCGGGCCGGCCTCGGGCGGACGGGGGCGGTCCTGAGGGTGCAGCCGCACCGCCACGAGCGCGACGTCGTCCTGCGGGCGCTGCGGCAGGAGCTCCTCGAGCAGCGCGTCGCAGACCGCCTCGAGGTCCAGGTCCGCGAGGCGGGCGAGCGTCGCGCGCAGCCGGGCGATCCCGAGCTCGGCGGGCTGGTCGCGGCGCTCGACGAGGCCGTCGGTGTAGAGCAGCAGCGTCGTGCCGGGCTCGAGCTCGACGACCGACTCGGTGCGGGTCGTGCCCGGGAGCACCCCGAGCAGCAGGTCGGAGCCCGTCCCGACGAGCGGGTGCACCGTGCCCTCGGGGGAGATCCGCATCGGCGGCGGGTGCCCGGCGTTCGACCAGCGCAGCGTCCGGACCCCGGCGGCGAGCTGCTCGGGGGTCTGCTCGATGCGCGCCGCGACCGCCGTCGCGATGGCGTCGGTGCGCAGGGTCGCGAGCGCCGCGTCCACCTCGGTGAGCACGTGCGCGGGACCGGCGCCGGTCGTGACCGCGATCCCGCGTAGCAGCGAGCGGATCTGGCCCATCGACGCCGCCGCCGAGACGTCGTGCCCGACGACGTCCCCGATCACCACGACCGTCGCGCCGCCGCGCTGCAGGAACGCGTCGTACCAGTCGCCGCCGACCTGGGCCGCCTCGGCCGCGGGCACGTACCGGACGGCGACCTGCACGTGGTCCGGCTCGACGGGGGCGGTGAGCAGCGAGCGCTGGAGCACCTCGGCGAGCGTGCGCTGCTGGTGGTAGAGCCGCATGGTGTCGAGCGCGAGCCCGGCGCGCGCACCGACGTCCTGCGCGAGCGCGAGGTCGTCGGCGCTGATGGGCCCGCGCCCGGCGCCGTTGAACAGCGTGACGAGCCCGACCGTGCGCCCGCGGCCGCGCAGCGCGAACATCACGCCCGACTCCGGCGCGAGCACGTCGATCAGGTCGCGCGCCTCGCCGGGGCGCAGGTTCGCCCGGATCATCTCGGTCGCGCCCGACGTCGCGCTGACCACCTGCCCCGACTCGAGCGCCCGCTGGAGCGCCAGGGTGTCCTCGAGCTGGGCGAGGCGCAGGTCGACGTAGCGCTCGAGCACGGGGCGCGCGGCGGGGTCGGCGTGCGCGCAGCCGGCGTCCTTGAGCCCGCGCCACGTGCCGTGGTGGTCGTGGTCGACGAGCGTCACGACGCACCAGTCCCCGAGCGCGGGCACCAGGAGCTCCGCGAGGCGCGTGACGCCCTGCTCCGCCTCGAGCGTCTCGGCGAGCTGCGACGTCACGCTCGCGAGCAGCGCCGCGCGGCGCGTCTCCCGGGCGGCGACCGCCATGGTCCGGCGCCGGTTCGTCACGTCCTCGAAGTAGACCGCGAGCCCGTCGGACCCCGGCCAGGCCTGCACCTCGTAGGTCGCGTCGAGGGGCGGGGGGTAGTACGCCTCGAACGCCACGGGCTGACCGGTCGCCACGGCTGCACGGTAGTGCGTCTCGAACGCGGAGCCGACGGCGTCCGGGAACAGCTCCCAGAGGTCGCCGCCGCGCAGGTCGACGCCCGTGCGGGTGAGCAGCGTCTCCGCGGCAGCGTTGGCGTAGGTGAAGCGCCACGCGCGGTCGAGCGAGAAGAACGCCGTGGGCATCGCGTCGAGCAGCGCCGAGGTGCGCAGCCCGTCGCGGCGCGTGGCGTCGAACGCGATCCCCAGCACGCGCGACGCACGGCCGGATGCGTCGCGCTCGAGCGTCGCGCGGACCTGGAGCCACCGCGGCACACCGGGGTCGAGCGCGTCGGGGCCGACGGGACCGTCCGGGCCGGGGCCGTCCGGCGCGAGCCGCACGTCGACGTCCACGTCCGTCCCGTCCGCGGGCAGGAGGGCCCGCAGGAGGCGCGTGCGGTCGTCGGGGTGCACCCGGCGGAGCGCGGCGCGGGGGTCGACGTCGGCCTCGGCGAGGGGCGGGCGTTCGGCCGACGCGTCGACGAGGCCGAGCAGCCGGGCGAGGCTCGCGTCGAGCACCACGCGGCCGGTCGCGACGTCCCACGTGAAGGCGCCGAGCCGCGCCGCGCGGACGGCCTCGGGCGTCGTCGTCGTCGCCCCGTCCGGCCCGGCACCCGGGGGCGCGGGGTCGAGAGTCTCGGCGACCACGGCCCTCCCTCCGACGGACGAGCCCGGCATCGGGCGAGCGCGCGCCATCGTATCCGCCGTCGTAGGGCGGATCGGGAGGTATCGCGGGTGATCGTCGAGAGGTCAGGCGCCGGGCCGCTCGTCCCCACGGGACAGGCGCCGGGCCGCTCGTCCCCACGGGACAGGGGCCGGGGCCGCGCCCACTCGCGCCGGGGGGCGTGCCGCGGTCGGCCGGTCGTCGGACGCCGCGCGCCTGCACGTCGGCATCGCCGCGGGGGACGGTGCGCGGGGTCCCCCGCGCCTGCACCGCCCTGGGCGCACCCGGGCGGCCGGACCCCGCCCGAGCGTCCGGTCAGTCCTGGTCGTCGAGGTCGTCCGGCCCCGCGGACGGCGGCGCGTCGACGACGACCGCGTGCCCGCCGGCGTCGGTCAGGTGGGTCCGGTCGTCGGGGTCGACGTTGACGCAGATCAGGCCGCCGCCCCGGTGCTCGAGGCGGGCACCGGCGTCGTCGAGCACCGCCGCGACCCGGCGGCTCGCGATGCGGGCCGCGCCGAGGTCGACGATCACGAGCGACGCCGACGCCGACAGCGGCCCGAGGACGTCCGCGAGCCGCACGGCGTCCTCGCGCCCCAACGCACCCGTCGGGCGCAGCGTCGCCGTGAGCCAGTCGCCCGCGTCGAGCGGCTCGGCGGGCGGGCACCCGGCAGCACGGTGGTCGAGCAGGGTCGTGGTCATGGTGGTCGGCCTCCCGGCGGACCGGCGCGGCGCCGGCCCTGTCCGTCACCCACTCTCGCCGAGGCTCCTGAACGTCAGGTGAACGTCAGGCAGGAACCCGGTGGGGACGGGGTGCGGGTCGGGTGCCGTGCGCCGCGGACGACACCCGCGCACCGGACCGGTGCGCACAGCGCGGTCGACGAGCGCGGCCGGCGCGTCGCGGCGCGGACCGGCGCAGGAGCCGGAACGCCCGGCCGGGCGGCGGTGGTCCGCGGTCAGGCGGCGACGGCGCGCACGCGTCGCGCCGGCATCCCGACGCGCGTCACGAGGAGCAGGACCGCCGAGACCAGGATCGTCGCCGTCATGACGACGGCCATGCGCAGCGCGGTCGGCTGCCCGCCGAGGCTCGTCAGCGGCGCGATCACGGCGCCGAGCCCGAACTGCAGGGCCCCCAGCAGCGCCGCGGCCGTCCCCGCGCGCTGCGGGTTCGCCGCGAGCGCGATCGCCGGGGCCGACGGCATCACGAAGCCCGCGGTCGTCAGCACCAGCACGAGCAGGGTCGTCACGGGCCAGAACCCGCCGCCCGCGGCCGTCACGACCAGCAGCGCCGCGACGAGCACCACGCCCGCGGCGACGGCCCACGCGAGGATGCGCTCCGGCTCGAACCGGCCGACGAGCGCGCCGTACACCTGCGAGCCCGCGGTGATGCCGGCCGCGCCCGCCGCGAAAACCCACCCGAACTCCTGCGCGGAGAGGCTGTAGCCGTCCTGGAACACGAACGTCGCCGCCGAGACGTACGTGAACATCGCGCCCATGTACGTCGCGGACAGGAACGCGAGCCCGAGGAACGTCCGGCTCGTGAGCAGCACGCGGTAGGAGCCGAGCGCGGCGCGCGTGCCGCCCGTGCGCCGCTTCTCGACCGGCAGCGACTCGCGCAGCGCCACCGACGCGATGACGAGCAGCACGAGCCCGACGACCGCGAGGAACCCGAACACGAGCCGCCACGACCCGAAGCGCAGGAGCTGCGCGCCGATCGTGGGGGCGAGCACCGGGGCGACGCCGACGACGAGCATCAGGCGCGCCATCATCTTGGAGACCGCGACGCCCTCGAACCGGTCGCGGATCGTCGCCATCGACAGCACCATCCCGGCCGCCGCCGCGAAGCCCTGGACGACGCGCAGCACCGTGAGCATCGCGATCGAGTCGACGAGCACGATCGCCGCCGACACGACGACGTAGAGCGCGAGCGCCCCCAGCAGCGGCCGCCGCCGCCCGTACGCGTCCGAGAGCGACCCGATGAAGAGCTGCCCGAGCGCGAGCCCGGCGAGCGACGCGGTGAGGGTGAGCTGCACGGCCGCGGTCGAGGCCCCGAGGTCGGCGCCGATCTCGGGGAACGCCGCGAGGTAGGTGTCGAACGTGAGCGGGCCGATCGCGGTCAGCGCCGAGAGCAGCAGCACGAGGCCGACGCCGAGTCGGGTGCGCGCGGGGACCGGCGACGCGGTGGCCGTGGGGCTGGGGCTCGTGGGGGTGCTCGTGGGGCTCGTGCTGGTGGGGGTCGCGCCCGGACCGTCGGTCACGGTGGGCGCACTAGTCGCTGGTGGCATGACTGGCGCAACACCGGCACGGCGCTGCCTCTTCCGCGGTGTCCGGTCCGCGAGAAGACTCGCGCGATGACCCTGTTCGCGGACCCGCCGCCGTTCGCCGCGTGGCAGCACCGCACGGCGCGTCACGGCTTCGAGGTCGTGCACGTCACGGCGCACGACGGCGGGTGGCGGATCACGTCGTGCACGACCGCGGTCGAGGACGGCGAGCCCTGGGTCGTCGACGCGGTGATCGACGTCGACGCCACGTGGACGACGCGGCAGGCGCGGGTCCGAGGGCTGTCGCCGGCCGGGGAGCGCACGGTCGTGCTCGACGCCGACGGGTCGGGCGGCTGGCGCGTCGACGGCGAGCCCGACCCGCGGCTCGACGGCTGCCTCGACGTCGACCTCGAGTCCTCCGCGGTCACCAACGCGCTGCCCGTGCACCGGATGCGCCTCGCGGTCGGCGAGGGCGGGCCGGCGCCGGCCGCCTACGTCCGGGCGGTCGGGCTCGGCGTCGAGCGCCTCGAGCAGACGTACACGCGCGTCCCGCACGACGGCCCGGGGCGGCGGTTCGCGTACACGGCGCCGGCGTTCGACACCGCGTGCGACCTCGAGGTCGACGCTGCCGGGCTCGTGCTCGAGTACCCCGGGATCGCGGTGCGCCGGTACTGACCGGAGCGGCGCGCGCTCCCGGGACGGCCCCGTGACTGCGCGACCAGGCGTCGGCGACGGGGCGGACACGTGATCGCGGCCGCCCGACGGCGCTACCGTCGGGCGGTCGACCCGGAAGGACCCCCGTGACCGCACCGCCCGACGCGCCCGTCCCGCACGGACCGCTCGACCCGCGCGTGTCCTCCCCCGCCGAGGCCGAGCGTTCCCGCGGCGACGTCGTGCGCGTGCTGCGCGCCGCCGGGTGCGTGTTCGCCGAGGACGAGGCCGACCTGCTGCTCGCGGAGGCCCGCACCCCCGCCGAGCTGACGGACCTGGTGGCGCGCCGGGTCGGCGGGCTGCCGCTCGAGCAGGTGCTCGGGTGGGCGGCGTTCGCGGGGCTGCGCGTCGTCGTGGAGCCCGGGGTGTTCGTGCCGCGGCGGCGGTCCGAGCTGCTCGTGCGGGAGGCGGTGCGCCTGCTGGGGAGGGAGGCAGCCGTGCGTCGGACCCCCGTCGTGGTCGACCTGTGCTGCGGGACGGGTGCGGTCGGCGTCGCGGTGCTCGCGCGCGTCGCCGGGGTGGAGCTGCACGCCGCCGACCTCGACCCCGCGGCGGTCCGCTGCGCGCGGCGCAACGTCGAGCCCGTCGGCGGGCACGTGCACGAGGGCGACCTCGACGCGCCCCTGCCGCGCGCGCTGCTCGGCCGGGTCGACGTCCTCGTCGCGAACGCCCCCTACGTGCCGACCGACGAGATCGCCTTCATGCCGCCCGAGGCCCGCGACCACGAGGCGCCGGTCGCGCTCGACGGGGGTGCCGACGGCGTCGACGTGCACCGCCGCCTCGCCGCGGTCGCCCCGCGGTGGCTCACGCCCGGCGGGCAGCTGCTGATCGAGACGAGCGAGCGCCAGGCGCCGCTGACTGCCGAGGCGATGGCCCGCGCCGGCCTGGTGCCGGTCGTCGTGCACGACGACGACGTGGACGGCACGGTCGTCGTCGGCTCGCGCCCGGCCGTCCGCTGACGGGCCTGCGCTGCGTCAGGCCCTCGCGGCAGCCCGGTCACTCGCGCCGCGGGACGACCCGGTGCGAGACGAGCGCGGCGGCCAGGGCGACCGCCGCCGCGAGCGCGAACCCCGCGGCGAACGCCCGCAGCGCCGTCGGCCCGCCGAGCGCGGTGAGCAGCGCCCCGCTCAGCGCGAGGACCAGCGCGATGCTCACCGAGTCCATGATCTGCAGCGCCGAGCTGTTCGCGCCCTGGCTCTCGGGCGGCGACAGGCGCAGGGTCAGCAGCGACGTCGTCGGGAACGCGAGACCCATGCCGAGCCCCGCGACGGTCCAGCCGACGTAGGCGACCGCGACCGGCACGGCGGGCGCCACGACGAGCGCGACGACGGCGATCCCGGCCACCATGCCCGCGGCCCCGACGCGCAGCCACCGGACGTCCGACCACCCGCCGAACCCTCGGCCGCGCAGCCACGACCCGGTCGACCAGCTGACCGCCGCGCACGTGAGCACCGCGCCCGCCGCCGACGGGCCGAGGTCGCGGTGCGTCTGGAGCAGGAGCGGCATGAAGACCTCGGCCGCGGTGAACGCCGCGCTGAGCAGCCCGCGCAGCGCGATGACCGTGGGCAGCCCGCGGGCGGCCCGGAGCGTCCCGGTCGGGAGCATGCGCGGCAGCGTCAGCGCGACCGCCGCGCCACCGGCGACCGTCCACCCGAGCGCCTCGGCGCCCCGCTGCTGGCCGGCGTGGTGCAGCGCGAGGACCCCGACGGCGGCGACGACCGAGAGCGCGACGAGCCGGGTCGACGCGCGGGCGTCGGACCCGCGGTCCCCGGACGGACCCGTCGCCGGGGCGTCGTCGGAGGTGGCGCTCGCGGACGTCCCGCTCGCGGAGGTGCCGCTCGCGGAGGTGCCGCTCGCGGGCGCGCCGGCCCCGGAGGAGGTGCTGCCGCCCGGGTCGGGGCGCGCCGGCGGACCCTGGCGGATGGCCGTGAGCGAGGGCCACAGGGCGAGCACCGCGGGGACCGCGAGCAGCGGCACGCCGAGGAACACCCACCGCCACCCGACCTGCTCGACGATCACCCCGGCGAGGAACGGCCCGATCAGCCCGGGGACGACCCACGCGGCAGCGAACGCCGCGAACACGCGCGGGCGCGTCGCCTCGGGGTAGACGCGGGCGACGACGACGTAGAGCACGACGCTGTACAGCCCGGACCCGACGCCCTGGACCACGCGCCCCGTGACGAGCACGGGCATGCTCCCCGCGAGCCCGGCCACGACGAGCCCGGCCAGAAACAGCGCGACGCCGGTGAGCAGCGGCGCGACCGGCGACCGGCGGTCCGACCACAGACCCGCGACGGTGAGCCCGACGACGCCCGCCGCGACCGGCCCGGCGAAGGCGGTCGCGTACAGCTCGAACCCGCCGAGGTCGGCGACGACGGTCGGCATCGCCGTCGAGACCGCGAGCGCCTCGAACGCGCCCAGCGCGATGAGCGCGAGCATCCCCAGGGTCGTCGCGCGCAGGCCGGGCGCGAAGGGGCTCGTGCTGGGGGGAGGTGCCCCGGCGGTCGCCTCCGTGGTGGACGTCTCTGGGTCGGTCACGTGCTCCCCGCCGTCTCGTCGTCCCGACTGCGCTGCGTGCGGTCGGTCGGCTCCACTGTGCCGGGTGCCGCCGACATGCCGCCACCGCGTTTCCTCAGGCCACGCGCGCGTCGCCCGCCCCCAGACCGGCCGTCGGGCGGGTCCCGGTGTCGCCCGGTAAGTGGCTGCGGCGCCCGACGGCGGGCTGACACACTGTCCGCACACGCCCCCGCCAGGAAGGTCCCCACCGTGCTCGTCTTCACCGTCCTCGGAGCGCTCGGGCTCGTGCTCCTCGTGGTCTCGCTGGTCTTCGGCGAGATGTTCGACGAGGTCGGGTTCGGCGAGGGCGGGCTGTCCGGCTCGGCCATCGGCATCGGCGCCGTGGTGTTCGGGGCGTCGGGCGTGATCGCGGTCGCGAACGACCTCGGCACCGGGTGGGCCTACGTCATCGCCGTGGCGCTCGCGGCGGTCGCGGCCCTCGTCTCGCAGCGGGTCATCACGGCCCTGGCCGCGAGCGACGACGCCCCGCCGCCCCCGCTCGACGGTGCGTACGGCGTGACGACGGCGACGACCGGCCCCCACGGCGGGGAGGTCCGGCTCGAGGGCGTGCGCGACCTCGAGAACCGCCTCGCGTGGGCGGACGACACCATCGAGCCCGGGGCGCGCGTCGTCGTCGTGGCCGTCTCCGGCTCCCGGGTGCAGGTGACCCGCGCGTGAGCCGGACCGCCTGACGGGCACCGCCTGAGCCGCGCCGCCTGAACCGGACCACCCGAGCCGCACCACCGGAGGCCGGACCACTCGGGCCGGCGCCGAGCCGGCCCGCACCGCCCGCCCCACCGACACCGCAGTCCGAGCACACCGACGAAAGGAGCCCCGGGGACCGGGGACCACCATGGACCAGCTTCTCGACGGGGGTGCCGTAGTCGCTGCGGTCGCCGCCCTGATCATCGCGTTCGTCGCCCTGATCGCCCTCATCACCAAGCGCATCCGCCGCGTGCCCCCGAACGAGGCGCTCATCATCGTCGGGCGCGGGGCCGGCAAGAACGCCGTCGCGACCGACTCGGGTCAGCGCGTCGTCGTCGGCGGGCGCGTGTTCATCTGGCCTGTGCTGCAGCAGGGCTTCCCGATCTCGCTCGAGCAGCGCCAGATCGGCATCACCGTCGAGGGCGTCGACAAGAACCGCATCAAGCTCGCCATCAAGGCGTCGATCAACTTCAAGGTCCGCGGCGACGAGGAGGGCGTGCGGCGTGCGGCCCAGCGCTTCCTGTCCCAGCAGGCGACGCTCAACGACGTCATCAAGGAGTCCCTCGAGGGCTCGCTGCGCGCCATCATCGGCGACATGACGATCGAGCAGATCATCTCCGACCGGAAGTCGCTCCAGGACGCGGTCGTCGCGTCGACCAAGACGGACCTCGCGGAGCAGGGTCTGCAGGTCGACCTGCTCAACATCTCCGACATCTCGACGCCCGGGTCGGACTACCTGGCGAACCTCGGTCGTGCGGAGGCCGCGCGTGCGCGCCAGGTCGCCGAGGTCAAGGAGGCCGAGGCGCAGCAGGTCTCCGAGTTCGCCAAGATCCAGGCGATGGAGCAGATCGCGGCCCGTCAGCGCGACCTGTCGCTCAAGCAGGCCGGGATCAAGGCCGAGACCGACCGCGCGAACGCCGAGGCCGACGCCGCGGGCCAGCTCGCCCGCGCCGAGCAGGACCGCCTGGTCGCCGCGCTGCAGCGCGAGGCGCTCTCCGAGCAGGCCCGCGTGACCGAGGAGCAGCTCGACATCGACGTCCGCAAGCCGGCCGAGGCCGCCGCGTACGCCGCCGTCCAGCAGGCCAACGCCAACCGTGACGCCACGAACGCCGCGACCGAGGCCGACGCGTTCAAGCGCATGCGCATCGCCGAGGCCAACAAGATCGCCGCGGTGCAGGACGCCGAGGCCGCCGCCGAGGCGACGATCCGCGCCGGCAACGCCGACCGCGACCGTCAGCTCGCGCAGGCCAAGGCCATCGAGGCGCTCGGTCTCGCGCGCGCCGAGGCCGCCCGCGCCGAGGGTCTGGCCGCGGCCGACGCGACCAAGGCGCAGGCCGAGGCGCTCCGCGAGCAGGGTGCCGCCGTCCTCGCGCAGCAGGTCATCGCGCTCATGCCGGAGATCGTCCGCGCCGCCGCCGAGCCCATCTCGGGCATCGACAACCTCACGGTCGTCTCGACGGACGGCGCGTCGTCGCTCACCAAGACGGTCGCGCAGGTGCTCAGCGAGGGCCAGGACGTCATCAAGTCCCTCACGGGTCTGGACGTCGGCGCGCTCGTCAGCGGCCAGGCGGCGAGCGCCGTCTCGGGCGCACACCGGTCGTCGGACGGCGTGCGGTCCTGACGGC
>NZ_BJLR01000010.1 GCF_006538745.1 Cellulomonas cellasea | reverse complement strand
TCGGGTCCTCGGCGGCCTGCGGTCCTGACGTCTCCGGCCCTCGGAGGGCCCGCGCGCTGACGCCCCCGGCCCTCCGGCGGCGCCGACCGCCGCCTCGCGTCACCCGGTGCCCGGGTGCTCGGCCCCCAGCCGCAGCACCCGGGCACCGTCGCGTCGTGGCCGGAAAAGGAGCGGCGCGCGGAGCCGTGCCCGGGTGAGGCTGTCCCGGGAGCGCCACGCCGGGCCGGCGCGACCCAGGTGACGTCGGGGCCCGGCCGGTCGGACGAGGGGGCGCGCGTGGCACAGGGCCGGATGCACGCGGACGAGCGGGTGGTCGACGCGGCGGTGGTGCGCGGGCTCGTCGCCGACCAGCTGCCGCGGTGGGCGCACCTGCCGGTGGTGCACGCGTCGTCCTCGGGGACCGACAACGCGATGTTCCGTCTCGGGGACGACCTGGCGGTGCGGCTGCCGCGGATCGAGCGGGCCGTCGCGCAGGTCGAGCACGAGCAGCGGTGGCTGCCGCTCCTGGGTCCGGCGCTGCCCGTCGAGACGCCCGTGCCGGTCGCGCTCGGCGCCCCGGGCGCGGGGTTCCCGTGGCCGTGGTCGGTCTACACGTGGGTCGAGGGCGCGCCGCCGGAGCCCGCCGACCTGACCGAGCGGTTCGTGCTCGACCTCGCGGAGTGCCTCGCGGTGCTGCACGCGCTCGACCTGCCGGGCGGCCCGCCCGAGCACCGCGGGCTCACGTTCGGCCCCCGCGACGCGGTGACGCGCGAGTCGATCGCGGCGATGCGCGGCATGCCCGGGATCGACACCGACGCGGTCACCGCCGTGTGGGACGCCGTGGCGGACCTGCCGACGTGCGCGCCGCCCGGCACCTGGGTCCACGGGGACGTCGCACCGGGCAACCTGCTCGTGCGCGGCGGGCGGCTCGCCGGCCTGATCGACTTCGGCGGCGTCGGGATCGGCGACCCGGCGGTCGACGTGCAGGTCGCGTGGAACCTGCTCCCACGGTCGCTGCGCCCGGTGCTCCGCGAGGCGCTGGGCGTCGACGACGCGACGTGGCTGCGCAGCCGCGCGTGGGCGCTGTCGCAGGCCTGCCTGCAGCTGCCGTACTACGTCGGGACGAACAGGCCGCTCGCGGCGAACGCCCGGTACGTGATCGGCGAGGTGCTCGCGGACGCCGCCGCGCACGACTGACGGGGCGCCCGTCCGCGGTCAGGCGCCGAGCTCGCGGTCAGGCGCCGAGCTCGACGATGCCGTTCTGGTACGCCCACACGACGGCCTGCAGCCGCGACTTCACCCCGAGCTTCGGCATGGCCCGCGCGAGGTGCGACTTGATCGTCGACACCTCGAGCACGAGCGTGCCCGCGATCTCCTCGTTGGACATGCCCTGCGCGAGCAGGAGCAGGATGTCGAGCTCACGCGGGGTCAGCAGCTCGGTCGCGCGCGCCGCGGTGACGGGCCGGGTCCGGCGCCGGGTGACGACCTCGCGCAGCACCCGCTTCGTCAGCGCGTTGGCGAGCATGCCCTGGCCGGCCGCGACGGACCGCACGGCGTCGATCAGCGTCTCGGGCTCGGCGTCCTTGAGCAGGAACCCCGACGCGCCCGCCTCGAGGGCACCGAACAGGTAGTCGTCGACGTCGAACGTCGTGAGGATCAGCACGGGGACCGGGTCGTCGACGTCGGGACCGCACAGCTCGCGCGTGGCCGCGATGCCGTCCTTGCGGGGCATGCGGATGTCCATGCAGACCACGTCGGGACGCAGGGCGAGCGCCAGCTCGACGGCGGCCACCCCGTCCCCGGCCTGCCCGACCACGGTGATGCCCGGCTCGGTGCCGAGCATCGTGGACAGCCCGGCGCGGACAAGCGGCTGGTCGTCGGCGACGACGACCCGGACGTCTCCCCGCGTGTCGTCGGTCGGCTCGGTCACGGCGTGGTGCCTCCTTCGGTGGGGGTCCGCTCGGTGGGGGTCCGCTCGGTGGGGGTCCGCTCGGCGGCGGGGACGGTGAGCCGGAGCTGCCAGCCGCCGTCGACGCGCGGACCGTGGCGGAGGGTCGCGCCGGTGACCTCGGCCCGCTCGCGCATCCCGACGAGACCGTAGCCGGGCTCGTGGGGCGGCAGGTCGGTGCCGTCCGGCGGGGGACCGTTGCGGACGGTCACGACGAGGGCGCTGCCGTCCCCGGCGTCGAGGAGCACCTCGCAGCGGGCGCCGGGCGCGTGCCGGGACGCGTTCGCCAGACCCTCCTGGACCGTGCGGTAGACGACGAGCTGCGCGAGCGGCCCGAGCGAGCCCGTGGCCGCGAGCTCGTCGACCGGGCCCGAGCGCTCCAGCGTCACGTCGAGGCCCGACTCGCGGGCGCGGTCGACGAGCTCCGCGACGCCCGCGAGGGTCTCCATGCGCACCGCGCCGTCCGCGTCGCCCGGCGCGTCGGTGTCGCGCAGGAGGACGACGAGGTTGCGCAGGTCGCGCAGCATCGCGGTGCTCTGCTCGCGGACCTGGGCGACGGCGATCTTCGCCCCGGCGGGGTCGACGTCGATCTGGCGGCCGATCGCGCCCGTCATGACGGCGATCCCGGACAGGTGGTGGGCGGCGATGTCGTGGAGCTCGCGCGCCATCGCGGTGCGCTCGCGCTCCACGGCGACCTGGACGAGGGCGTCGTGCTCGCGGGTGCGTGCGGCGAGCGTGTCGGCCCGGGCGGTGCGCGCCTCGCGCCGGGAGCCGACGACGGCCGCGGCGAGCACCGGGAGCCCGACGGTGCCGAGCGCCTGCACGAGGCCGCCCACGACCGCGGCCGCCGCGACGGAACCGATGCGCAGCTCGCTCGTCGCGACCCCCGCGGCGACGAGGACGCCGGCGGCCGCGAGCGCTGGCCACCTGCGGGGACTCGGACCCTCGACCGCCGTCTCGAACGCCGCGACGAGGACGGCGACCAGACCGATCCCGATGCCCTCGCCCAGCACGGCGAGCGCCGGCACCGCCGCGCCCACGGCGAGCAGCACGCCGGGTGTGGTGCGGGGCCGTACCCCGAGCGCGACGGCCTGGGCCACCACGACGGCGGCCGCCCACCACCAGGTCGGGTCGTCGAACCCGGGCATGCCGAGGACCGACGTCGGGTCGGCCGCGTGCAGGAGCGTCGCGGCCACGAGCAGCCCGACCGCCAGCCCCCCGCACGTCGCCGGGACGGCGTAGCGCGCGAGGGGCTGACGGCGGCGTGCGGGCTCTGTCACGCCGGTCACGATAGGGGTGCCTGCTCGCCCCGGTAGGTGAGCCGACCGCGGGTGGCGGCGAGCAGGATCCCGCCGACCACGACGGAGCCGAGGATCAGCGCGTGCTGGTAGGTGTCGCGGTCGACCGTCGGGAACATCTCACCGGCCAGGATCGACGAGAAGTTGTTCACGCCGCAGTGCAGCAGCATGGCGATCGGCAGGCTCTCGCGGGTCTTGTTGAAGACCCACGTCATCACGACGTTGAACACGATGCAGAACGCGACGAACTCGACAGGGCGCCACCACGGCATGTCACCCCAGCCACCCCACGCGGTGAGGAACAGCGGCAGGTGCCACACGCCCCACACGACGCCGATCACGAGGACAGTGGGGAGCGGGCCCATCAGGCGCTGCATCCGGGGCGTGGCGAAGTCGCGCCACCCCGGCTCCTCGGCCAGGCCGGTCGTGAGCATCTGCCCGATCATCCCGGGCACGTAGACCATCAGCAGGGCCGTCGTCGGTGCGTTCACGGCGCCGCCGGTGAACACCATGACCGACAGGATGATCACGGCCGGGACCCCGAGCAGGACGCCCGGGTACCACAGCCAGCCGACCCGCCACCGGAACAGGCGGCCCGCCCACCTGCGCAGCCCCGCGCGGCCGTCGCACAGGTACGTGACCAGCAGGGCCGACCCGATCGGGCCGAGGTAGGCCCCGGGCAGCATGCCGAGCATCTGCCCGCCCTCGTCACCCGGGATCGTGAAGTCCAGCACGCCCATCCCCTGCTGGGACAGGATGAGCGGGATCCATGCCGTCCAGCTCGCGAGGATCGTGAGGGTGAAGAAGGCCAGCAGCGGGCGGCGCCGGACGAAGCCGACGAAGCCGCCCCTCCGGTCGGTCGATGGCGGTTCGAGCGCAGCGGTGGTGGTCATCGGGGTGCCTCTCGTCGACGTGGTCCTGACATCACGAGACGCTAGGAATTCGGGGGCCCCGGCCGCGCCGGGCGCACGATGGAGATCCTGGACCTGCATCGAAAGACGCAGGTGCCGGCACGGAGCCGTGCCGTGGTGGTGGAGCCGGCCGCGGGCACGGTCGGGTGACCCGCGACCGGACGGTCCACGCGACAGGCCCGTGCTCCCTACGCTGACCCGATGGGTGCACGCGGGGTCGTCGTCGGGGTCGTCGGGATCGGGGTGCTCGTCGGCGGTCTGCTCGTCGTGGACCGCTACGCCGAGGCGGAGGTCGAGCGCGCCGCCGTGGACCAGCTCGCGGCCGGCCTCGAGGTCACGGGCACCCCGACGGTCGACCTCGGCGGCTTCCCGTTCCTGACCCAGCTCCTCGCGGGCTCGGTCGACGAGGTCGTCGCGCACGCGGACGGCGTGGTGCTCGAGGGCACCCACCTCGTCGACGTCGACGCGACCGCCACGGGCGTGACGACGTCCGAGCCGTACACCGCGTCGCGGGTCCGGCTCACGGGCACGGTGCCGACCGCGTCGCTCGAGCAGCTCGTGCGCGACCACAGCGAGGTCGACGCGGCCCTCGCGACCGACGGTGCGGAGCTCGTCGCGTCCGGCTCGGTCCTCGGGCTCGAGCTGTCCGCGCGCCTCGCACCGGCCGTCGCCGAGGGCGCGCTGCACGTCGGGGTGACGGCCGTGAGCATCGGCGGGGTCTCGGTCGACGTCGCCGACCTGCCCGGACGCCTCGAGGACCGGCTGAGCGGCATCCCGGTCCCGCTCGAGGGGCTGCCGGAGGGTGTCGTGCTGAGCGACGTGCAGGTGGTCCCCGAGGGGGCGCGCATCACCGCGGTCGGTCGCGACGTGGCGCTCCAGGCGCCGTGACGGGCGCGTGGCGCCGAGGGGCTGCCGGATCTGGTTGGCTGCGCACCGGAGGTGATCCGTGGACCTGATCAGCGAGATCTGGCAGCGCGCGACCAGCACGCAGGAACCGGCAGTCCCGACCGTGGTGCTCCTCACCGCGGGGGTGGCGCTGCTGTGCCTCGCGCTGCCGCGGCTGTGGCACCTGACGCGGCACGCGCTGACGATCGTGCACGAGGGCGCGCACGCGACCGTGGCGGTGCTCACCGGCCGGCGCCTCGCGGGGATCCGGCTGCACTCGGACACCTCGGGGCTGACCGTCTCGGTCGGGCGGCCGCGCGGGCCGGGCATGGTCGCGACGGCGTTCGCGGGGTACGTGGGGCCGGCGGTCCTCGGGCTCGGGGCGGCGTGGCTGCTCGGGCGCGGGTACGCCGCCGGGCTCCTGTGGCTGCTGGTCCTCGCGCTCGCGCTGCTGCTCCTGCAGATCCGCAACTGGTACGGCCTGTGGACGGTGCTGGTCAGCGGGGTCGTGCTCGTCGGCGTGACGTGGTGGGCGCCGCTCGCGTGGCAGGTGACGTTCGCCTACACCGTGACGTGGTTCCTGCTGCTGGGCGCCCCGCGCGCGGTGCTCGAGCTGCAGCACTCGCGCCGCCGGGCACGCGGCCGCGGGCAGTCCGACGCGGACATCCTCGGGAACCTCACCCGCACGCCGGGGATCCTCTGGGTCGGGGTGTTCCTGCTGGTGACGGTCGGGGCGCTCGCGCTCGGGGCGTTCTGGCTCGTCGGCTGACGCGCGCGTCACAGCGCGCACGTTCAAGGTGCTCCGGCGGGGTGCCGAGGACATCCGTATGACGCAGAGCGTGGACGTCCAGCCGGGCTGGTACGACGACGGGCACAGCCCGGGCGTCCTGCGCTGGTTCGACGGCCGGGCGTGGTCCGAGCACACGACGCCGGCCGAGCCTCCGGCGTCGCCCGTGGCAGCGGCACCGACGGCGGCACCGGCTGCGCTCGCGCCGCCGCACCCCGTGACGGCCGGGCAGTCGTTCGAGCCCGGCGACTGGGTCGCGCCAGGTTCCGCGCCCGCGCTCGCACCCGCTGTCGCACCCGGGCAGGTCCCGCAGCCGCACGGCCCGGCGCACGCGTTCGGCGAGACGCAGTCGTACGGCCCCCGGCAGTCGTTCGGGGCGCCGCGGTCCTTCGGCGGTCCGCAGCCGTCGGGCGGCGGGCAGCCCTACGGCGCCCCGGGCCACGGCTTCCCCCCGGCGGCGGCGTACGGGACGCCCGCCGTGGTCGCGCACGAGGTCCGCGGCGGCATCGGGCGCGGGCCCTCGGACGTCGTGCACTGGCTGCTGCCGACCGGGCGCTCCTGGCAGTCGATCGTCGCGGGCTACCTCGGGCTGTTCGCGCTCGTCCTGTGGCCCGTCGCGCCGTTCTCGCTCGCGCTCGGCGTGTGGGCGCTCGTCCGCGCGCAGCACGGCGGCCACGGCCGCGGGCGCGCGGTCTTCGCGATCGTCGCGGGGCTGCTCGGCGTGGTCGTCGGCGTCGCGTTCCTCACGGGGTTCCTCACGACGTTCTGACCGGGCGCCGCGTCCCGACCGGGCACCCGCGTCCGACCGCGCACCGCCTCAGCCCGCGCACCCGCGTCCGACCGCGCACCGCCTCAGCCCGCGCACCCGCCTCAGCCCGCGAGCGCCTCGGTCGCGAGCCGGACGCGCTCGCGGCCCCACGCGGCGAACGCCTCCAGCTCGGCCCGGTGCTCCGCGGCGAGCGCGCGCTCGGCGTCGTACAGCGCCGTGACGTACGTGTCCACGAGGCCGGTCTCGTCCTTGCACCCGACGTCGGCGACGGCCTGGTCGACGAGCTCGGCGGTCACCGGGTCGGTGCTGGCCGGCACGGGCACCGCCTCGACCGCGTAGCCGTGGCGCGCCATGCACGCGACCCACCCGTCGAGCGCGCGGACGACCGCCGGGTGCTCCTCCGCGCGCCGGAGCGCCTCGCCGTAGAGCCGCTCCTGGATGCGCCGGTCGACGCCGGGGTCTGCGGGCGTGACCTGATCGAACGCCCAGCCGCTGCAGCCGCTGCCGCCGCCGGGCGCGCCCTCGCCGGTCAGCGCGGCGACGTACGCGGGGTCGGGCGTGCGGGTCGCCTCCTGCTCGAGGCGGGCGCGCTCGGCGAGCC
>NZ_BJLR01000009.1 GCF_006538745.1 Cellulomonas cellasea | reverse complement strand
GGGCGCGCTCGGCGAGCCGCGCCTCGACGTCGAGCACCTGGTAGCCCGTCGTCCGCGCGCGCGTCTCGCTCACGAGACCGAGGAAGCCGCCCCAGTGGGTCACGGGCTCGCCGAGCGTGCCGTCGGCGTCGCCCTCGCCGTCGGCCGCACCCGTGCCGCCGGAGCGCTCGTACGCGAAGCCGCGCTCGGCCATGCACCGCGCGGTCAGCTCCTCGACCGTGCGCGCGACCGTGTCGGCCTCGGGCGCGGTCCAGCCCCACGCGTCGAGCGGCGGCGGGCCGTGCTCGGCGAGCAGGCGCAGGTTGCCCGACGGGTCCGCGTCGGGCGGCCCGTCGGGTGCCGGGGTCGGCACCGCGCCGGTCGCCCGGCCGCCCGTGCCCTGACCCGGTGAGCCGGTGTCGCCGTCGCCGGGGCCCGCGGTGCACCCCGACGCCCCGGCGACGAGCAGCGCGGCGAGCGCCGCAGCCACCACGGCACGGCGACGGGTGCTCCCGGGCGCCGCCGTCGCGCGGTTCACGAGATCAGGAACGACCCGCTCCACCCGACCGCGCCCGTGACGAGGTTGCGGTTCCTCGCCCAGAGCGACGACGTCCCGGTGCCCCACTGGTTGCTGTAGGAGTAGGTGCTGCCCTGCCTGAGCCCGAGGCGTTCGGCGCCCTGCCCGGGGTACCCGGCGCCGACGACGCCCGCGTACGTGTAGGGCTCGCTGCGGATGCGGACCCCGTCGTGCAGGTAGTCGTACGCCTGCGCGGGTGTCGCGGCGGTGAGCCCGCCGAGCGCCAGCGCGGCGGAGAGGGTCAGGGTCGTGATCGTGCGTCTGCTGTGCATGCTCGTACCTCGTCGTCGTGGCATGTGCCGCAGGCCCCCCGCGGCTGGCACGACCGTAGGGCCCGACGCGCCGCCGGGCAAAGGCGCAGGCCGGGTGCGGGCGGGGCGCTGGACCGTGCGGCGGGACGCGACGCCCGGGGCCCCCGCGTCGCCGGTCGTGCCCGCCGTGACCCGTGGCCGCGCCGAACCAGGACCAGATCACCCGGCGAAAAGTGCCCGCGACGCGCGGTAGTAGGTTAATGTTTCAACCAGAAGGCCCGTTGCCTGCCCCCTGCGCAACGGGTCTTCTCCATGCCCGGACCCGGCCGGTGGCCGCACGACCCGGTCGCGCCGTGCGAGCCGCTCGCCCAGGCCCACCACGCCGCGGGACCACCGCCGCCGATCGCCCGCCCAGACCCGCCCGCGCCGACCCACCGGCGCGGGCCTGCGCCGCCGTCGGCCCGCCGGGCTAGCCTCGCACTCGATGCCTGACGAGAGCTCCCCGAGCACCCCGCCCGCCACCTCGACCAGCCGTCCGGCCGACACCGTGCGCCGCGCGGCCACGACGGTCGAGGTCGACGCCGCGCCCGTGCTCTCGTACCCGATGGCGCACAACCGGCTCCCCGTGGTGAGCCGCATCGCGGTGCACCACACGGGCCCTGCGGTCCGGGGCGCGGTCGTGCAGGTCGAGGTACGCGACGTCGAGGGCCGCGTCGGCACGCCGTGGGAGCAGCTCGTCGACCTCGAGACCGACGCGCAGACCGTCCTGACCGACGTGGACCTGCGGCTCGACCCGGCGGCGGTCCTGCAGATCGAGGAGCAGCGGCCCGCGCAGGTCGTCGTGCAGGTGCTCGGCGAGGGCGACCTGCTCGCGGAGCGGACCGTGCACGTCGACCTGCTGGCGCCGCGGCAGTGGCTCGCGGTCCCGCCCGTGCTGGCCATGGAGCTGCTGGCCGCGTTCGTCATGCCGAACCACCCGGCGGTCGGCGCGCTCGTCGACGAGGCGTGCGTGCTGCTCGCCGAGCGGACGGGCGACGCCTCGACGGCGGGCTACCAGCAGGGTCCCGAGCGGGTCGACGCGACCGTCGCCACGGTGCTCGACGCGATGACGGCGCGCGGCATCCGGTACAGCGAGCCGCCCGCGTCCTGGTCGGACGTCGGGCAGAAGGTCCGCACGCCTGAGGAGGTGCTCGACGGACGCGTCGGGACCTGCCTCGACACGGTCGTGACGATGGCGGCGGCGCTCGAGCACGTCGGGGTGCGGCCGCTGCTGTGGCTCGTCGAGGGTCACGCGTTCCTGGGGTACTGGCGCGAGGAGGCGGCGCTCGCGGCGATCGCACAGCGCGAGGTGCCGGACGTCGCGGCGGTCGTCAACCTCGTCGACCTGGGGCTCGTCCGGCTCGTCGAGACGACGCTCGTCACCGCCCGGGGCACGGGTGAGGGCGCGACCGGAGCCGCCCGTTCGGGCCCGGTGACGGCCGCCCAGGCGCACGACGCCGCGTACACGCGCTGGCTCACCGGCGACCTCGCGCGCGTGCTCGGTGTCGTCGACGTGTGGCGGGCCCGGCGCGCGGGCGTCCTGCCGCTGCCCGCGCACACGCGCGCCGCGGACGGGACCGTGACGATCACCGAGTACCGGCCGGGCGAGGACCGCACGACCGTGCCGCAGCCCGTCGCGGTCGACGCCGACGTCCGCCCCGCCGCCGCGGGGACGCTCGGCCGGGCGCCCGTGCCGCCGCGCGTCGCGCAGTGGAAGAACTCCCTGCTCGACCTGTCGCTGCGCAACCGCCTGATCCACTTCACGCCCCGGTCGGGGATACCGCTCGCGGTGCCGGCCGGTGGGCTGGGGTCGGTCGAGGACGCGCTGCACGACGGCCGCGCCGTGCACCTGCTGCCCGCCGACCAGCTCGACGAGGTCGAGGTCGCGCGCGGCGTCACCGCGGGCCGCGAGCTGCCGGCCGAGCAGCGCGCGGAGCTGTTCGCCCGGCGCCAGGCGCTCTACACGGACCTGCCCGCCGCCGGGTACGCGACGCGGCTGCGGGGGCTCGCGTACAAGGCGCGCACGGTCGTCGAGGAGACCGGCGCCAACAACCTGTACCTCGCGTCGGGCTCCCTGGTGTGGACGCTCGACGGCCGGGAGCTGCGGTCGCCGCTCGTGCTCACGCCGGTGCGGCTCGTGACGCGCTCGCGCGAGCAGGCGTACCGGCTCGAGCTCGACGAGACGGGTGCGAGCACGCCCAACTACTGCCTGCTCGAGAAGCTCCGCCAGGTGCACGGGCTCACGGTCCCGGGCCTCGCGGAGCCGGCGCTCGACGGCGCGGGGATCGACGTCGACGCCGCGCTGCTCGCGCTGCGCACGGCGC
Organism: Cellulomonas cellasea; assembly: GCF_006538745.1. Lineage (GTDB taxonomy): Bacteria > Actinomycetota > Actinomycetes > Actinomycetales > Cellulomonadaceae > Cellulomonas_A > Cellulomonas_A cellasea. The sequence goes on along the minus strand of NZ_BJLR01000009.1, from coordinate 387,027 downwards.
TCGCGACCGAGGGCCTCGGCTACCGCGTCGAGGAGACCGCGGACCTCGCGATCCTCCAGTTCGCGAAGTTCCGGCTGTGGAAGGACCTCGACGAGCACTGGGACGTGCTGACGCAGAACCCGCTCGTCCGGCACCTCGTCGAGACCCCGACCGCCGTGTTCGCCGACCCGGTCCCCGAGCCGGGCGCCGTCGACCTCGACGAGCTCGCCGCGGCGTGCCCGGTGCCCGCGGACGCCTCGCAGCTCGACGCCGTCGCGCACGCGGTCGCCGGCCGGACGTTCGTGCTCGAGGGGCCGCCCGGCACCGGGAAGTCCCAGACCATCACCAACCTGCTGACCCGGGCCGTCGCCGAGGGGCGCCGGGTGCTGTTCGTCGCCGAGAAGCGGGCGGCCCTCGACGTGGTCCGCGCCCGGCTCGACGACGTCGGCATGGGTCCGTTCTCGCTCGACCTGCACGACAAGGGCAGCAAGCCGTCCGCGGTCCGCGCGCAGGTCCGCACCGCGCTCGAGCACACCGTCGAGGTCGACGACGAGGGGCTCGCCGCCGAGCACGAGACCCTGCGCGCCGCGCGCCGGGCCCTCGCCCGCTACGCCGAGCGCCTGCACGAGCCCAACGGCGCCGGGCTGTCGTTCTACTCCGCCCGCACGAGCCTCCTCGCGCTGACCGACGGCGCGGGCCGGCGCCGGCCCACCGCGGGGACGACCGGCGTCGGGACGACCGAGGTGCTCCCCGTCCCCGTCGAGCTCGTCACGACCGGCGCCCCCGAGGTGCCGGCCCTGCGCCGCGCGCTCGAGCTGCTGCCCGACACCGCCGACCCGGCGCGCCCGCGCCCCGACCACCCGTGGGGCTTCGTCGGGCTGACCGACCCGCAGCGCATCGACGTGGCCGCCGTGGGCCGCGCCGTCGCCGACGTCGACGCGGCGCTCGCCCCCGCGCGGGCCCTGAGCGGCACGTCCGCGACGGTGCTCGCCGCCGCACGCACGCACGAGGACCTCGAGGTGCTCGCCGACCTCGGTGCCGCCCCGCCGGTCCGGGTCGAGACGCTCGACGAGACCCGCACCGAGCGCTGGCGCACGACCGCCGCGCGGCTCGTCGAGGAGATCGCCGCGTTCCCGGCGACGGCCGCCGCGGAGCACCCCGGGCTCGCGCTCGCCGTCCCCGCCGTGCTCGACCTGCCGCTCACCGACCTCGCCCGCCGGGCGCAGGCCGCCGCGTCGTCGGGGTGGTGGGGCCGGCGCGGGCGGCTCCTCGCGGTCGCCGCGGAGCTCCAGCCCGGCCTGCAGCCCGGGACGACGCTCAAGGCCGGGCAGGTGCTCCCGGTGACCGCCTCGCTCGCGCGCGTGCACACCGCCGTCCAGACGCTCGCGTTCCGCGTGCAGGGGCTCGCCGGCGTGACGCTCCCGGCGGGCTGGAACCCGCTGCTGCCCGAGGCGCTCGAGGCGGTGCAGAGCCAGGTCGCGTGGCTCACGTGGGCCGGCGAGGCCGTCGATCCCGACGGTGGCGACCCGACGGCGGACCCGTTCGTGCGCGGGCTGCGGGCGTTCGTCGACGACGTCGCGCGCCTCCCGTTGCTGCCGGCCGACGTCGCGGTGCTCGAGCGGCTCTCGCGGACGACGACGGCGCTCGCGGCGACCGTGCAGGCGACGACGCGGCAGGTCGCGCGGTGGTCGACGCCGGACGGGTTCGTCGCGCGCTGGACGGCGACGGCGGCGGAGCGCGTCGGGGGTGCGGGCGCGGGGTTCGACGACGACTGGACGTCGGCCGCCGCGTGGGGGTCCGGCGCCGCGGGGGACGACGACCCGGACGGCCCGCTCCCGGTGGCGCGCCCGGCCGTCGGACCGGGGATCGACCCGCTCCCGCTCGAGCGCTGGGTCGCGTTCGTCGGGGCGCTCGAGCCCCTGCGCCGGGCCCGGCTCACGTCCGCGCGCGAGCTCCTGCTCGTCGGGGCCGTCGCGGCACCCGACGCCGTGCGCGCGCTCGACCGCGGGCTCGCGATCGCGTCCGCGCGTGAGCGCCGCACCGCGACCGGGCTCGACGGCTTCGACCCCGTCGCGCACGGCCGCGCGATCGGGCGCTTCCTGTCGTCGGCCGCCGCGGTGCGCGACCACCAGCGCACCGCGCTCCCGCGCGACGTGACCGCGGCGCGGCCGTTCGACGCGTCGTCGGCGCAGGGGGACGTCGGCGGGCTCGTGCGCGAGCTCGCCCGGCAGCGCGGCGGGCTCGGCGTGCGCGGGCTCATGGCGACGTACGGGGAGCTCATCACGCAGGTCATGCCGTGCGTGCTCGTCAGCCCGGACTCGCTCGCGCGGTTCTTCCCGGCGCGCGCGGGCCTGTTCGACCTCGTGGTGTTCGACGAGGCGTCCCAGATCCGCGTGGCCGACGCCGTCGGGGCGATGGGCCGCGCGCGCTCGGTCGTCGTGGTCGGGGACTCCAAGCAGATGCCGCCCACCTCGTTCGCCGAGGTCACGGGCGGGGGCGACGAGGAGCCCGCGGAGGGCGCCGCGGACGCGGGCCTCGCGGACGGGCTGCTCGAGGGCGTGCTCACGGGCGCGCTCGCCGTCGAGGACGAGGAGAGCATCCTGTCCGAGTGCGTGCAGGCGCGCGTGCCGCGGCGGTGGCTGTCGTGGCACTACCGCAGCCAGGACGAGTCGCTCATCGCGTTCAGCAACCACCAGTACTACGAGGACCGGCTCAGCTCGTTCCCCGCACCGACGTCGGGCGCCGCCGACCCCGGCCCGGGCGGCTACGGCGTGAGCCTCGTGCGGGTCGACGGGACGTTCCACCGGACCGCCCGCCGGGGCGGGCCCGGGCAGAGCACCGCAGGGCTGCTCCGCACCAACCCGGTCGAGGCCCAGGCCGTGGTCGACGAGATCCGCCGCCGGTTCGACGCCGCGCCGGACGGCCTGCCGTCGATCGGGGTCGTCACGTTCAACGCCCCGCAGCGCGCACTCATCGAGGCCCTGCTGCGCGACTCGGGCGACGAGCGGCTCGCCGACGCGCTCGAGCGCAGCGGGTCCCCGGGCGGCTCCGACGAGGGCCTGTTCGTCAAGAACCTCGAGAACGTCCAGGGCGACGAGCGCGACACGATCCTGTTCTCGACCGCGTTCTCCGTGAACGAGCGCGGCTACCTCCCGCTCAACTTCGGACCGCTCAACCGCGACGGCGGCGAGCGCCGGCTCAACGTCGCCGTGACCCGGGCCCGGCGCCAGGTCGTCGTGTTCTCCTCGTTCGACCCCGAGCAGCTGCGCGCCGAGGAGACCCAGAGCGTCGGCATCAAGCACCTGCGCGCCTACCTCGACCTCGCGGCGAGCCGGTCGCGCGCGACGACGGTCCCCGCGCGGCGCTCGTCGGCCGTCGACCGGCACCGCGAGCAGGTCGCCGAGGCGCTGCGCGAGCGCGGGCTCGCGGTCCGCACCGACGTCGGGCTCTCCGACTTCCGGGTCGACCTCGCGCTGGCCGACGCCGCGGCCCCGGAGCGCCCGCTCGTCGCGGTGCTGCTCGACGGGCCGGGCTGGGCCGCGCGGCGCACCGTCGGGGACCGCGACGGGCTGCCGACCGAGGTGCTCTCGCGGATGCTGCGCTGGCCCGCGGTCGAGCGCGTGTGGCTGCCCGCGTGGCTCGCGACACCCGGGGACGTGCTGGACCACCTCGTGGGGTCGGTCGAGCGCGCGGCCGCGGACGCCGCGACGCGGGACGACGCGACGCCGGCCTGACCGCTCAGGACGCCGAGGCGCCGCGGCGCGGAGACCTACCGCGGTCGGCGCGCCACGAACGTCACGTGCGTGTCCGGCCACTCGACGGGCTCACCCGTCGACGGGTCGCGCAGCGCCGCCCCCACGGAGAGACGGTTCTCGACGAGCCACTCGTTGCGCCACGGCCCGCTCACGGGGTCGACGGTGAACCCGACGCCCTCGAGCAGCGCGACCCAGTCGGGCCACGTCATGTCGCAGAACCGCTCGTGGCACTCGGACAGCCACGAGTCGACGTAGTCGCGCGTGTAGAGGAACTCCGCCGCGGCCCGCAGCGTGAGCTCCGCGACGCCGCCGTCGACCCAGCGCACGTCGCACCCGCCGCCGGACAGCGCCGGGAAGTCCTGCGCGAGCTGTACGAGCCGCTCGGCGGGCGACAGGGCGGCCACGTGCGCGGCGACGGCCTCGCGCGTCCACCCGCTCAGGTCCACGGGCCGGGCCGACGCGCCGTCCCCGTCGAGCTCGAGGTGCACGAGCCGGTCCCCATCGAGCGGGCCGAGCACGTCCGAGCACACCCAGACCCCGCCGGGAGCGGTGTGCTCGTAGATCCGCTTCGCGAGCAGCTCGAGGTCGCTGCGCCCGGCGCCGTAGCTCGAGATCTCGTGGGTCAGGGCCACGGTGAGCGTCGTGCTGACCGACGCGGCGGGGAAGACCGGCGAGCGCAGCAGGTTCCGCTGCGCGAAGAAGACGTTCGGGTTCGCGAACACGCCCTGCGCGCGCCGGTGCTCGGCCTCCGCGACGAGGTGGCGCGAGACGTCGACCCCGTAGAGGTCGGACTCCGCGAGCCGCGGGTCGCGGGCCGCGCGCTCGAGCAGCCCGCCCGCCGCGCACCCGAGGTCCACGACCCGGCCGGGCTCGACGAACGGCGCGACCTGCTCCCACTTGCGGTCGGACGCGTCGTCGAACGCTGCCGTGTACGTGCGGTAGTCGCGCGTGGTCGTCAGGTCGCCCTCGGTCGAGACCGTCGGGTCCTCGTGGATCAACGTGATCGCGGCGTCGAGCCGGTACCGGTCGTAGAAGTGCACGACCTCGGGGTGAGCGAGGTCCCGCCACCGCTCGTCGCCCGCCGCGAGGAGCTCGAGGACGTCCCACGGCCGCTCGGGCACGTCGTCGCACGCGTCCTCGACCGGGACGACCCGGAAGCCGAGGTCGGCGTACATCGCGGCGACCTCGGGCGTCGAGCACGCGACGACCGTGTCGAGCGGCGTGGCCGTGACACCGGTGGAGAGCTCGACGCTGCCGAGGACGGTGCGCGCGAACCGGGGGCTCGGCGGGACGTCGGCGACGGGGGCGACGAGCGAGGGCAGGCCCTCGACGGCCGTGACCCGCTCGATCATCGCCTCGCGCCGGTGCGCCGGGAGCGGATTGCGCCGCGTGCCGCTGTGGGTGGCTGACGTGACGGCCCAGACGACGTTCGCGTCGAGGTCGCACACGACCGGCTCGCCCGCCGAGTCCGCCAGCTCGCCGCCGAGCAGCGCGTGCAGGTACGCCGTCTGGAACCGGGTCACCAGGTGGTGCCGGCCGGGGAGCAGGACATGACGGACGCGCGCGTGCATGGCGAGCAGGATGCCACTCCTGGACGCCCGTCCGGGGGAGCGTCGCCCGGACGGCGCAGCGGTCGCGTGCCCGGGTGTCCGGCCGTCCGCGCAGCGATACGCTCACGCCTCGTGGGCCGGGTGGCCGGAGCGCGCGAGGGGGCGGCGATGACGGGAGGTCGACGGGGTCCGGACATGGACCCGTACGGCCGGCTGCGGTCCGAGGTCTCGAGCGGACGTCTGCTCGACGGCGACGCGGTGGAAAGCGCTCGTCGAGCCGGTGCACCGATGCACTCCGAGCACGACGCGGTCGTCACCGGGACGGCGCCCTGGGGGGCGGCGGTCCGCCTGACGGACGGGGTTCCAGGGTTTCTCGACCACCTCAAGGGTGGGGCGTCGCTCGCTGTCGGCGACACCTGCCACGTGGTCGTGGTGGACGACGCGCGCGACCCCGTGCGCGTCAGTGCGTCCCAGGCCGACCTCGACATCGGTCGGCGCCTGCACCGACGAGGACCTCAGGAGGGACCACCGGTGCCCGACGACGAGGACGTGCCAGTGGCGGAGCGCGCTCGCGGACGGGAGGACGGCCCAGCGCTCGCCGGGCGCCACGCGGTGCTCGACGCCCTCGCGCTCCTGCGGTCGGAGCTCCCGCGGGCTGAGGGCTGGGAGAACGACGACCTCGCCGGCTTCCTGGAGGCGTTCGAGGCGCTGCTGGGATGCGTCGAGCAGGTCTACCTGAGCGAGAGCCGGCCCGTGCCGAACGACCCCTGGGTCCTGGTCGCCGCCGCCCTCGAGGGCGCGCGGTACTACGAGTGAGTCCCCGGAGCGGCGCGTCGACGTCCGGGCCCTGGTCGGGGGACGTGAGCCCCGGATGACCTTCGAGGACCGGGCGCGTGTGCTGCACGAAGGCGGTACGGACCTCGACGAGGTCCTCGCTCGACCGAGGGCGGAGGGCGCGTCGATCGTCGACTGCGTCAAGGTCGTCCGGGCGGTCGAGGGCATCCCGCTCGGTGAGGCCAAGCGGATCGTCGACGCCAGCCCTGCCTGGGCGTCGCACCGGGAGGGCAACCGCCGCCTCCGAGCGAGGAGCAACAGGCCGCCCGCCGGACCGGCGGCGCTACGCTCGCGGCAACAGACGGCTCACCGGGTCCGTGCGCGGACCCCGCACAGAGACGGACGGCGATGGCGCTCACCGACGAGACCCCCGTGACGGCCCGCAGCACCGACCCGCTGGGGACGGTGATCCCCTCGACCGTCCCGACGCACTGGTACAACCTCGCCGCCGACCTGCCGGAGCCCGTCCCGCCGCACCTGCACCCCGGCACGCGCGAGCCGCTCGGCCCGGAGGACCTGGCCCCGCTGTTCCCGGCCGCGCTCATCGCGCAGGAGGTCTCGACCGAGCGCTACGTCGAGATCCCGCAGACCGTCCGCGAGATCTACGCGCTGTGGCGCCCGTCGCCCCTGATCCGGGCCGCGCGGCTCGAGCGCGCGATCGGCACGCAGGCCCGGATCTACTACAAGTACGAGGGCGTGAGCCCGGTCGGCTCGCACAAGCCGAACACCGCCGTCGCGCAGGCGTACTACAACGCGGTCGAGGGCATCACGCGTCTGACGACGGAGACGGGCGCGGGCCAGTGGGGTGCGTCGCTGTCGATGGCGTGCGCGCTGCTCGGGCTCACGTGCGAGGTGTGGCAGGTGCGTGCGTCCTACGACGCCAAGCCATACCGCCGGTTCCAGATGGAGACGTACGGCAGCGTGTGCCACCCGTCGCCGTCGGACCTGACCGAGGCGGGCCGCGCGATCCTCGCCGAGCACCCCGACACCACGGGCTCCCTCGGCATGGCGATCAGCGAGGCCGTCGAGGCGGCCGTCAAGGACCCGGGCGCGCACTACTCGCTCGGCAGCGTGCTCAACCACGTGATGCTGCACCAGAGCGTGATCGGCCAGGAGGTGCTCGTGCAGCTCGCCGACGCGGGCGAGCGCCAGGCCGACACGGTGTTCGGCTGCGCGGGCGGCGGCTCGAACCTCGCCGGGCTGACGTTCCCGCTGATCGGGCAGAACCTGCGCGACGGGACGACGACGCGCGTCGTCGCGTGCGAGCCGGCGGCGTGCCCCTCGCTGACGCAGGGCGAGTACCGCTACGACCACGGCGACGTCGCCGGCCTGACCCCGCTGCTCAAGATGCACACGCTCGGGAAGGACTTCGTGCCGCCGTCGATCCACGCGGGCGGCCTGCGGTACCACGGGATGGCGCCGATGGTCTCGCATGCGGTGAACCTCGGGCTCATGGAGGCGGTCGCGGTCGACCAGGACACCGCGTTCGCGGCCGGCGTCGAGTTCGCGCGCGCCGAGGGGATCATCCCGGCACCCGAGTCGACGCACGCCGTGGCCGCCGCGCTGGCGCACGCGCGGTCGGTCACCGAGCCGGAGGTCGTCGTGATCGGGCTGTCGGGCAACGGGGTGCTGGACCTGCCGGCGTACTCGTCGTACGTGTGAGCGGGCCTCCGCCGGCTGGTCCGCCGCCCGGCTCGGTCCGCGCCGCCGGCCTTGCCTCACGGCTGCGACGGCCGGCGGAGGCGCTCCGGGTCAGGCGGAGGACGGCTTGCGCAGCCCGCGACCACGCGCCGGAAGTGGCGCGGTGCCGTCGTCGCCCGTCGCCCGCCACTCCGTGATCGCCGCCCACGCCACCGCGGTGATCGGCACCGCGAGCAGCGCGCCGATGATGCCGGAAAGGATCGTCCCGGCGGTCAGCGCGAGCAGGATCGCGAGCGGGTGCAGCGCGAGGGCGCGGCCGATGACGACAGGGGCGAGCAGGTCGCCCTCGAGCTGGTTCACGGCGATCACGACGACGAGGACGATGAGCGCGGTCGTCGGGCCGTTCGTCACGAGGGCGACGAGCGTCGCCAGGATGCCCGCGACGGTCGCGCCGATGAGCGGGACGAACGCGCCGAGGAACACGATGGTCGCGAGCGGCAGCGCCAGCGGGACACGGAGGATCACGAGCGCCGCGCCGATGACGACGGCGTCGACGAGCGCCACGATCGCCGTGCCGCGCACGTAGCCGCCGAGCACCCCGACCGAGCGGTTGCCGACGCGCCACGCGCGCGCCTGACGCTCCTCGGACAGCGGCCGGATGAGGAACCCGTAGATGCTGCGGCCGTCCTTCATGAGGAAGAACAGCACGACGACGCCCAGCAGCAGCCCGGCGACGCCTTCGGCGGCCGCGGTCGCCCCGGTGATCGCGCCGCTCTGCACCTGGTCGCTCGTGAGGGCCGCGGTGAGCGACTCGCGCGCGGACGCGATCTGCTCCTCGGTGATGCCGAGCGGGCCCTGGAGCAGGAACTTCTCGAGCTCCCCGAGGCCGCGTTCGGCCTCCTCGACGAGCGTCGGCCACTCCTTGCGGATGCCGCGCCCGACGAGCCACAGCACGACCCCGAGCGTGCCGAGCCCCAGGAGCAGCGCGGCCCACGTCGCGAGCGCGCGGGGCCAGCCCCAGCGCCGGAACAGCCGCACGAGCGGGCTGAACGCGGCGGCGAGGATCGCGGCGATGAGCACGGGGATGACGAGCAGCTTGACCTGCGTGAGCCCCCACACGAGGACCGACGCGAGCGCGAGGAGCAGGAGCGTCTGCGCGCTGCGGATCGCGGCGCGGCCGAGGCCGTCCTGCCACGGGCCCGTCGGGGGCGGCGGGGCCGGGCGGTGCGTCGGGCTCGGGACCGTCGTGGCGAGCGCGGCGGGCGACGCGGCGCGCCCGGGGCGTCGGCGGAAGGCGTTCATGACGTCAACCTGCCACGCGCGGGACCACGCGGCGCGGTGGGAGCGCAGGTGGGCGTCGGGCCGGTGTCGGGCGGTGCGCGGCGGGAGGCCCGGCACCCGGTCCCCGGGCCTCCCGCCGCGCGCCGTGCGGACCCGTGCCGGTCAGGCGGCGGCGGCGCGGCGCGAGGCGAGCGCCGTCCCCGCCTGCGCCGCGGCCTCGCGCGCGGTGGTGTGCATGTCCGCGGCGATCTCGGCGAAGTCGTCGAGGGCGGGGTTCACGCCGACGAGCGTGAACTCGCGCTCGACCACCGTGAGGTCGGCGCCCCAGACGTCGGCGAGGATGCGGCGCAGGTAGTCGGTGTTGTGGTCCCAGCCCTCGCGCGGGGTGCCGGCGCCGTACGCGCCGCCGCGGGTGGTGACGAGGACGGTGGGCGTCCCGTCGAGCAGGCGCGTGCCCTGCGGCGCACCGGCGATCGCGAGGTCGATCCAGGTCTTCGCGTGCTGGGACACCCCGAAGTTGTAGAGCGGCACCGCGAGCACGGCGCTCGTCGCGTCCTGCAGCTCGGCGGCGACCTCCTGGGCGAGGGCGACGGCTGCGCGCTGCGCGTCGGTCCGGTCCGCCTCGGGCGTGAAGCTCCCGGAGATCGCGGTCGCCCAGGCGTCGGCCGGCAGCGGGTCCGCGCCGAGGTGGCGCCGCACGACCGTGGTGTGGGGGTGGGCGGCGACGACGCGGTCGAGGACGACGTCGGCGAGGGCGCTGCTGGCGGAGCGGTCGCCCTGGATGCTGGCGTCGATGCGGAGCACGGTCATGGGGGTTCTCCTCAGGTAGGGACTTGAGCGTTCAACTCGCACCTTAGAGCGAGGGAGTTGAATGTTCAAGCCGTGCTCTAGGATCGTCCCGTGACCGCACATCCGCCCCGCACCCCCGTCGCGGAGCCGGACGTCCGCTGGCTCTCCGCCGAGCAGCAGCGCGAGTGGCGGTCCCTGATGGGGCTGTTCATGGACCTGCCCCCCGCCCTGGACGCGCAGCTCAAGCGCGACGCCGGGCTGAACACCTTCGAGTACCAGGTGCTCGCCGCACTGTCCGAGGCGCCGGCCCGCACGCTCGTGCTCAGCGACCTGGCCGCCCTCGCGCGCGGGTCGCTCTCCCGGCTCTCGCACGCCGTGACCCGGCTCGAGCGCGCGGGCTGGGTCGAGCGGCGCAGCTGCACGGACCGCGCGGGCCGGCACACCGAGGCCCGGCTCACCGAGTCCGGCCTCGCCCGGATCGAAGAGGCCGCCCCCGGCCACGTCGCGGCGGTGCGCCGCCTCGTGGTCGACGTGCTGACCCCCGAGCAGCTCGCGCAGCTCGGCGCCGCCGCCCGCGCGATCAGCGCGGCGACGCAGGCCGAGCCACCCGGCGAGGGCCGCGTGGACGGCAGCTGCTGACTCCCGTCCCCGCGGCGGGGCGCTCGCGCCCGGCAGCGCGCTCGCCTCAGGCGCCCCCGACCGCCAGGACGTAGAGCGCGGCGAGCGCACCCCCGCCGACCGGTGCCCCGACCGCGACCTGCGCGAGCGTGTGCTCACGCAGGGCCACCCGAGCCCAGCACACCAGGAGCACGACGGGCACGGCGAGCGGCAGCACGGCCGGCCCGAGCTCGTGGGCCAGCACGACGCCCAGCCCCGCGGACACGCCGGCGTGGAAGCTGATCTTCCACGCCAGGTTGATCACGAAGAGCAGGGCCTGGGTCCCGATCGCAGCGACCACGAGGGCGACGACGGCCCGCGGGGCGTCCGTGGCGACGGCGTGCACGAGCCCGACGGCCGCGAACGCGATGTTGCTGAGGATCGGGACGACCCGCTGACTGCGCGACGTGAGCATCCGGTCCGACCACCGCCCGGCTCGCACGCCCGCGATGACCACCGCGTACGGGAGCACGGTCACGAACAGCGCGCAGACCGCCCCGCTCACGAGCCCGGCGGCACCTCCCGCGCGCCAGCCGACGAGCACCAGGGCGGCGGCACCGATGCACGGCGGCGCGAGGACCCCCGTCACGAGGCGCGCGAGCCGGGTCTGGCGCGAGGCGGCGCCGACGGCAGGAGCGACGGGGGTCGCCGGGGCGCCGCCGACGGGGCCGAGGTCCTGCGTCACGGAGCCCCCTGGCTGTCGCTGCGTGGTCCGACGCGGGGAGGCTACCGCGCCACCCGCGACGGGCCGACGCACGCCACCCGGGCTACGGCTTGACCGCCCGGACGATCGCGCCGTGCAGACCGGGAGCCACCTCGTGCGTGAACGTCACGCTCGCGTCGGTGAAGCCCGCCGCCGCGAGGCCGTCCAGGTACTCCTGGCGCGAGAGCGCCCCCGCGATGCACCCGACGTAGCTGCCGCGCTCGGCGCGCTGCTCCGGGGTCACGTCGTCGTCGGCGACGACGTCGGAGATGCCGACGCGGCCGCCGGGGACGAGCACGCGGAACACCTCCGAGAGGACGGCCGGCTTGTCGACGGACAGGTTGACGACGCAGTTGGAGATGACGACGTCGACCGCGGCGTCGGGCAGCGGGACGGCCTCGATGCGGCCCTCGAGGAACTCGACGTTCGTCGCGCCCGCGGTCGCGGCGTTGCTGCGCGCGAGGTCGAGCATCTCGGGGGTCATGTCGACGCCGTACGCGAAGCCGGTCGGGCCCACACGCCGCGCGGACAGCAGCACGTCGATGCCGCCGCCCGAGCCGAGGTCGAGCACGCGCTCCCCGGCCCGCAGGTCGGCGACGGCCGTCGGGTTGCCGCAGCCGAGCGACGCGAGGAACGCCGCCTCGGGCAGGGCGGCCGCGTCGTCGGCGTCGTAGAGCGCGCCGCCGAACTGGTCGCCGGTCTCGAGGGCCTGCGCGGTGCCGCAGCACGACGCGGCGGCGGGGGAGCCGGCGGTCTCGGCGACGGCGCTGCCCGTCGAGCAGCAGCTCCCGGCCGTCAGGTCCGCGGCCGTGCCGCAGCACGGCTCCGCCGCTCCGGCCCGGGCCCCGGCGCAGCACGCGTCACCGGCCTGCGGGGCGCCGCTGCGGCTCACGGCGAGCGCCGCCTCCGCGTAACGGTTGCGTACCTGCTCGACGAGGTTCTCGGTCATGTCGTCCTCCACGGTCGGTCGGGTCCCGGGGGCCCGCTACGGCAACGCATTGATATGCGTCGATGTCTGAACGATGGAGCAAGGATCGACAGATGTCAATATCTGAGGCACGATCGACCCGTGAGTGCTCCCACGCTGCTTCCCGTCCTCGACGTCACCGCCTGCTGCACCCCGCTCGACGAGGGGACGCTCGCCCGCGACGACGCCGAGAACCTCGCCCGCATCCTCAAGGCGCTCGCCGACCCGGCGCGCCTCCAGCTGCTGTCGCACATCGCGTCGAGCGCCGAGGCGGTGTGCGCGTGCGACCTCAACGACGTCGTCGGCCTCGCGCAGCCGACCGTCTCGCACCACCTGTCGACCCTGGTCAAGGCCGGCATCCTCACGCGTGAGAAGCGGGGGGTGTGGGCGTACTACACGGTCGTCCCGGGGGCGCTCGGCGCGCTCGCGGACGTCTTGCGGCACGCGGGCACGAGCGCGCGCTGACCCACGGCGCCCGGCCCGGCGCACGCGCTGACCGCGGCGCCGTCGGGCGGCACACCCGCTCCGCAGCGCCGGCGGCAGCGGCTCACCCGCTCCGCGGCGCCCGCAGCATCTGCGTCTCGACCGGCCCGTGCGGCCGCAGCGCCGTGATCTCGCCGACCACCCGGAAGCCGAAGCCCTCGTAGTACCGGACGTTCTCCTCGCGCGAGGTCTCGAGGTAGCACGAGGCCCCGGTCCGGTCGGCGTCCGCGAGCACGGGCGCGAGCAGCCGGCGGCCGTGCCCCCGGCGCTGCGCGTCGGGCCGCACCCCCAGGACCTCCAGGTACCACGCCCCCTCGCGCGGCACGGCGTCGCGCAGGCCCGCCTCGACGGCCGACCCGAGCCGTGCCAGGGCCGCCGTCCGCCGCGGGTGCGCCAGCGCGACGGGCACGAGCGGCCCGAGCGTGCGGAGCTTGCGCAGCGTGGACATCGGGTAGGCGCCCGGCGGGTACCAGACGGCGACGCCCGCGACCCCCGCGTCGTCGTGCACCCCGAGCACCCGCCCGTGGCGCAGGCCGTCGGTCAGCCCGACCCGGTGGATCGCGTCGAGCGCGCTGCGCCGGACGTGCGGCTCGGGGAGCACGTGCGAGAAGCCGGGGTCCCCGCGCAGCGCGCTCGACAGCACGCGCGCCGCGGCCCGCACCGACGCCCGCCCGGGAGCGAGCTCGGCGGCCAGGTCGGCGGGGTCCATCCTCGAAGACTGCCCCACGGGGTGCGGGGCGGCGACCGGCGGAGGTCCCGGACGCAGGCGCCGTCAGCGGGCCTCGTAGACCACGAGCGCGACGTCGTCGCGGGCACCCACGTCGAGCATCGTGCCGATCAGGAGGTCGCCCAGCTGGTCGACCGGCCGCTCCGCCACGGTGGCGGCCGCGATCCGGGCCAGCCGCGCGAGGCCGTCGTCGAGCCCCTCGTCGCGGCGCTCGACGAGCCCGTCCGTGTAGAGCACGAGGGTCTCCCCGCGCTCGAACGTCGCGGTGGCCTCCGGGCGCGGGCCCGGGGCGAGCCCCAGGAGCGTGCCCGTGCCGTCCTCGAGCCAGCGGGGCCCGGTCGCGGACAGCACGAGCGGCGGCGGGTGGCCGGCCTTCGAGTACGTGACCGTGCGGGCCTGCTCGTCGACGACCGCGCACACGACGCTCGCGCACTCCGCGCCGGGGAGCGTCGAGGCGAACCGGTCGAGCCCGTCGAGCGTCGCGGCGGGCGACAGGTCCTGGAGCAGCAGCGCGCGGGCGGCGCTGCGGAGCTGGCCCATGACGGCCGCGGCGCCGAGGCCGTGCCCCACGCAGTCGCCCACGACGAGCCCGAACCGCCCGCTGCCGAGCGGCACGACGTCGTACCAGTCACCGCCGACGGCCAGCCGGTCGTCCGCGGGCCGGTAGCGCGTGTGCCAGCCCGGCGACCCCGGGTCCGCGGGCAGCATCGCGGCCTGGAGCGCCGAGGAGACGGTCTGCAGGTCGTCGACCTGCTTCTGGTGCGTGAGCGCCACCGCGAGCGCGTTGCCCAGCGACGCGGCCACGAGGTGCAGGAACAGCTGCTGCGCCTCGTCGTCGGGGCGCAGCGGGTTGCCCGTGAGCGCGACGACGCCGACGGGCGCGTCGCCGAGCACCGCGGAGACGGGCTCGACGAGGGTGGTGCCGAACCGCTCGGCCACGCGCGAGGCGCACACGCGCTCGAGCACCTCGCGCGGCACCGGGCCGGTCCCCGGGGCGCCGCCGTCGGGCCCGGGGTGCGTCGAGAGCAGCTCGGTGAGGCCGCCCGACGTGCACAGGTGCACCTCGGCGTGCGTGACGTCGGGACTCTCCCGGAGCACGTCGGCGGCCACCTTGGCGGTCAGCTCGATGTCGAGCTTGACCCGGTGCAGGCTCGTCGAGAGCGTGCCGAGCGTCTCGAACCGCCGGCTCGCGACGACGCGGTCCGTGGTCTCGCCCACGATGCAGAGCATGCCGGCGAGCTCGTCGCGGTCGTCGCGCAGAGCGCTGTAGGAGAACGTGAACGCGGCCTCCTCGAGGAACCCGGACCGATCGGTCAGGAGGCGCATGTCCTCGAAGAACAGCGACCTGCCGGTGGACGTCACGGTGTCGACGAGCGGGCCCACCGAGTCCCAGATGTCCGCCCAGACGTCGGCCATCGGGGCGCCCATCGCGCCGGGGTGCTTCGTGGTCCCCAGCATCCGGCTGTAGCCCTCGTTGTAGATCATGGTCCGCTCCGGTCCCCAGGCGACGAAGACGGGGAACTCGGTGCTGAAGCAGATCCGCACGGCGGCGCGCAGGTCACGCGGCCAGGACCTCGGGGAGCCGATCGGCGTCGACGCCCAGTCCACGGAGCGCGCGAGGACGCCGGTGGGCGTCGTGCCCGTCGCGCGGGCCAACCACGTGTCGGGCACGGCTCAGCGTAAGCCGCGACAGCGCGCCGCACCTCGTACGGCCGTCCAGGTGGTCGGTGTTCCACGTGGCGGGTGTGCCGACGAGCGTGTGCCACGATGCGCGGATGGTGCAGCGGTACGACGTCGTCGTCGTGGGCTCGGGCTTCGGTGGCTCCGTCGCCGCGCTGCGCCTCGCCGAGAAGGGCTACCGGGTCGCGGTCCTCGAGGCCGGGCGGCGGTTCGCCGACGAGGACTTCCGCACGTCGTGGCACCTGCGCACGTTCCTGTGGGCGCCGGCGCTCGGCTGCTTCGGCATCCAGCGGATCCACCTGCTGCGGGACTCGCTCGTGCTCGCCGGGGCCGGTGTGGGAGGCGGCTCGCTGGTCTACGGCACGACGCTGTACCGGCCGCTGCGCGCGTTCTACGAGGACCCGCAGTGGGCGTCGATCACCGACTGGGAGGACGAGCTCGCGCCGCACTACGACCAGGCGGCGCGCATGCTCGGCGTGACCCGCAACCCTGCCGTGACGCCCGCGGACGCGCTGCTGCGGCGGGTCGCGACCCGGCTCGGGCAGGAGGGGACCGTGCGGCCGACCGACGTCGGCGTGCTGTTCGGGGAGCCCGGCGCGGCGGTGCCCGACCCCTTCTTCGGGGGCGCCGGCCCCGCGCGCGCGGGCTGCACGCAGTGCGGCTCGTGCATGACGGGGTGCCGGGTCGGCGCGAAGAACACCCTGACGAAGAACTACCTGCACCTCGCGGAGCGCGCGGGCGTGCACGTCGAGCCGCTGACGACCGTGACCGGCCTCGCGCCGCTCCCGGGCGGCGGCTGGGAGGTCACCGCCCGGGCGACCGGCGGGCGGCTCGGGCGGCTGCTGGGCGGCGACGGGCCCGGGCGTCGGACCTACCGCGGCGGCTCGACCTGGCACGCGGGCCACGTCGTGCTCGCGGCCGGCACGTACGGCACGCAGACGCTGCTGCACCGGATGCGCGCGAGCGGCACGCTGCCCGCCCTGTCCCCGCGCCTCGGCGAGCTCACGCGGACCAACTCCGAGGCGCTCGTCGGCGCGAGCGCGCCGCACGTCGACCCGGCGCGCGACCTCTCGACGGGCGTCGCGATCACGTCGTCGTTCTTCGTCGACGACGCCACCCACGTCGAGGCCGTCCGCTACGGGCGCGGCTCGAACGCGATGGCGCTGCTGCAGACCGCGCTCGTCCCGGGCGGCACCGCGCTGCGCCGGGTCGGCGGCTGGCTCGGCACGCTCGCGCGCGGCCTCGCGACCCGGCCGGCGACGACCGTGCGCGCGCTCACGCCGTACCGGTGGAGCGAGCGGACGACGATCGCGCTCGTCATGCAGTCGCTCGACAACTCCCTGACCACCTCCCTCGCGCCGCGCCTGCTCGGCGTCCCGCTCCCGGTCGGCCGGCGCCGGCTCACGTCGCGGCAGGGCAGCGGCGAGCCCAACCCCACGTGGATCCCGCAGGCCCATGCCACCGCGGCGCTCCTGGCCGACGAGCTCGGCGGCGTCGCCGGCGGCAGCGTCGGCGACCTCGCCGCGATGCCGATGACCGCGCACTTCCTCGGCGGCTGCCCGATCGGCGCGACCCCCGAGGACGGGGTCCTCGACCCGTACCAGCGCGTGCACGGGTACCCGACGCTGCACGTGCTCGACGGCGCCGCCGTGACCGCGAACCTCGGCGTCAACCCGTCGCTCACGATCGCCGCGCAGGCCGAGCGTGCGGTGTCGCTGTGGCCCGAGCGCGGCGGGGTGGACCCGCGCCCGGCGCAGGGCGAGCCGTACGTGCGGGTCGAGCCCGTGCCGCCGGGGCGCCCGGCGGTGCCGGCGGGTGCGCCGGGGGCGCTGCGCGTGCGGCGGGAGGATGCGGGCGCGGGACGGCCGTCGTCCGCCGGTGCGGTCGGGGCGTGACGACGCGTCAGGACCGGCGCTGCCAGCTCGCGTAGACCCCCGCGGGGCGGAACCCGAGCGCGACGTTGATCGCGAGCATGTGCCCGTTCTCCTCGGCGTTCCAGGTGTGCACGCGCCGGGTCGCGGGGCGCTCGTGCGCGAGCGTGCGCAGGTTCGCCGCCTTGACGAGCATCCCGAGCCGGTGCCCGCGGTGCTCCCGGAGCACGAGCGTGTCCTCCTGCCAGGCGCACTCCGGCTGCGCCGCGGGATGCTCGATCCGCGTGAGGGCGACGAGCCGTCCGCTCGGCACGTGCTCGGCGACCGTCACCACGTACCCCCGGCCGCTCGCCGCCGCGAGGTCCTCGCCGTAGCGCACGCGCGCCGCGTCCCACGGGTCCTCCTCGACGTCCAGGTCCGCGAGCGGGACGTCGGTGCTCATGCGCGTGAGCAGCACGCCGACGTCGTCGAGCCAGGCGTCGGGCGTGCGGTCGGTCCACGAGTGCAGGCGGTATCCCGGGCCGGCGGCCGCGGCGGCACCGTCGAGGTGGCGCGCGAGGACGGCGGCGTCGAGCGGCACGTCGAGCACGCTGTACCGCTCGGCCTGCTCGGGCCGGTACCCCCGGTGGGCCGCGAACGCGACGCCCGGGACGGAGCCGTCGAGGCGGCCGCTGCCCGACGCCGCGGCGAGCGCGTCCGGGTGCCCCTCGGGCGGCTCGCCGCGGTGGTACGTCATGCCGTGGACGGTCGTGCGGCCGCGCCGGGCCGCGACGCGCTCGGCGGCGTCGACGAGCGCCGTGCCGATGCCCTGGCGCAGGCGGTCCGGGTCGGCCCAGACGTCGAGCTCGGCGAGGCGGGGGTTGCTCGTGCGGGGGAGCTCGACCACCGCGGCGCCCGCGACGTCGTCGGCGGTGAGGTCCTCGGGGCGCCGGTCCGCGGAGGCCGCGGGGACGGCGACGAGCACGATGCGCTCGGTGTACTCCTGGCCCCGCAGCGTCCCGAGCCAGTGCTCGACGGGCTCGACGAAGTCGTCGTGCCCCCAGGTGCGCCGCTGCGTCTCGGCGTTCAGCCGGTGCGCGCCGACGACCGCGCCAGCCGCGCGGTCCTCGACCCCCGCCGGGAGGACCGCCTCGACCACCGACCACGACGTCATCCTGCGAGCGTGGCACCGCTCCGCGGCGCCGGTCGAGCGCATTGCGTGGCGACGCCGTCGGCTGCTCGCGCGCGCCGGGGGAACCGTCTCACCGCACGCCGGGGTAACCGTCGCACCCGCCCCG
Source organism: Cellulomonas cellasea (assembly GCF_006538745.1). Taxonomy (GTDB): domain Bacteria; phylum Actinomycetota; class Actinomycetes; order Actinomycetales; family Cellulomonadaceae; genus Cellulomonas_A; species Cellulomonas_A cellasea. The sequence goes on along the minus strand of NZ_BJLR01000009.1, from coordinate 368,833 downwards.
CGGGCCCGTCCCGCCGGGGTCCGCCCGAGCCGCCCGGGACGCGACCTATCCTCGACGGCGTGACGAGCGAGCGTGCGTGCGGGACGCGGCCCCCGGGTGCCGTCCCGGGGCTGACCGCGTGCAGCCTGTGCGCGGGCGAGACCCTCGGGTCGGGCGACGCCCTCGACGGCGGTCAGCTGGCCCGGCTCCGGGCGCTCGCGGCCCGCGGCACCGCGCAGCTCACGCTCGCGGAGTGCCTCGACGAGTGCGAGCGCGGGGACGTCGTCGTCGCCCGCCCGAGCGGGGACGCCCGCCGCACGGCCGGCGGCCGCCCGGTCTGGTTCGAGCGCGTGGCGGGCGACGAGCTCACCGGGCTGCTCGCGGGGTGGCTCGACGCGGGCGGTCCGGGTGTGGACCCGGTGCCCGACGCGCTCGCGGCGTACGTCATCGAGCGCGGCGGGGAGCCCGGCGCTGAGGCGTGACGTCCAGCCGGGTCGCGAGCCCGCTGAGCGGCGTGCCGCCGATGGCGGAGCGGGTGCTCAGCGCGCCGCCCACCGCACGGCGCGGACCGTGGAGCGGACCACCTGCTCCTTGACCGCGGCAGCCGGGCGGCCCGTGAGGACGACGTCCCTCGGGCTGTCGTCCCTGCCGACCACCTGGACGAGGCCGTCGTCGCGGCCGAGGCTCAGGCACTGGACCCAGTACCGGAACTGCAGCGGCGCCGGGTCCCGTCCCGAGAGCTCGGCGGCCACGTTGCGTCCGGCGCGTGCGCCGGTCGGGAGGGCCGTGGCGCAGGCCATCCGCAAGGTCCCCGCCCCGGCCGACCAGGCCGCCGCCGCGTCACCGGCGGCGTAGACGTCCGGGTGGGACACCGAGCGGAGGAGCTCGTCGACGACGATGCGCCCGTCGGGCCCGACCCGCAGGCCGGCGTCCGCGGCGAGCTCGGTCGCGGCCACCAGGGAGGCGTTCCACACGACGACGTCGGCGTCGATGTCGTCGGGGGCCACCGTGACGCCCTCGGTCAGGCCGACGCCCAGCCGGTCGAGCACGGTGCGGACGTGCGCCCGCCCCCTCGCCGACAGCGACGGGCCCACGGTGCCCGCCGTGTGCAGCTCGACCGCCCAGCCCGTCCGCTCGGCCAGCTCCGTCGCGGTCTCGATGCCTGTCGCGCCCCCGCCGACGACGACGACCTTCCCGGGGCCGTCAGCCAGGCGCTTCCTCGTGCTCTCCGCGGTCTCGGAGGTGAACACCCTGCCGTCGCGGTCCCCGGCGGGCCCGCGGGTGCGACTGCCGAGGGCGTACACCAGCCGGTCGTAGGCGTGCACGCGTCCGTCGTCGGTCGTGACGGTCCGCCGCGCGGTGTCGATGCTCGTGGCCCGTCCGGGCACGTGCGCCACCCCCCGGGGAGCCAGGAGCGGCGCCAGGGGGTGGGAGATGCTCGGCCGGCCCGCCGCCAGCTCGTGCTGCCGCACCCGCTCGGTCAGCTCCGAGGTCGGGGAGACGACGGTCACGGCCGCACCGGCGGCCGCCCGCAGCGCAGCCATCAGACCGGCGTAGCCCGCACCGAGGACCACGACGCGGGGTCGGGAGGAGTCGTTCTGCTTCGAGGTGTGCATGCCATGGTGACGACGCGGGAACGTCGGACGTGACGTCGCGCCGTCGTGACTCACGTCACATGTCGCGCCTCGCCCTCCGGGGCGTCGAGGACGGCCTCACGCCGGGCGCACGCGTCTCAGGACGCCGCGTCGCGTGCGAGCATCGCCCGGTGCCTCCTCACGTGCTGCTGCTGACCTTCGACGACCCCGACGGCCACGACATCGAGACCCCGGGGGTCGTGGCCGCGCTGCGCGCCCGCGGCGCGACCGTGACCGTCTCGCCGTGGCGCGAGCCGTCGGTCACGCGGGTCCCGGCGGACGTCGTGGTGATCCGCTCGACGTGGGACTACCAGGAGCACCCCGACGAGTTCCGGGCCGTCCTGGGCGCGTTCGCCGCGCCGGTGCTCAACCCGCTCGACGTGGTCGGCTGGAACCTGCACAAGTCCTACCTCCTCGAGCTCGCGCGCGCGGGCGTCCCGGTCGTGCCGACGGCCCTCGTCCCGGCCGGGAGCGACGAGCCGGTGCCCGCCGTCGACGCGCCCGAGGTGGTGCTCAAGCCGGCGATCTCCGCCAACGCATGGGGTCTCGGGCGGTTCGCCACGGGCTCCGCGGAGGCGGCGGACCACCTGCGCACGCTCACCGCCACGGGCGACGTGCTCGTCCAGCCGTACCTGCCGGAGATCCTCGCCGGGGAGCGGTCGGTCGTCGTGATCGGCGGTCGCGTCTCGCACGCCGTCCGCAAGACGCCCGCCGCCGGGGAGTTCCGGGTGCAGGCGGAGTACGGCGGGACGGACACGGCCCACACGCCGACCGCCGCCGAGATCGCGGTGGCGCACGCCGCGCTCGCGTGCGTGCCCGGCGGGCCGGAGGCGCTGCTGTACGCGCGGGTCGACCTCGTCGGTCCCGAGGACGCGCCGCTGCTCATCGAGCTCGAGCTGGTCGAGCCCGAGCTGTTCCTCGACCTCGCGCCCGGCTCGGCGGACCGGTTCGCCGCCGCGCTGCTCGCCCGGGCGTAACGCCGCCCGGCGCGGCGGCGGTCCCGGCTAGCCTCGTCCACGCGCCCCTCTCGTCCACCTCACCGCGGAGGCCTCCTGCATGGGCACGGTCCGGAACCCGATCCTGCCGGGGTGCTACCCGGACCCCTCGATCTGCCGCGTGGGGGACGACTTCTACCTCGTGACCTCGACGTTCGAGTACTTCCCGGGGCTGCCCGTGCACCGCAGCCGGGACCTCGTCGGCTGGGAGCAGATCGGGCACGCGCTCGACCGGCCCGGTCAGCTCGACCTCGCCGGGGTGCGGTCCTCGCACGGGCTGTTCGCGCCGACCCTGCGGCACCACGACGGCACGTTCTGGCTGATCTGCACGCTCGTCGGCCAGCGCGAGGGCGCGCCCGGGGGGAACTTCTACGTGACGGCGACCGACCCGGCCGGGCCGTGGTCGGACCCGGTGTGGATCGACGAGGAGGGGATCGACCCGTCGTTCCTGTTCGACGACGACGGCCGCGTCTGGGTGCACGGGACGCGGCAGCCGCCGGAGCCGCGGTGGCACGACCAGACCGAGGTGTGGGTCCGCGAGCTCGACCCCGCGACGGGCCGGCTGGTCGGCGAGGAGCACGTGATCTGGCACGGCGCGCTCGAGAACGCGGTGTGGGCGGAGGCGCCGCACCTGTACGCGGTCGACGGCCGGTACTACCTGCTCGCCGCGGAGGCGGGCACCGAGTTCCACCACGCGGAGTCGGTGGCACGCGCGGACACGGTGACCGGGCCGTACGAGGGGTACCGCGGCAATCCCGTGCTGACGCACCGCCACCTCGGCCGGGGTGCGGACGTCGTCGGCGTCGGGCACGCCGACCTGGTGCAGGCCGCCGACGGCTCGTGGTGGGCCGTCGCGCTCGGCATGCGGCCGTACGGCGGCTACCACTACAACCTCGGGCGCGAGACGTTCCTGCTGCCCGTCGCGTGGGAGGACGGCTGGCCGGTGTTCGCCCCGGGCGAGGGCCGGGTCCCGGCGGTCGTGGACGTGCCCTTCGCAGGGGAGCCCCGGCCGGGCGTCACGCAGGGGGCCACCTCGGGGCTCGTGCGTCCCGACGACGTCCGGTGGACCTCGCTCCGCGGCCCGGCGCAGGACTTCGCGACGCCCGACGGCGACGGCTGGCGGCTGGCCCTGGACCCGACGACGCTCGCCGAGCCCGGGACGCCCGCGTTCCTGGGCCTGCGCCAGCAGCACACCGACGTCGACCTGCGCGTCCGCCTGACCGCGCCCCTCGCCGAGGGCTCCGGCGAGGAGGCGGGGCTCGTCGTCCGGCAGTCGGAGGACGACCACGTGCGGCTGCACGTCACGGCGCCGACGGCCGGCGGGCGCACGCGGGACGTCGTCGCGGTGCACCGGCGCGGCGGCGTCGACCACGAGCGGGGACGGGTCACGCTCGCCGCGGGCCCGGACGAGCCGCTCGTGCTCACGATCAGCGCACGCGGGCAGGACTACGCGCTGACCGCCGCGACGGCCGCGACCGCTGCGACCGCCGGGGCGGACGGCGACGGCGACGGCGAGGTGGTCGCGGTCGTCGACGGCCGGGAGCTCGACACGGTCGCGACCGGCGGGTTCGTCGGGCTGTGGCTCGGCGTGTACGGGACGAGCAACGGGCGGCCTACCTCGACGTCGGTCACGGTCCACACGGTCGAGTACCTGCTGCCGTGAGCCTCAGGCTGCCTCGACCGGCAGCCAGAGCTCGACCGTCGCGGTGCTGAGGTCGTCGGCGCGCTCGAGCACGGCGACGATCTCCGGTCCCTCGCGCAGCCGCCAGGGGTTCGACGGGAACCAGTCGGTCGCCGTCGCGGCCCAGACGGACTGCAGCGTCTGCGGGTACGGGCCCGCCGCGCGGAACACGGCCCACGACCCCGCGGGCACCGGGAGGACGTCGAGGTCGCCGGGGACGTCGACCTCGTCCGTGACGGCGACCCCGTGCAGGTAGGTCAGCTCGGTGCCCTCCCGGCGGTCGGGGTCGATGTCGGCGCTCACGGCGAGCAGGCCGCGCGGCTCGGTGTCGCTCAGGGCCGTGAGCCGGCCGTGCTCCTCCGGCGCCAGTGAGGTCACGTGCTGCTGAATCGCCGGGTTGACCCCGTGGTGCACGAGCGGGACGCGTACGGCGCGGCCGGCGAGGCGGAAGGCGGGTCGGGAGACGAGGCGGACGTCCATGGGATGTGCTCCTTCGACGGTCAGGCGGAACCTGAGGCGGGGTTGGGTGCGGAGGGGGCCGCCGTCCCGCCGGACCTCGCCCGGGCCGACGCCGTGCACGGACCGGAACGCCCGACCGAAGGCCTCGGTCGAGCCGTACCCGTGGCGCACGGCGATCCCCAGCAGGTCCCGGGTGCCCGTCACGACCTCCGCCGCGGCGAGCGTCATGCGCCGGCGTCGCACGTACTCCGACAGCGGCATCCCCGCCAGCGCCGAGAACATGCGGCGCAGGTGGTACTCGGTGGTGCCGAGGCCAGCGGCGAGGCGGGCGACGTCGAGGTCCTCGGCGAGGTCCTCCTCGACGACGTCCACGAGGTGGTTGAGCCAGGCGATCACGGTGCCCCTTTCCGTCCGTCAGCCTGCCGCCGGGGTCCGGCCCGGCGCCCGATCATCGTGGCCCGGTGCGATCGGCCGGTGCTATCGGCCGGTGCGGTGGGTCCGGGCGACGACCCGTCGACCGATCCGGGCGTCGTCGTGCCTGATCCTGCTCGGAACGGCGGGAACGGGTACCCGGTCGCCGCCGCCGGTGCTTGGGTCGGGCCATGGCCCTCGACGAGCTCCGCACCCTGATCACCCGGCACGCCCGGGCGGGCGTCACCAGCACCCCGGACGGCGTCCACGTCGCGCTCGTCGAGCACCCCGGCGAACCCGAGGCCGCGACCACCGGCACCGTGCTCGCCGTCGTCGTGCAGGGCGCCAAGCGGCTCGCGCTGGGCGACCGCGTGCACGACTACCGCGCCGGGCAGTACCTCGTGGCCTCGCTCGACCTGCCGGTCACCGGGCAGTTCACGGAGGCCAGCCCCGAGCGGCCCGCGCTCGGCGTCGGGCTCACGCTGCGCCCCTCGGTGGTCGCCGAGCTCGTCCTGCACCCCGCGGCGCGTGACCTCGTCGCCGCCGGGCGCGGACGGGCCGTGCCGCCCGGGGTCGCCGTGAGCACCGCGCCCCCCGCGCTGCTCGACGCGGTGCTGCGCCTCGTGCGCCTCCTCGACCGCCCGCGCGACCTGGCGGTGCTCGGGCCGATGGTCGAGCGCGAGATCCTGTGGCTGCTCCTGACCGGCGATCAGGGCGCGACCGTGCGCCAGCTCGGGCTCGCGGACAGCAGCCACCAGCACGTCGGCCACGCGGTGCGGTGGCTGCGCGAGCACTACGCGGAGACCGTGCGGGTCGAGGACCTCGCGCAGCTCGCGCGCATGAGCCCGTCGGCGTTCCACCGGGCGTTCCGCGCCGTCACCGCGATGAGCCCGATCCAGTTCCAGAAGCAGATCCGGCTCCAGGCGGCGCGCGTGCGGCTCGCCGTCGACCCGAGGGACGTGGCCGGCGCCGCGCGCGCCGTCGGCTACGAGAGCGCGTCGCAGTTCAGCCGGGAGTACCACCGGCAGTTCGGGGCGCCGCCCGGGAGCGACGCCCAGCGGCTGCGTGCCGCGGCAGCGGTGGAGGTGACGGCGTGAGCCGCCTCGTGCCCGCCGGCGTGCACCGCTCGCGCCGCCTGCTGCCGGCCGTGCCGAGCCGGGAGGGCCACCGGGCGACGCCGCTCGAGCTGTTCTTCGACCTCGCGTACGTGTTCGCGTTCACGCAGGTGAGCCGGCTCATGGCGCACCAGCACGACGGCGTCGGCATCGTCCAGGGTCTCGTCGTCCTCGCGCTGCTCTGGTGGTCGTGGACGGCGTTCGCGTGGCTGTCGAACCACGCGCACGCCGACGAGGGCGTGGTCCGCGTCGCCATGACGACCGCGATGGTCGCGCTGTTCGTCGGCGGGCTGGTGCTCCCCGACGCGTTCGGTGCGCACGGCGGCGACCGGTTCGCGCCCGTCGTCCTGGTGTCCGCGTACCTCGTGGCCCGCGCCGCGCACGCCGCGGTGTACGCGTTCGGCGACGTCGACGACCCGGCGATGCGGCGGCGCGTCGTGCGCGCGGTGCTGCTCCCGCTCGTCCCGTCCGCCGCGCTGCTCGTGCTCGGGGCGTCCGTCCCGCCCGGGGTCCGGCTGTGGTGCTGGCTCGGCGCGGTCGTCCTCGAGCCCGCCCTGTCCTACCTCGCGACCCGGGGCACCGAGTTCCGGCTGCCGTCCGCGACGCACCTGGCCGAGCGGTACGGCCTCGTCGTGATCCTCTCGCTCGGCGAGTCGGTGCTCGCGATCGGCGTCGGGGTCGGCGCGGCGGGTGAGGCCGTCGACGGCGCGACGCTGCTCGGGGCGGTGCTCGCGATGCTCGTCTCGATCGCGCTGTGGTGGACGTACTTCGCGCGGTACGCCCGCCCCGCGGAGCACGCCCTCGCCGCCACGCGCGGCGTCGAGCGGGCCCGGCTGGCGAACGAGGGCTACAGCTACCTCCACCTCGTCGTGGTCGCGGGCACCGTGCTCGCGGCGCTCGGGATCGAGGGGGCGATGGCGCACGTCGGCGACACCGAGCCGCTCGGCACGTTCTCCGCGGCGGCGCTCGGCGGCGGGCTCGCGTGCTTCCTCGCGGGCGCGAGCCTCTTCGTCCGCCGTGCGCTCGGTGCGTGGCCCGTGGTGCGGACCGCCGGTGCGCTCCTGCTGCTCGCGGCCGTCCCGGTGCTCGGCGCCGTCCGGCCGCTCGCGGCCCTGGGCCTGGTCGTGGCGCTGCTCGTCGGGGTGCTCGTCGTCGAGCAGGCCGGGGTGGGCCGTCGGAGGGAGGCGGACGACGAGCCCGCGGTCGTGGGCGTCGACGCCGGCTGAGCACGGCCCGGGTCACCAGCGGCGAGGGCCCCGCCCTGCGCCGCCCGGGTCACCCCGCCGGCCTGGGCCCGCGTCCGCGCGGCCCGCGTCACCAGCCGGCGAGCGCCCGCACCCGCACGGCGAGCTGCTCGGGGGTCTCGCCGTCGGTCGCGAGCCGGTGGGTCCCCGCCGGGGCCGCGGCGTCCAGGCGGCGGGCGGCGGCGGCCGAGCGCGCGCGGTGCGCCCGGAGCTCCTCGCCGGTCTCGCGCGTCGCAAGCCGGGCGTCGACCACGTCGTCCGACCCGGTGAGCAGCACCGCGGTCACCGCGGGGGAGTCGCCCATCGCCGCCGCGAGCGCCTCGGCGGCGAGCACGCTCACGGTGTTCGTGTAGACGAGCCGCCGGTACCCGAGCTCCCGGTAGTTGGCCCAGACCGCCGCGAGGTTGCGCAGGTCGAGCCCGTGCTCCCACGGCGGCGGCCACGCGAGGTCGAGGAAGTCACCCTCGACGACGGCGTGCCGCACGTCGTCGGCCCGCAGCAGCGCGTGCAGCGCGAGGGCGGTCGAGGTCTTGCCGACGCCGGAGCGACCGCCGATCACGACGAGGTGGGACGCGTCGTCGGCCGGGCCGCGGTGGTCCTCGTGCTCCGGTGCTGCCACGCGTCGGAGGGTAGCGGGGCGCGCGACCGGGCCGCGGGCGGGGCGGTGCGGCGCACCGGGGCACGGCACGGCACGGCACACAATCCGCTGTCCCGCGCGGGGCCGCACCGCCACACTCCTGCGCATGAACCAACACGAGACCGCGAGCCCGCCCGAGACCGTGACGCTCTGGCGCCCGACCGGCCCCGAGGAGCTCGCGCTCGTCGAGGCGACCGGGTGGACGGCGTGGCCCCCGCGCCTGCCCGACCAGCCGATCTTCTACCCGGTGCTGAACGAGGACTACGCGACGCGGATTGCGCGCGACTGGAACGCCCCGCGCAGCGGCGTCGGCTACGTGACGCGCTTCGAGGTCCGGACGGACTTCCTCGACGCGTACGACGTCCAGCAGGTCGGCGGCGAGACGATCCTCGAGTACTGGATCCCGGCCGAGGACCTCGACGCGCTGAACGCGAGCATCGTCGGGCGGATCGAGGTCGTGGGCGAGCACCGCTGACGCCCTCCGCCGCGTCGTCCCCTCCCCGCGCACCGAGCACGGGCGGGGGCGACGCGGCGCGCCCGGCGGCACCCGGTCGGCGAGTTGTGCACGTCGCCCCCGCGGTGGAAGGTAAGCGACCGGGAAGGAGACCCATGACCCCGCCGCCCGCCCCCACGCGGACCGAACGCCTCGACGCCCTGCCGTTCACGCGCGAGCACCTGCGCCTCCTGCTCGGCTCGGGCGCCGGGTGGGCGCTCGACGCGCTCGACGTCGGGCTCATCTCGTTCGTCCTCGCGCAGCTCGCGGTGCAGTGGGGGGCGTCGCCGACCGAGCTGTCGTGGATCGCGTCGGCCGGGTTCGTCGGCATGGCGCTCGGCGCGAGCCTCGGCGGGCTGCTCGCCGACCGCATCGGGCGGCGCCAGGTGTTCGCGCTGACGCTGCTCGTGTACGGGCTGGCGACGGGCGCGTCGGCGCTCGCGGGCTCGGTCGCGGCGCTCATCGTGCTGCGGCTCGTCGTCGGTCTCGGGCTCGGGGCGGAGCTGCCCGTCGCGTCGACGCTCGTGAGCGAGTTCGCGCCGCCGCGCATCCGCGGGCGCGTCGTCGTCGCGCTCGAGGCGTTCTGGGCTGTCGGCTGGAGCCTTGCGGCGGTCGTCGGGTACCTCGTCGTCCCCGCGAGCGACGACGGCTGGCGCTGGGCGCTCGCGATCGGCGCGGTCCCGGCCCTGTACTCCGCGGTCGTGCGCGCGGTGCTGCCCGAGTCGGTGCGCTTCCTCGAGTCGCGCGGGCGGGTCGTCGAGGCCGAGGCCGTCGTGCAGCGGTTCGAGCGGTCCGCCGGCGTTGCGCCGGAGCCGGCCTTCGTCGCCCCCGCGACGCCGACCGCGGGCGGGTCGTGGACCCCGAAGCCGATGGTGCCGGGACCGCGCCGGCCGTCGGCCGACGAGTCCGACCCCGTCGAGCCCGACGGCACCCGCGCCCGCCCCCAGCCGCCCGCTGCGCGCGGGACCCGGGTCGCCGCGCTGTTCGCGCCGTCGCTGCGCCGCCGCACCGTCGCACTCTGGCTCGTGTGGTTCATGGTCAACTTCGCGTACTACGGCGCGTTCATCTGGCTCCCGACGATCCTCGTGGCCGACGGGTTCACGCTCGTGCGGTCGTTCGAGTACACGCTGTGGATCACCCTCGCCCAGCTCCCCGGGTACGCCGCGTCGGCGGTGCTCGTCGAGGTGTGGGGACGGCGCCGCACGCTGTCCACGTTCCTCGTCGGCTCCGCCGTGGCGGCCGCGCTGTTCGCCTCCGCGGGCACCGAGCAGGGCGTGCTGCTGACCGGGATGCTGCTGTCGTTCTTCAACCTGGGCGCGTGGGGCGCGCTGTACGCGGTCACGCCCGAGCTGTACCCGACGTCGGTGCGCGGGACGGGATCCGGCGCCGCCGCGGGCTTCGGGCGGATCGCCTCGGTGCTGGCCCCGCTGGCCGTGCCGTTCCTGCGCGACGCGGGCGGCACGAGCCTGCTGTTCGGGGTCTTCGCGGCCGTCTTCGTGGTCGCCGCGGTCGGCGCGTTCACCCTCCCGGAACGTCAGGGTCTCCCGCTGGACGAGTAGACGACCTACGCTGCGCGCGTGCCGGACACCTCGCAGGACTCCCCGCGGGCGACGACGCCCGTCCCCGTCCCTCGTCGGCGCGTGCTCGCCTGGGCGCTGTGGGACTGGGGGTCCGCGGCCTTCCAGGCCGTCATCACGACGTTCGTGTTCACGCGCTGGATCACGTCCGACGCGTTCGTCGACCCGGCGACCGTCGCAGCCGCCGAGGCCGAGCCCGGCGGGGACGGACCGGCGAACGCGCTGCTCGACGCGGCGCTCGCGGACCACTCCGCGTGGCTCGGGTGGGGGCTGGCCGGCGCGGGCGTGCTCATCGCGCTGCTCGCGCCCGTGACCGGCTCGAGCGCCGACCGCACGGGGCGGCGCAAGCGCTGGCTCGGCGTGCACACCGCGATCACGGTGCTCATCAGCATCTCGATGTTCTTCGTCACGCCGGACCCCGGCTCGCTCGAGCAGAACCTGCTGCTCGGGATCTTCCTGCTCGCCGTCGGGCACGTGTTCTTCGAGCTCGCGGGCGTCAACTACAACGCGATGCTCGCGCAGGTCTCGACGCCCGGGACCGTCGGCAAGGTCAGCGGCATCGGCTGGGGCGCCGGGTACGTCGGCGGGATCGTGCTGCTGCTCCTGCTGTTCGTCGGGTTCATCGACCCCGAGGTCGGCTGGTTCGGGGTCACCGACGAGGGCGGCCTCGACATCCGGGTCGCGGTGCTGTTCTCCGCGATCTGGTTCGCGGTGTTCGCCCTGCCGGTCTTCTTCGCCGTCCCCGAGCTCCCCGTCGCGGGCCGCCCGGAGCGCCGCGGCGTCGTGGCCGCCTACCGGGCGCTCGCCGCCGACGTCGTCCGCCTCTGGCGCACGAGCCGCCCCACGGTCGGCTTCCTGGTCGCGAGCGCGGTGTACCGCGACGGGCTCTCGGGCGTGTTCGTGTTCGGCGCGATCATCGCCTCGACGACGTTCGGGTTCACCGCCGGCCAGGTCATCCAGTTCGCGATCGCCGCGAACGTCGTCGCCGGGCTCGCCACCGTCGCGGCCGGGTGGCTCGACGACCGCATCGGTCCCAAGGCCGTCGTCGTGGGCTCGCTCGTCGGGCTCGTCGTCGCCCGCCGCGCGTCACGACCTCGTGCCGACGCAGCGCGAGTACGCCGCCTGAGCGCACCCCGCTCCTCTCCCGACCCAGGGCAGCACGCACCCGCGTGCTGCCCTGGGTCGTCTGCGTCCCCGGTGGGGCGGCGTGCACGGGAAGCGGACGGCCGTGGGGCGGCGATGCGGCATCCTGAACCGGATTCCGCCGCGTGCGTGGTGGGTCAGCCGCCAGCCCGCCGCGCGAAGGAGCCGACCATGACGCCGACGACCGACCCGACGCCCACCGTCCCCACGGTCACCAACCCGGCCCACGCCCCGGTGCTCGCCGCCCCCGCCGCGGCGCACGGTGCGCGGCCCTGCGGCGCCGACCACGCGTGCGCCGGCCCGACGCGGCGCAGCGTCCTGCGCGGAGCCGGTGCGGTCTCGCTCGGGGCGGCGGCGCTCGTGCTCGCCGCGTGCGCGGCCCCGGCGGACGGCGACGACGAGCCCGCGGCGGGCGGCGGCGCGTCTGCGGACGGCGGTGGGTCCGGAGCGGTCCTCGCGCGGCTCGAGGACGTCCCCGTGGGCGGCGCGCTGTCGGTCGACGGGCCCGACGACGTCCCGCTCGTCCTCGTGCAGCCGACCGCGGGCACCGTCGTCGCGTACGTCGCGGTGTGCACGCACCAGGGCTGCACCGTCGTCCCCGACCGGGACGTGCTCGTCTGCCCGTGCCACGCCTCGGTGTTCTCGACCGAGGACGGCTCGGTCACCACGGGCCCCGCCGAGGAGCCGCTCGGGCAGCTGCCGGTCCGGGTCGTCGACGGCGAGGTCCTCGTCGCCTGACGTCCGCACGGCGCGCCCCGCGCGGAGCCGGCCGGACGCCGAGGGCGTGGTCCTCGTCGAGCGACGTCCGCACGGCACGCCCCGCGGAGGGCCCGCCGGGCGGCGCCGGCGCGGTCGACGCCACGGGCTAGAGCTCGCCCTTGCGCTGCAGGAACCGCATGGCCGCCCAGCCGATGGGGATCCGCAGCCAGAACGTCAGCGCGCGGAACAGGAACGCCACGGAGACCGCGACACCGGCGTTGATCCCGACGGAGGTCAGGCCCGTGGTCAGCGCGAGCTCGACGGTGCCGAGGCCGCCCGGGGTCGGCACGAGCGAGCCCGCGGTGTTCCCGGCGAGGTAGAGCAGCGCGACCTGCACGAGCGAGACGTCCTCCCCGAACGCCCGCAGGGCCGCGTCGAACGCGAGGACGTAGCCCATCGTCATGAGCACGTTGCCGCCGAACGCGAGCACGAGCCGCCGGGGCTGCCCGACGACCTCGATGAGCCGCGGCCAGGTCTGGCGCAGCATCGGGAGCGTCTTCGAGGCGACCCACGCGCGCACGGCCGGCACGAGCAGCGTCGAGGCGACGAGCAGCGCCAGGATGCCGATCGCGAGGAACATCTGCGGCGACGCGGGCAGCGGCGACGCCTGCTGGGTCCCGGACGCGACGGACAGCCCCAGCAGCAGCAGGATCGTGACGACGAACTGCGAGACCTGCACGAGCGCGACGGTCGCCGCGGCGAGCGACGTCGACACCCCGCGCCGCGTGAGCATCCGCAGGTTGAGCGCGGCGGGGCCGATCCCGGCGGGGGCCGCGAGCGCGACGAAGGTGGCTGCGGTCTGCACGAGGGTCGCGCGCCACACCGGCAGCCGCACGGGCGAGAACGCGACGAACGCGAGCCCCGCGCCGAACAGGGTCAGCAGGCCGAGGCCGAACGCGACGAGGCTCCAGCGCCAGTCGCTCTCGCTGACCGCCTCGGTGATCTCGTCGACGTTGATGCTCGTGAGGACGACGACGACCGCGACGGTCGTGAGGAAGATCGTCAGCAGCGTCCGGGCCCCGAAGCGCACGAGCTGCTCGGGGTGCACGTCCGCCTCGGGGAGCCGCTGGACGAGCGCGGACCGCAGCTCGGCGAGGACCTCCTTGTGCGCGCGCATCTCGTCGCGCGTGCGCTGGGGGAGGGCGATGGTCTGCAGCAGCGGGCCGACGGCGGCGATGTCCTCGTCGGGCAGCACGCGCGACGCCGACTCCAGGGCGCGCGTCGCGCCGACCCGCAGCGCGAGCAGCGCCACGAGCTGGGTGACGTCCATGCGCCGGGCGAGCTCGGAGGACGCGACGTCGCCCTGCTCCCACCCGACGAGCCAGGCGACGGGCCGCCCGACGACGACGTCGACGAGCACGACGTCGCTGGTCAGAGCGCGGTGCGCGATCCCGGCGCCGTGCGCGAGCCGCAGCTGCGCCCAGACCTCCTCGAGCATGTCGTCGGTGATGTCCTCGGCGTCGAGGTCCGCGAGCGGGCGGGCGGTGCCGGGCGCCTCCTGGACGAGCAGCATCGAGTCGTCGGCCTCGGAGATGCTGAGCAGGCGGGGGGTCCGGACGCCGGCCGCGCGCGCGGCGTACGCGAGGAGCGCGGCACGCTCGGCGGCCTGGCGCAGCGACACCACGGAGCGCCCGTCGAGCCCGCGCAGCCGGAGCGAGCGCCACAGCCGCGACAGCATGCCGACGACCTGCCGGTCGCCGTCGAGCACGACGACGTCGAGGTCCTGGCCGTCGGCGGTGGTCAGGTCGTAGACGCGGTGGTCGGAGTAGCGGGCGATCGCGCGGGTCGTCGTCGGGGGTGCACCGGCGGCGGTGCCGGCGGTGGCGTCCGCGCCCTCGTCGTGCGCGTCGGGCACGCGGGTGATGCGGACCGGCTCGAAGCCCGCGCGCCGCACGCCGTCGACGAGGCTCACCCCGTACGCGCGCTCGGAGCGCACGCCCGACAGGTAGCGCACGCCGAGCCCCGCGACACGCCCGACGAGGAGCGCGACGGCCAGGCCGGGCAGCGACACGGCGCCGGTGATGAGCACGACGCCGACCCAGACCCACAGGAGGTTCCACGACCACGCGACCGTGCGCCGCCGGGTGCGCGGCCCCGACGTCGTGAGCAGCCCGGCGATGAGGGAGACGTACGGGGGGATGGTCAGCACCCACGCGCCGCTGCGCAGCCGCACGGACATGCCGGTCACGAGCTCCGCGGGCCCGAACGCGTGCACCGCCCACCCGAGCACCATGCACAGCAGGAGCCCGCCGAGCGCCGCCGCGAGCGCCTCGAGGAGCTGGCGCCCGAGCCGCCGGATCGCGAGCTCGGTCAGGACCGCGACGGGCGCGAGGACGACCACGACGATCTCGAGCAGGGTCACGGGGAAGATGAGGATCTGCCCGAGGAGCGACCGAAAGCCCTGCACGTCCTCGGCGACCCCGGTCGTGGTGTTCTGCGCGTAGGTCGCGGCGACGAGCACGAGCGCGATCCCGAGCGTCCCGACGACCACGCCGAGCAGGTCGCTCGGGTGGTGCACGCGGACCGCGGGGGTGTCGACGATCTCGACGCCCGCGAGCCGGTCGGCGTCGTCGTCGGGGGACGGGCCGAGACCGAGGCGCGCGGTCGTCGGCAGCTCGGGCATACCGGCGAGTGTAGGCAGCGAGGCCCTCCTCGCCCCGGCGATGTCCGGTGCGCCGGGCCAAGTCGATCCTCGGGGCGGATGCTCGTGCGACCTGGGTCGGTCCTGGGTCGTACCCGGGGCGCGCGGCTCTCAGGGTCGACTCAGGGTGGGTGCGGCAGGATGCGCCCCATGACCGAGCAGGACGCGCTCGCGCGCGAGTTCGAGGAGCACCGGGCGCGGATCGTCGGGCTGGCCTACCGGGTGCTCGGCAGCCGGGCCGACGCCGAGGACGTGGTGCAGGACGCGTGGCTGCGGTTCGCGGGTGCGGACCGGCCCGCGATCGAGGAGCCGGCCGCCTGGCTCACGACGGTCACGACGCGGCTGTGCCTCGACCGCCTCCGCTCGGCCCGGGTCCGGCGCGAGACGTACGTCGGCCCGTGGCTGCCCGAGCCGTGGGTGCAGCCGCTCGACGCCCCGCCCGGGCCCGAGCAGCTCGCCCTGCTCGACGAGTCGGTCCGGCTCGCGCTGCTCGTGGTCCTCGAGGAGCTCTCGCCCGAGCAGCGCGTGGCCTTCGTGCTGCACGACGTGTTCGCCGTGCCGTTCGCCGACGTCGCGGAGTCGCTCGGCACCAGCGTGGCGGCGGCGCGGCAGCTCGCGTCGCGCGCCCGGCGGGCCGTGCGGGAGCACCGTCCGCCGCCCGCGGTCCCGCTGCCCCGCCAGCGCGAGGTCGTCGAGGCGTTCACGCGCGCGGCGTTCGGCGGCGACCTCGACGGCCTGGTGCGCACGCTCGCGCCCGACGTCGTGCTGCGGTCCGACGGCGGTGGTCGGGTCAGCGCGGCGCTGCGTCCCGTCGTCGGCCCCGACCACGTCGCGCGCTTCCTGCTCGGGCTCCGGACGAGGGCGGGGACGGCGCGGGTCGACGTCGTGCCGGTGCTCGTCAACGGCGAGCTCGGTGCTCTCGTCGAGATCGGCGAGAGCACCGACGCGCACGTCGCGTCGGGGATCACGGTCGTCCTCCCGCGCGTCGGGCCCGACGGCCTGGTGCACGGGGTCGACATGGTCCGCAATCCCGACAAGCTCACGCGGGTGCGCGTCCCGGTGCGGTGAGCGGCGCCCCGGTCGGGCGGGCGGTGTCGAGCGGCGGGAGCGCGCACACGTCCCCGTCGGCGAAGCCCTGGCTCGTGATGCCGAGCGCGTGGTTGAGCCGCGAGCGCTGGTTCTCGAGCGCGACCAGGTGGGCCAGCTCGACCGTCCCGGCGTCGCCCAGCTCGGCGCGCAGGGTGGCCACCATCGCGTCGGTCACCCCCATCGGGGTCGCCGTGGCCGCGTCGGCGAACGCCATCGCCCGCTTCTCGAGGTCGGTGAACGACGCGGAGCCGGCGTAGTCGCGCACGGCCACGAGCTCCTCGGCGCTCACGCCGACGCGCAGCGCGAGCATCGCGCCGAAGTCGATGCACCACGGGCAGCCGATGACGACCGCGACGCGGTGCTCGACGAGGCTGCGCAGGCGCTCGGGCAGGTGCCGGCGGGCGCGCAGCAGCACGACCTCGCCCACGAGCTGGGACCAGAACACCCCGCGGCTGTGCGCGGTCACGGCGCCCGGGTCGAGGGGCATGCCGAACATCCGCCGGGTCGCGGCGGCGGCGACCCGGTCGGCGAGGCGCGGGCGTGCGGGTGGGGCGATGCGGGCCATGGTGACTCCTCGGGTCGTCGGTCACTCGGGTGACGACGCAGGAGGGGAGAACGTGACGGGCGCGGGCCGGGTCAGCCGGTCGGGTGCTCCCGGTACGCGCGCGACGCCGCCGCGATACGCTCGGCGGTCGCCCGGAACGCGCGCAGCTCGTCGGCCCCGACCGCCGCACCGACCGCGTCGGCCCACGCGTGCTGGGCGTCGCGCAGCCGCAGCAGCGTCTCGCGGCCCCGCGGCGTGGGCTCGAGCAGCCGGGCGCGGGCGTGCCGGGGGTTGTCGAGGTAGCGCGCCCAGCCCTTGTCGACGAGCAGGTCCGCGGTGCGCTGCACGCTCTGCCGGGCGAGGCCGAGCCCGACGCGGCGCGCGACGTCCGAGACGGTGAGCGGCTCGTCGAGCGTCGCGCCGAGCACCTGCCACCACGCGGGGGTCAGCCCGGCGGGCTCGGCGATGTCCCGCGCGGCGGCGAGCAGCTCGCCGTTGAGCTCGAACACGGGGAGGACGAGGGCGGTCAGGGCGTCGCCCGCGGGGGAGCGGCCCGCCGCGCGGTCCGCCGTCGCGCCCGTCGCTGCACCCGTCGCGCCCGTCGCACGCGCCGCCGCCCGGTCGGCCGCGGGCGTGCGTCGGGGCGCCCGCGCGCCCGCCGGGGTGGGTCCGGTCACGCGCCGGCGCCGGTGAGCTGGTCGTAGAAGCGGCGCTCGCCGGTCGTGTAGAGCCCGTACCAGGCCTCGGTGATCTCCGGCGGGAAGAGCTCGAGGGCCTCGAAGACCGCTCGGGCGAAGTCGACGGGTGCCGTCGCGGGCGCGGTGATGACCCCGCGGTCGACGACGGTGCGGCCCTCCCGGTACAGCGCGTGCCCGGCGTAGCCCGGGGCCGTCGCGAGGAAGTCCGCGGCGTTGCTCGTGTGCTCGCGGTCGTCGAGCAGGCCGGTGCGGGCGAGCGCGAGCGTCGCGCCGCAGATCGCCGCGACGGGGACGCCGGCGTCGACGCACCGCCGGGCGAGGTCGAGCACCTGCTCGTGGCCCTCGCCCCAGGACTCGCCGCCCGGCAGGACGAGCGCGGCGATGTCCTCGAGCGGGACCTGGTCGAGCTGGGTGTCGAGCAGCACGCGCAGCCGGCCGGTCGTCGTGACCTGGGTCGTCCCGGTGGGGCCGGCGGTGACGAAGCGGTAGCGGTGGTCGCCCTGCTCGGCGGCGATCGTCAGGCCGGCGGTCAGGTACGCGTACTCCCAGTCGGCCATCGTGTCGAGCCCGTACAGCACCACGGTTCCCATGTCGTCCTCCTCGGTTGACAGCACCCTGTCAACGCTACGCCGATGACAGGGTGCTGTCAACGATGCCGTCGTGGCCCGCCCCCCCCGGATCGCCCGGCCGGCTCTGCGCGCGCCGGCGCGTCAACCTGGGTTGACGCGGCGCGCGCGGTCGCCTAGCGTCGGAGGCGTCAACCCAGGTTGACGAACTGACCGGAGGTGCGACGTGGAGGAGGTCGACATGAGCATGCTCGTGCGGCAGGCGGACGGGGACGACCCGCTGTCGGCGCTCGCCGCGCTCGCGCAGCTGCGCCGCGAGACGGACCGGCGCGAGGCCGTCGTCGTGCGGCGCGCGCGCGTCGCGGGGGTGCCGTGGGCGTCGATCGCGACGATGCTCGGCGTGAGCAAGCAGGCCGTGCACAAGAAGTACGGCGGCTCGCGGTTCTCGCGCACCGACTGAGCGGCACGCCCCGCGCGGTGCGCCGTAGCGTGACGCCGGTGAGCGACAACGCTGCGCGCCCCCCGGTCGGAGTCCTGCTGCGCGACTGGCGCCGGCGCCGGCGGCTCAGCCAGCTCGAGCTGTCGATCGAGGCCGAGGTGTCCACCCGGCACCTGAGCTTCGTCGAGACCGGGCGGGCCCGCCCCAGCCGGACGATGATCCTGCGTCTCGCGGACCACCTCGACGTCCCGCTGCGCGAGCGGAACGCGCTGCTGCTCGCGGCGGGCCTCGCGCCGGCCTACAGCGCGCTCGCGCTGGACGACGCCGGGATGGCGCCGGTGCGCGAGGCGGTCGACCTCGTGCTGCGGGGGTTCGAGCCCTACCCTGCCGCCGTCATCGACCGCCGGTGGAACCTCGTCGCCGCCAACCGGAGCGCGGACGTCCTCACCGCCGGGGCGGCGGAGCACCTGCTCGGGCCCCCGCTCAACGTGCTGCGCCTGAGCCTGCACCCGGACGGCATGGCCCCCCGGGTCGTGAACCTGCCGCAGTGGCGATCGCACCTCCTCCACCGCCTGGCGCACGACGTCCGGCAGACCGGCGACCCGGAGCTCGAGCGCCTGCACGAGGAGCTGTCCGCGCTGCCCGGCGGCCGGGACGCGTCGCCGCCGACCGGGATCGCCGTCCCCCTGCGCCTGCGCCACGGCGACACCGAGCTGGCCTTCCTGAGCACCGTGACGACCTTCGGCAGCGCGCTGGACCTGACGGCTGCCGAGCTCAGCATCGAGGCCTTCCTCCCCGCCGACGCGCGCACGGCGTCGGCGGTCCGGGAGCTGACCGGAGCCGCGCCGGAGCCTGCCTCGGGCTGACGTGCGGCGCCGGCCCGGGAGCCCGCGACGGTTGTACGTGCCGCGCCGGATCCCGCCTCAGGCCGACGAGCCGCGCCGGCCCGCCGCGCCGGCCGCAGAGCGACGGCTCCCGGGGCGCGGTCCGCCCTGGTCAGGGGGTGAGTCGGACGCCGGGGCCGCCGTGCCCCTCGCGGCGGAGCGCGGCGGCCGTCTCCGCGGGGTCGTAGTCGGCGCTCACGCCGTCGACCAGGATCGCGTGGCCGGGCACGTTGCGGGTCCGCAGCGGCTTGAGCGCGGTGTACGCCTCGGACCCGTACCAGGCGCGCGCCGCCGGCAGGTCCGGGAACTCGATGACGACCACGGTCCCCGGCCAGGCGCCCTCCTGGACCTCCACGGTGCCGCCGTGCACCACGAAGCGTCCGCCGTGCGGGTCGAGCGTGGCCTGGATGCGCTCCATGTACTCGAGCACCTCGTCGGGCAGGTGGGAGGGCGGGGCGGTCAGGTGCGCCACGGCGTACGCGCTCACGGCCGGCCACCCGGCGCCGACGCCAGCGATCCCCGGCCGTCGGGCCACGAGGGGTGTCCGGCCGGTACGGCTCCTTGTGTGCTCATGGCCCCCACGTTCCACCCGGGGGCTGGGCGCCGTCGATGACCTCGGAGGTCATGGAGGCGGCCCGCAGGCCGCTGACCCGGACAACCGACCGGTTGGACGGGATTGGTGCGCGCGGGTGAGGGTGAGGCATGGCACGTCTTCGACCGGCGACGACGCCGGCCCCCACCGAGGCCCCGCGGACCCACGACGAGGCCGTCCGTGCGCCTCGTCCGACCCGCCGGCGGCGGCTCCTGCTCACGCTGGCGGCCCTCGCGCTGCCCCTCGCCACCGGCATCGCCGCGTCGCCCGCGGCGGGCGTCGGCAGCGGTGACCTGTTCCCGGACGACGCCGTGTGCGGGACGGGGACCGGTGCCGGGTGCCGCGCGCCGATCGAGTGGAACGTCGCGACCTACGGACCCCCGGACGGCACGCACATCGTCCGCCGGACGCTGTTCACGGTGTTCGCGCGCCAGGGCGAGCAGCTCCTCCTGGGCTCGTCGGCGCTCGGCGTCGTCCCCGGGCTCGCGGACGTCGCCGTGTGGGAGCCCGGCGCCGTGACCGACACCGAGGCGGCGACGCTGCCCGCTCCCGCGTCGAGCTGCCGGGCCCAGCGCGAGGCGAGCGGGGACGCCGCGCTCGGGCTGATCTCCACGCGGGCCCAGGAGCTGGCCGGTGCGCGGTCGGTCGACGGCACCGGCAACCCCGATGGCTACGTGCCGTGCGTCCACACCGTGACCACGACCGGGCTGCGCCGCGTCGCCTTCTACGGCTCGATCGGCCCCGGTGGCGCGCTCTCCGGCGGCGTCCCGACGCGGGCCCAGGTCGGGACGGGCGTCGTCGCGCAGGCCGAGAGCTCGACGACCGTCGCCGCGTGGGACCTCACCGTGCGACCGGCCGCGCCCGGCTCGACCGCCGACCTGCCCGGGCGCGCGTTCACCTACGTCTACGCGGGCTTCACGGGCGGCAGCGACCGCCCCACGGACTTCTCGACCTACATCACGACGACCGACGGCTTCCGCTACCGGGTTGCGACCCGGTCGTTCGACCCCTTCGGCTTCGTCTTCTACGGCAACCCCGTGGGCTTCTACGACGCCGACGGCGTGACCCCGCTGCACCGGGACGTCCTCGGCTCGGGCAGCAACCAGCAGACGCTGACCGACCCGCTCGGCGGCGTCCGCCTGGCGCGCGCCGAGTACCCCGTGTCGGTCGAGCCGCTGGCCCCCGAGACGCTCGACGCCCTCGGCATCCCCGCGCAGGGCGCCGAGCCCGTGATGGGGCCGCTCGGGTTCGCCGGTTCCGCGGGCGGCGACGTCGCGTTCGAGGGGCAGGGCGGTGGCCTGCGGTTCAGCACGGGCACCCGCGGGACCTACGAGATCGTGCTCTCGCGCGACGGCGCCTCGTTCGACGCCGGAGCGCCCGGCAACCGGGTGCTGCGCGGGCTCGTCGGGCCGGGGACCCACGACATCCCGTGGGACGGTCTCGACAACGTGGGCGTCCCGTTCCCGGCCGGCCAGTACCCGGTGCGCGCGACGCTGCGCGGCGGGGAGTACCACGCGCCGATCCTCGACGTGGAGAGCTCGCTGCGCGGCGGTCCCAGCATCACGCTCGAGAACCCGCCGGACGGCGTGTGCCCGTTCACGGGCGAGGTCAGCACGGGCACGAACTGCACCCGGGGGTTCTACGACGACCGCGGCTACGTGACGAGCGCCGGCGTGGCGGTCGGGACCCCCGGCGAGCTGCTGTGCGCGGGCGTGGGCACGCGCCCCTCCGTCGCGTCCGCCGACCCCGACCTCGGCTTCGACACGACCTCCGGCCAGCGGGCGTTCGGCGCGGGCGCGGGTGCGAACACGAACACGCAGTGCACCGGCAGCTTCGGTGACGCCAAGGGGCTCGACCTGTGGTCCTACGTGCCCGGCGAGGCGCGGACCTCGGTCGTCGTGGTCGTCCCGCCCGCGGCCCCGGCGCCCCCGCCCGGGGTGCCCGCGCCCCAGGAGCCGGCGCCCCCGGTGCTCCCGGCCGAGCCCGGGCTGCCCGCCGCCCCCGTGACCCCGGCCGACCCCGCGGCGCCCACGGCGCGACCGGGCGCGCCGTCGTCGGCGCGGACAGACCCCGGGACGCGCGCACGGACCTCTCGTGAGGGGCGGGCGACGGCGCTGGCCCGGACGGGGTCCGACGTGACCCCCGGGCTCGTGGGTCTCGGGCTGGTCGTGGTGGGCGGCGCCCTCGTGGGTGCCGCGCGACTGCGTCGCCGCCTGGGCTGACGGGGGCCGCCGGGCGTCCTCGGCGCGCCGACGGCCGACGCGCGGTCGCGCGGACGCGCCGAGGTGCGACGCGCAGGGCGCCGACGGGCGACGCGCAGGGAAGCCGACGGGCGACGCGCGGGCGTCCCGCCGGGCATGCTGGGCTGACCCCAGCACGAGGAGGTCGCCGTGGCGACGCGTCCCGCACCACCCGAGGTCAGCGCCGGCGAGGTGCTCGCCGAGCTCGCGGCGCTCGAGGACCCGCGCATCCGCGCCGTCAACGAGCGCCACGGCGACGACCACGGCATCAACCTCACGCAGCTGCGCGCGGTGGCGAAGCGGCTCAGGACCCAGCAGGGGCTGGCGCGGGAGCTCTGGGCGACCGGCGACACGGCGGGCCGGCTCGTCGCGATCCTGGTCTGCCGCCCGAAGGACTTCGAGGCGGCCGAGCTCGACGCGATGCTGCGCGACGCGCGCGTCCCCAAGGTGCGCGACTGGCTCGTCGGCTACGTGGTCAAGAGGAGCCCGCACGTCGAGGGGCTGCGCACGGCGTGGTTCGACGACCCCGACCCGGCCGTCGCCGGCTCCGGGTGGGCCCTGACCAGCGACCGCGTCGCGAAGGCCCCCGACGGCCTGGACCTGCCGGGGCTGCTCGACCTCGTCGAGGCGCACATGAAGGACGCGCCCGCGGGGCTGCAGTGGGCCATGAACGAGTGCCTCGCGACGATCGGCATCCACCACCCGGCGCTGCGGGTCCGCGCGCTCGACATCGGCGAGCGGCTCGAGGTCCTCAAGGACTACCCGACGCCGCCCGGGTGCACCTCGCCGTACGCGCCGATCTGGATCGGCGAGATGGTGCGCCGCCAGGGCTGAGGGGTCGGGCCGTCAGCTCAGCCCGAGCGCGTCCCGCCACTCCGCGGGCACGAGCGCGTACCCGACGAACGCGACGACGTCGAGCACGGTGTGCGCGACGACGAGCGGCATGACCCGCCGTCGCCGCCGGTAGTACTCGGCGAACACGACGCCCATGACGACGTTCCCGACGAACGGCCCGAAGCCCTGGTACAGGTGGTACGAGCCGCGCAGCAGGGCGCTCGCGGCGATGATCGCGGGGGTCCGCCAGCGCAGCTCGCGCAGCCGCTCGGTCAGGTACCCGACCGCGACCACCTCCTCGAGCAGCGCGTTCTGCAGCGCGGCGAGGACGAGCACGGGGACGGTCCACCACGCGGCGTTCAGCGCCGACGCCTGCACCTCGACCGTCACGCCGAGCGCCCGCCCGGCGGCGTAGAGCGCGAGGCCGGGGATGCCGATGAGCGCCGCGAGCCCGACGCCGACGCCGAGGTCGCGTGCGGGCCGCGTGCCGTCGAGGCCGATGCGCCGGACCGCGCTGCGGCCGTGCGAGGACAGCAGGTACAGCGCGAGCGCGACGGGGACGAGCGCGAAGCCGATGCTCAGCAGCTGGTAGGTCAGGTCGAGATACGGGCGCGGCGAGCGGCTCGCGTTGAGCGTCGCGGACTGCTCGGCGAGCGGCGTGCCCTCGGTGAGCCGCGCGGCGATGTTCACGAGCGCGTAGACGCCGGAGCGGCCGAGCGAGAGGCCGAGCACGATCCACACCTCGGTGGTCAGCCGGCGGCGGAGCGCGGGGAACGACGGCGCGGGCGCGGTGCCCGGTGCCGTCGTCATGCTCCGAGGGTAGGTGGTCGCCCGGGGTGCCGCTCCGGGTGCCGTCGCGCACGCGCGCCTACCGTCGAAGGACCGCACACCCCTTCGAGAGGAGCCGCACGCATGTCCCACCTCACCGGCAAGACGGTCGCGTTCCTGGCCACGGACGGCTTCGAGGACAGCGAGCTGACGAGCCCGTGGCAGGCGGTCACCGAGCACGGCGCGACCGCGGTGCTCGTGTCGTCCGGGAGCGGCACGATCACGGGCAAGAACGGCCACGAGGCGCAGGTCGACCGGACGACGGCCGACGCGAGCGCCGCGGACTTCGACGCGCTCGTGCTGCCCGGCGGCGTCGCGAACGGCGACACGATCCGCCTCGACGAGCAGGCGGTCGCGTTCGTGCGCGACGTGTTCGCGCAGCACAAGCCCGTCGGCGTGATCTGCCACGGTGGCTGGATCCTCACGGACGCCGACGTGCTCCACGGCCGGACCCTGACGTCGTACCCGAGCCTGCGCACCGACCTGACGAACGCGGGCGCGACGTGGGTCGACGAGGAGGTCGTCGTCGACTCCGGGCTCGTCAGCAGCCGTGTGCCCGACGACCTGCCGGCGTTCAACGCGAAGCTCGTCGAGGAGATCGGCGAGGGCGAGCACGCGGAGCAGACCGCCTGACGCCCCACCACCACGGCCCCGTCGCCGCTCGTCCCCCCGAGCGCTGCGGGGCCTCGTCGTGCCCCGTCCCGTCGCCCGGACCCCTTGTGCCCGCGGTCAGTGCAGAGTAGTTTGCAGTGCAAAGTCCTCTGCACGGGAAGGGTCGCACCTATGGCACCCGACGACGCGTCCGACGAGCCGCTCGACCTCGCGGAGAGCCTCGCGATCATCCAGGCGCAGCGGGCGCGCGTCCGCGACCAGGTCGCGCCCGACCCGCGCGTGCTCTTCGGCGCGTGGGGTGTCGCGTGGCTCGTCGGCTACCTCGTGCTGTGGTCCTCCGCCCGCGCCGAGCCGTACGGGCACCCCGGCGGGGCTGCGTTCACGGTCTTCGGCGTCCTCCTCAGCGCGGCGCTCGCGGTGACGATCGCGCACATCGCCCGGCGCACCGCGGGGGTCCGGGGGGCGAGCGAGCGCACCGGGTCGATGTACGGCTGGACGTGGACCATCGGCTTCAGCGCGGTCGTGCTCACGATGATCGGGCTGACGCGGGCCGGGGCGGGCTGGGAGGTGCTCGCGCTCGGCTGGAACGCCCTCTCGGCGCTCGTCGTCGGCGTCCTCTACGCCGCCGGCGCGGCCATGTGGGAGGACTGGCGGATGTTCGGGCTCGGCGCCTGGATCGCCCTCGTCGCCGGTGCCACGACGCTGCTCGGGGTCCCCGGCTCCTACCTGCTGATGGCGCTCGCGGGCGGCGGGGGGATGCTCGCCGCGGCGACCCTCGCGCACGTGTCCCGGCGGAAGGGCGGCTGGTGACCGACGACGACCTCGACCCCGTCATCCACGCGCAGTCCCGCCTGCGCGTCGTCGCGACCCTGGCCGCGATGCCGCACGGCGACCGCGTCTCGTTCCCCAAGCTCCAGCGTCTGCTGGACATGACCGCCGGGAACCTCTCGACCCACGTGCGCAAGCTCGAGGAGGCCGAGTACGTCCTGGTCACGAAGACCCACGAGGGCCGGACCCCGGCCACCTACCTCGAGCTGACGAGCAGCGGGCGCCTCGCGTTCGAGCGCTACTCGCGCCGGCTCACCGACCTCCTCAAGGGAGCGCAGTCATGAGAAGCGCAGTGACGAACCACGTGGTGCAGGTCGAGGGGGTCACGCGCCGGTTCGGCGCCGTCACCGCGCTCGACGACGTGTCGCTCGACGTCCCGGAGGGCGAGCTCGTCGGGCTGCTCGGGCCGAACGGCGCGGGCAAGACGACGCTGCTCAGCCTCGTCAGCGGGATCCGGAAGCCCGACTCCGGGGAGATCCGGCTGTTCGGCCGCAGCCCCCGCGACGCGGTCGCCCGGCTCGGCCTCGGCACGACGCCGCAGGAGACCGGGCTGCCGCCGACGCTCAAGGTCGGCGAGGTCGTCGACCTCGTGGCCGGGCACTACCCGGACCCGATGCCGCGCGGCGAGGTGCTCGAGCGGTTCGGCATCGGCGACCTCGCCGGACGCCAGACCGGCGGGCTCTCGGGCGGCCAGAAGCGCCGCCTCGCCGTCGCGCTCGCGCTCGTCGGCCGCCCGCGCCTCGTCCTGCTCGACGAGCCGACCACCGGCCTCGACGTCGAGGCGCGGCACGTGCTGTGGGACGCGCTGCGGCAGTACCACGCGGACGGCGCGACGGTCCTGCTCACGAGCCACTACCTCGAGGAGATCGAGGCCCTCGCGCAGCGGGTCGTCGTGATCGGCGAGGGCCGCGTGCTCGCGGACGACTCGCTCGCCGCGGTGCTCGACCTCGTGGCGGTGCGCCGCGTCCTGGTCTCGGTGCCCGAGCACGCCGCCGCTGCGCTGACCCGGATCCCCGGGGTCGTGAGCGCGGAGCGCGACGGCGACCGCTGGACCCTGCTCGCCTCGGACGCCGACGCCGTGGTCCGCACCCTGGTGCGCGACGACGTGCCGTTCAGCGGCCTCGAGGTCCGCGGGGCGTCGCTCGAGGAGGCCTTCCTCGCGCTCACCGGCGGGGAGCCCGTCCGCGACGCGGCGCGCGCCGCCGACCGAGCGGCCGACCGCGCCGCCGCGCCGTCCGCCGAAGGCCCGACCGCCGTCCCCCAGGGAGTCCCGCGATGACCGCCACGACGCTCGCCCCGCGCAGCCCGCTGCACCTCACGCTCCTGCACGCGCGCTTCCAGTTCCTCGAGACCGTCCGGGTGCCCATCGCGGTCATCGGCAACCTGCTGTTCCCGTCGCTCGCGATGTTCTTCTTCGTGGTGCCGCAGCCCGAGGTCTCGCAGGACCCCGGCATCGCGACGGCCGCGGCCGCGCAGCTCGCGACGTTCGCGATCATCTCGACGTGCCTGTTCTCGTTCGGCGCGGGCGTCGCCGAGGACCGCGCGATGCCGTTCGACCCGTACCTGCGCACGCTGCCCGCCGGTGCGGCGCCCCGGCTCGCGGGCCGCGTCGTCAACGGGATCGTGTGGTGCCTGCTCGCCCTGGTGCCGCTGATCGGGATCGCGATCGTCTTCACCGAGGCCACCATCACGCCGCAGCGCCTGCTCGTCTCGCTCGCGCTCGTGCCCGTCGTCGCGCTGCCGTTCCTGCTGCTCGGGCTCGCGATCGGGTACGCGCTGAGCAACAAGGCGGCCATCGCGGTGGTCCAGGCGGTCCTGTTCCCGCTCGCGTTCGCCGGCGGGCTGTTCATGCCGCCCGAGGTCTTCCCGGGGTGGATGAACGCGATGTCCCGCGCGCTGCCGACGCGGGCCGCGCGCGACCTCGTGATCGACGTCGCGACCGGGTACTCCGCGTACGCGCTCGCGCTGCCCGTGCTGGTCGGGTGGACGGTGCTGTTCGCGGCGCTCGCCGTGACGGCGTACCGGCGCGACGAGGGGCGCCGGTTCCGCTGACCGGGCCGGCCGGGCGATGAGTCCGGCGCGGCCGGGCGGTCTGACGGGGATGGACACTGCACCGCACCCTGTCGACCCGGCCCGCGCCGCCGGGTCAGCCGACCCCGCCGCCGCGCCGGACCGCGTCGAGGGCACGGCCCGCTCGGCCGACGGGACCGTGATCGCCTGGGACCGCACCGGCGCCGGCCCGCCGGTCGTGCTCGTCGAGCCCGCGCTGCACGACCGGTCGTTCTCCGCGTTCGACGGCCTCGCGCCGCTGCTCGCGCCGCACCTGACGGTCGTCCGGTACGACCGCCGGGGTCGCGGCGCGAGCACCGGCACCGGTCCCCACGCCGAGCCCGGCGCCGTCGAGCGTGAGGTCGAGGACCTCGCGGCGGTGCTCGACGCCGTCGGGGGACCGGCGCTGCTGCACGGGTTCTCGTCGGGCGCGCTGCTCGCGCTGCACGCCGCCGCGCATGGCCTCGACGTCGCCGCGCTGGTGCTCGTCGAGCCGCCGCTCGGGGACGACGACCCCGACGAGCGCGCCCGGTCGCGCGAGTTCACGGCCGAGCTCGCCGCGCTCGTCGCCGCGGGCCGGGACGCCGACGCCGTCGACCGGTTCCACGAGGGGATCGGCGTGCCGCCCGAGGCGCTCGCGCAGACCCCGCCCGACGTCCGGGCCACCTTCGAGCGCCTCGCACCGACCCTCGTGCACGACTGCCGGCTCGGCGACGAGACGACGCTCGACACGCTCCGGGCCGTGCGGGTCCCGGCGCTCGTGGTCGACAGCGCGGGCAGCTCGCCGGACCTGACCGGCTGGGCCGCTCGGGCCGCCGCCGCGCTGCCCCGCGGGACGCACCGCAGCCTGCCGGGCACGTGGCACGGCGTCGCGGACGACGCGCTCGCGGCGGCGGTGCTCGACGTCGCGCGCGAGCACCTGCTCCCCGGTCACGGCGCCGCCTCGGGCCCTGGCTCGCGGGGCTGAGCGACAAGGACTTCCCGGGGGGCACGGCGACGTCGAGCTCGAGCACGACGGTGTCCCCGCGCTAGTTCGTCGTGGTGGCGCGCGCCTGTCGCGGCGGGCGCAGGAGCTCGGGCTCCCCGGCGGGGTCGCCCACGGTGACGGTGACCGCTCTGCCTGGGTCTCAGAGCGCGGCGGGTCCGTCCGCGGAGCGCTGACGGGCAGGCCCGGCCGTCCGGTCCACCGCGGGCTGGAGCGTGGCTCGTGCCGTCTGCAGCGTCTGCGCCAGGTGCTCCAGGTCGTGCGCGGGCACGAGCATCCCGAGGACGTCCTCGGCGGCGGCCTCGAACACGGGCGTGGCGCGGTCGACAGCCGCCGAGCCGCTCGCGGTCAGCGACAGCTTGGCGGAGCGCCGGTCGTCGGGGTCCGTCACGCGTCGGCACCAGCCCTGCTCCTGCAGACGGTCGACGGCCTTGCTCGCCGCGCCGACGGTGATGGAGATCGTGCGCGAGACGTCGAGCACTCGGCAGCCCGGCACGTCGCGGATGATGCTCAGCACTTCGAGCTGGGGCAGTGTCAGGCCACCTGTCGCCTTGAGCCGCGCGTCCACCGCGTTGTACAGCAGCGTCTCGACGCGGACGAGGTCGATGAACACCGCTCCGGCGCCGGCTGCCATGCGACCTCCTCACCTCAGGAACTGTGTTCCAGGGAATGTATCGCGCGTCGCGGTAGTTGCCCTGGAATCTATCGTGACGTCACCCAGGGGGTCGCCATGTCGCAGGCCCAGCTCACCGCCATCGACGTCGCGCTGCGCGGCGGGCAGCGGGAGCGCCAGACCCTCGCACAGCAGCGCGCCGGCTTCGAGCAGTTCGCGGCTCGCCCGATCGAGAACGACGTCACCGTCGACGAGGTCCGGCTCGGCGGCGTACCGGCGCTGCGGCTGGCGCCCCCACGAGCCGCCGGAGCCGCGCTGCTCTACCTGCACGGCGGCGGCTACGTCATCGGGTCCGCGCGATCGGGCGCCGGGCTGGCGGCCGCCCTCGCCCGCCGCGCGAACGCGGTCGCCTACTCGCTCGACTACCGCCTCGCGCCCGAGCACCCGTTCCCCGCCGCCGTCGAGGACGGCCTCGCCGCCTACACCGGGCTGCTCGCCGCGGGCCACGAGGCGGGGGAGGTCGTCGTCGCAGGTGACTCCGCCGGCGGTGGGCTCGCCCTCGCACTGCTCCTGTCCGCGCGAGGCGTGGGGCTACCGCAGCCGGCGGCGGTCGCCGTCATGTCGCCCTGGGTCGACCTGACGCTCACCGGAGAGAGCCTGCGGGCCAAGGAGGCGGACGACGCGATCTTCGACGCGGCGGACGTCGCTGGGTACGCGGCGCAGTACCTCGGGGACCACGACCCCGTGGACCCGCTCGCTAGCCCGGTCCTGGCTGACCTCGACGGGCTGCCCCCACTGTTGATCCAAGTGGGGACGAACGAGGTCTTGCTCGACGACGCGACCAGGCTCGCTGCCCGCGCGGCGTCTGCCCACGTCACCGTGACGCTCGAGGTCGTCGCTCGGGCGCCGCACGTGTTCCAGCACTTCGCCGGCCAACTTGACGAGGCAGACCTCGCGCTCGACCGCGCCGGGCGGTTCCTTGCGGGCCACCTGACGGCCCCCGGCTTCTCGCCGGATGGGCCCTAGGTCTACTTGGCCATCATGGCCGCATGCCTGCGTCGCGGCGCCTAGAGGAGCCGTGGATCTGTGGCGCGATCGCCATGGGTGCACTCAAACGATCGTTTGGGTGCGTGTCTCATGCGTTTGGCCGGCTACGGGCCGATCTCGGCCCAGACCACCTTGACGGTGTTGGTGCGGTACCACCCGACGTCGACCGACAGGCGCCGGGCGATCTGCAGGCCGAAGCCGCCTTCACCTGGTGGGCGGTCCCCGGCGATGCGGGGCTGGTTGCTCAGGTCGTGGTCGGCCACCGTCAGCAGGAAGAGGGTGTCGTGCTGGAGGAGCTCGACGATCGTGGGCGGGCGTCCGTGGCGGATGGCGTTGGTGGCGAGCTCGGAGGCGACGAGCACGAGGCTGTGCGCGATGCCGTCGAGGAGCCGGTCCTCGCGCGCGCGGGCGCGCGTGTTGATCTCTTGGCGCAGGCCTTCGCGCAGGCCGTGCAGCTCGGTGACGGAGTCCAGAACCCAGCGGCGGACGGGTGAGAAGCGAGACGGTGGGCGCGAGGTGCGCAACCCGGCGTCGAGACCGGTGTCCTCGCTCGAGTCGGGGGTCGACGGTGTGATCACCGTTCGACGGTAGGAGACTGGCCGGATGCCTGCCCGGCGGCGCCGATCGCAAGAGCCATCTCGGGGCGACGTGCCGCGCGAACGTCCGCCGTGCGGACGCATGGGATGGCTTCGGGTGACGTGGAGCATCGGCCACAGCCGTCTTTCCCTGCGGTGGCCGGGTCGACACCCCAGCCGCTCAAGATGGTCGGGCACGTGCCGTTCGAAACCCGCGCACTCAACCTCACGCAGCTCAAGCGCAGCAAGCGGACCTGCCGGGTTGGGGCGGGGGACAGGCGCGGAGGCCGACCGGTGTGCCGGCCCCGGGCGCGCAGCAGCGCGGGCGGCGGCAGCTCGCTCGTGCATCAGCTCGCGCTCGTACTCCGCTAGCGCCCCGAAGATCCCGGCGAGCATCCGGCCGGTCGGGGTCGCGTAGTCGATGCCCTCGCGCTGAGACCGCAGCAGCACCCCGGCGGTCGTCAGGGTTTCGATCGTGCGGATGACACCGGACAGGGAGCGTTCGAGCCGGTCGAGGGCGACGACCATAACCGTGTCGCCGGCCCGGGCGTAGTCCAGCAGCGCGGCGAGCCCGGGCCGGGACTCACTCGCCCCCGACATCGTGTCGGTGAAGATCCGCTCGCACCCCGCCGCCGTCAGCGCGTCGCGCTGGGCCTCGAGATTCTGGTGGTCGGTGCTGATACGTGGCCAGGGCTTCGGTGCTGACGAGGTGCGTTCACGACCGCTTCGGTCGTGACCACGGACCGGGGTGCGGTGCTCCTCGAGGATGTCTCGGACGCGCAAAGATGCGAGACGTACCGCGTCGACTGTCCACCGCCAGCCGAGGGCTGCCTCGGAGCACGGCCAGTGCCAGGCGAGCTCCAGGGGGTCCTCGACGCGTCCGGGCACGAACCGAGGGCGGAGGGGGCGCGTCCGGCGGGCGGCACCCGTCCGGGTGATCGCCGAGCCGGACGGGTCACGCGGGCGTCCGGTGCTCAGGTCGGGCCGGGGACGACCGATGATCAGGTGTGTCGTCAAGCCGGTGGTGCGAGCCGCGCGACCGGGTCGCCGCTGCCCGGTCCGCCGCGGTGCTCATCCTCGTCGGCGCCGTCGTCATCCTCACGTTCGCCGCGGTCGACCCGAGCATCGCGTCGGGCTGGGAGCGCGTCGCGGTCCTCGCGGCCGCCGCCACGGCCATCCCGCTCGCGGCGCTCCTGTACCGGCGCGGTCACCGCGCCCCGACCTGGCTGTGGGTCACGATGCCCGCCGGCGGGGTCGCCCTCATCACCGCGCTCGACTTCGCGACGCGCGACGCGAGCGCCGCCGGGCAGGTCTTCCTCGCGTTCCCCGTGCTGTTCGCCGCGTCGCAGCTCCGCCGGCGGGCCGCCGTCGGCATCACCGTGCTGACCGTCGCCGCCGACGCGGTGCTCGCCCTCGCGCTCCTGCCCGTCGAGCGCGCGGTCACGGACGTCGCGTTCGTCGGGGCGACGCTCGGGGTCATGACCGTGCTGCTCGTGGTCTCGGGCGAGCAGCGCGACGCGCTCGTCGCCCGGCTGACCCTGCTCGCCGCGATCGACCCCCTGACCGGCCTCGCGACCCGACGCGTGCTGGACGAGGCCGGGCACGCCGCGCTGGCCCGCGAGGGCGCGGGGACGGCGCTGCTCGTGCTCGACCTCGACCGGTTCAAGTCGATCAACGACAGCCGCGGGCACCCCGTCGGCGACGACGCGCTGGCCCACGTCGCGGCGCTCCTGCGCAGCCGCGAGCGCCCCGGGATGGTGCTGAGCCGGCTCGGCGGCGACGAGCTCGCGGTGCTCGTGACCGAGCGCGCGGGCGGGACCGCCGAGAAGCTCGCCGAGGAGGTCGTCGCGCTCGTCCGCACCCGCCCGCTGCCGACGCCCGAGGGGCCGCTGCCGCTGTCGGTGAGCATCGGCGTGGCGTACGCGCGGGAGGGCGTGACGACGCTGCGGGCGCTGTACGCCGCGGCGGACGAGGCGCTCTACCGGGCCAAGTCCGGCGGGCGCGACCGGGTCGCCGTCAACGCCGGCGCCGCGCCTGAGCTCTGAGCCAAGCCCGTCAGGACGCGATCGGGGTCCCCGGTTCGCCCGGGCCGCGCGTCGCGCGGTGCACGTGCTTGATCCGGTACATCGCGGTGTCCGCGCGCGTGAACAGCGTCGTGGGCTCGGTCGCCGGGTCGGTCGTCACGGCCGCGCCGATGCTGACGCCGACGCTGACGACGCCGCCGGTCACGCGGATCGGCCGGGCGACGGTCTCCTCGAGCCGCGCGACGAGCTCGGTGATCTCGATGTCGTCGCGCACCTCGACGAGCACGGCGCCGAACTCGTCGCCCCCGAGGCGCGCGAGCACGTCGCCGTGCCGCAGGTGCGTGCGCAGCCGCCGGCCGACCTCGATGAGGACCTCGTCGCCGGCGGCGTGCCCGTACGTGTCGTTGACCGCCTTGAACCGGTCCAGGTCGACGAAGAGCACCGCGAGCGCCGCCCCGGGCCCGACGGCGCGCAGCCCGAGCCCGAGCAGGCGCAGGAGCTCGCGCCGGTTGGGCAGCCCGGTGAGCTCGTCGTGCGACGCGGCGTGCGAGAGCTGCTCCTCCTGGTAGCGCCGGTCGGTCACGTCGCGCTGGTCGACGACGAGCCCCTGCACGAGCGGGTCGGCGAGGAGGTTGTGGACGTTCCACTCGTACCAGCGGGACTCGCCGTCGGCGTGGGTGAGCGGCACGTCGACGGTCCGGCGCGCACCGGGGACGGCCATGACGTCGCGGAGCTGGCGGGCGGCCTGGGCGCGGTGCTCGGGGCGGACGAGGTCGAGCAGGTAGGTGCCGGTGAGGCTCGCGGCGGGGTGGCCGGTCGTGCGCTCGGCGGCGGGGCTCACGTAGGTCAGCACGCCGTGCGCGTCGCTGACGGTGAGCACGTCGGTCGCGGAGTCCATGAGCGCGCGCAGGCGGGCCTCGGTGCGGGCGAGCGCGTCGGTCACGGACGCGTCGGCGGCGACCGAGAGCCCGACGTCGGCGAGGGTGAGCCACGCGACGAGCAGGAGCCAGCCCGCCGCGACGTGGCTCGCCCAGACCGGGAGCGTGCTCGCGACCCAGCCGAGCTGCGTCGCGCCCTGGCCGGCGAGCGTGAGGAGCGTGACGGCGGCCCCGGCGTGCGGCCACACCCGGCTGCCGGAGCGCTGGACGTGCGCGACCGCGACGAGCAGCGTCGTCGCGGGCACGAGCGCGCTCCAGCCCGCGGTCCACGCGAACGCCGCGATCAGCGTGAACGCGACGGCCAGGGTCAGGAGCGGGCGCGCGCCGGGTCCGGTCCGGCGCACGAGGCGCTCGACGCGGTCGCTCAGCAGGACGACCTGGAGCAGGACGAGGCCCGTGAGCACCCACGGGGAGCCGAGCACCCAGCCCTGCGCGTGGAGCGCGAGCAGGACGGGGAGCGCGACGACGAGCGTGCCGAGCACGGCGAGGGGGAGGGGGATCCGCGCGAGGACGCGCGACGCCGACGCGTTGGCCCGGCTGCGGCGCGACCCGGAGGCGCGGTGCGGGGAGGGCCCGGCGGGCTGACCCGGCGCGGGCGCAGGGACCGGCGAGCCGGCCGCGGGCTCCCCGCGGCGCGCGTCGTGCCCGTCCGTCGTCCGTTCCACCTGTCTGCCCTCGTCGTCCTGGTCCCGACCGACCCATCGGCTTTCGCGGGGCGGTGATGACGGGTTCGCGCGGGTGGAGCGCGGCGCGGTGCGGGGCCGGTCAGGCGTCGGCGTCGCGGTGCCGGCGGTAGTGCCGGGCGGCGCGTGCGCGGTTGCCGCACCCCGCGGAGCACCACTCGCGGCGGGGGTGGTCGCGGACGAAGTACAGGACGCAGCGCGGCCCCCCGCACGCCCGCAGGGCCGACGCCGCGGGCCCGGCGAGCAGGTCCGTGGCGTCGGCGCTGACCTGCGCGAGGCCGTCCGCGACGCCGTGCGCGGGCCGGGGCTCCTCGCGGCGCAGCCCGCCGTCCCCGAGGACGAGGCGGTCGGCCGGCGTGCTGACGCGGTGGGCGTTGACGACGTCGACGGCCCGGCCCAGGTCGTCCATCGGGGGGCGGGCGGCGGGGCGGGTGTCGCCGGTCACGAACGCGGCGAGCGTGCGCAGCGCGTCGCGCAGCTCGCGGGCGTCGCGCAGGTCGCCGGCGCCGGCCCGGACGGTGCCGAAGCCGGCCGAGGCGAGCCAGGCGGCCAGGTCCGCGGGGGTCCCGAGGTCGTCGTGCAGCGTGCCGCGCTCGGCCCGGAGGGTGTTCATGAGCCGCACGGGCAGGGGCTCCTCGGGCAGGACCCAGGAGCGGTCGTCGTCCGCCATGCCCCGGACGTTATCACGGTTGATGGGCCTTGCATCCGTTAGAGGCGGCTGCTAGACCTTCTAACGTCACAGTCCATTGGTTCCCGTTAGAACGACCCACCACCCGAGGAGCTCCCGTGTCTCTGACCCCGCACCGCACCACGCCCGTGACCCACCACCGCACGGCCACGATCGACGGCCGGACGGTCTTCTACCGCGAGGCCGGGCCCGCCGGCGCGCCCGTCGCCGTGCTGCTGCACGGCTACCCGTCCTCGTCGGCGATGTTCCGCGACCTCATCCCCCGGCTCGCGGAGCGGTACCACGTGCTCGCGCCGGACTACGTCGGCTTCGGGCACTCGGACGCACCGTCCGTCGACGACTTCGCGTACACGTTCGACCACCTCACCGACGTCGTCGAGGCGTTCCTCGCCGGGCTCGGGGTCGAGCGGTTCGCGATCTACGTGCACGACTACGGCGCGCCCGTCGGGTGGCGGCTGTACCTGCGGGCCCCCGAGCGCATCACCGCGGTGGTCTCGCAGAACGGCAACGCCTACGAGGAGGGGTTCGTGGAGACGTTCTGGGCGCCGCTGTGGCGCTGGTCCGCGGACGGCAACGCGGAGGACGAGGCGACCGTCCGCGAGGGCGTGACCGCCGAGGCGATCCGCTGGCAGTACACGCACGGCCTCGCCGACCCGAGCGTCGTCGACCCCGACACGTGGTCCCGCGACGCGGCCCAGGTCAACCGGCCCGGCCTGCCCGAGGTCCAGCTCGCGCTGTTCGCGGACTACCCGGGCAACCGGCCGCTCTACCCCGTGCTGCACAAGGCGTTCCGCGCCCACCCCGTCCCGCTGCTCGCGGTGTGGGGGGCGAACGACGAGATCTTCGGCCCCGACGGGGCGCGAGCCTTCGAGAAGGACCTGCCGGACGCGCGCATCGAGCTCGTCGAGGGCGGGCACTTCCTGCTCGAGTCGCACCTCGACGAGGTCGCGACCGCGATGCTCACGTTCCTCGACGAGCACCTCTGAGCGGTCCGGGCGCGACCCGGCCCCGCCGTGCGGGTGCACGACGGGGCCGGGTCGGTCCGGTCCGGGCGTCCGGCGCCGGGCGCTCGGCGCGGGCCCGGCGGCGGCTCAGGTGCGCCGGTGCGGGCTCACGCGAACGTGCGCAGCCGCAGCGAGTTGCCGACGACGAGCACCGACGAGAACGCCATCGCCGCGCCCGCGATCATCGGGTTGAGCAGCCCGAGCGCCGCGAGCGGGATCGCCGCGACGTTGTACGCGAAGGCCCAGAACAGGTTCTGCTGGATGACCCGCAGCGTCCGGCGGGACAGCCGGATCGCCTGCGCCGCCGAGCGGAGGTCGCCGCGCACGAGGGTCACGTCGGCCGCCTCGATCGCGACGTCCGTGCCGGTGCCCATCGCGAGCCCGAGGTCGGCGGCGGCGAGCGCGGCGGCGTCGTTCACGCCGTCCCCGACCATTGCGACCCGCCGACCCTCGGCCTGGAGCCGCTGCACCGCGCTGACCTTGTCGGCCGGCAGCACCTCGGCGACCACGTCGTCCTCGGGGATGCCGACCGTGCGGGCGACGGCGCGGGCGGCACCCGCGTTGTCGCCGGTGAGCAGCACGGGCCGCAGCCCGAGCGCCCGGAGCTGGCCGACCGCGTCGGCGGACGTGTCCTTGACGGGGTCGCGCAGCACGAGGACCCCGCGCGCCGAGCCGTCCCACGCGGCCATGACCGCGGTCGCGCCGTCCGCCTCGAACGCCGCGAACCGCTCCGCGAGCCCGTCGGTCCGCACGCCCTGCTCCGCGAGCCACACCGGGCGCCCGACGAGCACGCGCCGCGCGAGGCCGACCCCCGAGTGGGCGGTGCGGACGACGCCGGAGACGCCGCGGCCCGGCTCGTTGCGGAACTCGCGCACCTCGTCGGAGCCGATCTCGACCCCGTCCGCGCCGACCTCCGCCGAGCCGGCGGACGTCGTGCCGGACGCCGCTGCGGTGGTCGCCGCCTCGTCGGCCGCGTCCGCGACCGCGCGGGCGATCGGGTGCTCCGACATCCCCTCGACCGCACCCGCGTACCGCAGCACGTCCGCGGCGGACGTGCCCTCGGCGGGCACGACGTCGACGAGCCGCATGCGGCCCTGCGTGATGGTGCCGGTCTTGTCGAGCACCACGGTGTCGACCCGGCGGGTCTCCTCGAGGATCTGCGGGCCCTTGATGAGCACGCCGAGCTGCGCGCCGCGCCCGGTGCCGACCAGCAGTGCCGTCGGGGTCGCGAGGCCGAGCGCGCACGGGCACGCGATGATCAGCACCGCGACGGCCGCGGTGAACGCTGCCTGCACGCCGCCGCCGGTGGCGATCCACCCGACGAGCGTCGCGACGGCGAGCACGAGCACGATCGGCACGAACACCGCCGAGATCCGGTCGGCGAGCCGCTGCACGGGCGCCTTGCCGGTCTGCGCGGCGGCGACGAGCCGGCCGATCTGCGCGAGCTGCGTCTCCTCGCCGACCCGCGTCGCGCGCACCACGAGGTGCCCGGACGTGTTGACGGTCGCGCCGGTCACGGTGTCGCCGGGGCCGACGTCGACGGGTACGGGCTCGCCGGTCAGCAGCGAGGCGTCGACCGCGCTCGTGCCCGAGACCACGACGCCGTCGGTCGCGACCTTCTCGCCCGGCCGGACGGCGAACTCGTCGCCCGGGTGCAGGCGGTCGACCGGCACGCGCTGCTCGGTGCGCCGGCCGTCGGGGCCGGTCACGAGCAGCGCCACGTCCTTGGCGCCGAGGTCGAGCAGCGCACGCAGCGCGTCCCCGGCCCGGCGGCGCGAGCGGTGCTCGGCGTACCGGCCCGCGAGCAGGAACGTCGTGACGATCGCCGCCACCTCGAAGTACAGCTCGGGCATCGCCATGCCGTGCCCGGCCGCGTCGGCGGGGAACAGCGTCGGCTCCATGCGCATGCCGAGCGTTCCCGCGCCGCCGAGCAGCAGCGCCCACAGCGACCAGCCGGTCGCCGCGACGATGCCGATCGACACGAGCGTGTCCATGGTCGACGCGCCGTGCCGGGCGGCCTTCGCGGCGGCCCGGTGGAACGGCCACGCGGCCCAGGTGGCGACGGGCAGCGCGAGCGCCGCCACGACCCACTGCCAGCCGCGGAACTGCATCGCCGGGATCATCGAGAGCACGAGGACGGGGAGCGACAGGACGGCCGCGACGACGAGCCGGCGCCGCAGGTCGGCCCCGCGGTCCGGCGTCGGCGCGGACATGTCGGCGCCCGGGTCCATGTCGTGGCCGTCG
Organism: Cellulomonas cellasea; assembly: GCF_006538745.1. Taxonomy (GTDB): domain Bacteria; phylum Actinomycetota; class Actinomycetes; order Actinomycetales; family Cellulomonadaceae; genus Cellulomonas_A; species Cellulomonas_A cellasea. The sequence goes on along the minus strand of NZ_BJLR01000009.1, from coordinate 331,061 downwards.
CCCATCGCGTGGCCGGAGAGCGCGTGCTCGAACGGGTCCGTGCCGTGCGCGTCGTGCTGGGCGGGGGAGTCCGCGCCGCCGTCGTGCGCGGTGGCGTGCCCGCCGTCGTGCGCCGCGGCGTGCCCGCCGTGGTGCGCCGGTGCGGGGACGGTCTCCGCCGGCGGGACGGCGTCGTTGGCGGTGAGGGCGTCGTGCGCGACGGCGGCGGTGTGCCCGGCGGAGGTGCCGAGGGCGCCCGACGCGTTCGGTGCGTGCGCGTCCGTCGCGGAGGTGCCGGTCGCCGAGGTGCCGGTCGCCGAGGTGCCGGTCGCCGGCGCGCCTGTCGCGGGCTGCTCGGTCGCCTGCCCCGGACCCGGGCGCCGCCCGGTGACCCGCGCGTCGTACCCGGCCTTGCGCACGGCCTCGACCAGCGCGGCCTCGTCGGCGGCGGCACCGTCGTCGGGCACGCGGATCTCGACGTGCGCCGACTCTAGCGGCAGGTTCACGGTCGCGGAGACCCCGGGCAGCCGCCCGAGGCGCTTCTCGACGCGCGCGACGCACGACGCGCACGTCATGCCCTCGACCGCGAGGTCGACGGTCGCGACGGGCAGGTCGCGGGGCGCACCGGGGCGTGCGGTGCTGGGGGCGCTCACAGCAGCGACCCCCGCGGGGTCACCGCGTACCCCGCCTCCTCGACGGCCGCGCGCACGGCGTCGTCAGCGAGGGGCTCGTCGGACACCACGGTCACCGGGGAGGACGCGCCGGCGTGCAGGTCGACGGTCACGTCGCGGACCCCGGGGATGGTCTGGAGCTCCTCGGTCACGTGGCGGACGCAGTTGCCGCAGGTCATGCCGTCGACGGAGAAGGTGGTGGTCTGGCTCATGGGAGTGGTCCTCTCGGGGTGGTTCACGGTGGGTGGGTGGTCAGCTGCGGACGAGTCGGGCGATGGCGTCGGCGGCCTCCTTGACCTTCGCGGCGCCGTCCTCGGGGGACTGGCGGGCCGCGTCGACGACGCAGTGCGCGAGGTGGTCCTCGACGAGGCCGATGCTCACGGCCTGCAGCGCCTTGGTCACGGCGGCGACCTGCGTGAGGACGTCGATGCAGTAGACGTCCTCGTCGACCATGCGGGCGATGCCGCGGACCTGGCCCTCGATGCGCCGCAGCCGCTTGAGGTAGTCGTCCTTGTCTCCGGTGTAGCCGTGCACGATCGCTCCTCGGGTCGGTGCCGTGTCGTCCTGCCCAACACGGTACCCCCTGGGGGTATTCCCGACAGGGTCGGAGGTCCCGGCGCCCCCTCGGCCCGGCTGCCGAGGGCCGATGGGGCACGGATCGGTGGCCGCCCGGGCAGGACCGGCACACGCTCGCCGCCCTCGGCCGACACTGGTGAGGTCGCGAGCGAGTCACCCCCGGGAGGACCAGATGCGGGAACGGGAGACCGCCGGTGGGCGCCGGCCTCCGTCGCCCGAGCGCCCGGAGGAGGCCGAGTCGCCGGCCGCTCCGCGGTCCCTGCTGGCCCTGCAGACGACCGCGGGCAACCAGGCCACCGTCAGCTGGGTGCGGGGAGCCGAGCAGCGCACGCGACTGGTCCCGGTGGTGCAGAGGCTCGAGCCGGAGTGGACCGACGACACCGGTGACCAGGGCGAGGCCGGCGAGGCCCAGGAGCTCCAGGACCGTTCGCGGCCCCGGACCAAGGACCAGGCCCGCGCCATGGTCGACGGCCACGTCCAGCCCCGGAGCTGCTTCATCGAGTACGAGGGCTCACGGGCCGGGTGGAGGGCCATCCCGGGTACCGGGTGCGCCCACTGGGTGGCCCACCAGCGGGGCGGACCCACCGGCACCAGCAACGTGTGCGAGCTCGGTTTCAAGTACCGCGTGACGGAGCTCCTCGCCTCCCTGACACAGCGCTCGGCCGACCTCCAGAGCGCCCGGGTCGGTGACGTCTGGTCGGCGAGCGGCTCCTCCCACGTCGGGATCATCCGAGCCGTGACCCGGGAGGACGGGGGCGCGCGCGTCGTCTCGGTGAGCGTCGAGAACGACAGCTCGGCCAGCGGGGGAGTCGTCACCCAGACCAAGACCGACGGCTCCGTCTACGGCGGCGCGTGACCCACGTCCGGGCGGGGTCCCCGGGTCGGAGCGGACCGGCGAGCCGAGCCCGTCCTCAGAGGGCGATCCAGTAGCGGCGGACGTGGTCGTCGGGGCGGGGCGCGTCCTCGAGTGCCCCGCCGAGCGCCTGGATCGTGGCGGCGGAGGCGGTGTTGCCGACCTCGCACACCAGCAGGACCCGGTCCAGTCCCTGCGAGGCGGCCTCGGTGAGCATCTGGCCGAGGGCCCACGCGGCGACGCCCCGTCGTCGCGCGGAGGGCCGGATGCCGAAGCCGATGTGCCCCATCCGCAGCACGAGGTCGCGAGGTCCGGTGCGCAGGGCGATCCCGCCGAGCACCTGGTCGCCCTCTACGACCCAGCGGTACGTGGAGCTCGTCGCGCCGGGGCCGGCGACACCCGCGGGCGCGGAGCCGCTGGTCAACCGGGCCACCCAGGCGTGGAACCCGGCGGGGGACCGCACGTCGTCGGACGCCGTCAGCCCGAAGCCGTCCTCGTGCAGGCCCGGTCCCCACTCCTCGTGGGCGGCGAGCCACGGGGCGTGCAGCGCGGTCGTGGGCTCGATCAGCGCCGGCATCCGGCCACGGTAGTGGACCGGGTCCGGCGCCACCGACGTTCAGCCGTCGCCGTCGCCGTCGCCGTCGCCGTCGTCGTCGTCGTCCTCGTCCTCCGTCGCGAGCTCGAGCGCAGCGACGAAGGCGGCGAACGAGGGCGCGACCTCGCGCGGCACCCGGTCCTCGTCGACGTGCACGACGGCGGGCTCGCCGGTCGGGCCGCAGCGGCGGTAATCGAGCATCACGGTGTCGTGCCCGCCGGACGGGGTGTCGAGGAGGACGACGCCGACGTCCGGGTAGTCCCACTCAGCCACCATGTACGCGCTGCCGGACGCGGAGTCGATGCCGTCGTCACCCCGACGCCCAGGAGCCGGGACACCTCGACGTGGTCGTCCGGACCGGACGAGCACCACCGGCGGTCGGCGGCGCCGCCGGTCGGGTCGCTCGGCGGCCACGCGCGTACGGCTCCTGGCGTGCGGTGGCTGCTCCGAGTCGGGCTGCTGGCCCGGGGAGATGACCGTCTCGCGAGCGGACGGGGTGGTGGAGTGGGCCGACTTCCGCAACCCGCACCGCCGCGACCGGGACTACACCGGACTCGGGCCGTACACGTTCGACGAGCGGCAGGCCGTCGCCGCGATCAGCGAGCTGCGGCGCGCCCTCGTCGCCCACGGCACCTGAGCTCCCGGCGACCCTGCGCCGGAACGCTCGCCCCGGTCGAGGCACACGCGAGGGCAGGTCAGGTGCCCGCTCGCGGTCGTCGGCAGACCGCGTCCCAGAGCGCGTCCTCGAGCCCGGGCAACCGGCGAGCGACACCGGCGGCGGCCTGCACGAGCGCGACGTCGGAGCGGGCGTCGAACGGCGCACCTGGTCGTGTCGCGTTGTACGCGACCTTGCACGCCAGCTCTGCCAGAGCCAGAGGGCGTCCTCGTCCGTCCCTGCGTCGTCCAGGGCGAGGCGCAGCCCGCGGACCTCCTGGAACAGCCCGTGCGCACCCGCCGCGCTGCCGACGGCCAGCGCGGCCACGCGCTCGACGGTCGGCCTCAGGTCGCTCCGAGCGGCGAGTCCCGGGAGGACTGCTGCCGCGAGCGTGCTCGCCCACGCGACGCGCGCCGGCTCGGGGACCTGGGCGGCCGCCTGCTGGGCCACCTCCACCCGGCCCGCGCGCCAGGCGTCACGGGCGAGGGGATCCCGGTGGAACCTCACCGCGACGGTCGAGCGGCGGTCGGGAGCATCCTCGGGGCGAGCACGCCGCTCACGGTAGCGACCACGGCAGAGCCGGGCTCGGCGCGCCGACGCTGCTGCTCGCTACGGTGACCGCATGCAGACCACCAGGAGTCGCACGGCCCTCGCGCACGCCGTCGGGGCGTCTGCCGTCGTCGTGCTCGCCGCCGGTGGGTGCGCCGCACCCGAGCCGCCTCGCCTCGCGGTCTTCGACCGGCCGGCGGAGGCGCAGGACGCGCTCCCCCGCGGGATCGACGCGGGGCAGGGGCGCGGCGAGACGCGCTTCCTCGGCGAGGCCGGGGACGGTCTGGCGTACGTGGCGCGCGGCTCCGGCGACGAGCCCTGGTGCGTGCTGCTCGTGCTCCCCGCCGGCGAGGGTGCGGACGGGGCGGTGGGGTCGTCGTGCGCGGACGACGAGCAGTTCGCCGAGCGCGGGGTCTGGGTCTCGACGGGCGACCGGGACGGTCGCGGCGGCGCCGCACTCGTGCTCCCCGACGACTTCACCGGCCCGGTGGACGAGTCGGAGTGGCGGCTGGTGGGGGCGAACCTCGCGGTGGCGGCGCACTCGTCGCCCTGAGCGCACGGACCGCGAGCCGTGCGTGCGACGACGGACCCACGGCAACCCGCGCGTCCGTGCCAACGGGGAGCAGCGTCATGCGTCGGCGCGCGAGAGGGTCGACGACCCGGCGGTCGTGACGGCGACGACTTGTCCGTCCGGGCGGCGCATCCACCAGTTGTCCACGGAGTCGTCTGCGCTGCGCTGCGACTCGACGCCGAAGGTGCGCAGGAGGACACCGGAGAAGTCGAAGACCGTGTCCAGCGCCGGACCCGTCGCGACGATGGAGGACAGCGGGCGTCGATCGAGGAGGGACAGGGCGGCGCCGATCACCTGCCGGTCGTCCTCGCAGGCGGCCAGCACCCGGTGGGCGTCCTCGATCCGCCATGCGGCCATCTGCACCCACAGGTGCCACTCACCGTGCTCGTGGCCGTCCCTGTCGCGCCGCTCACCGAACTCGAACGTCAGGAAGCTGCCGTGCCCCTGGCGGGGGAGCCACGCCGGCAGACCGAGGACGCCCCGCACGTGCTCGACGAGCTCTCCCTCGCCGCCGTGCGCTGCCACGTGCCGACTCCCGGTGCCTCGGTCCGCTGCCACAGGTCGATGTGGCCGCACCTCGTGATCCCGGACCTGCACCCTCACCACAGGCCGGCGAGCCAGCGGACTACTGTGACGGCTCCGACGGCCACGAGCACCAGCAGGAGCGCGACGGCAGCGCACCCGAGCGCGAGCTGCCACGACACCGCGCTCGGATCGGGCTTCTCCCACGAGAGCCATCGCCCGGTGCGGTCGCGGGCCTGCACGCGCAGGGCCCGCAACTGTTCCTGCGCGAGCTCGGTGGCGGCGTCGTCCTCCGACCCCGTCCTGGCAGGACCGGGCGAAGGCACGGATCTCGGCCGGGTCGGTGTGCTCCGCGAGGTAGCTCCACCGGCCGGCCCGGGAGGCGTTGCCCTCCGCCCGGTACACGGCGGCGAGCTCCTCGCGCAGGTCGAGCCGTCGGGGGGTGGAGCGGACCTTGTCCTTGAGCCAGCGGCGTCGCCGCCGGAGCCGCTCCGGGTCGTCGCCGAGCGGCTCGGTGCTCTCGTGCTCGCCGTCCACGCGGGAAACCTACGGGCCGGGCCGGCGCACGGCGAGGACATTGCTCCGTCCGGGTGCGGCTGCAGCTGGAGTCGGGCTCGGACGGCGGTCCGGGTACCCGCGGAGGACGGCGGTCGAGCGGGCCGGGCACCCGCGGAGGTCGTCGGTCAGGCTGTCCGGGCGGCGGTGATCGCGTCGTCGAGCATCTCCTGCAGCTGTGTGCGGCCGCTCGTGAGCCCGGGGACGTCCGCCCGGTCGGCCCACCCGCCCTCTCGCAGGCGCAGCAGCGCCGGCAGGAGCGCGCGGTCGGGCAGGGGGCGCGCGACGCCGTAGACCCAGAGGTCCGCCACGTCGTCGTGCGCGAGCTTGCTCAGCGCGACGGGGATCACCCGCACGTCCCCGCGGTCGGCGAGCGCCGCGCCCGCCTGCCCAGCGGCCGGCTCCTCGGTGGTCGCGCACAGCGTCAGGAGCTCCGCACGGATGACCGGGGAGTCCATCGAGCAGATCGTGAACGCGAAGGACGCGAAGTCGCGGACGTCGGTGTCGGGGTCGTTCAGCAGCCGCACCAGCACCTCCGCGGCGGGGTCGTCCGGCGCCGCGTCGTCCCCGAGAGAGAAGGCCAGCGTGTACGACACCTGGAGGCGGACGTCGCCGTCCTCGTCGTCGGCGAAGCGCATCAGGAGCTCGATCGCCCGTCCGTCCTCGTCGAGCTCGGCCACCAGCCGCAGGGCTCGGGCCGCGATCCAGCGCAGGTACTCGTCCTCGTCGTCCGGCGAGACCGAGCCGGCCTGCTCGACGACGAGCCGGATCGTCCCGGCGTCGGGGCCGACGTCCGGCGACGCTTCCCAGGCCGCGTCCAGGACGGCGACCAGCAGGTCCAGGGCGGCGCACCGGACGTCCGGGTCGCTCGCCCGACCCCACGACACCGCGAGCTCGAGGGCTGCCCGCTCGCCCACAGCGGCCCGCACCTCCGCGGCAACGGCGTTGGGCTCGTCCGCCTCGACCAGGCGCGTCAGGTGCGTCTCCGCCGGGTCCACGGCACCAGTGTGCCGTGCGACCGAGCAGACCCCTCGACGGTCCCGGCGTCCGTGGCCGGCCCCTGAGCACCGTGGCGGTGCGTCTCTCGCGGGCGGAGCGGGTGACGTATGGTCCGGCGATGGCCGACGAGGCGCCCGTCGCGCGCTTCCGGGAACCGGACGCCCTGGCGTGGCGTGATCCGGTGCTCGTCGTGTGCCCTCGCTGCGGCGCGTGCGCGATCGCGCGGGAGACCGCGCGCGGAGCAGCGCGGCTGACGTGCCCAGCGTGCGCTCTCGTCCGGCGGTGGCGCGGCCGTGAGGCGTTCCCCGGCGACGGGGAACCCGACGGCCCGGAAGGGATGGATCCCCGGTTCGGCGTCCCGCTGTGGCTGCGAGGGGAGTGCTGCGGGGGTCGCCTGCTGTGGGCGCACAACGTCGCGCACCTGGACTACCTCGAGTCGTACGTCGGCGCGACGCTCCGAGAACGACCGGCCCCGCCGTCGCGGCTGGCGTGGTACCTCCCACGCTGGATGACGGCGGCCAAGAACCGCGACGAGGTCGTGCGCACGATCGCACGCCTGCGCGCGTCCCTGCCCGAGCAGCCGCCAGGCCGTGGACGCACCCCGGGCGAGGGACGGCGGGGGTGACCGGTGCGCGCCGCGCCGCGCACCGTCGTGTCCTCGTCGGCGGTGAAGGTCGACCCTCGGGGTCCGGCCGTGCTCGCGGTCGACGTGGGCGACCCGTGCGCGACGGGCCGAGTGTCCGGCGTCGTCCCCACGACGTGAGCCGACCCGACCGAGGCCGTCCCAGCGCGTGCCGTCCTCGCCGGCGATGTGGACCGCGACCGACCGGCCGAGGGCGCTGGGTCAGCGTCGCGCGTGGAGGACGACCTGGTCGACGCCCACCCACGCGTGCCAGGTCGGCCAGCCGTGGTCGCGGGCCTGGGCGACGAGGACGGCGCGGCGAGTGCGGCCGACGACGTCGAGCTCGAGCGTGACGGTCCGGCCGCGATAGGTGCGGGCGGTCACGTGCGCCCGTCGAGGTGGGGCCACGGGACGCCAGCGGCGCGCAGGCCGGTCGCTGTCGACCACGAGGTCGAGCCAGTCGTGCTCACGCGACGCGTCGACGATGTCGTCGTCGCCCGGGACCGTGCGCAGGGGGACGTGGTCGGCCGGTCGCTCACAGCAGACGGAGAAGCCGCTGTGCCGCGGGCACTCGACCGCTCCGGCGACGGGGCAGAAGCACAGGTCCGGGCACCCGCAGTCCAGGTAGTCGTCGCCGAACGCGTGCGCCGACGGGAGGCTGACGCCGTCGAGGTCGTGCACCCGCCACGCCGCGAGGTCGTCGCGTCCCCGGCGCACGCCCCGCAGCGCGACGACCGCCAGGACGAGGCCCAGGGCTCCGGTCGCCGCCGCCCACCTGGTCGCGATCCGCACGACGTCAGGGTGGCACACGCCCGAGCTGCGGCTGCGGGCCCGCGCACCCGGACACCGTGGGGCACCGACTTCCGGCCCGCGCGCGCCGAGCGGTGGTGGCCGTCCCGATGGCACGGCACGGCACGAGCGCCGACGATGGGATCGACCTGGTCCGCGAGGGTCCGGGCACGGCAGGGAGGACGACCATGAGCGACGCACCGCAGGACCCGGACGCCGGGACGCAGGAGAGCGGCTACGGATACCCGACCCTCGAGCAGGAGGTCACCCCGGAGGTGCTGGAGGGCGGTGCCGCGTCCGAGGGCTCGGGTGGCTCCCCGGAGGCGGGCGCCGGGTCCGCCGAGGACAGCGACGACCACGCTCCGACGCCCGGCGAGCTCGTGGAGGACCCGTCGGCGGTCGAGCCGACCGACTGAGCAGGTCGCACCGGGGCCACGTGGTGAGGGCGGCCCGGCAGAGGTGGCCGTCGGGCGCGGCGTCCGTGCGACGCTCACCCGGTGCGGAGCGACGAGCTGAACGAGCGGATGGCGCCGCTGCTGGCGACGGCGCGCGCTGGTGGAGCGGGGGACGGAGCTCGACCCGCGACTGGGTGCGTTCGTGCTGCCCGGCGTCGTGGTCGACGACGACCGCCTGTACCTGCGGGCGCTGCTCGAGCGGCGCGACGGCGAGCGTGAGCGGTTCGACAGGTCCGGTCACGAGTCGTGGGTGAACTCCCTGCACCTCGACGAGGTGGTCGACGACGGCGCCGACCAGTGGGGCGCCCTCTGCGTCGCGCAGGGTCTCCTGCTCGCGGAGCAGGTGCACCAGTCGATCCCGCAGCAGCGGGACAGCGTCGTCGTGGACTACGTCATCTCGGTCGACTTCGGCGAGGCGCGCGGCACCTACCCGTCGTCGTCGTTCCGCTTCTACCGGCACCGGCCCGACGAGCCGCCGATGCTCGCCGAGATCAGCACCTTCGCCCAGCCGCTGCTCCGGATCCGGCGCAGCCGGTAGCCCAGCGGCTCAGGCGCGTCCGACGTCATGACAGCATCCGCACATGACCGAGAGCAGCTCGAGCCCGTCCTGATCACGCCGAGCGTTGACGGTCGACCTCGGGTGAGGCGTACCGGGACGGTCGCTCAGGCGCGGCGGTGCGCCTGGCCCGCCCGGATGACGTCGTCCAGCTTGTCCCGCGTCGCGGTCAGCTCGTCGAGCTGGACCTGCACGCGCGCGCGCTCGGCGAGCAGCCGCTCGTGCATCTCGTCGGTGAGGACGCCGTGCTCCATGCACGGCAGGATCCGCAGGACGGCCTTGCTGCCGAGCCCGGCGGCGTACAGGTTCTGGATGAACCTGACCCGGTCGACCGCCCCGGGCGGGTAGTGGCGCTGCCCGCTGGCGCTGCGCTCGGCGACGAGCAGACCCTGCTCCTCGTAGTAGCGCAGCGCCCGGACGCTGACGCCCGCCCGTGCGGCGACCTCCCCGATGCGCACCCGTTCCTCCGACCGCTCGCCCTGCACTTGCCCCTGACGTCAACGTCAGGTTATAGCGTCCGGCGCATGACAACCGCACTCATCACCGGGGCCAACCGCGGCCTCGGCCGCCACTTCGCCGCCGAGCTGCTCGCCCGGGGGGCGACGGTCTACGCCGCCGCCCGCGACCCGCAGACCCTCGACCTGCCCGGCGTCCGCCCGGTCACCCTGGACATCACCGACCCCGACGCCGTCGCCGCGGCCGCCGCCCTGGCCGGCGACGTCGACCTGTTGATCAACAACGCCGGGATCTCCACCGGCGCGCCGCTGCTCGGCGACCTGGACGGCGTGCGCGCCGAAATGGACGTCAACTTCTGGGGCACGCTCGCGATGGTCCGCGCCTTCGCCCCCGTCCTCGCGGCCAACGGCGGCGGGACGATCGTCAACATCGCCTCCGCGCTGTCCTGGTTCTCCGCCCCGGGCGCCGGTGCGTACGCGGTGTCCAAGGCCGCGAACTGGAACATGAGCAACGCGCTGCGTCTGGAGCTCGCCGCGCAGGGTACCCAGGTCACGTCCGTCCACCTGGGCCTGGCGGACACGGACATGGCCCGCGGGATCCAGGGGCCCAAGACCGACCCGGCCGTGGTCGCCCGCAGGACGCTGGACGCCGTCGAGGCCGGTGACCTCGAGGTGGTCGTCGACGAGTGGAGCGCGATGGTCAAGGCCTCGCTGGCCGAGGACCCCCGCGCCTTCTACGACCGCTTCCTCACCGTGTAGGGCCGCACGGTCACGGTCATGGGCCGGCACCGCCCGGCGGGCGCCGCCGGGCGGCACGGTCAGGCCGCGTCGCGCGAGCGCAGCGCCTCCGGCAGCGGCTCGTGGCGCACGACGACGAGCCGCGACACCGCGCGCGTCAGCACCACGTACAGCCGGTGCAGCCCGCGGGCCTCCTCGGCGACGACCCGCGCGGGCTCGACCGCGACGACGTGGTCGTACTCGAGGCCCTTCGCCAGGGACGCGGGCACGAGCGTGACCCGCCCGGTCGGCACCTCGGCGTCGGTCCCGTCCCACGCGAGCCCCGCGGCGTCGAGCGCCGCCGCAGCGTCCTCGACGAGCGAGTCGGGCACGATCAGCCCGACCGACCCCTCGAACGCCAGCGCGGCCCGGCATTCCTCGGCGGCCCCGGCCACGAGGTCGTCGGCCTGCCGCACCCGCAGCGAGCCGTCCCGCCGCAGCGAGGACGTGACCGGCAGGTCGAGGCCGAGCGACGGGACGAGCCCGTTCGCGTACTCCATGACGACGCGCGGCACGCGGAACCCGGTCGTCAGCGGGACGACCTGCGCGTCGGCCTTGCCGAGGTGCCCGAGCGTGTGGTGCCAGCTGGGCGCGGCCCACGGCGTCGTCCCCTGCGCGAGGTCGCCCAGCACGGTCACCGACCCGTGCGTGCTCCGGCGGGCGAGGGCACGGCACTGCATCGGGGACAGGTCCTGCGCCTCGTCGACGATGAGGTGGCTGTACGCGCGCGGCCGGTTCAGCAGCCCCGCGACCTCGTCGAGCAGCACCGCGTCGTGCTCGCTCCACCGCACGGCCCGCGGCGACCGGGCCGGCCTCGTCCAGAGCAACAGCTCCTGCTCCGCCTCGTCGAGCACGCCGTCGACCGCCGCGGCGAGCGCCGCACGGTCGGAGAGCAGCCCGTGCACGAGCGCCTCCGGGGTCGTCGGTGGCCACACCGCGTCGAGCGCCTGGGTGACCGGGCGGCTGCGGCTCGTGCTGCGGAACCACGACTCGCTCGGTGCCTCGGCGCTGCGGTTCTCGACCGTCCGCATCAGGGCGGCCGCGATCCGCGACCGCAGCCGCTCCCGGCCGCCGCCGTAGGTCGTCGCCTGCGCGCGTGCCTCGGCGACGAGCTCGTCGAGCGCGTCCGGGGAGAGCGTGTAGCGGTAGGAGCCGTGCGGGACGGTCACCGGCGCCGCCGCGGGCGTGATCCGCGACCACAGCGCGCGGTGCAGCACGGCCGCCATGCGCGCGTCGTGCTTGAGCACGGCCACGTCCGGCGCGTCGGTCGCCCGGACGTCGAGCGGGTACAGGTCGCCGACGCTGACCTGCTCGGCGTCGAGCTCACCGAGGGAGGGCAGGACCTGCGCGATGTAGCGGATGAGCGTGCGGTTGGGCCCGACGATGAGAACGCCCGCGTGCTGCAGCCGCTGGCGGTGCGTGTAGAAGAGGTACGCGGCGCGGTGCAGGCCCACAGCCGTCTTGCCGGTGCCCGGGCCGCCCTGGACGCACAGCGACACCGACAGGTCGGCGCGCACGAGCTCGTCCTGCTCGGGCTGGATCGTCGCGACGATGTCGCGCATGGGCCCGACGCGGGCGCGCTCGATCTCGGCGGTGAGGATGCTGCTCGGCCCGCCGGCCCCGTCCCCGGCCGCGCCGGCACCCGCGTCCGCCCCCGCCCGGTCGAGGTGCTCGTCCTCGAAGCTCGTGAGCGCGCCGCCCGACGAGCCGAACCGCCGACGCGTCACCACGCCCTGCGGCTCGCGGGCGCTGGCCCGGTAGAACGCGCGCGACACCGGCGCACGCCAGTCCAGCACCAGCGGGTGGCTCACGTCGTCGGTCACGTGCCGGCGGCCGACGTAGAACCGCGTGGAGTCGTCGTCCGGGTCGTCGTCGGCCGGCTCCGCGAGGTCGAGCCGCCCGAAGAACAGGGGCGTGTCGTCGTCGACGGTGAGCTCCCGGACGCGCCGGACGAGCGCGACGCCGAGCCGCTCGGCGGCGTAGGCGTCCCCGACGGTGCCGGCCCCGACCTCGAGCAGCGCCTCGGCGCGGTCCCGCATCCGCCCGAGCGCGGCCCGGGCGTCCGCGAGGTACCGGCGCTCGTCCTCGAGCTCGTCGACCAGGGCCGTCTGCGCGTCGGTCCCGGGCGTTTTCACGTCCGGCAGGCTACCGCCCTGCGCCGCTGGGTCCCGGACCGCTGCGCGCCCCGCCCGGGCCCCGTCGCCGGGCGGGCCGGAACCTCAGCGCGCCGGCGGGGTCGCCGCCGCGGCCGCCTTCGCCGCCGCGGGCAGCGCGTCGATGACCCGGTTGACCGCGTCGTCGTCGTGCGCGGCCGAGACGAAGAACGCCTCGAAGCCCGACGGCGGCGCGTACACCCCGTGGTCGAGCAGCGCGTGGAAGAACGCCGGGTAGCGCCACGACTCGCTCGCCTGGACCTGGGCGTAGTCGCGCGCGCCGTGCTGGGCGGCGTCCTCGCCGAAGAACGTGCTGAACAGGTTCCCGGCCCACTGCACGACGTGCGGGACCCCCTCGGCGGCGAGCGCCTGCGTGAACGCGCCGCGCAGCACGCCCGCGACGGTGTCGACCCGGCCGTAGACCGCGGTGTCGGCCGCCCGCAGCGTCGCGAGCCCGGCGGCGGTGGCGACCGGGTTCCCCGAGAGCGTGCCCGCCTGGTAGACGGGGCCCATGGGCGCGAGGCCCTCCATGACGTCGCGCCGGCCGCCGACCGCGGCGACGGGCAGCCCGCCGCCGACGACCTTGCCGAACGTGAGCAGGTCCGGGTCCCAGCCCTCGACCGAGCCCTCGAGCCCCCACCAGCCCGACGGGCCGACGCGGAAGCCGGTCAGCACCTCGTCCTGGATGAGCAGCGCGCCGTGCTCGTGCGCGATCCGCGACAGCGCCTTGTTGAAGCCGGGCAGCGGCGGGACGACGCCCATGTTCGCGGGCGCCGCCTCGGTGATGACCGCGGCGATGGTGTCGCCGTGCTCGGCGAACGCGGCCTCGACCGCGGCGAGGTCGTTGTAGGGCAGCACGATCGTCTCGGCGGCGACCGCGGCGGTGACGCCGGCCGAGCCGGGCAGCGCGAGCGTCGCGAGGCCGGACCCGGCGGACGCCAGCAGCGCGTCGACGTGCCCGTGGTAGCAGCCGGCGAACTTGATGATGCGGTCGCGGCCGGTCGCGCCGCGGGCGAGGCGGATCGCCGTCATCGTCGCCTCGGTGCCGGTCGAGACGAGCCGCAGCCGCTCGACGGCGGGCACCCGGTTGCGGATCTCCTCGGCGAGCTCGACCTCGGTGAGCGTCGGGGCGCCGAACGACAGCGCGCGGTCGGCGGCGGCGTGCACCGCGTCGAGCACGGCCGGGTGGGCGTGGCCCAGGATCGCCGGACCCCACGAGCACACGAGGTCGACGTACTCGCGCCCGTCGACGTCCGTGATGTGCGGGCCCTTGGCCGACGCGATGAACCGCGGCGTGCCGCCGACGACGCCGTACGCGCGCACCGGGGAGTTCACGCCGCCCGGGATGACGCCGCGTGCACGCGCGAAGTACCGCTCGGAGGTCTCCGGCGTGTGCCCGCTCATCTGTTCTCCTCCTGCAGCCATCCGGCCAGCTCCACCGCCCAGTACGTCAGGACATGATCGGCACCCGCACGCCGGATGCTGAGCACCGACTCGGTCACGGCGCGCCGACGGTCGATCCAGCCGTTCGCCGCAGCGGCCTCGACCATCGCGTACTCGCCGGACACCTGGTACGCCGCGACCGGGACGGTCGACATCGCGGCGACGTCCGCGAGCACGTCGAGGTAGGCCAGCGCGGGCTTGACCATGACGACGTCGGCGCCCTCGGCGATGTCGACCATGACCTCGCGCGCGGCCTCCCGGCGGTTCGCCGGGTCCATCTGGTACGTCCGGCGGTCGCCCTCGAGCGTCGACTCGACGGCCTCCCGGAACGGTCCGTAGAACGCCGACGCGTACTTCGCGGCGTACGCGAGCACCGCGGTGTCGAGGAACCCCTCGCCGTCGAGCGCGTCCCGCACGACCGCGACCTGCCCGTCCATCATCCCGCTGAGCCCGACGAGGTGGGCGCCGGCCCGGGCCTGCGCGAGCGCCATCTCCGCGTAGCGCACGAGCGTCGCGTCGTTGTCCACGGCGCCCGACGCGGTCAGCACGCCGCAGTGCCCGTGGTCGGTGAACTCGTCGAGGCACAGGTCGGCCTGCACGACAAGTGCGTCGCCCACCTCGGCGACGACGTCCGCGATCGCGAGGTTGAGGATGCCGTCGGGGTCGGTCGCCCCGGTGCCCGTCGCGTCGCGGCGCTCGGGGACGCCGAACAGCATCACGCCGCCCAGCCCGGCCTCGGCGGCCTCGACCGCGGCGCGGCGCAGCGAGTCGCGCGTGTGCTGCAGGACGCCGGGCATCGAGGTGATGGGCCGCGGCTCGGCCAGGCCCTCCTTGACGAAGGCGGGCAGCACGAGCTCGGCGGGGTGCACGCGCGTTTCGGCGGCCAGGCGGCGCATCGCCGGGCTCTGGCGCAGGCGGCGCAGGCGCGTGCGGCCGGGGGTCGGGACGGCGCGCGGGGTGGTCGACTGGGTCATGCGGGTCACCTCGGGTGACGGGGGGCCGGCAGGGCGGACGGGTCGGGCTGGGGTGCGTCGGTGGTCGGTGCGTCGCCGGCGGGCGAGCCGCTGACGTGCTCGGCCGCGGGATGGTCCGACGCGGGGCCGTCCGACGCGGGTTGGGCCGACGCCGGGTGGGCCGACGCCGGGTGGTCCGGTGCGGGCGGTGCGGGGACGTGCGGGTCGCCGGCCCGGGCGGCGAGCACGCCCGCCAGGGACGTCACCAGCCCGGCGGGCGTCTGCTGCTCCGCGACCGCGTCGACGTGCAGCCCGACGCGCGCGGCCTCGGCGGCCGTCGACGGCCCGATGCAGCACACGAGAGTGCCCGCGGGCGGCGCACCGAGCAGGTCGAGCAGGTTGCGGGCGGTGCTGCCGGACGTCAGCAGCACCGCGTCGATGCGGCCCGCTGTCCAGTCCTCGTGCACCACGGGGTCGGGGTCGGGACCGCGCACCGTCCGGTACGCGACGACGTCGTCGACCTCCCACCCGCGGGCGCGGAGCCCGGTCGTGAGCGTCGGCGCGGCGAGGTCGGCGTGCGGGACGAGGACGCGACCGGGGTCGTGCTCGGCGGCGTGGGGGTCGGACGAGCCGCCGTCGGGCGCGTCGGCGGCAGGCGCGTCGGCGGCGGCCGACGGCAGGGCCGGCCAGACGGCGAGCAGCGTCGCGGCCGACGAGGCGCCCGACGGCACGAGGTCCACCTCGACGCCCTCGGCACGCAGCGCCCGCGCGGTGGCGGGACCGACGGCGGCGACGCGGGTGCCCCGGACGAGCTCCGCGAGCGGTGTGCCGACCTCCTCGGCGCGGTCCACGAGCACCGGCACGGCAGCCGCGCTCGTGATCGCGAGCCACGTGTACCAGCCCGACCCGAGCGCGAGCAGCAGGTCGTCGAGGTCGGTCGGGTCCTCGGGCGGGACGGTCTGGATGAGCGCGACCGGCACGGGCTCGGCGCCCGCCGCGGTCAGGGCGATGACGAGCGGGTCGGCGCCGTCGTCCGCGCGCGGCACGAGCACCCGGGAGCCCGTGAGCGGGCCGGCGAGGCGCGCCGGGTCGACGTCGGTGCGCAGGACCCCGTCGGGGATGCGGCCCGGCATCAGCGGGGCCCGAGCTCGGCGAGGCCGGCCGCGCCCGCGTCCAGGAGCTCCTCGGCGAGCGTCCGGCCCAGCGTCTCCGCCGCGGCGTGGCGCTCGGGGTCGACGTGCCCGACGAGGCGCCCGGTGCCGCGCGGGTCGGCGGGGACGTCGGTCACCGAGTCGACGGTCGGCTGCTCCGGCGCGAGCGCCGTGCGGGCCGAGCGGCGCAGCTGCTGGGAGCCGTCGGTGCGGACCACGACGGCGTCGAGCGTGAGCACGTGCCCGGGCGCCCCGTCGAGCCGGGAGTCCGCCGCGGCGGGGTCGTCGGTGGGGGCGGCGTCGAGGCGGGCGAGCGCGCCGACCGGGGCCGCGCAGCCGGCCTCGAGGTGCCCGAGCAGCGCGCGCTCGGCGGCGACGGCGAGGCGCGAGGCCGGGTCATCGAGCGCGGCGAGGGCGGCGGCGAGCTGCGGGTCGGTCACGCCCGCGCGGACCTCGACCGCGAGCGCGCCCTGACCCGCGGCGGACGTCATGACCGCGGGGTCGAGCTCCTGCGTGACCGCGTCGAGCCGGCCGAGGCGCGCGAGCCCGGCGCGCGCGAGGACCACGGCGTCGAGGTCGCCGGGCGCGACGCGGCGCAGCCGGGTGTCGACGTTCCCGCGGATGTCGACGACGTCGAGGTCGGGCCGGGCGGCCCGGAGCTGCGCGGCGCGGCGCGGGGACCCGGTGCCGACGCGGGCGCCGGGCGGCAGGGTCGTGAGCGTCCAGCCCTCGCGCGCGCACAGCACGTCGCGCGGGTCCTCGCGGGGCGGGACGGCGCCGAGCACGAGCCCCTCGGCCGGGCCGGTCGGGAGGTCCTTGAGCGAGTGGACGGCGACGTCGCACCGGTCGTCGAGCAGCGCGTCGCGCAGCGCGGTGACGAAGACGCCCGTCCCCCCGAGCGTCGCGAGCGAGCCGGTGAGCCGGTCGCCCTCGGTGCGGACGTGCACGATCTCGACGTCGAAGCCGCCGAGCCGGGCCAGCGCGTCGGCGACGTGGCCGGTCTGGGTCAGCGCCAGGGTGCTCGCGCGCGTGCCGATACGAACGGTCGAGGGCATGGCTCCAGTGTCGTCCACCCGGCGGGGGTTGTCGAAAAGTGGGAGGGGCCGTGCGCTGCGGGCGAAATACCGGGGAGCGGTCGCGGCGGCATTCCTGCAGGAAATGTGACGGGTTCGTGACCGACTGTCAGAACAATTCCCGGACGAGCCAGTGTGGCACGCGTCACGCCTTTTCCGGGAGCCCATTCCCGAGCAGCGAGCGGGCGGCCCGGCGGGCGTCGGGCACGACCGACGCGAGCCCGTTCCCCGCGACCCACGCCCCGCACACCGCGAGGCCCGGGAGCTCCTCGACGGCGACCCGCACGCGCGTGACCACGTCCCGGTGCCCGGCGCTCGGCCGCGGCAACGACTGCGACCACGCGACCCGGGCCGTCCCCAGGACCTGCTCGGGCCGCAGCGGGACGCCGAGCAGCGTCGCGGCGTCCCGCAGCGCGAGGGTGGTGAGGGCGGCGGGGTCGAGGTCGCGCGGGTCGTCCGCCACCGTGCCGGCCGGCCGGTCGGCGACCCCGTAGGACAGCCGGACGACGTGCCGCCCCGGACCGGCCGCGCGCGCGACCCACGCCCACTTCGCCGACGCGTGCGTGAGCGCCTTGGCGCGCACCCCCGGCACGTCCGGGGTCACGAGGACGCCCGTGCCGCGCGGCGCGGCGTCGAGCTCCGGGGCGTCGAGCACGAGCGTCGCGAGCACGACGTCGGCGCCCGGGTCGGGTCGGTGGCCCGCGAGCCCGGGCGCCAGTCCGGCCGCCAGCAGCTCGGGGGCGGCGGGCGTCGCGAGCACGAGCCGCTCCGTGGTCACCGGCGGCTCCCCGCGCAGCGCGACCTCGAACGCCGTGCCTCCGGAGCCGGCGTCGCCGCCGGAGGTGACTCCGCGTCCCCGGGTCGCCGACGGGTCCGGGTCGAGCGCGTTGGTGCCCGTCACCTCGGTGCCCCCCGCACCGACGCCCCGCACCGCCGTCACGTCCGCCCGGGTCCGCACGACCCCGCCGTGCGCGACGACGTCCGCCACGAGCGCGTCGACCAGCACGTGCATGCCGCCGTCGAACGACGCGACCGCCGACCCCGCCGGTGCGAGCGCCCGCAGCGACCGCACCGCGCCGCCGAGCGACCCCTCGCGGGCGAGCGCCGCGCGCAGCCCGGGCGACGCGGCGTCGGCCGCGAGGTCGTCGGGGTCGGCCGCCATCACGCCCGCGACGACGGGCCGCACGAGGCGGTCCAGCACCCGGCGGCCGAACCGCACCCGCACGAGCGCACCGAGCGTCGCGCCGTCGCCCCGTGGCGCCCACCACGCGGGCAGGACCCGGTCGAGGCTCGCCCGCAGGGCGCCCGCCCGGCCGATCGTGCGCCGCACGTCCTCGGCCCACGGGTCGGCCGGGATGCCGAGGTGCCCCGCGCGCGGCAGCGGGCCGGCGAGCCCCGGGAGCTGCACCCACGCACCGAGCGGCTCCGGCAGCACGACGCGCGCGGCCAGCCCGAGCTCGCCGGCCAGCTCCGCGACCGAGCCCCCGCGCGTCGCGAACGACTCGGCCCCGGTGTCGAGCGTCAGCCCCGCGACCTCGTGCGCGCCGACCGCACCCCCGGGCGCCGGACCGCGCTCGAGGACGAGGACGGCGACGCCGGCGCGCGCGAGCTCCCGCGCGGCGACCAGCCCGGCGACGCCCCCGCCGACGACGACGGCGCCCCAGGTCGCGGAGTCCGCCGCGGCCACGGCACGCAGGCCGGTGGGGTGCGGCGCGGCGCCGTCCCCGCCGATGGTCGCCCGCCCGTCGGCGTCGGCGACGCCGGCCCGGGCCGCGGTCGCGTCGCGCTCCACGTCGGGGCCGGTCAGAGGGAGTGCACGAGCTCGACGACCCGGGTCAGCACGTCCGGGTCCGTCTCGGGCGGCACGCCGTGCCCGAGGTTGACCACGTGCGCGGGCGCCGCGGAGCCGCGGGCGACGACGTCGCGCACGTGCGCCTCGAGCGCCGGCCACGGCGCACCGAGCAGCGCCGGGTCGATGTTGCCCTGGAGCGGCGTCCGGCCCCCGAGGCGGCGGTTGGCCTCGTCGAGCGGGATCCGGTAGTCGACGCCCACGACGTCCGCGCCGACGTCCCGCATCGCCGCCAGCAGCTCGCCGGTCCCCGTGCCGAAGTGCACGGTCCGCACGCCGAGCCCGCTGACGTAGGCGAGCGCGCGGGCCGACGACGGCGCCGCGTGCCGGGTGTAGTCGGCGAGCGAGAGCGACCCCGCCCAGGAGTCGAACAGCTGCGCCGCGCTGGCCCCCGCGAGCACCTGCGCGCGCAGGAACGCGCCCGTGACGTCCGCGGCCCACTCGGTGAGCTCGCGCCACGTGTCGGGGTCCGCGTGCATGAGCGTGCGGGCGCCAAGGTGGTCGCGCGACGGGCGGCCCTCGACGAGGTAGGCGGCGAGCGTGAACGGCGCGCCCGCGAAGCCGATGAGCGGCGTCGACCCGAGCTCGGCGACCGTCAGCGCGACGCCCTCGCTCACGGGCGCGAGCGCCTCGGGGGTCAGCGGGCCGACGTCCCGGAGGCGCGCGACGTCGTCGGCGGTGCGCACGGGCGAGCCGAGCACCGGCCCGACGCCGGGCTCGATGTCGACGTCGACCCCCGCGAGGCGCAACGGCACGACGATGTCGGAGAAGAAGATCCCCGCGTCGACCCCGTGCCGCCGGACCGGCTGGAGCGTGATCTCCGAGGCCAGCTCGGGGCGCAGGCACGCGTCGAGCATCGCGACGCCCTCGCGCACCCGCAGGTACTCGGGCAGCGAGCGGCCGGCCTGCCGCATGAACCACACCGGCCGGCGCTCGGGGCGGCGCCCCGAGAATGCGCTCACGAGCGCAGAATTCGTGGTCCGGCCGTCCACGAGCGGGTGTGTCGAGGGGAGAGTCACCCCTCGATTGTGCCGGACATTCCCGAGGGTGATTCAATCGTGACTCGTGGTGCTGCTGTCATTGATCGCCAGCCACCACGACCTCGACCTCTCGGTGCTGGAACGGCTCTCAGCCGACACGCATGCGGTCGGACGCGAGATCGTGGCCGGCTGCCCCGCCGTGTCCGGTGCCGTCGTGCTCGCGACGTGCAACCGGTTCGAGCTGTACCTCGACGTCGACGACGCCGAGGCGCTCGACCACGCCCGCTCGGGCGCCGCCCACGTCGTCGCGGCCCGCTCGGGGTACGCGCCCGAGCGCGTCGCGGACCAGGTCCACGCCGCGACGGGCGCCGAGGTCGCCGAGCACCTGTTCTCGGTCGCGTCCGGCCTGGAGTCGATGGTCGTCGGTGAGCGGGAGATCGCCGGGCAGGTCCGCCGTGCGCTCACGGCGGCCCGGCGCGACGGCACCACGACCTCGGCGCTCGAGGCCCTCTTCCAGGCGGCCTCGCGGGCGTCCCGCGCCGTCGGCGCGACCACCGGCCTGGGCGCCGCCGGGCGGTCGGTCGTCTCCGTCGCGCTCGACCTCGTCGAGGACGGCCTCCCGGCCTGGCCCGACGTGCGGTGCGTGCTCATCGGCACCGGCTCCTACGCGGGCGCGAGCCTCGCGGCCCTCAAGGCCCGCGGCTGCGGCGAGGTCCGGGTGTACTCCGCGAGCGGCCGGGCCCGCGCGTTCGCGACCGCCCGCGGCGTGCGCGCCGTCACCAGCGAGGACCTGCACGCCGAGCTCGCGGACGTCGACCTCGTCGTCGCGTGCAGCGGCGCGGCCGGGGCCGTCCTCGAGGTCGAGGCGCTCGCCGCGGCGCGGGCGGGCGTCGAGCGTCCGCTCGCGGTCGTCGACCTCGCGCTGCGCCACGACGTCGACCCCGGCGTGGGTGAGCTGCCGGGCGTCCGGCTCGTCGGCCTGACCACCGTCGCCGAGTACGCGCCGGGCGAGCACTCCGCGCCGGTCGAGGCCGCGCGCGCGATCGTCGAGCGGACCGCCGCGGAGTTCGACGCCGAGCGGCGCGTGCGCGAGTGGAACCCCGCGGTGGTCGCCGAGCGCCGGCGGGTGCTGGGCGGGCTCGACCAGGCCCTCGTGGACGGCGCGGAGCAGGCCGAGGCGATGGCGGCGGCGTGGGCCCTGGCCCGGGCGGCCGTGCGGCTCGACGCTCGGTCGCGGGCTGCTGCTGCTGCGGCGTCCGCCCCCGGGGAGTCGGACGCGTCCGGCGACGGTGAGCCCGACGTCGCACCGTTCGTCGCGGTGGCGCTCGACGAGCGGGCCGCGCGCTCGCTGCGCCGGCGGACCCGGGCCGCGCTGCACGGGCCGACCGTCCGCGCGCGCGAGGCCGCACGTGCGGGCGACGAGGTGGCGTACCGGGCGGCGCTGGCCGAGCTCGCGGCGATCCCGGTGCCGGACGTGTCCGGTGTCTTCCGGCCGCAGGCCGCGTCGGCCTGAGCCGGTGCTCCCGATGGCGCCGGCGTGAGCCGGCGGGACCTCCCGGCGACGTCCACGTGCGGTGACGTGGGTCGCGGGGTCCCGGACAACGAGGTGCGCGCCGGGCCTGAACGGGGGGGAGTCAGGCCCGGCGCGCGGTTCGGGGGTGCGGCGTGAGCCGCTAGACGAACGCTCTCATGCCCACGCGCGCTGTGCGGGGCCGGGCGCCCAGGTCGCGGGGACGACCTGGTTTGTCTGGATATCTGTCAGTTCAGCAGCATAGACGATCGCCTCGTAGACGCCAGCCTCGATGCGGTCGAGTCGCAGACGCTCGGCGCGCTCGATGTCGTCGCCGAGGTGCGAGATGCGGGCGACGACGTAGCGCTGGGCGTCCTGCCACTGGTCGACGACGCGGACCTCGAGCCCGTTCCAGCGGGCCGTCAGGTCGAGCTCGAACAGCTCGCTGACGTCCTCGCGGGGGACCCGGCGGAACCAGCGGCCCGAGGGCGCCTGCTGGAAACCGGTCTCGGAGAGCGGCGGGTTCGCGAGCGCCAGGGTGACCGTGCGGCCCTCGTCGATCACGTCGGCCTCGAGGTAGGCGCCGTGCCACTTTGCGACGGGGCCGACGCAGCGGGACAGCGACGCGAGCGCGGGGCGGTGGGCGCCGATCTGCGTGACGCTCCACCCGGTGCCGACGTCGCCGTAGCGGCCGAGGAGGATCGAGGTGCCGTCGGCGAAGACCCGGACGAGCTCCGCGCCCGGGGGGATGCGGGAGTGGCGGAGCCACCACAGCGGGACGATGTAGCCCGGCACGTCGCGGTACTGGAGCTGCGGCGAGGACTCGAACCGCAGGACGTCGATCGACGGTGCGTACGGGCTGAACGGGGTGCCCGGGTAGCCGAGGCCGTGGACCTCGAACAGCTGGGCGGGGGTCGTGGCGAACGCCACGTCGTCGGCGCGGACCACGTAGCCAGCCACCCGGTCGTGACCGACGCTCAGGTGAGCGCGGGTCAGAGCGGGGGTGATCGCCTTCTGCATGAGCGTCACGTGGGCAACCTCGCCGGGAATCGGATGTAACCGGACGAACCGGATCGAGTCACGATTGTGCAGGCGAACCGGTCGGTTGTCCAGGTTTCACCCATTCGCCCTAGCCCGTCCGGTGGCGCTCCGGCGGGCCGTCTGATCATGCGCGACGGGTCGAACACCAGGTGAGAGGGCTCTCACATGCCCTGACCTGCGGCGATACGAACCGTTCGGTCAGTCCTCGAGATAGGCGACGAGCTGCGCGGCCAGGCCGGTGTACGTCGCGGGGGTGAGCGCGGCGAGGCGCGCGGCCACGTCGTCGGGCAGCCCGAGGCCCGCGACGAAGGTCCGCATGTCCTCCGCGGTGAGCCGGCGACCCCGCGTGAGGTCCTTGAGGCGCTCGTACGGGTTCTCCATCCCGGCGACCCCGGCGACCGCCGCGGCACGCATCGCGGACTGCACGGGCTCCCCCAGGACCTCCCAGTTGGCGTCGAGCTCGCGCTCGAGGCGCTCCCGGTCCACCGCGAGGCCGCCGAGGCCGCGGCGCACGTTGTCGATCGCCAGCAGCGAGTGCCCGAACGCGGGGCCGATGTTGCGCTGCGTCGTGGAGTCGGTGAGGTCGCGCTGCAGCCGCGACGTGACGAGCGTCGAGGCGAGCGTGTCGAGCAGCGCGCTCGACAGCTCGAGGTTCGCCTCGGCGTTCTCGAAGCGGATCGGGTTGACCTTGTGCGGCATCGTCGAGGACCCCGTGGCGCCCGCGACGGGGATCTGCACGAAGACCCCGTTCGAGATGTACGTCCACACGTCGGTCGCCAGGTTGTGCAGCACGCGGTTGAACCGCGCGAGGTCGCTGTACAGCTCGGCCTGCCAGTCGTGCGACTCGATCTGCGTCGTCAGCGGGTTCCAGGTCAGGCCCAGGTGCTCGACGAACGTGCGGCTCACCTCGGGCCAGTCCGCGCCGGGGACGGCGACGACGTGCGCGCCGAACGTGCCGGTCGCGCCGTTGAGCTTGCCCAGGAACTCGGCGCCCTCGATGCGGCGGAGCTGGCGGCGCAGGCGGTGCGCGAGCACGGCGAGCTCCTTGCCGAGCGTCGTCGGCGTCGCGGGCTGGCCGTGGGTCAGCGCGAGCAGCGGGACCTCGGCGTGCTCGCGCGCCAGGGCGGTGAGCTGGTCGACGAGCGCGCGGGCGGCCGGCAGCCACACGTGCTGGACGGCGCCCCGGACCATGAGCGCGTAGCTCAGGTTGTTGACGTCCTCGCTCGTGCAGCCGAAGTGCACGAGCTCGCTCAGCGCCGGCAGCACCGTGCCCTCGCCCAGCACCGACGGCGCCGCGGCGATGCGCTCCTTGAGGAAGTACTCGACGGCCTTGACGTCGTGGACCGTCACGCGCTCGATCGCGGCGAGCTCCTTGACGTCCTGCGCGCCGAAGTCCGTCACGACCGCGCGCAGGTAGGCGACGTCCGCGGCCGACGGCACCGGGGCGCCCGGCAGGACCCGCTGCGTCGCGAGGTGCACGAGCCACTCGACCTCGACGTGCACCCGCTCGCGGTTGAGCGCCGCCTCGGACAGGTGGTCGACGAGCGGGGAGACCGCCGCGCGGTAGCGGCCGTCGAGCGGCCCGAGCGCGATCGGCGGCTGCACCTCGGCGAGCGAGGTCCGGGCGTGAGGCGTCGAGGCGTCAGCGGGCATGGCACCCATCATCCCAGAGCAGCGCGGTGGCGGACGGCCGCATCCGCTCCCAGAGACACGTCAGTAGGGTGGGCGCCGCACCGCCCGCGCGAGGCCGAGGAGGGTCATGGGGACGACGCCGACGCGGCTCGCCGTCCGCCGCGTCGCACCGGTCGCGGTGCTCGTCGTCGGCGTGGTGCTCGCGGCGGCCGCCGCCGGGCCCTGGACCGTGACGGGCCGGCCCACGGCGTGGGAGCTGTTCCCGCCGCCCGCGCTGCCGCCCGACCGGCCGCTCCCCACGACGCCGCCGGTCGACCTGCGGCCCGGCGCCCTCCCGCCGGCGCTCGTGACCGGCGCCGGGTGGGTCGTCGCGGCGCTCGGGGTGCTCGTGCTGCTCGTCGCGCTGGCGCTGCTCGTGCGGTACGCGCTCGCGGCCCTCGCCCGGCGGGGTGCGGTGCCCGAGGGGGACGCGCCGACGGTGGGCGCGGTGGACCTCGTCGAGGGCCTGACCGTGCCGCAGCTGCGCGAGGGGGTCGCGGCCGCGGGCCGCCGGCTCGACGAGGACGTGCCGCCGGGGGACGCGGTCGTCGCCGCGTGGGTCGCGCTCGAGCAGGCGGCCGCCGCGACCGGGATCGTGCGGGAGCGCTCGACGACCGCGACGGAGCTCACGGTCGAGGTGCTCGGCGCGACGCGGGCCGACCCCGCCGCGACCCGCGCGCTGCTCGACCTCTACCTCGCCGCACGGTTCAGCGAGCACCCGGTGACCGCCGCGGACGTCGTGGCGGCGCGGCGCTGCCTCGACGTGCTCGCGGACGGGCTGGCGCGGGACGTCGCAGGGCACGTCAGCGGGCGCGGCACGGGGAGCGGACCTGTGACGCGCGGGACCGGGCACGGGCCCGAGGTGCGCCCGTGAACGACGTGCACGCCGGGCTGCTCGGCGACGACCGGGCAGCGCGTGCCGCCCGCGCCGCGCGCCGCCGGGCCGTGGCTGAGAGCGTGCGTCGTCCGGTCCTGAGGGCGCTCGCGTGCGGCCTGGTCGTGGGGGCGGTCGGGTGGTTCCTCGGGATGCACACCCACCACGCGGTGCTCACCGGCCTGGGCGTGGTCGGGCTCGTCCTCGTCGCCGTGACGTTCGACCCGCGGCCCGACGAGCGCTGGTCGCGCGAGCCCTCGCCCGACCGGCACGGCGCCCGCACCGAGCTCGCGCACCTGTCCTGGACGATGCGCGGGCGCGACGGCCGGGTCGGCGAGCGCGTCGTGCAGCGCCTGCTCCGGACGGCGACGAGCCGCCTCGCGCGCGTCGGGCTCCGGCTCGACGACCCGGACGACGCCGCGCGCGCCGCCGAGCTGCTCGGGCCGCGCGCGTGGTCGACCCTGCACCCGGGCGGCGGGCGGATGCCCCGGCTCGCGGACGTCGAGCACACGGTCGCGCGCCTCGAGGCGCTCGTGCCCGCCGTCCCGCCCGACCCGACGACCCGCACCGGCACGTCGTGGACCGCCGCCGACCCGGCCGCTGCCGTCGCCCTGCCCGCGGCCCCCGACCCCGAGGCCGGCCGCTCCGCTGTCACCGACCCGCCCCCCGCCACCCGCCCGTGACCCGCCCCCCGACGTCGGAGGACCCATGACCACGCCCGCCCCGCTGTCCGTCACCGAGGTCGCCGCACGCAGCGACGCCGTCCTCGCGGAGGTCGGGACCGTCGTCGTCGGCATGCAGGACGCGCTGCGCACCGCGCTCGCGGCCGTCCTCGCGGGCGGCCACGTGCTGTTCGAGGACGTCCCCGGCCTCGGCAAGACGCTCGCGGCGCGCAGCCTCGCGAGCGCGCTCGGCCTCGACTTCCGGCGCGTGCAGTGCACGCCGGACCTGCTGCCGTCGGACATCACGGGGTCGAGCGTGTTCGACCCGGCGACGGCGTCGTTCGCGTTCCGGCCCGGGCCGGTGTTCGCGGGCCTGCTGCTCGCCGACGAGATCAACCGCACCGCGCCCAAGACGCAGTCGGCGCTGCTCGAGGCGATGGCCGAGCGGCAGGTCACCGTCGACGGCGAGACGTACCGGCTGCCCGAGCCGTTCCACGTCATGGCGACGTCCAACCCGGTCGAGTACGAGGGCACGTACCCGCTGCCCGAGGCGCAGCTCGACCGGTTCATGGTGCGCCTCGCGGTGGGCTACCCGGGGCGCGACGGCGAGACCGACGTGCTGCTGCGCCGGCTCGACCGCCGCCACGAGGCCGCGCCCGTGCGCACCGTCGTCGACGCCCCGACGCTGCTCGCGATGCAGGCCGGGGTCGAGGCCGTCCCGGTCGACGCCGACGTCGTGCGCTACTGCGTCGACCTCGCCGCGGCGACGCGCGAGCACGCCGCGGTCGAGGTCGGGGCGTCGCCGCGCGGCTCGCAGGCGCTGCTGCTCGTCGCGCGCGCGCTCGCGGTGCTGTCCGGCCGGGACTTCGTCGCGCCCGAGGACGTCAAGGCCGTCGCGGTGCCCGCGCTCGCGCACCGGCTGACCCTCACGCCGCAGACGTGGGCCGCCGGGGTGCAGCCGCAGGACGTCGTGCGGGACCTGCTCGACCGGGTCCCGGGGCCGACGACGGCGCGCGCGGGGGCGGGGGCGGGGGCGGTGCGCTCGGGCGTGGGGACGGCGTGAGCGAGCCGACCGGGTCCCGCCCTCGGGCGGCGGCGGACCCGCCCGCGCTCGACCCGTGGCCCCGCACGAGCGCGTGCGCCATCGCCCTGACCGCCGGGTTGCTCCTGCTGCTCGTCGGGGCGCTCGGCGGCCGGCCCGACGTGGCGCTGGTCGCCGCGGCACCGGTGGTGGGCGCGGCGTGGGACCTCGCGCGTCGGCCCGCGGGCTCCGTGCGCGCGAGCGTCCGGCCGGCCGACGAGGGGCAGACCGGCGGCGAGCTGCGTTCGGTGCTGCGCGTCGAGGGGCCGCCGGGGACCGACGCGGCGCTGCTGCGCGTGCGACGCCCGGGGTCGGGGACCGTCGAGGTGCTCGTCCGCGTGACCGGGACCCGCGAGCTCCCGGTCACGGTGCGCACGGTGCGGACCGGCCCGCAGGACCTCGTGCACGCCGACGTCCAGGCGCTCGGGGCCGGGCTCGCGACGATCGCCGAGCCGGTGCGCACCGAGCCGCACAGCGTGATGGTCCTGCCCGCGCCCCGACCGCTCGGCGCGCTCCCGCTGCCGTGGCGCCTGCGCGGGCTCACCGGGGCGCACGAGTCCCGGCGACCCGGCGACGGCGGCGGGCTCCGCGACGTGCACCCGTTCTCCGCGGGCGACCGGCTGCGGCGCATCGACTGGCGGGTCACCGCCCGGCGCGCGCCCGACCTGTCCGAGCTCTACGTCCGGCGCGCCTACGCGCTCGCCGACGCGGTCGTGGTGCTCGTGGTGGACTCGCGCGACGACGTCGGCCCCGACCCGGCGACGTGGGGCGGGATGCGTCCGGTGCGCCCCGAGGACGCCACGTCGCTCGACGTCGCGCGGGAGGCCGCCGCGTCCGTCGCGCAGCAGCTCGTGGCCGTGGGGGACCGGGTCGGGCTCGACGACCTCGGGGCCCGCCGCCGGCCCGTCGCACCGGGCGGGGGCCGGCGCCAGCTCGCGCGGATCGTGCACAGCCTCGCGCTCACGCGGCCCGAGGGGGAGGTGCGCACCCGGGTCCGCCCGCCGCAGCTGCCGTCGGGCGCGCTCGTCGTGGTGTTCTCCACGTTCCTCGACGACGACGCCGCGCAGGCCGCCGGGTCGTGGCGGCGCTCGGGGCACCGGGTCGTCGCCGTCGACGTGCTGCCGCGCGTGCGGGACACCACGCTGAGCGACCAGGAGCGCCTCGCGCTGCGGCTCGTCAGCATCGAGCGGGCCGACCGGCTCGCCGCGCTGACCGCCGCCGGCGTCGAGCTCGTGGCGTGGGCCACGGGCGACCCGTGGGTCGACCTCGGGCAGCTCGCCCGGCAGTCCCACCGGCGCCCGGGCGTGGGGGCCGGGCGGTGAGCCGGCTCGTGGAGACGCTGACGACCGGCTGGCGCCGACCCGTCACGCCGCGCGCCGGGCTGGCCGCGTGGCGCTCGTCGCGGCGCGAGCGCGTGCTCGTCGAGGTCGGGGCCACCGTGCCCGGGGGAGTGCTGCGCGGCGCGGTCGCGCTGCTCGGGGTGCTCGTGCTCCTCCTGTCGGGGCTCACCGACGTCGGGCCGGGCGGCTCGGGCGCGCTGCGTCCGCTCCTGCTCGCCGGCGGGGTCGCGGCCCTCGCTGTCGCGGTCGCGCGGCCGGGCGGCGTCGCGACGGGCGCGCTGCTCGTCGTCGTCGGCGTGCGGCTGCTGCAGGACGAGGTCGCGGTCGACCTGCGCACGTGCGGGCTCGTGCTCGTGGTCCACCTGCTCGTGCGGACCGCCGCGCTCGCCGCCCAGGCGCGCTGGGGCACCCGCGTCGAGGTGGCTCTCGTCGCCGCGGAGCTGCGCGCGCTCGCGGTGCTGCAGCTCGGGGCGCAGGCGCTCACGCTGACCGCGGCCGCGGTGCTCGCGTCGGGGGTCCCCGGAGCGGGCGCGTCGTGGTTCCGGCTCGGGGCCGTGCTCGCGGCGCTCGCGGCCGTCGCGGTGCTCGGGCTCGGGCGGTGGCGTCCGGCGGAGGCGGGCCCGACCTGAGCCGGCAAGCCGGCGAGTTCGCGGACCACCCGGTGACGCGGCGAGGCGTCAGGAGAGAGCGGCGAGGACAGCTCGGAGCTGGACGAGCAGGCCCGGCACCACATCGTGCGCGGTGGACACGAGTACGTCGGTGTCCGTCGACCAGTAGCCGTGCACGATCCGGTTGCGCAGGCCGGCTGCG
Organism: Cellulomonas cellasea; assembly: GCF_006538745.1. GTDB lineage: Bacteria > Actinomycetota > Actinomycetes > Actinomycetales > Cellulomonadaceae > Cellulomonas_A > Cellulomonas_A cellasea. The sequence goes on along the minus strand of NZ_BJLR01000009.1, from coordinate 302,291 downwards.
CGGCGCCAGGGGATCTCCGGGTAGGTCACCCGTGTCTCCTCCGACACCTGGGTAGCGGCTTCGCCGAGCACGGTGAAGTTCCACAGCAAGGCGTCGCGGACCGTCGGGTCGTCGTCGACGGCCGCTGCGTCACGCCCGGCTGCGAGCGTGGCGATGCGCGTAGCCGCGTCGGTCATCTCGGCGACGAACAGCAGATCAGGCCGCATAGAGCGCCTGAGCCTCCGACTCGATCCGTTCCCGGAGCAAGGGGTGCACTCCACGGCGTGACACGAGGTCCACCGGTCGCCCGAGAATGACCGACATCTCCTCGGCCGCGTCCACGACCTCCCACGTGATGTGCCGGCCCGGGAGGAGGTCGTAGAGCACGTCAAGGTCCGATTCCGCGCGTTCCTCGCCCCGGGCCACCGACCCGAAGACCTCGAGCCGGGCGAAGCCGTACCGAGCGCACAGGTCGACCAGCTCGCGCCGCTGGCGCTCGTCGACGTGGATCATGCGGTCAGGGTAGCCGCAGCCCACGGATGACGGCAGGCAGGCGCGGAGGCGCGACCGGGTCGGGCAACGTGACAAGTCGTTGATCGACCCGGTCAATCGGACGTCCATGTCGCTGGCGTGGCGCCTGACCCGTCGGGCGTTCGGGCGCAATATCGTCGTGAGCACCCGGCGGGTCGAGGCTGAGTAGGAGTGGTGGCGGTGGAGGTCGAGATCTTCAGTGACCCTTTATGGGGCGTCGGCGGACAGCCTGGAGTCACCTCAGCGGACATACCGAAATTACCGCGCTACGACGAGCAACTTGTCAAGCCGGCGCTCCTCTTGGGTGATCACGTGACGCTTCGGACGTGGCGACTGGACCTGCGTTATGGTGAGGTGCTGGAAGGCAACATCGTAAAGTTCGGAGTACCCTTGTCGGCCAATGTTGGCGGGGTGGTGACGCGACATTCGCCGCATGAGATGCAGTTGCTCGGCATCGATGAAGGCCTATACTTCAGGCTGAAGAGTGCTTGGAATCGGCACCTTGAGGCGGGAGCGCCGACTTTCGATCCGGATTTGCTGGACGATGGGGCGGTTCGAGAGTGTGCCGTGCTCAAGCACGGGTTCCATCGGCGTCAGTTCATGGGACTCGATTCGCCGGCGTTGCGTGCGGTTTCCGATCGGGGGCTTCTCGCGGTTGAGCCGTGGGACGACCGGGAAGCCTCATCCTGGATTCAGGCGGACTGGGATCACCACCACACGTCCTTCGATCACGGTTGGTCGCGCATGGAAGCGGCGCTGGAGTCGAGCAGCGGCGCGCTCTTGCTGGATGAGGGCGTTGGGGAGCGGCTCGTCGCGACGGAGTTGAGCACTGACTACCCATCCGTTCAGACACTCAACAATGCCGTCGAGCTGCTCAGGATGATCGACGGTCTCTCGGACGCGACGCTCGACGAGGTCGTGGACATCAGGGCAGATCTTGCCCCATACCTGATCCCGTTTCGCGGTTTCGTGCTTCAACGCAGCGCAGCGATCGATCTCGACCCGGGCGCACCGATTGCGGAGAAGCGGCGTCAGGTTGCACTGGCGTGGGAATCGGAAGTCGCGCCTGCGGTCCGCGAACTCGAACATCACGTGAATTCAAGCAAGTTTCTGTCCACGCTCGCGAAAACGGCTGGCGACGGCCCGGAAGCGGCGATCGGCATCGGGTTAGGCCTGGCGACGGCATTAGGTTCGGGCGCGATCGGAGTTACCGCGCTGGCTGGTGTGGGTGTCGCGGCCTTGCCGACGCTCATCAAAGCGGCTGGGCGGACTCTTGATGCGCGAAGGCAGGTTCGCCGCGACGGTGCGTACCTAATCTACGACGTGAAGCGCCGCCTCCGGAGGAGGCGGCGCTCTTGACGTGAAGTAGCAACGTAACTCGGCGCCATCCAGGCTCGATGAGGTGAGGCGTCCATCCGATAGCGGAGCCCACGCCCGTAGCGCCTGGGGGTCAACCGCCGCGCCGGACACAGTGGCTTGGACCCTGGTGCGGAGCACCGTCGCAGACCACAGGCGGACTGGCGGTTGACGCGCGGGCGCGCAGGGCCAGGCTCGGCTGTCGGATGGAGGCCGGAGGCGAGGGGCAAGCTCGACGCCCGCCCGCCCGCCCGGCCCGCCGGCTCGATACACCTGGTCGGCAAGCGACGCCGGTCCACCGATCCGATCCGATCCGATCCGCCAGGCCCAGGGCCCCGGGCTGTGGCGAGCGCCGGTGAAGCGTGCCGCTGGACCCTCTGCGTGGCCTCTCGTCTCCAGCCCGACGGCGAGAACACTCTCATCCGGAACCGTCCCCGGCCGTCCCCGGGGTCGCCTAACGTCGCCGTGCACCGTCCTTCTGCATCGTCGTACAACGACGCACCCGCAGCCCGCGGGGACGTCGGCGCCGCGGAGGTGACCCGTCCCCGGTGCGCGCCGACACCGGCACCCGCACGGCCGTGCCCCCGCCCGGCCGACGGCCTGGAGGAGAACCCATGTCCCTGACGCACCTGCCACACCAGGCACGGCGACGACGCCGTCCCCTGTCGAGGGCCCTGCCCGTCGCCCTCGCCGCCGCGCTCGTCGCTGGCGCGCTCGCCCCGCTCGCCGCCGCCGCCCCCGCGGCCGCCGCGGGAAGCCCGAAGCAGCTCGAGAACCTCGGCCGCGGCGCCGTGAGCGTCCGCTCCGGCAGCGGCACCCTCGTGACCTGGCGCCTGCTCGGCACCGACCCGAAGGACGTCGCGTTCCACGTCTACCGCGACGGCACGCGGGTCACGTCGTCCCCGGTCACGGGCGCGACGAACTACCTGCACGCCGGCTCGACGGGCGGCACCTACACCGTCCGCGCGGTCGTGAACGGCGCCGAGCAGGCGGCCTCGACGGCGCTCGACTTCGGCCCCGGCTACCGCGACGTGAGGATCAGCCCGCCGGGGTCGCAGTACGCCGCGAACGACGCCTCGGTCGGCGACCTCGACGGGGACGGCGACCTCGACATCGTGCTCAAGTGGGACCCGGCGAACGCGAAGGACAACTCGCAGTCCGGCGTCACGGACCCGGTCTACGTCGACGGGTACACGCTCGAGGGCACGCGCCTGTGGCGGATCAACCTGGGCAAGAACATCCGGGCGGGTGCGCACTACACGCAGTTCCAGGTGTGGGACTACGACGGCGACGGCCGCGCCGAGGTGGTCATGAAGACGGCCGACGGCACGGTCGACGGCAAGGGCACGACGATCGGCAGCGCGTCGGCCGACCACCGGAACTCCGGCGGCTACGTCCTCACCGGCCCCGAGTACCTCACCGTCTTCGACGGCCGCACCGGCGCCGCCCGGGCCACCGCGAGCTACGAGCCGCCGCGCGGCACCGTCTCGTCGTGGGGCGACTCGTACGGCAACCGCGTCGACCGCTTCCTCGCGGCGACCGCCTACCTCGACGGCACCCGGCCCTCGATCGTGATGGCCCGCGGGTACTACACGCGCTCGGTGCTCGTGGCGTGGGACTTCCGCGACGGGAAGCTCACGAAGCGGTGGACGTTCGACTCGAACGCCCACAGCGGGTACGCCGGCCAGGGCAACCACAACCTCTCGGTCGCGGACGTCGACGCCGACGGGCGCGACGAGATCGTCTACGGCGCGATGGCGGTCGACGACACCGGCAAGCCGCTGTGGAACACGAGGATGGGCCACGGCGACGCGATGCACGTCGGCGACCTCGACCCGTCGCGCCCGGGCCTCGAGCTGTTCAAGGTCGACGAGGACAAGGTCAAGCCCGGCTCCTTCCTGGCCGACGCGCGCACCGGACAGGTCCTGTGGCAGACCCCGAGCGGCACCGACAACGGCCGCGGCGTCTCCGCGGACGTCTGGGCGGGCAGCCCGGGCGCCGAGTCGTGGTCGTCGGCCGTGAGCCAGCTGAAGAACACGAAGGGCGTGGACGTCGGCCGTAAGCCGTCGGCGCACAACTTCCTCGCGTGGTGGGACGGCGACGCGGTCCGGGAGCTCGTCGACGGCACGCGCGTCGACAAGTACACGCCGACCGGCGACACCCGCCTGCTCACCGCGTCGGGCGTGCACTCCAACAACTCCACGAAGCAGACGCCCTCGCTCTCGGGCGACATCCTCGGCGACTGGCGCGAGGAGATCATCTGGCCGACGACCGACAACACGGCGCTGCGGATCTACACGACGTCGGCGCCGACCGACCTGCGCATCCCGACGCTGCTGCACGACCTGCATTACCGCGAGGCGCTGGCCTGGCAGAACACCGCGTACAACCAGCCGCCGCACCCGTCGTTCTTCCTCGGCGACAGGATGGCCCCCGCGCCGTGGCCGAACATCACGGTCCCGGGCGGGACGACGCCCCCGGTGGCCCCGGTACCGGCCCCGACGCCGACGGCGGCACCGACGACGGCTCCGACCGCCGCCCCGAGCCCGGCCCCGACCGGGACGGTCCAGCTCGTCGGCGTGCAGTCGGGCCGCTGCCTCGACGTCGCGGGGAACTCCGCCGCGCACGGCACGGGCGTCCAGGTGTGGGACTGCAGCGGCGCCGCGAACCAGGCGTGGACGTTCACGGCCGCGGGCGAGCTCCGCACGTTCGGCGGGACGATGTGCCTCGACGCCAAGGACGGCGGCACGACCGCGGGCACCGCGCTCGTCATCTGGGGCTGCAGCGGAGCGGCGAACCAGAAGTTCGTGCGGGGCGCGAACGGCTCGGTCGTGGCGCAGCAGTCGGGCCTGTGCCTCGACGTCAACGCCAAGGGCACCGCGAACGGCACGCGCGTCGTGCTGTGGACGTGCAACGCGGGGACCAACCAGCAGTGGACGACGCGCTGACGCGCTGAACCCGACCCGGAGGGCGTGCGGCCACGGCTGCGCGCCCTCCGGCCGTTCCGGGGTGGTGCGCCTACCGCGAGCGGTCCGGCGCGTCCCAGCCCTTCGGCGAGCCCGCCGGCGCGTCGTCGTCCTGGGCGGCCCCCAGCCCGGGCAGGAACCGCGCGGGCAGGTCCTCGACGGGCACGACGACCATGTCCTGCACCTTCCAGTCGAGCCGGATCGCGCGCTCCCGGGCCTCGCGCAGCTCGGCGAGCGTCACCTGGTGGCCCTCGACGGGCACGACGAACGACTCGACGTGGAACACGTGCCCCTCGTCGCGCACGCGCGAGCCGACCTCGTCGACCCAGGGGAGGGAGCCGAGCGCCGCGTCGACCTGGCCCATCAGCGGGTGCTCGTCCTTGCCGTCGACCGTCATCGCGCGGGAGTCCATGAGTGCCGCGACGGCGACCCGCATGTTCCGCACCCCGTCGTGCAGGATGCTGCCCGAGATGAACAGGGCCGCGACCGCGTCGGCCCACCACAGCCCGACCCCGATGCCGAGGATCCCGACGATCCCCCCCGCGGCGGTCATCCAGTCGGCCTTGTTCATGTCCGCGTCGGCGAACAGCACGCGGTCGTGCAGCTTCTCCGCGAGCGGCAGCTTGGCCCGGCCGAGCAGCACCGGCGGGATCCCGGTGTAGACCATCGCCGCGATCATGAGCCAGCCCGACCACACCGGCTGACCGAGGACGACCATCGTGCCGACCGGCGGGTGCTCGGCCTTGAGCAGCCCCGACCCCGAGTCCCACACGAGGAACGCGCCCATCGTGACGAGCGCCGTCGACGCGACGACGTGCCCGACGCCGACCGCCCGGTGGAAGCCGTAGGGGTGCGTGTCGCTCGGCGGCCGGCTCGCGAGGTGCGTCGCGACGAGGAACGAGATCGGCGGGATGAACGAGAGCAGGTCCTCGGCCCACGCCGCCTTCATCGCCTGCGAGCTGCCCATCGTCACGTACACGACCGTCACGGCGGTCACGAGGAAGCCGATCGTCAGCCATGCGAGCCGCACGGCCCGGCGCAGCGCCCGCTCCTGCTCGTCGGGGAGCTCGGTGTGCCCGAAGCGCGTCATGGCTGCTGCACCTCCTGGTCGAGCAGGAACCGCTCGAGCGCGGTCATGAGCGCGTTCTCCCCGGACGGGACGGCCATCACGTGCAGCTCCTTCTCGCCCTCCGGCCCGGTCGTCGTCAGGTAGGGGTAGGTCAGCGCCACCTTGTCGGCCCAGGGGGACGTCGCGGTGAGGCCGCCGACGAGGACGTCGAGCTCGCCGCGCTCCATCTCGGCGACGAGCTCCTCCTCGCCCGCGACCGTCCACTCGACCTGCGCGTCGAGCGTCTCGGCGAAGTCCTCGACGAGGTCGACCTCGGCGCCGCTCGGCGCACCGGCCTCGGCGTCGGTCCACGGCGGGTTGACCGACGCGCCCGCGCGCACGACGCCGCCGCGCAGCTCGTCGAGCGTCCCGTCGGGGTCGGTCGGGATGGTCACGGAGCAGCCCCCGAGCACGATCCCGAGCCCGACGGCGACCGCGGCGGCGGCGAAGTTCCTGGTCACAGCCCCATCCAACCTCGGCCCCAGGTTTCCGCACGTCGAGCGCGTCAGGGGACGACGTGCTCCGGCAGCACCGTGCCGTCCTCGCGCGCGTCCGCCTCGACCGCCCGCGGGCGCGCCGTCTCGGCCAGGACGATTCCCCCGAGCACGACCGCGCCGCCGAGGAGCTGGACCGCCGTCATCGCCTCGCCGAGCACGAGCCACGCCGCCGCCGACGCCGCCACGGGCTCGGTCATCCCGAGCAGCCCGGCCCGCGCCGCGCCGAGCATGCGGATGCCCCACAGGAAGAGCAGGTACGGCGTGACGGTGCCGAGCAGCACGATCCACGCGACGAGCAGCCACATCGGCGGCTCGGCGCCCGCGAGCGGACCGGGCAGCGCGACGGCCTCGCCGAGCGTCCCGACGGGGAACGTCCACAGCGGCTGCAGCACGATCCAGAACAGCGCCGCGAACCCCATCGACCACGCGTGCGTCGAGAGCGGGTCGCGCTTCGACAGCAGGCGCTCGCCGAGCAGGTAGTAGCACGCGAGGGACACCGCGGCGCCGACGGCGGCGAGCAGCCCGAGCACGTCGAGCACGACGCCGTCGCCGACCTGCGCGACGAGCGCGAGCCCGCCCAGGCACGCCGCGAGCGCCCACCACACGCGCGCCCGCACCTGCTCGTGCAGCACGAACCGCGCCCACAGCGCGACGAGCAGGGGAGCGGTGTACTCGATGAGCAGCGCGAGCCCGACGGGCAGCCGGGAGATCGCCACGAGGTAGAACCACTGCACGAGCGCCACGCCGACGACGCCGAGCACCGCCATGACCGCGAGCTCCCGGCCGCGCAGCCGCAGCGACCCGCGCGAGAGGAGCAGCGCCGCGGCGACGAGCACGACCGCGGAGCCGAGCGACCGGATCTCGACGAGCCGCGTCGGGCTGAGGCCGGCCTGCATGGCGATCTTGGCGACGGTGCCGTTGACCGCGAAGAGCAACGAGCCGACGACGACGGCGAGGACGCCGAGCGGCGCCGAGGGACGGGACACCGGCCGAGGGTAACCGGGGAGCGCGTCAGCCACCCCCAGCCTTTCCGCGCGGCGATCCCTCGCGGTCGGCGGGAGGGGGAGCGGGAGCGTCCGGCCGCGTCGACCTAGCGTCCCGCGCATGGCAGAGGCATGGGGCGGGAGCGGGTGGAGCGGCGGGCCGCCGGCCGGGTGGACCGGCGGCGGAGCGGGGGCCGTCGCGCCGTTCGTGGCGCGCGCGGCCGGGACGGTGCACGACGCCGCGCGCCGGCTCGTCGCCGCGCAGCACGTCGACTGGGTCTCGGACGCCGCGACGCGGTACCGCGAGGCGCTCGACGAGGCCCACCGCCAGGTGCTCGCGACCGCCGCGCTCGTCGAGGCCGCGCTCGAGGACGTCCGGGCGGCCGACCGCGCGGCGGCGCTGCACGCGATCGGGCTCGCGCGGGCCGCGGCCGGTGTGCCCGGCGGGGCGTCGTGACCGTCGCGGAGCGGGGCGCGCGGGCGCCCGGCTGCGCGGCGGACCCTGCCGGCATCCGCGTCTCGGGCGGCCGCGGCGGGACGGCGGCCCGGCTCGAGGACCTGCGGCGCGCCGCGCTCGAGCTCCGGGCCGCGGCCGACCTGCTCGACGACGCCACCGCGACCCTCGCGACCGCCGAGCGCGTGACCTGGGCGGGTGCCGACGCGCTCACGGCGGGCCAGCACGCCCGCGTGGCGCTCGCACCGCTGCGGCGCGGACCGACGACCACGGCGGCGACGGCCGTCCGCGTGCGGGACCTCGCCCGAGCGCTCGACCGGACCGCCGAGACGTACGCCGCCGCGGAGCACGGCGCCGAGCGCCTCGTGCGGGGGCTCACCGCGGTGGGGGCGACGCTCCTGGCCGAGACCCCGCTGCGGTTCCTCGCCGGTCACGTGGTCGTCGGCGGCCTCGCCGGCGGGCTGCTCCTCGAGGGTGCGGTGCACCGGGCGACGGGACGGTGGGTCGGGCCCGCCGACCTCGTGCGCTCGGGCGCGGCGGAGGCGATGCTCCACGGCGCCGCGACGTTCCTGCGGGCGCTGCAGCCGGGTCTGCAGCTCCCGGTCCGGGCACCCGTCGGCGAGGCGGTCGCCCCGCTGGCCCGCCACCTCGGCACCGGGGAGGTGCGCGTCAGGCCCCTCCTCCCGTCGCTCGCGCAGCGGCTCGGCGTCGCGCCCGCGCCGCCACCGATCGTCGTGCCCCTGGTCGGTGCCGGGCTCCCCACCGCCCACGCCGCTCCCCGCAGCATCGGCGCGGTGCTGCGGGACGTGGACACCGGCTACGACGGCGCGCTCGGCACCGTCGCGGTCACCCGGCTCGACCACCCCGACGGCACGCGGTCCTGGGTCGTCGCGATCCCCGGGACGGAGGACCACCGGCTTGTGACGTCCAACCCGCTCAACCACCCGTCGAACCTCCGGCTCATGGCGGAGCAGGCTGCCGCGTCCGCGGCGCTCGTCGCCCGCGCGCTCGCCCAGGCCGGCGTGCGTCCCGGCGAGCCCGTGATGCTCGCGGGGCACAGTCAGGGCGGGATGGCGGCGATGCAGGTCGCGGCCGACCCGGCCGTGCGGTCGCGCTACAGCATCACGCACGTCCTGACCGCCGGGTCTCCGATCGCGGGGATGGCCGTACCCCCCGACGTGCGGGTGCTGAGCATCGAGCACACCACCGACCCCGTGCCGATCACCGACGGGGCACCGAACCCGGACGCGCCCCACCGCACCACGGTGCGTGTCGAGCTCGCGCAGTCACCCGACGTCGACGACCGCCTCGCGGCGCGAGGGGTCATGGACGCGCACGGGAGCGAGGTGTACGTCCGGTCGGCGGAGCGGATCGCGGAGCGGGCGTCCGCCCACCCGTCGCTGCAGGACTGGGACGCGTCGGCCCGCGCGCAGATCTACGGCGCGGGAGCGACGACGGCGACCACCACCGAGTACCAGGGGACGAACGTGCTGCACCGTGACCCGGAACCGCCTGCCGACGCCCGGCGTCGAGCGGCCCCCGCCGGGGCGAGTGGTCCGTGAGCGTCAGTCCCGGCTCTTCGGCACCACGACGCTGAGCACGAAGCTCACGACCGCGATGACGAGCGCCCCGATCAGGGCGGTCCAGAAGTCGTCGATCCGCAGGCCCCAGTCGGCGCGCTCCGTGATCCACGCCGTGAGCATGAGCATCAGGGCGTTGACCACGAGCGTGAAGAGCCCGAGCGTCAGGATGTAGAGCGGGAAGGACAGGAACGCCACGAGCGGCTTCACGACCGCGTTGACGATCCCGAAGATCAGGGCCACGAGCAGGACGATCCCCGCGCGCTCGGCGGTGCTGTCACCTCCGACGACCGTCAGCCCGGACAGCACGAGCGTCGCGAGCCAGATCGCGACGCCGTTGATGAGGACCCGCAGCACGAAACCCATGGTCGCGATCCTGCCACCGCGTGCGGGGGCGCAGGACGGTAACCCGGCCGGGCCTGCACGGAGGTGCGTCGGCGCCTGCTGGCATGCTGGGCACCGTGACCCAGGTCCCGCTCCGTCCCGCCGTCGCCCACCTCCCCGCGTACGTCCCCGGTGCGCGCGTGCCGGTCGGCGCGGCCGCGTTCAAGCTCTCGTCCAACGAGAACCCGTTCCCGCCGCTCGCGTCGGTCGTCGCCGCGATCTGCGACGCCGCGCAGGACGTCAACCGGTACCCCGACATGTACGCGACCGAGCTCACCGAGGCCATCGCCGCCGACCTGGGCGTCGACCCCGCCCAGGTCGTCACGGGCACCGGCTCGGTCGCGGTGCTCAACCACGTCCTCAACGCCGTCGTGAACGCGAAGGACGAGGTCGTCTACCCGTGGCGGTCGTTCGAGGCGTACCCGATCGCCGTCGCGCTCGCGCACGCCGAGGGAGTCCCGGTCCCCGTGCGCGCCGACGGCCGGCTCGACCTGCCCGCGATGGCCGCGGCCGTCACGCCGCGCACCCGCGCCGTCCTCGTCTGCACCCCGAACAACCCGACGGGCCCGGCGGTGCGCGCCGACGAGCTCAGGCACCTGCTCGAGCAGGTCCCGGGCAACGTGCTCGTCGTGCTCGACGAGGCCTACGTCGAGTTCGTGCGCGACCCCGACGTGCCCGACGCGCTCGCGGTCCTCGCGAAGCACCCGAACGTCGTGGTGCTGCGCACGTTCTCCAAGGCGTACGGGCTCGCGGGCCTGCGCGTCGGGTTCGCCGTCGCGCGCCCCCGGCTCGCCGCGGGCATCCGGGCCGCGTCGACGCCGTTCGGGGTGTCCCACGTCGGGCAGATGGCGGCGCTCGCGTCGCTGCGCGCGAAGGACGAGCTCCTGGAGCGCGTCGAGACCGTCGTGCAGGAGCGTGCCCGCATGCTCGCCGGCCTGCGCGTGCAGGGCTGGACCGTCCCCGACAGCGAGGCGAACTTCGTGTGGCTGCCGCTCGGGGAGCGCGCTGCGGCGTTCGCGCAGGAGGCGACGCGGGCCGGCGTGCTCGTGCGGCCCTTCGCGGGCGACGGGGTGCGGGTCAGCGTCGGCGAGCCCGAGGCGACCGCGGTGCTGCTCGAGGTCACGGAGTCGTTCCGGCGCTGACGGCCCCCGGACGGCCCTCCGACGGCCCCCGGACGGCCGATGTGGTCGCCGCCGACCCGTCCCTACGCTGGGGCGGTGGAGGCTGAGTACGCGCTGGGGACGCTCCCGCGCGCGCTCCGCGTCCGGCTCGCGCTCGTCTCGACGGCCGGCGGGCTGCTCGTGCTCCTCCTCGCGGCCGTCGGCACGGCGCTGGCGATGCGGCTGCGGCCGGGCGGGTCCCTGGCCGCGACCGTCCTCGTGGTGGCGGCTGCGCTCGCGGCCGTGGCGATCGTCGGCCGGCAGACGCTGACGCCCCACGAGCGGCACCTCGTCCGCGAGTCGAGGCGACGCGTGCTCGGCCCGCTCGACGCGGCCGGCCGGTCTCCCGAGCTGCGGGTCGCCCTGCGTCCGGGCCCGATCAACCGGCGCCGGCTGCGGCAGGCGCCGCCCGAGCTGGTGTGCCTGACGGCCGACGCGCAGGGATTGCGGGTGCCCGGCTGGCTGCTCGAGGGGCGCCCGCGAGGGCTCGGGCCGACGGACTCGGTGCTGCTGCCGTGGCACGCGGTGCGGCGCTGGCGGGTGCGGGCGGACAGCGAGGGGCCGGACCTGTGGGTCGTCGACTGCGTGCGGGTGCCCGGCGCTCCCGCGCGGTGGCGCGTGCGCCGGCCGGAGATCACCGACGAGGTGGCCGTGCTCGACTTCGCGCGGGCGTTCGGGCAGGTCACGGTCGAGCTCGAGACGTCGGTGGGCTGACCGGAGTCCGCGGGGGAGGGGTGGACGGAGCGGCGTGCTTCCACCGCAGGAGGCGCGCGCTCCTGGTCGGAGCCGATCCCGGACCGGACCGGACCCTGGTGCGCCGGACGGCGCCGGCCTGGCACGGACCGGGGCGGGGGCGTGTCGGTGGCCGGTCCTACCGTGGGGGGGCGACCACAGGCGCGCGTCCGAGGAGATGCCATGACCACGTTCACCGACCGGCCGGGCACCGCCCTGGTCGTCATCGACGTCCAGAAGGGCGTCGTCGCGGAGGCGCACGAGCGCGACGCGGTCGTCGGGCGGATCGCCACGCTCGTCGACAAGGCCCGTGACGAGGGCGTCCCCGTCGTCTGGGTCCAGCACTCCGACGAGGAGCTGGCCCTCGGGAGCGAGTCCTGGGAGTACGTGCCGGAGCTCGTGCGCGACGAGGCGGAGCCGCTCGTGCACAAGCTCTACGGCGACTCGTTCGAGGGCACGCAGCTCGAGGAGGTGCTCGCCGCCGCGCGCGTCGGGCGGCTCGTCGTCGCGGGTGCGCAGACCGACGCCTGCATCCGCTCGACCATCCACGGGGCGCTCACCCGCGGGTACGACGTGACGCTCGTCGGCGACGCGCACACGACCGACGACCAGAGCGAGTGGGGTGCGCCGCCGCCCGCGCAGGTCATCGCGCACACCAACCTGTACTGGCGCTTCCAGTCGGCCCCCGGGCGCTCGGGCGGGGTCGTCGACACGGCGGACGTCACCTTCGCGGGCTGACGCCGCCGCGCCGCGCCGCGGACGGGGCCCGACGACGGCCGGCTGACGGGCGTCGCGCCGACGCCGCGCCCGAGGCTCGGGTGTGCCCGCGGCGGTCGCTCCGCCGCGCCGGTCGCGTCAGGGCGCCGTCCGGAACGTCTTCGTCGGGCCGACGAGCGTGCCGTGCTCGTTCGTCGCGACGACCCGGAACCAGTACGTCGTCCCGCGCGCGAGCCCGGTCAGCGGGTACCGCAGCGTCTTCTCGTACGTGAGCGCTGTGAGCTCCTGCGTCGGCGTGACCTGACCGAGCGCCGCGGTCGGGCCCCACTCGAGGTACGCGGAGGTCGCGGCCCGGTGCGGGTGCACGCCGGCGTACGGCTCGGCCGACCCGGTCGTGATCAGCGTCGCGCCCGCCCACGTGGTCGTCGGGGGTCCCGCGGTGTACGTCGTCAGGTCCAGCACCGTCGTGCCCACGGCGGTCGTCACGGTCAGGCGCCAGTAGTACGTCGTGCCCGGCTGCAGGTTCGCGACCGTGACGGCGACGTTCGTCTTGGTGACCACGGCGGCGAGGTCCATCACGGGGCTCGTGCTGCCGTAGGCGGTCGTCGGGCCCCACTCCATCTGGGCGTGCCCGACGATCCCGCCGGTCTCGACCCAGGCGTTGAGCTCGAGCGAGGTCGTCGTGACGTTCCGGACCGCGGTCGACGCCTTCGGTGCGGCCGCCGACGTGATCGTGTGCCGGTCGACGTTCGTCGTGCCCGCGGCGTCCGTCACCGTCAGGACGGCCCGGAACGACCCGGCGGCGTAGGTGTGCGGGACGGCCGCGGGCGGCTGACCCGCACCGCTCGTCGACGTGCCGTCCCCGAAGTCGAGGGTCCAGCGCGTCACGCCGGTCCCGTTCGCGTGCCCGCTCCCGGTGCTGCGCGACGCGTCGAACGTCACCGTCAGCGGCGACGGGCCGGTCACCGCCGACGGCTCGAGCCACGCGGAGGCCCGCCCGTGCGCCGAGGGGCGCGCGCCCGCGTCGACGAAGCCTGCGACGGACCGCGGCGAGGACGTGATCCACCAGTCGCAGGTGCCGGTCGTGTTGAACACCGCGACCGCCTTGACCTCGGGCCACGAGGCGAGCGTCGACATGGTCTCCCGGTACCAGGCCGCCTTGCGCTCGGGGTCCAGGGCGTCCTCGAACGAGTTCCACTCGGCGAGCATGAGCGGCTTGCCGTGCGCGACGCCCCACGTGCGGAACGGGGTCGCGATCTCGGCCATCGTGCGCCACCGCTGCGGGACGTTCGCCGCGCAGCCGTTCCAGTTGTACGGGTCGAGCGCCGCCCAGTCGACGACGTCGTCCCCGGGGTAGAGGGCGTCGGCGCCGACCTTCGTCGGGGTCGTCGGCGGGTTGTTGAACGCCGCCGGTGTCATGACCCACGTCCACGCGACGTTCGTCACGCCCTCGGTGCGGAACACCTCGACGTAGTGCCGGTACGCGGCGCGGTAGTCGGCCGGCGAGCCGTACTCGGGGGAGTAGTCGGGCTCGTGGTGGAAGACGAGGAACAGCGGGACCTCGAGCGACCGGACCCCGGCCGCCTGCTCGCGGATCCGCGCGTCGTGCACGCCGCTCGCGACCTCGGCCCACGGCAGCTTCGAGCCGTCGCGGAGCTTGGGCAGGATCGACAGGACCGGGGTGCGGCCGCGCTCGACCGACTGCCGCACCGACACCGGGGGCATGGGGTCGTCCCAGATGGCATACCAGCGGTGCAGGTCGAGCTTGCGGCCGATCGTGCTCTCGAGGTCGCGCAGCGCGGTGTCGGCGTCCGGCGCGTCACGCGTCCCCGCGAACGCGCCGAACAGCAGGCCCTCCGCGGGCGTGAGCTGCTGCGACGCGGTCAGGACCGGGGCCGGGGTGGGGGTCAGCGCCGGGCCGGTGCTCGGGGTCGGGGCGGGCTCCGTGGGCGGCGGCACGGGTGCGGGCGTCGGGGTGGGGCTGGTGGTCGCGGTGGGCGTGGGCGTGGCCGACGGGGTCGGCGTCTGTGTGGGCGTGGGGGAGGCGGTGGCCGACGCGGTAGGTGTCGGTGTCGCGGTGAGCTTGGGGGTGGCTGACGGGGTCGGGGTCGCCGTGGGAGTCGACGTGGCGGTCGGCCTCGGGGTGCTCGTCGGGGTGGTCGTCGGGGACGGGCTGGCCGTCGGGTTCGCGGTCGTCGCCGGGGTGGGGGTGGCGGTCGGGGAGGCCGTCGGCGTCGCGGTGGCGGTCGGGCTGGGACTCGCCGAGGGGCTCGGGCTCGCCGACGGGCTCGGGCTGGGTGACGGGCTGGGGCTGGGTGACGGGCTGGGGCTGGGTGACGGGCTGGGGCTGGGGCTGGGTGACGGGCTCGGGCTGGGGCTGGGCGCCGGGTTCGGGCTCGCCGACGGGCTCGGGCTCGCCGACGGGCTCGGGTTCGCCGTGGGCGTCGCGGTCGTGGACGGCCTCGGGGTGGCCGACGCCGTGGAGGTCGGCGTGGCGGTCGGCTGGGGGCCGGCCGTCGGTGTCGCCGAGATGGACGGCGTCGCCGTCGGGGCGGCCGTGGGCGTCACCGTCGGCCTCGGGGTGGTCGTCGGCGTGGGCGTCGCCGACGGGGACGTGGTCGCGGAGGCGGTCGGCTTCGCGGTGGCGGTCGGGCCGGGGGTCGCCGACGGGCTGGTCGCGGGCGTCGGGGTGGACGACTGCGTCGGGGTCGCGGTCGGCTTGATGACGGGCGCCGACGTCGGGGCTGCCGTGGGGGTTGCCGTCGGCTTCGGGCTGGTCGTCGGTGTGGGGCCGGCAGACGGTGTCGGGGTGGCCGACGGGGTGGGCGTGACCGACGGCGTCGGTGTGGCGGACGGCGTCGGGGTCGGGCGGGGCTTGGCGGTGGGGGTCGGGCGCGTGACCGAGCTCGTCGGCGGGATCGCCTGGCGGAGGTCGGCGGTCCGCGGGCTCACCCGGGTGCGGCCCTCGAGCGAGACGAGCGACGGGTCGGGGCCGCCGACCGGTCGGACGGTCGTGCGGACGAGGTCCGCGGCGCGGGGGACTCCGGCGGCTGGGACGCCGAGGGCCGTCGACCCCGTGACGGTGGGCGAGAGCGCCGCCAGCGCCGACGGGAGCGACGCGGCGGACGTCGCAGGCGCGCCGCCAGGCGCGCCCGGGCCCGACGACACCGCGTGGAGCAGCGAGGCGGCGTCGGCCGGAGGCTCGATCGCGTCCGGCACCTGGCCACCGGTGAGCGGGTCGGGGAGCGCACCCGTGAGCCGGGTGCTGATTGCGGCATCACCGAGTGCGCCAGCCGTCCGGGCCGACCGTGACGCCGTGCCCGCCGGGGACGCCCCGGTGGTCGCGGTGGTCGCGGTGGCTGCAGCGACGCCGTCCGGGTGCCCGGCGGCGGGTGCGGACGTCAGGGCGGTCGCGACGAGCGCCGGGGCCAGCAGGAGGGTCGCGAGCGCGCGCAGGGCTCGACGGGCGGGCGTCCGGACGCTCGACCGGGCGGTGAGCGCGTCGGGCGCGGCGCGTCCGGGTGTGCGCGGTCGACGTGCCGACGGCGAGCCGGCAGGGCTGATGTGCACGTGTGCTCCGTGGTTCGGTGGCCTGGCTGACCGCGGGGGTCCCATGGCTTTGCGTCCCCGCCTCGCGACGGGTTTGCCTTTGTCGTCCGCCCGCGCGCCGGTGGGGCGCACGGGATCCTGCACCTTCGTCATCGGCTCGGGTGGGCGGCTCGTGAGCGCACCCGGGGGAGACGCACGTCTCGTGCGGGGTGAGATCGCGTGGGAACGAGAGAGGCGGGCCCGCGCTCCGGATCTCCGGTGGCACGTGCCCGCCTCTTCGCTGTGCGGGCCGGCACCCCGGGGTGTGGGATACCGACAAACCGGCACGGCGACGGTTGTCGAGGGGTCCCCCGCCAACCTACGGTTACGTAGCCTACGCTGACGTAGGTTGCTACGACCAGCGCTCGTGCCCCCGTCTCGCCCCGCACGAAGGAGTCACCGCGTGAGCCCGAACGGCCCTCTGACGGATGACGGACTCGTCCAGCTGCTGACCCCCACCGGGGCGCGCGTCCACGACACGACCTACGACCCCCTCGTCGCGCACGTCACGCCCGAGGACCTGCGCGGCATGTACCGCGACATGGTGCTCGTGCGGCGGTTCGACTCGGAGGCGACCGCGCTGCAGCGCCAGGGCGAGCTCGGCCTGTGGGCCCAGAGCCTCGGGCAGGAAGCCGCGCAGGTCGGCTCGGGCCGCGCGCTGCGCCCGCAGGACTACGTGTTCCCGTCGTACCGCGAGCACGGCGTCGCGCACGTGCGGGGCCTGGACCTGACGGACATCCTGCGGCAGTTCCGCGGCATCGACCACGGCGGCTGGGACACCGAGGCGCACAACTTCCACCTGTACACGCTGGTCATCGGCTCGCACACCCTGCACGCGACCGGGTACGCGATGGGCGTCCAGCGCGACGGCGCGGTCGGTACCGGCGACCCCGAGCGCGACACCGCCGTCGTCACCTACTTCGGGGACGGCGCGACCGCGCAGGGCGACGTCAACGAGGCGCTCGTGTTCGCCGCGGTCAACAACGCGCCGCTCGTGCTGTTCTGCCAGAACAACCAGTGGGCCATCTCGGAGCCGACGACGCACCAGGCGCGCGTCCCGATCGCCGACCGCGGCAAGGGGTTCGGGGTGCCGAGCGTGCGGGTCGACGGCAACGACGTGCTCGCGTCGTACGCGGTGACCCTGCAGGCGCTCGAGCGCGCCCGGTCCGGCGGCGGCCCGACCCTCGTCGAGGCGTTCACGTACCGGATGGGCGCGCACACGACGTCCGACGACCCGACCCGGTACCGCTCCGCCGCGGAGGAGGAGTACTGGCGCCAGCGCGACCCGATCGACCGCCTGCGCCTGCACCTGACCGCGATCGACGAGCTCCCGCAGGAGTTCCTCGACGAGGTCGACGCCGAGGCCGCCGCGCTCGGCGAGCACGTCCGGCGCACGGTGCACGGGTTCACGGCGCCGCCGACGTCGAGCATGTTCGAGCACGTGTACTCGACCCCGCACGCCGTCGTCGACGCCGAGCGTGCGTGGTTCGAGGGGTACGAGGCGTCGTTCGTGACCGGTGCGGCCGAGGGGAGCGCGCGATGAGCGCCGACGTCCAGAAGATCTCGCTCGCGAAGGCGATCAACGTCGGGCTGCGCCGCGCGCTCGAGCAGGACCCCAAGGTGCTGCTCATGGGCGAGGACATCGGGGCGCTCGGGGGCGTGTTCCGGGTGACCGACGGGCTGCAGAAGGACTTCGGCAAGGACCGGGTCGTCGACACCCCGCTCGCGGAGTCCGGGATCGTCGGCACGGCGATCGGGCTCGCGCTGCGCGGCTACCGCCCGGTGTGCGAGATCCAGTTCGACGGGTTCATCTTCCCGGCGTTCGACCAGATCACGACGCAGCTCGCGAAGATGCACTACCGCTCGCGCGGCCGGCTGAACCTGCCCGTCGTCATCCGCGTGCCGTACGGCGGCGGGATCGGTGCGATCGAGCACCACAGCGAGTCGCCCGAGGCGCTGTTCGCGCACACCGCCGGGCTCCGGGTCGTCAGCCCGTCGAACCCGGCGGACGCGTTCACGATGATCCAGCAGGCCATCGCGTCGCCCGACCCGGTGCTGTTCTTCGAGCCGAAGGGCCGGTACTGGGACAAGGCCGAGGTCGACCTCGCCGCCGGGGTGGCAGCGCCGCACGACGCGTCGGCGCCCACCGGCCTGGACCGCGCGCAGGTCGTGCGGACCGGGACGGACGTGACGCTCGTCGCCTACGGGCCGACGGTCGCCGTCGCGCTCAAGGCCGCCGCCGCGGCGCAGGCCGAGGGCACGAGCGTCGAGGTCGTGGACCTGCGCACGATCTCCCCGCTCGACACCGCGACCGTCGTCGAGTCGGTCCGCCGGACCCGGCGCTGCGTCGTCGTGCACGAGGCGCCGACGCTCTACGGCAGCGGCGCCGAGGTCGCGGCGCGGGTCACCGAGGAGTGCTTCTACCACCTCGAGGCGCCCGTGCTCCGGGTCGGGGGCTTCCACAGCCCGTACCCGGTGTCGAAGCTCGAGCACGAGTACCTGCCCGGGCTCGATCGCGTGCTCGACGCCGTCGACCGCACCCTCGCGTTCTGACCGCCCGGCGTCCCTGAGGAGACCGACGTGCCCACGCACCAGACGTTCCACCTGCCCGACGCCGGCGAGGGCCTGACCGAGGCCGAGATCGTCGAGTGGCACGTCGCCGTCGGCGACACCGTCGAGCTCAACCAGACGATCGTCGAGATCGAGACCGCGAAGTCCCTGGTCGAGCTGCCGAGCCCCTACGCGGGCGTGGTCGTCGACATCCTCGTGCAGCCCGGGACGACCGTGGACGTCGGGGCGCCGATCATCGTCGTCGACGTCGACCCGTCGGGTGCTGCGGCGCCCGCGCCGGTCCCGGCCGACGACGCCGGGGCCGCGGCCGCCGGTGCCGACGCCGCCGCGCCCGAGGGCAAGCAGGCCGTGCTCGTCGGCTACGGCGTCGCGGATGCGTCGAGCGCCCGCCGCCCACGCGTCGCGCAGGGTGCCGCCCGCCCGACGGACGGTCCCCGTGCGACGGCCGCGGCGCCGGCCGCCCCGGCGGCTCCGGTGGCCGCAGCCGCTCCCGCTCCCGCCGCCGCTCCCGCCGCCTCGCCTGCGGCGACCTCGGCGTCGGCCGCGTCGTCGGCCCCCACCCCTGCTCCCGCGGCGCCCCCCGCGTCCGCGCAGCGCCCGGCACCGGCCGCGCCGACCCGCACCGCGCCGGTCGCCCCCGCCCCCACGGCACCGAACGGCGCGACCGCCGCCCGGGTCGCCGCGTCCGAGCGTGCCCTCGCCAAGCCGCCCGTCCGCAAGCTCGCGCGCGACCTCGGGATCGACCTCGGCTCGGTCAACCCGACGGGACCGGGCGGCATCGTCACGCGCGAGGACGTCGTCGCCTACCAGGCGAGCGCCCAGCCGCAGGCTCTCGCGACGTACGCCGGCGACGACGCGCCGTGGCTCGCGCAGGGCACCGTCTCGCACGACGGCCGCCAGACGCGCGTGCCGGTCAAGTCGGTGCGCAAGCGGACCGCCGAGGCGATGGTGGCGAGCGCGTTCACGGCGCCGCACGTCACGGTGTTCCACACGGTCGACGTCACGCGCACCATGAAGCTCGTCGCCCGCCTGCGCGAGGACCGCGAGTTCACCGACGTGCGCGTCACGCCGCTGCTCGTCGCGGCGAAGGCCCTGATCCTGGCGGTCGACCGGCACCCCGAGATCAACGCGAGCTGGGACGACGCGGCGCAGGAGATCGTCTACAAGCACTACGTGCACCTCGGCATCGCCGCTGCGACGCCGCGCGGGCTCGTGGTGCCGAACATCAAGGACGCGCACCGCATGGGGCTCAAGGAGCTCGCCGTCGGGATCGCCGAGCTCACCGCGACCGCGCGCGCCGGGAAGACCACCCCGTCGGACATGAGCGACGGGACGATCACGATCACGAACGTCGGGGTCTTCGGGATCGACACCGGCACCCCGATCCTCAACCCGGGCGAGGCGGCGATACTGGCGTTCGGTGCGATCCGCGAGCAGCCGTGGGTGCACAAGGGCAAGATCCGCGTCCGGCACGTCACGCAGCTCGCCCTGAGCTTCGACCACCGGCTCGTCGACGGCGGGCTCGGTGCGCGCGTGCTCTCGGACGTCGCGAAGGTGCTCGAGGACCCGGCGCAGGGGCTCGTGTGGGGATGAGCACGTGGACGGTCCGCCGGGTGACGCCGGCCGACGAGCAGGCGTGGCGCGCGCTGTACCGCGCGTACCGGGAGTTCTATGAGATGCCCGACGACGAGTCCGCGCTCGACACCGTGTGGTCCTGGGCGCTGGACCCGGCGCACGAGGTCGAGGCCTGGGTCGCCGCCGACACCGACGACCGGCTCGGCGGGCTCGCGCACGTGCGCCGGTTCGCCCGGCCGCTCGCCGCGTCCACCGGGCTCTACCTCGACGACCTCGTCACGCACCCGGACCGCCGGCGCGAGGGCGTCGGCACCGCGATCCTCGAGCACGTGCAGCGGTACGCCGCCGCGGAGGGGCTCACGGTCGTGCGCTGGATCACCGCCGCCGACAACGCACGGGCCCGCGCGCTGTACGACCAGCACGCGACGGCGACGCCGTGGGTCACGTACGACCTGGCGCCTGGCGTCGAAGCCTGAGCGGGGGCGCCCGGCGCCTGCGAGTGGGGGCACCCGGGCCCGCGAGGCGGCGGTGGCTCCGAGCGGGTCGCGCGTCGGAGGCCCGAGGGTCAGCCGGTCCGCCGGGCTGCGCGGCGGGTGTCTCACCGCGCGGCGAGCAGCACCCGCTCCGCGTCGGAGCCGGTCGGCACGGCGACCTCGACGCCCGGCCCGCCGAGCACGAGCGTGAGCGTCACCTGCGTGACGCCGCCGTACACCGGGTGCGGCGCCGCGCGGACGTCGCGGATCGCCGAGCGCGCGATCGTGAGCCGCGAGCGCGAGTGGTCCGGTGCCCGGCCGCGGGTCAGCCACGTGCGCCGCCCGAGGACCTCGAGCCACCGCTCGTCCTGCCCGACGACGGCGCCGTGCAGCGTCGCGGGCGACACCGCGTGCAGCACGTGCGCGACGGCGTCGGACGCCGCCGGGCGCACGCGCCGGCGCGGGTGCAGCGCGAGGAGCCGCAGGTCCGGCAGGCGCCGCGCGACCTCGCGGTAGGAGTGGACGAGCCCGACGTCGTCCAGGCCGAGGGCGGACGGGGCGAGCGGCGGGTCCGCCGGTCGTGCGGACATGCTCGACGCGGGGCTGTATGGCGAGGGTCGGGAGCCGGCCGCGGGCTTCGTGAGCGCGACCGGCGCGGCGCCCGCGCCGTCGGAGGTGCTGCCGTCGTGCCGGCTGCCTCCGTCGTGCGTGGTGCGGATCGCGTCGACCAGGCGCTGCACGCCCTCGGCCGCGGAGCCGTTGTAGCGCACGGTCAGCGCGCGGCCGTCCTGCGTGAGGAGGTCGAGCCGCGCGTCGAGCATGCTCGTGACGTCCCGCAGCGCGACGACGTCGCCCGGCCGTGACGACCAGGTCCGGTACCCGAGCGCCTGGTCGTACACCGACGCGGGCGGCTCGCCGGCGTCGGTCAGGGCGTCGAGGCGGGTCAGCACGGAGAGCTCGTCGTCGGCCAGCACGATCAGGTGGTCGTAGAGGTCCATGTCGGCGGTCGCGTCGCGCCGGGAGATGTTGCGCGGGACCTTGAGCACGAGGTGCACGGCGTCGAGGTCGAGCGGGTGCGCGCGGAACAGCCGGGGGACGTCCTGCGGGGAGCGGACCTCGTCGATCCAGGGACCGAACGCGTCGTACTCGGCGGTGCTGGTCATGGTCGCTCCGGCTGCGGGGTCGTCGGCGGGGTCCGGTCCTGCTGTGCGGTCACGACGGCGGCTTCTCGACGACGGTCTCCGCCGCCGTGGGGCCGCCGCACCCCCGGCCGTGCGGTTGCTCGAGGAGCCGGCGCTCGGGCGTCGGGACGGTGAGCTCCGTCGTCTCCGCCTCGGTGCGGACCGTGACCACGAGCTCGTCGGTGAGGAAGTCGACGTGACCGGACCAGCGCCCAGCCGACCCGCTGCCCTGCAGGTTGCACATGTCGGCGTCGTCGCCGACGCAGGCCACCTCGACCTCGGAGACCGGGCGGTCGGGCCACGACGTGCCGAGAGCGACGGTGAGGGTCGACGGGTAGCCGATCGCCGGGCAGGCGTCGGCGCCTGCGTCGCACGCGGCGACCAGCAGCAGGCCGGGGACCGCCGCCCACCGCAGCGCGCGCGTCACCCGGGGGCCGGCGATGCGGGCGGCCATGCGTCTCCTTGGGTGCTCGGGCGCGACGCCGGGCATCCGACGGCGGTACCTCGTCTCGCAGGATGCCACGCTCGACCCCTCCTCCCGCGCCTTCTCGCGACTGCACCCCCGTATCGGCATCGATGCCCGGACGAGGCCGCTGCGGCAGACTCCCCGCATGGACGCCGCGCTCGTGCCGCTCAGCAAGTTCGTCAGCCTCGTCCTCCGGCACGACCCCGCTCGTGCCGGGCTGCGGCTCGACGAGGCGGGTTGGGCGGACGTCGACGCGCTGCTCGCCGGGGCCGTCGCGGCGGGCGTGCCGCTGACGCGCGAGCGGCTCGACGCCGTCGTCGAGCAGAACGAGAAGCGGCGGTTCGCGTTCAGCGAGGACGGGACGCGGATCCGCGCGAGCCAGGGGCACAGCGTCGCCGTCGACCTCGGGCTCGTGCCGGTGCCCGCACCGGACGTGCTGTTCCACGGAACGGCGGAGCGCACGCTCGACGCGATCCTCGCGACCGGCCTGCAGCCGCGCGGGCGGCAGCACGTGCACCTGTCCGGGGACCGCGACACCGCGGTGGCCGTCGGGCGCCGGCACGGGCGGCCGGTGATCCTCCACGTCGACGCGCGGCGCATGCAGGACGACGGGCTCGCCCTCTACCGCTCGGCGAACGGCGTGTGGCTCGCCGACGCCGTGCCCGCGGCGTACCTGAGCCTCGCGGACGGGCACGCGCCGTCCTGATCGCGCCGCGTCGTCGTACGGGTTGCACCCCGCGCTTCCTCAGCGACAGCGCGCCGCGCCGCACACCGCGGTCCCGCGGCTCAGGCGCTCTTGCCGAGCTTCCAGTAGCCGCAGAACGTGACGTTGACCTTGGGGACGCCGCGCTCGCCGACGAGGTGCCGGCGCACGCCCGTGGCCAGCCCCGCCTCGCCGACCGCGAACGCGTACGGCACGCCCGACGGCCACGACAGCTCACGCACGTGCTCCAGGGCGCGGGCGCTGGGCCGGTCGCCGGGCGCACGCACGACCCAGTGCACCGCCATGCCGTCCGGGGCGTCGACCTCCTGCGCGTCGTCGGCGTCCGGGATCTCGACGAGCGCGTGCCCGACGGCGTCGCGCGGCATGTCCCGCAGGATCCCCGCGACCGCCGGCAGCCCGGTCTCGTCCGCGACGAGGAGCGTCCAGTCGGCCGGGACCGGCGCCCACCCGCAGCCCTGGTCGATGAGCGCGACCTCGTCGCCAGCGAACGTGCCCTGCGCCCACGGGCCCGCGACACCGTCGGTGCCGTGCACCACGAAGTCGATGTCGAGCTCGGGGAGCTCGGGGCGGAAGTCGCGGACGGTGTAGCTGCGGATCACCGGGCGGGTCGCGCGCGGCAGCGTCAGGTACCGGAGGTAGCCGCGGGTGTCGAGGCGCGAGGGCAGGTTGTCGAGGCGCGCATGGTCGTCGACGGGCACCGCGAGGCGGAACCACTGGTCGAACCCGCGGCGCTCGAAGCGGCGCAGGTCCTCCCCGCCGAGGGTCACGCGGATCAGGTGCGGGCTGATCCGCTGCGTGCGCTCGACGTGCGCGGTGACGAGGCCGCTCGGGGCGTGGGTGACGCTGATCGCGGGCACGGGGGTCTCCGGTCGGGGTGCGGGGCGAAGGGGGTCGACGACGGGACGAGTCGTCAGCGGGAGGCGCGTGCTGCCGCGGAGGCTACTGCGGCGTCGGCGGTGAGGAACGCGAGGCGGGCCCGCTTGTCCGGCAGGTCGATCTCGGGGCCGAGCTCGAAGCCCGAGCGCACCATGCGGGCGACGGCGCGCTCGTTGCGGACGTCGGGCTCGACGACGAGGCGCCGCGCGCCCGGCTGACCGAGCAGCAGCGCGACGAGGTACCCGACCAGGTGCGCCGTGAAGCCCGGCGCGGGGGCGCCGCCGCGCGAGCCGACGAGCAGGTGCAGGCCGACGTCGCCCGGCTGCACCGGGTAGCACTCGCCGACGGGGTCGTGGTGCGGGTCGTACGTCTGCAGCAGCGCGAGCGGCTCGTCGCCGAGGCGGACGACGAACGCGTGGTGAGTCTCGAGCG
This sequence comes from Cellulomonas cellasea, assembly GCF_006538745.1. GTDB lineage: Bacteria > Actinomycetota > Actinomycetes > Actinomycetales > Cellulomonadaceae > Cellulomonas_A > Cellulomonas_A cellasea. Next base: position 277,958 of record NZ_BJLR01000009.1, on the reverse strand, counting down.
AGTCGACGTACGCGTACAGCTCGCCGAGCTCCTCGCGGCTCAGGTGCCCGAGGCGCCAGAACTCGGTGCCCGGCTGCGTGACCCACGCGTGGATCGTGTCGAGGTCCGCGGCGGGGTCGAGCACGGTCGTGCGCAGGAGGCCCAGGGGTTCGACGACGCGCTCGTCGACCGTCGCGCCGCGCGGGCCGGAGAGCAGGCGGACGTGCTCGGGGGCCGGTACGGGTGCGGGCGGGGGTGCGGTGGTCACACGAGCTCCTCGGGGGTCAGCCGGTCCCAGTCGGTCACGACCTCGACGGTCGCGGCCTGGGCCCACAGCGCGTTCTGGTCGGTGAAGTGCGGGCTGCGCGGGTCGCCGCTCGCGCCGAACGGCACGCCCCAGCGGCTGCGCTCGCGGTCGGCGAGGTCCCAGACCCAGCGCGCGACCGAGCCGCGCCACGCCCGGTCGGTGAGCGACGGCGTCGTGCCGGTGCAGCGCACGCAGTCCGCGTCGCCCGCGAGCGGCACGTCGGGCACGGGCGGGGCGGTGCAGCCGGGGACCTCGTCGAGCAGGTGCGACGCGAGCACGCGGTGACGGTCGCCCCAGGCGTCGTCGACGACCGTGCTCGCCGCGACCTCCTCGAGCGCCGTGCGGACCTCGTGCGCCGCGTCGATGCCGAGCGCGGCGTCGTCGAGCAGGTGGGGCAAGGCGTCGGCGACGCGGGCCGCGACCGAGAACCAGGGGTCGAGCGCCCCGCCGTGCGGGTGCGGGGCGTGCAGCGGCGCGAGCGCCGGGTGCGCGGCGAGCCGCCCGACGAGCGCCGCCCGCCACGCGGCGAACGTCGCGGCCGGCACGCTGCACGCGTCCATGTGCCGGTCCCACGCGAGGAGCCGGGCACGCACCTGCGCGGCGGCGGGGGTGAGGTCGTCGCTGCGCTCGACCCACGCGAGCGGGCCAGCGGCCCCGCCGAGCAGGGTGTCGGCGTGGATCGCGCTCATGTCCTCGGGGCCGAGGCGGTCCCCGCGACGCTCGTGCAGCAGCGCGCGGATGCGGTCCGCGCGGTGCGGGGGCGCGTAGGCGAGGCCCAGGTCGACCTCGGCGCGCCCGGGGCGCTCGTTGGCGTCGACGGCGGCGTCGGCCACCTCGACCGGCGGGAGCGGGCCCAGCCATGGGGCCGGACGTCCGGCGGCCGACCACGCGTCCTGCGGGAGGCGTCGCTCGGTGCGCGGGCGAGCGGGGACGCGCCCCACCGTGGCGCTCAGGACCGTGCCGTCGGAGTCGGCCGCGAGCACGCGGTTGACGGGGTCGACCCAGCCGCGGAGCGCCTCGACGACGTCGTGCGCCGTGCGGGCGCGCAGGAGCGGGAGGAGGCACGCGAAGCCGAGGTCGGCCGTCGCGCGCACCGGGAAGCGGACGCTGTGGACGACCACCTCGGGCGCGGTCTCTGCGTCCGTCGCCGCACTATCGCCCGCCGGACGCGTCGAGGCGTCCGTCGACCCCGTCGCCCCGTCCCTCGTCGCGGCCGGATCGAGCGGCTCCCCGGCGAGCACGACGCCCCGCACGGTCTCGACGACCTCCACCTCGACGTCCGCACCGCCGCGCACCGCGACGCGCTCGACGGTCCGCTCGGCGGGCTCCCAGCCGTCGGGCCCGAGCGCCTCGACGCCATCCCCCCGGAGCCGCATGCGCTCGCGGAACACCTCGACGCCGTGCGCCATCGCGTTGGTGATGCCCCACGCGGCGGTGCCGGTGTGCCCGAAGTGCTGGACGCCCGGGACACCGGGGAACGCGAGCCCGACGACGTCGAGCCCCGGGCACGCGAGCCGGACCTGCTGGTAGACGCCCGGCAGCTCGAGCAGGCGGTGCGGGTCGCCGGCCAGCAGCGGGCGGCCGCTCGCGGTCCGGGAGCCGTGCAGCGCCCACGCGTTGCTGCCCGACGTCGGGACGCCGCCGGCCTCGGTCGGGTCGTCGGGCGGGGTGCCGTCGCCCGAGCCCGGCAGCGCACCCGCGTCCGGCGCCTCTGCGGGGTCCGCCCCGCCCAGCACCGCGAGCCCGGCCGCCCCCAGGGTCCGCTCGACGTGCGCGTTCCACAGCACCCGCGGGAACGTCGAGAACAGCGCGTGCGCGACGAGCATCACGCCGAGCGGCGCCCACGCGGGCCACGGCTCGTGCGGCGTCGTCGACCCGAACCGCTCGTCGAGCGCCGCGAGCTCGACCGGGCGCGGCGCGGCGTCGAGCCCCGCGTTCACGCCCCGCACGTACGCGTCGACCCAGGCGCGCACGTCGTCGTCGAGCGCGTCGTACGCGCGCCGCGCGGTGTCGGCGAGCCGGGCCTGCCGCGCGAACCGGTCCCACGCCAGCCCGGCGGGGCCGATGCGTTCCGCCAGCCGGCCCTCGGCGCGCCACCGGTCGACCTCGATCTGCCAGCCGCGGTCGAGCGCGGTGACCCGGCCCTGCGCCTCGGCGAGCTCGAGGTGGTCGGCGGCGCGCACGTGCGGGACCCCCCACGCGTCGCGGAACAGCTCGGCGGTCATGACGCGGCGACCACCGCGTCGCGCGCGATCGGGTTCGCGAGCGTCCCGGCGTAGATGAGCGACCCCGACTGGTCGGTGAGGTCGACCATCTGCAGCGTGTTCCGGAGCTGGAGCCGGTTGAGGCACGAGTGCGCGAACCGCGGCGCACGCAGGTCGACGCCGCTCGTGAGCCCGGGGTGGTCGGCGGCGTGCCGGTCGACGCACTCGCCGACGAGCGCCCAGAACTCCCCCTCGGGCAGCACGCCGTCGGCGTCGAGGATCGCGGCGAGGTGCCGGAAGAACCCGTCGAACACGTCGGTGAAGATCGCGAGCGCCTTCTCCTCGTCGTCGACCACCGCACGCACGCGCGCCACGTCGTCGGGCAGCGGGCGGTCGCTGAGCACCGCGATCTCCTCGCCGATGTCCTTCATGAACGCGCCGGCGACCGCGTGGCCGTCGAGCACGAGGATGAGGTTCTCCCCGTGCGGCATGAACGCGAGGTCGTGCGCGCGCAGGCAGTGCACGAGCGGGCGCAGGTAGGCGTGCAGGTACCGGCGCACCCACTCGTGGGCGCCCAGGCCCGACGCGCCGACGAGCGCCGTGACGAACGCGTCCCCGGCGGCGTCGCGGTGCAGCAGCGACGCCATGGTCGCCAGGTGCTGACCCGGCTCGACGCGCGGGACCGGGCTCTCCCGCCACAGCGCCGCGAGCATCTTGCGGTGCGCGCTCGGCTTCTCCGTGCGGTGGTAGACGTCGCCGGTGTAGCCGATCGACACGTGCTCGCGCAGCACCCGGAACCCGGCCTCGACGAGCGTCGGGTCGCCCGCGACGAGCTCCGCGACCCAGTCGTTGATCGCCGGGGTCGCGCGCATGTACGCGGGGGACAGGCCGCGCAGGAACCCCATGTTCTGGATCGCGAGCGCGACCTTGACGTAGTCCCGGTCGGGGCGGGAGCGGTTGAGCAGCGTGCGGATCGACTGCTGCGCCTGGTACTCGTCGTCGCCCTCGCCGAGCAGCACGAGGTCGCGGCGCGCGACGTCGGCGGCGAACGTGATCGCGACCCGGTGCTCCCACTGCCACGGGTGCACGGGCAGGTACCGGTAGTCCGCCGCGTCGAGGCCGAGGGTGCGCAGGTGCGCCGCGAACCGGTCGAGCGCGGCGCCGCCGAGCTCCGCGCGGTAGAACGCGTCCTCGTCGACCTCGGCGCCGAGCGCGAGGTGGCTCGACCCGCGCCGCACCGCGAGCCACACGAGTCGCACGGGCGCCGCGGCCTCGGGCGAGTACGCCGCGTGCTCGCCCACCCCGAAGCCGATGCGCCCGTTGTTCGCGACGAAGCCCGGGTGCCCCTCGGTCATCGCGCGCTCGACGGTCGCGAGGTCCGCGCCGAGCAGCTCCGCCACCGCCGGGCCGCCGTGGTGGGCCTTGTACGCGGCGCTCGCGAGCGTCGAGGACAGCTCCTCGAGGTACACCGCGAGCAGCGCGTCGGGGATCCCGAGCAGCGGCTGCAGCTCGAGCACGAGGTCGAGCGCGTCGAGCGGCGCGGGCGTGCCGTCGACGTCCCGCGTGAGGGACGCCTCGTCGACCGCCCAGTGCTCGAGCGCGGTGCGGCGCGCGCGGAAGCGGTAGACGACGCGGCCGCCCTCGAGCGCGACGCGGTACGGCGCGGCCGGCGCGGGCCGCGTGGACGACGACGGACCGGCCGGGTGCGACTCCGGGGCGGCTCCCGGGTGCGCCGCGTCGGGCACCGGGGCGAGCAGCCGCTCGTGGGAGAACTCCGCGAGCGCCTTCGCGACCAGGTGGCGGTGCGCGACGGCCATCGTCTCCGGGCGCAGGTGCGCTGCGGGGTCGAGGCGCTGACCCGGCATCGGTGACGGTGCCGGTGCTGCGGACGGGCGCGCGGCCGTCGGGGCGTCCGGTGCGGGTACGGGCGTGGTCGTGTCCGTGAGGGTCATGCGGCGCTCCGTCCGAGAGGGCTGGCGTCGAAGTCGGCGCGCGTGCACACCGCGAGGTGCGCGCGCTTGCCGGGCAGCCCGAGCTCGCGCAGCACGCGGAAGCCGGCCGCGGCGTTCTTCGCGGCGATGCGGGTGTTGGCGACGTCGGGCTCGACAACGACGCGGGTCGCGCCGAGGCGCTCGAAGCAGAACCGCACGGTCGCGGCCATGACCGCCGACGTGAGCCCGTGCACCGGCGCGTCACCGGGCGGCGCGACGAGCAGGTGCATCCCGAGGTCGCCCGGCTCGATCTCGGGCACGTCGGTGAGCAGCAGGCACGCGGGGTCGTACGTCTCGACGAGGAACGTCGGCACGCCGTCGACGCTCCCGAGCCACGCGTTCTGGTACGGGTCGGCCGAGACGCCCGCAAGGTAGTCCCGCACGTCGTCGAGGGACAGGTCCGTCATCTGCCAGAAGGAGGACGCCGGGTGGGACAGCCACGCGTGCACGACGGCGGCGTCCGCCCGGGCGTCGACGCGGGCCAGGCTCAGGTGCCCGACAGGCGACGGGGGAGCGGTCCACGGTCCGCGGGCGAGGGCGGCACCGGCAGCCCCGGCAGGCGCCGTGGGTGCGGTGCTCGGCGCGGTCGGGTCCGTGCTCGTCGACCCGCCCGCCGTCGCGCGCGACGCGCTCGCCGGCGCGCTCACCGGGCGCCCGCCGCGTGCTCGACCCGGCGCGCGTCGCCCGGCACCCCGAACTCCTGGAACGCGATCCGCCGCTCGACCGGGTAGACCTCGCGCCCGGTGATCGACGCGAGGATCGAGGAGTTGCGCCAGGCCCCGAAGCCGAGGTCCGGCGCCGTGATGCCGTGCGTGTGCTCCTCGGCGTTCTGCACGAACACACGCCCGCGCCCGCCGTCGACCGAGTAGTCGCGCGCGACGGCGAACCTGCCGTCGGGGTCCCAGTCGAGCCGGTCGCGCACGCCGAGCACGAAGTCGGGGACCTGCGCGGCGTACCCGGTCGCGAGCACGAGCGCCGACGTCCGCCGCTCGTGCACCTCGCCGAGCTGCGCGTGCCGCAGGCGCAGCACGTGCTCGCCGGTGGCGTCGTCCCGCTCGGCGGCGAGCAGCTCGGTGTCGGTGAGCAGCGTCGTCGGCACCGGGCCGTAGAGGCTCAGCCGGTAGAGCGTGTCGTAGATCTCGTCGATCAGCGGGCCGCTGATGCCCTTGTACAGCGACCGCTGCTCGCGGCCGAGTGCCCGGCGCTGCTCGTGCGGGAGCCCGTGGAAGTGGTCGGTGTACTCCGGCGAGGTCATCTCGAGCGTGAGCTTGGTGTACTCCATCGGGAAGAACCGCGGGGAGCGCGTGACCCAGTCGAGCCGCGCGTCGCGCCCCGGGAGCGTGCCGAGCAGGTCCCGGTAGACCTCCGCCGCCGACTGCCCGCTGCCGATCACCGTGACCGACGGCGCGGCGGCGAGGCGCTCGCGGTGCGGGAGGTAGTCGGCGCTGTGCACGACGAGGCCGCCCGCGGAGTCGCCGGGCCGGCTCGACCCGCCGACCCCGAGGAGCCCGCGCAGCGCGGCCGGGACGACGGGCGAGGTGCCGGTGCCGAGCACGACGTGGCGCGCGCGGTAGGTCTCGACGGCACCGCCGGCTCCGTCGCGGCTGTCGTCACGGCCGGAGCTGCCCGTGCCGTCGTCGCCCGCCGCGACCGACCCGCCCTGGACCGCCCGCACCGCCCGGACCAGCCACAGGTCGGCGTCGTCGGGGTCGACCTCGAGCGCGACGACCCGACGCCCCCAGCGCAGCGAGTCGAGCTGCGCGGCGGCCCACCGGCAGTACGCGTCGTACTCGGCGCGCAGCGGGTAGAAGCTCTCGCGGATGTAGAACGCGTAGAGCCGGCCCGTGGTCTTGAGGTAGCTGAGGAACGAGTACGGCGAGGTCGGGTCCGCCATCGTCACGAGGTCCGCGAGGAACGGGACCTGGATCGTCGCGCCGTCGATCATCATCCCGGGGTGCCAGCGGAACTCGTCGGCCGCGTCGAGGAACACCGCGTCGAGGTCGAGCGGCGCGCTCAGGCACGCGAGGCCGAGGTTGAACGGCCCGATGCCGATGCCGACGACGTCGTGCACGCGCCCGGCGTCCGCCGCCGCGCTCACCACGCGAGCGCCCCGTCCAGGTCGCCGTCGAGCACGGCGTCGAGCTCGCGGTCCAGCCCCGTCGCGAGGTCGCGCCCCGCGTCGAGCGCCGCGGCGGCGTCGCGCACGGCCCCGAGCACGCGCAGGACGTCCTCGACGGTCGAGTCGGGGTTGAGCAGCGTGAGCTTGAGGCAGGGCCGGCCGTCGACGACGGTCTTGGCGACGATCGTGCGGCCCGAGTCGAACAGCGCGCGGCGCACGAGCGGGACGAGCGCGTCGGCCCGCGCGTCGGGCACACCGGGCGGCTGGTAGCGGAACAGGACGGTGCTGAGCTGCGACCGGCCGACGAGCCGCAGGTCCGGGTCCTGCTCGACGAGGTCGTGCGTGGCGGCGGCGAGGTCGACGACCGCGTCGAACATATCGCCGAGCCGGTCCGCGCCGAGCGCGCGCAGCGTGACCCAGAGCTTGAGCGCGTCGAACCGGCGGGTCGTCTGCAGCGACTTGTCGACCTGGTTGGGCTCGCCGCTGCCCTCGGGGTTGAGGTAGTCCGCGTACCAGGCGACCGGCGCGAGGTCCCGGGCGTGGCGCACGACGAGCGCGCTCGACGAGACCGGCTGGAAGAAGCTCTTGTGGAAGTCGACGGTCACGGACCGGGCCCGCTCGATGCCGTCGAGCAGGTGCCGCCGGGTCGGGGAGACGAGCAGCCCGCACCCGTAGGCGGCGTCGACGTGCAGCCAGACCCCGGCCGCGTCGCACGCGTCGGCGATCGGGCCGAGCGGGTCGATGCAGCCGCGGTCGGTGGTGCCGGCGGTCGCGACGACGCACATGGGCACCCGGCCGGCGGTGCGGGCGGCGTCGAGCGCCGCGGCGAGGACCTCGGGGCGCATCCGGCCGTGGCCGTCCGTCGCGACGCCGAGCACCGCGTCCTCGCCGAGGCCGAGCAGGCGCGCGGACTTCTGCACGCTGAAGTGGCTCGACCCGGTCGCGAGCACGACGAGCCGGTCGAGCGTCGCCCCGCTCGCGGCGAGCGCGTGGTCCCGCGCGATCAGCAGCGCCTGGAGGTTCGACTGCGTGCCGCCCGAGGTGAAGATGCCGTCGCCCGCAGTGAAGCCGATGCGCTCCGCGGTCCACGCGACGAGCCGGCGCTCCATGAGCGTGCCCGCGGTCGACTGGTCGTAGGTGTCGAGCGAGGCGTTCACCGCGGCGACGACGGCCTCGGCGGCGACGGCGGGCACGGCGACCGGGCAGTTGAGGTGCGCCGCGTAGTCGGGGTGGTGGAACCAGACGGCGTTGCGGACGAAGAGCGCGTCGACCTCCCGCAGCGCCTCCGCGGTCCCCCGGCCGGGCCCGTCGAGGTCGACGGCGTCGACGAGCGCGCCGAGCTCCTCACGGCTCGCCCCGGAGAACGGCCGGCGGGTCTCGCGGAAGCGGTCCGCGAGGCGGTCGACCGTCTCGCGCATCGTCGCGGCGTAGTGGTCGGCGGTCGCGGAGGACAGCAGCTCGTGCACGCAGGGGCTCCCGGTGGTAATGGACGGGCTGGTGAGGGCAGGCGGCAGCACGGACGGCCGCAGAGTTGGTGAGGCTCTCCTAAGTAAGGCTCGGCTAAGATAGCGCACGAACGGGTGACGTCAACTCGCGTCTCGTGGCCGCCGGCGGGCGGGGGTGAGGGCGCCCGACGACGGTGCGCACCGCGTCGCGTGCCCGTCGTCGGGCTTCGCGCACGGGGGTGCGGTGCGACACAGTCGACGCGGCTGGGCGCGTCGCCGCCCTCGGCGGAAGGTGCGCGAGAAAAGCCGCGGGAACCCCGTCCGAGCGCGATTCGGCGAGCCGGCGCGGAGCCGCCTCGCAGGCGCGCCGGCCCGCGCCCGACGAGGGCGGTGCCGGGCCGCGGAAACGCCGCATCCTATCCACCGGAAGGGCCCGCGGTCGACCCTAGATATCGCACGAGAAATGCCGCTACGTTCGGCGCGCGGCTTCGTCAGAAGGCGCATCGGGATCAACCGCAGGGGGTTGTGATGGATACTGCTGTGCCCTCGTCGAGAAAACCGCGCCGGGTATTGCCCCGGACGGTGGCGACCCTCGGACTGGCGCTGGCCCTCGGGTCCGCGACCATGACGTCCGCGAGCGCCGACTACTACAGCGGCGGGATGCCGAGCCGTTCCTGGAACGTCAGGGCGGTCGGGATCAACGACACCTGGGTCGGATTTCTCGACACCGGTCGGAGCCACTGGAACAACAGCGGTGCGGGCACGAGCCTCGGCCGCAGCACGTCGGCCGCGTCGACGTTCACGGCGGCCCGCTACGACCAGTCGTGGTTCGGCCTCTACTCGCCGTCCGGTATTCGTGGGATCAATCGCACGTTCGCGATCAAGGTGAATGCGAGGACCCTCTCGGAGCAGTCCGGCTCCAACATGACGGCGTGGAGCATCAGCACCACGACGCACGAGCTCGGGCACGGGCTGAGCCTCGCGGACAACCCGAACACGTCGGCGTCGTCGCTCATGAAGCACAGCCGCAACCGCACGACGGTCCAGCGGCCCCAGTCGTACGACGTGAGCGAAGTCGAGAGGATCTACTGATGCGCGCACGCAGCAGGCTCGCCGCGCTCGGGGCCGCCGCCGTCCTCGCCGGGTCCCTCCTCACGGGGTGCGGCTCCGCGGGGACGACGGCCCAGGAGCAGGAGGCCGCCGTGGTCCACTACGAGGCCGACTACCCGATGTACGCGTCGGCGGCCGAGGTCGTCGGGGCGTCCGACGTGATCGTCCGGGGGACGGTGCTGTCCTCGCGGGTCGAGGAGCTCTGGCCCGAGGTCTCGACCGAGGGCGACCCGGCCGCCAACCCGCAGGCGGGGCTCGGCGCGCAGGAGGCCGCCGCGGTCCAGCCCGTGGTCGTCACGGTCTCGACGCTCCAGGTCACTGAGGTCCTCAAGGGGACGGCGACCGTCGGCAGCACGATCGAGGTCAGCCAGCTCGGCGGCCAGCTCGCCGGGCGCCGGTACGTGGACGCCGGCACGACGCTGCTGTCGAAGGCGGCCGCGTCCGAGTACGTGCTCCTGCTCGCGGACCACGGGGCCGACGCGCCGCTCGACCTCGTGAACCCGGCGCAGGGTCTGTTCCGGGTGGCCGGTGGCACGACCCTCGAGTCCGTCGGCGGACCCGAGGCGAGCCTCGGGCTCGCGAGCGTCGAGGGCCTCAAGGCGGAGGTCGCGCAGCAGCAGTGACGCCGCAGCAGCACGGACGCGACGTCGTCGCACCCTCCGGGCCCTTCCCCGCACCGCCGCGGGGGAGGGCCCGGTCGCTGTGCCCGGCGGCGCGGCGTCGCATCAGAGCCGCAGTGCCGCAGTGCCGCAGTGCCGCAGCGCCGCAGCGCCAGAGCTCCGGCGCCGTCGCGTCAGAGGCCGAGCGCCGCGGTCGTCGCGGGGCTCAGCGTCACGTCGTTGCCCGGGGCCGCCACGAGGCGACCGCCGTCCTCGACCGCGTAGTACCCCTGCACCGAGCTGACGAGATAGCCCGTGCCGTCCTCCGCGACCGAGAGGAGCAGCACGTACTCGCGCCCCTCGACGAGACCGGTCGCGGTCTCGGGCCCGCTCCCGGGCGTCGTGTACGCGACCGTCACGGTGTCCCCGGTGGCCGCGTCCCCGCGCGCGACGTGCGTGACCGCGACGTCGGCGCGCGTCTGCGGGTAGCCCGCGTCCGTGTCCTGGCTCCCGGCACCGAGCGTGCCGCGCACGACCAGGTCGGCGCTCGCCTCGAGCTCGGCGGTCGTCGCGTAGAAGGGCTCGTCGGCCGACGAGGGCGGGGCTGCGCCACCGCCGAGCAGCGCGACGGCGGCCACCCCGACGAGCACGGCCGCGACCCCGGCGACGGCGACGAGCGCGAGCCGCGGCACCCGGCGCGGGCGACCCGCAGGGGCCCCCGCACCGCGACCGTCCGCCCGGGAGGGTGCGGCGCCGGGCTCGCCGACGAGCCCGGCGAGCTCGCCCTGCGCGCGTGCGCCCAGCACGTGCGGGTCCTGCTCGGGGATCGGGTTCGCGCGCATGATCGTTCTCCTCACGCTCATCGGGCACCTCCGGTCGGGTCGTGCGCGTCCTGGAACGCCCGGCGCGCCCGGTGCAGCCGCACCCACACGCTCGACGTCGAGCAGCCGAGCACCGCGGCGACCTCGGGGGTGCTGCACTCGTCCCAGTAGCGCAGCACCAGCACGTCGCGGTGGTGCGGGGCAAGCCCGGCCAGCGTCGTGAGCACCGCGTCCCGTACCGGGTCGTCGTCGCCGTCGACGCCGCGGGGCCCGGCGGTCACGGGGTCGAGCGCGAGCGCGACCCGCTGGCGCAGGCGCAGCGTGCGCGCGGTGCCGCGGTAGTGGTTGGCGAGCACGTGGCGCGCCGTGACGAACAGCCACGGGACCGACAGCTCGGTGCCCTCGACCGCGCGCGACCACGCGATCCGGAACACCTCCGCGGTCAGGTCCTCCGCCTCGCCGCGGTCAGCGGCGCGCCGCTCGACGAAGCGCAGCACGCGCCCGTACGACTCGGTGTACAGGTCGGTGAAGCGCACGCCGACCCCGGCGTCCGTCACCGCGCTCCCGGCTTCCACGTGAGGTACATGTCCGCGTCCCCCCGGTTCCTTGCGCCGCTCCGTCACGACCTTCGGTTCGGCACCTGTCGCCGCCGTCCGGACCGCCGACGTCGTCGCCCCTGCGGTCGTCGCGCGGACCGTCCCGTGGCGCACATCATGGCGTGGGGTGCGGCTCGCGCTGCGCATGTCGGCCCCTGCTGTGATCCTGTCGTGGCCGCGGAGCACCCCCGCGGAGTGCTCACAATGCCCGCGCGGTGCCGATGAGGCCGGGAGGAGTGCGCGTCGTGGAGGAGGTCAGGTGCGTCGGGTCGTCGCCGCGGTGAGGCGCGTGCTCGTCGTGCCCGAGCCCGACCTCGTGCACCGCAGCCGCACGTCGCTCGTCGTCTCCGTCGGCACGGGGCTCGGCGTGCTCGCGCTGCTCCTCACCCCGGTCGTGACCGTGCTCCCGTACGCCGAGGCCACGGTCGTGACGCTGCTCGCCGCCTCGGCGCTCAGCTTCACCGCGGCCGCCGTCGCGCGGCGCGGCCACCTGGGCATCGCGACCGTCATCCTCATCGTGCAGCTGCTGGCCGTGCTCGTCGTGCCGTCGGTCCACGGGCGCGACGGCAGCTACTCGCCCCTGTTCATGGCGGTGTTCGTGACGATCGCCGGGGCGCTCGTGCGCGCGCGCTGGGTCCCGGTCGTGCTCGTCGCCGCGATCGTCGAGGGGGTCGTGCTCGCGCGGGCGCTCGACTGGCGGCTCACGGCCATCACGCCCGACCAGCTCGCGGTGTACTGCGTCGCCATCGCGTGCGTCACCGCGCTCACGGCCGTCGTGCAGCGCGCGGCGATGGACTCGGCGCTGACGTCCGCCGTCGACCAGAAGGTCCGCGCCGAGGAGCTCGCGCGGCACCTCGCGGACGTCAACAAGGACCTCGAGTCGCGCGTCTCGGCGCGCACCGAGGAGCTCGAGGCCGCACTGAGCCGCTCGCACGAGCTCGCCGCCCAGCTCCGGGTGCTGTCCCGCCGCGACCCGCTGACCGGGCTGAACAACCGGCGCGCGCTCGACGAGGCGATGCTGCACCTCGCGGCGACGCCCGAGCCGGCCGGGCTCGCGGTCGCGGTGCTCGACATCGACGACTTCAAGGGCGTCAACGACCGGTTCGGCCACCCCGTCGGCGACCTCGTGCTGCGCGAGGTGGCCCGCACGCTGCAGACCCTCAGCCGGTCCGACGACGTGGTCGCGCGCGTCGGCGGGGAGGAGTTCGTCGTCGCGATGCCGTCCACCTCGGCGGAGGACGCGCTCGCGCTGTGCGAGCGGATCCGCGCCGGGGCCGCCGCGCTCGACGTGGGCAGCCGCGCGCCCGGGCTCGCGGTCACCGTGAGCATCGGCGTGACGCACGTGGACCGGCCCACCGACCCCGAGGAGCTCGTGCGCGTCGCGGACCGGCTGCTCTACCTCGCGAAGGTGAGCGGCAAGAACCGCGTCGTCGCGGACGGCGAGCAGGTCCGGGCGGCCGCGCGGACCTGACGGCCCGGCGCGCACGCACGCGTCAGTGACCGTCGCCCGGCCCGTGATCCTCCGTGCGCGACGCGTCGCTGCCCGACGCGGGCAGCCCGGCCGCAGCCGCGCCCGTCGGCTCGGCGGCACCCGCCGCAGCGGCCGTCGCCGACGCCTCGGCCGCCGCCTTGTCCGCCGCGGCCTCGTCCTCGAGCCGGCCCTGGATGCCCGAGACGTTGCGCAGCGGCAGCTCGGGCAGCAGCACCGTGAGGACGACGCCGAGCACCATGACGGCGGCCGCGATGAGCAGCACGGAGCTGATCGACTCGGCGAAGCCGTCGAGGAACGGGCGGGCGAGCCGTGGGTCGAGCGCATTGATGAAGGACGAGTCGTCGAGCGAGGGCATCGCGCCGCCGCCGCCCTGCGCCATCTCGAGGACCGGGGCGTTCGCCGGGTCCGCGACGACCGCGGGGTCGGCGAGCGCCGCCTGGAAGTCGTCCGTGCCGGCGAGGCGCGCGAACGCGTCGCGGATGTTGTCGCCGACCGTGGTGAACAGGATCGACAGGAACACCGCGGTCCCGAGCGTCCCGCCGACCTGCCGGAAGAACAGCGACGAGGACGTCGCGACGCCCATGTCCTGGACCGGGACGGCGTTCTGCACGGCGAGCACGAGCGGCTGCATCGTGAAGCCGAGCCCGAGGCCGAAGACGATCGAGTCGGCGAAGACCTCGACGAGGGCGGTGTCGGGGGTCAGGCGCGAGAACATCAGGGCGCCGAGGCCCATGAGCACCGTGCCGATGACGGGGAACCACTTGTAGCGGCCGGTCCGCGACGTGAGCTGCCCGGTGATGATCGAGCCGGCCATGATCCCGAACGTGAAGGGGATGAGCGTGAGCCCGGCCTCCGTCGGCGTCATGCCCTTGGCGATCTGCAGGTAGAGCGGCAGCGTCGCGAGCCCGCCGAACATCCCGAGCCCGATGACGACGTTCGCGCCGGCCCCGACCGAGAACGTCTTGTTGCGGAACAGGTGCAGCGGCAGCAGGGCGTCCTTCTTGGCGACGACCTCCGCGACCACGAACAGCCCGAGGCCGACGAGCCCGACGGCGTAGCAGAGCAGCGCGCGCGGCGACGTCCAGCCCCACTCGCGGCCCTGCTCGGCGACGAGCAGCAGCGGCACGAGCCCGACGACGAGCATGAGCGCACCGGGCCAGTCGATCCGGTGCTGGACGCGGCGCACGGGCGGCAGGTGCAGGACGCGTGCGACGACCGCGATCGCGAGCGCGCCGAGCGGGACGTTCACGAGGAAGATCCAGCGCCAGCCGTCGAGCCCGAGGATCGAGTCGGCCCCGGCGAAGAACCCGCCGATGACGGGCCCGATGACCGAGGACGTGCCCCACACGGCGAGGAAGTACGCCTGGTAGCGGGCGCGCTCGCGCGGCGGGACGAGGTCCCCGAGGATGGTGATCGCGAGCGCCATGAGGCCGCCCGCGCCGAGACCCTGGACGCCGCGGTACACCGCGAGCTGGTACATCGAGTCGGCCGTCCCGCACAGCAGCGAGCCGACGACGAACAGGCTGATCGCGAGCAGGTAGAACGGCTTGCGCCCGTAGATGTCGGAGAGCTTGCCGTAGAGCGGCGTCGCAATCGTCGAGGTCATCAGGTAGGCCGTCGTGACCCACGCCTGGAGCGACAGCCCCTGGAGGTCGTCGCCAATCGTGCGGATCGACGTCGCGACGATCGTCTGGTCGAGGGCGCCGAGGAACATGCCGAGCATGAGGCCCGCGAGGATCGTGACGATCTCGCGGTGCGACGGGCCGGCCGTGGAGGCACCCGACGTCGGCGCGCCGGTCGCGGGCGCACCCGGCGTCGGCGGGCCGGACGTGGCGGTGGGCGGCGCGACGCGGGGCGCAGGGGTCGTGGACAACGCGGGCCTCTCGGTGGAGCGGAGGTGGGTGTCCCGGACGGTCGGCCCAGGAGGGTGCGTGGCAGGTGCCCGTGGTGTCGGCGGAGCAGCCCTCGACGCAACTAGTTGCTTCACGACACTATTCCCGACCGCCGACATCGGCCTCCGGGAGGGTGCTGGCTCCCGGTCCCCGCTGTCCAGGCGGAGCCCGGGCGCCGGAGCGGCGCACCTCACGTCCCCCGGGGCTCGCGGGCGCGCCGCCGCGGGCGATGATGGAGGGGTGACCGCGACACGCACCCCGGCGACCGTGCGCCCCGCCGCCGACGCCGCGGCGGGCGGGCGCGGCGCTGCGGTGCGGCTCGGCGGGCTCGCGCTCGCCGGTGTCGTGGCGGTGGTGCTCGGCGTGTGGTTCTCGCGGGCCGCGCTGCCGACGGTCCTGGCAGACCCGGGTGCGCTCGTCCGCTGGGGCCTGCCCGTCACCACGACGCTCACCGAGCTCGCGGGCTCGCTGACCCTGGGTGCGCTGGTCCTCGCGGTCGGCGTGCTCCCGCTCCGCTCCCGCGCCGCCGGCGACGCCCGTGCACCCCGGGCCGGCCGACCCGAGGGCCCCCCACCCGGTCCCGACGACGCGCCCGACGGGTCGCCGGCGGACAGGTCGCGCACAGCCCCCACCGCCTACGCACGGAACCTCACGCTCGCCGCCGTCGCCGCCGGCACGTGGACCGTCCTGTCGGTGCTCGGCCTCGTGCTCCGCTACGCGAGCGTGTCGGGCCGCCCGCTCGGCTCGTCGACGTTCGGCGACGAGCTCGGCGTCTACGTCACGCAGGTCGACCTCGGCCGCACCCAGCTCGGCATCGTCGTCGTCGCGGCGGTCGTCACCGCGCTCGCCCTCGTCGTGCAGACCCCCACGGGAGCCGCCTGGTGCGCCGGGCTCACGGTCGTCGCGCTGTGGCAGCAGGCCCAGGGCGGCCACGCCGCGGGCGCCACGAGCCACGAGCTCGCGACGAGCTCGATGTTCCTGCACCTCGTCGGCGCGGCCGTGTGGATCGGGGCGCTCGCCGCGCTCGCGGTGCTGGCCGGCCGGCTCGGGGACGACCTGCGCCCGAGCGTCGAGCGCTACTCCACCGTCGCCGGCTGGTGCTTCGTCCTCGTCGCCGTCTCCGGCCTGGTGAACGCCCTCATCCGGCTCGGTGGCCTCGACGGGCTCGGCACCCGGTACGGCGTGCTCGTGCTGGTCAAGGCCGCGCTGTTCGTCGTCCTCGGGCTGCTCGGCGCCGCGCACCGCCGGGCCGCGCTGCCCCGGCTCGCCGCCGACCGCCCCGGCCCCGGCGCGGGCTGGCTGTTCTGGCGCGTCGTCGCCGTCGAGATCGCCGTCATGGGTGCCGTCTCGGGAGTCGCCGTCGCGCTGTCGTCGACGGCGCCGCCGGTGCCGCAGGAGCCGCCGACGAGCCCGACACCCGCCGAGATCGTCACGGGCCACGCGCTGCCGCCCGAGCCGACGCCGCTGCGGTGGTTCACCGAGTGGCGCTGGGACCTGCTGTTCGCGGTCGCCGCCGTCGCCGGGATCGTCGTCTACGTGCGGTGGGTCCGGCGCCTGCACCGGCGCGGCGACACGTGGCCGTGGCAGCGCACGGCCCTGTGGATCAGCGGGATGGTCGTGTTCTTCTGGACCACGTCCGGCGGCCCCGCGATGTACGGGCACGTGCTGTTCAGCGCGCACATGGTCCAGCACATGGTGCTCGCGATGGTCGTCCCGCTGCTGCTCACGCTCGCGGCGCCCGTCACCCTCGCGCTCCGCGCCGTCCCCGGCCGCCCGACGACGCTGCGCGGCGACCTCTCCCGCGGCCCGCGCGAGTGGCTGCTCACGCTCGTGCACAGCCGGTTCGGGACGTTCCTGGCGCACCCGCTCGTCGCCGCGGTGAACTTCGCCGGGTCGATGGTGCTCTTCTACTACTCCGGCATCTTCGAGTGGGCGCTGCGCAACCCCGTCGGCCACGTGGCGATGGTCGTGCACTTCTCGCTCGCCGGGTACCTCTTTGCGAACGCGCTCGTCGGGATCGACCCCGGGCCGAGCCGGCCGCCGTACACGCAGCGCATCCTGCTGCTGTTCGCGACCATGGCGTTCCACGCGTTCTTCGGGGTCGCGCTCATGAGCGGCGAGGCGCTCCTCGTGGCCGACTGGTTCGGGCTGCTCGGGCGCGAGTGGGGGCCGACGGCGCTCGCCGACCAGCAGCGCGGCGGCGGCATCGCCTGGGGCATCGGCGAGCTCCCGACCCTCGTGCTCGCGATCGCCGTCATCGTCGCGTGGTCCCGCTCGGAGGAGCGGGTCGCGAAGCGCCGGGACCGCGTCGTCGACCGCGACGGCGACACCGAGATGGACGAGTACAACGCCATGCTCACGCGCCTCGCGGACCGGGACTCCCCGGGTCGCTGAGCGCCGGGCCGACGCCCGCGACGCCCGCGACGACCGCCGACCGGCGTCCGCCGTCTGCGAGGACGGCGACGTCGTCGACCCACTGCTCGACCGAGCCCACCCCGCGGGGGAGCGCGAGGACGTCCGGATCGTGGACCTCCGCGAGGAGCGCGCCCGGAACCTCGGGGTCGACGCACCGGTACGGCCGGTCGAAGAACGCGCGCGTCGCGTGGGCGGGCGACGGCAGTCCCGCCCCGCGCTGCACGTCGAGAAGGACGGCCAGGGCCTCGCAGAGCGCCTGTTCCCGGGCTCGCCAGTCGTCCGCGGCCAGTGCGGCGTTCAGCGCGGCCCACGCCGCCGACGCCCGCGGGAGGCCGCGGAACACCGAGCCGGTCCACTTGGGGTACGGCGCCCAGCGGCGCTCGAGCAGGAACCCGAGGTGCAGCGCGGACCGGACGAGGCGACCGGCGACAACGCGTGAGCCGAGGTCGTCCCCGCGCTCGGCGCACCGGCCGACGAACGGCAGCTCCTGGTCGATGCGCTGCCAGTCGCACGCGACGACGTGGCGCCACACGTCGTCGGGGTACCACGCGAGGCGGGTGCGCACCGCGTCGAGGCGACCGGCGGTGTCGACGAAGACCGGTCCGGCGGTGACCTCGAGCACCGCCTGACCGGTCAGCGTGAGCCAGTCGTGCACGTCCCAGGCCCGCGTCACGTCGACGCTCAGCCGCGCACCGGCGAAGTCGTCCGGATCGGCGACCTCGACCCGGTGCCGGACGCGGGCGTCCCAGCTCGTCGCGAACCGCGTCGGCCGGCCCCGGAACGTGTCGGGCAGGTCCGCCTCCAGCCCGTCCCGCACGGCGTCGACGTGCTCGCGCGGCACGAGCAGCGTCAGGCGCAGGCCCCAGTCGTGGTCCCGCGACATCGCGTCGTCGAGCCCGAGCACGTCGGAGCCGCCGCCCAGCCGGCCGGCGGCGAGCGGCAGGCCCGGTCGGTGGCGCTGGACCAGCGGCTCGACGACCGCGTCCCAGTACGAGCGGGCCAGGTCGAGCGCGTCGGTGTGCACCGGCCCATGCTGGCGCACCGCCGCCGCACGGGCCTCGCCAGGCACCGGGCGCAGGGCACGCCGCCCCGGTTGCCGACACCGAGCGGCGCCCGGGTGGTAGACCACTGTGGGTGACCACCGACACCACCTCCGGCGGCCCCGCGCCCGACGCGACACCCGCGCCCGACGCCCGGCCCGCACCCGCCACCCCGTTCCACGACCTCGACGCCTACGTCGCGCTCCCGCGCGTCTCGGGCCTCGCCCTCTCGCGCGACGGCTCCCGCCTCGTGACGTCGGTCGCGACGCTCGACCCGAAGAGGACCGCGTACCTGACCGCCCTGTGGGAGGTCGACCCGGAGGGCCGCGAGCCCGCGCGGCGGCTGACGCGCAGCGCCAAGGGCGAGTCCGGCGCGGCGTTCACGCCGTCCGGCGACCTGCTGTTCACGAGCGCGCGCCCCGACCCGGACCCGCAGGAGGGGGCGGACGACGAGCCGGCGCCCGCGCTGTGGCTGCTGCCCGCGCGCGGCGGCGAGGCGCGGGTCGTCGCGGCGCGGGGTGCCGGGCTCGGCGGGATCAAGGTCGCCGCCGAGGCGTCGGTCGTGCTCGTCGCGTCGGACGTCCTGCCGCGTGCGGTCGACGGCGCGGAGGACGACCGGCTGCGCAAGGCGCGCAAGGAGAAGAAGGTCGCGGCGATCCTGCACTCGACCTACCCGGTCCGGTACTGGGACCACGACCTCGGCCCGGCGACCCCGCACCTGTTCGCCGCGACGCTGCCCGCGGCGGCGACGAGCGACGTGGGCGCCGACGACGTCTCGGGCCTCGAGCACCTGCACGCGGGCGTGCCCGACGAGCGCCCCGAGCTGCGCGACCTCACGCCGGGTGCCGCGGCGGCGCTCGTCGAGCAGGGGTACGCGCTCACGCCCGACGGCCGCACGGTCGTCACCGGCTGGTCGGTGCCGCAGGCCCGCGGGGCGGTCCACAGCCGGCTCGTCGCGATCGACGTCGCGACGGGCGAGCGGCGGGTCCTCGTGGACGACGACGCCGCCGACCTGGGCTCCCCGGTCGTCTCGCCCGACGGGCGCTGGGTCGCCTACGAGCGCGAGACGATCTCGACGCCGCACCGCGCGCCCGCCGTGTCGCTCCAGGTGGTGGCGCTCGACGGCTCGGGGGAGCCGCGCACGCTCGCCGCGGACTGGGACCGCTGGCCGCACGGTGCGACGTGGCTCCCGGACTCGACCGGCCTGCTCGTGGTGGCCGACGACGACGGGCGTGCGCCGGTCTTCCACGTCGACGTCGCGTCCGGCGCGGTCACGCGCGTGACGAGCGACGACGCCGCGTTCACGGACCTCCAGGTGAGCCCCGACGGCGCGACGCTCTACGCGCTGCGGGCGTCCTACCTCGCCCCGGCGCACCCGGTGCGGGTCGACCTCGCCGCGGCGCTCGCGTCGGGCAGCCCCGTCGCGGCGACCGCGCTGCGCAGCCCGGCGGCGACCCCCGCCCTGCCCGGGACGCTCGAGGACGTCGAGGCCACCGCGGCCGACGGCGTGCGCGTCCGGTCGTGGCTCGCGCTGCCCGAGGGCGCGTCGGCCGAGAACCCCGCGCCGCTGCTGCTGTGGATCCACGGCGGCCCGCTCGGCTCGTGGAACGCGTGGTCGTGGCGCTGGAACCCGTGGCTGCTCGTCGCGCAGGGGTACGCCGTCCTGCTGCCCGACCCGGCGCTGTCCACCGGGTACGGCCAGGACTTCGTGCAGCGCGGCTGGGGCTCGTGGGGCGCGGCGCCCTACACCGACCTCATGGCGGCGACCGACGCGGCCGAGGCCCGGCCCGACGTCGACGAGACGCGCACCGCGGCGATGGGCGGCTCGTTCGGCGGCTACATGGCCAACTGGGTCGCGGGGCACACCGACCGGTTCCGGGCGGTCGTCACGCACGCGAGCCTGTGGGCGCTCGACCAGTTCGGCCCGACGACCGACGCGGCGTACTACTGGGCGCGCGAGATGACCGACGAGATGGCGCTCGAGAACTCCCCGCACCGCTTCGTCGAGCAGATCGTCACCCCGATGCTCGTGGTCCACGGCGACAAGGACTACCGGGTGCCGATCGGCGAGGGGCTGCGGCTCTGGTACGAGCTCGTCGCGCACTCGGGCCTGGCCGCGGACGAGGACGGCGTGACGCCGCACCGGTTCCTGTACTACCCCGACGAGAACCACTGGATCCTCACGCCGCAGCACGCCGTCGTCTGGTACCAGGTCGTCGAGGCGTTCCTCGCGCAGCACGTCCTCGGGCTGACCGAGGACGACGCGCCCGCGCTGCCGGAGCTGCTGGGCTGACGCGTGCGGCGACCGCGGGGGCGTGCTCAGCTGCGCGCGAGCACGCCCCCGCGGTGCCGCAGCGCCGTCCCGAGCGCGAGCCCCGCGAGCACGCCGAGCGAGATCGCGACCATCGTGGTCGCGGCCGTGACGACCGTCGTGAGCGCGCGCGTGTCGTCGCCGAGGACCGACGTGACGCCGACGAGCCCGAGCGCCCCGGGCACGAGGAGCCAGAAGCCGGGCAGGAACCCGACGAGCGTCGGCGGCCCCGTCGGGCGGGTCGAGGCGTACATCGCGACGAGCGTCATGAGCAGCGCGCCGACGAACGCGGAGAACACGCCGCCGAAGACCAGCCCGCCGACCACCTGACCGGCATAGGCGACGGTGAGCACGAGCAGGATCCAGGGCAGCGCCGAGCGCCGCGCGCTGTGGTGCAGCACGACGCCGACCCCGTAGACCGCGACCCCCAGCCACGGCCCCGCCCAGCCCAGCGGGTGGTACGGCGCAGACCCGACGTCGGACGCCGGGACCCCCACGAGCGCCGCGGCCGTCGTCACGCCGAGCGCGAGCAGCACGAGCTGCATCCCGCCCGCGGCGAGCCGGGCCGAGCCGGCGACCATCTGCCGCGTCGCGAGGTCGATCGCGGCGGTCGTGAGCAGCGCGCCGGGCAGGAAGCTCACGAGCGGTGCGACGAGCGGCGCGAGCATCCCCACGTCGGCCCCGGTGCGGGAGAGCAGGAACACCGCGACGGACACCACGAACGCGCAGCCCAGCACGAGCAGCGCCTGGTAGGCCCCCGCGACGCGCGTGCCCGCCACGAGCGCCCCGGCGATCACGGTCCCGAGCGCGGCCGCGGCGAGGACGTCGACCAGGCTCCCGCCGAGGATCATCGCGAGGCCGGCCGACACCCCCATGTACCCGAGCACCCGCAGCGGCCCGCTGTAGAGGGGCGGAGCGTCCACGGCGGCGCGCACGCGCGCCGTCCCTTCGGCGGGCGTGAGGCCGCCCCGCTCGGCGAGCTCGGCGACCTCGAGCACGTCCTGGACCTGGTGCAGCCGCAGCTGCCGCACGCCCGTGGACGACGCCGCGGTCTGCGGGTGCGCCCCGCCGGGCAGGGACACGAGCAGCGCCGTGGGCAGCGCGACGATCTCGACGTCCGCCGCGTCGTTGACCGCCGCGACCCGCTCGAGGGTCTGCGTGACCTGGGCCACCGGGACGCTCGAGTCGATCATCGCCTCGCCCAGGACCATGAGGAAGCGCACCGTCTCGGCACGACGGCCGGCGTCGTCCGCCGCGACGTGCGTGGGGACCGGGGCGACCACCGGGGTCGGGTCGGCCGCCGCGAGCGCGTCCCCGGGCGGCGCGACCGCGGGCCGGCGGCGCCTGCCGAGGATCGCGAGCGTGATCGCCGCGAGCACGACGACGAGCACGAGGACGGCGGTCACGAGGGCACCCGTCGGGATGGTGGACGCCGCGACCGCGGGCTGGTCCGTCCAGACGGGGGCGATGGACGTCGGCACGGGCACCGGGGCCTCGGCGGGCGCCTCGGTCGGGGTCGCGGTGGGCGTCGGCGACGGCACGGGGTCCGCGGGCACGGTCGTCGCGGGCCCGGTCGGGGAGGCGGACGCCGTCGGCTCCGGGGCCGGTGCCGTGGCGCCCTCGTCGGGCGTCGCGGTCGGCTCGGGGGACGGCTCGGCGGTCTGCGTGACGTCGCCGGTCGAGGGGCGCGTGGACGGTTCCGGGGTGGTGGCCGGCTCGACGGGCCCGGCAGCGGTCCCGACGGTCGTGACGCCCGGGAGGTCGGTCGGTGACGCGGTCATCGTCGCCTCTCACCGGCGTGTCGTCGGCCCGCAGCCGTGCCGAGGTGTCGTGCGGCTGCCGTGCGCATCCGCGGCTGGGAACCTAGCACCGCGTGGGCCGTCCCCCAGATGGACGACGGCCGTCCGGGTGACGGCAGGGCGGTAGCCTGCGACCCGACCGCCGCCGGTGCGGCGTGCACGCCGCCGTGCACGCACCCGCTCGGGGGTCGTGCGGCGCCACAGGTGTGCCTCAGGGGGATTCGTGCTGTCCACATCCGGCCCGTTCACGGGTCGGCAGGATCGGCGCGCACCGAGGGTGCCGCAAATGAGAGGTTACTCACTTTTGCGCGTTCTGTCACATCCGCCGGCTCGGCGTGGCACGACCCGCCCGTCCTGACAGAGGTCTCGATGCCCGTCCGTCGCCCACCCTCCACCCCCGCGCTCGCCGTCGCGCTCGCGAGCGCAGCCCTGCTCCTGTCCGCCTGCACGGCCGACGAGCCGTCCGCCAGCACCGCCGCCGTGTCCGCGCGGCCCGAGGTCGTGACCGCCGACGTCCCGATGCGGACGGTCCTGGACGACGTCGCGCGCGGCGTCACGCTCCCCGCAGAGCCGCAGCGCGTCATGGTCCTCAACGAGGAGCTGCTCGACGCGACCCTCATGCTCGGGGTCGAGCCCGTCGGCATCAGCCTCGGCCGCGACCAGCCGACCGCGGCGGCGTACCTCCAGGACCGCAAGCCCGACCTGACGTACCTCGTGAACGCGGGCCTGCCCGACGCCCCGGACGTCGGCGCCGTGCTCACCGCCGAGCCCGACCTCGTCCTCGCCGGGGACGCGACGACACCCGAGGTGCTCGCCGGCCTCGAGGCCATCGCCCCGACGTACGTGGCGCGCGTCGACGGCACCGAGTGGACCGCGACGCTCCACAGCGTCGCGGAGGCCCTGGGCCGCGAGGACCGCGCCGCGACGTGGCTCGGCGGCTACGACTGGCGGACGCAGCAGGTGCGGCAGCAGATCGCCGACGCCGGCAACGCGGGCCGGTCGGTGGCGCTCGTGCTGTGGACCGCGGAGGGGCCCGTGGTGCTCGACGAGACGTCGTTCGCGGCGCGCGTCGCGGCGTCGGTCGGGCTGACGCCCACCGGGCGGACCGGTGGCGCGCCGGGGCCCGTGGTCCCGGTGTCGGCGATCCCGGCGTCCGACCGGCTGTTCGTGTTCGTGCGCGACGCGCTCGGGGTCGACGGCGACGCGCTCGAGGCCGCGATGGCGTCGGCCGAGGTGCGCGCGCTGCCCGCCGTCGCGGCAGGGAACGTCGCCGTGGTCGACGGCTCCGCGTGGGCGACCCGGGGTGGCCCCGCCGCCGCGCACCTGGTCCTCGACGACCTCCTCGCGGCGTTCGGCGCGTGACCGCGCCACGCACGGGTGACGCCGTCTCACCCGTTCTCGCCGCGCGCGGGGGGCCGGTCCGCGCCATAGTCAGGGTCAAGACCCGGGCGGACCAGCCCGGTGCGACCGGAGGAGTGACCATGGGAATCGGTGGTGGCATCACCCTGATCGTGCTCGGCGCGATCCTCGCTTTCGCCGTCCAGGACAGCATCTCGGGGATCGACCTGACCATGATCGGGTACATCTGCCTCGGTGCGGGCATCCTCGCGCTCATCCTCACGCTCGCCCTGAACGCGCAGCGTCAGAAGACGACGAACCACACGGTCGTCGAGCGTCACGACGGCACCGCCCCGCCGCCGCCCACCTACTGAGCGGCAGACGGGCGGACCGCACCGCCTGACGAGCCGGCCCGCGCGGGGAAGCGCGAGGAGCCCGGCCCACGTACGACCACGACGGCGCGCGTCCCACCTCGACGGGTGGGACGCGCGCCGTCGTCGTGCACGCCGTGCGCCGTCGGGCTGCGGGCCCGTGGCGTGCGCCGTCGTCGTGCAAGCCTGGCCCCCGCCGCGACACTCCCAAGGTATGAGGACCTCCCCGCGACGCGCGGCACCCGCCGCCGGTCTCGCCGCGCTCGTCGGCGTCGTGACGGGGCGCGCGGGGTCGGTCGCGAGCAGCAGCGCTCCGGCCGACGTGCCGGCCGACGCCGCCACCTACCGCTGCCTCGACCTCGCCTTCCCCGCCGCCGCGCTCGCCGCGGGCCGCACCGCCGACACCCTCGACGTCGGGCGCCCGGCCCTGGAGGGGGACGAGGTGCCGGCGGTCGACGCCGCCGGCACGGTGCGCGACGTCGGGCTCGTGCCGACCCGGGACCTCACGACGCCGTAGGGCGGGGCCGCAGCGGCGCGCGCTGAAGCGCTGCGCGCCCGGACTCGCGCCGGTACGCCGTGCCGGAGCAACGTTTCACCCGGTCCGCGAGCCCTCCGTGTCCGGATTGCGTTGACATGTCCGTTCCCCTCCCACGAAACTTCAGTCACCGGTGAGAGCGCTCTCTCACCGGCCTGACGACGTCGACGCGCTTCCCGACGACACCCGCCCCCTGCTGCCCGCAGGGACGGGTACGCCGGAACGGGGTGGAGCGCCTCGCGCACGGCGCCCACGCGTCGTCGCGCCTCCGACCGCCACCACACGACCAGCCGCACGCCGACGGCCGACACGACCGACCGGCGCCGCGCATCCCGCACCTCCCGGACCGACCGACCCTCCCGCTCCCGCCCTGCGCGCCGCGGCGAGGGCCTCGGACGTGCCCCACCACCGGAACCGGCGCCACACGCCGGCCACCCGCCCGCTCCGACGAAACGGATCCACCCGGATGCACCAGAGCCAGGCGCCGCAGCCCACCGCCGGACTGCCGCCTCAGCACCACCGACCGCGCACCGCCCTCGCGACCCTGACCGGACTCGTCCTCGCGCTCGCCGCGGCGGCCCCGGCTGCGGCGGGGACGGACGCCGCCGCGCCACCGCCGAGCACGGTCGTCGGGACCTACGAGATCCGCCAGGTCGACCCGCTCGTGGACCCGGCCGACCGGCCGGCACCCGGCGCACGCGCCGCGACCCCGCACGCCGCGCACGCCGCGGCGCTGCCCGAGGACGCGACCCAGGAGTTCGTGCGCCTGGCCGACGGCGACCGCGTGCGCGTCGAGGCCGACCCGGCGCTGCTCGACGACGTCGTCCCCGGCCAGCGCGTCGCGGTCACCGGGACCGTGACGGCGGCGCCGCCGGACGCGACGGAGGACTCGCCGACGATCGACGCCACCGCCGTGCGGGAGCTGACCGCCGCCGCTGCGCCGCTCATGTCGGAGGAGGACACCGTGGCCGTCGTCCTGCTGCGCCTCGGGGACGCGGGGCCCGCGCCGATGTCCGTCGACGAGGTCCGCGACCTCGTCTTCACCGGCCCCGGCTCCGTCGCGAGCTTCTTCCGCGAGAGCTCGTGGGGCCAGCTCGAGCTGCGCGGGCGCGACCGGACCGACGGCGACGTCTACGACTACCTGACCGTTCCCGCCGACACCCCGTGCGCCGCGGAGGAGCAGGCCGGGTTCGCCGCCGCGCAGGCCGCCGGCCTCGACCTGACCGGGTACGACCGCGTCGCGTTCCTGCTCGACTCCGCGGACCGCGCCTGCTGGTTCGGCGGCTGGGCGTACATCGGCGGCCAGGTGTCGGTGAACCTGATCACCGGCCCCGACGCCACGCGCGCCGTCCTCCAGCACGAGCTCGGGCACAACCTCGGCCTCGGGCACGCGTCCGCGCTCGAGTGCACCACTCCGGCCGGCCTCGCGAGCGCGATCGAGGAGGACGGCGGCTCGTGCTGGGTCGAGGAGTACGGGGACCCGTACGACACGATGGGCAACGCCTTCAACCAGATGGAGTTCTCGGCCCACCACAAGGCCTGGCTCGGCTGGATCCCCGCGGCGAACGTGACGACCGTGACCGCGTCGGGCACGTACACGCTCGCACCGTCCGAGGTGCAGACCGACCAGCCGCAGCTCCTGCGCATCCCGCTCGCGTCGGGCCTGTCCTACGACGTCGACGTCCGGCGCCCGCACGGGCTCTGGGACGCGAAGGTCGCGGACTACCCGGCGCTCATGGACGGGGTGACGATCCGCCGCGGCGACAGCTGGGGAGCCTCGCTCCTCGACACGACGCCCGGCGGCGAGGTCGACGACGCACCGCTGCGCACCGGCCAGACGTTCACCGACCGCGCGTCGGGCGTCCGGATCCGCACCGAGCAGTCCGGGCCCGAGGGGGCGGTCGTGCACGTCGAGCTGGGCGCGCGGACGCAGACCCCGCACCTGATCGGCACCCACAACGCCTGGACGTCGGCGCCGATGACCGAGGTCCCCGGCGCACCCGGCACCTGGACCGCGCAGGCGCAGTTCGGCGAGGAGCCGGACAGGCGCTTCCGGATCCTGGTCCTGCCGGACGGCGGGGTCTACGGCGACGCCGAGCCGGACGGCGTCGCCGACGCGGGCGGGGCGGACATCCAGGTGCCCGGGGCCGGCACGTACACGGTGACGTTCGACCTCGCGTCGCTCCGGTACACCGTGGTCCGGGACGGGGGCGGCGGTGGTGGTGGCTTCGTCAGCACGTACCCCGCGATGACGCTCCGGGGGATCAGCACCGGGTGGGCAGCGGTCCCGATGGAGCTCGTCGCCGACCACACGTGGCGGGTCACCACCGCGTTCGGCGCGCACCCGGTGGAGGACTTCCTCTTCGACGTGGACGGCACCGGGGCGACCGTCTTCGGCGACGCCGGGAACGACGGTGTCGCCGAGCCGGGGGCGCCGAACGCCCTGATGACGCAGGGCCCCGCGCTCTACCAGGTGACGTTCCGGGACGACACGCTGGCCTACGGCGTGGTCCGGGAGTGGTGAGGCGGTCGCGCTGACCGCTCGGGCGCCCGGGGAGCCGCTCGTCGGCTCCCCGGTGCGCCGGCCCTGGGTGGAGGACGGCGCACCGGCTGACCCCCTCGTCCGCTTCGGAGACCCCTGGCCCCTTCCGACGGCGCGTGGGTGACACCGCCTTGAAAGCCTCTCGTAGGGTCTGACCATGCCGGTTCTCGTCCGAGACGGACTGCGCCTGGCCTACGAGATCACAGGCGGTGGTGCGCCCCTCCTGCTACCCCTGTGCAACTTCCGGTGGACAGACGCCGTCGTCGAGCGGCTCGCTCGCTCCTTCACCGTCGTCATCGCGTCACCGCGCGGCTTCGCCGGCAGCGACAGGCTCAGCCTCGCGCGCGCGAGCGGCGGCTCGGTGGCGGCACGCCTTGACAACGTCCTGCCTGGGCGGGACGCCGCGCTGCGGCCCGGCGGCCCGGCGCCGCGGTGAGCGCGCGGCTGCCGTGGTCAGACATCGAGCCTGTGCTCGCCGCGCCCGCGCAGTGGTCGGCGCGGGTCGATCACACGGGTGGTGGAATCCCGTTCGTCGGGGACGGCGGCCCCGGCGTGTGAGGCGCGCCGTGCCGGCCCTGGTCCGGGACAGAGCCGAGGCGCGCATGTACTCGAACGATCGGTCAGTGCGCCCCGGGGAGAGCCTCCCCGAACCGACTCCGCGGGCGACGTGACCATCGAAGGTCCGACCCTGGCGGCCCATGCCCTGCGGGCGGGGCTCGTGGACGGGGTGCACCGGGTCGTGGTGCCCGTCCTCGTCGGGGGCGGGACCCCGCTGTATCCCGCCGGAGTGCACCTGGACCTCGAGCTCGTCGACGAGCGGCGCTTCGACCGCGGGTTCGTGCTGCTCCGCTGCACCGCGCGCCGAGCCGACGGCGCTGCTCCGTCATCGCCCGCGCCCGACGTGTGCCTCCGGCGACCGGAGGGCACGGGACCCTACGACGGGTGCGTCCCACCAGCGGGCGCAGGGTGCAGGCCGGTGAGGAGCAGGTCGAGTGCTTGGTCGAGCTCGACGGCGCCGTCGTAGCCGGCGAGCAGGTCAGGGGCGACGCTGCGGAGCCGGGGGAACTCCCGGGGCGGGAGCCGGTGCAGCCCCAGGCGCAGGAGCGCGTCGGTCTCCTCGGGATCGACGACGACCTCCTGCAGCTCGTTCAGGACGTGACCGTAGAGCAGGCCGAAGAACGTGCGGTAGACGTGCAGCGCGCGGGCAGGGGCGAAGCCGGCCGAGATCAGCAGGTCGAGGACCTGTTCGAGCGGGCGCAGGGTGCCGGGCGGTCGGAGGCCGAGCGGTGTGGCCAGCGGCCGGGTCGCGAGCAGCGGCACGACGTTCGGGTGGGCCAGGGCCAGGGCGCGGAAGTCGTGCGCGGCACGGCGCAGCGGCTCGCGCCAGTCCGCCCCGCTGGTCGCGATCACGAGCTGTCCCATCACGAGCTCGGCGATGCCGTCGAGCAGCGCGGCGCGGTTGGCGGCGTACCGGTACAGGGCCATCGGGTCCCGGTCGAGCTCCTGCCCCAGGCGGCGCATCGTGAGCGCGTCCACGCCCTCGGTGTCGACGACGTGGAGCGCGGCGCTCATGACCCGTTCCGTGGTCAACCGCGACCTCCGGGGGCGAGCACTGCCGACGACGCCGGCGGGAACCGGGCCGTCTGCTGCGGTCCCGCCCTCGGCGCTGTCGGGGCGTGCAGCCCGTGCGGCGCGCGTCGACACCGGGGCATCACTCCTCTATCGCTCCCTGCAATCTACGAGTAAAGTCTACAACGTAGACATGCGAGTGGGCGACCCCCACGCCCGGTACCCGGGCGCGGCTCGTAGGTACCAGGGCCAACCGCAGGAGACGCTCATGTCGACCCGAGCCGCATCACCCCTCATCCCGGTCACGCACCCGTCCTCGCCCGCCCCGACGGTGTTCCAGGAGCAGATCGTCACCCGGCGCAGCGTGCGCCAGATCCTGGCGGTCGCCCGCCTGGTGATCGGCTTCACGTTCCTGTGGGCGTTCGTCGACAAGCTGTTCGGTCTCGGGTTCGCCACACCGGTCGAGCGTGCCTGGGTCAACGGCGGCACACCGGCGCAGGGCTTCATCGGCGGGATCGAGGGCCCGTTCGCGGGCGTGTTCGCCGTGTTCGCCAACCCGTTCGGTGACGCGCTGTTCATGGCGGGTCTGCTCGGGATCGGCATCGCCGTGATGGCCGGCGCCGGCCTGCGGATCGCGGCGGTCACCGGGACGCTGCTGATGGCGTTCATGTACCTGGCCGAGCTGCCCGCCGCCCTCGGCGGCACCAACCCGATCGTGGACTCGCACTGGCACGAGGCCCTGCTCCTGATCATCGCCGCGGCCACGCTGTCCGGGGACACCTGGGGCGTCGGGCGGACCTGGGGCCGCATCGTCGGCAACAGCTGGCTCCGCTGACCGCGCAGCGGTCCGCCCGTCCACCCCGACGGTCGAGGGTGATCCCGCGTGCGGACGATGCGGGGCCGGCGGGGCCCGACCGGGCGTCCTCGTCCCGAGGTGCGCACGCCGGGCGGATCCCCCTCCAGCCCACGCTGCATCACGCCCGACCTCCCGCCGTGGATCCGGTGCGGCGCGTCCACCGGGTGGACCGCCCTGTCGGGGGACCTTGGACTCTCGTCCCGGCGGGCGGCGGGCGGTTCGATGGTCCTGCACGGACGAATCGATGATGTGGAGGACCGGTGCGAGCAGCTCCTCACGGTCCCCACGAGCGGGCGGCGGTTCGGCGGCTGCCTGGCGACCCGGTCGTCCCGATAACACTGCGCATCGACCGGGTTGCTGCGCTGCTCAACGCGGAGCTCGCGGACGACCCCGTCTACGACGGCGTGGAGCTGCAGTGGTTCGACGACGAGGCGCACGGGACCGGCATGCTGGCGTTCTTGTCCAGGCGCGAGGACCGGACGGTCGACTACTACCTCCAGCCTGGTCTGCGGCTCGACCCTCGCGGCTATGAGATCGGTGGCGGCACGCGGTCGTGGAGCGTGACGAAGTTCGCGGCTGCGCGCCTGGCAGTCGCCGAGGACGGCGTCGACGCCGAGGTCCGCTTCACCGACGTCGACGGCCGCCTCATCGAGCTCCGAGTCGACGACCGCGACGGGGCGCTCCGGCACCGCGCCCGCCTCCTGGCGCCGGTCAGCGCGGGGATCGTGCGGCCGACGTCGCTCCTGCTGGTCTGGATGAACGCCTTCGACCTCGTGCGTGCCACCGCGACACCGCCCTGTGTCCGGATAGACGGACGGACCGCCGAGATCGGGCGGCTCCCCGGCGCGCGGCTGCACCGCCGGCACCTGATCAAGTACGCGGCGTCGGTCGTGGTGGTCGAGCTCAACCCCGACGGTGACGAGCAGTCGGCAGTCGACGGTTCGATCGGGGTCTCCACCGGCGTCTCGATCGGCACCGGCGGAGCGGTCACGGCCGTACGCGGCGACCACCGCGCCGAGGTCACGCTGGTGCCCTGCGTGGACCTCCGCACGATGGCCGACGGGGCCTGTGCCGAGGGTCGCTGGCGCGTGACGGTCGACGGCGCCCGCATCACGGGCGGCAGATGGGCCGCAGCCCGGACCCGCGACGAGGTCTGCGTCGAGCTGGACGACCTCGAGCGCTGGCAGCCCGGCCGACTGCCCTGGCTCCTCCGACTCGTGACGGCCGTGGTGCCGGTGTTCCGCCGGTGGCCGACGACCTACACCTGGCGCGGGACCGCCCTGCTGGGGGCCGCGCCGTCGGTCAGCGGCTGCTGGCGCCGCACCGGCGGGCACGACGGGGACTCCTACAGACGCGCGACCGGCTCCTGAGCGGGCACCGGGGGAGCCACCGAACCGGTCCGCGTGCGGAGCAGAGGAAGGGAACGACTGTCGTGCCACGCACGCGAAAGATCCTCACGGCGATCCTGGTGTTCAACGCGTTGTCAGCGATCGGAGGCGGCACAGCCCTGGTGACGGGGACGCTGCCCGTCCCGGTCGCGTTGCTTCACAACACCCCGTTCGACTCCTACGTCGTCCCGGGCCTGTTCCTGGGCGTCGTCATCGGCGGAAGCTCAGCGATCGGGGCCGTGGCCGCCCGCAGGCAGGGCCCGAGGATGCACCCGCTCAGCGCCGGAGCCGGATTCATCATGATCGGTTGGATCGTGGGCGAGGCGATCCTGATCGAAGGCTTCAGCGTGCTCCAAGGCATCTACCTGCTCACAGGGGTCCTGGTCGTCGCCGCCTCGGCAACGCTCCACCACCGAGCCGTGATCGCTCAGAGCGAGGGTCGAGCGCGCGGCGCCGGTGCGCGTCGGCCGGTGAAGCGGAGCCCCCCGGGAGATGCTGGTCGGTGACCTCGACACCCGACCGACGGCAGTGAGGCGAACGGGGGTCAGGCGTCCGGTGACCAGCGGCCGCGGTGGACGACGTCCTCGACGCCGCGGCGCGGACGGCGGGCCGCGGAGCCGGGCAGGTGCTCGACGGGCGCGGGGTGGCCCACCGTGATCGCCCCGACCGGCTCGAGGTGCCCGGGGACCCCGAACGCCTCGCGGTACGCCGCGGTGCGCTCGGCGGGGATGCCGAAGAAGCACGCGCCGAGCCCCTCGTCGACCGCGGTCTGCAGCACCAGGAGGGCCGCCATGCCCGCGTCGACGTACCAGTACGGGACGGCCCACGGGACGCCGCCGGCCGTGGGGTCCGCCGCCGCGGCGCGGAGCGCGTCCACCGGGAGCGCGTCGACCGCCCCGTCCCGGCGCTTGTCCGGCTGGGCGTAGCGCGCCCGGTACGCCGCGGGGTCCGCGTGCGGCACCACGACGACCGGCGCGACCCGCATGGACCGCAGCCACCGGCTCGCCGGCCCCGCGGGCGCGGTGACGTCCCAGAAGCGCGCGACGTCGACCGGGGTGTCGAGCACCAGGAAGCCCCAGCCCTGGCTGAACCCGGCGCTGGGCGCCCGCGCGGCGTTCGCGAGCATCCGGTCGACCGTCGCGCGCTCGACGGGGGCGTCCGTGTAGGTCCGCACCATGCGCCGGCGCCGCACGACGTCCTGGAAGTCCATGCCCCCGATCATCGCGTGCGCGGCGGGGG
Organism: Cellulomonas cellasea; assembly: GCF_006538745.1. Lineage (GTDB taxonomy): Bacteria > Actinomycetota > Actinomycetes > Actinomycetales > Cellulomonadaceae > Cellulomonas_A > Cellulomonas_A cellasea. Next base: position 246,000 of record NZ_BJLR01000009.1, on the reverse strand, counting down.
AGCGCCGGGGCCCGCCGTAGCGCCGGCGCACGGCGGCGCCCGCGCACGGCAGAGCCCCCACCGGAGTGCGCCGGTGGGGGCTCTGCCGCTGCGGTGGCGGCGCGGTGCCGCCGGGTGCGGCCGTCGGTCGGCCGCGGTCAGGTCAGCTCAGCGTGCAGCTCGCGCCGTTGAGCGTGACCGCGCTCGGGGTCTTCGGGGCTCCCGAGCCGTTGAACCCGAACTGCACCGACCCCTTCGCGGGGAGGGTGGTGTTCCACGAGGCGCCCTTCGCGCTCACGGTGGCGCCGGTCTGGGTCGCCGTGCTGCTCCAGGCCTGCGTGACCTTCTCGCCGTTCGTGAACGTCCAGCGCAGCTCCCACGCGGGGATCGCGGCGCCGTCGTTGCGGACGGTCACCTGCCCGGTGAAGCCGCTGTTCCACGCGTTCGAGGTGTCGAACTTCACCGAGCAGCCGCCCGGCGCGGTGGTGGGCGTCGCGGTCGCGGTGGGCGTCGCCGTCGGCGTCGGGGTGGCGGTCGGCGTGACCGTCGGGGTCGGCGTCGGGGTGGGGGTCGGCGTGGGCGTCGGGGTCGGCGTCGGGTTGACCGTGCCGCCCTGGAAGATCACGTCCGCGCAGTTGTAGAACGCCTCGGGGCTGTCCGAGCGCGTCCAGACCGAGTAGATGATGTGGCGGCCGCTCTTGTTGGGCAGCGTCGCGTCCCAGTAGTACTCGGCGCCCTGCGGGCCGCCCTCGCGCAGCGGCGGGTTCGTGACCTCGTTGAACGGCGCCGGCTCGAGGTCGCTCCACTTGAGCGGGCTGTTGGGGTTCCAGCCGTCCTTCGTCACGTACTGCGACCACGTGCCGGGGTGCCGGGCCCACGCGTTGTACTGCATCGTGATCCTCGACCCGGCCTGCAGGGTCGTCGTCGGCCAGTCGGTGCGGGCCGCGCGGGCGCCGCTGAAGGTCGCGAGCGGGCCGCACAAGTTGCCGTCGGGCACGACGCTGCGGTGCTGCCCCGCGGCGTTGCTCAGCAGGTTCCCGAACCAGTTGTAGAACGGGTAGTTGCCGTTCTCGGCGAGCAGGTTCTGGCACGCGGGGTTCGTCGGGTTCAGGCCGCCTCCGGCACCGTTCTCGACACCGTTGACGTAGCAGGCGTACGTGCGCGTCGCCGGGTACGTGAGCCCGCCGTGGGCGGCGGCCGGCGACGCCGGGAGCCCGACGAGCAGCGCGGCTCCGACCGCGGCGGCGGAGGCGACCGCGAGGCGTCGCAACGTGTGTCTTCCGAGGGACATGACTCTCCTTGTGCGGGACGGCGGCGCCGGGTCGGGCGCCGTGGGGGGCGCGCGGGCCGGCGGCCGGTCGGGGCGGACGCGGCGACGGTGCGGCGTCGGCGGGCCGGACGCGCGGCACGCGCGCGAGGGGGTGCCGGTGAGGGTCGGGCTGCTGAGAGGCGTGCGTGGCGGGCGGGCGGGGGCGTGCGTGGTGAGGGGACCAGGCTCGGCGGGGCCGTCGGGGGCGTCAACGCACCTAAACGGTTCGTCGACGCGGGCGGCGGGGCGCTGCGGACGTGGCTCGTCGGGTGCGCGTCGGTGGCGGCGGGCACACTGGGAACACGTCGCGAACTGCGGGACTGCCCGAACGTGCAGCCGGGGTCGCGCGTCGGGCGGCGTCCTGCAGGGGGACCGCCGCCGGAAGGGGGCACACCATCATGGACAGGGACGAGGCGCGCGAGATCAAGTCGCAGCTCGCGGACTACGTGCACGAGCTCGTGCAGCGCGAGGTGCACGCCTCCGGCGTCGCGACGGACACCGTCCCGGCGCTCGGGCTCGGGCTGGCCCCGGTCGGCGAGGGTCGCTACGCGGTGGCCGTGCGCTACCGGCTCGGGTCGCCGCGCGTGCGGGCCATCGCGCGCCGCGTCGCCGAGCAGATCGGGCCGGTCGGCGCGGACGTGCGCCGGACCGGTCGCATCCGCCCGCTCGCCCAGCCGGTCGCCGCATCCGGCGGCTCGACGGACGGTGTCGCGTCGCCCGACGGGCTGGCCCCGCTCCGCACCGGCCCCCGGCCGCCCGTGATCACCGCGCTCGCCGCGGGCGAGACGGCGCGCGTGCGTCCGCTGCGCCCCGGCGTCTCGATCGCGCACGTCGACGTCTCGGCCGGGACGCTGGGAGCGTTCGTGCGGGTCGACGGCGTCCTCCACGCACTGTCGAACTACCACGTGCTCGCCGGCTCGCCCTCGGCCGAGGTGGGCGACGTCGTCGTGCAGCCCGGCCCCGCCGACGGCGGGCGTGCGCCGCGCGACCGCGTCGGCACCCTCGCGGCGACCGTCCCGCTCGCACCCGGGCGCACCGCGACGGTCGACGCCGCGCTCGCGCTGCTCGACGAGCAGGACGTCGACCTCGACTATCCCGTGGGCCGCGTCACCCGAACGGCTGTCGCCCTCGGCGGTGAGGACGTCGTCAAGATCGGGCGAACGACGGCCGTCACGACCGGTCGCGTCACGGCGATCGAGCTCGACGACATCGTCGTCGGCTACGGCGAGGACCTCGGTGACCTGCGATTCGACGACCAGATCGAGGTCGAGTCCACGGGCCCCGGGCCGTTCTCCCGCGGTGGGGACTCGGGCTCCCTCGTCTGCACACGTGACGGGATCGCTCTGGGTCTGCTCTTTGCGGGGAGCGAGACGGGGGGCGACAATGGCACCGGGCTGACGTACCTCAACCCGATCGACACCGTCCTCGCCGCACTCGGGGCCGAGCTCGCGCAGTAGTCCCCCCGCGCCGCTCGCCCCCGGCCCCCTCCCTGGCGGGGCGGTCACGCGAGAGGCGGTATCCCCGGTGACGGATCTCGAGCACGCGCGCGCAGCGAAGGACCGGCTACGACAGACGCTCGCGGGGCGTGACGGGATCACCGGGATCGGGATCTCGCGGGGAGCGGACGGCTACGGCGTGCAGGTGAACGTGGCCCAGGCCGCGCACCGTGCCGCGGTGCCGGACCACGTCGACGGCGTGGGCGTCCGCGTGCGCGTCACCGGACCCGTGCACCCGCAGCCGGCGCGCGGCAGCCGCCACACGGGCTGAAGCGAGATGGCTGACTCGGCGTAGAAGCCCGTCCTCGGCACGGGCGCCGTCAAGCGCAGGCCCTGTGGATGCGCAATTCAGTCAGTCAGTCTTGCGGGACAGAGCGACCCAGGGTGGGCGCCCGTTCGCTAGCACCTTCCCCGTGCCCGGCTCCTGGCAAGAGCTGCCGCTGGTCAGGGTGGCGCACCGTCGTCGAGCGCCGGCGCCCTCCGACGCTGAGGGCACGTGTTCGGCCAATGGGCAGGAGATGTGGAACCGGAGCGCGCGTCCACCAGGGCTGGGGGTGGCTCATGAACTGGAACCCTCCACTGATCGTGGGCTTATCTCGTTAGGATGAAGACACGCACCCCGGAGCGGCGCGCCTCCCAGCGTTGCGGCGACGTGTGCGCGATGGTGTCCCGACACGAAAGAGGAGGCGCATGTGGCTTCGACGTTGACAGGTCTGTCCGTTGACCAGATCCGCAAGCAGGCCTCTGATATCGCAGTGGCGGTTCTCGAAAATTACTGGGACGAAGCGGCGTTCCCTGTCGATCCCGTGCAAATTGCACGGCGCATCGGCGTTGAGGTGTTCTCGGCCGAGCTCGGCAATGAAGTATCCGGGTTGCTCCTTGGGAACGAGGAAGGCGCCGCGATATACATCGACCAGGATCAGCCGCCGAATCGCTACCGATTCACCGTGGCGCACGAGCTCGGTCATTACGTTGAGCGCGGCTCTCGCCTGGACGCGGAGATTGCGTACATCGACCGAAGGTCCGACGATAATCGCGGTGACCCAGACGAAATTTACGCGAATCAGTTCGCCGGTGAATTGTTGATGCCGAAAGCAGTGCTTGAGGAGTTGGCGTCCCAGAACTTCAATGACGTCCAGATCGCAAGCTACATGGGCGTATCCCTGAGCGCCCTTCAGTACCGCAAACAACTCCTGAGTCTTTAGGTGGGAGAAGCCATGCCTGGTTTGCCGCATCGCCGATTCAGTCCTGATGCCTGACGGCGCCGAGGTGTCGGCGCCGTCAGGCAACCCCGGAGTTAATCAGGCAAGAGAGATTCTTGGCCGTGCGGGCGACACCATTAAGCCGGTCGACCGTGTTCCGAGCGCAGTGGGAGACGTCGCGTTCGAGGAGTCGGGAAGTTCCCAGTTTCTTGTTTCATTCCTGTCAAGGTCGATCTTCTTTGACTACTTTTGCCTCGTTGCAGATCGGCAGTTTCGTGGCCGCAGCCTGGAGCCAAAGGTGAGGAAGTTGCGCGAGTCTAGTCCGCGCTTCTTCAAAATCTGTATTGTAGCGGACTTGATGCTTAAAGTGCTAGTAGGGGGAGTTCTGTTGTGCGCAGCCGCAGCCGTGCTGTATAAGACGGTTATGCCTCTTCCCCTGCCGCCTTGGAAAGCGTGACTTGATGCTAGCGCTATGGCTTTGGTGAACGAGCGCGCGCTTTTTTTGACATCTTCATGTGGACAGCGTCTTCGGCGAGATGTCGCCGTTCACAGTTATGCATATTAGGCCGGTCTGACAGCACCACGCGGTCTGCTCGATGTCTAGCGCCGGGTGGACCGACGTTCGTGCCCGACGCCGCGCTTCCCCGCCCCCGCCCGTCAGGGGGCGGACGGCGGCCCGTCCGGTGCACCACCGGACGGACCGCTGCCCCTGCCCGGTCACGCGCCCGTGGGGCCGTGACCCCGTGGTGCCGGGCCGGACGGGGGGAACCGGCTCGGTCCACGAGCCCGGGCGTCGCAGTCGGGGTGCGGAGGGGCAGCCCGCCGGCGCGACCTTCCCAGGCTCGCGGCGGCCCGTCGGGCCGGTCAACGCGCCGAATCGATTCGCGGACGGGTTCCGCGGACCGCCACGGCGTCAGGTTCACTAGGACCATGACGCAGAGCACCACCCGACTTCCCCGAGTCCGCGCCTCGGAGCTCACCGGCCGCGGCTGGCTCAACACGGGGGGTCGCGACGTCACGCTCGCGGAGCTCCGCGGCAAGATCGTGATCCTCGACTTCTGGACGTTCTGCTGCATCAACTGCCTGCACGTCCTCGACGAGCTGCGCGCGCTCGAGGAGCAGCACCGCGACGTGCTGGTGATCGTCGGCGTGCACTCCCCGAAGTTCGTGCACGAGGCGGACCCGGTCGCGCTGGCGGCGGCGGTCGAGCGCTACGAGGTGCACCACCCCGTTCTGGACGACCCGGATCTCACCACGTGGTCGGCGTACACGGCGCGCGCGTGGCCGACGCTCGTCGTCATCGACCCCGAGGGCTACATCGTCGCGCAGATGGCCGGCGAGGGGCACCAGCACAACGTCGAGGTGCTCGTCCGCGACCTCGTCGCCGAGCACGAGGCCAAGGGGACGCTGCACCGGGGGAGCGGCCCGTACGTCCCGCCCGAGCCGACGTCGGGCACGCTGCGCTTCCCCGCGAAGGCCCTGACGCTCCCGGGCGGGAACCTGCTCGTGGCCGACGCGGGCCACCACGGGCTCGCCGAGCTCGCGCCGGACGGCGAGACGCTCGTGCGCCGCATCGGCTCGGGGGAGCGCGGGCTGGTCGACGGCGGGCCCGACGAGGCCCGGTTCAGCGAGCCCAACGGCCTGTGCCTGGTGCCCGACGAGCTGCGCGACCGCGTCGGCTACGACGTGCTCGTCGCCGACACCGTCAACCACGCGCTGCGCGGGGTGCGGCTCGCGGACGGCCGGGTCACGACGGTGGCCGGGACCGGTGACCAGTACATGGTCGGCGCGGTCGACAACGTGCTCGACGCCGCCGCCGCCGCTGACGCCGCCGACGCCGCCGACGCTGCCGACGCCGCCCTCGCCGCCGGTGGCTCCGACGCCCGCGTCGACGGGGCCGCCGGTGCGCTGCCCGACGCGCGGCGCCACAAGCTGTCCTCCCCGTGGGACGTCGCCTGGTACGCGCCGCTGGGTGCGTTCGTCGTCGCGATGGCCGGCAACCACACGCTGTGGACGTTCGACGCGGAGCGCGGCTCGGTCGAGCACGTCGCCGGGACGATGAACGAGGGTTTGCTCGACGGCCCGCTGCCCGACGCGTGGTTCGCGCAGCCGTCGGGCCTCGCGGTGGGCCCCGACGGGCGGCTGTGGCTCGCCGACGCCGAGACGTCCGCGCTGCGCTGGGTCGAGCCGGGCGCCGGCGACGCCGAGGGCAGCGACGACGCCGAGGGCGCCGGCGGCGCTGACGGGACCGACGGCGTCCGCGGTGCTGCGCCGACCGTGCACAGCGCGATCGGCGCGGGGCTGTTCGACTTCGGGCACCGCGACGGCGCCGCCGACCAGGCGCTGCTGCAGCACCCGCTCGGCGCGGCCGTGCTGCCCGACGGCTCGGTCGCCGTCGCGGACACCTACAACGGCGCGGTCCGCCGGTACGTGCCGCCGGCGTCCGGCGCGGCGGAGGGCACGGTCGGCGAGGTCACGACGCTCGCGACCGGGCTCGCGGAGCCGAGCGGGATCGTCGTGCTCGGCCCCGAGGACGGCGGCGCGGGGCTCTCGCTGCTCGTCGTCGAGTCCGCGGCGCACCGCCTCACGCGGGTCGCGCTGCCGGCGGCGCTCGCGGGCGAGATCCTCGACTCGGGGGCGCACCGCACGCAGCGCCCGGTGACCGAGCTCGCGGCGGGCGAGGTCCGGCTCGACGTCGTGTTCACGCCCGCGGCCGGGCAGAAGTACGACGACCGCTACGGCCCGTCGACGCGGCTCAAGGTCGCCTCGACGCCGCCCGAGCTGCTGCTCGACGGGGCCGGCGACGACGTCCCGCTCGAGCGCGTCCTGCGGCTCAACCCCGAGGTCACCGAGGGCGTGCTGCACGTGACCGCGCACGCGGCGAGCTGCGACGCCGACCCGGCGATCGAGTACCCCGCGTGCCACCTCAACGCGCAGGACTGGGGCGTCCCGGTCCGGCTCGTCGAGGGCGGCCCGGCGACGCTGACGCTCCCGCTGCACGGCTGACCGGGCGCCCGCGCCGCTGACCACCCGGGCGGTCGGCTTTCGGCACCCGGAGCGTCGGCACGCGGAGCAGTCGGTTCGGGCTGCGTGGAGCAGTCGCCGCACGCTGCGGGGAGGGCTCGGCGCACGGCGCGTGGGGCGGTCGGCTCACGCTGCGTGGAGCAGTCGCCTCACGCCGCCCGAGGCCACCGGCTCACGCTGCGTGGAGCAGTCGCCTCACGCCGCCCGGAGCCGCCGGCTCACGACGCGGCCGCGCACTGGCCCGACCGTGTCCCCGCCACCGAGACGCGGTCGAGCCCGGTGATGCCCCGGGGGCCGGTGTTGCCCTCGCACACGAGGTCGCCCCGGATGTCGAGGTCGCCGAGGTCGAGGCTGTGCGGGTTGCTCAGCAGCAGGGCCGAGCCGGCGACGTACGTGCGACAGGCGATCTGGTCCAGGACGCCGAGGCGGGCGTAGTTCCGCTGCTCGGTCACGGTCAGGTCACCGGCGATCGAGGCCCCGCACAGGATGACCTCCCAGGTCCCGGCCAGGAGGACCTGGTCCCCGAACTCCGACCAGTGGACCACCACGCGGCCGCCCCGTGCGGAGAACGCACCGCTGACCATGCTGGACACGATCCTCGCCGTGGCCGTCGTCTCGTAGCGGCCCGCGACCGTGGACCACCGGAGGGACACGGAGGCCCCGTCGCCGAGCACGTCGTCGGCGACGTGGCTCGACTTGAGGTCGACGTTGGTACCGGGCGCCGTGAGGACCACCGAGCCGAGCACGGTGGTCTCCTCCAGCGCCGTGTCGCCGGCCGCGCGCACGTCCCCGAGGAGCGTGGAGCTGTGCGTGTCGAACGTCGCGCCCTCCAGCACCTCGACGTCGCCGACGACGGTCGTGAAGACCAGGTAGCACCACGGGATGTCCGCGACGAGGTCGCCCTCGATCCGCTGGTAGTAGACGTAGCCCGGTCTGCCCTCGGTGACGAAGTCGCTGCACAGGAACGTCGTCTGCGCAGCGGCCGGGACGGCCGCGAGCGGCACCAGGCCGAGGACCACGGCCGCGACGACGGCGAGCCTGGCCACGCCCCGCCGGCGCGCGTGCGAATGACGACGTCCAGCCATGACGACCCCCCCGAGTCCTGCGGCGCTGCCGCCCTGCCAGTGTCGGTCGTCGGGCCGTGCCGCGCGCGTCGAGGCGCCGGCGCGCGCGGGGTCGGGGTCGGGGCCGGCAGCAGACCCGGCAGCGGCGTCCGGCTCCCGACGCCCGCGCCACGACGGGCGGGGAGCCGGGCGCCGGACGCCGCGGTGCTGGAGTACTGGAGTGCTGCGTTGCTGGGGTGCTGCGGCGCCGGGGCGCTGGGTCAGGCGTCGCAGCCGATCTGCTGCGTGCCGAACGCGACGTCGTCGAGCCACAGGTCGAACTCCGCGGGCGTCGTCCCGCCCTGGTAGAGCTGCCAGCCGACCCTGACCTCGCCGAAGTCCGGGAAGACGAACGGCACGTCGGCGCCGCCCGCGGTCTCGGTGTCGACCGTGAGCTCCTCCTGCAGGTCGCCGTCGATCCAGACCTGCACGCGGTTGTCCGACGCGTCGAGCTGCCACTCGACGCACTGCCAGCGGTCGGCCACGGACGGCGACGACTCCTGCCAGCTCGTCCAGTCGCCGGTCGGCCCGCCGTCGGACCCGACGCCCCAGAACACACCGGGGACGGTCGGCGCGTACTGCCCGCCGATCGGCCGCACGACCCCGGCACCCTCGCCGGACGCCTCGACGAGCGTGTAGTGCGCCCAGTCGGGCGCGGTGGGGAACTCCTCGACCTTGACCCGGATGCGCCCGTAGAAGCTGTTCTCGGGCGGGTCGACAGGGATGACCATGAACGCCCGGCCGTTGTCGGCGGTGTGCACGCGCAGGGCTCGTGCGTGCCGGCCGTGCCGCCCGGGCCGCTCGGTCCGCACCTTCTCGACGGTCAGCGTGCCGGCCCGCGTGTCGATGCCCCAGCGCATGCTGGCCGCGCCGCCGAGGGGCAGCCGCTCGAAGTCCTCGCAGAACAGCAGGCTCTCGTCGGCGCACACGGTCCGCTGGCCGCCGCGCCCGGGGCGGTCGGTCTCGTCGGTGCCGCCGCCGGCGCTGGCCCCGGACGCCCCGAGGGTCAGCGCCGAGGCGGCGAGGGCCGCTGCGGCGGCCACGGCGACGGCGGCCCGTCCGCGTCCTGGGCCGGTGCCCGCTCCCTGCTCGTCCGTCGCTGCCGTCTGCTGTCGGGTCGGCTTCCTCATCGATGCTCCCCTGCTCGCGCGAAACCCTGGCTGGTGGTTACGCCCGGCGGCGTCGGTGGACGACCCCGGGCCCGCGCAGCGTAGGGAGGCCCCGGTGCGCTCCGGAACGCGGCGCGGGGACCCGGCGGGTACTTGTTCGATTAAGCAGGTCGGGGGACGGGCCCGCCCGGCGCCGGCGGCCACCCGCGAGGCCCGTCAGCTCCAGCGGCCGAGGTGGTCGACCAGCGCCGCGACGGTGGCGTCGTCGGTCGTGCCGCGCTCGATGGTGGCCCGGTAGTACAGCGGCCCGACGGCGAGCGCGGCTGCGTCGCGGGGAGCGGCGTGCAGCTCGACCTCCCCGCGTGCCTGGGCCGCCTCGAGCGCCTCGGTCAGCCGTGCGGTGAGGAGGTCGGCGAAGCCGGCGCGGCGTGCGTCCATGTGCTCCTCCCACAGCGCGGCGTTGGCCAGCGTGGTGGCGACGACGCGCACGTCGTGGAGGTCGAGCTGCCGGGCGAGGGCGGTCAGCTCGCGGACCAGCCAGTCGCGGGTCGGCGTGCCCGGCGCGTCGAAGAACGGCATCGGCACGGTGGCCATCGCCTCGGCCAGCAGCTGGTCGGTGCGCGGCCAGTGCCGGTAGACCGTCGCGCGGGCGATCCCCGCGTGCTCGGCGACCCGGGCATGGGTGATCGCGCCGGGCCCGTGGGCCAGCAGCAGCGCGCGGGCGGCGCCGCCGATCGCCTCCCGGCTGCGCAGGAAGCGTGGGTCGTCTCGGGGGGTCTCCATGCGACGGAGTCTATGAGACAAGTTGACTCAGAGGCGACTCGGTGTCACCCTTCCCCTATGAGACAACATGTCACACAGAAGCAGGTCGCGGTGCTCGGGGCGACCGGAGCGACCGGGCGTCTCGTGGTGTCGACCGCGCTCCGCCGCGGTCACCACGTCACCGCCCTCGTGCGCCGGACGGGGTCGCTCGAGCCCGCACCCGGGCTGCGCGAGGTCGGGTGGACGGACCTGGGCGACGCGGAGACCCTGTCGTCGGCCCTGGCGGGAACCGACGCCGTCGTCAGCGCCCTGGGCGGGGCGGCGTCGGGCCCGACCTCGGTGTGCACCGACGCGATGGCGGTCACCGTCCCCGCGATGCAGCACGCCGGGGTCTCCCGGCTCGTCGTCCTCAGCGCCCACGGGGTCGCCGAGAGCCGCGACCGGTCGCTGTACTCGCGCGCCGTGTGGGCCGGCGTCGCCGAGAGGCTGCGCGACAAGGAGGCCATGGAGACCCTCGTGACCGCCTCCGGCCTGCGCTGGACGATCGTCCGCCCCCCGAAGCTCACGCACGCCCGCGCCACCGGGCGCTACCGGGTCGCCCCGGACCTCCCGGTGCGCCTGTGGACGTCCGTCGGCCGCGCCGACCTCGCGGAGTTCGTCGTCCGCGAGGTCGAGGACCCCCGCCACGTGCACGCCTTCCCGCGGGTCGCCCGGTGAGCGCCCGACGCCCCGCCGGCACCGGACCCGTGCCCGCGTACCCCCGCGAGCCGCTCGTCGGCGTGGACCTCGAGGGGAGGGTCGCGGTCGTCACGGGCGCCGGCGGCGGGATGGGACGCGTCATCGCTGCGGAGCTGGTCCGCGCCGGCGCGCACGTGGTGACCGTCGCCCGGGACGCCCGCCGCACCGAGAGCCTGCTGCGCGAGACCGTCGCGGGGACCGTCGGGCAGGGTGGCCGGGGCGGGTTCGAGGTCGTCGAGGCCGACCTGTCGCTGCGTGCGGGCGTGCTCGGCGCCGCGGCCGCGATCGCCCGACGCCACGAGCGCGTGCACGTCCTGGTCAACAACGCCGGCGCGCACGTCCCGGACCGGCGGCTGACCGCCGACGGCATCGAGATGCACGTCGCGGTGGACTATCTCGCCGCTTTCGGGCTCACCCACCTCCTGCGGGACGCCCTCGTCCGGGGAGCGGGACGGGTCGTCCACGTCGCCTCCGACACCGTCAACGACACCCGCAAGGTCAAGCTGCTCGGGCGCGCCCGCCCGGCCGCCCTCGACCCCGCGCACCTCGACGACCTCGCCGCCCTGAACCCGGCGAGCGGCTTCGTCCCCTTCGAGGCCTATGCGCGGGCCAAGCTCCTCACCGTGACCAGCGGGTACCACGCGGCGCGCACCCTGCGGCCCCACGGGGTCACCGTGAGCTCCGCGCACCCCGGCATCGTGGGCACCGCCCTCGTCGACGGCCTCGTCCCCGCGGCGCTGCGGCCCCTGCGCGGGCTCGTCCGGCGGGCGGTGCTGACGCCGCGCGAGGGGGCGTCGACCGCGCTGCGGCTGGCCACGGACCCGGCGCTCGCGGGGGTCACCGGCCGCTACTACGTCCGCGGGGAAGAGGCGACGACCCCCGCCGTCTCGCACGACGCCGCGGTCCAGCAGCGGCTGCACGACGTGAGCAGCCGGTGGTTCGCGGGCTAGCGCGCCCCGTGCACCGCGACGTCGACGAGGGCCTGGAGCGCGTCGGCGATGGCCTCGTCGGTCGGGCCGTCGGCGCTGGTCTCGACCTCGACCGACCACGGCGAGTGCTCGACGTTCACGCTGCGCACGTTCGTCGAGTCCGCCGAGGGCGTGCCGCCGCGCGCGATCGCCGCGGGGACGCCGTCGCCCGCGTCGCGCAGGACGGTCCACGTCGCGCCGCCCAGCGCGCTCGTGGCGGCGGCGGCGAGCGCGCACAGCCGCGTGACCGCGCCGGTCTGCGCGCCGACGATCGCCGCGACGCCCGCGGTGATGAGCCGGTCGACCGTCACGGCGTTCTCCGCGAGCTCGCGGCGTTTCGCCAGGGCCGCCCGGGCCCGGCTGCGCTTCGCCTGGTACTGCGCGGCGTCGGCCCGGCGGAACAGCGTGCGGGGCTGCTCGACGCGCCCGCCCGCGCTCGACGCGATGCCCCACGAGATCGCCGCGCCGTGCGCGAGGGGGAAGCCCTTGACGGTCGCGGAGATGACCTGGCTGACCTGCGAGCGGGGGATGCCGGCGGTGACGACGCAGAACTCGTCGCCGCCGAGCCGCGCCGCGGTCGAGCGGGGGAGCTGGTCCTGTACACGGCGCAGGACGTCCCCGACCGAGCGGAGCAGGTCGTCGCCGGCGTCGTGCCCGAGCTCGTCATTGACGCGCTTGAGGCCGTCGACGTCGCACATGACGATGCACGTCTCGAGCCCGGTCTGGAGCGCCTGGTCGGCGGCGTGGTCCGCGACGCGGCGGTTGCCGAGCCCGGTGAGCGGGTCGTCGGCGATGAGGTGGCGGACCTGGTCCTCGAGGTCGACGCGCGCGACGGCACCGGCGGCGAGCGCGCACAGCACCTCGGCGGCGGCGAGGTCGTCGACGCCGAACAGCTCGCCGCTCGTGTCGCGGCTCGCGTAGACCTGCCCCCACACCTGGCCGTTGACGACGACCGGGCTGGCCAGCGCGCTGATCCGGTCGAGCTCGCGCAGGCTGGCGACCTCGACGGGGTCGCCCGTGAGCTCGACGTCGTCGACGTCGTCGCGCACGTGCGCGACCCAGCTGCGGCGGTCCCGGATGAGCCCGCGCAGCGCGGGGCGCTCCTCGGCGCGGAACGCGGTGCGGGCCAGCACGGACTCGCGGTCGTCGGGCTCCAGCGCCTCGACGGCGAGCACCGTGCAGGTCTCCTGCTCGATGCGGCAGAACGCGGCGGAGCGGGCGTCGAGCAGCGACCGGGCCATCGCGGCGGCGACCTCGGCGACCTCGGCGAGGGTCTGGCAGCGCTCGAGCCGGTGCGCGGCGAGCCCCAGGCCGCGCACCCCGGTGGTCGCGGGTGCGGCGGGGGCTCCGGCGGCTCGTCCTCGTGCAGGCGTCACGTCGCCATCATCCGGCACGCGGACCCGTCCGCAAGGCCGCGCGAGCCGTTCGGGTGAAAGATCCCGGTCCGGCGTCCAGGTTCGAGGGCGGGCCGGACGGCGGGTCGGGACAGCGCGCGGCGGCGTGCCCGCGCACCGGGGTCCTGCGGACGGGTCGTCGCAGGTCAGCGGCGGTCGAGCAGGTAGATCCGCGGGTGGTGGCCCTTGGCGAACACGCGCACCGCGGCCCGCTCCTGCCACAGGCCCGACGCGACGCGCAGGCACCGCTCCATGACCGTGATCTCGTGCGTGAGGACGACGAGCCGCCCGCCCGGTGCGCACACCGCGTGCGCGGCCTCAAGCAGCCGGGCGTGCACCGCGGCGCTCGTCGCGTGCGACCCGTGCGTCGTGCCCCACGGCGGGTCGACGAGCACGAGGTCGAACGGTCCGGCGTCGCGCCACGTCCCGCCCGGCTCGAGGACGTCCGCGACGTCGAGGCGCACCCGCTCGGTGAGCCCGGCGGCGGCGACGTTCTCGCGGGTCGCGTCGACCGCCTCCGCGGACATGTCGACGCCGACCGCGACGGCCGCCGGCCCGGCGAGCAGGCGCTCGACGAGCAGCGTGCCCGAGCCGCACATGAGGTTCGCGACACGGTCGCCCGCGCGGACGCCGGCGAGGCGGGCGATCGCCGCCGCGATGGTCGCGTTGACGGCACCGGGGTAGTCGGCGACGCGCCACGTGCGCGCGGACAGCGGCGGGCCGCCGAGCCGGACGAGCACGTCCCACCCGGCGTCACCACCCCCGGCACCTGCCCGGTCGACGCCTCCGGCACCACCCGTGCGGTCCGCGCCTCGCGCGCCACCGGTGCCGCCCGCGCGGGACCCGGGTGTGCGGCGGAACCGCACGAGGATCTCGCCGTCGTCGGCGTGGTGGTCCATGCGGCTGGCCTCGGAGAGCAGCGTCGCGAGGCGCTGGAACACGCTCGACTCGCGCCCGGCCGCCTCGAACCGGAAGGTGCGGCGGGCGCCGAGCCGGGCGGACGCGTCGAGCGCGGCGGCGATCCGCGGCAGGTGCTCCCCGCTCGTGAGCGACTTCGGCCGCGGCACGTCGAACGTGAGGACCGCGAACACCGCGACCGCGGTGCGGAGCCCGAGCAGGCGCGGGTCGTCGAGCGGGCCGCGGTGCGCGAACGTGAGGGTGTCGTCGCGCCCCGGCACGGGGACCGGCGGGCTCGCCGGCGCGAGCAGCTCGGTGACCTCGGCCGCGACGACGTCCGCGAGGCCGGGCAGGAACGTGACCTCGACGCGGTGCGTGGCCGGCGTGCGGGCGGGTGCGGGGCGGCGGTCGGGGCGCCGGTCGCCGCGCTGCGGGGTCGTCGCGCGGGCGTCACGACCGCGGGGCGGGCGGCTCCTGCGTGGCTGGGGCTCGGGGCGGTCGGCGCGGGCCGGACGCGGGCGCGGGGACACTCAGGCGTGGACGGGCAGGCGGGCGCCGACGGCGCGCAGCACGAACGTCACGGTCGCCTCGACGGCGTGGTCGCGCTCGGGCCCGTCGTCGGGCACCCCCCGGCTCGACAGGCACGCGTTGACGAGGGGGACGGTCGTGTCGACGTCCTGGAGCGGGAACGCGCCCGACTCGATGCCCTGGCTGAGGATGCGGCGCAGGATCTGCTCGACGAGGTGCACGTGCTCACGGACCCGCTGCTGGGTCGCGCGCGAGAGCACCGAGCGCAGGTCCGGCCCGGGGGCCAGGTGGTAGACGCGTTTGAGCTGCGCCTGCGCGCGCACGTACGTGCGGAGCTGCTCGACGGGGTCCTCGACGTCCCGCAGCGAGCGCTCGAGCGTCGCGACGTACTGCTCGGTCTCGTGCGTGATGAACCCGACGAGCAGGGACTCCTTGTCGGGGAAGTGGTTGTAGACGGCGGTCCGCCCGATGCCGGCGGCCGACGCGATGTCGGCGAGCGTGATCGCGTCGAACCCGCGGTCCGCCATGAGGCTCGAGAGCGCGGCGAACAGCTTCTGGCGGGTCTGCGCGCGGTGCTCGTGGAGGGAGCCTCCGATGATCTTCGGCATGCTGACATCCTCCCACGATCTGTCAGTTCGCGACTCCACTACCCGGCTTGGGTGCTCGCACCTAGACTCAGCCGCATCTGCTCGACGGCGCGGTCGGGAGGTCACCGCATGCACGGCAACGGGCCGGCGTGGCCGGCGGGCTCCGACCCGGCGGCGCTCACCGCGAGCCTGCGCACCGCGCACGAGACGTTCGTGACGACCGGGACGCTGCCGCGAGGCATCCGCACCGTCGTCGCCGACTCGTGGGTACGCAGCGCGCGCAGCGGCGTCGACCCCGAGTCCCCGGCCCCGACCGTCGACCTGACCGACGCCGAGCTCGTCGCCTACCGCCGCAACCACCCGCTCGGCGCCGCGCTCCCGATCGTCCGCCGCCTGCTCGTCGAGGGCGGCGTGGGCGAGGGCATCGTCGCGGCGCTGACCGACGAGAACGGCCGGCTGCTGTGGGTCGACGGGGACCCCGCGGTGCGCCGCCAGCTCGACGGAGTGGGGTTCGTCGAGGGCGCGTCGTGGGGCGAGGAGCAGACCGGCACCAACGCCCCCGGCACCGCGCTCGCGACCCGCACCCCCGTCCAGGTCTTCGCCGCCGAGCACTTCACGCGGTCGGTGCACCCGTGGAGCTGCACGGCGGCTCCGGTCCGCGACCCGAGCACCGGACGCGTGCTCGGCGTGCTCGACGTGACCGGGCGCGACCACCTCGCCTCGCCGCTCGTGCTGCGTCTCGTCACCGCGACCGTCATGGCCGTCGAGCTCGAGATCGCCGCGGCCCGTGCCGCCGAGGGCGCGCCGCCCCGACGGTTCCGCGAGCGCGGCTCGACGAGCGTGCGGCCGCCCGAGCTCGCCCGCCTCGACGTGCTCGGCACCGCGGGCGGCGTGCTGCGGCTCGGCGTCGAGGCGGCGGCGCTCGGGGTCGACGGCGCGGGCGACGGCGTGGGCGCCGGCGGGGTGCGGCTCGACGCGGCGGGTGACTGGGTCGCGGTGCGCGGGCACCGCGCGGCCGACGGCGGGCACCAGCTGAGCCTGCGGCACGCCGAGATGCTCCTGCTGCTCGCGACGCACCCGCGGGGGCTGTCGGTCGACGAGCTCGCGGTCCTGCTGCACCCCGGCGACCTCAGCGACGTGACCGTCCGCGCCGAGGTCTCGCGCCTGCGCCGCGTCGTCGGGCCGCTGCTCGGGCCGTCGCGGCCCTACCGGCTCGCCGCGCCGGTGACGACCGACGTGCACGACGTGCGGCGCGCGCTGGCCCGCGGCGACCTGCTCGGCGCGCTCGCGCAGTACGCCGGGCCGGTGCTGCCGCGGTCGGTGGCGCCGGGCGTCGAGCAGCTGCGCGACGAGCTCTGCGCAGAGCTACGGTCGGCGGTCCTCGCGAGCGCCGACGCCGTCGCGGTCGAGCGCTGGGTCGCGACCGACGAGGGCACCGAGGACTGGCACGCCTGGCAGCACCTCATGTCGCTGTGCACCACGGGGTCGCCGCCGTGGGTGCGTGCGCGCGGGCGGCTCGAGCGGCTGGGCCGGTCGTTCGGGTCGGGCCTGCGCCGTCCGGGGCGCTGACCGACCCACCGGGGACGCGGGTCGGGACCCACCCACCCACAGGTCCGGAACTGACCCACCCACAGTGTGGACGGCTGCAACGCCCCTGCAACGTCGGGCTCCCTACGGTGAGCGCACTCCCGGAAGGGGTCGCAGCGCGGGAGGGGCGCGGTGCGGACCAGCCCGGGAGGCCAGACCTGGCACGGGGGACCGAGCAGGGGGTCGTGCGCCGGGGTGGAGCCATGGGGGGCTCCGCCCCGGCGGACGACGGGCCGGTCCCGGGCAGCGTCGCCCGACCGCCCCGGCGTCCCGCCCGGGCAGGGCAGAGATCCGGCCAACGAGCGAGCACCGCGCGCCGACGCGGTGGAACCGGGAGCGGACGCGCGCGCCGCATCGCCAGGTGTCGCTAGGTTGCGTCGCATGACGACACCCATCGAGCCCGACACCAAGGACTGGACCTGGGTCCTCGAGCGCCCCTGCCCGGAGTGCGGCTTCCTCGCCGCCGACGTGGAGCCCGCCGGGATCCCCGCGGCGCTGCGCGCGTCCGTCCCCCGCTGGACCGACGCCCTCGCCCGGCCGGACGCCCGCGAGCGCCCCGAGCCGTCGACGTGGTCGGTCGTGGAGTACGCGGCGCACACGCGCGACGTCCACCGCATCTTCGGGGAGCGGCTGCGGCTGATCCTCGAGGAGGACGACCCGCTGTTCGCGAACTGGGACCAGGACGCCACGGCGGTCGAGGAGCGGTACGACCTCCAGGACCCGGCGGTCGTCGCCGTCGAGCTCGCGCAGGCGGCGGAGGAGGCGGCGGCGCGGTTCGCGGCGGTCCCGGACGACGCCTGGGAGCGCCCCGGCCGGCGCTCGAACGGCTCGAGGTTCACGGCCCGGACCCTCGGCGAGTACTACCTGCACGACGTCGTCCACCACCTGCACGACGTGCACGCCTGACCGACGGCACGGACCCGCGGCGTCGCACCGGGCGAGGTGCGGCGCCGCGTGTCCGTTTCTCCCCACAGGCTGTATCCACACCCGTGTGCACAGGACACGAGTTGTGCCTCACCCTGTGGACCTTCCTGTGGACAGAGCCTGTGGACAGACGGTGCGCTGCAAGCGAGCGGGTGCCCCGTCGGTGCCGACCCGGTGAGACCTCCGTGAGAACCGCGGCGCGTCCGCCCGGACCCGCCGGACCTCTCACGTGGGGGAAACATCACCGCAGCATTCACCCGCTACGGTCCGCCGCCATGAGCCCGCTGCCGCTCGCTGTGGACGGCCACCACGTTCTCGCGGTCCCCGACACCACCGACCTGCTGACCCTCGCCTCGGCGTGGTTCGCGCAGGCGGACTGGCTCACCGCCCCGGTCACGGCGTCGCAGGCCCGCTCCCGGGCGCGCCCGATGTCCGGCGCCCGCTTCCGCGGCATGGTCGCCGACCCCGAGCCGCAGCCGGGCGAGCTCCGGCTCACGTGGGAGGTGTCCGCCCGGGGCCCGTACCCGCTCCCGCCCGACGCGGCGCACGCCCTGGGGCTGCCCGCGCGGAGCTACGACCTGTACGCGGTCGTGCCGCACGAGGACCCGTCCCGGCCGGTCGCCGACCCCGGGGTGCTCGCGTGGATGAGCGCGGCGGCGCGGCGCTCCGCGGGCGCGATCCTGCCGGCCGACCGGGCGCAGATCGTCGTTCCCGACCCCCGATCGAGCGTGGACCTGACCCTGTGGTCGGCAGTCGCGCTCGCCCCCGAGGCCGCGGTCCCGCTCGTGCGGCCCCTGCTCAGCGGCGCCCGGGTGGCCGTGGCGACCGGGCTGCCCGCGCAGCACGGCGAGCCCGGTGGGCCGGGTGACCGGGGCGGTCCGGCGGCGCCCGCCCCGTACGAGCTCGTGGCGACCTACCCCTACGACGGCGAGGTCCGACTGCGCTTCTCCCGGTCGAGCGAGGTCCCGGTCGTGCTGACCGCGCTCGACTGGCGCGAGTACGGTCCGTTCGCCTACCGGGTCGCGTGGCTGCCGCCCGAGGACGCCGAGTACCGCACCGACTCCGTGACGCCGCTGCACGCGATCGCGCGCGGGCGGATCGCCCCGTACGTGGCCCGCGCGGTCTCGGCGCTCGCGCGTGCGGCGGGCGGAGCGGTGGTCGACAGCGACGGGTACCTGGTCGACGACGCGGAGCTCACGGCACGGGCGGCGAGCACGTCGCGCTGAGGTCCACCGCCGTCCACAGATGTTGTCCACAGGGCTGTGCTCCGCGCGTGATCGCGCTCCTCAGCCTGTGGACAGAACTGTGGACCGGAACCCCGCACGATTTGCCCCTTGAGGGTGCGGTGCCCGATCCGATACGGCCCGCGCGGCACGTCGGGCACCCCGCCGAGGGCCCGCCGACACGGTGCCCCGGGGTCAGGGGAGCGGAGCCGAGCCGGCCGGGACGAGGTCGACCGACACCGTGAGCCGTGAGCCCGAGCCCTCGGTGAAGATGACCCCGCGCAGGGGCGGCACGTCGGCGTAGTCGCGCCCCCAGCCGAGCACCACGTAGCGGTCGTCGATGAACTTGTCGTTGGTCGGGTCGACCTCGACCCAACCCGCCCCCGGGACCCACGCGGACACCCAGGCGTGCGACGCGTCCGCCCCGCGGAGCTTCTCCCGGCCGGGTGGCGGCATCGTCTCGAGGTAGCCGCTCGCGTACCGCGCGGGCAGCCCGTGCAGGCGCAGCGCGGCGACCATGAGGTGCGCGAAGTCCTGGCACACGCCCGTGCGCTGCGCGAGCAGCTGGGTCTGCGTCGTGCCGACCGTCGTCGAGCCGGAGCGGTACGTCAGCTCGGTGCGGATGCGGTGCGCGAGGTCGGCGAGGATCTCGGCGATGCCCCGACCGGGCGTGAAGGACGGCGCCGCCCACTCCCGGACGTCCTCGGTCAGCGCGACGTGCCGGGACGGCAGCAGCGCCTCGCGGAGCGCGACGATCCCGATGCCGTCGGTCGCCGCGGCACTCGGGTCGCCCGGGCCGTCGGGCCCCTCCGGCTCCGTCGGGAGCTCGGCGACGTCGTCGTGCACCACGCCGTCCCACTCCGCCTCGTCGGGCGCGGCGGTGGGTTCGAGGCCGCGCCCGCTCCGCACCGCCGCGGCGACGTCCTCCCACGCGACGACGGGCAGGCCGGTGACGGTCGCGGCCTCGCGCGCGACGGTCACCGTGGAGCGCGACGTCACCACGAGCCGGCGGTGCTCGTCCGTGACCGCGAAGTACGTGGACCGGTTGCCGAAGTAGTCGACGTGCGCGGCCGTGTCGGCGGGCGCCGGCTGGATGTCGAGCGTCGAGGTGTGGCACCGCTGGTCGGGCAGGTCCCGCGGCGTGAGGACGGTGCGGCCGTACGACGTCGTGACGGGGTGGTCGTACGCGTACGTCGTGCGGTGCACGAGGTCGTAGGTGCGCCCGGTCGCGGGCGTCGTCGCGGCGGTCGTCGTCACGCGGGCCCCCGGTCGTCGTCGGCGACGGCGTCGGCCCCGCGGGTGCCGTCCTCCGCCGCGGCGGCCGCCGACGGGTCCGTCCCGGGCGCGTCGTCGGCGTCGGGCGCGTGCGTGTTCTCGGCACCCCACGCGTCGTCGAGCGACCGGCTCGGTGCGGGGTGGACGAAGTGCACGCGCGCGATCTCGTCGCCGACCGCGCGCAGCCGCCAGCGCATCGAGTCGAGCACCTCGGCGAGCCGGTCGCGGCGGCCGTCCTCGGTGACCGCCGCCGCGACCGTCGCGGTGTCGAGCTCGGTGAGCAGGTCGGCGACGTCCTGCAGCAGGCGGTCGCGGGTCTCGGGCGAGCGCACGTGACCGGCCGGGCCCACGGGTACAGGAACGCCCGCGAGGTCCTCGCGCAGCCGGTCGAGCTGGTAGCCGAGCGAGCGGGGGTTGGTGCGGTCGAGCAGCAGCAGGTCGAGCACGGTCGCGACGGTCGCCCCGGCCTGGTTGCGGCGGCGGTAGGTGATGACCGACTCGTGCTCGATGAGCAGCGACTCGAGCACGAGGGAGTCGACGTCCTCGGAGCGCTGGGTCGTGAGCGTCGCGGCGAGCGTGTCGACGAGGAACTGCGCGCGCTCGAGCCGCCGGCCGCCGTCGAGGAAGCGCCAGCCGAGGTCCCGCACCATGCTCTCGGCGCCGATCCCGGCCACGGCGAGGAGCGCCTCGAGCATCCGGTCGAGCACCGCGCGCATCCCGACCGTCTCGGCGGGACCGGTGCGCGGGGACACCTGCCGGGCGGCGTCGAGCCGGTCGCGGGCCGCGACGAGCCGGCGCTCGTCGGCCAGGGCCCGGTCCAGGCTCGCGAGCGGGAGCCACGTGTCGTTCGAGAGCTGGTCGCGGACCGCGGCGGAGGCCTCCGCGAGGCGGCGCACCGAGCTCGCGACCGACCCGGGGCGCGCCCGGTCCAGCAGGAGCGCGCGCAGGTCGGTCCCGGTGCCCTCGGTGCGCCACGACGCGGGCTCGTCCGCGCCGACGGCCGCGAGCAGCGCCGCGAGGGCACGGCCGCCCGCCGAGCGCGGGCTGCGGTGGTAGTCGTCCCAGCGGTCGACGACCGCGCGCAGCACCCGCACCTTGTCGCCCGCGCGCTCGGCGTAGCGGCCCATCCAGAACATGTTCTCGGCGGTCCGCGGCGAGATGCCGGTCAGGACGCGCTGCGCGGGCTGCTCCGCGTGCAGCCACGGGTCGCGCACGGCGTCCGGCTCGGACGACAGGACCCACACGTCCTTGGCGTACGCGCGTGGCCCGGCGTCGGGCGCGGCGTCGCTCCCGGCGGGGCGCTCGTCGGCGTCGTCGAGGAACACGCGGGCGAGCCCGCCGCTCATGACCTGGTACGACCCGCGTCGCGCGACGGCGAACGTGCGCAGCACCGCGGCGGTCGGCGCGGGCGGGTGGCCCGGCCGCCGAACCGCCTCCGCGGCTGTCCCGGCACCCGCGCCCGCCCCGGCACCCGCGCCCGCCGTCGCGACCGGCTCCTGACCAACCCACGACAGCGGGTCGGCCGCGATCCGCGCCGCGAGCTCCGCGCGCTCGGCCGCGCTGAGCGTCCAGCCGTGCACCGTCCCCGAGCGCAGCCCGCGGTACGTCGGCGCGAGCACGAGCTCGTCGAGGTGCGCGAGGACGTGCCGCAGCGCGACCGGGTCCCCGCACCAGAACGTCTCGGGCGACCGCAGCGCGAGGTCGGTGCCGAGCACC
Organism: Cellulomonas cellasea; assembly: GCF_006538745.1. Lineage (GTDB taxonomy): Bacteria > Actinomycetota > Actinomycetes > Actinomycetales > Cellulomonadaceae > Cellulomonas_A > Cellulomonas_A cellasea. Next base: position 224,179 of record NZ_BJLR01000009.1, on the reverse strand, counting down.
GTGCGCGCGAGCCGCGGCAGGTACGCGTGCAGCGCCCGGTTCTCGAGCACCGAGCTGCCGAGCGGGTTCACGACGCTCACGGTGCCCGCCCGCAGCGCGCGCACGAGCCCGGGGACCCCGAGGCGCGAGTCGGACCGCAGCTCGAGCGGGTCGCAGAAGTCGGCGTCGACCCGGCGCAGGACGACGTCGACCGGCTCGAGCTCGTCGAGCCCGCGCATCCACACCCGCCCCTCGCGCACGACGAGGTCGCTGCCCTCGACGAGCGGGAGGCCGAGCATCGAGGACAGGTACGCCTGGTCGAACGCCGTCTCGCTCTGCGGCCCCGCGGTGAGCAGCACGATCCGGGGCGACTCCGTGCCCGGCGGCGCGACCTGCGCGAGCGCGAGCCGCAGCGCGTGGAAGAACGGGCCGATGCGCTGGATGGACGCCTGGCGGTACACGCCCGCGAGCACCTGCGCGACGACGCGGCGGTCCTCCATCGCGTAGCCGGCACCCGACGGCGCCTGCGTCCGGTCGGCGACGACGGTCCACGCCCCCGACGCGTCGCGCGTCACGTCGGTCGCGGTGAGCACGAGCTCGTGCGCCCCCGGCAGCCGCAGCCCGTGCACCGCGCGCAGGTAGCCGGGGTGCGCGAGGACGAGCTCGGGCGGCAGCAGCGCGTCGCCGAGCAGGCGGCGCGGGCCGTAGACGTCCTGCAGGACGGCGTCGAGGAGCTCGGTGCGCTGCACGAGCGCGCGCTCGAGGACCGACCACTCGTGCTCGTCGACGATCACCGGCACCGGGTCGAGCCGCCAGCTGTGCGGCTCGGGCTCGGCCACCCCGGCCGTCGGTGCGCCGTCCGCCGTCACGGGCGGCGTGCCGCCGTACGTCACGCCGTGGTCGGCGAGCAGCCGGTCCGTCGCGTCGCGGTACCGGGCGAGGTCCGCCTCGGTCGGGGCGTCCGCGGTGTCGGGGAGCCAGGACCAGTCGGGGCGGCGGTCGGCTCCGGCCTCGTCGGGCGACGCGGGCGCGGGGGCGTCCGGTGCGGGCGCGCGCACGGACGACAGCAGGTCGGTCATGCTCTGCTGCCTCCCGGTGCGTCGGCGCCCGCCTCGACGGTCGAAGGGCTACCCCATCATGTCCCGCGCCCGCGGCGCACGGTGGTCCGGCCCCGGGCGGGCCCGGCCACCGGGGTGAGGGGGTCGGCAGCGCGGGCGAGCGGGCCGGCGGCCGACGTCGTCGTGCGCTCCCGGGACGGCCGTCGCATCCTGGGACGACGCGGCGAACCGGCGTCGCGTGGTCGCGAGGAGGCCCCGGTGCCGAAGACGCTGAAGAACGCCGCCGTCGCCGCGTCGAGCAGCTGGACCGACCCGGACGGCGTGCGGCTGCCCGCCGGGGAGGTCCACGCGTGGGAGCGCGGGACCAACCAGACCGTCTGCGGGCTGCCGCTGCACCGCTCCGCGCTCGGGCGGTTCTCGCACGTCACGTGGGCGGACGTGCAGCCCGCGACCGGGCGCGACGCCGACGAGGTGGCGCGCGTGTGCCCGCGGTGCGCGGCCGGCATGGGCGCGCGGCGCGACGAGCGCCCGTGGACCCGCACGAACCCGCGGCCGTGAGCGCCGCGCGCGGGACCGAGCGTCCCGGTGCCCAGCAGTGGGTCCCGCCCGTCGACGCGTGCCGTCCCTGGCTCGCGGAGCTCGCCGCGGTCCGGCCGGAGGTCGCGTGGCGGACCTGCGGGTCGCGGCGGTCGCGGGGGAGCCGCTGATCGGGGCGGTCAGCGACCGATGCCGACGGCGTAGCCGACGAGCATCACGACGACGAGCGCCGCGAACCCCAGGATCACGCCGTAGACGAGCTTCTGGCTGCGGCCCGACGGCAGGCCGGGCTCCTGGTGCGAGACGCCGGACGTGCTCGCCTCGCCGGGCGGGGTGTCGCCGGGGTTCACACCGCCGCCGGGTTCGAGGCCGGGCGTGTTCTCGGGGTCCGGGTCGGTCGGCATGGCTGTCATCCGTCCACGCTAACCGCGGGGTGGAGGGCCGCAACCGGGGGCCGGTGCGGCGGGGCGTGCCCGGTCCCGGTGCCGCGCCGCCGAGCTCGCCGCGCCGCCCGGGCTGCGCTCAGTCCTCCAGGAACATCGCCGCGAGCCGCGGGTAGCGAATGCGCATCTCGGCCTCGTCGTCGAAGTCCCAGAACGGCTCGGCGGCGGGCTCGTCGTCCGCGTCGTCGTCCCCGTCCTCGTCCGCCTCCTCGTCCTCGGGGAACTCCTCGCCTGTGAGCTCCTCGTAGGCGTCCCACGCGGCGGCGAGCATGTCCTCGCACTCGGCCTCGGTGTCCTCGTCGACCACGTCCGCCAGCGAGTCCGGGTCCTGCGCCGCGCGCTCGAAGACCTCGCGGCCCTGCGCGACGAGCCAGCCGAGGAAGTAGTCGAACCCGTCGTCCGAGCACCCGCCGCCGATCAGGTACGCCGCGCCCCACAGCCGGGGGCCGTGCACGGTCGCGACGAGCTCGTCGTACGCGGCGTCCGCCGCGCGCGCCGCCTCGACGCCGCGCTCGACGAGCACCGCACGCAGGGAGTCCGCGACGTCGTCGGCGTCGGGCGCCGCGTCCGGGCCCTTCCGCGTGCGGGTGCGTGCCTCGTCGACGAGCTGCCAGTACGCCTCGGTGTCCATGCGCCGCATCGTGGCAGGTCCCGCCGACACCCGCGCGCACGACCGGCACGACGCGCCCGCCCCCGCGCGACCCGCGCGACGCCCCTCGTCCCCACGACCGCGCCGGACCGCCCGGCCGGTTGCCCCGCCCCGGGCCGGGTGCGAGCGTGGACGCACCCACGACACCCAGGAGGACGCGTGATCGCACGCACGGTGGACGCCGTCGTCATCGGGGCCGGGCCCAACGGGCTCGTCGCCGCGAACGCCCTGGTCGACGCGGGGTGGGACGTGCTCGTGCTCGAGGCGCAGGACTCCGTCGGCGGCGCGGTGCGGACCGCGGAGGTCACGGCGCCCGGGTTCCGGACCGACCTGTTCAGCGCCTTCTACCCGCTCGCGGCGGGCTCGCCGCTCATCCGCGGCCTGCACCTCGAGGACCACGGGCTGCGCTGGGTCAAGGCGCCCGACGTGCTCGCGCACGCGCTGGACGACGGCCGCGCGGCGGTGCTCCGCCACGGCGCGCAGGACACCGCGGCGGGCCTCGAGGAGTTCGCGCCCGGGGACGGCGACGCCTGGCTGCGGATGGTCGAGTCCTGGCGCACGATCCGGGACCCGCTGCTCGACGCGCTGTTCACGCCGTTCCCGCCGGTGGTCTCGGTCGCACGGCTGCTGCGCCGGGTCGGGGTGGCCGGGGGCATCGACCTCGCCCGGCTCGCGGTGCTGCCCGTGCGGCGGCTCGGGTCCGAGCACTTCCGCGGCGAGGGCGGGCGTCTGCTGCTGACCGGCAACGCGATGCACTCCGACGTGCCGCCGGACGCCGCGGGGAGCGGGGTGTTCGGGTACCTGCTCGCGATGCTCGGCCAGGACGTCGGCTTCCCCGTGCCCGAGGGCGGTGCGGGGGCGCTCGCGGACGCGCTCGCGGCGCGGGTCGTCGCGGGCGGCGGCCACATCGAGACCGGTGAGCGGGTCGCGAGCATCGACGTGTCGGGCGGCCGCGCCGTCGGGGTCCGCACGCAGGACGGCTCGGTGGTCCGCGCCCGGCACGCCGTCGTCGCGGACGTCACCGCACCGGCGCTGTACCGGGACCTCGTCGGGCTGCAGCACCTGCCCCCACGCATGCGGCGCGACCTCGACCGCTTCCAGTGGGACCACCCGACGTTCAAGGTCAACTGGGCCGTCGACCGCCCGATCCCGTGGACCGCGCCCGGTGCGCACGGCGCCGGCACGGTGCACCTCGGGGTCGACTCCGACGGGTTCGTCGACATGGCTGCGGACCTGTCGACCGGGCGCATCCCGGAGCGGCCGTTCCTGCTGTTCGGGCAGATGACCACGTCGGACCCGACGCGCTCCCCGGCCGGCACCGAGTCCGCGTGGGCGTACACGCACGTGCCGCACGGCGTGCGGTGGACGCCCGACGAGGTCGCCGCGGAGGTCGAGCGCGTCGAGGCCGCCGTCGAGCGGGTCGCGCCCGGGTTCCGGGACGCGGTGCTCGCCCGGCACGTGCAGTCCCCGGCCGACCTGGAGGCCGCGAACGAGAACCTCGTCGGCGGCGCGGTCAACGGCGGGACGTCGGCCGTGCACCAGCAGCTCTTCTTCCGCCCGACCCCCGGGCTCGGGCGCCCCGAGACGCCCGTCGACGGGCTCTTCCTCGCGAGCGCCTCGGCGCACCCCGGCGGCGGCGTGCACGGTGCGCCGGGCTGGAACGCGGCGCGTGCGGCGCTCGGGGCGGCGAGCCGGACCGGGAAGGTGCGGCGGCTGCTGACGCGCACGGTGTGGGCGCGCGTGCTGCACGAGCGTTGACGGCCGGGCCGCCCGTGCGCCGGGCCCGCACGCCGACCGGGAGCGAGCGAGCGGCGGTGGGTGAGCCGGGTCAGGCGGTTCCGGGGCCGCGCACGAACCGCCGCTCCCGCACGTCGGGCCCCGCCTTGCTGTGTCCGTCGGGCGTGAAGCCGTGCTTGCCGTAGAAGGCCTGTGCGCGCGGGTTGGGGTCCGCGACCCACACGGCCGCCGCCTCGTGCGCGTGCAGGACGGTGTTCAGAAGGGCGGCTCCTGCGCCTGAGCCGTGATGAGCGGCATCGACGTAGAGCAGGAACAGCTGCCAGCCCCAGGTGGCGTCCGGGTCCTGGCTCGGGCCGGACATCGCGATGCCGATCACGGCACCGTCGACCTCCGCCACGGCGACCCGGTTGCTGCTGTGGCGCTCGTCGGTGAGGACGCCGGTCCAGAAGCGTTCGCGCGCGGGGAGGAGCTCCGGGTCGTCCAGGACGGAGTCCGACATCAGGCCACGGTAGGTCTGACGCCAGGAGTCGACGTGCACGCGAGCCATGTGCGGGGTGTCCGCGACCACGGCACGTCGGACGGCAACCTCAGGCGTCATCCGGTGAGCGTAGAGGGGCGACGACGCGCCTCGACGCGTCGGGTCGCGCCGGTCACGCCCCGGGCGTCCCGCACCCGCTCACCCGAGCGGTCCTGCCGCGACCGGGTCGGCGCCCACGACACTCGGGGCGTGCCCCGCACCCCCCAGCCGGCCGACCCCGGAGCGGGGGAGCCGGCTCCGTCGTCGGCCACCCTCGTCGTGGCTCCCGCGCGTCGGCGCATGCGCACCGGCTGGCGCCTCTTCTCCGGCGGGCTCGGCGCGACGTGGCTCCTGCTCGTGGCGTCCGCGGTGTCCAGCGCGGTCGTGCACCGCGACGAGCCCGGGCTCGCGCGCGTCGGGGAGTACGCGTTCCTGTACTTCTGGGGTCCGGCGTTCGCGTACCTCATGGCAGCGGCGGTCGGCGCGTACGTGATCGGCGGGCGCTTCCCGTGGGTGCGGCGCGCGCTGGCGATCCTGGTCCTCGTGGTGCTGCTGGCGCTCGCGGCGCTGGCGCTCGTCGACGCCGTCGCGGGCTGAGCCGGGCAGGTCGGCGGGCCGGCACACGTGGCCCGGCTCGGTGCGGACCGGCGCGGACCTGCGTCCGGTCACCGCCGACCACGTCCCGTCAGCGCCGGGCGAGCACCTGCCGGACGCCCACAGCCCCCGCAGCGACGGCGACGAGCCCGACCCCGCGCAGCCAGTGCCGGCCCCACTTCCCGGTGACGGCCTCGCCGTCGGGCAGCGGCGCGAAGACGTTGCCGGCGTGCGGCTCACGGGACCGGGTCGACAGCCCCAGGCGGGACATCCCCGGCCCGACGAGCACGTCGTACACCGCGGGCAGGAGCCGGAACCCGGCGGTCCACGTCGCGTTCGCGAGCCCGACCGAGCGCTCGCGCGCGGGCTTGTCGAGCGTCTTCACGATGGCCCGGGCGAGGGTCTCGGGGCGGTCCACGGGCGGCGGCGGACGCCCCTCGCGGCTCACGTAGTTCGCGGCCTGCGCGTAGATCGGGGTGTCGACGCCGCCGGGGCTGACGAGCGAGACCTCGACCCCCGGGAGCTCGCGCGCCTCGACCTGCAGCGTGCGCGCGAGCCCGTGCACCGCCCACTTGCTCGTGACGTACGGGCTCATCCACGGCGTCGCGATCTTGCCGAGCAGCGAGCCGACGAGCAGCAGGTGGCCGCCGCCCGCCTCGCGGAAGAGCTGCAGCGCGACCCGCGCGACGTTGGCCGTGCCGGTGAGGTTCACCGCGATGACCTGGTCGAACACCTCCGCGGGGATCTCCTCGAAGCGCCCGTACCCGACGACGGCGGGCGCGTGCACGACGGCGTCGACCCGCCCGTAGCGTGCGACCGCGCGCTCGAAGAGGGTCTCCACGGACGCGCGAACGCTCACGTCGGTGGGGACGACGAGCACCGGGGACCCGCCGGCGTCGGCCTCGTGGGGGCGCTTGCGGGAGCCCGGCGCGGCGGCGAGGCACTCGCGCTCGACCTCCGCGAGCGCGTCGGCGGACCGCGACGCGAGCACCAGGGTGTCCCCGCGCCGGGCGAGCGCCTGCGCGGTCGCCCGGCCGATGCCGCTCGACGCGCCGATGACGACGACGACCCTGCTGCTGTCGGTGCCTCGTGCCATGCGTGCGCCTCCGGGCGTGGGGGAGCCGCGCGGGGGTGCGCGGCGCGGACGTGCGGTGGTGGTGTGCGGGACGCGTGCCCGGTGCCGAGCCACCCGTCGCCTCGATGCTCGCACCGGGTCCGGTGGGCCGCGACCGGGGACCGCCGCGGACGTGGCGTCCGGCGTCCGCCGTCCGACCCCGCCGTCCGGCGTCAGGACGGTGCGTCGCCCCGCGACGGCCGGAGGAGCTGGCCGAGCCGCTGCGTCACCGAGACCACGGGCACGGGTGCCGGCGGCGGGAGGTCCGGCAGACGGCCCGCGTCGAGCCAGTCCGCGAGCAGCCCGTCGACGCGGGCCACGAGCGCGTCGCCTCCCGACCGCCGGGCGTGCTCGGCGGCGGCGGCGCGGAAGTCGTCGGTGCTCGCGCTGCCGCCGGCGTGCCGGGCGGTCCAGCCGCGGACGAGGCCCCAGAACGCGGCGTCGCCCAGCACGAGCCGCAGCGCGTGCAGCGTGAGGGCCCCGCGCTTGTAGACGCGGTCGTCGAAGATCGTCGCGGGCCCGGGGTCGGCCAGCACGAGGTCCTGGGGGAGCGCCGCGAGCCGGGCGTGGTGGCGGCGCGCGAGGGTGTCCGCGGTGGGGCCGCCGGACTCGTGCGACCACAGCCACTCGGCGTAGCAGGCGAAGCCCTCGTTGAGCCAGATGTGCCGCCACCCGGCGACGGACACCGCGTTCCCGAACCACTGGTGCGCGAGCTCGTGCGGCACGAGGCGCCGGCCCTCGTCGCCGGCCGCCGGGTCGCCGCCGAGGCCGCCGAGGTGGTTCGAGCCGAACACCGACATGCCCTGCGCCTCGACGGGGATCTCGAGCGCGTCGTCGGTCACCACGAGCGTGTACGTCGCGAACGGGTAGGGCCCGAAGAGCCGGGTGAACAGCCGCATGATGTCGCCGTGGTGCGCGAGCCGGGTCCGCGCGGCGGCCGCGAGGCGGGGCGGGACGAGGGCCTGCTGCGGCACGGGGTCGGAGGCGAGCTCCACGACCGAGTACCGACCGATCTGCACGGTCGCGAGGTAGGGCGACGTCGGGCGGCTCTCCTCGAACACCCAGGTCGTCGCCCCGGACCGCCCCGTGCGCCGCACGAGGGTGCCGTGCGCGTGCGGGCGGTACGGGTTCTCGACCGTCACGGACGTGCGGTAGGTGGCCTTGTCGTCGGGCCGGTCGTTGCACGGGAACCACGACGGCGCGCCGGTGGGCTGGCTCGCGACGAGCACGCCGTCCTCGAGCTCCTCCCAGCCGACCTCGCCCCACGGGCTGCGCACGGGCCGCGGCGTCCCGGCGTACCGGACCAGCACGTCGAGCTGCGTGCCCGCCGGGACCTCCGCGACGAGGCGCACGACGAGCCGGCCGGCGCGGTGCCGGTGCCGGGCGGGCGGGGCACCCGCGACGGTGACCTGCTGGACGACGAGCGGCCCGAGGTCGAGCGCGAGCTCGTGCAGTGGCTCGATCGCGCGGACCCGCAGCCGGGCCACCCCAGCGAGCCGGTTGGTGCGCACCCGGTAGTCGAGCTCCAGGTCGTAGTGCTCGACGTTGAACGCGCGCGAGCCGTGCCCGTAGGCGTACGGGTCGCCGGCGGTCGGGGACGGCTCCCTCACGAGGCCCCGACGGGCGCGCGCCACGGCCCGATCGGGTTGCCGACCCAGCGCGAGCCGGCCGGGACGGTCTCGCCGCGCAGCACGAGCGACGCGGGGCCGACGGTCGCGCCCGCGTCGAGCAGCGCCGCGGGCAGGACGACGCCGTGCGGGCCGAGCGTCGCGCCGTCGCGCAACGTCACGGTGTCGAGGCTCATGACCCGGTCGTGGAAGAGGTGGGTCTGAACGACGCAGCCGGGGCCGACGCTCGCGCCGTCGCCGAGCCGGACCAGGTCGGCCTCGGGCAGCCAGTAGGTCTCGCACCAGACGCCGCGCCCGATGCGCGCGCCCATGCTCCTCAGCCACCACACCAGCGCGACACTACCGGTGACGGGGTTGGCGAGCAGCGGCGCGGCGACGACCTCCGTGAAGGTGTCCGCGAGCTCGCCGCGCCACACCGGTGCGCTCCACAGCGGGTGCTCGGCGTCGCGGAACCGCCCGGCGAGCGCCCACTTCGCTGCGACCGCGACGGCGGCCCCGAGCACCCCGACGGCGAGCAGCACGAGGCCGCCCGACGCCGCGGCGAGCACCCAGCCCCCGGCCACGGCGAGCGCCTGGAACGCGAGCCCGGCGCCGACCCACAGCAGCCCGAGGACGAGCAGCGGGACGACGCGGCACGCCTCGACCGCGCCCCGCGCCCGGCGCAGCGCCGGGGTGGACGTGTAGGTGCGCTCGCCGTCGTCGACCGCGGCCGCGCGGGCGAGCAGCACCGGCGGGCTGCCGAGGTAGCTCGACCCGGCGCGCGTGCGGCTCGGCGTCGCCGAGAGGACCGCGACGAGCCCGTTCTTGGGCACGGTGCGGCCGGGCGCCGTCATGCCGGAGTTGCCGAGGAACGCGCGCCGGCCGACCTTCGCGGTCGCGACGCGCAGCCAGCCGCCGCCGAGCTCGTAGGGCGCGACCATCGTGTCGTCCGCGAGGAAGGCGCCGTCCTTGACCTGCATCATCGACGGCAGCCCGACGACCGTGGAGATCTCGGTCTCGCGGCCCACGCGGGCGCCGAGCAGCCGCAGCCACGCCGGGGTGAGCAGCGACGAGTAGAGCGGGAACAGCGCCGTGCGGGCCGCGTCCATGAGCCGGGAGACGGCCCACGCGCGCACCCCGGCGCCGGACCGGACGGGGTGGCAGCCCTCGCGCAGCCCGTGGGCCAGCAGGCGGACGCCGAGGAGCACCAGGAGGGCGTAGGTCAGGTAGGCGAGCGGGACGGCGACGAGCGTCCACGCGAGCGCGGGGCCGACGGCGGCCGCGAGCGACGGCGTCGGGGCCAGCGCGGTGCCGAGGACCGCGAGCGCGGGCAGCGCGGCGAGCGACGGCAGCGCGCTGACGGCCGCCCCCGTGACGCCGAAGACCGCGGTCCAGCCGGTGCGCGACGCCGGGGGCCGGGTCGTCGGCCACGGGTGGCGGGCCTCGTGCTGGCGGACCGCGGGCGAGCCGGACCAGAACTCGTCGGACCCCGTCGTGCCGTGCACCGCGGAGCCCGCGGCGACGTCGGTCCCGCCGCGGACGCGGGAGCCGGGGAGCAGGACGCTGCGCGCCCCGACCGTTGCGCCGGGTCCGACGCGGATGCGCCCGACGTGCAGCACGTCGCCGTCGACCCAGTGGCCGGACAGGTCGACCTCGGGCTCGATCGCGCAGCCGTGGCCGAGGCTCAGGAAGCCCGTGACCGGCGGCACGGAGTGCAGGTCGACGTCGCGGCCGACCTCCGCGCCGAGCGCGCGGGCGTAGAGCGAGATCCAGGGGGCGCTCGCGGGCGTCACGGCGCCGAAGCCGTCGACGAGCCGCTCGGCCGCCCACAGCCGCAGGTGCACGTGACCGCCGCGCGGGTAGGAGCCCGGGCGCACGCCCGCGAGCAGCAGCCGCGCGCCGAGCGCGCACACCCCGAGCCGCCCGAGCGGGCTCACCGTGAGCAGCCAGCCCGCGGCGAGCCACCACCACGGCACCGCGAGCGCCCACGCGACGCCCCACACCGTGTGCAGCACCGTCCCGACCGCGGCGACGACCGTGAGCCAGCGGAGCGCGACGAGCCCCCGCAGCGGCAGCAGCGCGAGGAGCTGGACCACCTGGCTCGCGACGGGCACGGGGGCGACGGCGCGCGTCCGGGCGGGGGCCGCGGCGCCCGACGCCCCGGCGCCGTCGTCGTCCGACGGCCAGGTCGCGGCGAGGTGCTCCGCGAGCCCGCCGACGCTCGGGTGGTCGTAGACCTCCGCGACGGTGATCTCCGGGTAGCGCGCGCGCAGCGCGGACACGAGCTGCGCCGCGGTGAGCGAGCTGCCGCCGTGGGCGAAGAAGTCGTCGTCCTCGTGCTGCGGGCGCACGCCGACCACGGCGGCCCACTGCTCGCCGACCCACCCCGCGAGGCCCTCGAGCGGCGCGGCGTCGTCGTCCCCGGCGTCCGCGAGCGGCCAGGGCAGCGCGTCGCGGTCGACCTTGCCGGACGTGCGCGTGGGGATGTGCTCGACGACCGCGAGCAGCGGGACCATCGAGCCCGGCAGCGTCTCGCGCAGGCGGCGCAGCAGGTCGTGCAGGTCGAGCCGCTCGCCGTCGCGGGGCGCGAGGTAGCCGACGAGCACGGTGCCGCCCGCCGTCGAGCGCCGGACGGCCGCCGCGGCGCCCGCGACGCCGGGCAGCGCCTGCAGCGCGGTGTCGACCTCGGCGAGCTCGATGCGGTGGCCGTTGACCTTGACCTGGTCGTCGGCCCGCCCCACGAACAGCAGCCCCTCGGGGTCCGCGACGACGAGGTCGCCGGTCCGGTAGGCCCGGTCCCAGCCGAGGCCCTCGTGCGGGCCGAACCGCACCGCGTCGAGCTCCGGGTCGAGGTACCGCGCGACGCCGACGCCGCCGATGAGCAGCTCCCCGGTGCCGCCCTCCGGCACCTCGCGCCCCTCGGCGTCGACGACGGCGAGGTCCCAGCCGTCGAGCGGCAGCCCGATCCGCACCGGCTCGTCGGGCAGCAGCAGCGCGGCGCACGCCACGACCGTCGCCTCCGTCGGGCCGTACGTGTTCCACAGCTCCCGGCCGGGCGCCCACAGCCGCGTCGCGAGCTCGGGCGGCACGGCCTCGCCGCCGAAGATCAGCAGGCGCACCGCCGCGAGCGCGTCGACCGGCCACAGCCCCGCGAGCGTCGGCACGGTCGAGACCACCGTGATGTCCCGGTCGACGAGCCACGGACCGAGCTCGCTGCCGGTCCGCACGAGCGCACGCGGCGCGGGCACGAGCGTCGCCCCGTGCCGCCACGCGAGCCACATCTCCTCGCACGACGCGTCGAACGCGACCGACAGGCCCGCGAGCACCCGGTCGCCCGGGCCGATCGGCGCGTCCCGCAGGAACAGCCGGGCCTCCGCGTCGACGAACGCCGCCGCGCTCCGGTGGCTCACCGCGACGCCCTTGGGCCGGCCCGTCGAGCCGGACGTGAAGATGACCCACGCGCCGTCGTCGAGCGTCGGCACCTCCGCGTGCCGGGCCCCCACGCGCGGCGCCGGGGTGCCGTCGGCCCGCAGCGGCTCGGCGCCGTCGCCGAGCACCGCGACGACGCCCGCGTCCGTGAACACGCGGTGCGCGCGCTCGTCGGGGTCGTCCGCGTCGACCGGGACGTACGCCGCCCCGGCGTGCAGCACCGCGAGCACCGACACGTACAGCCCGACCGTGCCCGACGCCGCGCGCACGCCCACCCGGTCGCCGCGCCGGACCCCGACGGCGGCGAGCCGGGCCGCCCGCACCTCGACGGCCCGCGCGAGCGCCCGGTACGTCAGCACCTCGTCGCCGTCGTCGATCGCGGGGGCGTCGGGGAAGCGCGAGACGGTGCTCGCGAAGACGTCGACGAGGGTCCGGGGCGTCGGGGTGCGGTCACCGGCCCGGAGGGTGCGCGCGGCCGAGGACAGCGGGGTGCTCACGACGGGGACGGCTCCTGCCTCGCGGTCGACGGGGTCGTGCGGCGTGCGCGGGCCGCGACCGTGACGGCCCACCGGCGCCCGACCGTAACGAGCGCCGGTGAACGGGACCCGACGGGACGGCGAACGCGGGGTGCCGCACGCCTCGGGAGGAGCGAGACCTGCGCCACTCCCGAGGCTAGGGTCACCGCGCGTGAACCGCGTGCCGTGGCGAGCAACCTCCGGGCCGTGACGGGTCGGCGGTGACGGGCAGGGCGGTCCCCGCGGAGGGCGCCCCCGCGGGCCTTCACCGGCGGGAGGGCGGACGGTAGGGTCGCGGACCAGCGTCGCGTGCCGGTGGCGGTCTGCGTCAGGCATGGAGGCGCCGACCGTGAAGGACGACCCCCCATCACCGAGATCGTGCACGACCCCCCCGACCGGGCCCGCCCGAGCCCCGCGCCCGCGCCTCGACCGAGTCCGAGCCCACGACCGAGCCCCAGCCCGCGACCGAGTCCCCGCCCCGACCCCCGCCGTGACGCAGCCCCGGACCCGGCGACGCACGCGGGAACCCGCGTCCGCGCGTGGGCCGACGAGATGCGCCAGGTGCACGCGCGCCTGCGCGCGGCCCTCGACCTCGCGCGCGACCAGCTCGAGGACGCCGACGCCCCCGGCGCCCCAAACGCGCCCGCGACCGACCCGCTGCTCTACTGCTGGGGCTTCTGCGCCGCGCTGAGCGGTCACCACCGCAGCGAGGACACCGCGCTCTTCCCGCGCCTGACCGAGCAGCACCCCGAGCTCGCGCCCGTCGTCGCGCAGCTCGTCCAGGACCACCACATGATCGAGCACCCTGCTCGGCGCGCTCTCGGAGGCGATCCGCCTCGGCGCGAGCACCGAGGAGAAGCTGCGGCACCTCGACGGCGTCGAGGCAGTGATGACGACGCACTTCCGCTACGAGGAGCGCCGCCTGCTCGACGTGCTCGACGGGGTGCTCGACGACGCGGTCACGCCGAGCGAGGTGTTCGGGCCTCTGGTCTGAGCGGTCCAGCGCGCGCAGCTGTCGCGGTCGGCGCCGTGAGGTGCGCCCTCAGGCGCGGCGCCGGCACCGGTCGCCGCCGCCGCCGTGACGTGACGCCCACCGCAGCCCGCACCCGGCCGAGCGGGGTGTCTCGGGACCGGCTCGCGGTACCTCCCCTTCGGGCGGGACGCCGTCGCGCACGCACCGATCCGCTGACGCGCGCGGCAGCCGGTGCCGATCATGGTCCGACCGCGACGGCGCGGGAACCTGCGGAGGAGGCGGTCGGCATGGAGCTCTCGGACCGGGCACGAGCGGCAGGCGACGCGATCGAGCCCGTCACCTCGTTCTTCCTGTCGCTGCGCGCGATGGACGGCCGGCCGGACGTCGTCGACCTCACGTTCGGGGACCCGCACGAGATGCCGCTGCCGGCGCTCGTCGACGCGATCCGGGCGAATCTCGAACCGCGCAGCGAGGACTGGTTCGCCTACAAGACGAGCCTCGCACCGGCCCAGGATGCGGTCGCCGCGGGGCTGCGCGCCGAGCTCGGGCTCGACTTCGCCGCGGCCGACATCACGATGACGCAGGGCGCGTTCGGCGCGATCGCGCTGGCGTTCCGGCTCGTCGCCGACGTGGGCGACGAGGTCGTCGTCCCCGAGCCCGGCTGGTTCTACGCCCCGATGCTGCGCGCGGCGGACATGGTCCCCGTGCGGGCGTCCCTCGCCGAGGGCACCTTCGACCTCGACGTCGAGGCCGTCGCGCGGGCGATCACCCCGCGCACGCGGATCGTCGTCGTGAACTCCCCGGCGAACCCGACCGGCCGGGTCTACGGGCGCCAGCGCCTCGCGGAGCTGGCGATGGTCCTCGACGAGGCGTCGGCGCGCCACGGCCGGCGGATCTGGCTGCTGTCCGACGAGCCCTACCGGCGCATCCGGTTCGACGGCGTCGGCTTCACGAGCCCCGCCGAGCTCTACCCGTGGACGCTCGTCGACTACTCCTACGGCAAGGTCCTGCTCGCGCCGGGCCAGCGCCTCGGCTACCTCGCGCTGTCCCCGCTGATCCCGGCCGCGGTGCGCGACGAGCTGCGCGACGCGATCCTGCCGCTGCAGCTCGCGCTCGGCTGGGGGTTCCCCGACGCGCTCATGCAGTACGCGGTGCCTGCGCTGGAGACGGTGTCGATCGACGTCGCCGCGCTGCAGGGCCGGCGCGACCGGGCGGTCGGGGTGCTGCGGGACGCCGGGTACGTGCTCACCGTCCCCGAGGGGACGTTCTACCTCTGGGGCGAGGCGCCCGGAGGGGACGCGGTCGCGTTCACCGCCGCGCTCGCCGAACGCGGCGTCCACGTCCTGCCGGGCACGGTGTTCGGTCGGCCGCAGCACTTCCGGATCAGCCTCACGGCGACGTCGGACATGCTCGAGCGTGCGCTGCCGGTGCTGCGGGAGGTCGGCGCCCGGGTCGGCTGAGCCGCTGCGCTGCGCTGCGCTGCATCGCGCCGCACCGCGCCCTGCCCGACCGCGGTCAGTCCCGGAGCTCCGGGAAGCACCAGTCCGCCATGTGCCGCAGCGACGCCCCCGTGCCGAACGGGGTGCTCGTCGGGGCGGGCCGGTCGTCGGGCGGTGCGGGGACGTCGCGCGCGAGCCGCCGCACGCGCGGGGTCGTCGAGAGCTGCGACGTGAGCTGCTGCCACCGGCCGTCGGGCCGCCCGCGAAACCCCCGCCCGGCGACCACATCGGCACCGGGCCGGGCGTCGAACACCCCGTCGAGGTACTCGACGCGCCCGTACCGGCGCCCGCCGTGCTCCTCGACGCCGTGGCAGTACGCGAGCACCCAGGCGTCCTCGCGGCAGCCGACTGCGTACACGTCGCCCGCCGCCGGGTCGCCGCGCAGGTGCGGGGCGAGCGGCTCGGCGCGGGCGGTGCGCGGCGCCCGGACCGACGGTGACGCGGGAGGGGCTCCTGCGGGCCGGGTCGACGAGACCGGGAGATGCCCGAACAGCCGCTCGACGACGGCCGCGTCGACGCCGTGCTCCGCGGTCCAGAACCCGAGCGGCGCGGACACCTCGACCCGGACCGACGGACGGCGGTCGCGCTCGCGGGCCGTCGTGAACCGGGTCAGCAGCCCCGGGTGCTCGGGGGTCTGCAGCACGCCGAGCAGTGCGAGGTCCTCCAGGAGCGACGTGACCGCGTGCTGCGGTCGCCCCGGCAGGAGCCGTTCCCGGTGCACGGCCTTCGCCGCCGCGCCGGGCCGTGTCCCCGGCGGCAGCTCCCGCAGGGTGCGGAACACCTCGTGCAGGGTCCACACGTCGTGCGGGGTCGGACGGGGCCACGGGGCGGGCGCGTCCCGCAGCGCGAGCACGTACCCCACGACGTCGCCGGGCAGCGGCGAGCCGCTCGTCCGACGGCTGCGCCACGCGTCGGTGGTGTCGACCGTGACTGTGGGGTCGACGAAGCAGACGTCGCACGTCCGGTCGGCGCGGCCGTCGTGCGCGTGCCCGGGGAGCGTCGAGCCGAGCACCGTCGCGGGCAGCAGCGCCCGCCAGCGCACCGGCGCCGAGCCCAGGCTCGCCACGAAGGCGTCGGCCGCCGCGTGCTCGTCGACCGCGCGGGCACGGGTCCGCAGCTCGGTGACCGCCTCGTCGTGCGTGAGCGTGACGCACGCGTTCGGGGCCAGGCCGCGCGCCGCGAGGGCGGCGAGGTCGCCTGCGTCGGCCGTGGTCGGGATGCGCACCTCGTGCCGGCCCTGCCGGTAGACGCGGTTCTCGGGCGCGTACAGCCGGGTCAGCAGGGCGAGGGCCCGGTCGTCGTCCACCGCACGAGGCTAGGCGAGAGGTGTACCCGCAGGGTCTCCCTCCGCCGCACGGCCCGACCTAGCCTGACCGCATGGACAACCGATCCGAGGTCCGCGAGTTCCTCGTCTCGCGGCGCGCGAAGGTGACGCCGGAGCAGGCCGGGATCGTGGGCGGCGGGAACCGGCGGGTCGCCGGGCTGCGGCGCACGGAGGTCGCGGCGCTGGCCGGTGTGAGCGTCGAGTACTACGCGAAGCTCGAGCGCGGCGCGATCGCCGGTGCGTCGGCGTCGGTGCTCGACGCGGTCGCCCGCGCGCTCCAGCTCGACGACACCGAGCGCGCCCACCTGCTCGACCTCGCCCGGACCGCCGACGGGATCCCGACGTCGGGACGGCCGCGACGGCGCCCCACGAAGCAGGCCGGCACGCGCACGAGCCTGCAGTGGGCGCTCGACGCGATCACCGACGGCGTGGCGTTCGTCCGCAACCCCCGGCAGGACCTGCTGGCGACGAACGCCCTCGGGCGAGCCTTCTACTCCCCGGTGATCGGGGACGGCGGGCGCACCCCCAACCTCGCGCGGTTCCAGTTCCTCGACCCCGCGTCGCGCGACTTCTACCCGGACTGGGACCTGTTCGCGCAGATGTGCGTCGGCGTCATGCGCTCCGAGGCGGGGCGCGACCCGCACGACCGCGGCCTGCAGGACCTCGTCGGCGAGCTGTCGACCCGCAGCGAGACGTTCCGCCGGCTGTGGGCGGCGCACGACGTGCGGACGCACGGCGCGGGCACCAAGCACTTCACGCACCCGGTGGTGGGCGAGCTCGTGCTCGCCTACGAGGAGCTCGCGATCACCGCGGAGCCCGGGCACGTGATGCTCGTCTACACGGCCGAGCCGGGGTCCGCCTCGGCGGAGCGCCTGCGCCTGCTGGCCTCGTGGGGGCGCACCGAGCAGCTCGCGAGCCTCGGGCTCGACGCGCGCCAGGACACCTGAGCCGCCGACCACGCCGCGGCGTCGACCACGGACGCGTGCGCCGCGTCGCGCGCCGCGGCGTCGGTCCGCGAACGGTGCCCTCGCAGTACACCCCACGGCAGGGACTCCCGCCGGGCCGGTCGCCGGGATGTCATGAAGACTCGTCCCGAACCCCACCCGAACCGAAGGACACACCCATGCGCGTGCACGCCTACGCCGCCCCGGCCGCCTCCGAGCCGCTCGAGCCCACGACGATCGAGCGCCGGGCCGTCGGACCGAACGACGTCCTCATCGAGGTCGCGTACGCCGGCATCTGCCACTCCGACATCCACACCGTCCGCGGCGACTGGGGCCCGCAGCAGTACCCGCTCGTCCCCGGCCACGAGATCGTCGGGACCGTCGCCGAGGTCGGCGCCGACGTGACGCGCCACCGGGTCGGCGACCGCGTCGGCGTCGGCTGCATGGTCAACTCGTGCGGCGCGTGCGTGAACTGCCGCAAGGGCGAGGAGCAGTACTGCGTCGAGGGCATGGTCGGCACGTACGGTGCGACCGACCGCGACGGCACCGTGACCCAGGGCGGGTACTCGACGCACGTCGTCGTCGACGCGGACTACGTGCTGAGCGTGCCCGAGGGCATCGACCTCGCCGCCGCCGCGCCGCTCCTGTGCGCGGGCATCACGACGTACTCGCCGCTGCGGCACTGGGGTGCCGGCCCGGGCACGAAGGTCGCGGTCGTCGGCCTCGGCGGGCTCGGGCACATGGCCGTCAAGCTCGCGCACGCCATGGGCGCCGAGGTCACCGTGCTGTCCCAGTCGCTGAAGAAGCAGGAGGACGGCCTGCGCCTCGGTGCCGACCGCTACTACGCGACGAGCGACGCGGCGACGTTCGAGGACCTCGCCGGCGAGTTCGACCTCATCGTCAACACCGTCAGCGCGCGCATCGACGTCAACGCCTACCTCGGGCTGCTCGCGGTCGACGGGACCCTCGTCAACGTCGGCGCCCCCGCCGAGCCGATGAGCGTCAACGTGTTCTCGCTCCTGGCGAACCGGCGCTCGTACGCCGGGTCGATGATCGGCGGCATCCGCCAGACGCAGGAGATGCTCGACTTCTGCGCCGAGCACGGCCTGGGCGCGGACATCGAGCTCATCTCGGCCGACCAGATCAACGAGGCGTACGAGCGGGTCCTCGCGTCGGACGTGCGCTACCGCTTCGTGATCGACACCGCGACGCTGGCCTGACCGGGGCCGTGGCCGACGCTGCGACGCCGGCCTGACCGGGCGTCATCGCCCGCGCCGCGCGATGAGCGCGACGAGCTCCCGGCTGCAGCCCAGCACCGCGGCGATCGTGGTGTAGGTCCACCGCTCGGGGTCCTCGGCGCGGAGCTGGAGGATCAGCCGGTCGCGCTCGGCGCGGTGGCGCGCGGCGACCTCGTCGGCCTCGGCGGCCTTGCGGTGCAGCTCGCGCGCACGGCTCGCCCGCGCGTCCGAGGCGCCCGCTGCCCGGGCGTGCCGAGGGGCGGCACCGTCACCGGTGCCGCCCCTGGCCGCCCTGGCGGGCGGGTGCGGTCCCTCAGAGCCCACGCGCGAACTCCGTGATGAGCGAGGGCACCGCGCCGTCGAACCCGACGACGTCGAGCATCCCCGGGTCGCTCGGGTCCGCGATCGAGAACCCGGTCGCCGTCATCCCGACGACGACGAGCCTCGCCGGGATGCCCGACGCGCGCCGGTACTCGGCGAGCGCCTGGTGCGGGTGCACCTTTCCCGCCCACGTCTCGTTGTCCGTGTAGACGACGAACGTGTCGACCTCGAGCCCCTGCTCGCGCGCCCAGACCATCGGCAGCGCGCAGTCGGTGCCCGACATCGGCATCGCGTCGACCACGCGCAGGGCGTCGTCGAGGCGCTGCCGCGGCGAGATCGCGAGCGGGCGCAGCGCGGAGTCGTGCCAGTCCCGGCGACCCCACGACGCGTCCGACCCGTCCGCCGTCGTGAACCCGACCGCCGTGGCGGACGGCTCCGTCGCGAGCTGCACGAGCGCGAGCGCCGCCGAGGCCTCCCGGGCGGTGACCGGCATGCCCGAGATCGGCACGCCCATCGACCCGGACACGTCGACCGCGAGGAGCGTCCGCGTGCCCGACGGCTCGACCGCACCGAAGGCGCGGTAGAACGCGGTGTCGAGCGCGTCGACGACCGCCTGCGTCGGCGTCCACTCCCCGCCGCCGCGCGCCGAGCGCCCGGACGCGTACGTCCGCTGCGCGACGAGCACGTTGACGGGGTGCACCCGCGACTTCCGCAGCCGGTCGGGGTCGACGAGCTGCGCGACGACCTCGCCGGTGCGCCCGCCGAGGTCCGGCAGCATCCCGAGCCGGGTCAGCCGCGGGAGCTGACGCATGAGCGCCGTCTGGGGCACGCCCACGTCGAGCAGCGCGTCCCACACCGCCGTCTCGCCGAGCGCGGCGTCGGGCAGCATCTCCCACGAGAGCCGGTGCCGGCGGACCAGCGCGGCCCACGCGGCGGCGTCCGTGGCCGACTGCGCCGCGACGAACCCCTCGACCAGCGCGGGCGTCGCCTCGCCGACCGTGCCCCGCACGACCCACTCGAACGTCGCCCGCAGCTCCGGCGTGACCGCCTGCGGGTGCGCCAGGCGCAGCAGGTCGCGGTGCGACCAGCCCTCGCGCTGCCGGTACTTGACGAGCTGGTAGGCCAGGGCGTCGACGTCCTTCGCCGTGTACCAGGACCCCACCGCGCGCCGCAGACTCCGGCCCCACCCGCGGAACGTCTCGACGTAGCCCGCGAACAGGAACAGGTGCGTGCCCGTGCGCGCGACCTGCGGCAGCGCCGCGAGCGCGAGCTGGGCCGACTCCGGCACCGACGCCGCGTACGCGAGCGCGAACAGCGCCGCGTTCTGCTTCGGGGCCGCGCCGCGCGTCGACACGTCGACGATCGTCCGCACGAGCGTCTCCGGGTCGTCGTGCGCCATCCGGCCGACGACCTCGGCGTTCTCGCGGGCGAGCTCGCGCGGGGCGGCGTAGTACGAGCCGCCGTCGACGCCGAGCGTCAGGAAGCGGCGCAGGCGTGCGGCGTCGTCGAGCACGAAGGTGTGGCCGCCGGCGCTGTTGGGCACCTGGCGGGGGTCGGCGCGCTCGCTCTGCGGCGTGCGCCGCAGGCCGAGCGTGCGCAGGACGTCCATGGGTGGTTCCTCTTCTCGGTGGCCGACGGCGGTGGCGGGCGTGGTGTGCGGGCCGGGTCTGACCCGGCGTGCCGGGGTCATCCGTGAGAGGGATAACCGACCCGCTCCGGCCCGCCACCGTCGTCGTGGTGGGTGAGCGGACGTGGGGGTGGTCCCCGGGACGGCGGCTCGCGCCGCCGGGCAGGTGCCCCGAGGGGCCGGGAGTCGAACCCGTACTGCCGTCTACCAGGTGACCGAGGACCGTTCGGCCCGCTCGTCGGGAGGTTCGGGTGGGCGTGTGATGACGCCGGAGTCCTGCTCTGCCGATTGAGCTACGCCACCGCGAGGGGTGGCGACGGGACTCGAACCCGCAACCTGGCCATTTCGAGTGGTAACCGACTGTCGCCGGCCCACCCGAACCTTCCCGTGTTCTGTTGTCGTGCATGACGGTAGGGGTCTACACAGCACGTGACCAGCGAATATCCGTCGGCCTCGTGGTGCGCTCCCGACGGGAGAGGCCGAGGCGGCCCGCCGGAACGGGAGGCGCGGGGTGTGAAGCTGGTGGCCCGGGCGGGCGTGGTGGTGGTCGCCGGAGTCCGGTGCTCTGCCACTGAGCCACGACGCCGCAGCGTCGGAGGGACTCGAACCCTCGACCTCCGGAACCAGGTAACCGACGGCCGTCGGCCCGCCCGGGCCGGGGACCAGTGTCACGAGGTGGGCCGGGCCGTTCAAGGGATTTGCGCCAGCCCGCCAGCCCGCCGTGCCCGTCCCGCCCCGCCCGCCCGGTGACGATCCCGACTGCGCCCGACGAGGACGACGCACCGACGTATCCCCGCGCCCTCGTCGCGCTCTGCTCGAGGAGAGGTCTCCGGGGAGGTCCCATCGTGCGAACGCACCGTGCCGAAGCGCCACGAGAACCCGTCGACGACCGTCCGCCCACGCGCGGGGCCCGTCGACAGCCCCCCGCTGCACCGGAGCATGCGCACCTCACGCGGGAGTCGGTGCTCGCCGTCCAGCAGGTCGCTGGGAACGGCGCCGCCCTCCGGCTGCTGGGCGCGCGGACGCCCGCGGCCCCGTCCGCCGTCCAGCGGGCCCCGTCGACGGCGACCACGACCGCGCCCGTCGTCCAGCGCGCCCCGTACGGCCTCGACCGGCCGACGAGCCAGGGCCCGTACGTCGACGTCGCTTACCGGCTCTGGACGTCGAACAAGCGCATGACCCTCAAGGCGTTCGCCGACGCGCTGCTGACGGCGATCGAGGCCGGGCTTCCGGCGCCGAAGATCCCGTACTTCGAGTGGACCTTCGTCACCGGCGCCGGTGCGCACGGCGTGTTCGACTCGCGGAGCTGGAAGATCAAGGTCAACACCTCGAAGTTCAGCACGCGCACGCCGGCCCCGACGCTGCTCGGCCAGCTGACGGTGGACGAGGTCACCGAGGTCGTCGGCACGATCTACCACGAGGCGCGTCACGCCGACCAGGACGTGCTGATCATCCGCGACCTGCTCGCTCAGAAGAAGAAGGTCTCGGCGATCGTCGCGGCGACGAAGATGCCCCGGCGCGTCGTCGCGGCGGTCGCGAAGGCCCGGTACCCGAGCGTGCCGGACGCGGACCAGACGGCGCACGCCCGGCGCATGTACGACGTCATGTACGGGACCCACAAGCAGTTCCTGACGTTCCTCGTCGACCACTCCGACGCGATCGACGTCCTCGGCAAGGTCGCCGAGAAGAAGGCTCCTCTGCGTACCCTCGCGCCCCACGTCGCGACCCTCGCGAGGTGGCAGTCCAGGGACGTGAAACCGCACATCGCCCGGATCACGCGCCTGGCCGCACCGACGGCCGTCGAGACCGCGCTGCGCACGCGGCTCGAGCGGCTGGACGGCGCGCTCACGGCGTTCACGGCCGTGTGGAAGACGGCCTCGGGTGCGAAGAAGCCCTCGACGGCAGTCGTGGAGGCCGTCCGGGAGAAGGCCACCGCTGCGATGGCCGTCATCGGTGAGACGTACCTCGAGCTCGAGGGCGAGGGCGACGCGTTCCGGGTCGAGGAGGACGTGAAGGACGCGTTCGACCGGAAGCTGAACCCGTAGCTCCGGGCCTGGTGCTGCCGACGCCTACGCTCGGCGGCGTGCAGCCGCTCACCACCCATCGCTCCGGCGACCGCACCACTCCGCCGTCGTGCTCGTGCACGGGCTGACGGAGGCCGGGGCCTCGTGGCCCGACCTGGTGCAGCACGGGGGTGCCCACTGGGACACTGGCTCGACCCGGCAGCGCACGACAGCGTCCAGACCCTATGCCTGCTCGTTCAGGGCGCGGTCAGGTCACGACCTGCAGGGCGGCTCCGGCGCGTTCGTCGACGAGCGCCGCTACCTTCTCGACGTCGATGCCGTCGGCCGTGCACGCAGGCAGGGCGTCACGCACCCGTGTCGCGACCGATGCGATCGTCTCTGCGATCACCTCCTCGCTCAGCCTCCAGGTGCCGGCCTCGTCGCGCAGGTGCGTCGCGGTCAGGTACCGCAGGCGCCCTTGTCCGTCGAGGTTGTGCCCGAAGTTCTGGAAGACCGGGTTCAGCAGGAAGACCGGCGCGACGTCGTACAGCGGCGACATGGAGTACGTCGCGGCCCGGCTGATCGACAGGGAGTAGTTCTTGGAGTGAGCGTCCCCGTTGCCGACGAGGAGGTTGAACGCCACCTGGGCGAGCAGGTCCCGTGCAAGCTCGTCGGGCTCGACCGCTTCCGCGCCGGCTGCTCGCGCGATGCTTGCCAAGCGCTGCTCGGAAGTCGTCGTCTCGTACTTGTCGCGCACTGAGACCCCCAGCGCCTGCGTGAAGTCCTCCTGGTGGGTGCGCTCGCCCTCGTGCCGGTCGAACCGCTCGACGATCAACGCGAGGCGCCCGTCGAAGTCGGCGAGCTCGGCGCGCGCGGCGGGCAGGGCGGCCGTCCGAGCGAGCCGCAGCGCCCACTCCTCCCACCGGACGAGGTCGGGCACGGCGATGTCCGAGGTCGGCTCAGGCTTGATGATGTGGGTGGACACAGCCCCGTCCGCCGGCCACGCCCAGCCGGTCGCCGTCCGGGTGAGGAGCACCTTGGCCTGGATGCCACCGAGGGAGGCGCTGACGACCTGTCCGGGTGGGGGATCCAGTGTGGGGAGCTGGGCGACGACCCGGTTGACCTCGTCCTCGCTGAGCTCGATCAGGCGCCCGGGACCCGGCGGTTCGGGGTCCACCGTGAACTGGATCGCACCGGCGCACTCGCGACCGATGTGGGTGAGCAGCCCGAAGGTGTCTCCGGGGCGCAGCCGGTGCTCGCGCTCGAGGGCGCCTCGCGCGCTTCCCTCAGGCAGGAGGTTGTCGAGGAACCGCTCGAGCTGGTCACCCTGGACGCGCTTGTCCGTCAGAGGCAGTGACAGGCTCAGTGGTCGCGCGCCGGCGCCGTAGGTGTCGAGGATCTCGGCGGAGTACCGCATGCGCAGCCGTCCGTTGCGGAGCTTGGCGAGCTCGGCGAGCGACTGTCCGCGCAGCCAGACGTGCAGGGTGGAGGTCACGCGGGTACCACGGTGACCAGGGAGCCACGGGGGACCACGACGAGCTCGTACCCACATGCGGTGAGCGCGTCGATGACGGTGTCGGTGGCGATCGGCTGCCCGCGTTCCATCCGCGAGATGGTCGGGCGGGAGGAGCCGATCAGCTCAGCGAGGTCGGTCTGGCTCTTCCCGCTGGCGGCCCGTACCGCTTGGACGGCGTCCGCGAGGGCTCGGGTGGTGCGTGCGCGGTAGTACCGGCGGCGCATCGTTTCTGAGTCATCTCGGGCGTCGATCATGAATGCATCGTATCCGATTCATCGCGCCATCGGTGTGGGATGACTCAGATGTGATTCAGCACTCGCTCGACAGCGCCGTCCACGCGCGGGAGCCCTGCTGGTAGCCGAACCGGCGCGATGCCGAGGTCGGCGGCCGACTCCGGATTCCTGTGCGACCGTCGCCGATCGGTACCCGCAGGCGCGGTGTGAGTGGCCTGGAGGGGGAGCGCTTGTCGTACTGACTGCGGTGATACTGGGAGCGGGTGACGAGAATCGAACTCGCGCTATCAGCTTGGGAAGCTGAAGTTCTACCACTGAACTACACCCGCACTGCGCCGGATGGCTCCTCCGAGGAGGTCCCTGCGCCAGCGCGCGCACCATCATACCGACGCAGCCCGTTCCGTCGAATCCCCGGTCCGGCCCGCGCGCGGCACCCGTCGGTCAGACCCGCCCGACCGACACCGTGAACGTCCCGGACCGCGACTCGCCCGGCTCGAGGACGAAGACCCCGGTGCCCTCGACCCCGGCGTCGTGCAGCGCGAAGCCGTCGTTGACGTTCGTCACGGGCTCGACCGCGAAGTGCGTGCGCCGCCGCGGCAGGTACACGACGAGGTGGGAGTAGACGTCGTCCAGGTCGAGCCGGACGTCGACGCCGTGGTCGGGGTACGTCCAGCGCACGGGCTCGCCCGGACGCAGCCCGGTCAGGACGTCGTCGACGAACGCGGTGCCGAGCGGGCGCGGCTCCCGGTAGTCGGCGCGGGCCCGCACGGCCCCGGCGGACGTGACCGCCATCGCCGACTCGAGCGCGTAGCCGCGATCGGCGGGCACGTGCAGCACGGCGTCGGAGCCGGGGAGCGTGCCCGACGACGCTCCCGGCGAGGACGACGGCGTGGAGGCGGGCGCATCGCCCTCGTCGGCGGCGTCACCGGTGACCGCCGAGGGCGCCGTGAACGCGGCGGACGTGAGGCGGCGCTGGAAGTACGGGTGGTGCCGAAGCCCGCGGGGAACGGCTCGGTGTCGACGTTCTCGACCGTCGTCGTGACGCGCAGGTCCGCGCCGTCGAGCTCGTAGACGAGGCGCGACCGGAACTGCCACGGGAAGTTGACGCCGACGAGCCCGCGGGTGTCGAGCTCGAGCTCGACGCGCGCAGCGGTCCGGTCGACGACGCGCCACGTGTAGTACGCGACGGCCCCGTGCATCGCGGTGCCGTCGGCGGCGTTGTGCGCGAGCGTCCAGGTGCGGCCGCGGAAGCGCAGGACGCCGTCGCGGATGCGGTTCGACCAGGGCACGAGCGGGAAGCTCGCGCACTTCTCGGGCGCGCCGTACACCGTGGGGCGCGTCGGGCGCAGCAGGTCGAGCCACTCGCCGTCGACGAGCACCCGCCCGAAGGCCAGCGAGCCGCCGGTGGCGGGCAGGACGCCGAGCTCCCACGAGCCGGAGCGCAGCGTCACGACGCGCGGGTCGACCGGCACGTCCGCCGGGTCGGGCGCCGTCAGCGCGGTCAGCAGCTCCGGGACGGACGCCGCCGCCGGCGGTGCCGCGCCCGGCGTGCGCGTGCTGGTCTCGGTGGTCACGTCGGCCCCCCGGCTCGTCGTCGGCGACGGGACGGTCCCCGTCGTCGTCCCTCCCCGTGCCCCCGCCCGGGACCGGTCCGTGGTGACGCTCATCCGAGCACCACGTCGACGACCGACCCGTCCTGCAGCAGGCACTCGGGCGCCACGTCGCCCTCGACCGGCGTCCCGTCGACCGTGAGGCGGGCGACGCCGCTGCACACGTGGTCCGGGTTCGTGACGCGCACGGTGACGTCGCGCCCGCGGAACCGGCGCCGCACCTCGAAGCCGTCCCACGCGGACGGGATCGACGGGTCGACGCGCAGCCCGGCGACGGTCGGCCGGACGCCGAGCAGGTGCTGCGTCACGGCCACGTACGTCCAGCTCGCGGTGCCGGTGAGCCACGGGTTGCGGGACTGCCCGAAGCGCGGCGACGCGGGGCCGTGCGTGAACTGGCTGTAGACGTACGGCTCGACCTGGCGCGTCTCGGCGTCGTCCTCGTACCGGGCCGGCAGGTACGCGCGGTAGTACTCGTACGCCCGGTCGCCGCGGCCGAGCATCGCCTCGGCGACGACGGCCCAGGAGTTCGCGTGGCAGAAGATGCCGCCGTTCTCCTTGTGCCCGGGCGGGAAGACGAGCAGCGACAGGCCGATGCCCTCGATGGGCTTGGTGTGCGGCGGGTCGCACAGCGCGATCCCGTGCTCGGACGCGAGGTGCTCGTGCACCGAGTCCATCGCCTGGCGCGCCCGCCCCGGGTTGGCGACGCCCGAGATGACGGCCCAGACGTTCGGCTCGAGGTAGATCCGGCCCTCGTCGGCGGTCGCGGTGCCCAGCGGCGCCCCGACTGCGGAGATCCCGCGGATGTACCAGTCGCCGTCCCAGGCCTTCTCGGCGTCCTCGAGCAGGAGCGCGAGCTGCTCGGCGCACCACGCGACGACCTCGGTGCGCTCGAGCAGCGAGGCGAGCTCGCCTACCTGGCGCAGGCCGTTGGCCAGCAGGAACGTCGAGAACATCGACTCGCCCTCGGTGCCGAACTGGATGCAGTCGTTCCAGTCGGCGTCGAGGCCCTGGACCAGCCCGTGCGCGCCGCGGTGCTCGAGCGAGAACCGCAGGGCCTGCACGAGGTGGCCGAGCACGGTGTCCTCGCCGGCGTCGGCGTAGGGGAGCACCGTGTCGAGGTAGGTCGCGTCGCCGGTCTCGTCGACGAGCGCCGCGACCGAGAGCGGGAGCCACAGGGCGTCGTCGCTGCGGTAGTCCTCGAGCGCCGGCGTCGGCTCCTTGCCGGGGGTGTGCGTGAGCGGCTTGATCAGCGGGAGCGCGCCGCCCTCGGCCGTCTGGCCGGTGAGCAGCAGGTCGAGGCGCTCGCGGGCGGCCTCGGGGATCGAGTGGACGACCGAGAGGATGTCCTGCGCGGTGTCGCGGTAGCCGAGGCCGTCGCGCCCGCCGGTCTCGATGAGCGACACCCCGCGCGACCAGTTGAACGTCATGTGCGTCTGGTAGGCGTGCCAGACGTTGACCATCGAGTCCAGCTGCGGGTCGGGCGTGCTGACCTGCAGCGGCGCGAGGTGCCCGGCCCACTCCGAGCGGATCGCGGCGAGCTCGGTGGCGATCCGCTCGGGCGTCGCGAACTCTGCCACCGAGTCGCGCCCGGGCCGCACCGTCACCGTGCCGTCGCCCCACTCGGCGTCGGGCGAGCCGACGCCGAGGGTGTAGACGACGTGGCGGGTCTCGCCCGGCGCGAGCTCGACGCGCACGTGCAGCGAGGCGCACGCGTTGTCCCCGACCGTCTCGCTGCCCGAGCACGTGCCCCGCTCGACCGCGACCGGGTCCCGCGGCGTCCGGTACGGGCCCAGGAACAGGTCGCGGTCGGTGTCGAACGACACGACGTCCGCGCCCGTGACCGTGAACCAGCACTCGCTGAACACGTCGCGCGTCGAGTTCAGGCGGTGGATGAAGCCGTCGGAGTACGACGCGCGCACGACGTACTGGCTGTACTGGAGGTTCAGCAGGTCCTGCTGGTGGCTCCACTCGTTCGCCAGCTCGGCGTACGAGAACAGCGAGATCGTGCGCGGCGTTGTCCCCGTGTTCGTCACCTCGACGGACCAGTGCTCGAACGCCTGGCCCTGCGGGACGAACGTCGTCATCTCGGTGTGGATGTCGCGGTGGTCGGACTCGAACACCGAGTACCCGAGCCCGTGCCGCACGCGGGCGACGTACGGCTCGGGCCCCTCGAGCGGCGTGCCGACCGGCTGCCACGACGCCGACCAGAAGGCCCCGTCGGCGTCGTCGCGCAGGTACACGAAGCGGCCCGGCTCGTCCTGCGGCACGCCGTTGAAGCGCATCCGCAGGAGCCGGCCCGTCCCTCCCGACCGGAAGAACGAGAAGCCGCCCGCGTTCTGCGTGACGATGCCCCCGTAGAGCCGCGACCCCAGGTAGTTGCTCCAGGACCGCGGCGTGTCGGGGCGCGTGAGGACGTACTCGCACGCGTCGTCGTCGAAGTAGCCGTACCGCATCGTCGCAGTGTCCTCCAGAAGCACCGTCGAGCGACCCCGGGGGGTCAGACGGTGACCTCGACCCGGACGGTGGACCCGGCCGGGGCGTAGGGGACGGTGTTGCCCTCGACGGGCGTGCCGTCCACGACGAGCGTGCCGCGGGCGCCGGGCGTGCCGGAGTTCGTCACGTGGATCTCGTACGTCGCGCCGCGCGCCGAGCGGGTCACGGTGAACTCCGGGACGTCGGGCCCGATCTGCGGGTCGACGACGAGCCCGTCGTAGCCGGGGCGGACCCCGAGCAGGTACTGGCTCACCGCCACGAAGTTCCACGCGGCGGTGCCGGTGAGCCACGAGTTCTTGGCCTCACCGTGGCGGACGGCCTCCTTGCCCGCGATCATCTGCGCGTACACGTACGGCTCGAGCTTGTGCACGTCGGAGATGTCCTCGCGGTACGCCGGCGTGATCCGCTTGTAGTAGTCGAACGCCTGCGCGCCGCGACCCACGACCGTCTCGCCGATGATGACCCACGGGTTGTTGTGGCAGAAGATGCCACCGTTCTCCTTGTACCCGGGCGGGTACGTGGAGACCTCGCCCAGCTCGATCTGGTAGCTCGTGTACGCGGGGTGCTGCAGGACCATGCCGTGGTCGGTCGCGAGGTGCTCGTTGACCGCGTCGAGCGCCTTGATCGCCGGGCTGCCCTTGGCCTCGGGCGTGGTGGGGTCCGTGCCCTCGACGCCGATGCCCGCCATGACGGCGAAGCCCTGCGGCTCGATCCAGATCTTGCCCTCGGGCTTGGAGTCCGTGCCGATCTTGTTGCCGTAGAAGTCGTACGCGCGCAGGAACCACTCGCCGTCCCAGCCGTGGGACAGGACCGCGGCCCGCATCTCCTCGACCGCGGCACGCGCCTCGGCGGCGACGTCGGTCAGGCCGCGGCGCTCGGCGAGCTCGGCGTACTCGGCGCCGTAGAGGACGAACTGGGCGGCGATGAACACGGACTCCGCGACGCCGCCGGCCTGGTTCTCCGTCGTCTGGAACGACTCGCCCGGCTCGGTAGAGAAGCAGTTGAGGTTGAGGCAGTCGTTCCAGTCGGCGCGCCCGATGAGCGGCAGGCCGTGCGGGCCGCGGTTGTCGACCGTGAACCGGAACGAGCGCGTCAGGTGCTCGAACAGCGACTCGGCGAGCGACTCGTCGTTGTCGAACGGGACCTGCTCGTCGAGGATCGAGAAGTCGCCCGACTCCTTGATGTACGCGGCCACGCCGGCGATGAGCCACAGCGGGTCGTCGTTGAAGCCCGAGCCGATGTCGTTGTTCCCGCGCTTCGTGAGCGGCTGGTACTGGTGGTACGCCGACCCGTCGGGGAACTGCGTCGCGGCGATGTCGAGGATGCGCTCGCGGGCGCGCTCGGGGATGAGGTGCACGAACCCGAGGAGGTCCTGGTTGGAGTCGCGGAAGCCCATCCCGCGGCCGATCCCGGTCTCGAAGTACGACGCCGAGCGCGACATGTTGAACGTGACCATGCACTGGTACTGGTTCCACACGTTGACCATGCGGTCGAGCTTCTCGTCGGGGCTGGACACCGAGTAGCCGGACAGCAGCGTCGTCCAGTGCGCGCGGAGCGCCTCGAACGCGGCGTCCGTCTGCTCCTCGGTCGCGAACCGGGCGAGCAGCTCGTGCGCGCCCGTCTTGTTGACGACCTGCAGGTCGTCGTCGGCCCACTTCTCGTCCTGCGGGTTCTCGAGGTACCCGAGCACGAACGTGTAGGACGTCGAGGCGCCCGGCTCGAGCGTGACCTCGAGCGAGTGCGAGCCGATCGGGTACCAGCCCGAGGCCACCGAGTTCTCGGACTTCCCGGCGAACGGCACGGCCGCCTCGCCGAGCCCGTTGTAGGCGCCGACGAAGGTGTCGCGGTCGGTGTCGAAGCCCGTGGCCCGCGCGTTGACGCCGTACACGGCGTAGTGGTCGCGGCGCTCGCGGTACTCGGTCTTGTGGTAGATCGCGGTGCCCGTCGGGCCGTCGGCCTCGACCTCGACCTCGCCGATCGACAGGTTGCGCTGGTAGTTCGTCTGGTCGTCCTGGGCGTTCCACAGGCAGAACTCGACGAACGAGAACAGCGAGACGGTCTTGGCGGCGCCCGAGGTGTTGGTCAGCGTGACCTTCTGGACCTCGGCGTTCTCGCCCAGGGGCACGAAGAACAGCGTCTTGACCGACAGGCCGTTGCGCTCACCCGTGATGGTCGAGTAGCCCAGGCCGTGGCGGGCCTCGAAGTGGTCGAGCTCGGCCTTGACCGGCATCCACGACGGGGTCCACACGTCGCCGCCGTCGTTGACGTAGAAGTAGCGGCCGCCGGCGTCCGTGGGGATGTTGTTGTAGCGGTAGCGCGTGAGGCGCCGCATCTTGGCGTCGCGGTAGAACGAGTACCCGCCCGACTGGTGCGACAGGAGCGAGAAGAACTGCTCCGACCCGAGGTAGTTGATCCACGGGTAGGGCGTGTGCGGGGTCGTGATGACGTACTCACGGGACTCGTCGTCGAAGTGGCCGTAACGCATGCAGGCGCCTCTCGGGTGCTGGGTGTGTCACGCCGTCCCCGGGTGCTCGCCGCGGCTTCGCGGTGGTCGGTCGGGACCGGTGGGACGTCGGTGCGAGAGCGCTCCCATGCGACCTCACGGGAGGAAGCATAGCCGCAGCCCCTGCGCGGGGGAACGGCCGGGTGAGCGCGTTCCCGGGTGACGTCGCGGTGGCCTCCCGCGGGCTGCTGGACGCGCGTCCGGGCGATCACCGGTGCGGGGGGCCGCCGGACGGTGGTCGGTCCCGGCACGGGGCCTCGCGCGACCGTTACCGTGACCCCGTGCTGCTCTCCGATCGTGACATCCGCGCCGAGCTCGAGTCGGGCCGGGTCGTGCTCGACCCGTACGAGCCCGCGATGATCCAGCCGTCGAGCATCGACGTGCGGCTCGACCGGTTCTTCCGGCTCTTCGACAACCACAAGTACCCGTTCATCGACCCCGCGGCCGACCAGCCGGACCTCACGCGCCTCGTCGAGGTCGAGGGGTCCGAGCCGTTCGTGCTGCACCCCGGCGAGTTCGTGCTCGGCTCGACGTACGAGGCCGTGACGCTGCCCGACGACGTCGCGGCCCGCCTCGAGGGCAAGTCCTCGCTCGGCCGCCTCGGCCTGCTCACGCACTCGACCGCCGGGTTCATCGACCCCGGGTTCTCGGGGCACGTCACGCTCGAGCTCTCGAACGTCGCGACCCTGCCGATCCTGCTGTGGCCCGGCATGAAGATCGGTCAGCTGTGCTTCTTCCGGCTGTCCTCGGCGTCGGAGTTCCCGTACGGTTCCGAGCGCTACGGCTCCCGGTACCAGGGGCAGCGCGGCCCGACGGCGTCGCGGTCCTGGCAGAGCTTCCACCGCACGGACGTCTGACGTGGCCGGCGTGGACCCGGCGCTCCCGCGCCTGCCGCTCGACGACCCCGGGCTGCGGACCCGGCACCTGCTCGCCCTGCCCGCGGGCATCGGGCCCGACGAGGTCGAGGTCCTCGCGGTGTCCCGGTTCCCGGCCGCGCGGTGGGAGACCCGGCCGGGCGTCCTGCAGCAGCGTGCTCCGGGGGCCCGCGGCGCGCGGGGGACCGGGCCGACACCTGGCGTGCTGCGCGTCTCGCGGCTCTCGACCCTCACCGGCCCCTACGCGGTCCAGCCCGGCGAGGCGCTGAGCCTCGGGCTGCCCGCGGCGACCGCCGTGGTCTACGACGCCGCGTGCCCGCGCGAGCGCGGCGAGCGCCCGTACCCCGGCGGCGACCGCGAGGGGCTCAAGCGCGCGTTCCCGGACGCGGTGCCGGTCCGCGAGGAGGAGCGCGTGCTGCTCTGGCTCGTGGCCGTCGCCCGGCGTCTCGGCGGCGCGGTCCGCACCGGGGAGCGCGGCACGGTGCTCACGCCCGACATCGACGCCGCGATCGACCTGACCGTCTACACGCGCGGGTGGCTCGAGCCCGACGAGACCCTCGCCGTCGTCCAGCAGGTCCTGCCCCGGGCGCGGCTCGCGATGGACGGCGTGCCGTGGACCGGGCCCGCGCCCGACGCCGGGCGCCACGCACGCCCCGGGCTCGCGGCGCTCGGCGTCCCCGAGCGGGGTGGTGCCGGGCTGCGCGACGCGCTCGAGCGCCACGGCATCGAGGACGAGGACCTGCGCCGCCGCCTGCACGCCGAGGCCGAGGCCTACGACCGCGCGATGCTCGCCGAGCCCCCGCCGCAGACCGGGTACGGCGCGCTCGTCGACCTCGGCGTCGACGGGCTGCTCGCGATCGAGGTGCACGGCGAGGAGGTCCTGCCGCCCCTGCTGCGCGAGCTGCCGTGGGCGAAGGCCGGCGCCGTGGCCTACCGCGTGCGGTGGGAGCCGACCGACATCGAGGAGCTCGAGCTCGAGCGGCCGTCGTTCGAGCACCGCGTCGCGCGCGGGCGGGCGATGCCGCAGGTCCAGGCCGTCGCGCGGGCGCTGCACGCGGCCGTCGGCGGGGAGATCGCGGACGCCGCCGACTTCCTGGTGAACCCCGCGGACCTCTGACGCGCGGATAAACGGTTGTCGCCCGGGACGTGCGGGCGCGACGTTGGACAGGTGACTCCCGACACCGGCGCCGGCGTGCGCA
Organism: Cellulomonas cellasea; assembly: GCF_006538745.1. Classification (GTDB taxonomy): domain Bacteria; phylum Actinomycetota; class Actinomycetes; order Actinomycetales; family Cellulomonadaceae; genus Cellulomonas_A; species Cellulomonas_A cellasea. The sequence continues at coordinate 191,642 of NZ_BJLR01000009.1, read as the reverse complement.
CCCGGACGAGCACCGCGCAGGACGACGACAGGGCGAGCGTCCCCGGGCAGGACGGCGATGCGTTCGGCCCCGGGCAGGGCGACGGGACGGCCGCCCCCGGGCAGGACGACGCGGCGACCGTCCATGGGCCGGACCGGCGGCTCGTCGACGTGGACGTCGTGCGGCGGCTCGTCGCCCGGCAGCTCCCGCAGTGGGCCGACCTGCCCGTGCGGCCCGTCGAGACCGGCGGCTGGGACAACCAGACCTTCCGGCTCGGGGACCGCATGACCGTGCGGCTGCCCACCGCCGCGGAGTACGCGCGCGCCGTCGACAAGGAGCACCGGTGGCTCCCGGTGCTCGCGCCGCAGCTCCCGCTGCCGATTCCCGTGCCGCTGGCGAAGGGCGAGCCCGGCGAGGGGTTCCGCTTCCCGTGGTCGGTGTACGGGTGGATCGAGGGGGAGCGCGCCGGCCTCGACACCGTGGGCGACCTCACCGCGTTCGCCGAGGACCTGGCCAACTTCCTGGTCGCGCTGCGCGGGGCCGACGCCGCGGGTGGGCCGGCGCCCGGGCTGCACAACTGGTTCCGCGGCGGCCCGCTCCTGACGTACGACGAGCAGACCCGGCAGATGATCGAGGTGCTGGGCGACCGCGTCCCGGGCGACCTCGCGACGCAGGTGTGGGAGACGGCGCTGCGCGCGACGTGGGACGGCCCGCCGGTGTGGTTCCACGGGGACGTCGCGGTCGGCAACCTGCTCGTGCGCGACGGGGCGCTCTCGGCCGTCATCGGCTTCGGCACGTGCGGCGTCGGGGACCCCGCGTGCGACCTGGCGATCGCGTGGACGCTGTTCACCGGCGAGAGCCGCGACGCGTACCGGGAGCGGCTCGGCGTCGACCCCGGCACCTGGGCCCGTGGGCGCGGGTGGGCGCTGTGGAAGGCGCTGCTCGTGTACGCGGACGAGCTCGAGACCGACGCCGCCGCGGCGGCGCTGACCCGTGCGGTGATCGAGGAGATCCTCACGGAGTACACGGCGTCCCGCTGAGCGTCGACCGCGGGCGCACGTGTCGGACCGGCGTGCCACGGTAGGGCGCACGTCGATGAGCGGAGCGCGCCGTGCAGTGTGCCGTGAGCATCCCCAACTTCGGCGTCGGGCTGTCCGCGCTCGCCGTCGGCGACCTCGCGGCGAGCGCCGAGGCCGCCGGGTGGGACGGGTTCTTCCTCTGGGACCACCTGTTCGCGTTCCCGCCCGGGCCCGTCGACGTCGTGGACCCGTGGATCGCGCTCGCGGTCGCGGCGACCCGGACGAGCCGCATCCGGCTCGGCACGGCGGTGACCCCGTTGCCGCGGCGCCGGCCCGTCAAGGTCGCGCGCGAGGTCACGACCCTGGACCACCTGGCGTCGGGCCGGTTCACGCTCGGAGTGGGCACCGGGGCGATGCCGTTCGAGTGGGACCACTGCGGCGAGGAGCCCGACGCGGTCGTGCGCGGCGACATGCTCGACGAGCACCTCGAGCTGCTGACCCGGCTGTGGACGGGCGAGGTCGTGCGGCACGAGGGCGCGCACTACCGGGTCGCCGGCGACGACTGGGGCGGGCTGGCGCACCCGCCGCCGGTGCAGCGCCCGCGCGTCCCGGTGTGGGTCGGCGGCACGTGGCCGGGCGGGCGGCCGTTCCGGCGCGCGGCCCGGTGGGACGGGGTCCTGCCGATGCGGGTCGACGCGGGGTGGACCGTGACCGACACCGCGGACGTGACCGCGTTCGTCGCCCGGCACCGGGTCGTCGACGCGCCGTTCGACGTGGCGGTGCCCGGCGAGACCGACCCTGGCGACCCGGCGGCGGGCGACGAGGTCCGGGCGCACGCCGCGGCGGGTGCGACGTGGTGGGTCGAGGCCGTGCACCCGTGGCGGTTCGGGTATCGGGACGGCGGCGCGTGGCCTGCGCGGGAGATGGCGGCGCGGGTCGCGGCCGGTCCACCCGTCCGCCGGTGAGCGTGCGCGACGACGGTGCCCGTCCGGCCTCTCGTCGTCGGGCACCGCGCGAGGTAGCGTGCGGAGAACAGGTCCCGCGCACCGACCGGTCCCCCCTCGGCCGGGCGCGCATCGCCGGCCCCGTGCAGCCCCGAGCCGCACGGGGCCGGTGCTCTGTCGGGGAGAAGCCGGCGCGCCCCCCTCGCCCGACGGCGACGCCCGCGCCCACGTCCGCTGGACATCGACGTCCGCCAGGCGCGCGCACGTACCGCGGCGCCCCGCGCTGCCCCTCCGGGCAGCCCCCGGGTACAGGTCAGGACCTGGCCGCTGCTCTCCCTAGCACGAACCATGACGACCGACGAGAGCATCCGCCCGTTCCGCATCGACGTGCCGCAGGCCGATCTGGACGACCTGCACGAGCGCCTCGCGCGCACCCGCTGGCCCCACGAGCTGCCCGACGTCGGGTGGACGTACGGCGTCCCGACCGACTACGTCCGCGAGCTCGCCGAGCACTGGCGCACCGGGTACGACTGGCGCAAGCAGGAGGCCCGGCTCAACGCGTACCCGCAGCACGTGACGGACGTCGACGGGCAGCCCGTGCACTTCCTGCACGTGCGCTCGCCCGAGCCCGACGCGCTGCCGCTCGTCCTCGTGCACGGCTGGCCCGGCTCGGTCGTCGAGTTCCTCGACGTCATCGGGCCGCTCAGCGACCCGCGCGCGCACGGCGGCGACCCCACCGACGCGTTCCACCTCGTGATCCCGTCGCTGCCCGGGTTCGCGTTCTCGGGGCCGACGCCCGCCGCGGGGAAGGGCTCGACGGACCGGTACGCCGAGGTGGTCGCGGAGCTCATGCGCCGGCTCGGGTACGACCGGTACGGCACGCAGGGCGGCGACGTCGGGTCGGTCGTCGGCCCGCAGGTCGGACGCATCGCCACCGAGCACGTCGTCGGCGTGCACGTGAACGCGCTCATGACGCTGCCCGGGTGGGACGTCGACAGCAGCGGCTGGTCCGAGGGCGACCAGGCGCGGCTCGCGGGGCTCGGCGGGTGGGAGGCCCACGGCGGGTACGCCGCGATCCAGAGCACCCGGCCGCAGACCCTCGCGCCGGCGCTGACGGACTCGCCCGCGGGCCTGCTCGCGTGGCTCGTCGACGTGTTCGCGACCTACACCAACCCCGGCATCGAGCGGCCCGACGACGCCGTCGACCGCGACGCGCTACTCACCGACGTGAGCGTGTACTGGTTCACCGGGACGATCGGCTCGTCCGCGCGGCTGTACCGCGAGTCGGAGAGCTGGGGCGCCGAGCTGACGAGCTCCGGGGTGCCGACCGCGGTCGCGCTGTTCCCGGGCGACCTCACGCTGCGCCCGATCGCCGAGCAGCAGAACCACGTCGTGCGGTGGACGGAGCTGGACCGCGGCGGGCACTTCGCGGCGATGGAGGCGCCGGACCTGCTGGTCGACGACGTCCGGGCGTTCTTCCGGGACCTGCGCCCGGGCTCCTGAGCGGCGGCACCGCCCCGGCGTCAGGTCGCCGAGCGGACCACGCACCACTCGTTGCCCTCGGGGTCCAGCAGCACCTGGAAGGACCCGGCGACGTCGTGGTGCACGTCGCCCTGGCGCGTGGCGCCGAGCGCCTCGGCCTGGGCGGTCGCCGCCTCGATGTCGTCGACCAGCACGTCGAGGTGCAGGCGGTTCTTGACCGTCTTGCCCTCGGGGACCCGCTGGAACGCGAGGTCCGGCGAGCCGGGGGAGCGCAGGGTGTGCCAGTCCTCGTCGCGCACCCGGTGCTCTCCGCCGAGCACCTCGGCCCAGAACCGTGCGAGCGGCCCGGGGTCCGCACAGTCGATGACGACCTCGTCGACGCGTCCGATCATCCGGCGAGCGTAGCGGCGCGCGTCGGTGCTGCGGTCCGGCGGCGGCGATCCGGCGGCGGCGGTGCGGCGGGTGCGGTCAGCTGTCGGCCGGTGCGTCCCAGTCCGTCAGCGCGACCGCCGCCGCGAGCAGCGCCGCGGAGCCGAGCCAGAGCGCCCGCGCCCGCGGCTCCTTCGCGATGCCGGTCAGCAGCGGCAGCGCGAGGTACAGCGGGTCGGCGGCGAGGTCGATCGCGCGGTGCGTGCGGAACGACAGCAGCCGGCGCACCGCGATCGGGCTGTCGGTGACGGCGTTGACCGCGACGGTGACGGCGCCGAACGCGCCGAAGAAGACCCGGGCACGGGTGCTGAGCCCGAGCAGGTGCGGGGCGGTGAGGAGGGTCGCGCCGAGCGTGTGGTCGAGCGCGACGTGGGCGGTGCGGCGGATCGGCTTCGTCATCCTCCCGAGGCTAGGCACCGGCCGGTCGACGCTCCACCGCAGCGGTGTCGGACGTCCGTCCAGGTTCTGCCGCGGCCGAAGGCGATTGCCGTGGTGGTGGTGACCGATAGGGAGGCGGAGGCCGTCCCGCTCGGGGCGGTCCGTATCGGAAGGCGCTCGTATGTCTGCACGCTTGTCTGCTCCCCGAGCCCGGCGACTCGTCGCTGCGGGCGTCGTCGCGACCGTCCTGACCGCAGGGAGCGTCGGCGCGGCCGTCGCTGCGCCCGTCGACGGTCCGGTCGAGTCAGGCGTCGAGGCGCCCGCGGCTCCCGACGCGCCGGCCGAGGAGACGCCCGTCACGGACAGCCCCGTCGCGGAGGTGCCGAGCGAGGAGGCCCCCACGGACCAGGCTCCCGCGGACGAGGCACCCGTCGTGGACGCCCCGGTGGACGAGCCCGTCGTGGACGCCCCGGTGGACGAGCCCGTCGTGGACGCCCCCACGGAGGAGCCCGTCGTCGAGGCGCCCGTGGACGAGGTCCCCGTCGAGGAGGCGCCCGCGGACGTCGAGGTCGTCGCACCGACCGCCGTCGACGCGACCGTCGAGCTGACCGCCGGCGAGACCGTCGAGGTCGACCTCGACGACCACGTGCTCCCGGGCACCGGCGCGATCGAGTCCATCGACGCGTGGGGCTGGCCCCTCGAGCTCGAGGCCGACTACGACGAGACCACGCACGTCCTGACGATGTCGCCCTGGCAGGGCGGCACGCACACCGTCGAGTTCCAGGCCTCCGCGCTGACGCCCGGCGCGAACGGCCAGGACGAGCGTTCCGGCATCGGCACGCTCACGGTCGTCGTCGCCGACGCCGTGGACCCCGTCATCTCGTGGCTCGAGACGCCGGCCGCGTCGACCACCTCGACGACCGCGCGGTTCTCCGTCGCGGTCGACCCGGGCGAGTTCGTGCTCGGGTACGTCGTCGACCTGCACCCCGAGGCCCAGTCGGCGTCGCCTGTCATGGTCGAGGGCAGCACGTTCGAGGTCACCGGCCTGTCGGTGGGTCGCCACACGATCCGCGTCGTCGTCGAGCGCGGTGCCGGCTGGAGTGCCCTGGACTACGCCTGGGACGTCGTCGCGACCGGCGCCCCGGCCGCCCCTGCCGCCCCGCCGGCCGCCGCCCCCGCCGCACCGGTCCTGTCCCCGGACGCCATCCCGGCCTCCGTCGTCCGCGCCGGCCTGCGTCGCGGTGCGGTCGGCGAGTCGGTCGCGATCATCCAGCGCGTCGTCGGCGTCGAGGCGGACGGCCGCTTCGGTGCCGCGACCCGCGCCGCGGTGATCGCGTTCCAGCGTGCCCACGGCCTCGTGCCCGACGGCATCGTCGGCCCGCTCACGTGGGCCGCGATCGTCGACGTCGCCAACGGCGGGACGGGTTCCGCCCCGGCGGCTGCGACGTCGATCCCGGCGGCGCAGATCGCCCGTGGCATCTCGCGCGGTGCGGTCGGCTCCTCCGTCTCCGTGATCCAGCGGATCGTCGGCGCGAACCCGGACGGGCGCTTCGGTCCCCGCACGCAGGCCGCGGTCCGCGCGTGGCAGAAGGCGCACGGCCTGGTCGCCGACGGCATCGTCGGGCGCCTGACCTGGGCGGCGATGGTCGCCCGCTGACCTCGTCAGCACCCCCCGCAGCACCCGCTGCCCGTCGTACCCGCAGCCGCTCCCGCCGTCACCGGCGGGGGCGGCTGCGTGCGTCGCGGCGCCCGGCACCCCGCAAAAATGCTGCGGCCGCGAACCGCCGGCGCCGCTACCGTCGCCGCGTGCGCCAGCTCCCCGACACCTTCGCCCCCGACGCCGTCGTGCGCGTCGACGCGCTGCTCGACGCCATGGTCGCGCGGCACGGTGTGGCGATCCCGCTCGCGGTCGAGAGCGGGAGCCGCGCGTGGGGCTTCCCGTCGCCCGACAGCGACTACGACTGCCGGTTCGTCTACGTCCGCAGCGACGAGGACTACCTGAGCCCGTGGGACGTCCGCGACGTGCTGGAGTCCGCGCCCGACGGCGTGCTCGACGTCAACGGGTGGGACCTGCGCAAGGCCGTCCAGCTGCTCGTGCGCGGGAACGCGACCGTGCCCGAGTGGGCGGGGTCCCCGCTCGTCTACCGCGGCGACGAGGCGTTCCGGACGGACCTGCTGGCGCTGTGCGACCGGGTCGCGGACCGGGCGCGCGTCGCGACGCACTACGCGCACCTCGGGCAGACGCAGTGGGCGCGGTTCCTGACCGACGACGGGCGCATCCCGCTCAAGAAGCTGTTCTACGCGCTGCGGCCCGCGCTCGCGGTGCTGTGGCTGCGCGAGCACCCGGCGTCCGCCGTACCGCCGATGCGCCTGCAGGACCTCGTCGCGCAGGTGCGGCTCGCGTCACCCGTCGTGCGCGCGGTCGAGGACCTCGTGGCGCTCAAGGCGACGACGCGCGAGCTGGGCGTCGGGGCGGTCCCGGGGCCGATCCGCACGCTCGTCGAGCGCGAGCTGCGGCACGAGGACTGGATGTCGGTGCGGCGCGAGCCCGCTGCGGTCGCGGCCGCGCGGGAGGACGCCGCGGCGTTCTTCCGGGACGCCGTGCGGACGTACGGGTCGCGGCGGCCGCTCGCGACGGCGGGTCGGTGACCGCGGCGGCGGCCGCACCGGGGCCGGTGCTGGTCGGGCGAGCATGACGACGGGCGCACCTCGCCGGAGGTGCGCCCGTCGTCGGCCGGTCGTCGGCCGGGTCAGCGGCCCGGGAGCCCGAGCGCGCGCCAGTCGACGTACTTGAAGTTCGCGTTCGGCCGCGCCTCGCCGTCGGCGTCGAGCTCGGCGGGACCGTTCTCGCCGTCGTGCACCACGAGCAGGCCCTGCGGGTAGCCGGGCAGGGACGCGTTCACCGCAGCGGCGCCGTCCGAGTGCTCGGCGCCGTCGACCGTCGGGCCGTCCCCGACGACGAAGCTGCCGACCGGCTCGGTCGTGCGGCGGTCGTAGGCGTAGAACCGGTTGTCGCCCTGGCTCGACACGAGCAGGTACCCGTCGCGCCGGCCCGTCGGGTAGATCGTCAGCCCTTCGACGTCGGCGCGGATGCGGCCCCCGAAGCCGGGGTCCTCGTCGCCGACGACGCACTCCTCCGTCGCGGGGTCGAAGGTCGCCGGCACCCCGTACTCAGCGACGGTCTCGACCAGCCGCTGGTCGCGCGGGCCGGTGCGGAACTCCTCGCGGTCCACGTCGAGCCGCAGCGCCCAGAGCCCGACGTCCTCCTGCGCGGCGTACAGGACGCGGGCGGCCGTGTCGACCACCATGCCCTCGACCTGCGGGCCCTCGCCGGGCTCGACGCACGGGCTCCACGACGTCTCGTCGGGCAGCGTGAACGTCGACGGCAGCGTGAGCGTGTCCTCGACCGCGTAGCTCAGCCGCCCCCGCGCGGAGTGGAGCTGGACCAGGCCGAGGTCGCTCGTGCTGCGCCGGCTCACGACGGCGTAGTGGCGGCCGTCGTCGGAGTACGTCGCGAGGCCGTAACCGGTCGCCTGCTCGTCGACCGCGGCCTCGTCGGCGGAGAACAGCAGCGGCACGTCGGCCGCGGTGACGTCGCGCAGGGGCGCCCGGCCGGCGGCGACGGCCGTGGGGTCGATCGCGTAGAACCGCAGGCGGTCGCGGCCCCGGTCGGTGACGACCGCGACGTCGACCTTCCGGCCGTCGAGCTTCATGCCGAGCACGACGTCGACGTTGTTGAACCGCCCGGGCGCGGCGTCCGGCCCGGGCGCGGGCGGGGCGGCGACCGACTGGAGCTCGCGGCCCGCGAGGTCGTAGACGCGCAGGCCCCCGGTCTTGGCGGTGCCGATCACGAGGCTCGCCGCCGCGTCGCGCGGGTCGACCCAGATCGCCGGGTCGTCGGCGTCTGCCTCGCCGCCGGCCTCGTCGTCGAACAGCGCGGGGGTCTCGGTCGTCGCGGTGACGACGCGCGGGACGTCGGTCGACGGCGTCGTCGGGCCGGGTGCGCCCCGCTCGGCGGACGCCGCGGTCGCGGAGGTGAGGACGAGGGCGGCGGCGGTGAGGGCCACGAGGTGGGGGCGCATGGTCGGCGAGCGTGGCCGACGCGGGTGGAGACCGCGTGACGCCGGGCGGTCCGGGGTGCGAACAGCCGTCGGCGGGTCGGGTGACCGGGCGGGAGGAGCGGCCGCACCGCGGTGTGGGCGCCGGCCGCGATGATGGACCGTGCCCTTCGTCCTGCTGACCGACGACCCGGTGCGCCGGGGAGCGCTCGTGCTGCACGAGGTCACGGACGACGGCGAACCTGGCGCAACGGTCCCGGTCGCCGCAGCCGACGTCCCCGCCGCCGTCGCGGAGCGCGAGCGTGCCGCGCAGCCGCCGCGCTGGGTGTGGGACGACACGTCACGCCGCTACCCGCCGCTGCTCGACGCGGGGGTCCGGGTCGAGCGCTGCCACGACCTGCGGCTCTGCCACGCGATCCTGCGCGGCAGCGTGCTGAGCGCCGGCTCGGCCCTCGCGCTCGCGCCGCCCGGACCGTGGGACGGCCTCCCGCAGGCGAGCCCGCGGGCCCCGCGGGCCGTCGAGGTGAGCCTGTTCGACGACCCCCGGGCGCACGACGACGAGCCGCTCGACGTGCTCGACGAGCTGCGCCGCCAGCTCGCGGCCGTCGCGGGCGCCGACGAGCCCGGCCGGCTGCGGCTGCTCCTCGCCGCCGAGTCGACGGGGGCGCTCATCGCCGCCGAGATGCGCCACGACGGCATGCCGTGGGACGTCCGCGAGCACGACGCGCTGCTCACCCGGCTGCTCGGGGAGCGACCGTCCGGCGGCGGACGGCCGGCCCGGGTCGAGGCGCTCGCCGCCGAGGTGCGCGGGTTGCTCGGGCAGCCGTCGCTCAACCTCGACTCGCAGCCGGACCTGCTGCGCGGGCTGCGCTCCGCGGGGCTCGACGTGACGTCGACCCGCACGTACGAGATCCGCGCCCTCGACCACCCGGTCACGGCGCCGCTGCTCGAGTACAAGAAGCTCGCGCGGCTCCTCAGCGCGAACGGCTGGGCGTGGATGGACGCCTGGGTGCACGACGGCCGGTTCCGCCCCGACTACGTGCCCGGCGGCGTCGTGACCGGGCGCTGGGCGACGAGCGGCGGGGGCGCGCTGCAGCTCCCCGCGGTGATCCGGGGAGCGGTGCGCGCCGACCCCGGTTGGCGGCTCGTGGTCGCCGACGCGGCCCAGCTCGAGCCCCGCGTGCTCGCGGCGATGTCGGGCGACGCGGCGATGGCGGCGGCCGGGCGCCAGTCGGACCTCTACCGCGGCATCGTCGACGCGGGCATCGTGGAGACCCGGGAGCAGGCGAAGTACGCGATGCTCGGCGCGATCTACGGCGCGACGACCGGGGCCAGCGCGGTCGTGATGCCGCAGCTCACGCGCGCGTACCCGCGGGCCGTCGGGCTCGTCGAGGCGGCGGCGCGGGCGGGCGAGCGCGGCGAGGTCGTCTCGACGTGGCTCGGGCGCTCGTCGCCGCGACCGGACGCCGCGCGCCAGGCGGAGCTCCAGGCCGCCGCGGCCGAGGGCGCCGACGCCGAGGACGTGCGGGTGGCGCGCCGTCGCGGGCGCGACTGGGGGAGGTTCACGCGCAACTTCGTGGTCCAGGGCACGGCCGCCGAGTGGGCGCTGTGCTGGATGGCCGCGCTGCGCCGGCGGCTGCGCGCGGTCGAGGGGCGCCCGCACCTCGTGTTCTTCCTGCACGACGAGGTGATGGTGCACAGCCCGGCCGACGTGGCCGACGAGGTCGCCGCCGCGGTGCGGGACTCCGCGGCCGAGGCGGGCCGGCTGCTGTTCGGGGACACCCCGGTCGACTTCGCGCTGCAGGTCGCGGTCGTCGAGAGCTACGCCGAGGCGAAGTAGGGGGAGCCGCCCGCGCCGCTGAAACGGTCCGCTGCCGATCCCGTCCCGTCCAGGCGTTGCTGCGGGTGCCCCGTGCGTGCATGCTCGGAGCCTCGGAGGGCGTCGACGAAGACGAGGGGGCCTCGATGAACCGCATGCGGCGCGTCGTGCCGGTCGTGGTGGGAGCACTGGTTGCGGCGGGGCTGACGGCCCTGGCGGGGCCACCGGCGAGCGCGGCCACGGTGCCCGCAGGGTTCACGGACGCGCTCGTCGCGGACGTCGACAACCCGACGGCGATCGCCTTCACCGCGGACGGGCGGATGCTCGTGACGCAGCAGGCCGGGCGGCTGCGGGTGCGCACCGCGGCGGGCCAGCTGCTCACGACCCCGGCGCTCGACCTGGCGGGCCGCATCTGCACGAACAGCGAGCGCGGGCTGCTCGGCGTCGCGGTCGACCCGGACCCGGCGACGCGCGCGATCTACCTGTACTACACGGCCCGCACGAGCTCGACGTGCCCGTCGAGCCAGGGTGCGAACCCGGCCGGGGCGCCGGTGAACCGGGTCTCGCGCTTCGTGCTCCGGGACGACAACACGGTGGACCCCGCGAGCGAGCGGATCCTGCTCGACGGCATCTACTCGCCGGCGGGCAACCACAACGCCGGCGACGTGCACGTCGGCAAGGACGGCTTCCTGTACGTCTCGGTCGGCGACGGCGGGTGCGACTACAAGGGCGACAGCGGCTGCGGCGGCAACAACGACGCGTCGCGGGACCGCAACGTGCTGCTCGGCAAGATCGTGCGCGTCGACCGCACGACCGGCGCCCCCGCGCCCGGCAACCCGTTCCTGGGGGCGGGGACCGCGAGCTGCCGCCTCGGCCCGGCGCCCGCGGGGAGCATCTGCCAGGAGACGTTCGCGTGGGGCCTGCGCAACCCGTTCCGCTTCGCGTTCGACCCCGACGCGGCGGGGACCGTCTTCCACGTCAACGACGTCGGCCAGAACGCGTGGGAGGAGATCGACCTCGGGACCGCGGGGGCCGACTACGGGTGGCCGGTGCGCGAGGGGCACTGCGCGCAGACGGGCTCGACGACGAACTGCGGCGGGCCGCTCCCCGCGGGGATGACGAACCCGATCCACGACTACGGGCGTCCGACGGGCTGCGGCTCGATCACCGGCGGGGCGTTCGTGCCGAACGGTGCGTGGCCGGCCGCGTACGACTCGGCGTACCTGTTCGCCGACTACGTGTGCGGCAAGATCATGATGCTCGTCGGCGGGACACGCACGGACCTCGCGACGGGGCTCGGCGGCGCGGTGCACCTCGAGTTCGGGCCGCACGCCGGCAGCCAGGCGCTGTACTACACGACGTATGCGAACGGCGGCGAGATCCGCCGGATCGCGTACACCGGCACCGCGAACCGGGTGCCGACGGCGGTCGTCTCGGCGTCCCCGGCGACCGGCGCGGCGCCCCTCGTGACGACGCTCGACGGCTCGCGCAGCAGCGACCCCGACGGCGGCGCGCTCACATACCTGTGGGCGTTCGGCGACGGCACGCCCGACGCGACGACGACGAGCCCGACGGTCCAGCACACGTACGCGGCGGGCACGTGGACGGCGACGCTGCGGGTCCGGGACGCCGCGGGGGCGACGTCCACGCCCGTGACGGTGCGGATCAGCTCCGGCAACACCGCACCCACGGTGACGATGACCTCCCCAGCGGCGGGCGCGACGTTCGCGGTCGGCAGCACCGTGCGGCTCAGCGGCTCGGCGACCGACGCCCAGGACGGCTCGCTGCCCGGGACGCGCCTGAGCTGGTCGGTGGTGCGGGTGCACGACCAGCACACGCACCCGTTCCTCGCGCCCGCGCCGGGCAACGAGCTCACGTTCGTCGCCCCCGGGCCGGAGGACCTCGCGGCGGCCGCCACGAGCTACCTGCGGGTCAGCCTGACCGCGACGGACTCGCAGGGCGTGACGACGACCGTCACGCGCGACCTGCAGCCGCGGAAGGTCGCCGTGACGCTCGCGACGTCGCCGGCCGGGCGGACGCTCACTGTCAACGGCCAGACCGTGACGGGCCCGACGACCCTGACGTCGTGGGCGGGCTTCGACCTGCGGCTCGGGGTGCCCGCGCAGACCGACGCGCAGGGCGTGCCGTACGTGCTCGACCGCTGGTCGGACGGCTCGACCGCGGCCGACCGCGTGTGGACCACGCCCGCGACGGCGGCGACCCTGACGGCGACGCTCCGGGCCACGACGGAGCAGACCGGGCTGCTCGGGACGTACTTCGACAACGCCGACCTCACGGGCGCCACGGTCACGCGCGTCGACCCGGGCGTCGACTTCCGCTGGCTCGCCGCCGCGCCGGTCGCCGGCATCGGCGCGGACACGTTCTCGGTGCGGTGGACCGGGTCGGTCGTGCCGCGCTACACGCAGACGTACACGTTCGCGACGACGAGCGACGACGGCGTGCGGCTGTGGGTCGACGGCCGGCTGATCATCGACCAATGGAACCGGCACGCCCCGCGCATCGACACCGGCACGATCGCGCTGACCGCGGGGAGGGCCGTGCCGATCCGGCTCGAGTTCTTCGACGACCGGCTCGACGCGACGATCCAGCTGCGCTGGTCGAGCCCGTCGCAGCCGTCGGAGATCGTGCCCGCGAGCCGGCTGCGCACGCGCTGAGGACTCGGCGCCGGGCCGCCCCGGGAAGGGGGCTGCCCGGCGTCGGCCGTGACGCGCGGCCGGGGTGCGGGGCCGACCGGCGAGACGAGCCCTGCCGGAGGGGCCGGCGCGACCGGCCCTACCGGTGAGGCCGGCATGACCGGCCGGCCGCCGTGGCGCGACCCCGCCCGCTCAGCGCGGCGTCGTGAACGAGCGCACCGGTCCGTACAGCGTGCCCAGCGCGTTCTTCGCGACGACCCGGTAGTAGTAGGTCGTGCGGGGGACGAGGCCGGTGACGAGGTTGCTCGCGACCGTCTTCTCGTAGGTCAGCCCCGGCACCGTCGTGACCGGCGAGGACGTGCCGAGCGCCGTCGTCGGGCCCCACTCGATCCACGCCGTGGTGGTGAGCCGGTGCGGGTGCACCTGCGCCTTGAACGTCGTCGACGTGGACGTCGAGCCGGCCGTGAACTGGTTCGAGGACGTCGGGGGACCCGCGGTCTCGAACGAGCGGGTCAGCACCGTCGTGCCCGCGGGCGAGGTGATCGTCGCACGCCAGTGGTACGCCGACCCGACGGGGATCCCGACGACCGGCTGGCTCACGGTCTTGACGTACGCGACGGCCGGCACGGCGACGGTCGAGCTGCCGCCGAGGTACTCGGTCGTGCGACCCCAGTCGAAGCGCACGGTGCCCGCGTACCCGTGCAGGTCGACCCACGCGTAGAGCGTCGCGGACGTGTCCGTGACGTCCTTCTGGTCGAGCGTCCCGGTCGGGAGCTTCGCGGCCGTGATCGCGACCGAGTCCGTGCTCGTGACGCCCGCGGTGTCGGTCACGGTGAGCCGCGCGGTGTGGTCGCCCGGCGTGAACACGTGCGCGAGCGCCGCCGGCGGTGCGCCGGTGCCGCCGTCGGTGGTCCCGTCGCCGTAGGTCAGCGACCAGCTCGCGACGTTCTCGCCGGCGCCGCCGCCCGTGCCCGACGAGCGCGACGCGTCGAACGTCACCGCGAGCGGGGCCGTCCCGTGCGTCGTCGACGCCTGCAGGAACGCCGACGGGCGGGTGTGCGCCGTGGGCGCGTCGGCGATGTCCGCGAACGCCTCGAGCGAGCTCGGCGTCGAGTCGACGAACCACGAGCAGCTGCCGTGGTGGTGGAAGTACAGGACCGCCGTGACCTCGGGCCACGACGCGAGCGTCGCCATCGACTCGCGCAGCCACGCGGCCTTGCGGCCCGGCACCGCGGGGTCCTCGACCGAGCCCCACTCGGCGATGATCAGCTCCTTGCCGTGCGCCTGCCCGAAGGCCCGGAACGCCGACGCCGTGCGGGACATCGACGACCACGCCGTCTGGCCGTTCGCGGCGCACCCGAACCAGTTGTAGGCGTCGAGCGCGATCTGGTCGACGACGTCGTCGCCGGGGTACAGCGCGTCGGCCGTGACCGTCGCGTACGGCGCGAACGGGGTCGGCGTGACGATCCACGTCCACACGGCGTTGGTCACGCCCTGTGCACGGAACACCTCGACGTAGTGCCGGAACGCGGCGCGGTAGGCCGTGGCGTCACCGAAGCCGGGGGAGTAGTCGGGCTCGTGCTGGAACGAGACGTACATCGGCACCCGCAGGGCCTTGACGGCCGCGGCGTGCTGGACGATCTGCGCGTCGTGCGCACCGCTCGCGACGGCGGACCAGGAGATCTTGGTGCCGTCGATCTTCTTCGAGGACACCGAGAGCAGCGGTGTGCGGCCGCGCTGCACGGTCGTGGTGAGCGGCGTCGACGGAAGCTCGTCCCACAGGCTGTACCAGCGGTGCACGTCGAGCTTGCGCCCGACCGAGGCCTCGAACGCGGAGACGGCGGCGTCGACGCTCGTGTGGGTGCCCCGCGCCACCGACGCGCCGAACAGCAGGCCGTCGTCGGGGGTCAGGGCGGCCTCGGCCCAGTCGTTCGCGGCGCCCGGAGCGGGCGGGGGCGTCGCGTCGGGGGTGGGCTCGGCGGTCGGCGCGATCGTCGGGTCGACCGTGGGGCTCGGGGTGGGGCTGACGGTGGGCGTCGGGGTCGGCGTCGGCGTGGGTGCGACGGTGGGCGACGCCGTGGGCGCCGGCGTCGGCTCGACGACGAGGCGCGTGGCGGCGGTCGACGGCGGCACGACCACGGCCGTCAGCAGGCCGGCGAGCGCAGCGGCGGCCAGGAGGGCGCGGGCGGGGCCGCGGGCGCCGACGGGGCGCCGGCGGTGCGGACCGGCCGGGTGGGCGTCCACCGGCGACGGCGCAGCCGTGGGCCGGGGAGCGGGAGCGGAGCTGGTGGGCGCAGGCACGTGGGTCTGCGCAGGGAGGCGGCGTTGCACGGGGATCCCCTGTCGTTCGGCAGCCTGGCGGACCTCGGGGGCCCCATGGCTTTGCGTCCCTGCCTCGCAGCAGGTTTGCCTTTTCGTGGACTCACCGAGCGTAAGTCACCTGTCCGTGTTAAGCCAGACCCAGAATTCGGACGTACCGGACCGGCGTGCTCCCGGGCAATGACTCGCGTGCACCCGGGCAATTCGGATATACGACCGTGTTCCGTGCAGGGTGGTTGCTCTTTCGAGTGATTCCTGTGCACCATGAGGACCTACCGCACAGGGCTTCCGGGGGGAACCGAGTTCGGCGCGCCGGTACGGCGCCGAGGTTGGGCCGTCTGGCGCGGTCGCCGCCGATGGATACGGCAGGGCGACCCGGCAGGGGATCTTCCCCCCAGGGCCCGGTGACCCGCGGCGACGCTGTCTCTCACCCATCGTCGCAGGTCAGCACGGCTTGTCGCCGTGCTGGAGCAGGACACACGCACCGCGACACGGACGTCGCGCTCCGGCACGACCGGGGCTCCTCCGGGGCCCTCCGTCATGTCGAACGCGACGGCCGCACACCCGTGCGTCTGCGCTCACGCCCGACGAGCACCCGTGCTCACGACCCGCACGCAGTCCGGGACCGCATTCCCCGGCGCGCCGTGAAGACCATCGCCGTGGAGGCACCCGCAGATGTTTTCCGACTATCCGTTCAAGTTCACGCGCCGGCACCGCGTGCTCGCTTCTGTGATCACCGTCTCACTTCTTGCGGTCGGCGCCATCGCGCTCCTGTCGCCGCAGGGTCAGTACGTGTGGAACGGGCCGAGCGCGACCGAGGTCGCCCTCCAGACCGAGCAGGCGCGCTCGCGTGACCTCAGCGCTCAGCTCGAGGAGATGGAGGCGAAGCTCACCGCGCCGCGGCCCCAGGTCGGCGACAAGGTCCAGCTCGCCCGCGCGGAGGACCTGAAGACGCAGATCACCGAGCTCGAGGCGAAGCTCGTGCAGACGCAGCAGGAGCTCGGCCGCGCCGAGGCCGAGGCCGCGAAGCAGAAGGACGCCGCGAACCTGGTCAACGGGACGCTCAAGGCCACGCGCGAGCGCCAGAACGCCGCCACCAAGGTCACGACCGCGCAGATCGCCGACCTCAAGAAGCAGCTGGGCGAGCTCACCTACAAGGTGCAGAACCCCAAGGGCCACGAGGCGCCGCCGGTCACCGCGTCGATGACGAAGGCGGACATCGTCGCCGCGAGCCAGCTCTTCGGCCTCTACACGACGCAGAGCCCGTTCGACTACGGCGAGTTCAACGGCGTGCAGGCCGGCGTCGCCCGCAACGCCGACGTCAGCGGCTACTTCCAGTCGTGGGACACCGACTTCCGTCCGGACGCCGTCCAGGAGGCGTGGAGCCGCGGCCAGATCCCGCTGCTCACGTGGGAGAGCCAGAGCCAGGTCGGCGCGATCTCCGCGGAGGCGCCCGAGTACTCGCTCGGCTCGATCATCACCGGCAAGCACGACGAGTACCTGCGCAAGTACGCCCGTGACATCGCCGCGACCGGCCTGCCGCTCGTCCTGCGCTTCAACCACGAGATGAACGGCACCTGGTACCCGTGGTCCGAGGTGCGCGGGTGGGACGGCAAGTCGATCAACGGGAACAAGAAGGGCGAGTACGTGCAGATGTGGCGGCACGTGCACGACATCTTCACGCAGGAGGGCGCCAACGAGTACGTCGCGTGGCTCTGGGCCCCGAACCGCGTCAACAAGATCCCGAGCCAGCCGGACCCGGCGAACTTCTACCCCGGTGACGAGTACGTCGACTGGATCGGCATGTCGGGCTACTACCGCCCGGGCGACCCGGAGCCGACGTTCGACAACACCTACGGCCAGACGCTCCCGCTGCTGCGCGAGGCGACCTCGACCAAGCCGATCTTCCTCGCGGAGATCGGGGCGACCGAGGAGGGTGGCAACAAGGTTCAGTGGATCAACAGCCTCTTCGAGGGTCTCGCGAGGCCCGAGAACGCCGACATCAACGGCTTCGGCTGGTTCAGCCTCGCCGTGACGTCCGGTGGCGAGGGCGAGGGGCGCACGACGAACGACTGGCGGCTGGACTCCTCGGCCCCGTCGCTGCGTGCCGCCGCCGCAGGCCTCGCGGCCACCGGGTTCGGCAAGCCGCGCGAGTGACGCCGTGCGCTCCCGCCGGTCCGGCCGGCAGGAGCGCACGAGCACGACCCAGGGCCGCCCGGTCCGGCACGCGAGCTGCGTGCCGGACCGGGCGGTCCGTCGTCGTCCCGGGGTGGTCCGACGCCGGCCCGACGGGTGGCGGGGACGGTCCGCTGACCCGGCGCCCCTCGGGCCGCCTGCTCAACGCGGTACCGGCTCCTGGTCCGTCGGCGGACCGGCCCGCTGCGCCCGCCCCCGGCGCGACGTAGCGTCGGCCCATGAGCGTCGGCGGCGGCCACCAGCCCGGCGCCGCCGAGCGCCTGCAGCTCGCGCTCGACCGCGACGGCGGGCGCTGCGTGTGGTGCGGGCGGCCGTTCGCAAGGCTCGTCACGCCGACCCGCGAGCACCTCGTGCCGCGCGCCAAGGGCGGGCCGTCGTGGCTCGAGAACGAGGTCGCGGCGTGCCGGCGGTGCAACGCCGAGCGGGGGCACCGGTCGGCGGTCGAGTGGCTCGAGGAGTGCGAGCGGCGCGGCTGGGCCCCGGACGTGGCGACGGTCGAGCGCTCGCTGACCGCGCTGCTCGACGCGATCGAGCGCCGCGGGGGGAACCGCCGGGCGCGGCTGTACGCGGACGCGCAGCGCCGCCGGCTCCGCCGACGGTGAGCCGAGCCGCTCACGCCGGCGCTGCCCTCAGCAGCCGGCGCACCGCGATCATCGCGCCGGCGAGCACGGCCGGGATGCCACCGCCCGGGTGGACGGACGCGCCGACGCGCCACAGCCAGGGCCGCCAGGGGTCGGAGTAGGACGGCCGGTGCAGCGGCCCGCTCAGCCACGGCGGGCGCGCGGTGCCGTACAGCGCGCCGTGCGGCTCGCCGAAGGAGCCGTAGTGCCGCGGGTCGAGCACGACGTGCTCGTCGAGCTGGTCGGTGAGCGGGGAGCCGAGCCCGAGGACGGCCGAGATCCGCCCGACCTCGCGGCGCACGAACGGGTGGTCCAGGGTGTAGCTCCCGCCGTCCGCGGGAGCGGTGAGCAGGAGCCCGACGGTGGAGCGCCCGTTCGGGTGCACCGCGCCCGGGCGGCCCAGGTTGACGAACGCCATCGTGTCGGCCGGCTCGTCGCCGGCCTCGAGGCTGCGGTACAGGGCGTCGGGCCTCGTGGGCAGCACGACGCTGTGCGCCGCGACCCGGTCGGGCAGGTCCTCGCGCAGCACGCCGTACACGGCGACGGCCGAGCACGACAGCGTCCGAGGACGCACTCGCGCACGCGACGGGGCGAGCAGGGGCGTGAGGCGGCCGCCGTCCAGCGCGCTCACGACGACGTCGGCCGGGTGCACCGCGACGGCTGTGGTGACCCTCCCGCGCTCGATGCGGGTCACGGGCTCCCCGCGTCGCACCTCCACGCCGGCCGCCTCGGCCAGCCGGGCGAGCGCCAGCACGATCTCGTGGACCCCGCCCCGCGGCGCCCAGACGCCGGACTCGGCCATGATCGCCGGCATGCTCGCGTACAGGGCGGGGGTGCGCGACGGCGCGACGCCCGCGTTGAGGGTGTGGATGGCCAGGATGTCGCGCAGCCCGTCGGGCAGCCAGGCGAGGCCGTCGAGGTAGGCGCGTGTCGTCAACCGCGACCCGTACACGGCGAGCAGCCGGCGCAGCGCCGGGAGCGTCGCGAGCTCGAGCGGGTCCGCGAGCAGCAGTGCGGACACGTCGTCCGCGAGCGGCGCGTGCAGGTCGCAGAAGCGGCGCCATGCCGGGTACCAGGGGTGGTCCGGCGCGACGGGGAGGGCCGTCTCCTCGCCCCGGTGGTAGTAGCGGCCGACCTCGGGCATCCGCACCAGGTCGAGGCCGCCGACGCCGGGGTCCGAGCGCGGGCCGTCGAGCCGGCGCAGCAGCTCCTCCCAGACCGCGGGGAACGTCACCAGAGACGGCCCGGTGTCGATCCGCTCGCCGCCCAGCACCAGCCGGCGGCTCTTGCCACCCAGCTCGCTCGACGCCTCGAGCAGCGTGACCCGGTGCCCGGCCCCGGCGAGCAGCGCGGCGGCCGCCAGCCCGCCGAGCCCACCGCCGACGACCACGACGCGCTGAACGACCGTGCGGGCGTCGCGGCCGCCGCGGCGGGCCGTCACGGGAAGCGTCCGAGGTAGATGCCGACGGTGAGCAGCACGCCGGTGAACGACCCCGCGACGTACGGGAACGCGACCGACAGCCGGTAGAGGCGGTGCCCCGTCGCGGGCGTCGGGTCACGCAGCAGCCGCGCGACGAGGATGCCGGCGATCACGAGGTTCACCGCCGCCACGGGCAGGCTGACCAGCGCGAACAGCACGGACGACAGCACCCACCAGGCGCCGCTCCACGCGGCCACGCCCGCCGGCCCGAGCCGCACCGCCGTCGTCGCGATGCCGGCCGCGCGGTCCTCGACGATGTCCTGCACCGCGTCGAAGGGGTGCTTCGCGACACTCCACGCCATGAGCCCGGCGGCCACGGGCCACACCGGCGCGACACCGAGCGCGAGCGGCACGATGACGAGCGGCAGCGCATAGGCGGCGTTGCTCAGCGCGTCGAGGAAGGGCCGGGCCTTGAACCGCAGCGGCGGCGCGGAGTAGAAGACGAACACCCCCGCGTACAGCAGCATCGCCGCGATCGCGGCCGGTGGCAGCGCCAGCGCGAACCAGACGAGGAACGGGAGGTTGGTGACCGCGACCGCCCAGGCGATGAGCCGCGCCTCCGAGGGCACGATCCTCGCGCCCTCGATCGAGCCCTTGCGCGGGTTCGCCGCGTCCGTCTCCTGGTCGTAGATGTCGTTGACGCCGTAGATCAGCAGGTTGAACGGCAGCGTGAGCCACAGGATCACGGGGAGCGCACGCACGTCCAGGAGGGTGCCGGTGAGCCACATCCCCACGACCCCGGTGCCGATGGTGTTGATCCACAGGACGGGACGGGAGATGTGTACGAGCCGCCCCAGGACCGCGGAGATCCCGACGCGCGAGGTCAGCGTCGGCGGCACGGCCGGATCAGCGACGGGAGTGCCCGCCGTACGACGAGCGCGGGCTCGTGCCGGGCTCGCACATGCGGACCGCTCCTCCAGATCGATGACACCCCAGCCGCGTCCGGCGGATCGTCGGACGGGGGGCCTGAACGTAACCGGGCCCGCCGTGCCCCGCCAGCCGACTGGACAGGCCGACCTCGGCCGCGTGGTCGACGGTGGAGCCGGGCGAGCCGTGGACCGTCCGGGGCAGCAGACTGGGCCGGTGCGGATGATGCTGCTGACGGCCGGGTCCCGCGGCGACATCGAGCCGTTCCTCGCGCTGGCCCGCCATGCCGCCGCTCAGGGGCACGAGGTGCGGCTGGGGCTGCCCGAGGACGTCGACGTGCCGACCGGGGTGGACGCCGTCGGCCTCGACGTGGACTTCCGCCGGGTGCTCGAGGCGCCGGGCCGCACGCCCTGGGCGATCGGGCGGCACCTCGGCCGGGAGGTGCGTCCGGGGATGCGCCGGATGCTCGCGGCCGCGGTGCGCGAGACCGTGTCGTTCGCCCCGGACGTCGTGGTGCACCACCCGCTGATCCTCAGCGCGCCGATGGCGGCGCACGCGCTCGGCGTCCCGCGGGTGCTCGTGGAGCTCGCGCCCGTCGCGACGCCGTCCGCCGAGTTCCCGGCGGCGGGAGGGCCGACCGCCACGCGCGATCTCGGGCGCCACAACCGTGCCACGTACGCCGTCCCGCGCGCCGCCGCGCGCCTGTTCGACGCCGACGTCGCCCGGGCCGCGACGCACCTGCCGGGTGGTCGGCGTCCCGGCGGACGCACGGCGTCGCGGGCGACGCTCATGGCCGTGAGCCCGGAGCTGCTGCCGAGACCGCGCGACTGGCCGGCGCGCGTGCACCTCACCGGCTCGTGGCACGACCCTGCGCCGAGCACGCCCGTCGACGCGGTGGTGGCGGAGTTCGTGCGTGGCGGCCCGTACCTCGTCGCGTCCTTCGGCTCGATGGCGGCCGGCGGCGCGCAGGCTCGCGCTCGGACGATCGTGACGTGCGCGCGAGCCCACGGCCTGCGCGTGCTGCTCCTCACCGGCTGGGGCGGGCTGGTGCTGCCCGACGACTGCCGTGGCCCCGACGTGCTGACGGTGCCGGCGGCTCCGTTCGACGCCGTCATCCCGGGGGCCGCGCTGGCCGTCCACCACGGCGGGGCCGGCACGGCGCACACCGTCGCCCGGGCGGGCGTCCCCGCCGTGGTCGTGCCCGTCACCGCCGACCAGCCGTTCTGGGGAGCGCAGCTGCACCGTCGAGGCGTCGCCGCGGCACCGATCCCGGTGCGCCGCCTCACCGCCGCCGTCCTGGCGCCTGCGATCGCCGACGCCCTGACCCGCCGCGAGCGGGCCGCCGCAGTCGGCCGGGCGATGCGGCGGGAGGACGGTGTGCAGGCAGCGCTCGACGTGCTGACCGCGCTGTGACCGGCGCCGGCGGCGGGTGGCGCCGCTCCCCGCGCGGGAACGCACGTCCCGGGCGATCCTGGGGAGCGCGAGCACGAGGCGTCGACGCCTCGTCCGTGCCGACGGAGGGAGAGTCATGACGACGGTCGTGGAGAAGTCGGTCGTGGTGGACGTGCCGGTCAGCGTCGCCTACGCCCAGTGGACGCAGTTCGAGGAGTTCCCGAACTTCATGAGCGGGGTCAAGTCGATCACCCAGCTCACCGACGAGCGCCTGCAGTGGGTCGCGGAGATCGCCGGGGTCCGGCGCGAGTGGGAGGCGCGGATCCTCGAGCAGGTGCCCGACCGCAAGGTCGCGTGGACCGCGACCGAGGGCGCGACGAACGCCGGCTCGGTGACGTTCGAGCCCGCGAGCGCGACGAGCACGCACGTGCACCTGCACCTGGAGTACGAGCCCGAAGGTCTCGTCGAGAAGGTCGGCGACAAGCTCGACATCGTCGAGAAGCAGGCCGAGGGGGACCTCGAGCGCTTCAAGACGTTCATCGAGTCCGAGGGGCACGCGACCGGTGCGTGGCGCGGGTCCGTCAACGAGGGGGCCGACGTGCGACCGACGACCGCGGACGCGGCGATGACCGGGAGCGACTCCGGCAAGGCCGGGGTGTCCGGCAAGGTCGCCGCCGCCGTGGGTCTCGGGGTCGCCGCCGCCGCGGCCGGCGTGATCGCCGCCGCGCGCAAGGACGACTCGCCCGAGCTCCCGCCCGAGCCGGCGCCGACGACCGCGGACGTGCCGATCATCGACACCGTCCCGGTGGTCAGCGACGTCGAGCCGGTGTCGCCCGCCGTCGACCAGCAGCCGCCGGCGTTCGCGCCCGTCGCGCTCGGGACCGAGGCCGGCGAGACGCCCACCTGGACGGGCCCGGAGACGCCCGCGTGGGACCCGGTCGGGTCGCCGGCCGCGACGGACGACGTCCTCCTGGACGCGGACGACGCCAACCCGGAGGTCGAGGACCCGACCCCGCCGCCCGGCAGCGGGCTCGAGGGCGACCCGCTGGTCGTCCGGGACGACACCCCCGGGGACCACGGGGCGCGGATCTGACCTGACGCGACGCGCGCGCCGTGCGCCGGCCTGAGTCGGCGCACGGCAGCGTGGTCACGATCCCGCGTCCGGGTGCCGATGCACGGGCGTGGGCAGCTCCTCGTGGCACGACAAACTCCAGGCGCGCTGGGCGGCACGGCTCTCCGATCCGCCGGGCGCCCCGGCGGCTGCGCTCCAGCTCCGCCAGGTCCCCACGTTCGCCGAACGCGTCGTCCGAGCTCCGCGCCCTGAGGTGTGGTCGGCGTGGACGGCCGTGCAGAGCGAACCCAGCCAGGCGTCCCGGCGCGCGATCGAGGGGGCGCCGACCTCCGGGCTCGGCGCCGCGACCGTGACCGTCGGGCCCCCGCTGCCGCCGTTCGGGCTGCGGACGGTGATGTACTCCGAGGTCACCGCGGTCGAGCCCGGTTGGTGGTCGACCGTGCAGACGAGCGGAGGAACGTTCGAGCACACGGAGACGCTGCTGCTCGAGGAGGCCGCCGACGGCACCACGCTGGTGCGGCTCACCGGACGTTTCCTCCAGCCCGCGCTGCCCAGCGCGGACGTCACGGCCCTGCAGAAGGGCCTCAACCGGCTCGCTGCCGAGCTGCTCGAGGAGATCGCCGCTCGGGCCGAGGGCGGATCTGCGGCGTCACCCGGCTGACCGTCGGCTCGTGCTCCGGCAGCCCTCCTACGACTGCGGCGCCCGCACCCGGTCGAGCAGCAGCGTCGCGATGTCGACGACCTCCGGGACGCCGACCTGAGTCGCCGCGCCCCCCTCGCCCCCCGGCGCTCCCTCGCCCGGCCCGGCCGACGCCGCGTGCGCCGCGACGCCGTCGGACAGCATCACCGTGCAGAACGGGCAGGCCGTCGCGACGACGTCCGCGCCGGTGCCGATCGCTTCGCCCGCGCGCTCGACGTTGATGCGGGTGCCGATCTTCTCCTCCATCCACATGCGCGCGCCGCCCGCGCCGCAGCAGAACGACCGCTCCTGGTTGCGGGGCATCTCGGCGAGCGCGACGCCGGGGAGCGCGCCGAGCAGCTCCCGCGGCGGGGCGTAGACCTTGTTGTGCCGGCCCAGGTAGCAGGGGTCGTGGTACGTGACCTTCTGGTCCGCGGACGCGGAGTCACCCGGTGCAGCCACCGGCGTCAGCCGCCCGTCGGCCACGAGCGTGTTGAGCAGCTCGGTGTGGTGCAGCACCTCGTACCGGCCACCGAGCTGCGGGTACTCGCGCGAGATCGTGTTGAAGCAGTGCGCGCACGTCACGACGATGCGCTGGGCGCCGACCTCGTTGAGCGTCTCCACGTTCTGCGACGCGAGCATCTGGAACAGCATCTCGTTGCCGGCGCGGCGGGCCGGGTCGCCCGTGCAGGTCTCGCCGTCGCCCAGAACCGCGAACGTGACACCCGCCGTGTCGAGCAGCTCCGCGACCGCGCGCGTCGTCTTCTTCGCCCGGTCCTCGTAGGCGCCCGCGCAGCCGACCCAGAACAGGTAGTCGACGTCGGCCGCGGACTCGACGTCGACGCCGACCTGCGGGACGTCGAAGGGGAGGTCCTTGGCCCACGCGAACCGGTTGCGCGCGGGCAGGCCCCACGGGTTGCCCTGGCGCTCGAGCTTCGTGAACGCGCCGCCGAGCTCCTTGGGGAACGCCGACTCCATGAGCACCTGGTAGCGGCGCATGTCGACGATCGCGTCGACGTGCTCGATGTCGACGGGGCACTGCTGGACGCACGCGCCGCACGTCGTGCACGCCCACAGGACGTCGGGGTCGATGACGCCCGAGCCGACGAGGTCGACGTTGGCGTGCGTCGTGTCGACCGGGGCGTCGGCCGCGCGGCCCTCGGACGCGATCGAGCCCTCGCCCTGCGCGGCGTCGCCGGCCGGCCCGGCCAGCAGGTACGGGGCGGTCGCGTACGCGTGGTCGCGCAGCGCGAGCGTCACGAGCTTGGGGGACAGCGGCTTGCCCGTGGCCCACGCGGGGCACTGGTCCTGGCAGCGCCCGCACTCGGTGCACGTCGAGAAGTCGAGCAGGCCCTTCCACGTGAAGTCCTCGATGGCGCCGACCCCGAGCCGCGCGTCGTCGGGCAGGTCCTCGAGCGCGGCCAGGTCGACGGGCGCGCCGTTCACGGTCATCGGCTGGAGCGGGCCGAGCGCGGGCGCGCCGGTCAGGTCGCGGCGGGCGTAGATGTTCAGGACCGCGAGGAACCGG
Organism: Cellulomonas cellasea; assembly: GCF_006538745.1. Taxonomy (GTDB): domain Bacteria; phylum Actinomycetota; class Actinomycetes; order Actinomycetales; family Cellulomonadaceae; genus Cellulomonas_A; species Cellulomonas_A cellasea. Next base: position 166,727 of record NZ_BJLR01000009.1, on the reverse strand, counting down.
TGCCACGCGACGCCCATCGTGGGCTGCAGGCCGACGACGACGAACCACGACATCGACACGAGGATCTTCACCGTCGCCGCGACCACGACGGCCGCCTCCAGCGCACCCGTCGACGCCCCGGCCCACGCCGAGCCGTACCAGGCGGTCAGCGGGAAGTGCAGCGCCGACGCGAGCGGCAGCCCCTCCTGTGCGGCGAGCGCGTACTCGAGCCCGCGGAGCACGAGCACCGCGAGCACGACGAGCAGCACGGTCGCCTCGACGAAGTACGCGGCGGGCGCGTTCGACCGCGAGAACGGGGACCGGCGCTGCTCCTCCTCGGACTGGCCCTTCTTGGGCTGGATCCGGATGCGGCGGGCGATCAGCGCGAGGATCCCGAGCAGCGACGCCCACGCGATGGCCTCGGTGAGCCACTCCCACGGCGCGAGGTGCCCGAGCAGCGGCAGCGCGAACCGCGGCTCGACGACCTGCCCGTACCCGGTCGCGAGGGTGAAGAACAGGACCGGGAAGGACACCATGACGGCCCAGTGCGCGACCTTCACGACCGGCGTGTGCTGGAACCGCCCGTGGCCCACCATCTCGCGCAGCACGAGGCCGACGCGCGGGCCGACGGGGCGCAGGCGGTCGGTCGGCGTCGGTCCGCCGACGCGCACCGTCCGGACGATCGCCGCGAGCCCGCGGGCGAAGACCGCGACACCGACGACGGTCGCGAGGACCACGAGCACGAGGCAGGTCAGCTGGAGGGCGTCCACGCGGTCACGCTAACCCGTCGGGGGGCGCGCGCCGAGGGACGTTCCGCGTCGCACAGCACCGTGCCCCCCGCCCGTCCATGGGCGAGGGGCACGGCACGTGGGGCCCGCCTGCGGTCAGGCGGCCTCACACGTCACGGAGGCCCCCGCCCCCGTGCCGCTGCCCTGGAACCCGAAGGTCGTGCTCTGCCCCGCCGCGACGCGCCCGTTCCAGGCGGCGTTCGTCACGGTGACCGTCCGCCCCGTGCCGGTGAGCGTCCCGTTCCAGGCCTGCCCGGCGGACGCGCCGTCGGGCAGCGTGACGCGGACGACCCAGCCGTCGAGCGCGGACCGCGCCGAGACGCTGACGCTCGCGACGAACCCGCCGGGCCACTGGCTCGACACCGAGTACGACGCGGTGCACGCGGACGTCCCGGGCGTCGGGGTGACCGTCGGGGTCGGCGTCGCGGTGGGCGTCGGCGTGGGAGTCGGCGTCGGCGTGGGGGTCGGCGTCGGGTCGACGCCGAGCGTCAGGTTCTTCTGCTGCACCCGCCACGGCGACCGGCACAGGCCGCAGTCCGGCCCGACGAAGGCGCGACCGGCCTGCGTGTCGCCCTTGAGCTGCCACCGGAACCACAGCTGCGCCGCCCGGCCGAACTCGCCGCCGTTCGTCTGGTGGTACGTCCCGCCGTGGCCGACGTCGAGGTTGCCCATGAACGCCGGCAGGCCCGCGGGGAGCTTGCCCCAGTCGTCCATCGCGTTCGGGTAGGCGATGTCGCTCGGCCCACCGATGATGTAGACGATCGGGTGGTCGAGGCGCCGGAGCTGGTAGTCGTCGGCGTCGTTGAGCAGGCCGCTGCTGAAGATGCCGGTCGTGGTGACGCGCGGGTCGCCCGAGACGGCGTACGCCTCGACGCCGCCGCACGAGAAGCCCGCGGCCCCGATCTCGCTGGTGTCGAGCCGGTTGTAGAGCGCGCTCCCCGGCCGGGCGTTCTCCGCGACCGCCCAGTCGATCGACTGCGTGAGCCATGCCGACGTCGAGCTGCCGCTGCCGCCCGGGTTGCCGTTGGAGATCACGAGGAAGCCGTGCGAGGCGATCTCCTTCAGGAAGTTCACCGCCGAGGTGCCGTCCGCCGAGCACGCGCCGTTGCTCCAGACGACGACGGGCATCCGCGCCGACGGCAGCGTCGCGGGCCGGTAGATCGTGTGGTTGGGCAGGCTCGACGCGGTGCTGTAGTCGGCCGGGTAGGGCCCCGAGCCGCCGGGCGCCGCGGCGGCGGGCGTGAGGACGGACGTGCCGAGCAGTGCAGCGGCCGCCACGACGGCGGTGAGCACAGCACGGGCGAGTGGTCGCTTCATCGGGACCTCCTGGTCGGGAGCGGGTGGAGCGGGTGGAGCAGGTGTGCTGGGCGAGCCACCGGCCAGGGCAGCAGCAGGGAGTCGCAGCCGCTGCCGCTGCCCTGGCCGGTCGAGGGCTACCGCTGCAGCGTCAGCAGGCCCGGCCGGTACGGCAGCCGGCCGTAGTCGCCACCCGAGCTCGGGGAGCGGCCCTGGTAGAGCAGCCGGAGGTTGCACGGGTCGACCGTCATGGTCTGGTCCGCGCTCACGCGCAGCAGCTCGCCGTGGCTGATGTCGTTCGTCCACGTCGCGCCGCTGTTCGCCTTGCCGGCGAACGGGTTGCTCTCGGTCGCGGCCTGCGGGGTCCACGTGCCGCCCAGGCTCGTGGCCGTGAAGGACCGGAAGTACCGGCCCTGCGACCCGATGGCCTCGACGATCATGAGGTACCGGTTCTGGCCCTGGAGCTTGTAGACCTGCGGCGCCTCGAACAGGTTGTTCGTCGTGTCGGTCATGATCGTCTGGTAGCTCGAGCCGAAGCTGCCGGGGAAGTTCCCGAGGGGCATGCTCGACCGGTAGATCTTGCCGTTGTCACCGGCGAAGAACAGGTACATGTTCTGGTCGTCGGCGATGAGGGTCTGGTCGATCGGGCCGGTGCCCGAGCCGGTGATGCTGCCCGAGAACAGCGTCTGGTGCGGGCCCCAGCTGTTCGGGTTCGACGGGTCCGTCGAGGTCCGGTAGGAGAACGCCGGGCCGCCCCACTGGTAGGCCATGACCCAGATGTTCTTCGGCGCGAAGTAGAACAGCGACGGCGCGACGGCCGTGAACGGCATCGAGTTCTGGCTCGCCGACGCCATCTCCGAGTAGTTCGTGAACAGCCCGAAGTTCATCGAGCCCCACGACGTCCCGTTGTCGTGCGTCGTGGCGTACACGAGCTGCTTGCCGTTGTACGGCGCGACGGTGAAGTCCTTGAGCGACGCCCAGCCGGAGCGCGGGGTCGCGAGCGAGCCCGTCGAGGACCAGCGGTACGACGACGGGAGGTTGCAGGTGCCGGGGTTGGGCGCCGGCGTCGTGGTCGTCGGGGTGGGGTTCGGGTTCGGGTTCGCCCCGCCGACCGGCACGAGCAGCCACTGCTGGTTCGCGCCGCCCCAGCTCGCGTACTGGACGATGTTCGCGCCGTCCGCGGTCGACGCGCCCTGCACCTCGACGGCCTTGTTCGAGTTGCGGTTGATCAGCGTGACCGAGCCGCCGGCCGAGTCCTGCAGCCGGAACTGCTGGTTGGTCTGGTTGCGGTCGGTGTACTGGACGATCGCGCCGCCGTCGGCGGTCGAGAAGTTGTAGACGTCCAGGACCTTGCCCGAGAGGCGCGACTTCACCCTGTAGTAGCCGTCGCCCGCGTCGACGAACTGCCACTGCTGCTGCGCGCCGTCGTTGCGCGTCCACTGCGTGATGCGCGCACCGTCGGCCGTCGAGAGGTTGTACACGTCGAGGGCCTTGCCGCTGCCGCGGTTGACCAGGACGTACGACGCGTTCGTGTCGATCGTCACGGCCGACGCCGCGGGTGCGGTCGCCACGGCCAGCACGGCCGTCGACGCGGCCGTCGCGAGCGCCGCGAACGCGGCGGCCCAGCGCCGTCCGCTCGCCCGTGCGGGGCTGGTCACCCCGGTGGCTGTTGTTCGTCTCACGTTGCTCTCCTTCGAGTCATGGGAGGGGGTTCAGGTCCTGCGGGGGTGCGGCCCCGGCCGGGCGGGCTGCCCGGCCGGGACCGCGGTGCGTCGGGTCAGCCGACCCGGACGAGCTGCCACTGCTGGTTGGCCCCGCCCCAGCTCGTGTACTGGACGATGTTGCCGCCGTCCGCGGTCGAGGCGCCCTGGACCTCGACGGCCTTGCCGGAGTTGCGGTTGACGATCGTCAGGTAGCCGCCCGACGACGTGACCCGGAACTGCTGGTTCGTCTGGTTGCGGTCGGTGTACTGGACGATCGCGCCGCCGTCGGCGGTCGAGAAGTTGTAGACGTCCAGGACCTTGCCCGAGAGGCGCGACTTGATCTTGTAGTAGCCGTTGCCGGCGTCGACGAACTGCCACTGCTGCTGGAGGCCGTCGTTGCGGCTCCACTGCGTGATGCGCGCACCGTCCGCGGTCGAGAGGTTGTAGACGTCGAGGGCCTTGCCGCTGCCGCGGTTGAGCAGCACGTACGACGCGTTGACGTCGATGGTCCCGTTCGTCGGGGGAGCGGTCGTCGGCGGCGGCGTGGGGCTCACCGAGTTCAGCGCGTTGAGCGTCGAGGTGTAGGCGGCCTTCTTGTTGCCCGCCCCGTCGAAGAGCAGCGGGTTGGTGCCGGTGCGCCACGAGTCGGTGTCCCGCACGCCCCACACCGTGATGCCGGTGCAGCGGGCGACCGCGAGGCACGCCCTGGTGACCTGCGCGTACGCGTTGGCCTGGTTCGAGCCCTGCTGGATGTCGAGCTCGGTGATCTGGACGTCGACGCCGAGGTCCGAGAACCGCTGGAGGTTGGCTTGGAAGTCGCCCGGCATGGTCGTGCCCAGGTGCGCCTGGAAGCCGACGCAGTCGATCGGGACGCCGCGCGCCTTGAAGTCGCGGACCATGTTGTAGATGCCCGTGGACTTCGCGTTGATGCCGTCGGTGTTGTAGTCGTTGTAGCAGAGCTTGGCGCCCGGGTCAGCGGCGCGGGCGGCGCGGAACGCGGCCTCGATCCAGTCGTTGCCGGTGCGCTGCAGGTTGGAGTCGCGGCGGCTCCCGCGGCCGTCGTCGGCGAACGCCTCGTTGACGACGTCCCAGGTGTGGATCTGGCCGCGGTAGTGCGTGGCGACCTGGGTGACGTGGTTGATCAGCGCGTTGCGCAGCGCGCTGCCGGACATGTTCTGCATCCAGCCGGGCTGCTGGGCGTGCCACGCGAGGGTGTGGCCGCGGACCTGCTTGCCGTTGGAGCGGGCCCAGGACACGATCCGGTCGCCGTTGGTGTAGGTGAACCGGTTCTGCGACGGCTCGGTCGCGTCCATCTTCATCTCGTTCTCGGCCGTGATCATGTTGAACTCACGGTTGGCGATGCCGATGTAGGTCGAGTCGCTCATGCGGCCCGCGGCGATCGCGGTGCCGAAGTAGCGCCCGCTCTGCGCGGCGGCGGCGCCGAGGGTGCTCGCGGCCGACTGCGCGGGGGCGGCGACCACCAGTCCGGCGACCGCCGTGGCGACGGTCAGTCCGGCGGCGACCAGCGCGTGCCGGGCGCGTCGTGAAGTCGTGTTCATGCGTACCTCTCTCTGAGGGCCGCCGTCGTCGTCGACGTCGGCGCCGCGGTCACCGCAGACAGTTCTCCATCGGTGTAGAAGCGCCGGTGCGGAGGCGGGGACCGTGCGAATGTTCGCGCTCACATTGGCACGGGATGGGCGCAGATCGAAGCGGTTCCGGGCGATATGAAACGATTCTCACGAGGGCAACCGGTGGCCGTGCGGAGGTGCGAGCGCTCCTACGCGGCCGCGCGCGAGCCGAGTGACCGGAAGCGGTTCCAGCCCGCTCCACCCGTGACCGGGTGCATTCCCGCAGGTCGGAGCGGGTCCTCTCCGGTAGATTGCCACCGGCCGAAGGCTCGCTCCAAGGGGCGCGGGGTGCCGGCGACGCGGGGGTCCGACGGGAGGCGCAGTGGCGACGATGGCGGACGTCGCGCGCCACGCCGGCGTGTCCGTCAAGACGGTGTCGAACGTCCTCAGCGGCTACCCGTACATCCGCGACACGACCCGGGCGCGCGTGCTCGCCGCGGTCGACGAGCTCGGCTACGAGATCAACGTGACCGCGCGCATCTTCCGCTCGGGCCGCAGCGGGGTCGTCGGCCTCGCCGTCCCCGAGCTCGGGCAGCCGTACTTCGGCGAGCTCGCCGACGAGATCCTCGCCGCCGGCCGCGAGCACGACCTCCAGGTGCTCATCCAGCCGACGGGCTTCACGCGCGAGGGCGAGCTCGCGGCGCTCAAGGAGCCCCGCCGCGGGCTCATCGACGGGCTCATCTTCAGCCCCGCCGCGCTCGTCCAGGCCGACGAGCACCTGCTCGAGGGCCTCGGCTACCCGCTCGTGCTGCTCGGCGAGCAGATGTTCTCCCCGCACGTCGACCACGTGACGATGCGCAACGTCGAGGGCGCCCGCGCGGCGACGGACCTGCTGCTCGACGACGGGCGGCGCCGGATCGCGGTCGTCGGCATGCTGCACGCCGAGACCGCGGGGACGTCGGCGCTGCGTTTCCGCGGGTACCGCGAGGCGCTCGAGGCGCGGGGGATCGAGGTCGACCCGCGGCTGCTCGGCTGGGCGGACGCCGGCTGGCACCGGGCCGAGGGTGCGCGGGCGATGGCCGACGTCCTCGACTCGGGCGCCGGGGTGGACGGCGTCGTCGCGTTCAACGACGCGCTCGCGATCGGCGCGATGTACGAGCTGCAGGTGCGCGGCCTCGCGATCCCGCACGACGTCGGGGTCGTCGGCTTCGACGACATCGGCGACGCGCTGTTCTCGGTCCCGACGCTCACGACCGTGGACCCCGGGAGGCGCGAGATCGCCCGGGTCGCGGTCGACCTGCTCCGCCGCCGGGTCCAGGAGCGGCTCGGCCCGGGCGCCGAGCGCGAGGCGCCCGTCCTGCACGTCGCGGGCATGCGGCTCGTCGAGCGCGAGAGCACGGCGCGCCGCACCGCCTGACGAGCGGCGCCCGGCGTCGACCGGCGTTGACCGGCGTCGCCCGGCGTCGCCTGGCACCGGCGTCGGCGACGTGCCTCCCCCACGCCGCCCGACGCCGGCGTCGGCGAGGCGCGGTCCCCCGTCGGGAGGGCCGTCCGGGACGCCCGCGGAGGCAGGTCACGAAATCGTTATCGACAGCGGTTGACAGTCGCGGCACCCGGTTGCCAGTGTGGCCGCTCGGACGGCCTCTACACCGGTGTAGAAACGCGACGACGCGTGCCGCTCCGCAGGGTGCCGACGAGTCGGCGCCGGCTGCATCACTCGACGAGGAGTAGGAAGGCAGCTCGGATGAACATGAGGAAGATGCTCACCGCATCGACCGCCGTGCTCGTGTGCGCGGCAGGGCTCACGGCGTGCGGCGACGGCGGCGGATCGGCGCAGGAGGACGGCGGCGACGTCTCCATGACGTTCTGGCACAACGCGTCGACGGGTCCCGGCAAGACGTTCTGGGAGGAGACCGTCGCCGACTTCGAGGCGGCCAACCCCGGCGTCACGATCGAGATCCAGTCGATCCAGAACGAGGACCTCGACGGCAAGCTCCAGACCGCGCTCAACTCGGGCGACGCGCCCGACGTCTTCCTGCAGCGCGGCGGCGGCAAGATGGCCGCGATGGTGCGCGCCGGGCAGCTGCTCGACCTCTCGGACCTCGTCACCGACGAGACCAAGGGCCTCATCTCGGAGGGCTCCTTCAAGGCGAACCAGATCGAGGGCAAGACCTACGCGATGCCGATCGCGGTCCTGCCCGGCGGCATCTGGTACAGCCAGGACCTCTTCACCGCGGCCGGCATCACCGAGCCGCCCGCGACGCTCGACGACCTCGACGCGGCGGTCACCGCGCTCAAGGGCACGGGCGTGGCCCCGATCGCGCTCGGCGCCAAGGACGCGTGGCCCGCGGCGCACTGGTACTACTTCTTCGCGCTCCGTGCGTGCAGCCCGGACACCCTGGAGTCCGCGGCCGAGTCCATGACGTTCGACGACCCGTGCTGGGTCGACGCCGCCGAGAACCTCGAGGCGTTCGTCGCGACCGAGCCGTTCAACGAGGGCTTCCTGACGACGGCCGCCCAGCAGGGCGCCGGCTCGTCGGCGGGCCTGCTCGCCAACCACCAGGCCGCGATGGAGCTCATGGGCGCCTGGAACCCCGGCGTCATCGGCTCGCTCACGCCCGACGAGAAGCCGCTGCCCGACCTCGGCTGGTTCCCGTTCCCGGAGGTCCCGGGCGGCGAGGGCGAGCCCGGCTCGATCCTCGGCGGCGTCGACGGCTACAGCTGCTCGGCGAAGGCCCCGGAGCAGGAGTGCGCCGACTTCCTCAACTTCATCGCGCGCACCGACGTCCAGGAGGGCTACTACAAGGCGTTCAACGCGCCCCCGGTGAACACCGAGGCGCAGGCCGTCATCGAGGAGCCGTACCTGAAGAGCGTGCTCGAGTCCTACAACTCGGCGCCGTTCGTCTCGCAGTGGCTCGACACGATCTACGGGCAGAGCGTCGGCAACGCGCTCAACGTCGGCGTCGTCGACCTGCTCGCGGGCAAGCGCGACGCCGCCGGGGTCGTGGAGGCCGTCAACGACGCCGCCGCGAAGTCGTAGGGGCAGCGACGCCCATGACCTCCACGCGCGAGAGCTCGCCCCCCGCGAACAGCTCGCCCGTCGGCCTGCCGGCCGGCGGGGGCGTCACCTCCTCGGTGACGCCCCCGCCGCGCCGCGGGCGCCGCGGCCTCGGGTGGCGCGAACGCCTCGAGATCGCGGCGCTGACGGGCCCGGCGCTCGTCGTCTTCCTCGGGTTCGTGATCTTCCCGGTCCTCATGGCCGCCTACTACGGCTTCTTCCGCTGGGAGGGGTACGGCGTCCCGACGGACTTCGTCGGGCTCAAGAACTACGTGACGATCCTGACCGACCCGCTGTTCCACGAGGCGCTGCTGCACAACGCGACGATCGCGGTGCTCTCGCTCGTGCTCCAGGGCCCGGCCGCGCTGCTCGTCGCGCTGCTGCTCAACCGCCGGATGAAGGGCCAGTCGCTCATCCGCGTGCTGATCTTCGTGCCGTACGTGATCTCGGAGGTCGTGGTCGGCACCGGCTGGAGCCTCATGCTGCAGAGCCGCGGCGCGCTCAACGACGTCCTCGGGCGGATCGGGCTCGGGGCGCTCGAGAGCGAGTGGCTCTCCGACCCGGACCTCGCGATCTGGACCCTCATGGGGATCATCACGTGGAAGTACATCGGCTTCGCGGTGATCCTGTTCCTCGCCGGGCTGCAGGGCATCCCCGAGGAGCTCCACGAGGCCGCCGCGATCGACGGCGCCTCGTACTGGCAGGTGCAGCGGAGCATCACGCTGCCGCTGCTCGCGCCGACGCTGCGGATCTGGGCGTTCCTGTCGATCATCGGCTCGCTGCAGCTGTTCGACCTCGTCTACATCATCTGGGGCCAGTACATCGCCTCGACCGCGGGCACCTCGACGATGGCGACCTACATGGTGTCGTTCGGGCGCAACGCGGGCAGCTACGGCTACGGCAACGCGGTCGCCGTCGTCCTCTTCCTCATCTCGCTCGCCGCCGCCCTCGTCTACCAGCGGACCGTGCTGCGCCGCGACACCGAGGGTGCCCTGACCGGAGGTGCCCGCTGATGGCCGCCACGCTCTCGGCCCCAACCCTGCCCGCCGAGCGCGAGCCGGTGCGCCGGCGCACGGGCGGTGCGCCGCGGTGGGGCAGCCCGGGCGTGTACGCGTTCGCGGCGCTGCTGATCATCGCGATGCTCGCGCCCGTCGTGTACATCGTGATCGGCGGGTTCCGGACCAACGCCCAGATCACGTCGGACCCCGCGGGGATGCCGAGCCCGTGGCGGCTCGACAACTACGCCGACGTCCTGAGCGGCGGCGTGTTCTGGCGCCAGGTGCTCAACTCGACGATCGCGGCGGGCGCGACGACGCTCGGGGTCGTCGCGCTCGGGCTCATGGTGAGCTTCGCGCTCGCGCGGTACCGGTTCCGGGGGCAGGGCGTGATGTACGCGCTGTTCGCGGCCGGGCTCATGTTCCCGCTGACCGTCGCGATCACGCCGCTGTACATCCTGGTCCGCACGCTGGGCCTGATGAACGACCTCGGCGGCGTGATCCTGCCGCAGATCGCGTTCGGGCTGCCGACGACCGTGATCATCCTCGTGCCGTTCCTGCGGGCGATCCCCGCGGAGCTGCAGGAGGCCGCCGCGATCGACGGGTGCAGCCGCCTCGGGTTCTTCTGGCGGATGGTCCTGCCGCTCTCGGTGCCCGGGGTCATCACCGTCGGGATCCTCGCGTTCATCGGCAGCTGGAACAGCTACCTGCTGCCGCTGTTCGTGCTCAACGACTCCAGCGCGTTCACGCTCCCGCTCGGCGTGCAGGCGTTCTCGTCGGAGTACTCGGTCGACACCGCGAAGGTGCTCGCGTTCACGTCGCTCGCGATGCTGCCGGCGCTGGTGTTCTTCAGCCTGTTCGAGCGGCGCATCGTCGGCGGCCTCACGGGCGCGGTGAAGGGCTGAGCCGATGACGCTGACCGCGACCCACCTGTTCACGATCGACGCCCTCCTCGGGCCGGTCGTGGACGTGGGGGCGACGCCGACGGGCCACCGCCGGGTCATCCCGATCCTCGGCGGCGTCGTCACGGGCGGCCTCGACGGGACGCTGCTGCCCGGCGGGGCGGACTGGAACCTCGAACGGCCCGACGGGTCGTGCGAGCTGTGGGCGCGCTACGAGCTGCGGCTCGGCACCGGGGCGGTCGTGTCGGTCACGAACACCGCGGTGCACGAGGCGGGCGCGCCCGCACCGGTCCTCACGACACCCCGGTTCGACGTCGGCGCGGGCGGTCCCGTCGAGCTGCGGACCGGGGTGTTCGTGGGGCTCCTCACCCTGCGGCCGGGTGCGCAGCGCGTGCTCGTCGAGGTGCACCGGGTCGGGGTGGCCGGGCGCGCGTGAGGCGCCGGTCAGCGCCGGGCGATCGCGTCGAGCGCGAGCCGGACGACCTCCGCGCCGGCCTGCACGACCCCGGGCGGGTGCGCCCCGAACGTGTCCCGGATCGCCGCCGCGCGGTCGAGCGACGGCGTCGGCGGCTCGGGGAGCGCCGCGAGGTAGGCGTCGAGCACCGTGGTCACGAACCACGTCGGGACGCCGAGCCGCGCGACGTCGCCCGCGTCCGCCGGCACGCCGTCGACGACCGCGCACGCGAGCGTCAGCGCGGTCATCGCGGTGTCGAGCGTGGCGGGTCCGGTGCGCGCGATCGCCCAGTCGATGACCACGGGCTCGCCGCGCACGAGCACGACGTTCGCGGGGTGCAGGTCGAGGTGCACGACGACGTGGCCCGGTTCGCGCGCGGGCGGCCCGAGGTCCGTGGGCAGGCCGTCCACGGGGACCCGGTGCAGGTCCGCGTGCAGCCGGGCGAGCAGCCGGCCGGCGTCCCCGGGCTCGACGGCGCCGGCGAGCGCGGCCTCGACGAGCGTCGGGCCGTCGAGCCGCTCGAGCACCATGCCGGTGAGGCGGCCGTCGGCGTCCGGGCGGACGGCGTGCACGTGCGGGACGCGCACGCCGTGCCGGGCGACGTGCCGCATGACCGTGACCTCGGTCGTCACGTCGCGCGCGTCGTCGTACCGGCGCAGCACGCGGCCGGGTCCGAGCTCGTGCACGGTGGCCTCGCGGCCGCGGGCGAGCAGCGGTCCGGGGGGTTCGTCGGTCACCGGCGGGAGGTCGCTCACCTGCGGACCGTAGGCCTGCGAGGGGTCCGCGGTCGACGCGTTTCCGGCGCGCGGCGGGCCGGGGCGCGGCACGCCGTCAGGGCGTGAGGTCCCACAGCAGCCGGTAGTACGCCGTGCGCTCCGGGTCGGGGGCGACGCCGTACGCGTCGAGCAGCACGTCGTCGAGCCCGGGGCCGTAGTTCCACTGCGTGCTCCAGGTCGCGATCGCGAGGTCGGCCCACCGGTCGGCCACGCCGAGCGTCCCGAGGTCGACGTGCGCGGCGAAGCGACCGTCGTCGTCCAGCAGCGTGTTGGGGACGCACGCGTCGCCGTGGCACACCACGAGCCGGTCGACGGTCGGGACGTCCGCGAGGCGCGCCGTCGCCTCGGCGACCGTGAGGTGCGCGTGGTCGGGGTGCCACGTCGCCGGGTCGTCGCGGCCACCGGTCAGCGCGCGGGTCAGGCGGTCGCGCACGTCCCACGCGAACGGGCAGTCCTCGACGGGCAGCCGGTCGTGCAGCGCGCGCAGCCCCTCGCCGAGCGCGCGGACCGCGACCTCCGGCCGGGCGACCCACCGCGGGTCGACGGCGCTGGTCCCGTCGAGCGCGGCGGTCACGAGCCACGAGCCGTCCGCGTCGGACCCCGCGTCGAGCACCCGCGGGACCGGCGTGAACGGCGCGGCCCACGCGAGCCGGACCGCCTCCGCGGACAGGTCGGCCCGTGCGCCCGCGGGCAGCCACTTCACGAACCGCCGCTCGCGCGCACCGGTGAGCTCGAACGTCAGCCCGCCGAGCTCGTTGCGCCAGACGGCGCGGACCGCGTCGCCGCGGGCGAGGTCGGCGACCACGGGCGGGACGGCGACGTCGTCGACCGGGATGGAGGCGATCACGGCGCCCAGCGTGCCATGCGGGCACCGGGAACCCGGCGTGCGGCGAGCCGCCCGCCGGGGGCCGCCACCGTCCACTTGGTAGACTTCACACATCCACCCGTGAGCGCACCGCTGCAGGCCTCCGTGCCGCGCGCGTGCTCGACCGATCCGCTGACAACACCACACACCGGTTCCGGCGCACGTCGCCGGGCGTGCCGGACCGACCGACCACCCGCCCCTCAACAGGACGGAGCCGGACGTGCTGCTGCTGCTCGCTGTCCATCTCGCCGCAGCCGTCGTCGCGCCCGTCCTCGTCCGGTGGATCGGGCGCAAGGCGTTCTGGGTGCTCGCGCTCGCACCCGCGTCGGCGACGGTGTGGGCCCTCACGCAGACGGCCGCGGTGCAGGCCGGCGAGGGCCCGGTCGAGGTCGTCCGGTGGATCCCGTCGCTGGGCCTCGAGCTCGCGTTCCGGCTCGACACGCTCGGCTGGCTCATGACGCTGCTCGTCGGCGGGGTCGGCGCGCTCGTGCTGGTCTACTGCTCGGCGTACTTCTCCCCGAAGGCCACGGGTCTCGGGCGGTTCAGCGGCGTGCTCACCGCGTTCGCGGGCGCGATGCTCGGGCTCGTCACGGCCGACGACCTGCTGCTCGTGTTCGTGTTCTGGGAGCTCACGACCGTCTTCTCGTACCTGCTGATCGGGCACTACAACGACCGCAAGGCGTCCCGGCGGGCGGCGATGCAGGCGATCGTCCTGACCACCGCGGGCGGCCTGACGATGCTCGTCGGCATCATCCTGCTCGGCGAGGCCGCGGGCACGTACCGGCTCTCCGCGGTGCTCGCCGACCCGCCGCAGGGCACCACCGTGACGGCCGGCGTCGTGTGCCTGCTCGTGGGGGCCGTGACCAAGTCCGCGATGATCCCGCTGCACTTCTGGCTGCCGGCCGCGATGGCCGCGCCGACGCCGGTCAGCGCGTACCTGCACGCCGCCGCGATGGTCAAGGCCGGCATCTACCTGATCGCGCGCTTCGCCCCCGCGTACGCGGACCTGACCGCGTGGCAGGTCGTGGTGCTGACCCTCGGGTGCGGGAGCCTGCTCGTCGGCGGGTACCGGGCGCTGCGCCAGCACGACCTCAAGCTCGTGCTCGCGTTCGGGACCGTCAGCCAGCTCGGCCTGCTCGTGGTGCTCGTCGGGTTCGGGACGCGCGCGACGGCGCTCGCGGGGCTCGCGATGCTCGGCGCGCACGCGATGTTCAAGGCGGCGCTGTTCCTCGTCGTCGGCGTGGTCGACGCCGCGACCGGGACCCGTGAGCTGCGCCGGCTGTCCGGCGTCGGGCGGGCGCTGCCGATCACGGCGCTCGCGGGCGGGCTCGCGACCGCGTCGATGATCGGGCTGCCGCCGTTCGCCGGGTACGTCGCGAAGGAGGCCGCGCTCGAGGCGATCGCGCACCACGAGGGCGGGCTCTCGGGGCAGGTCGTCTACTGGGCGGTCGTCGTCGGCTCCGCGCTCACCGTCGCGTACGGGCTGCGGTTCTTCTGGGGCGCGTTCGCCACGAAGTCCTCGGTCGCCCACCCGCCCGTGCACGACGCCGGCTCCGGCGCCGCCCCGGACCGCGCGACGGCTCCCGACCGCGACGGGCCCGCGGTCCCCGCGACGATCACGCGCCCGTCGCTCGTGCTGGTCTACCCCTCGCTCGTGCTCGCGGTCCTGGGGCTCGCCGCCGCGGTGCTGCCCGGCCTCGGCGAGCACCTGCTGTCCCCGTACGCCGACGGCTTCGCGGGCGAGCCCGGTCACCTGGTGCTGTGGGCGGGCGTGACGCCGACGCTGCTGACGACCCTCGGGATCGTCGCCGCGGGCGCGGGGCTGTTCGCGGCGCGCGGGCCGGTCGAGCGCCTCCAGGCGTCCGTGCCGCCGGTGCCCGAGGCCGACCACCTCTACCGGCGCCTCATGCGCAAGCTCGACGACCTCGCGGCCGACGTCACGGCGCTCACGCAGCGCGGTTCGCTGCCCGTCTACCTCGGCGGCATCCTGCTCGTCTTCGTCGGCGCGGTCGGCGGCGCGATGCTGACCGTGACGTCGCTGCCCGAGAGCACGCGCGCGTGGGACCACCCCGCGCAGGCGCTCTTCGGCGTGCTCGTCGTCGTCTCCGCGATCCTCACCGCGCGGGCCCGCCGCCGCCTCAAGGCCGTGATCCTGCTCGGCGTCAGCGGCTACGGCGTCGCGGCGCTGTTCCTGCTGCACGGCGCGCCCGACCTCGCGCTGACCCAGGTGCTCACCGAGACCGTGACGCTCGTCGTCTTCGTGCTCGTGCTGCGCCGGCTGCCCGCGTACTTCTCGGACCGCCCGCTCGCCGCGAGTCGCTGGGTGCGCCTCGGGATCGGGCTCGCGGTCGGTCTCACGGTCGGCGGGCTCGCGCTCGTCGTGCCGGGTGCCCGGGTGCACGTGCCCGTCTCCGACCTGTTCGCGGCCGAGGCGTACGAGTTCGGGGGCGGCAAGAACATCGTCAACGTGACGCTCGTCGACGTGCGCGCGTGGGACACGATGGGCGAGATCTCGGTGCTTCTCGTCGCCGCGACCGGCGTCGCGTCGCTCGTGTTCCTGCAGAAGCGGTCGGGCGCGATCTTCCGGGCGGACGAGGCCAACGAGGGCCGGCAGGTCTGGGCCATCGGCGGCCAGGACGCCGCCGCGGCGCTGCGCCAGCCCGCGCACGCCCCGCTCCCGCCGACGCCGTCGGGCGCCTACCCGGGGCTCGCGCACGGGGTGCGCCGCACGGGCGAGCGCTCCAAGGAGTGGCTGCGCGCGGGCCGCACGCTCGCACCGCGCCGACGCTCGGTGATCTTCGAGGTCACGACGCGCCTGCTGTTCCACACGATGATCGTGTACTCGGCGTACCTGCTGTTCTCGGGCCACAACGCGCCCGGCGGCGGGTTCGCGGCGGGGCTCGTGACCGGCGTCGCGCTCGTCGTCCGGTACCTCGCGGGCGGCCGCTACGAGCTCGGCGAGGCCGCGCCGGTGCAGCCCGGCCTCCTGCTGGGCAGCGGCCTGTTCCTCTCGGCCGGCGTCGGGCTCGTCGCGCTGCTCGCGGGCGGCTCGGTGCTGCAGTCCTGGATCGTCGACATCCACGTGCCCGTGATCGGCACGATCCACCTCGTGACGTCGCTGTTCTTCGACGTCGGCGTCTACCTCGTCGTCGTCGGCCTCGTGCTCGACATCCTGCGCACGCTCGGCGCGGAGATCGACCGCCAGGCCGAGGCCGGCGAGCACACGGGCGGCTCGGAGGACCACACGCAGGCCGGGTCCGCGGGGCAGGTGTTCGGCGCCGGCGCGCAGGGCACGGCCGACACCGACGGCATGATCCGCACCGCCGAAGCCGACCTGGAGGTGCAGCGCTGATGCCCCTGAACCCCGACACGAGCCCGAACCTCACGCTCGTCCTCGTGATCACCGCGCTCGTCACCGTCGGCGTCTACCTGCTGCTCGAGCGCAGCCTCTCGCGCGTCCTGATCGGCGTGATCCTGCTCGGCAACGCCGCGAACCTGCTGTTCCTCGTCGCGGGCGGTGCGGCGGGGCGGCCACCGCTGGTGGGGAGCGCGGAGCCGTCGGAGATGAGCGACCCGCTCCCGCAGGCGATGGCGCTCACCGCGATCGTCATCACGCTGGCCATGACCGCGTTCCTGCTGGCGATGGCGTACCGCTCGTGGCAGCTGCACCGCCACGACGAGGTCCAGGACGACGTCGAGGACCGCCGCATCGCCCGGCTCGCCGCGCGCGACGAGCGCGCCACGACCGACGCCGACACCGAGGACACCCGCTCGACGCTCGACGAGGAGGCCGCCGAGACGCGCGACGAGACCGACGACGCGCCGTCCGAGCGCACCACCCCGGTGGAGGTCCCGTGACCGGCGACCCGACCTGGCTCGTCCCGCTCCCGGTCGTCCTGCCGCTGTTCGGCGCCGGGCTGGCCCTCGCGCTCTACCGGCGGCCCCGCGCGCAGCGGGCGATCAGCGTCGTCGTGCTCTCGCTCGTGCTCGCGGTGTCCGTCGCGCTGCTCGTGCTCGCCGACTCGGGCCCGCTCGTGATCGACGTCGGCGGCTGGGCCGCGCCCGTGGGCATCGACCTCGTGGCCGACCGGCTCTCGGCGCTCATGCTGACGGTGTCGAGCGCGGTGACCCTCGCGGTCCTGCTCTACTCGCTCGCGGAGGGCGAGGCCGACGGTGACGAGGCGGCCCCCGTCTCGATCTACCACCCGACCTACCTCATCCTGACCGCGGGTGTCGCGAACGCGTTCCTGTCCGGGGACCTGTTCAACATCTACGTCGGCTTCGAGATCCTGCTCGCGGCGAGCTACGTGCTCCTCACGCTCGGCGGCACGGGCGAGCGCATCCGCGCGGGCAGCATCTACGTGGTCGTCGCGCTGCTGTCCTCGGTGCTGTTCCTCATCGCGATCGCGCTCGTCTACGCCGCGACCGGCACGGTCAACCTCGCGCAGCTCGCCGTCCGGCTCCCCGAGATCGACCCGGGCGTGCGGCTGCTGCTCCAGGTGATGCTGCTGCTCGCGTTCGGCATCAAGGCGGCGATCTTCCCGCTGTCCGCGTGGCTGCCCGACTCCTACCCGACCGCGCCCGCACCCGTCACCGCGGTGTTCGCGGGCCTGCTGACCAAGGTCGGCGTGTACGCGATCATCCGCACGCAGACCCTGCTGTTCCCGGAGGGCCGCGCGGACGACGTCCTGATGTGGGCCGCGCTCGCGACGATGGTCGTCGGCATCCTCGGCGCCGTCGCGCAGGACGACATCAAGCGTCTGCTGTCGTTCACGCTCGTGAGCCACATCGGCTACATGATCTTCGGGATCGCGCTCGCGACGCAGGCCGGGTGGAGCGCCTCGATCTACTACGTCGCGCACCACATCACGGTGCAGACCGCGCTGTTCCTCGTCGTCGGGCTCATCGAGCGGCACGGCGGGTCGACGTCGCTCGACCGCCTGGGGGGCCTCGCCAAGCTCGCGCCGGTGCTCGCGCTGCTGTTCTTCGTCCCGGCGATGAACCTCGGGGGGATCCCGCCGCTGTCCGGGTTCCTCGGCAAGGTCGGGCTCCTGCAGGCCGGCGTGCAGGTCGGCACGCCGCTCGCGCTCACGCTCGTCGTCGGCGGCGTGCTCGTGTCGCTGCTGACCCTGTACGCGCTGGTCAAGGCGTGGAACAAGGCGTTCTGGCAGACGCCCCCGGTCGAGCCGCCGCGCACGCCGCTGCCCCTCGGGATGATCGGCCCGACGGCCGCGCTCGTCGGGTTCGGTCTGCTGCTGACCGTCGGGGCTGGGCCGCTCTACGGCTACACCGACCGCGCCGCCCTGACCCTCCAGGACCGCTCGGTCTACATCGCGTCGGTGCTGCCCGACGGCGAGCGCGGGCAGGGCGAGTCGGCCGAGGTCGCCGAGGAGGCCGAGGACGCGGAGCACGACAACGCGCCGGGTGCGGGCGACGGGACGGCGGGCGACGGGACGGCGGGCGACGCGGCCGGGACGGAGGCGGCGGGGACCGCCGCCGACGGGCGCGTGGGCGCGGGTGCGACGACGGACGGGGGACGGCCGTGAGCGCGGGGCGGTGGTCGGTGCGCGCGCAGTGGGGCACGACGCTGTGGCTCGCCGCGGTGTGGGTCCTGCTGTGGGGCGACCTGTCCGTCGCGAACGTGCTCGTCGGGCTGCTGCTCGGGTACCTCGTGACGCACGGGCTGCGGATGACGCCCATCGACTTCCACGGCCGGCTGCACCCGGTCGGGCTCGCCCACCTCGTCGGGCGCTTCCTGCTCGACCTCGTCCGCGCGTCGTTCGAGGTCAGCGTGCTCGCGCTGCGGCCCCGGCACGTGCCGCGCGGCGCGGTCATCGGCGTGCACCTGCGCAGCCACTCCGACCTCTACCTGACGATGACCGCCGAGCTCTGCTCGCTCGTGCCCGGCTCGCTCGTCGTCGAGGCGCACCGCGTGACCGGGATGCTGTACCTGCACGTGCTCGACGTCGAGCAGTCGGGCGGCATCGAGGCGGCGCGGCGGGTCGTGCTCGACCAGGAGGAGCGCGTGCTGCGCGCCTTCGCGTCCGACGAGGAGCTCGCCGACGCGGGCCTGACCCGGCGCCCGGGCGCGCGCGGCGCGGCCGGACCCACGAGCACGGAGGTGCGCGCATGAACGACGTCGTGGTCGCCGTCTGCGCGGTGCTGCTCCTGACCGGGGCGGTCCTCGCGGTCGTCCGGGCCGAGCGCGGGCCGTCGATCCTCGACCGGACCGTCGCGCTCGACATCGTGCTGACCATCATGATCGCGGGCGGCGCGCTCTACGCGAGCCTCGAGCGCCGCACCGACATCGTCCCGGTCCTCGTCGTGCTCTCGCTCGTCGGGTTCGTCGGCTCGGTGACGGTCGCGCGGTTCGCCTCGATCGAGCCTGCCGGCGAGGGGCGCGTGCGCACGCGCGAGGAGATCGCCGCGGAGGAGGCCGAGCGCCGCCGGCTCGAGGAGGCCGACACACGGGGAGACCGGCGCGACCGGGGGGAGGTCCGATGAGCGCGGGCACGTGGGACACGGTCGCGGACGTCCTCGCGTCGGTGTGCATGCTCGCGGGCGCGTTCCTCGCGTTCGCCGCCGGCGTCGGGATCCTGCGCTTCCCCGACCTGCTCTCGCGGATGCACGCGGGCACCAAGCCGCAGACCCTCGGGCTCGTGCTCGTGCTCGTCGGCCTCGCGCTGCGGCTGCGCTCGGGCGGTGCGGTGTGGGCGCTCGTGCTCGTGGTGCTCTTCCAGATGCTGACCGCGCCGGTCGCCGCGCACATGGTCGGCCGCGCGGGCTACCGCACCGGCAAGGTCCGCACCGACCTGCTCGTCGTCGACGAGCTCACGCGCGACCAGGCCGACGCCAACGCGTCACGCGACGCGGCCGCCGCGGGGGGTGCAACGAACGCGGTCACCGCCGCGGAGAACCTCGACCCGCGCAGCCGCGAGCCGCACGGCGGCGAGCCCGAGCTGTACGGGATGGAGCCGCACCGCGGGGAGCGGCACCGCGCGGAGCCACCCCGTGCGGAACCATCCCGTGCGGAGCAGGACGGGGCGGAGCGGCCCGCCGAGCGGTAGCCGCGTCAGGTCAGCGGCTCGGTCCAGAGGTACAGGCTCAGGTCCTCGCGGTCCGCGACCTTGACCAGCGCCAGGACGTCGGTGAGCACCGAGAGCGCGTTCTCCGGTGTGGTCGCGAGCTCCTCGGACGCCGCCCACCGCTCGGCCACCTCGGAGATCGCGTCGGGGTCCTCGTGCGTCGCGAGCTCGAGCAGCACCTCGACGAGGAACGGCGGCAGCTCGACGAGGTTGTCGTAGTCGAGGTCGACCTCCTGGCACTCGAGGTCGCCCGTCCCGAAGTGCACGACGTCGCACGCGATCTCGCCCAGGATCTCGAGGTCGAGCGGCGAGATCTCGGTCAGCTCGAGCCGGGGCGCGTCCTGCGGGTCGGACCCGCCGTCGAGCGCGGTCGCGTGCGCCAGGGCACGGGCGTGGTCGGAGGCGAAGAGCTCACTCAGGACGGCCATGGCGACAGCGTGCCACGGCTCAGCCGCGCACCGACAGACGACCCTCGTCGACACGGTTCGCGAACTTGGCGGTGCCGCGCGTCGCGAGGACCCGCACGAGCGCGACGACGGCGCCGGTGATGACCGCGGCGACCGCGACCTCGACGAAGCGCGCGTCGCCCTCGTCCTCGGCGTCCGGCGGCTCGTGCCCGAGGATCGCCTTCCACGCCGTGCCGACCGCCTTGTGCGCGACCCACGTGGCGGCGAGCGCGGTGGCGCCGCCGGTGATCGTCGCGACGGTCGACTTCGTCTTCTTGGTGGCCACGGAGGTCCTCCTGGGAGCGGCTGGGGGTGGCTGCCAGGCTAACGCGGTGGCGTGCTCGCGTCCTGCGCTGGGGACGCGTCGGCGCAGGTGGGGACGTCGGCGCCCGTGCTCACCGGTCGCGCGGCTCGCCTCGCTTCTCCGGGGGCAGCTCGGCCCAGGCGCCGTCGGACATCCCCGCGTCGGGCACATCCGCCCCGGGTGCCGCGTCGGGCGCCACGGGCGGCGTCGGGGCGGAGCCCGGCTCGATCGGCGGCTCGCCCCCGTCGAGGATCAGCTGCCCCGCGCGGACCTTGGTCTCGTAGACCTCGGTGGACCAGAGCTCGCTGAGCGCGACGGCGTCCTCGTAGGTGTAGCCGGCGGCCCAGAACGCCTCGGCGGGGTCGTCGCCGACCACCGGCTCGCCGAGCCCGAGGTCGACGGGGGTGCGCGTGACGTCGCCGAGCGGGAGCGCCTGCCCGTCGAGCAGCAGCTGCCCGGCCTTGGCCTTGGTCTCGGTGATGTCGAGGTCCCACAGCGCGCTGAGCGTCTCGACGTCCTCGACGGTGTGCCCCGCGCCCCAGAACGCCTCGTACTGCGCGCGCGTGTAGCCGGCGGGCATGAAGGACCAGTCGACCCCGACGGCCTGCGCCACGTTCTCGACCGCGCGCGCGACCTCGGAGTACGGGTTCGACGCGGCGGCCGCACCGGCACCGGCGACGGCGATCGTCGACCCCACGACGCCCGCGAGGACGGCCCGGCCGCCACGCCGCCGGAGCGCGCTGACCGACGAGCCCGCCGGCCCCGCAGGTGCGTCGGCGAGGCGTGCCTCGATGCGCGCGGCCACGACCGACGGGTCGGGGTGGGTCGCCGCGCGGGCCCGCAGCGCCTCGGTGATCCGCCGGGCGAGCTCCTCCTCGTCGGAGGCGGGGAACCCGGGGCCGGGCGCGCCGGCGGGGCGGCGCGGGCTGTCGGGGGAGCCGTCCGTGCGGGCTCGGGGGTGGTCGCTCATGACGTCTCCGGTGAGGTTGTCAGGTCGGTGCGCCGCAGCGTCGCCAGCGCGCGCGAGGCGTGCGAGCGGACGGTCGCAGGGGTGGTGGCCAGGACGCTGCCGATCTCGGCGTCGTCGAGGCCCTCGTAGTAGCGGAGCACCAGGACGGTGCGCTGCCTCGGGGGGAGGCCCGCGAGCAGCCGCCACATCGCGTCGTCCTCGACGACGTGGTGCGCGTGGTCGCGCTGCGGGTCGGTGTGCGCGGCGAGGACCTCGTCGTCCGCGGGCCGCACGGTGCGCACGTGCCAGCGGCGGCGCCACGACAGGTGCTCGTTGGTGACCATGCGGCGCAGGTACAGGTCGGGCCGGTCCATGAGCGCGATGCGGGCCCAGCGCACGTGCGCGCGCAGCAGCACCTCCTGGACGAGGTCCGCGGCGGTGTGCCCGTCGCCGGTGAGCACGGTCGCGTACCGCAGGAGCCCCGGGAGGTGGGTGCGGACGACGTCGTCGAGCCGGCGCTCCGTCGTCCCCGCCCGCCCGGCGGTGGCGGGCAGGGCCGTGACGGACGCCAGGGCCGCGCCGTCCGCAGGGTCGTCGTCGCCCCCGTGGTCGCCGCCGCGCGGGCGGTCCCGCGCGGCGTCGCCGAGCGCGCGCACGGGCGGGCCGTGCTCCCCGTGGTGGCCGCGCACCGGCCGGAGCACGGGCACGGCGGCGCTGTCGGGTCCGGACACCCGCGTCCACGCCGTCACGACCGCACCCCCGCGAGGTCGAGGAGCGCGCCGCGCGGGTCCGCCGCCGCGCCCGCGTCGGGCCGGGGCAGCGGCCGGGGGTCGTGGCAGCGGGTCAGCAGCGCCTCGACGAGGGCGGCGCGACGCACCACGGCGTACCCGTCGACGTCTCCGGGCAGGATCCGCACCTCCAGGGTGTCGCGCTGCGGGCGAGGGCTCACGAGCTGGGTGAGGTTGACGTCGGCGTACTTGGTGAGCCCGGCGGACCGGGCCACGGCCTGCAGGCGCGCCCACCCGGTGCGGCCCTCGGAATCCTCCCAGGGCAGCTCGACGAGGTCGAGGAGCGCCTCGGGGAGCGGCGCGAGCCGCCGGCACGCGGGGTTGGTGCCCAGCGCGGCCCACAGCACCTCGCGCCAGTGCCCGAAGAGCCGGACGACGTTCGCGAAGCTCGCGGGCCGGCGGAACGGGGCGCCGTCGACGTGCAGGTGCACCGCGGCCTCGTGCGGCACGGTGAACCCGAGCTCGCGCGCGGGCACGAGCAGCCGTTCGAGCGCCTCGGCGTGCCCGGCCACGAGCGGCGGCGTCACGACCTCGCACGGACGCTCGCGCCCGGGCGGCAGCGGGAGGACGACCGCGACGCTCGCCCCCGTCGCGTCGTTGAGGCGTGCGGCGGCGGGGAAGACGTCGGCGCTGACCCCGAACAGCGCCGCCGCGCCGTCGAGCACCGAGCTCAGCGGCGCGTCCGGGTCGGCGTGCCGCTCGACGAGGCGCAGCAGCCGCGCGTCGTCGCACAGCACCCGGTACCAGCCCCGGTGGCCGGGCAGCCCGCGCACCCCCGCGAGGTCGGCCTCGATCGTGATGTCGTCGACGAGGCGCGCGACCGGCTCCCCCTGCGGGCCGACCACGTCGAACGCCGGCGACAGGTGCCGGAACACCCCGACGCCCGGGACGGCCGACGGCTCGCTGTCCCCGTGGAACGAGCGCCGCACCCGGCCCCCGCACCGTGCGGCGATCTCGTCGGCGAGCACCTGCCGATCGGAGCCGGGGGGCGCCAGCAGCTCGATCTCGAAGCCGGTCCGCAGCGTCAGCTGGTCCATGGGCTCGTCTCCTCGGGGGTCGGCGGCGGGGTGCCGGGTCGTGCGGTGGCAGGGCACCCCGCCGCGGGTCGGGCGGTGACGTCAGGACGCGGGCGTGCTGCCCGGCGCGATCGGCAGCTCCTGCTCGTCGAGGATCATCTGGCCCGCGCGGGCCTTGGTCTCGTAGACCTCGACGGACCAGAGCTCGCTGAGCGCGACGGCGTCGTCGTAGGTGTAGCCGGCGGCCCAGAACGCCTCGGCCGGGTCGGTCCCGGTCACGGGCTCGCCGAGCTCGACGTCGACCGGCGTCCGGGGACCCTCGAGCGGGAGCGCCTGCCCGTCGAGCAGCATCTGCCCGGCCTTGGCCTTGGTCTCGGTGACGTCGAGGTCCCACAGGGCGCTGAGCGCCTCGACGTCCTCGACGGTGTGCCCCGCACCCCAGAACGCCTCGTACTGGGCCTGGGTGTAGCCCGCGGGCATGAACGACCAGTCGACCCCGGCCTCGGCGAGCGCGCCGGCGACGGCCCGGGAGACCGACGAGGTCGGCGCGACGGCCATCGCGGCACCGGCACCGGCGACGGACAGCCCGGCGGCGACGACGCCGACCGTGACGAGGCGGCGGCGGCGCGGGCGGGAGTCGCGGGGGGTGGGGGTGGTGGTGGGGTTGCTCACGGTTCCTCCTGGGGGAGCGGGTGATCGGTACCCCCTTAGAACGCGGCTCGACGCCGTGCTGTGGAGCCGCGGGCGCGTCCGGTTCGTGACGGTCGTGCGGAGGAACGGCGAAGACGCGCGACGTGCGGACCCCGGGCGGTCGTCGCGTCCGCCCGGCGCCGTGCTCGCCGCGGGCGGGTCAGGCCTCGGTGGGCTCGACGAGCCGGGCGGTGCTGTTGCGCACCACGAGGCTCGTCGCGAGGTCCATGCGGGTGCTGACCGAGGCGCCCTCGCGGGCCCGCAGCACGAGGCGCGCGGCCTCCTGCGCCATGTTGCGCAGCGGCTGGTGCACGGTCGTGAGGGCCGGGCTCGACCAGCGGGCGACGGCGACGTCGTCGTAGCCGACGACCGAGAGGTCCTCGGGGACGCGCAGGCCCTGGCGCCGGGCGGCCTCGAGGACGCCGAGCGCCTGCAGGTCGCTGCCCGCGAAGATCGCGGTCGGGCGCCGGTCCGCGGGCAGCGCGAGGAGCTCGGTCGCGATGTCGTGGCCGCCCTGGACGTGGAAGTCGCCGAAGCGGACGAGCGTCGGGTCGACGCCGTGGCCGGCGTTGCTCATCGCGGAGCGGTAGCCGTCGAGGCGGGCGAGGGAGCACATCATGTCCTCGGGCCCGGTGATCATCGCGATGCGGCGGTGGCCCAGCTCGAGCAGGTGGCGCGTCGCGGCGAGGCCGCCGGACCAGTTGGCGGAGCCGACCGAGGGGACGTCGGGGTCCGGGTCGCCGGCCGGGTCGACGACGGCGAAGGGGATCGCGCGCGAGCGGAGCTGGTCCTTGACGCCCGCGGGCAGCGAGGAGAACACGAGCACGACGCCGAGCGGGCGGCGCTGCAGCACGCCCTCGAGCCACTCGGGGCCGGGGGCGTGGCGCGTGCCGCTCTCGGTGAGCACGACGCTCGCGGAGGCCTCGCGCGCGACGTCCTCGACGCCGCGGATGAGCTCCATCGCCCAGATGGTGTCGAGCTCGTGGAAGACGAGCTCGATGAGCGGCGCGGCGCTCGACGGGCTGGTCCGGCGCCGGTAGCCGTGCCGTCCGAGCAGGCCCTCGACGCGCTCGCGCGTGGCCTCGGAGACGTCGGCGCGGCCGTTGAGGACCTTCGAGACGGTGGAGATGGAGACGCGGGCCTCGGCCGCGACGGCCGCCAGGGTCACGCGGTCGGCCCGGGCGTCGATGGTCATGCGCCCCAGGGTAGCGGCCCGGACAGCACGGGAGCGGGAACTTTCGAGCGCGGACGCGTCCTTGACGCTGTTCCGCGGCGCTGACTACGCTCCGGGAGGTCTGGCAAGTTTCGGCGCGAGTCTCGAAACGTTCGACGGCCGACGCCGGGCATCTCCCGCTGCTTCCCCTGTGATGCGGAAGCGGTTCGACGCTCCCGCGTCGTACTGTCGGACCTCACGAGTCCGCTCGCTCCGCAGGGGTCGGTCGCGCCCGGGCACAGGCCCCGCGCACCGGCGGAAAGTAGCGTCATGCACACGAAGCACGAGAGCGGGACCCGCACGTCCCCGGCCACACCCACGGACGCGGCCGTGCCCGTGTGGGCCGACGCGTCGGTCCCCACCGAGGACCGCGTCGAGGCGCTCGTCCGCGCGATGACGCCCCGCGAGAAGGTCGCCCAGCTGGTCGGCGTGTGGGTCGGCGCGTCCGCGGAGGGCGGTGAGGTCGCCCCGCACCAGCACGACATGGAGGAGGGCGTCGACCTCGACGCGCTCCTGCCGGACGGGCTCGGCCAGCTCACGCGGCCGTTCGGCACGGCGCCGGTCGACCCCGCGCTCGGGGCCCTGTCGCTGCTGCGCACCCAGGAGCGGATCCGCACGTCGAACCGCTTCGGCATCCCCGCCGTCGCGCACGAGGAGTGCCTCGCGGGCTTCGCCGCGTGGGGCGCGACGGCGTACCCCGTGCCCGTCTCGTGGGGCGCGACGTTCGACCCCGACCTCGTGCGCCGCATGGCCGACGCGATCGGGCGCGACATGCGCTCGGTCGGCATCCACCAGGGGCTCGCGCCCGTGCTCGACGTCGTCCGCGACGCGCGCTGGGGCCGCGTCGAGGAGACCGTCGGCGAGGACCCGTACCTCGTGGGCACGATCACCACCGCGTACGTGCAGGGACTCGAGCGCGCCGGGATCGTCGCGACGCTCAAGCACTTCGCGGGGTACTCCGCGTCGCGCGCCGGCCGCAACCACGCGCCCGTCTCGATGGGTGCCCGCGAGCGCGCCGACGTCGTGCTGCCGCCGTTCGAGATGGCCGTCCGCGAGGGCGGCGTCCGCTCGGTGATGGCCGCGTACACCGACACCGACGGCCTCGCCTCGCACGCCGACCCCGAGCTCCTGACCGCGCTGCTGCGCGACGCCTGGGGCTTCACCGGCACCGTCGTCGCCGACTACTTCGGCATCGCGTTCCTCAAGCTGCTGCACGGCGTCGCGGGCACCTGGGCGCACTCCGCGGCGCTCGCGCTCGAGGCCGGCGTCGACGTCGAGCTCCCGACCGTCAAGACGTTCGGCGAGCCGCTGCTCACGGCGCTCGAGAAGGGCGAGGTCGACGAGGCGCTCGTGGACCGGGCGCTGCGCCGCGTCCTCGCGCAGAAGGTCGAGCTCGGGCTGCTCGACGCCGACTGGGACCCGGTCCCCGAGGTGCTGCGCGGGCGCGACCTGACCGACACCGAGGCGCTGCGCGGCACCGTCGACCTCGACCCCGAGGGCAACCGGGAGATCGCGCGCACGCTCGCCGAGGAGGCGGTCGTGCTGCTCCGCAACGACGGCACGCTGCCGCTCCGTCCGGACGTGCGTAAGGTCGCCGTCGTCGGCCCCACCGCCGAGGACCCGATGGCGGTGCTCGGCTGCTACTCGTTCCCGGCGCACGTCGGCACGCACCACCCCGAGCTCCCGCACGGCATCGCGCTGCCGACCCTCGCGGAGTCGCTGCGCGCCGAGCTCACGGGCGCCGAGGTGTCGGTCGCGCGCGGCTGCGACATCGACACCGATGACGCGTCCGGCTTCGACGAGGCGGTCGCGCTCGCGACGGGCTCCGACGTCGTCGTCGTGGCGGTCGGGGACCGCGCCGGGCTGTTCGGGCGCGGCACGAGCGGCGAGGGCTGCGACGCCGAGACGCTGCGGCTGCCCGGCGTGCAGCAGGACCTCGTCGACGCGCTGCTCGCGACCGGCACCCCGGTCGTCGTGGTGGTTCTCTCGGGCCGCCCGTACGCGCTCGGCGCGGCGACCGGCTCCGCCGCCGGCATCGTGCAGGCGTTCTTCGCCGGCGAGGAGGGCACGCCCGCGATCGCGCGCGTGATCTCCGGCGCCGTCGAGCCGCAGGGCCGGCTCCCGCTGAGCGTCCCGCGCTCGGAGCACCTGCAGCCGACGACGTACCTCGCGCCGCCGCTCGGGCGCCAGAACGGGGTCTCGAACCTCGACCCGACCGCGGCGTTCGCGTTCGGGCACGGCCTGACGTACACGTCGTTCGCGTGGTCGGAGGTCGAGCTCGACTGCCCCGACGTCCCGACCGACGGCGCCGCGACGCTGGCGTTCACGCTGCGCAACGAGGGCGGGCGCACGGGCACGGAGGTCGTCCAGGTCTACCTCCACGACCCTGTCGCCACGGTCGTGCGCCCGGTCCAGCGCCTCGTCGGGTACGGGCGCGTGGTGCTCGCCGCGGGCGAGGAGACGCGCGTGCACGTGCGGGTCCCCGCCGACGTCGCCGCCTACACCGGGCGGGACGGGCGCCGGGTCGTCGAGCCCGGCGAGCTCGAGGTCCGGCTCGGTGCGTCGAGCGCCGACACCCGCCTGACCGCGACCGTGACGCTCACGGGCGCCGAGCGGGCCGTCGGCCACACGCGCGAGCTGCACGCGACCGTGGGGTTCGGCGCGGCCTGACCCGCGACGGCCCGCGCCGGCCCGGGACCCCGCGCACAACGGGGTCCCGGGCCGACGTGCGTCCGGTCCGGCGCGGGGCGGCCCTGCTCGCCCGGCCGGCGGGCACCTCGGGCGCGGCGACTCGCGGGCGCGGCGACCTCGGCCGACCCGGGCACCTGCGGGTGTCGAGGGCGACCTCCGGCGGTCGCGGGCGCCGGCGCCCGGCCCGGTCAGCCCGCGATCCCGGTCGCGAAGCCGTCGAGCAGCCCGCTCCAGCCGTCGGGCGCCCCGAGCGACGCGCGCATCTCCGTCGCCCGCTCCCCGTAGGCCTCGAGGCCGCGGTGCTCGAAGTCGACCCGCGTCGCCGGGGCGCCGTCGGGCCCGCTCTCCGGCGTGAACCGGACCTCGATCTCGGTGACGAGCGCGGCGTCGAATGCCCAGTCGGCCCCGACCTGCCAGGCCAGGACGACGCGTCCGGGCGGCTCCCAGGCGATCACGTGCCCCCACTCGCACTCGGTGCCGGCGGCGTCGCGCTCGAACCAGCGGCCGCCCGCGCGCGGCTCGACGACGACGTCGACGAGCGGCTGCTCGCCCAGGTGGTAGTCGGCCCTCCACCAGCGCGCCATCCCTGCGGTGAAGACGTCGAACGCGCGCTCGGGCGGGGCGGCGACGGTCAGGGTGCGGACGATGGGGTCGACGGTGGTCGTGGTGCTGCTGACCTGCTCCTCGGTGCTCATGGGCTCTCCTGCGGTGCGGCGGGGTCGTGCTCGACGGCACGGGCGAAGGCGGCGAGCGAGTCGTCCCAGAACCGGTCCAGGTAGGCGCGCAGCGTCGCGAGGCCGCGGGCGTCCAGCCGGTACACGCGCTGGGTGCCGACAGCGGTGTCGGTGACGAGGCCCGCGTCCTTGAGCACGCGCAGGTGCTGCGAGACGGCGGGTCGGCTCACGGGCAGGCGGGCGGCGAGCTCGCCGACGGCGTGCGGCCGCTCGGCCACGAGCTCGAAGACGCTGCGCCGCGTGGGATCGGCGAGGGCGTCGAGCACGCCTCCGTAAGTCGTCACGAACGGTAAGTTACGGCTGACGAATGCGTGGCGTCAACGGGTCGGGGCGTCCGACTCTCGTCGAGGCGGCGACCTGGGTGAAGTCGACCGGGCCGCCCGCGGTGCGCCGGGTGACCTCGCCCACACGGCGGCCGCCGGGCCTCCGGCGTGCGGTACAACGTGACGCGTGACCACCCGGCCCGCCCCGCCCGCCCTGGACGGCGGTCCGCACGCGCCCGACGCGCACGTCTCGCCCGACACCCCCGGCGCGCGCGACCCGCACGGCGCGTCCGACGCCCCCGCAGCGCGCGACACACGTGGCGCGCCCGACGCGCACCGTCCCCTCGACTGGCCCGACGAGCCGGAACGCCCCGACGACGTCGACCGGCGGCCGCCCTCCCGCGCCGAGCGGCGCACCGCGTGGTGGGACCGTGCGGTCGCGACCGTCGGGCTCGCCGCGCTCGGGCTGTGCATCGGCGCGCTCGCCCTCACGGCCGGCGACCTCGCTCCGCGGGACGTCGCCCGTGAGCTGGCCGCGACCGGCGTGCGCGCCCAGGTCCAGCGGGTCACCGTGCGGCCCGCCGAGGAGCCGGGCGGCCGGCTCGCCGTCACGTTCGAGGCGGGCGGCGAGACCGTCGTCGCGAACGCCGTCGGCTCCGGGACGGAGCGGGCCGACGAGGACCCCGCGACGATGGTCGTGCTGCACGACCCCGACGACCCGACCCGCGCGATGCTCGAGGAGGACGTGCGTCACCTCGCCGACGAGGCGCTCCCGGACGGGCTCGCGACCGCCGCGCTCCTCGCCGCCGTGGCCGCGGGAGCCGCCGGGCTGCGGGTCGTGCGCGCCGCGCGGGCCCGGCGGCGCGGGGGCCACCTGCGCGCCGTCGACCCCGCCGCGGTGGCCGCCGTCCTCGTCGTCGCCGCCACGGTCTCGGGCGTCGTCGTGGCCGGTGAGCACGTGCCCGCGGCCTGGAGCTGGCTCGGGTTCCCGGTGTCCCTCGCGGTCACCGTGGTGGCCGTGCAGCTGGGTGTTAGGGTCGCGCTGAACGACAGGGGAGCGCCTCGGCCCACCCGCCCGTGACCGGCCACCACCGGCCCCCGGGCGGCCCGGGTCCCGGCGCTGAGAGTGCGGTCCGCCGCAGACCCTCGAACCTGATCCGGCTCGCACCGGCGTAGGGAGTCGGGCTTCTCAGTCCTCGCCGTCGCCGTGCCGCACGGCCGCCCCCGGGCAGCCGGACCGCGCCGGCCCGGCGACGACCCCCTCCTGCATCCCATGAGGAGGAGCACCACGCATGGCACGCACCACCCCGCGCACCCGGCTCGCCGCTGGAGCGCTCACCGTCCTCGCACTCGCCGGCTGCTCGGCGATCGGTGCGGACGACGGGCCCGACGACGCCACCGGTGACGCGACCGGCGCCTCCGATGGGACCGTCACGCTCGTCACGCACGACTCGTTCGCGCTGAGCGACGGCATCCTCGCGCAGTTCGAGGAGGAGACCGGGCTGACCGTGAAGCAGGTCGCCCCCGGCGACGGCGGCGCGCTCGTCAACCAGCTCGTGCTGACCAAGGAGAACCCGCTCGGCGACCTCGCCTACGGCATCGACACGACGTTCGCGTCGCGCGCGATCGACGAGGGCGTGCTGCTCCCGTACACCTCGCAGGCGCCCGCGGCGGTCGACGCCGCCCAGCACGCCGTCCCGGGCGACGACGAGGGGCTGCTCACCGCGGTCGACTTCGGTGACGTGTGCCTCAACGTCGACCACGCCTGGTTCGCCGAGCGCGGCGTCCCCGAGCCCGTGACCCTCGACGACCTGACCAAGCCGGAGTACAAGGACCTGCTCGTCGTGACGAACCCGGCGACGTCCTCGCCCGGGCTGTCGTTCCTCATCGCGACGATCGCCCAGAAGGGCGAGGTGCAGTACCAGGACTACTGGGCGAAGCTGCGGGCCAACGGCGTCAAGGTCGCCGAGGGCTGGTCGGACGCCTACTACACGGACTTCTCCGGAGCCGACGGCAACGGCCCGCGCCCGATCGTCCTGTCCTACGCGTCCTCGCCGCCGTCGACCGTCCCCGAGGGCACCGACGAGCCGACCACCGGCGCGCTGCTCGAGACGTGCATGCGCCAGGTCGAGTACGCCGGCGTGCTCGCGGGCGCCGAGAACGTCGAGGGCGCGCAGCGGCTGCTCGACTTCCTGCTCTCCGACGCCGTCCAGGCCGACATCCCCGGGTCGATGTACATGTACCCGGTGAGCTCCGCGGTCGACCTGCCCGCCGAGTGGGAGCGGTGGGCGCCGCTCGCGACCGACCCGGCGCCGATCCACCCGAAGGACATCGAGGCGAACCGCGAGACGTGGATCGCCGGGTGGACGGACGTCGTGATCGGCTGATGCTCCACCCCGGCCGCGACCACCCCCGCACCCGACGGAGCCGGCTGCCCGCCGGGTCCGCGGCGCTGTGGGTGCTCGCGGCCGGGCTGCCGCTCGCGTTCCTCGCGCTGTTCTTCGTGTGGCCCGTCGCGACGCTCGTGGCGCGCGGGTTCGTGGCCGACGGCGCGCTCGACCTCGGCGGGTTCGCCGACGTGTTCTCCCGCCCGCGGACCTGGCGGATCCTCGGGCTCACGCTCGCGCAGGCCGGCGTCGCGACCGCTCTCGCGGTTCTGCTCGGGATCCCCGGCGCGTACGTGCTGTTCCGGTGCCGGTTCCCCGGGCGCGGGGCGCTGCGGGCGTTCGTCAGCGTGCCGTTCGTGCTGCCGACCGTCGTCGTCGGCGTCGCGTTCCGCGCGGTGCTCGCCGAGGGCGGGCCGCTCGGGGCGCTGCACCTCGACGGCACGTTCGCGGCGATCGTCGCGGCGCTCGTGTTCTTCAACTACACCGTGGTCGTGCGGACCGTCGGCGGGCTGTGGGAGCACCTCGACCCGCGCGCCGAGCAGGCCGCCCGGGCGCTCGGCGCCTCGCCGGTGCGGGCGTTCGTCGAGGTGACGCTGCCCGCGCTCGGGCCCGCGATCGCCTCCGCCGCGTCGCTCGTGTTCCTGTTCTGCTCGACGGCGTTCGGGACGGTCCTCGTGCTCGGCGGCCTGCGCTACGGGACCATCGAGACCGAGATCTGGGTGCAGACGACGCAGTTCCTCGACCTGCGAGCCGCGTCGGTGCTGTCCGTCGTCCAGCTCGTCGTCGTCGCGGGTGCGCTGACGCTCGCCGCCCGGGCCCGCCGGCGGCAGGAGCGCGCGCTGCACCTGACCGCGACCGCCGGTGCGGCTCACCCCCTGCGGCTCGGGCGCGGGCACGGCGTCGACACCGCGGCCGCCGCCGTCACCGCGCTCGTGCTCGTGGGGCTCGCGCTGCCGCTCGTGACCCTCGTCGTGCGCTCGCTGCGCACGCCCACCGGCTGGGGGTTCGGGAACTACGTGGCGCTCGGCACGACCGGCGGGGGAGCGGGTGGGGGGAGCGCGCTCAGCGTCACCGTGTGGGACGCGGCGCTGACCTCCCTGCGCACCGCGACCGACGCGACGGTGATCGCGCTCGTCGTCGGCGGGCTCGTCGCGCTCGTCGTCTCCCGCCGCCCGCGCGCCCGCACCGCCCGGCGGACCGTCTCGGTGCTCGACGCGCTGTTCATGCTGCCGCTCGGGGTCTCCGCCGTGACGGTCGGCTTCGGCTTCCTGCTCACGCTCGACCGCCCGCTCGGGCTGCCCGTCGACCTGCGCACGAGCGGGCTGCTCGTGCCGATCGCGCAGGCCGTCGTCGCCGTGCCGCTCGTGGTCCGCACCGTGCTGCCCGTGCTGCGCGCGATCGACCCGCGGCTGCGCGAGGCCGCCGCGACGCTCGGCGCCGGGCCGGGCCGGGTCCTGCGCGCCGTCGACCTGCCCATCGCCGCGCGGGCGCTCGGGCTCGCGGTCGGGTTCGCGTTCGCCGTGTCGCTCGGGGAGTTCGGGGCGACGTCGTTCCTCGCCCGGCCGGACCGTCCGACGCTGCCCGTCGTCGTCTACCGGCTCATCGGGCGGCCCGGGGAGCAGAACTACGGCATGGCGCTCGCGGCGTCGGTGCTGCTCGCGCTGCTGACCGCGGGGATCATGGCGCTCGCGGAGCGGCTGCGCGGGTCGGTCCGGGGGGGAGAGCTGTGAGCGGCGGGCCGGGTGCCGGGGGCCTGCGGGTCGACGGGCTCGTCGTGCGCTACGGCGCGGGCGACCGCGCGACCGTGGCCGTCGACCGCGTGACGCTCGGGATCGCGCCCGGCGAGGTCGTCGCGCTGCTCGGGCCGTCGGGCTGCGGCAAGTCCTCGCTGCTGCGCGCGGTCGCGGGACTCGAGCCGGCCGCCGCCGGGACGGTCACGTGGGACGGCGCCGACCTCGCGGGTGTGCCCGTGCACCGGCGCGGGTTCGGGCTGATGTTCCAGGACGGCCAGCTCTTCCCGCACCGCGACGTCGGCGGCAACGTCGAGTTCGGGCTCCGGATGGCCCGCGAACCCCGCGCCGAGCGGGACGCCCGCGTGCGCGAGCTGCTGGCGGTCGTCGGGCTCGCGGGCTACGAGCGGCGCGCCGTCGCGACCCTCTCCGGCGGGGAGCAGCAGCGCGTCGCGCTCGCCCGTGCGCTCGCGCCGCGGCCCCGGCTGCTGCTGCTCGACGAGCCGCTGTCGGCCCTCGACCGCGCGCTGCGCGAGCGCCTCGCCGACGACCTGCGCGCCGCGCTGACCGCGACGGGCACGACCGCGCTGCTCGTCACCCACGACCACGACGAGGCCTTCGCCGTCGCGGACCGCGTCGCCGTGATGGACGCCGGCCGCCTGCTCCAGGTCGCCCCGCCCGCCGAGCTCTGGCGCCGTCCCGCGAGCCGGCGCGTCGCGGAGTTCCTCGGGTACGAGGCGTTCGTCGCGCTCGACGACCCGGCCGCCGCGCCGCTGCGGGCCGCGCTCGCGTCGGCCGGACGGGAGGCGACGGGTCCGGGGGGCTCAGCACCGCGACTGGCCGCGCTCGTCGAGGGCGCGCTCGTCGTCGCACCCGACGGAGGCGACCCCGGCCTACCGCGGGACGGTCACGGCGGTGGCGTTCCGGCGGGGTCGCGCCGAGCACGCCGTGGATGTGCCCGACCTCGGCCGGGTCACGGTGCTCGCACCGGCGGGCTCGACCGCCGCACCGGGGACGGTGCTCGCGCTCGCGGTGGACCCCGACGGGGTCGCGGTCCTCCCCAGCTGAGCCCCCGCCGAGTCAGCGGAGGGCGCGCTCGAGGAGCGCCCGGTGCCGCAGCATCCAGGACGCGTCGCGCGCGCCGGGCTTCGACGGCGCGAGATCGTCACCCGGGCGACGGCTCGGTGCGCTGGTGGGCGGCCCGCGCTACGGTCGGAGGAGCCCGCCGACTCGACGAGGAGTGCGTGATGACGACCATGCGCCTGGAGCACCGCCAGATCGTGTCCATCGACATCAAGGCCGACGCGGCCGTGGTGTGGGAGCACCTGCGCGAGCCCGCGAAGATCCGCCGCTGGTTCGGCTGGGACTACGACGGGCTCGACGCCGAGATCCGGCAGATCTTCGTCGACGAGGCGCGTCCCGCCGAGACGAGCGCGGTCGACGAGCCGGCCCAGCCGGTGCGCAGCCTCACCTGGAAGCACGGCGACCTCATCACGGTCACGCCCGTCGACGAGGGGCGCAGCCACCTGACGATCGCGCGCCAGCACGACGGGCTGCACCGGTACGACGGCGTGCGCGACGAGATGGACGAGGGCTGGATCGCGTTCGCGCAGCAGCTCCGCTTCGCCCTCGAACGGCACCCCGGCCAGGAACGCCGCACGCTGCGCGCCGAGGAGCTCGACGCGGGCGGCCCACAGGACCGTCTGCTCGACCGCGCCGGGCTGCACGGGGTGCGCGGGATCCCGCTCGGCGGTCACGTCGAGGCGCGGCGGCCGGACGGCTCGCCCCTCGGCGGGACGCTGTGGCACCGCACCGAGTTCCAGGTGGGCATCCAGCTCCACGGGCTCACCGAGGCGCTGCTCGTGATCGAGGAGACGCCCGCCGCGAGCCGCCCGCCGCACGGGCTCGTCACGGCGACGCTGTCGCTGTACGGGGCCGACGACGCGCTCGTCGCGGAGGTCGAGCGGCGCTGGTCCACGTGGTGGGGCGCGCGCCGGGCCTGAGCGCCGTTCGTGCACGTCCGCCGACGTCGGGTCAGCCGAGCTTCGTCTGCCACTCGCCCGAGCCGCCGGCCGGGCGGAACCCGAGCGTGACGTTGATCGAGAGCATGAACGAGTTCTCCTCGGCGTTCCACGTGCCGATGCGCCGTGCCTCCGGCTGCTCCACGGCGAGACGCTCGAGGTTCGCGGTCTTGACGAGCATCCCGAGGCGTCGCCCGCGGTGCTCCTTGAGCACGAGGGTGTCCTCCTGGTGGACGTACTCCCGGTTCCAGGCCGGCGAGCCGAACGAGGTGTACGCGGCGAGCGTGTGCGTCGGCACGTGCTCGGCGGCGGTGACGCGGAACTCCATGCCGCGCTCGGCGAAGTCCTGCTCGTAGACGCGGATGCGCTCGGCGTCCCACGCGTCCTCCTCGAGGTCGAGCCCGCCCGCCGGGGCGTCGGTGCTCATGCGCGTGTTGAGGACGGCGAACTCGTCGACCCACTCGTCGGGGCAGTGGTTGCCCCACGTGACGATGCGGTACTCGTCGCCGGCCACCGCCTGCGCCGCGGCCCGGTGCTCCGCGAGGAAGGCCGGGTCGACCGGCACGTCGAGCACCGAGTAGCGGGCGACCTGCTCGAGCGCGAACCCGTGGGCGACCGCGAACCGGACCCCCGCGTCGTCGGCGCGCACCCGGCCGGTGCCGGTCGAGGGCGCGAGCGTGCCCGGGCCCTCGTCCGGCTCGGACCGCTGGTCCGTCGACGTCTGGAGCGTCGTGCGGCCCGCGGCGGTGGCGACCTCGACGACCGCGTCGTACAGCGCCGAGCCGATCCCCCGGCCGCGGGAGCCGGGCCGCACCGACACGAAGAAGATGCCGAGATGGAGGTTGTCGGCGAGCGGCAGGAGGAGGATCGCGGTGCCGAGGACGCGCGCAGGGTCGCCCGGATCGGTGTCGTCCCCGGTCACCGCGACGAGGCGCACGCGGCGCACGTACTGCTGGTGACGCATCGCCGTGAGGATCTCGTGCGGGCTCTGCGCGTGGTCGAGGTTGCTCCACGCGTCGCGCACCGACTCGTGATCGGCCTCGATCGACCCGTGGAGCAGCCACGCCTCCGGTGCGTCGAGGGAAGCCGGGACGGGGACCTCGCGGATGCTCCAGTCGCTCATGCCGCCAGGGAACCACCGGCGGTTCGCCGGGGTCCACGCAATTGCGGACGGTCGGGGAACGGCTGCCCGTCGGGGCGGCCGGCGGGGCAGCACCTCCCGCGCGTCCGGTGGCCGCACGGCCGCGCTGCTACCCGGCGCGCGGCCACCGGCGGGCGGGCGGCGGCGGGTCACGGGCCGGTCGCGGCGAGCCGTCCTTCGAGGTGACGGCGCTCGACCGGGTTGTGCACGAGCGCGAGCGCCGCGCGGAACGACGCGGCGGCCTCGGCCGGCCGGCCGGCCCGCGCGAGGAGCTCGCCGCGCACGGAGGGGACGCGGTGGTGCGTCGGCAGAGCGGCGTCGAGCCCGTCGAGCAGCGCGAGCCCGGCCTCGGGACCGGCGGCCTCGGCGACGGCGACCGCGCGCGCGAGACGGACGACGGGCGACCCGGTGAGGGCCTCGAGCTCGGCATACAGGTCCGCCACGACGTCCCACCGGGTCGCGTCCGGGGTCGGCGCCGTCGCGTGCTCGGCGGCGACGAGCGCCTGGAGGCGGTACTCCTCGGCCTGCCCGGCGCCGGGCAGGACGCTCCGCAGCACCGCGACGCCCTCGGCGATCTCGTCGGCGTGCCACCGGCCCCGGTCCTGGTCGGGGAGCAGGACGAGCGCGCCCGCGTCGTCGAGCCGGGCGTCGCGGCGCGAGTGCTGGAGCAGCAGGAGCGCGAGCAGCGCACGGACGACCGGGCGTCCGGGGAGGAGCGCGTCGAGCACGCGCACGAGCCGGATGGCCTCGTCACCCAGCGCGGTGCGCAGCGGGTCCGGCTCGTCCGTCGGGTGGTACGCGGCCGTGAACACGAGGTAGAGCACGGTCGCGACGACGTCGAGGCGCTCGTCGAGCCGCTCGGGCGGGGGCGTCGCGAACGGTATGCCCGACGCGGCGAGCCGCTTCTTCGCGCGCGTGAGCCGCGCCGCCATCGTCGACTCCTGCACGAGCAGCAGGCGGGCGATCTCCGGCGTCGCGAGCCCGGCGACGAAGCGCAGCGTGAGCGCGATGCGGGCCTCGGGGGCCAGCGCCGGGTGGCAGCACGCGAACACGAGCCGCAGGCGGTCGTCGCTCACGTGCGCCCCCGGGTCGGTCGTCTCGGCGGCGAGCGCGCGGGTGCGCTCGTCGACCACCATCAGCGGCTCCTTGCGCCGGTGCACCGCCTCGGCGCGCAGCCGGTCGAGCACGCGCCGCCGGCCCGCCGTGAGCAGCCACGCGCCGGGGGAGGACGGGACGCCGTCCTCCGGCCACCGCCGCGCGGCCGCGACGAACGCGTCGGCGAGCCCGTCCTCCGCGAGGTCGGGGCGGCCGAACTGGCCGATGAGCAGCCCGAGCACGGGCGACCAGTGCTCCCGCCAGGCACGCTCGACGGCGTCCGCGACGTCGTCGGCGACGGCGTCGGGCGTGACGGGGACCGGCGTGCCGGCGCCCGCGGCGTGCGGCGTCGGACGGCTCCCCGCCGCCGACGCCGCACGCCCGGCCCGGGGTCCGCCGGTCACCGGGGCGCCACCGGACGTCACACCTCGATCGTCGGGCGGATCTCGATCGTGTACTCGGGGAGCAGCCGCACGAGCTCGCTCACCACGTCGAGGTCCGGCGCGTCGACCAGGTAGAAGCCGCCGAGCTGCTCGGCGGTCTCCGCGAACGGGCCGTCCGTCACGGTCACGTCGTCGCCGTGCCGCCGGATCGTCGTCGCGGCGTCGACCGACGCGAGCCCCTCGCCCCCGGCGATCGTGCAGCCGTGCGCGGCGACCGCCGCGGAGAACGCGTCGTGCTGCCGGAACACCTCGGCACGCCCGTCCGCGTCGAGGCCCGCCCAGGCCCGCTCGTCCTCGTAGAGCAGGACGAGGAACCTCATGCGTCCGCCGTCGCGCGCGCGGCGACGTCGGCGCCGGCCGCCTCGGTCTCGCCCTCGGTGACGACGGGACGGATCTCGACCGTGCCGTCCTCGGGGCCGAGCAGCAGCCCGGCGACGAGCCGCGCGAGGTCGTGCACGTCGTCGGTCCGGACCTGGTAGTACCCGCCGAGCTGCTCGACGGTCTCCAGGAACGGGCCGTCGGTCACGACCGGGGCGCCGCCGACCTCGGGGACCCGCACGAGCAGCGACGTCCCCGCCGGCGCCAGCTCGGCGCCGCCCGTGATGGTGTGCCCCCGCTCCTCGCACTGCTCCACGAACCGGCCGTGCGCGGCGTACGCGGTGGCCCGGGCGGCCTCCTCGGCCTCCGCCCACACCCGCTCGTCGCCGTGCAGCAGGACCACGTACTCCTGAGCCATGATCGGTCTCCTCGCGTCCGCGGGTGCTCGGAGGGCACCCGTCACCAGCATGACGCGCGAGCCCCCGCCGGATCGACAGCCCGGCGCACCGGATCTCGCGGCGCCCCCGACCTGGGGTCAGCCGCGCAGCGAGCGGGCGAACGTGCGGATCCGCTGCGCGTCCCCGGGGAACCACGACGACCACAGCGGCGTGAGCGGGTGCCACACCGCGGCGTGGCCCGACGTGCTCGTGAGCTCGGGGCGCCCACCGAGGACCGCGGCGAACGCGAGGCACAGCGTCGGCGCCCACCCGGACCGGTACGCACGGGTCGTCGCCGCGGCCGGGGCGTCGAGCAGCGTCGGCTCGAGGTCCGTGAGCTCGACGACCGAGCGCAGCGCCGCATCGCGTGGGGTCTCGCCGGGCTCCACGGCGCCGCCGGGCGGGACGAGCCCGCGCCACGGGTGCTCGACGAGCACGACGTGCGTCAGGGACCGGTCGAAGACCCACACCTCGGCGTGCAGCGCGGGGCGCTCGCGCAGGAACGACGTGCCCGGCGCGTCCTGGGCGGACGCGGAGGCGTCCTCCCCGGTGGGCCGGGAGCCGGTGCGCGCGGCGGACGCCCGGCCCGCGGGCAGCGAGCCGGGGCCGGACGCCCGGCCCGGGTCCGGCGTCGGGCCGGCGGTCCGGGCGGACGGGTCGGAGCCGGTGCCGCCGGGCGCCGGACGCGGGTGGGGGGTCAGGGTCTTCGACGCGCTCACGGGCTCCCTGTCGGTCAGGTCGGTCGTGCGGATCGGTCGTGCGGCCGGCGCGGCGCTCCCCTCGCCACAGCCCGGCGCGACGACCCTAGGCCATCCGTGTGACGGTCGCGGAAACCTCGCCCGGGCCGTCGGCGCTGTCCGGTTCGGCCGGGTCTATCCTGAATTGCTCACGGGCATCGTCCCGGTGCCCGTACGACGGGGAGGTCGTGCGATGAGGCGGACATCCGTGCTCGCGATCCTGCTGCTGGTCGGCTCGTTCCTGCTGGTCCCGGCGTCGCCTGCCGGGGCCGCGCCCTACTGCGGCATCCGCTGGGGCTCGCTCACGAAGTCCACGCTCTCGCTGGCGCCCGCGCACGTCGTCGACGTCCGGACCGGCCGGCACGCCTGCTTCGACCGGCTCGTCGTCGACCTCGACGGCGCGAGCGGCGGGTACCACGTCGAGTACGTCGACGAGGTCCGGGCCGACGGCTCCGGGAACGTCGTACCGACGCGCGGCGGCGCGTCGCTCCAGATCACGGTCGGGAACCCGTCCTACGACGACGACTACAACCTGACGTACGCCCCGGCCGACCCCTCGGAGCTCCGGGACGTCAGCGGGTACCGGACGTTCCGCCAGGTCGTCTCGGCCGGCACGTTCGAGGGGAACACCGACATCGGGATCGGCGTCCGCGCCCGGCTGCCGTTCCGGGTGTTCGAGCTCGCCGGGCCCGGCGCGGGGACGAGGATCGTCGTGGACGTCGCGCACCGGTGGTGACGGCGGCGGGGCGCGCGGCCGGTCTCGCGCCGGCGCGCGGGGGGCCGGCCGGGCGGGGGCGCCGGCTGCGTGTGGGTGGCGCCCGCTAGCGTCGGCGGTGCTCGAGGGTGGCGTCCGTGCGGCTGCTCGCAGCAGCACGGACGGCGTCCGGCGGCGGGGTCCGACGACGGTGCCCGGCGGCGGTCTCTGAGGACGGTGTCCGGCGACGGCAGCTGACGGCGCCGTCGAGCGGCCGTGTCCGGCGACGCCGGCGCGTCGGCGGGACGACACAGGGGAGCGTGGCGCGTGCGGTTCGGGTTCGTGGGGAGCTTCGGCTCGGTGGCACAGACGGTCGCGCTCGCGCAGGAGGCCGAGGCGCACGGCTGGGACGGGTTCTTCACGTGGGACGGCATCAGCGTCGGTGAGCTCGACACGTGGGACCCGTGGACGCTGCTCGGTGCGCTCGCGGTGAGCACCGAGCGGATCCGGCTGGGGGCGATGATCTTCCCGCTCGCCCGGCGCCGACCCTGGAAGGTCGCGCGCGAGACCGTCACGGTCGACCACCTCTCGGGCGGCCGGCTCGTGCTCCCGGTCGGGCTCGGGGCGGTGGACGACGGCGGGTTCGCCGGCGTGAGCGGCGAGACGACGAGCGCCCGCGGGCGGGCCGAGCGGCTCGACGACGCGCTCGCGATCCTCGAGCGTGCCTGGAGCGGTGAGCGGTTCTCCTACGCGGGGACCCACCACACGGTGACCGACCTGGTGTTCCGCCCCCAGCCCGTGCAGCGCCCGCGGATCCCCGTGTGGGCGGTCGGCGCGTGGCCGAGCGAGCGGTCGATGGGCCGGGCGGCGCGCTGGGACGGCGTCATCCCGCAGGGCCGGACCGGGCCGGTGACACCGGACGACGTGCGCGCGCTCGTGGCGTGGACCGACGAGCGGCGGCGCGCGCTCGCCGCGGCGGAGCCGGAGCGGTTCCTCGGGGACTTCGACGTGGTCGTCGAGGGCGTGCTGCCCGAGGGCCCCGACGCGGCCGCGGCGCACGCACGCGCGTACGCGGACGCCGGTGCGACGTGGTGGGTCGAGTCCCGGTGGGACGCGCAGCGCGACACCCCGGAGACGTTGCTCGACCGCGTACGTCAGGGGCCGCCCCGGCTCTGAGCCGTCCCGGATGCGGACGTGCCCGGATGGGGGGGCGGACGGGTGTCGGCGGTGTGCGGGTGTCGGAGCGGTGCCGGGTCTCGGCAGGCGTCCGGTGGCGGGCACGCCGACCGCCGGTGGCTTCCCGTCCGCGTCCTGCTGCGCCGGCCGCCGCCCTGCTCGCGGCGTCTCCGCCCGCCGCCGGCTCGGGTGCCGTGCCAGTCGTTGCTCGCCTGCCGGTGGCGGCCGGTTCACCCGGGCGCGTCTGGTTCCGTCGGCGTGTCCGGTGGACCGGTGCGTCGTCGTCCTCAACTTCCCGCCGCCCCCGCCGATGAATTGAAGCATCAAGCAGCACATGCGGCGCGGCTCTTTCCGGGGCCCGGGCGCCTCGGACCGAGTGGGGGCAGAGATGACGAACGGAACGATGGTCGAGCCAGGCCGGACGGTGGCCGGCGTGCAGATGCTGACGCCGCGCGAGCGGGTCGTGCTCGCCGAGCTCGCGGAGGACGTGACGCTCGAGGAGATCGCGTCGCGGCTGTGGGTCAGCCGGAACACGGTCAAGTCCCAGCTCCGCACCGCCTACCGCAAGATCGGCGTCTCCACGCGCGCCGAGGCCGTCGCCTGGGTCGAGGCCTCCGGCCTGCGCTGAGCCGTCACCGGGCGCGCCGTATCACCGCGCGCCCGGCGCCCTCCTCCTGCGTGAGTCGCCGACCACGGCAGGAGACGGACATGCCGCTCACGCACGGCTACGGCGTCGTCATCGGGACCCGGCACAGCTACTACCGGGACCCGGTCAACGACCACGGCCAGTACTTCCACGGCAACCTGCGGGTCGCGACGCCGGCAGGGCTGTACCACTGCGCGATCGACGTCGACAGCAAGTCCGTGCCGAACGGCATTCGCTGGAAGCTCGTCGAGCTCGACGGGTCCCGGCTCAAAGACCTGCACGCGCTCGCCGACGGGTGGCACCCGCTGGCCCCGACGCCGGCGTCCGGCGCGCTCGACTACATCCGCAACCCCGACCTGCGTCCCCGTCGGCTCGGGTGCCTGCTGGGACCGCTGCTCGAGAAGGTCCGGTTCGTCGTCGCGCCCACGAGCGAGCTCCCGTGGAGCGGCGGGACGAGCCTCGACGCGCTCGCGGTGCTCGAGCCGCTGATCGCGCAGTCGGTCCGGGTGCTCGTCCTGGGGGAGCCGTTCCACGACGGCACCCGCGGCGTGCACAACATCCACCAGAACCAGGGCGACCCGATCGGCTCGCCGTGGTCGCGCGAGAACGGCATCTGGCAGGACGGCGCGACGGTCGTGCGCCGCGGCGACGGCACCTACGCGGTGTTCTGCACGAAGTTCTCGACGCAGGTGGACGTGACCGACGACTCCGGGCGGCCGTTGCCGTGAGCCGGCCGGCCGCTGCTGCGGCCGAGCAGAACATCTCCGCGCGGGTTGTCCATCT
Organism: Cellulomonas cellasea; assembly: GCF_006538745.1. Lineage (GTDB taxonomy): Bacteria > Actinomycetota > Actinomycetes > Actinomycetales > Cellulomonadaceae > Cellulomonas_A > Cellulomonas_A cellasea. Next base: position 124,556 of record NZ_BJLR01000009.1, on the reverse strand, counting down.
GCGCCCTGCCCGTTCGTCGACCAGGTGTCGGCCGAACCGCACCGCGCGGCGCGAGGCGCCCCGTCCGGGCGTCGACGGCCGTCTCGCGCAACTCACGTGCGCGGTGCACTTGACCGGTACAGACAGCCCCGCTACTTTAGCGGTACAGACACGTTCGAAGGAGACCACGATGATGGAGAGCCCGCAGCTCGCCCTGCTCCTGTCCCGCAGGGCGGTCCTGCACGAGTCCCACAGCGCGCGCCCCGACGCGCCGGTCGTGCCGCCGCGTCCGCGCCGCGAGCGTCCGCCGGTCGCCCGCCGGACCCGGGGCGTGCTCGCCACGGCGCTGCACCATCTGGGCGACGCCGTCGCCCCGCGCTGCACCCCTTCCGGTGCGCACCCCGCGCACTGACCCGTCGGGCCCGGGCGCACGCGCGACCGCGACGGCCGCGCGCGACCCGGGCCCGTCGGGCGCCACCGCGGCGACCTACCCTGGACCCCATGACGGGGAACCGGGTGGCGCCGTGGGGCGCGTGACGCTCCAGACGGTCGCCGAGAAGGTCGGCGTCAGCAGGATGACCGTCTCCAACGCCTTCTCCCGGCCCGACCAGCTCTCGGCCGAGCTGCGGCGCACGATCCTCGCCGCGGCCGACGAGCTCGGCTACGTCGGCCCCGACCCGGCGGCCCGCGCGCTCGCCCGCGGCACGACCGGCGCCGTCGGCGTCCTGCTCACGGAGTCGATCGGGACCGCGTTCCAGGACGAGATCGCCACCGGCTTCTTCGGGGCCCTCGCCGAGGAGCTCGCGCCGACCGGGCTCGCCCTCGCGCTGCTGCCCTCGACGGGCTCCGCGGCGATGATCCCGGCGCGCGACATCCCGATGGACGGCGCGCTCGTGTACTCGTGCGCGGGGGACACCCAGGCGCTCGACTGGCTCGTCAAGCGCCGGCTCCCGCTCGTGTTCGTCGACCAGCAGCCGCTCCCCGGCTCGGGCAGCGTGCTGCTCGACGACGTCGGCGGCGCGCGGCTCGGCGCCGAGCACGTCCTGGCGCTCGGGCACCGCTCGGTCGCCCTCCTCACCCAGGGGTACGGAGGCACGCAGGGGCTCGTCGAGCCCGAGCAGGCCGGCACGACCTACGTCGACACCGCGCGCGTCGAGGGCTGGCTCTCGGTGCTGCGGCCCGCGGGTGTGCAGGTCAGCGCCGCGCAAGTGCCGGGGAACACCGAGCCCGACGCCTACGAGGGTGCCCGGCTGCTGCTCGACACCCCCGACCGCCCGACGGCGGTGCTCTGCTTCTCGGACCTCATGGCGCTCGGCGTCGTGCACGCCGCCCAGGACCTCGGCCTGCGCGTGCCCGACGACGTCTCCGTGGTCGGCTTCGACGACAGCGCCCTCGCGAGCCGCATGCGCCCCGCGCTGACGACGGTCCGGCAGGACCTCACCGCGAAGGGCCGGGCCGCCGCCGGTGCGCTCACCCGCGCGATCGAGCGGTCGCGCGCGGGGGAGCCCGCCGAGCCCGAGAGCGTCGTGCTGCCGACCGAGCTCGTCGTGCGCCGCAGCACCGCGCGGCCCCCGGCCTGACCGGCCCGGTCCGGCGTCCCCGCCACCCCGCGCGGTGTGAGGTGTGTCTCGTTCCTGAGAACCGCCGCACGGCTTTCCTGTGAACCGGCCCCCGAGCGGTCGCCGCGCCGCGCGCCCGCGCGGACAGTGAGGGCATGAGCGACACCTACGACGTCCTCGTCATCGGCGCCGGTCCCGCGGGCACCTCGGCCGCGCTGCGCGCCGCGGAGCTCGGTGCGCGGGTCGCGGTGGTCGAGGCGCGGCGCACCGGCGGCACGTGCGTCAACACCGGGTGCGTGCCGACCCGGGTGCTCGCCAAGACCGCGCGCCTCATGCGTGAGGTCCGCACGGCCGACGCGTACGGCATCACGGTCACCGAGCAGACGATCGACTGGCCGACCACGGTCGCGCGCGTGCGCTCGACCGTCGAGCGGGTCCTGGCGGCGAAGGACGAGCCGGACCGGCTCCGCGCCGCCGGCGTCGACCTCGTGCTCGAGGGCCGCGCGAGGTTCGTCGGCCCGCACGAGGTCGAGCTCGAGGCGTCCGGGCGGACTCTGCGCGCCGAGCAGGTCATCCTCTGCGTCGGCGGCCACTCGCGCCGCCTGCCCGTCCCGGGCGCCGAGCTCGCGACGCTCCCCGAGCACGTGCTCGACCTGCCGCGGCTGCCCCGCCGCGTCGCCGTGGTCGGCGCCGGGAACACCGGCGCGCAGCTCGTGACGATCTTCAACGCGTTCGGCAGCGACGTCACGCTGCTCGAGGTCGCGCCCCGGATCCTCGCGCAGACCGACGCTGCCGTGTCCGCGGCCGTCGCACAGGCGTTCACCGAGCAGGGCGTGCGCGTCGTCACGTCCGTCGAGGGCGTCGAGTCGCTCCGCCAGGCCGACGACAGCTCGGGGATCGTCCTGACCTGGCGCGCCGAGGGTGCCGAGCACCGCGGCACGTTCGACGACGTCATCATGGCGACGGGCTGGCCCGCGTCGGTCGAGGGCCTCGGGCTCGACGCCGCGGGCGTCCAGGTCGAGCGCGGGCGCATCGTGGTCGACGAGTACCTGCGCACGAGCGCGGCGCACGTCTTCGCGGCCGGCGACGCGAACGGTCAGGCGATGCTCGTCCAGGCCGCGCACGTCGAGGCCGAGGCGGCGGCGCGCAACGCGGTGCTCGGCGCGACCCGGCGCACCCCGCACCACCTCCTGCCGGCCGGCGGGTTCACCGACCCGGACTACGCGGGCGTCGGGCTCACCGAGGACCAGGCGCGCGCCCGGGACCGCGACTGCGTCGTCGCGCACGTCGCCTACGACACCATGGAGCGGCCGATCATCGACGACCGCCCGCGCGGGTTCCTCAAGCTCGTCGCCGACCGCCGCCGCGAGCTGCTGCTCGGCGCGCACGCGGTGGGGGAGAACGCGGTCGAGGTCATCCAGGCGGTCACGACCGCGATGGCCGCGGGCGTCGACGTCGCGACGCTCGCGCGCGTCGAGTTCGCGTACCCGACGTACAGCGCCGTCATCGGCGTCGCGGCGCGGCAGCTCCTCGCGGTCACGCCCGCCGAGGTCCTCCTCGCCGGCGCGGGGGCACGCGGCTCCGCCTGACGGCGCGCCGCGGCGGGAGCCCACCTCGCGACGGCCGGGTGTCGATCGGCGTCGACGCCGCGCGTCATGCTGGTGAAGGGCACCCACCGAGCGCCCTCGGAGCGAGGGGACACGACATGACCACCGAGTACACCGTCCTGCTGCACGGGAACGAGGCCACGTGGGTCGCGATGGACGACGAGCGCGCGGCGACCATCGACCGGCAGCACGAGGACTTCACGGCCGCGTGCGCCGAGCGGGGCCACCGCATCACGTTCGGCCGTGAGCTGCGGCGCGCGAGCACCTCGACCCTCGTGCGGCTGCCGGCCGGCGAGACCCGGCACGTCGTCACCGAGGGCCCGTACTCCGAGACCGTCGAGCAGCTCGGCGGGTTCTACGTGATCGAGACCGAGGACCCCGCGGACCTCGTCGAGCTCGTCGCGGGCCTCGTCTTCCCCGGCGACGGCACGGTCGAGCTGCGCCCGGCCGTGCGCGACGAGGACCGGGTCGCGTCGGCGTAGGGCGACACCGCGGGCGGCGGCCCGCCCGGACGCGGCGATGACGACGGCGGGGCTGTCGCGCCGGGGACGACGACTGCGCGGCCACCGGGCCGGGGGGCGACGACCACGCAGGTCCAGCGGGGGAACCGTGGCACGGTGACCGGACAGGGGCGATGACAGCGCGGCAGCCGTCCTGGGGACGACTGCCGCGCTGCCGGGTCCGACCCGGTCAGCCCTCGGGCGCCGGGGGCGGCGGGGTGCTGCCGGTGCCGGGCTCGCCCGCGAGCACGAGGTAGAGCTCGCGCCGCGCGCGGTCGATCACGGCGAGCGCCTGGGCGGTCTGCGCCTCGTCGCCGGTGCGGGCGACCTGCCCGGCGGCGGCTCCGAGCGCCTCCAGCGCCTCGCGCAGGGCCCGGCCGGGGTGCACCGGGCGGTCCTGGGCGTCCTGCCACGGGCTGCCGAGCTCGTCGGCGTGGTCCGTGACGTAGGCCTGGCCCGCGTCGGTGAGCCGGGCCAGCTTGCGGCCCTGCTCCGCGGTGATCGTGACGAGGCCCTCGTCCTCGAGCATCGCGAGTGCCGGGTAGATCGCGCCCGGGCTGGGACGCCACCGCCCGCCGGTGCGCTCGCCGATCTCCTGGATGAGCTGGTAGCCGTGCATGGGCTGCTCGGCGAGGAGCAGCAGGACCGCGGCGCGGATGTCGCCGCGACCGGCCCGTCGGCCAGGACCGCGGCCCGGTCCGCGGCCGCGCGGGTGCGGGCCGAAGCCGTGCTCGGGTCCGAAGGGACCGCCGCCGGGGTGGCCGTGGCCGAAGGGCCCGCCGGGCCCGCCGCCGTGGCCGAACGGTCCGCCGGGGGCGCCGTTGAACGGCCCGCCGGGCCCGCCGGGCCCGCCGAACGGTCCGCGGAAGGGTCCGCCTCCGCGCCCGCCGAACGGGCCGTCGCCGCGATCGGGGCCGCTGCGCCCGCCGGGTCCGCCCCGACGGTCGGGCTCGGCCGCGGAGTCGTCGACGGGGAAGCCGGGGAACCCGCCGCGGTTGCGGCGCGCGCGCCACGTCCGCCCGGTGACGGCGTCGGCGGGGTCGGGGCCGCGACGCTCGGCGCGGTCGGAGGGGAGGTCTCGGTGATGGTGGTGATGGTGTCGCACGGGATGTCTCCTGGGGGTTCGTGGGTGCCGCGGACCGGGTGGTCGCGTCGGCGGGTGCGGCGCGGGGCGCGAGCGTGGTCGCTCGGCTGCCTCGGGCGCCGGAAGGGAGCGGGTGCTCCGTCCATGCAGTAACGATATATCGGTGACAGAACGCTGGCAAGTCTTTCGACCGCGCGGACGTCCGCCCTGCGGAAGCCGTGGGCTCTGCGTCGCCCGATCGGCGCAGGCCGGCGCAGGACCACCCGTTCGCCGAGGGGCAGGTCGCTCACGTCGGAGCTGCACTGCCGATGAGGCGTGCGCACGTCCGCACCCGAGGAGCCCCCATGACACCCCGCCGCACCTGGACCGGAGCCGCTGCCGCGGCCGCGCTCGTCGTCTCGATCGGCCTGGTCGTGGTCGGCGGCGGGGGTGACGCCGTCGCGGTCGCGGGGGACCACGGCGAGGGCGACGGCCTGAACCGGTACGTCGTCGCGCTCGCAGGGACGGACGCCGTCACCGCCGCGGCGCAGGCGCTCCCACCGGCCGCGGTGCCTCCGACGCCGCCGGGCCCGGACGTCCCCGAGGTGCCGACCGGAGTCGCCGACCACACAGCCGTCCTCCCGGTGCCCGCGGACGCCGGACGCGAGCCCGCCCCCGTCGTGCCCGGCCGGTCGCAGGGCACCGGCGCCGTCGACCTCGCGCGCCTCGGCACGGCAGTCGGCCTGCTCGGGTCCGACGGCCGCACGGCGCACGTCGACGGGCGCTCCTACTACGTGGTCGGCGACGGGGCGGTCGACGTGACGCCCGGCGCGAGCGGCGAGGTCGTCCCCGCGCCCGCCGAGCCCCGTCCGGCGCCCGCGAGCCCCGCGCCCGCGAGCCCCGCCCCCGCGAGCCCCGCCCCCGCGAGCCCCGCGCCCGCGACGACCGCCGCCGCACCCACGACCGCCGCCGGACGCAGCACCGCCGCGCCCGCCTCGACCGACCCGTCAGCGCCGACCGGCGCGCCGGAGCCCGCGCGGACCCCCGTCGACCCCGGGGTGCTGGCCGCGCTCGAGGCGCGCCCCGGTGTCGCCTCCGCCCAGGTGCTCCACGACAACCGCGTGCTCGTCGCCACGTCGCTCGACCTCACCGGGGTCGCGGCGCTGCCCGAGGTCCTCGAGGCCGAGCCGTCGGTCACCGGCACGGTCTTCGCCGAGGACCCGATGTACGCGCCGTACGGCTGGAACCTGCGCAACACCGGGTCGAACGCGTACGGCCAGCAGGCCAGGGCGGGCGCGGACGTCGACGCCCCGACGGGGTGGGCGGTCGCCCAGGGCCAGGACACCGTCGTCGCCGTCGTGGACACGGGCTTCGACACCGACCACCCGGATCTCGTCGGCGCGCTGTGGACCAACCCGGCCGAGGCGTGCGGCTCGGTGGACACCGACGGCAACGGCAAGGCCGGCGACTGCCACGGCTGGAACTTCTACGCGAACAACGCGGACCTCGACAACGGGACGATGGGGTCGCACGGTGTCGGCGTCTCCGGCGCCGTCGCGGCCCGCAGGGACAACGGCCACGGCACCGCCGGTGTCGCACCCCGGGCGCAGATCATGCCGCTCGTGGTCGGCGGCGGCAGCAGCGTCGACATCAACGCCGCGATCGCGGCGTTCCGGTACGCCGCGGACCACGGGGCGGACGTCATCAACGCCTCGTTCGGGGGTGCGTTCGGCGGGGCGACCCTCGCCGCGATGCAGAGCGCGGTCGACTACGCGACGTCGAAGGGCACCCTCGTCGTCGCCGCCGCGGGCAACGACTCCGGCGACCGGGACACGAACGTGTTCTACCCGGCGAGCCTCACCAACCCCGGTGTCATCACGGTCGGGTCCTCCACCGCGACGGACACCGCCTCGACGTTCAGCGCGTACGGGCGGACGTCGGTCGACCTGTTCGCCCCCGGCGAGCTGGTGCTCACGACCCATGACGACGGCGGCTACCGCCTGGTGAGCGGCACGTCGATCGCCGCACCTCACGTCGCGGCCGCTGCCGCGCTGTACCGCAGCATCGACCCCGGTCTCACCGTCGCGGAGCTCAAGGCACGCATCCTCGCCGACGCCGAGCGCCTCCCGGCCTTCACCACGCGGTCCGTGACGGGTGGGCGGCTGACCGTGGGCAGGCTCGCCGGCCCGAGCGCCGACGACGTGGAGTACACGTTCTCGGGCATGGTCGCCGAGGCCGGCACCGTGGAACCGCGCGTGGAGCTCGCGTCGACGGCCGGGGCCGGGACGTACGCGGTGACGTTCGGGCTCGCGATGCGCCACGAGGGCCAGGTCTGGGCGGTCGCCGACGAGGACGTCACGCTGGACGGCACGACGCTCACGACCGACGACGCCGGCCAGGTCACCTTCGACCTCGGCAGCAAGCCGTTCCTCGGCACGAGCACCCTCACCCCGTCGCTGACCCTCGGGGCCGGCGAGTTCGCCCTGACCGCGCACGTGCTCAAGGACGGGCGGCCGCTGACCCGTCCGCACGCGGCACCGCTCGTCGTCGCGCCGCCCCGCGTCCCCGCCACGCCGGCGCCGACGACGCCTCCGGCCCCGGGTGCGACGCCCGCACCGGGCACGACCCCGGCGCCCGGCGGAGGCCAGCCCGCCCCCGGTGGTGCGACTCCGCGGCCGACCGCTCCCGGTGCCACCCCGGCCCCGGCCCCGAGCACGCCGCCGGTCGGCGGTCCGGCTCCGGCACCCGCGGGCCCGCGCCCGACCCCCGGTGCGACATCGACCGCGACGCCACGCCCCGTGCCGACCTCCGCGCCCGCGCCGGGCACGAGCCCGGCCCCGAGGGCGACACCGCGACCGAGCTCGGCGCCCCCGACCGGCCCGACCCCGGCACCCGGGGCGACGGCGACCCCCCGACCCGCCCCGTCGGCGAGCAGCTCGCCGACCCCCGGCCCGGCGCAGCCGACGGTGCCCGCACCCGGCTCGGACGCGAAGCACTACGACGCGGTCGGGGCCTTCCAGGTCACGCGGATCTCACCGGTGCACGTGAGCACCGCCGGCGGGACGACCGTGACGGTGAGCGGCACGGCGCTCGAGGCGGGCGTCAGCGTCCGGATCGGGGCGACGCGCGTCGCCGACGTGCTGAGCAGCTCCGCGACGGCGGTCGTCTTCCGGGCGCCCGCCGCCCTGGCAGGGACGTACGACGTGACCCTGTTCAAGAACGGCCGCTCGAGCGTCCTCAGCCAGGCGCTCGTGTACGGGGACGGCGCAGGCCCGCAGCCCGGCGGCGGCACGACCCCCGCCCCCGGGAGCGGTCCGTCACCCGCTCCGAGCACCCCTGCCCCGGCGCCGACGAGCCCGCCGGGCGGCGGCACACCGGCTCCGGGCGTGACCCCGACCCCTGCGGGACCGACGCCGACGCCGACGCGCCGCGGCCCCAACGGCGAGCGGCTCGTCCACAACGACTCCCTGGCGGCGCTCGCGGGCCTGTGGGCGACGGACTGCTCGGCCGGCTGCCGCGGCGTCCAGGTCTAGCTCCCGCACGCGCACCCACCGGGGCCGGTCGCCTCCGGTGGGTGGGTGCGTCGCGGGGGGCTGCGGGGGCTCAGCCGCGCAGCAGGGCCAGCACGTCCTGCGCGCCCGAGCGCGCCTGCGCGAGGACGGCGGTCCCCGCCTGGCTGAGCACCTGGGAGCGGACGACGCGCGACATCTCGAGCGCCACGTCCGCGTCCTGGATGCGGCTGCGGGCCGCCGCGAGCTGCTCGGCCGCAGCGGCCGCCGCGTCGGCGGCCGGCTCGAGCCGGTTCTGCGCCGCACCCAGACCGGCGCGGACGGTCGAGACGGTCTCGATCGCCCGGTCGATGGCCTCGAGCGTGAGCAAGGTCCCCGACGTGACGACCGTGAACCGCTCGCCGGCGGACGTCGGGGCGGTCACGGAGAACGCGCCGTCGGTGCCGACCGTGACCTGGGCCCGGGCAGGTGCTGCTCGAGCGCCGACCGGAGAGCCGTGGCCACGGTCGACGGATCGGACCCGGGCGCGAGCGAGGTGCCGACCGTGGCCAGGTCGAGAGCCGGTCCGCCGCCGAGCGCGATGGACCCCGGGAGGTGCGCGAGGTCGACGACGCCCCGGACTCCCGCGGGTGTGCCCGGCACTGCCGGGACGGTCGGCTCACCCGGCGCCGACACGCTCGGGACCCCGTCGACGACGACGGGTGCCGGCACCGGTGCGACCGCGCGCAGCACGAACCCGCCGGGCGCGACCTCGGCGACGACGACGCCGTCGAGCTGCGGCGTGCCGTTCACGGCGGCGACCAGACCGGCGACGCCCGTGACCCCGGCCAGGTCGACGGTCACCCCGCCGACGCGGAGCGGTGCCCCACCCTGCTCGGCGGCCGCGACGAGGGCCCCGACCGCGGCGTCGTCGATCTCGACCAGGGCGGTCGACGGCGTGCCCGGTCGCCCCGGGACCTCCGCCACGCCCGGGGTGAGCCTCGCACCCGAGATACTGCGGCCCGGCGCCGCTCCGGCTGCCGCGCCGGGCCTGGGTGCTCGACGTCGCGGGTCCCGCCGGCGCGTGCAGCATCGCCGCCCGCTCGCTCGCGGACCTCGCCGTCGTGGGCGCGGTCGCCGGGTGGCCGCCACCGCCGGGCTGGCCGGCACCGGCCCTCGTCGTGCGCCCGCGACCGGGGCCCCGGGGCAGGTAGGCGCCGCGGCGCGGACCGGTCGTGTCGGTCGGTCCTCGTACCGTGCTCGGCACAGGTGGCAGCCGCGGCACCGGGGGGAGCCGCGCGCCGCGTCGCGTATCACGGGCCCGCGCCCGGCGTCCTCCCTGCGTCGCCGCCAGACGACGCCCCGACCGTCCGCCCAGTCCAGGAGCCGAGCATGTCCAGCACACCCGAGAAGGCCAGGTTCTGCACCGACCGCATCCTGTTCCGTGACCAGCAGCGCCTCCAGCGCACCGTCGACGTCGACGGGCGTCTGCAGGCGATCACCCTGCTGCACAAGCTGTGGATCACCGGGTCCACGCTGCACGTCCGCTTCCTCGGCGGGACGCCCGCGCAGCGCCAGGTCGCCCGCGAGCAGGCCGGGTGGTGGACGGAGCACGCCAACATCCACTTCGTGTTCGACGACGCGCCCGACGCCCAGATCCGCATCGCGTTCGACCCCACCGACGGCGCGTGGTCCTACGTCGGCACCGACAACGTCACGATCCCGCCGGACGAGCCGACGATGAACCTCGGCTTCCTCGACGGGGGCACCGCCGCGCACGAGTTCGGGCACGCGCTCGGCCTCGCGCACGAGCACCAGAACCCCGACGGCGGCATCCGCTGGAACGAGCCCGTCGTCATCAAGGACCTCATGGGCCCGCCCAACAACTGGAGCCCGGAGACGATCCGGCACAACGTGCTGAAGAAGTACACGGCCGACCAGGTCAAGGGCACGAAGTTCGACCCGAAGTCGATCATGCTCTACTTCTTCCCCGCCCGGTGGACCCTCGACGGGGTCGGCACCGAGGCCAACGAGGTCCTCTCCGAGGTCGACAAGGCGTACATCGGCAGCACCGACGCGTACCCGAGGACGATCAAGCCGCCGGAGCTCCAGGCGACCGAGCTGCTCGTCGACGCGGCCAACCGCACGCCCGCCTCGATCGGCGCGGCCGGCGAGGAGGACCTGTACAAGTTCACCGTCGCGACGGCCGGCACGTACGTCGCGAACACCCGCGGGCCGACGGACCTCGTGATGGACCTGTTCGGGCCCGAGGACCCGACGAGGCTCGTCGCGTCCGACGACGACAGCGGCGTCGGCCTCAACGCCCGCATCGCGACCGCGCTCGACCCGGGCACGTACTACCTGCGCGTGCGCCACTTCGACGAGAAGACGGGCACGGGCACGTACACGATGAAGGTGCGCTCGGCCTGAGGCCCGCTCACCGTCCGGCCGGGCTGGCGTCCGCCGCCCGGCCGGCGTCGTGCCCGCCGTCGGCCGGCGCACCGTCGGCGCCCGGGCGCACCACGACGGGGCGCACCCCGACCGGGCGCACCACGACCGGCCGCTCGGTCGCCGGGCCGAAGCCGCGCAGCCGGGCCCGCACCGCCGCCGCCACGAGCCCGGGGCGCAGCAGCAGCCGCGGCGGTCCCATGAGGTGGTACACCGCCGACGTCGTGCGGTGCGCGAGCTCGTCGCCGTGCACCGCGAGCAGGCCGACCTGCCGGGTCCAGCGCCCGAGCAGCGCCGACACCGGGGGCGGGCTGCCGTCGCTCGTCGGGAAGCGCAGGTCCTCCCCGGTCGCGATGGCCCACGGCACGGCCGCCTCGCGCGCGAGCCTGCGCAGCACCCGGCGCTCGCGCCCCGGACGCAGCCCGCGCCGCAGCGCGTCCCGCAGCACGAGGGCCTCGCACGCGGCGACCGTGACGCCGTGCCCGTACACCGGGTTGAACGCGCACAGCGCGTCGCCGGTGACGAGCAGCCCGGCGGGCCAGTCCCGCACGTCCTCGTAGTGGTGGCGGCGGTTGCCGGTCTGCCGGTGCACCGCGACCTCGCCCTCGGGGACCCCGGCGTCGTGGATCTCGGCGAGCGCGCCGTCGCGCAGCCCGCGCAGGTGCGCGACGAACCCGTCGTCGTCCCGCGGGGGCCGCTGCGCCCCGGACCCGACGCCCGCCACGACCCACCGGCCGCCCTCGACCGGGAGCGCGAGCCCGCCGCGGGGCTCGCCGGGCGACTGCTGCACGACGACGCCGGTCGGGGCGACCCGTCCCGGCGCGAGCGCGTACAGGCGTGAGGCGTACCCGACGCGGGCGTCGATGTCGGTGACCCGCGCGGGGGTGACGCCGAGGGCGTCGAGCCACCCGGGCAGCCGCGAGCTGCGCCCGGTCGCGTCGACCACGAGGTCCGCGGCGACGCTCGTGCCGTCCGCGAGGTCGACCCACCACGCCGGACCGCCCGGCCCGCCGCGGCGCAGGCCCTCGACCCGGACGCCGTCCCGGACCTCGACGCCGGGCAGCCCCGCGACGCGCCGCCGCACGACGTCCTCGAACAGCGGCCGGGTCGCCGAGAGCAGCGCGAACTGCGGCCGCCCGGTCGGCTGCCACCCGAGCTCGCTGTTCCAGGCGAGGTCGCCCGTGTCGATCTCGACGGCCCCGGCCGCGCGGAGGTCGTCGCGGAAGCCCGGCAGCAGCTCCTCGACCGCGAGCAGCCCGCGCAGCAGGAACACGTGCGGCTGGCGGCCCTGCGGGACGCCGCTGCGGGGCCGGGGCGACGCAGGGAGCTCGTCGCGCTCGAGCACCGTGACGGTCCGGCCGGGGGCGGACGTCGCGGCCGCTGCGGCGGCGAGCGCCCCGGCGAGGCTCGCGCCGAGCACGACGACGCGGCGGGGCTGGTGCTGCGGCGACGGACGCGAACGGGTCGGCGTCACCCGGCCTCCTGGGACGAGGGTGCGCCGGCGTCGGGCCGTCGTCGGCTGCGCGACCACTGAAGACCACGGACCGCTGGGACGTCAACGGCCCGGACGCGGACGCGGGACGGGCGGGGCCGTCGTCGACGTGCCCCGCCCGTCCCGCGTCGCTGCCCGGCCGACGGCGTCACCGACGCCGCGGCCCCCGGCTCACTGCTGCTGGGCGCGCGCGATCAGCCGCTGGCCGAGCTGCGCGGCCGTCTGGTTGTCGAGCAGGTTGGTCTGCGCCTCGACGACCCGCGCGAGCGCGGGGTCGTGGCGCCCCATCTCCGAGGACTGCAGCAGCACGGTGCCCGCGCCGGTGAAGTCGTACTGGCGCTCCTCGCCGGACTCGCGCCCGAGCATCGCCTGGACGCCGGACATGAGCGAGTACGCCATCCAGTTGTAGTCGTAGTGCTGGCTCGGGGACGGGCAGTCGGCCCAGCCCAGCAGCGCGTCGGGGTCCGCGCGGAACGGCGGCTCGACGAAGATCGCCGGGCCGTTCGACGACGCGAGGAACTTGCCGGTGCCGATGAGCGTGACGAACCCGGGGACGATCGACTGCTTGAGCTCGAGGCCGGTCTCGAACGCCAGCAGGTTGACCTGCTTGATCGTCAGGTTGCCGTTGTCGAGGTCGTAGGAGTTGATGTCGTTGCCGCGGTCGCCTATGACGAGCTTGCCGCGGCCGCTCGCGACGACCCAGTCCTGCGCGTACAGCGGCGAGGAGAACCGGGCCGCGACCCACGCGGCGCGCGACGCGAAGGCGCTCACGCCGGAGAAGTCGATGGTCCCGTAGTAGGCGATCATCGCGCCCTTGGACGTGAACCACTCGCCGTTCAGGTCGATGCTGAACGCGTAGGCGTTGACGTTGTCGTTGCTGGGCAGCGTCTGGGCGTCGAGGACGGCCGCGTCGATCCCGGTGATCATCAGAACTTCGCCTCCGAGGCCTGGACGTAGACGGTGCCGTGACCCGACACGTGGAGCTGGAACGCCTCGCCGGACCCGCGCCCGACGAGGTCACGCATGCCGACGCTGGCCTTGAGGTCGACCTGGAGCGCGCCGACGTGACCGACGTACGCCTGCGGGTCGACGCCGACGACGTCGCCGGTGAGCTGCAGCGGGAACGTGCCGCCGTGCGAGAGCAGCGCGACCGAGCCGTGCCCGCCGATCCGGGTCGTGAAGAGCCCCTGGCCCGTCATCGCCCCGCGCACGGCCGAGCGGACGCCGCCCTGGCCGATGAACTCGACGCTGGTCTGGAGGTTCGCGTCGTGCGCGAGGAGCCGGTCCGCCTCGACGGTGAGCGAGTCGCCCGTGAGCTCGATGACCGTGACGTGCAGCCCGCGGAACCCGTAGAGCACCGAGCCGGTGCCCTCGGTCGCCATCATCGGGTTGGACTCGCCGGACATCGCGGCGCCGACCATCCCGCCGACCCCGTGGCCCTGGCCCTGGATCGGCCGGAACGTGACCTGGCCGTCGTAGCCGAGCATCGCCCCGCGCCGGGCGAGGACCGGGCTCTGCTGGCTGACCTGGGCGCGGACGACCTTCTTGTTGACGATCTCGAACGGCATGTCCCCGCCCCTCAGCGCTCGGCCGGCTGGATGTACACGGTGCCCTGGCCCTCGAAGCGCAGCGAGAACGGCTCCCCGCCGCCGTCGCCGACCATCGAGCGCCACGAGACGCCGGAGACGAGGCTCATCTGCGTCTGGCCGACGCCCGCGACGTACACGTCGGGGTCGACGACGAGCGGCTGCCCGGGGGTGACCGCGAGCGCGATGAGCGGGCCGTGCGACATGATCGCGCACTGCCCGGTCCCGGAGATCTTGGTCGTCGCGAGGCCCTGGCCGGTGGTCATGCCGCGCAGGCCGGAGAACTGGACGTCGAGCTGGAGGCCCTCGGTCACGGCGAGCACGTGCTCGGACTCGACGGTGAGCGTGTCGGCCTGGAGCTGCACGACGGTCACGTCCATCGCGTCCTGCGCGAGGTAGACGCGGCCGGAGCCGGTGCACGTCATGAGCGAGATCGACTCGCCCGCGACCTTCTGCTTGAGCGCGGCGCGGAACCCGCCGCCGCCGCCCATGCCGGCCGACTTGAACTCGACCCTGCCGGTGTACGCGACCATCGAGCCGGACGCGGCGCGAACCGAGTCCCCTTGGAGGTCGGCGTGGAGCACCCGCTTGTCGGCGGTGAGGACGGCCACCGGTTCTCCTGTCTGCTCGTGCCCGGGTGGGCGTGTGTGCGGTGCGTGCGCGCCCTGCTCGGGCGGGCGCCGCTCACCGGCTCGGGCCGGGGGCGGGCGTCGCTGCGCAGCCTAACGGCGCCCGCCCGCCTCCCGGGGGCGCTCCGGCGCACGTCACCCGGCGGCCTGCCCGCGGGCGCGGCGGTGGGGGAGGGTCCCGACGGTGCGCGGCTCGCGTCGCGCGTCCCCGCGAGCGCCGTGAGACGCTGGGCGGGTCGTGGCGGTGCGGTCCGGACGGGGCCGGTGCCGCCCCGTCCAGCGGTCGCCGGCCGCGGATCGGACTCCCATGCAGGACGTCGTCGCTCACCTCCACGAACGGGTCAGCCCCTACCTGCGCGAGCGGGTCGGCGCGGTGGCCCGGGACCTCGGCGGGTCCGCGGGCATCACGATCCAGCAGCAGGGCGCCCTGGTGCGCGCCGCGAGCAGCGACGAGCGCGCCGCCCGCTGCGGCCAGGTCGAGGCGCGGCTGGGCACCGGGCCGAGCATCGCGGCGATGGAGCAGCTCCACCCGGTCGTGGTGCCGCGCGTCCCCGAGGGGGACGGCTGGGCGGCGTGGCGCGCGTGCGCGACGGAGGTCGGGTTCGCCTCGTCGGCCGCCGTGCCCGCGCCGGTCGCCCGGGGGATCAGCGTCGCGCTTACCCTCTACTCCGCCGTGCCCGGCGCGTGGGACCCGCTGGCGCTCGCCGAGGCGCACCGGCACGCGCGGCTGCTCGCCGCCGAGATCGCCGCCCGGCTCGCGCGCCCCGGCGAGCCCCCGCGCGGTGCGCTCGAGGCGTGCCTGCGCCTCGACCGCGCGATCGGCGTGCTCATGCACTGCAACGGCTGCACGGCGCAGGACGCGCAGACGGCGCTGCTGCGGGCGAGCACCGCGGACCACGTCGACCTCGACCAGGCCGCGAGCACCGTGCTGCGCGCGCTGACGGAGGACGACAGCAGCTTCCGGCCGCGCGCGCTGGTCGCGCCCGGCCGGTGAGGGCGGTGGGAGCGCTCGTCGCACGGTGACCGCGGCGGGAGCGCGCGTGGCGCCCCGCCGGTGACGACGGTCGGAGGGTCAGGCGACCAGGTCCCACGCGAGGCGCACGACGAGCCCCGCGACGACGACGAGGAACACGACGCGCACGAACCCGCTGCCGCGCGCGACCGCCATGCGCGCACCCACGTAGCCGCCGACGACGTTCGCGGCGCCCATCATCAGGCCCAGGACCCAGAGCGGTGCGCCGGTGAGGGCGAAGACGACCAGCGCCCCGAGGTTGGTCACGGCGTTGATGATCTTCGCGTTCGCGGACGCCTCGAGGAACGCGAAGCCCAGCAGCCCGACGAGCCCGATGACGAGGAAGCTCCCCGTGCCGGGCCCGACGAGCCCGTCGTAGCCGCCGACCGCGAGCCCCAGCACGACAGCCGCGCCGGTGTGCCGCACGCCCGACCAGCGCAGCTGCGTCACGCGCCCGGCGGCGGGCCGCGCGAGCGTCCACACGGCGACGACGACGAGCGCGACGAGGACGATCGGCGTGATGACCTCGGGCGGCAGCGAGCTCGCGAGGGCTGCGCCGCCCGCACCGCCGAGCAGCGCGGCGACCGCCATCGGGGCCGCGGTGCTCAGCCCGGGCCGGACGCGCCGGTAGAACACCACGGCGCTCACCGTCGTGCCCATGATCCCGGCGAGCTTGTTCGTCGCGAGGGCCTGCACGGGCGAGACGCCGGGGACCAGCAGCAGCGCCGGGAGCTGGAGCAGGCCACCGCCGCCGACGACCGCGTCGACCCAGCCCGCGAGCAGCGCCGCGAGCAGGAGCAGCAGGACCGTCGAGGTGCCGAGGTCGGCGACGTGCGCGAGCGCGTCGGTCACGGGGCCGGGGTGGCGGTGCGGAGGCGGGCCGTCGGGTCGAGGGGTGCGGTGCGGCTCGGCGCACGCGTCGGTCGCGGCATGGGGTCAGTCTCGCGCACCCGGGCGCGCGGCACGGGACGACACCGGGCTGTCGCGGTCGGCCGCTCCACCCGGGGCGCCGAGGCGGGTGGGGTCGGTCGCGGGTCAGGGAGCGGCGACCACGTACGTCGCGAGGCCGCCGACGACGACACCGAGCGAGATCACGAGCGAGAGCAGCCAGACGACGGTCAGGTCGCCGAACGACCGCCGCCCCGGGCTCGCCCCGCAGTGCGCGCACGGCTCGTCGGGCTCGGCGGTGTCGACGGCGGAGGGCAGGCGCACGTCCCAGAGCCGGTCCTCGACCGGCGTCCAGCGGTGCCCGTCCCAGAAGAACCTCCCGTTCGGGGAGTACCGGGGCTGGTCTGCGTATCCCATGCCCGGTTGATCGGCCGTCCCCCCGCACCTCGTGAGCGGCCGCCAGGGTGGTTCCGCTCGAGTTCGCCCGGACGGCGGGGCACACCGGTCGTCCCCTTCGGCTGCCCGGGCGACCGGCGGCCGGCCGGTGCGCGCCGAGGACGATGGTCGGGACCGCACCCGGACGCCCGCCGGTGCCCGGCACCCGGCGGGTGGGCTCCGGGTCCGGCTCGGCTCCGGCCCACGCCGTGACCACGCCGGCGCCCGGCGCCGCAGGGTCCGGCTGTCCGCGGGAAGGGTCGGCCCGGGCGGGGGCGGCGGGTGCACTATGAGGGCGGCGAGGCGGATGGTCGGCTCCGAGGGGCGGCGGACGGTCGACGGCGAGCGGCGGCCCGACGCGGTGCAGCGGTCGACCCGCTGCGCGCCCGACCCCGACCTCGGCGCCTCCCGTCCGGGCCCGGTGCCCGGCAACGCCGTCCTGGCCGCCGCGACCGTCGCCGCGCTCGGCACCCGGGAGACCGCGACCGCCGCTGCGCTCGGCGCCCAGGGGACCGCGACGGCCGGCCGGGCCGTGCAGCGCGCGCCCGACCCCGCGAAGGTCGCCGCCGCCGCGACGCAGGCGACCCAGGCGACCGCCGACGCCCAGCTCCTCCGGACGATCCAGCTGCTCCCGCCGCTGCCGGGCCAGTTCGCCGTCGCCGGCGCGCTCCTGCGGGCTGCGGCGCAGGCCGGGGTCCCGATCGGCCTCGACGCCGCCGGCAACGCGGCGACCACCGCGCACCTGTTCGCGGGCAAGGTGCCGGACGTTGCGCTCGTCGTCGCAGGCGTGCACGGCTCCGAGCAGTCGGGGGTCGAGGTCGCGGAGCGGCTGCTCGTCCAGCTCCGGACGATGCAGCCGCACTTCACCGTCGTCGTCGTCCCACGCCTGTTCCCCGCGAACGTCGCGTCGCGCGGGGCGTGGGAGGAGAAGCTGGCGAAGACCCAGTCGGGCATCGCCGTCGCGAAGTACCAGCAGCTGCGCAACGCCGCGAACGACCCCGGCCGGGCGACGCCGGGCGAGATGGACCCCAACCGGCAGTTCCCGGACCTCGGCAAGGACCTCGACCTGGCGAAGCCGCTCGACGCGAAGGGCAGGGTCGTCGAGCCGTCGAACATCGCGCTGATGGCCCTGATCGAAGCCTTCAAGCCGTCGCGGATCGTCTCGGTGCACGCGATCAAGGACCTCGGGCAGGCGGGGATCTTCGCGGACCCGCACCCGTCCACGGCCGCGGCGGGTGACCCGCAGGCGCAGGCCGCCGACGCGCTCGCGCTGACGATGGCGAAGCGGGCCGACGCGCTGGGGGTCAACACGCGCGGTAACCGCCGCGGCACGGCGTGGACGAGCCTGTACCCGGGTCAGGACAAGGCGCTCTCGGCGAAGCAGATGGCGGTCGAGGCGGCGCGGGGCCGCTCGCTCGGGCAGTGGGCGCCGTCGCGTGGCATGACGGTCGTGACGGTCGAGGTCGCGGAGCAGCACCGCAGCGGCTCGGCGGTCGCGGACCCGGGCCGCGCGGCCGAGCTCGAGGCCGAGGCGACGGTGATCCGGGAGATCTTCCTCGGCCCGCCGCCGCCCGCACCGGCTCCCGTGCCGGCGGCCCCCGGTGCGGCGACGCCCGCGGTGCAGCCGAGCGCTGTCCAGCGCAGCGCCGTCCAGCCGGGTGCGGTGCAGCGGCTGCTCGTGCGGGGAGCCGGGGCTGCCGGGAACGACGCGGCCGCGTGGCTCGTGGAGCGACTGCGCCGCTGACCGCGGCCACCGTCGCAGGCGCCACGCCCCCCCGCAGCTGCGACGCCCCCGCAGTCGCCACCCCCCGCAGCCGCCACCCCTCCGGCAGCCGCCACCCCTCCCGCAGCCGCCGCGTCCTCGATCCGGGTGGCCGCCCGGCCCGGCGTCGCTCCGCCGAGGGCAGAACGACGAGCCTTGTCGCCCGTGCGGAGCTCGTGCCACGGTGGCGGGACGCCCCAGGGAGGCACCCGTGACCGAGCCCGCCGCACCGACCGTCGACCCCGCACCCGCGCCGCCCGACGGCGCCGAGAGCCTGTACGAGCACGTCGGCGGGACGGACGGGCTGCGCCGGCTCGTCGCCGCCTGGTACCCGACCGTGCTGACCGACCCGCTGCTGCAGCCGCTGTTCGGCGCGGGTCACCCGGCGCACGTCGAGCACCTCACGGCGTTCCTCGCGGAGGTGTTCGGCGGCCCGACGCGCTACACCGACGAGCTCGGCGGGTTCCCCGCGCTGCTCGCCCCGCACGCGGGCAAGGCGATCCGCGAGGACCAGCGGCGCCGGTTCGTCGACCTCTTCCTCGCCGCCGCCGACACCGCCGGGCTGCCCGACGACGCCCGGACGCGTGACGCCCTGCGCGCGTACCTCGAGTTCGGCACGGAGGTCGCGGTGCAGAACTCGCACGCGACCGACGCCGCCGGGCTGCACCCGTGCCAGGAGGTCCCGCGCTGGGAGGCGTGAGGGCCGCGGCCCCGGCCTCGGGCCTCACGCGGCCCGACGCGGTTTGGGTCAGCAGCTCTCCCAGGCGGTGCAGCCGGAGTTCTCGAGCGACGGCTCGACGGGCAGGGAGTGGACCAGGCGCTGCTCGACCACGACCGTGGTGGTCAGGCCCGAGCCCAGCTCGAGCAGCAGGCCGGTCGCCGGGTCGCGGACCAGGTGCGGGGCCCCGTTCTCCGCGCCCGGGCGGTCGAGGACCTCACCGGGGCGGCCCGTCGCGTCGGACCCGGACGTCACGGTGGTCCCGGGCAGCCCCGCGGCGACGGCCCAGGCGGCGTGGCGCAGTCCCTCGGGCAGACCGCTCTGGATCAGCAAGTCGTACGCCATGCCGTAGACCTTCTCGTCGTCCGTGCCGCTGCGGCGGTCCGGCTCGATGCTCGCGCGGAAGACCTGCTCGAGGGCGGCGGGGTCGGTGGGCAGCCGGCTCACGTCGCGCAGCATCTCGACCCGCTCGCCGTCGATCACGAAGGTCCCGATCACCTGCCTCGGCCCGAAGCTGTCGGCGTTCGCGTAGTCGCCGTTCGAGGCGCCCAGCCCCGGCTGGTGCGGGCTGATCCAGGTCTCGCTGGTGGAGACCTCGCCGTCCGGGCCCGTGCTGCGGTTCAGCGTGTACCACCAGGCCCCGGGCGGGATCGGCGAGCCGTCCGCCGGGTCGGCCGCGGCCGTCGGCGTGGGCTCAGCCGGGGCGGACGGTGCCTCGGCCGTCGGCTGCGCGGGCAGCAGCGTGACGGTGCGCGGCGACCACGGCTGCGCCTGCGCGACCCAGCCGGTGCCGGCGACCACGCCGGCGAGCACGAGCGTCCCGACCGTCCGGCGCAGGGCGCGGCGCCGACGGGCGCGGGGGATCACGCGCGAGGTCCGGACGCCGATCCGGGGCACGACCGCGTCGAGGCGGGCGAGCAGGTCCTGGGCGTCGTCGTCGGTGGTCATCGTCCGCTCCTCGTCGTCGAGCCGGTCGTGCGCGTCACGGGGTCCGCCCGGCCGCCCGGGGGGTGCGGTGCGCGGGGGGTCTCCTCGCTCAGCACCGCCCGGAGCCGCGCGAGGCTGCGCGACGCCGTCGACTTCACGGTGCCGACCGTGATGCCGAGGTCGTCGGCCACCTCGCGCTCGCTGAGACCCTCGAAGTGCCGCAGCACCACGACGCGGCGCTGCCGGCTGCTCAGCGTCGCGAGCGCGCGCACGAGCTGGTCGCGCTCGGCGTGCCGGTCCGCCGCGGAGGCGTCGCCGTGCTCCGGGACGTCGGCCGGGTCGACCAGCACCTCGCGGCGCCGCCGCCGCCACGTCTCGATCCGCAGGTTGGCGAGCGTCCGGCGCGCGTACGCGAGGGGGTCCCGCTGCCGGGCCCGCGGCCACGCGAGGTAGGTGCGCACGAGCGCCTGCTGCACGAGCTCGTCCGCCTGGTGCACGTCGCCGCACAGGAGCCAGGCGGTCCGTGCGAGGGCCGGCGCGGCCTCGGCCATGAACGCGGCGAACTCGGTGTCCCCGGCGCCCGCCGGCAGCACCAGCCCGACGGGCGCGCTCTCGTGCGCCGGCGGCGGCGTCGTCCCGGCGGCTCCCGCCACGGTCCCCATGCTCATGCTGTGTACATGCTCGGGGCGGGCGAAAGGTTGCGTGCCCGCGCGGACCGGCTCGGCGGACGCCCGCGGGAGGCCGGCCGCGGGGCGCTACCCGACGCGGTGCCCGACGGCGAAGACCCGCGAGAAGCCGAGCACGACCCCCCACTCCTCACGCGGGTAGGCGTGGTCGAGCGCCGCGGTGTAGTCGTCGAGGAACGCCGCGCGCTCGGCGTCGTCGGTCAGCACACCGAGCACCGGCCGCAGACCCGTGGCGCGCACCCACTCGAGCACCGGGGACGCCTGCGCGCCCGCGGGGTCGAGGACGTGCTCGTACGTCGTCGTCCACACGTCGGGCTCGAGCCCGAGGCGGGCCAGCGCCGCGAGGTACTCGCGCGGGGACGCGACGGCGGCCGCCCGCTCGAGGTGCGGGAGCAGGTCCGCCGCGCGCGGGTGCCGGGCGGCGACCTCGCGCATGAGCCGGTGCGAGGGCGCGTCGAAGTTCGCGGGCACCTGCAGCGCGAGCCAGCCGCCGGGAGCGAGCGCGTCGACCCAGCGGGGGAGCAGGTCGAGGTGGCCCGGGACCCACTGCAGCAGCGCGTTCGTCACGAGGACGTCGACGGGTCGCCCGAGGGTCGCCGGGTCCCAGTCCTCGGCGCGCGCCTCGACCCACGCGACGCGGCCCTCGACGTCGAGCGCCCGTGCCGCGTCGAGCATCGCGGGCGAGGAGTCGACGCCGACGACGCGCGCCCCGGGCCACCGCTCGGTCAGGCTCAGCGTGAGCGGGCCGTCACCGCACCCCAGGTCGACGACGAGCCGGGGGTCCGGCGCGTCGATGCGGGCGAGCAGGTCGGCGAACGGCCGGCCGCGGTGCGTGCCGAACAGCGCGTACTGGCGCGGGTCCCACATGGCGGCTCCTCGGCGCGGCGGCGAATATCTTGACGTCAAGATACCTGCCGGGTGGGCGCGCGTCGACGAGCGCGCACGACTCGCACCCGCCCGAGCGTGCAGCGCGGCCGGGCCGGGCGTCCTACCGTGGACGCGCCAGACCACTCGATCGCCCGCCCGGGCCTGCCGCCGACGGCCGGCCGCGCGGGCGCACGCGACGGGAGACCGCGATGGCCGAGGTCCTGCTGTTCCACCACGTGCTCGGGCAGACCGAGGGCTTCCACGCGTTCGCCGACGAGCTGCGCGCCGCCGGCCACGTCGTGCACACCCCCGACCTGTTCGACGGAGCGACGTTCCCCACCGTCGAGGCCGGCATCCGGTTCGCGGGGCAGACGGGCTTCGACGTGCTCGGCGAGCGTGGCGTCCGCGCGGCCGAGGGGCTGCCCGACGGCCTCGTGCACGCCGGCATCTCGTTCGGCGTGATGGCCGCGCAGCGGCTCGCGCAGACCCGACCCGGCGCTCGCGGTGCCGTCCTGCTCGAGTCGTGCCTGCCCGCGTCCGAGTTCGGCGCGTGGCCCAGCGGCGTCCCGGTGCAGGTGCACGGCATGAGCGAGGACCCGTTCTTCGCGGGCGAGGGCGACATCGACGCGGCACGGGCGCTCGTCGCCGAGGCCGAGGACGGCGAGCTGTTCGTGTACCCCGGCGACCAGCACCTCTTCACCGACCGCTCGCTGCCGTCCTGCGACGCGGCTGCGGCGGCGCTCGTCACCGAGCGTGTTCTGGCGTTCCTCGCCCGGCTCGAGTAGCGCGCCGGCGCTCCGGGCCCGCCCCCGCACGTCCAGGAGCGACGTTTACGGTCCGCCCGCGAGCGCCGCCCCGGACCCGTCTCAGTGCGGCGCGTCCGCCGCCGGGCGTCGCCGCACCACGGACGCGACCGCGCAGAGCAGCAGCCCGCACGCGACCCACGCCGCGAGGACAGTGGCCGGCGCCGCTGCTCCCGCGCCGTCGAAGTACGCGGTGCTCCGCAGCAGCGTCCCGGAGGCGCCCGGCGGCAGCAGCTGCCCGAGCGCGCCCCACGGCGGCGCGAGCAGCTCCGGCGCCGACGTCATGCCCGAGAGCGGGTTGCCGACGAGCATCACGAGCGCGGCGCCGACCGCGAAGCCGGGGGTGCCGGCGAGCGACTCGAGGCCGAGCAGGGTCAGTGCGATCGCGGCGATGCCGAGCGACAGCCCGAGCGCGACGGGCCAGAAGTCCCCCGACGTGCTGCCGTACCCGGCGTCGAGGACGGCGGCGAGCGTGGTCCCCGCGGTGAGGGCGTACGCGCCCGCGGCGGCGACCCGCAGCCAGGGTCGGCGCGGGAAGAGCCGGACGAGCGCGATCGCCGGGAGCATGCTGCCGAGCGTGATCGGGAGCGCGGCCGCCGCGAGCCCGGCCCCGCGGGGGTCGCCATCCGGCAGGGGGACGACGTCCTGCGTCGTGACGGGCGTGCCCGACTGCTCGGCGAGCGCGCCGCCGACCCCGGTGAGCAGCTGCGCCACGGCCGGGCCGGCGCCGCTCGCGACGACGACCGTCGCGCCGTCGGGGGCCAGCACGAACCCGCCGTACGCCTCGCGGTCCAGGACCGCCTCGCGGAGCGCGTCGGCGTCCGGGTAGGTCGTGGCGTCGAACGCTCCGGGCTGCGCGGCGGCGAGCGCCTGTCGCACGCCCTCGACGGCGGGCGCCGGTCCGGCGATGCCGATCGGGACGTCGTGCGGCTCGGACGTCACGGCGGGGAGGGAGAAGGCGACGAAGATCGTGGCGATCGCGGCGGTCAGCACCAGCACCAGGCCGGCCGCGGTGACCCACGGGTGGTGCGGGGAGGCCGGCACGGGGTCGGCGACGTCGCCGCGCCCGAGCGTGGCCGTGGCGGACGGCGCTGCGCCGGCGGTCCCGGCGGGAGCGGTGCCCGGCGCGGCGGTGCCGGACGGCTCGATGCCGGACGGGCCGGTGCCGGACGGGCCGGTGCCGGAGGGGGTCGTGCTCTGGGGTGCGTGCACGTCGGTCATGAGGGGCTCCTCGGTCGCCGCGTCCCCGGGTCGGGGAGCGATGCTCCGAGCGTAGAACTCATCGCGTGTTGAATTCAACACCTGATGAGTTTCGTTAGGCTGCGGACATGGGCGAGGCAGTACGACGCGGTGGACGGCGGGCCGGGCAGAGCGGGACGCGCGACGCGATCCTCGACGCGGCCCGCGCGCAGTTCGCCGAGCGCGGCTTCGACCGCGCGACGATCCGCAGCATCGCCACGGCGGCCGGCGTCGACCCCGCGCTCGTGCACCACTTCTTCGGCACCAAGGACGAGCTGTTCGCGAGCGCACTCGAGCTGCCGTTCGACGCGGCGGTCATGCCCGACCTGTTGGCCGGGGACGTCGGCACGGTGGGGGAGCGCGTGGTGCGCCACTACCTGCAGGTCTGGGCCGACCCCGTGACCGGCGCGCGTCTGCAGACGGTGTTCCGCTCGGTGGCCGCACGGCCCGAGGCGCTCCAGATGGTCCGCCGGTTCGTCACCGAACGGCTGCTCGAACCCGTCGCGGAGGCGCTCGGGCCGGACCGCGCCGCGCTGCGGGCGGAGCTCCTCGGCGCCCAGCTCGTGGGCATCGCCTTCGCGCGGTACGTCGTGCGGCTCCCGCACCTGCAGGAGCTCGAGGTCGAGGAGCTCGTCGCGCTCGTGGGCCCGTCCGCACAGCGGTACCTCACGGAGGACCTGCCCGGGGCGTGACCGCGGGCGCGTCGCCGGGGTCGCGCCCGGGACGAGGAGAGGGACGACGCGAGGCCGCCGGACCCGGACCCCGCAGGAGCGGAGCGCCGGGCCCGGTGGCGGGACGACGCGAGGCCGCCGGACCGGGACCCCGCGGGAGCGGAGCGCCGGGCCCGACGGCCTCGGTCGACCAGGTGGAGGTCGCCCTCCCGATCAGGTGAGGGTCAGCCTCCCGCGCAGGTGGCGGGCGGCGTGTTGCTGTTGCCGTTCTTCATCACCGTGACGCCGAACGAGTTCCCGTTCCCGTTGGGCGTGAACGCGGTCCCGTTGCGGGTGGCGTTCCAGCTGCTCTGGATCGACTGGCCCGAGCCGAGGCTCAGGTTGACGGTCCACGCCGAGCTGCCGCTCACGGTGTAGGTGACGTTGAACCGGTCCGACCAGTCCTCGGCGCGCGTCGCCGTGACCGTGCAGGTCCCTGTGCCCGGGTTCGGGTTCGTCGGGTTGGTCGGCGTCGTCGTGCCGCCCGACGGGGCGACGGCGCGACCGGTGCTCGTCGAGATGTGGCCGGTGCACAGGTTCCGGGCCGCGAGGTCGGACAGGATGCCCGGCAGCGCCTGGATCGTGGCCGTGGGCCAGTCGTGCATGAGGATGATCTGGCCGTTGGTCAGGCGGCTCGCCGCCTGGCGGATCTGGCTCGCGCTCACGTTGTTGTAGTCCTGCGAGTCGACGTCCCAGAGGACCTCACGCAGGCCGAGCGAGGACTCGACCGACCTCAGCGTCGCGTTGGTCTCGCCGTACGGCGGCCGGAAGATGTTCGGCGTGACGCCGGCGGTCTGCTGGATCGCCGTCTGCGAGCGCGAGAGCTGCGACTGGATCTCGCTCTGGCTCATGTTCACCAGGTGCGGGTGGTCCCAGCTGTGGTTGCCGATCTGGAAGCCCGCGTTCTTGTAGGCCTGCATGAGCGACGCGTTGTTCGTCGCGTTCGAGCCCGTCGGGAAGACGGTCGCGGTGGCGCCGGCGTTGCGGAGCGTGCTGATGAGCTGGTTCGTCGTCGCGGGGGTGGGCCCGTCGTCGAATGTCAGCCCCACGTAGCCGGCCGAGCAGCTCGACGTGGCCGGGGGAGTCGTCGTGGTCGGGCTCGGGTTGGGGTTCGGGTTGGTCGTCCCGCCGCCCGAGCAGGACGCCGACGGTGTCGTGTTGTTGCCGTTCTTCATCACGGTGACGCCGAACGAGTTGCCGTTGCCGTTGGGCGTGAACGTGGTGCCGTTGCGCGTGGCGTTCCAGGCGCTCTGGATCGACTGCCCGCTGCCGAGGCCGAGGTTGACGGTCCACGTCGAGCTGCCGCTCACGGTGTAGGTGACGTTGAACCGGTCGGACCAGTCCTCGGCGCGCGTCGCGGTGACCGAGCAGCCGCCCGTCCCGGGGTTGGGGCTCGTCGTCGTGGTCGGGTTCGGGTTGGGGTTCGGGTTGGACGTCCCGCCCTCGCTGACCGTGATGTTCGAGCTGCCGGAGCTCTGGTAGCCCTCGGTCGCCATGACCATGTAGTCGTGGGTGCCGAGGTTCATGCCCTTGCTGGCCCAGGCGTCGAAGTGGTTGCCCGTGGTGATCGTGCCGCCCGTGCGCTTCTGCTGGCGGACGCTCCAGTACTGGTAGAACGTCGAGCGGTCGCCCTCGATGGAGGGCTGGTTGACGCGCTGGGTGCGGTAGATGTCGTACGTGCCCCCGTCGCTCGTGACCGTGCCCATGTTGGTGCCGGTCGGGCGGTACGTGCCCCAGTTGTCGACGATGTAGTACTCGACGAGCGGGCCGCGGGTCCACCCGTAGAGCGTCAGGTAGGAGTTCCCGTTGGGGGTGAAGGTGCCGGAGTAGTTGACGACCTTCCGGCCGCCGGTCTGCCAGCCCTTGCCGCCGACCCAGTTGTTGATGCCGGACCACGAGGAGCGGTAGTTCCCGCCGTCGCCCATCGTGAACTGGACGTTCCCGCTGTCCTTCCAGAACGAGTAGAACCAGCCGTTGTGCGTCCCCGTGCCGTTGTTGGTGAGGGTCACGTCGGCGGCCTGGGCCGGTGCCGCGGCGACGAGGGCGCCGACGGCCAGCGTGCTGGCGGCGGCGAGGCCGGCCAGTGCGCGGACCAGCCGGCTGCGCCTCGGCGCACCGCGGGTGAGAGTCGTGCTTGCGGACATCCTGCACTCCTTCGTGCCGAATCGGCGTCGAAACTTTCGGATTCCGCGACGTGATCTTGTGGAAGCTCTGGCGGCGCGGAGACCCGGGCGAACCGCGTCGGCGTCGACGCGGTGGCCGTTCCCGGCGAGTGTGGAGCGGTTTTCCGGCGCAGGCAAGGAGCGGGGCTCCCTCGAGGGCCTCTATGAAACGTTTCTCACCACACGATAGTTTCGAGACATCCCGACACCTTTTGCGTGGTAGCCCTCCCGACACCGTTGTCCTGGGGTCGGTCGTGCACGTCACCCGGGCCCGGCATGACGACGGCGCGCACCGCGCGGGACGAGTGCCCCGTGCTGTGCGCGCCGTCGCGTGCGCCTCGGCCGTCCGCGGAGCGGGTCCGCGGGCGGCCGGCCGTCAGCCGACCGTGCCGGTGACCGCCGTCCCGTTCCGGACGACCGTGTACGTGACCGTCTCACCGCTCCAGAAGTGGAACGTCAGGACGACCGGGGCGCCGTCGGTCACCTCGGCGAAGAACGCCGGCCGCAGCACGATCGTGCCCGCCGCGGTGTCGGGGGCGAACGTCACGTCGTACTCCTTGAAGGACGTCCAGCTGTGCGGCCCCGCATTCGTGCCGTCGAGGTAGCGCGCCTCCATCGTCGCGAGGCGGTCGCCGCGGAACACGGTCGGCACCGCGAACGCGTCGGTGGTGCCGGTCGCGTCCTGCAGCACCGGGGTGTCGGCGCTGACGAGCTCGACCCGCCACGGGAGGCCCTTGGAGAAGCGGACCTCGAGCACCGCGCGCGTGCCGTGCTCGCCCGAGCCGACGAGCCGGGTCAGCAGCGCCGCCGGCAGCGTGAGCGCGTCGCCGGCGAGCGTGAAGTCCGTGCCCGCCTTGAGCTTCTTGCCGTCGAGGTACAGGCCCTTGAACGTCTGGCCGTTCGGGTTCAGCGTCACGGTCTGCGCCGCGACGGCGCCGGGGCGGACGAACACCTGGTCGGTCGACGCGGTGCCCGAGCGGCGCGTCCAGCTCGACCGGATGTGCGCGAACAGCGCCGGGTCGCTCCACGTGAACGCGGTGCGGCTCAGGTGCTGGCCGTTGTCCCAGAGCATCGTCGTGACGCCGGTCGTGCGCGCCTGGTGGCCGAGGGCCTCGAAGAACTTCAGCTTCTCGCCCTGCTCGATCGTCCCGGTGTGCCGGTCGAAGCCGAGCAGGCCGTACTCGCCGAGGATCACGGGGATCCCGCGCGCGACGAACGTGTCCCGCACCCGGGCGAACGTCCCGGTCAGGTCGGCCTGCGCCGCGGCGTCGAACCGGGTGCCGCCCGCGACGTTCACGCTGAACGGCCAGTACCCGTAGTAGTGGAACGTCGCCGCCAGGTTCGGGTCGTCGAGCTCCTCGAACGTCGCGACGAGCGCGTCGAGCCGGCCCTGGTCGGCGTTGGTGTGCAGCGTCGGCAGCACCAGCACGCGGTCGGCGTTGCCGCCGCCCGACGAGCGCACGACCTCGTGGAACGCCGCGTTGAGCTCGTGCAGCAGCGCGTAGCTCTGCTCGTCGCCCGACGTGCCCGCGAACTGCGGCTCGTTGATGCTCTCGAACAGCAGGGTGCGCGGGTGGTCACGGAACCGCTCGGCGAGCTGCTCCCACGTCGCGGTGAACTGCGCGAGGACCTCGTCGTGCCGGGTCGGCATCTGGTTGGTCCACATCCACGAGTCGTGGTGCAGGTCGAGCAGCACGCTCAGGTCGGCGTCGAGCGCCTGGTCGACGACCTCCTCGACCCGGTCGAGCACCGCCGGGTCGATCGTGTAGGTCGGCGCCGGACCGGAGTGCTGGCCGAGCGTCACGGGGATGCGGACGCTCTGGAACCCGGCGTCCTCGACCGCGCGGAGCAGGTCCTCGGTCACGCGCGGGTTGCCCCACGCGGTCTCGTCGGCCCCGACGGCGTCGAGCGTGTTGCCGAGGTTCCAGCCCGGCTGCATCTCGGCGACGACCTCGGACGCGGGGTCGACGGCGGCGGGACGCGGGCCCGCCTGCGGTGCGGTGCCGGCGCTCGCGGGAGCGACGACGGTGGTGGTCAGTGCGAGTGCGGCGGCCAGAGCGGTCAGGCTCGTCCAGGCGGGTCGTCTCACGGGTTGCCCTTCTACGCGGGGGGCCTCGTTGCCCCGGGGGCGCGGTGCGACACGGGCCGCGGCGGCTCGGTCGTGTCGAAGCGCTTCGATCGCAGCGTAGGGACTCCGTGCCGGAAATGCACCCCCTCTCTCGGGGCTGCGTGCGGCAGGCTCGAGCTGGACCCCTCCCCGGCCTACGCCTCGCCCCCGACGGCTGCCGGGTCCCCGTCGCGCGCCGGCTCCTGGCGCAGGAGGTCGCCCGGCTGGCAGTCGAGCGCCTCGCACAGGGCCTCGAGCGTCGTAAACCGGACCGCCTTGGCGCGGCCGTTCTTGAGCACCGCGAGGTTGGCCGGGGTGATGCCGACGCGCTCGGCGAGCTCGCCGACCGACATCTTGCGGCGCGCGAGCATGACGTCGATGTCCACGACGATCGGCATCAGATCACCTCGTCGAGCTCGGCGCGCAGCGTGCTCGCGGTCGTGTCGAGCGCGACGGCCTTGGCCAGCAGCGCCCGCATCACGAGCACGAGCAGCGCGATCCCGAGGCCGCCGACCGCGCCGACGCCGATGAGCAGGACGATGCCGGGCGCCACGGCCTCGCCGGGGGCGAGGAGCACGCCGAGCGCGAGGGCGAGCACCGAGCCGACCACCGCGGCGCCGATCACGACGTCGACGTACCGGAAGGCCGCGGTGCTGAACACCGTGTCGCGCCGCACCATCGTGAGCAGGCGCCAGAGGCAGACGAGCGCGACCTCGACCATCGCGACGGCCAGGAAGCAGATCACGACGATCGGCCAGCGCAGGTGGGTCAGCTCGCCGACCTCGCCGCCCGGGTCGACGGACAGCAGCGGCAGCATCGCCGCCTGGAGCACGAGCATCGCCGCGAACATCAGCACGATCACCACCCGCAGCGCGAGAACGGCCATGCGACCCATGTCGTGCACCTTCCGTCGACCTATCGAAGAACGATAGGAATCTATCGTTCTGGGCGTGGATCGGCAAGGGTGCCGGGCACGACTCACCCGCGCGGGTGCCCGACGACGCGGCGTCCGGCGGCACGGTGCCCGACGATGCGGTGGCCGCAGGCGCGGCGCCCGACGACGCGGTGGCGGCAGGCGCGGTGCCCGACGACGCGGTGGCCGCGGGCACGGCGCCCGCCGACGCGGCTCAGGCGAGCAGCAGGTCGGCGAGCGCGAACCCGGCGAGCCCGCACACCAGCGTGAGCAGGAGCGAGCGCCGCAGCGCGCCGAGCAGCGCACCGGCCGCCGCGGCGAGCACCGGAGGCTCGGGCAGATCCCCGCCACCCAGCAGCGCGACCGCCGCGAGCGCGGCGAAGAGCGGGGCCGGCAGCGCGTCGAGCACGTCCGCCGCGCGCCCGTGCGGCGTCGGCAGGAGCGTCATCGGCAGGACCCGCGACGCCACCGTCACGAGCGTCACGGCCAGCAGCAGGGCGGTGGTCACGGCCGCACCTCCGCTCCGGTGCCGGCGGGGGCGGCCGTCCTCGTCCCTGGGCGGTCGGCGGCGGCCGTCGTGCGGGTGCCGTCCGGGTCCTCCCGGCGGCGGCGCACCGTCGCGGAGCACGCGACCGCCACGACGACGGCCGCGAACGCCCCCGCCGCCGGCGCGGCGAGGGTCGCCGCCCCGGTCAGCACCGCGGCGCCCGCGGCGCGCCGCACGTCCGCGCGGGACCGGCACGTGAGCGCCGAGAGCCCGACGAAGAGGATCACGAACACGACGCCCGCGACCTCCGCCGCCCCGAGCAGGTCGGTGCCGAGCACCCCGGCCGCGGTCCCGGCGACCCACGCGGCGTACGCGCCGAGGCCGACGGCGACCATGGTCGGGGCGGCGGGGCGCGTGCGGGCGACGGCGAGCCCGACGGTCTCGTCGAGCAGGACGAGCGCGAGCAGGCCGCGCCGACCGCGCCCGGCCGGAAGCCGGGGGAGGACCACCGCGGCGAGCGGCACGTGGCGCAGCCCGAGCGCCGCGACGGCGACCAGGACGCCCTCCGGCGACGCGCCGGCCTGCGCGAGGCCGACCATCGTGAACTGCGCCGCCCCGGAGAACAGCAGGACCGACGACGCGACGGTCGCACCCTGCCCGAGGACAGGGGCGGCGCTCGCGCCGTAGATGACGCCGAAGACGCCGATCGCGGCGGCGACGGGGAGGGCGTCGAGCAGGAGTCCGGCACGCGGTGATCTGTCCATGGCTCGACGGTAGGGACACACTGGTCCCGTGCCCGGGTCCAATCCAGCGGTTCCGTCCGGTACCAATCCGTCCCCGCACCTCGAGCTCGCGCCGGTCGCCGGAGCCGCCGTCCCGTCCCTCGCGCTCGCCGAGGAGCTGCGTCGGGCGGTGCGCGACGGCCGGCTGCCCGGCGGGTCCCGGCTCCCGCCGTCGCGCGGCCTCGCGGAGCAGCTCGGCGTCTCGCGCGGCGTCGTCGTGCGGGCCTACGAGCAGCTCGTCGCCGAGGGGTACCTGCGCGGACGCACCGGCTCGGGCACCGTGGTGAGCGACGTGCGGGTGCCGCCGCCTGCACCGGTGCGCCCACCGCGCCCGTACGTGCCGGCGAACCCGGGCGTGCCCGCGCTCGGCTGGTTCCCGCGCACCGAGTGGCTGCGCGCGGCCGAGACGGCGATGCGCGGGCTCACCGACCGCGAGCTCGGGTACGGCGACCCCCGGGGCCACCCCCGGCTGCGCCGCGCGCTGGCCGCGTACCTCGGGCGCACGCGCGCCGTCGTCGCGCCCGAGGACCGCGTGGTCGTCACCGCGGGGTTCGCGCAGGGCGCGCGGCTCGTCGCGGAGGTCCTCGCCCGGCACGGGGTCGCGGAGGTCGGGGTCGAGGACCCGGGCTCGGCCGGCGTCGTCGCGACGCTCCGGGCGGGCGGCGTGCGGACCGTCGCGGTCCCGGTCGACGAGCAGGGGGTCAGCACGGACGCGCTCCTCGCGAGCGACCTGCGCGCCGTCCTGGTCACGCCCGCGCACCAGTTCCCGACCGGCGCGGTGCTCACCCCGGCGCGGCGCACCGCGCTGCTCGCGTGGGCGGCCGGGCGCGACGCGGTGGTCGTCGAGGACGACTACGACGCCGAGTACCGCTACGACCGCTCGCCCGTCGGCGCCGTCCAGGGCCTCGCGCCGGACCGGGTCGTCTACGGCGGGAGCGTCTCCAAGAGCCTCGCGCCCGGGCTGCGGCTCGGCTGGCTCGTCGCACCGGCCGGGCTCGTCGACACGCTCGTCGAGGTCAAGCACCACGCCGACATCGCGGCGCCGGTCCTCGAGCAGCTCACGCTCGCGGTGTTCCTCGAGAGCGGCGGGCTCGACCGGCACGTGCGGCGCACCGCCGCGCGGTACGCGGGCCGCCGGGCGCACCTGCTCGCGAGCACCGAGCGGCACCTGCCGGGGTGGCGCGCGACGGGCGTCGCGGCAGGCCTGCACGCCGTCGTCGTGCCCCCGCGCCCGGTCCCGGGGGACGTGCTCGACGCGATGGCCGCCGCTGCCGGGGGTGTGGGCGTCGTGCCGCTCGCCGCCTTCGCGCACGGCGGCGCCCCGGGGAGCGGGCTCGTCGTCGGCTACGGCGACGCCTCGCGCGACCAGCTCGACCGCGCGCTCGGCGCGATGGCGGTCGTGCTGCACGGGACGCGCCGCGGTTGAGCGGACCGCGCGCCCGCCCGGTCCGCACCCCCGCCCGGTCCGTGCCCCGGCCCGGTCCGCACCCACGCCCGGTCCGTGGCCCCGCCCGGCCCGCACCCCCGCGTGCCGTCACACGGCCGGGTGGAACCCGCGCGTCATCCGGGTGCACCGCGTCCGACGTGCTCAGATGCGCTCCGTCGAGGCCGATGGACGACGAGGAGGTGACCGTGCCCACGCTCGTCGAGATCATGTCCGTGGTCGCCGCCGTCGTGGCGACGGTCACGGGCGTGCGCGTGCTGCGCCGCCGCCGCACCTCCCCGCTCGCGCTCCCGCTCGCGGTCATGCTGTTCGCGGCGTCCGAGTGGGCCACGGCGCGCGCGCTGCTGCACGTCGCCGCCCCGTCGGTCCCGGCGACGGTCGCCCTGCACTACGCCGTCTTCCCGGGGGCGGCCGTCGTCGTCGGCGCCGCGTTCTGGTACTTCCTGGTCCTCTCGGGCCGCACGCTCTCGCGCCGCACCGCCGTGCTGCTGTGCGTGCACCCGGCGCTGCTCGTGCTCGTCCTGCTGACCAACCCGTGGCACGAGGCGTTCCTGCGCCTGGACGTCGTCGACGGGACGGTCGTCGACGGCGTCGGGCCGCTGTTCTGGGTGCACAGCGCGTACAGCTACGCGCTGCTGGTGCCCGGCATCGGCCTCGTGCTGCGCGCGATGACCCGCGCGGTCCCCGGGCACCGGCACGTCTACGCCGTCGCGGTGCTCGGCGCCACGGTCCCCTCGGTCGGCAACGTGCTCACGACCGTCATCGCGACCCGGTCCGAGAACCTGCACCTCACGCCGGTGTTCTTCCTCGTGAGCGCCGCGATCTGGGCGTGGGTCGAGCGGTACCGCCAGCACAGCCGCGTCGTCCCCGTCTCGACCCGCCAGGTGCTCGAGGCGCTCGCGGACGCCGTCGTCGTGCTCGACCCGGGCGGCCGGCTGCTCGACGTCAACGCCGCGGCCCGCGTGCTGCTGCGCCGCCCCGACGGCACGCCGCTCGACGACCGCGCGATCGGGGCGCCGTGGCGCGAGCACCTCGGTCCCGAGCTCGGCGAGGTGATCGCCGACGGCGGGAGCCGCGTGCTCACCACGCCCTCGGGCGACGTGCTCGACGTGCGCGTGACGCAGATGGCCGACCACGGCGACCGCGCGGTCGGCACGGTCGTGGTGCTGCGCGACGTGACCGAGCTCGAGCGGCTGCGCGCCGAGCTCGCCCATCAGGCGACGCGCGACGGGCTCACCGGGCTGCACAACCGGCGCGCGTTCGAGCAGCGCCTCGGCGAGGCCGTCGCGCACGCCCGCTCGACGGGTGCGCCGCTGAGCCTCGTGCTGCTCGACCTCGACCACTTCAAGGCCGTCAACGACACGCACGGCCACGCCGTCGGGGACCGCGTGCTCGTCGCGGTCGCGGACGCGCTCGCCGCCGCGGCGGCCGACGGCGAGACGGTCGCGCGGATCGGCGGCGAGGAGTTCGTCCTGCTGCTGCCCGGCCTGACCGCGTCCGAGGCCGCCCGGCGGGCCGACGAGGCGCGGGCCCGGTGCGCGGGTGCGGCGGTCGCGGTGCCGGGCGGGGACGTGCGCGTGACGATCAGCGCCGGCGCGGCCGAGCTGTCTCCCGACGGCACGTCGGACGGGGTCCTGCGGGCCGCCGACGTCGCGATGTACGAGGCGAAGGCCGCGGGACGCGACCGGGTCGTGACCGCACCCGAGCGCGGGGTGCGACGCCGCGCCGTCCGCCGCTAGGGAACGGTCAGGAGCCCGTCGAGCAGCGCTCGTCGGAGGCCCGGGTGCCGGTGGCGTGCCTCGGGGCCGCGGCGGGCGTGGCGGTGGTGCCGTGCGTGGTGCCGGTGTCCGACACCACCGCGTCGAGCACGTCGCCGTCCGACGTGAGCTCGCCCAGGACGACCGGGTCGCGCCGGCCCCGCGTCCGGGCGGCGACCTGCTCGGCGAGGGTCCGGTGCGCGCGCACGTACGCCGGGACGAGCAGCGCGAGCGCCGCGAGCCACGCCAGCGGGTTGCCCCACACGACGCCCTCGTAGCCCCACGACGCGCCGAGCACGACGGCCGCGCCGACCCGGCAGATCAGCTCCAGCACCCCGGTGATCGTCGGCACCCACGTGTGGCCGAGGCCCTGCAGCGCGCCGCGCAGCACGAACAGCGCGCCCAGCACCGCGTACAGGACGCCGTTGACGTGCAGGAAGTACGCGGCCATCGACACGACGGCCTCCTCGCCCGGGCCGACGAAGAGCCGCACGAGCGTCGCCCCGCTCAGCGCGATCCCCGCGCCGAGGACCGCGGAGCCGCCGACCGTGAGCCACAGCGCCTGCACGACGCCGGTGCGGATCCGGTCCGCCCGGCCGGCGCCGAGGTTCTGCGCGGCGAACATCGACACCGCGAGCCCCGCGGACCCGAGCAGCGCCATCGCGAAGTTGTCGACCCGCGACGCCGTCGTGTAGGCCGCGACGGCGTCGGCGCCCAGGTCGTTGAGCCGGACCTGCACCGCGAGGATGCCGATCGCGATGATCGACGCCTGGAACCCCATGGGCAGCCCGAGCCGGAGCTGGTGGCGCAGCTCGTCGCGCGTGACCCGCCAGTCCTCGCGGCGCACGTGCAGCGCGGGCACCCGCCGGCGCACGTGCGCGAGGCACAGCGCGACCGACACCGCCTGCGACACCACGGTCGCGAGCGCCGCGCCGCCGACGCCCAGCCCGAGCCCCGGCACGGCGCCGAGGACGAGCACGATGTTGAGCACGCAGCTCGCGACGAGGTAGAGCAGCGGGGTCCGCGAGTCGCCGATGGCCCGCAGGACCGCCGAGAGGTAGTTGAAGAACATGATCGCCGCGGCGCCGAGGAACGTGACGACGGCGAACGTCGTGGCCTGCGGCAGCAGCTCGGGCGGCGTGCGCAGCAGGCGCAGCGCGGGCTCGGCCAGGAACGGCGCGACGGCGGTGACGAGCAGGCTCGCGCCGGCGCTGAGGATCGTGCCGGCGGCGACCGACCGGCGGACGGCCCGCGCGTCGCCCGCGCCGAAGGCCTGCGCGGTGGGGATCGCGAAGCCCGTCGTCATGCCCCACGCGAAGCCGAGCAGCAGGAACAGGAAGCTGCCCGTCGCGCCGACCGCGGCGAGGGCGTCGACCCCGAGCACCCGCCCGACGACGATCGCGTCGGTCACCTGGTAGAGCTGCTGGACGACGTTGCCGAGGAACAGCGGCACGGTGAACAGCGAGATGACGCGCCAGGGGCTGCCGGACGTCAGGGATCGGGGCACGGCGGGTCCTCCGCGAGACTGGGACGGGTGTGTTCGCGGTGGTCGGTCGTGCCGGTCGCTCGCCTCTATCGGAACGTTTCGACCGGGGGTTCGTCAAGCCGGGTCGCGGGTGGTTCCTCGTGCGCGACGGCGGCGTGCGCGCCCGGTGCCGGGTGCGGGAGCGGGTCCGGGTGCGACAGCCTGCTCGGCCAGCGCCCGACGTGCGACCGCCTGCTCGGCCGGGGGCCGACGTACTGCCTCCTGCTCGGCCCGGGCCTGGCGAGCGGCGACGCGGGCGACCGCGGCCTCGACGGTTTCCGGAGGGCGGGGGTTGCGGGCGCTCCGCGCATCCGTCCGTCGCGCCAGGAAGTAGCTGCCCGGACCGAGGCCGAGGACGAGCGCCAGGCCGGGCCAGGGCGAGCTGCCCTGTGCCCGGTCGAGGGCGACGACGCCGACCGCGAGCAGCCCGAAGGTGATCGCCGCCCCGGTGTCCCAGCGGTCCCAGCCGCCCCTGCGCTCCGCCACGGTGTCCTCCGCGTCCCGTCCCCGCGGGCTCGTGCGACCCGGAGCGGCATCGTCCCACCGGCGCCGCCGGCCACGTCGCCGGCATCCTCGCCGGCGCCCGCCGGTCAGACGCGGGAGCCCTCCCGAGCCCGGACCAGCGCCCGGGCGCCGAGCGCGATCGCGACCACCCCGAGCACGACGCCGACCACCGCGCCGCCGAGGCCGTTGCCGGTGCCGAGCCCGCCGTCCGCGGTCGCGGCGTAGAACGCGCCGAGCCCCGCACCGACGAGCCCGAGGGCCACCGCCGCGACGGCCCACGCCCGGCCGGACCCGGGGCCGCCGGTCCGCCCGCCTGCGCCGCGGCGCAGCGCGAGCCCGCCGGCGACCACCCCGGCGAGCGCGACGACGGCGACGACCGTCGGTCCCAGGCGCCCCGGGGTCATGCCGGTGACGGGCGTCGAGGCGGTGACGGCCTGCGCGGCGGCCTGCGCGGCAGCCGGTGCGGCGGCCGCCCACCCCGCGAGGACCGCGGTCGACGCGGCGGCGGTCGTGGCGAGGACGCGTCGGGCCGGCGTCCCCGGTGTGCGTGTGCTCATGGCGTTCTCCTCGTGTGCGTCGGTCCGCGGCCGTGTGGTCCGCGGGCGGGCCGTGGTGCGTCGGGCCGTGGTGGCTCGGCCCCGGGGTCCGGGGTCGAGGCCAGCGTCCGCCCGCCGGGCACCGCCGGTCGTCGTGCAGGCGCAGGCACTCCGGGCTGCTGCCCGCGCCGCACCGGGCTGCTGCGCCCGCAGCAGGGCCCGCCCGCGCTGCCGCGCCCGCAGCAGCCGGCCATCCACCCCGGGAGGGTCCCGCCCGCACCGGGCGCGGGGCTACGGTGCCCGCATGAGCGCAGGACGGTTCGGCGTCCCGCCGCGTGTCCGGGACGGGGTCGTCGCGGTCGGCGTGGCCGCGGCGCTCGTCGTCACGGGCCTGTCCGGGGAGCACCCGCCGGGAGCCGCCGGGGTGCTCGGCGCCGTGCTGCTCGCCACGGCCGGGCTCGCGCTCGCGGGCGGCCGCCGCGCCCCGGTCGTCGTGCTCGTCGTCACCGGGGCGTGCGCCGTCGGCTACCAGGCCGCGGGCTACGACGTGCCCGCGGTCGCGTTCCTGTTCGCGGTCTACGCCGCCGTGCGCGCCGGGCATCGCGCCGTCACCGTCGCGGCGAGCGTCGCGATGCTGGCCGCGCTCCCGCTCGTCGGGCTCCTGTCCGGGCGCGACCTGGGCGCGGCGCTCGCGCAGGGACGCGACGCGCTCGAGCTCGCCTGGCTCGTCGCGGCCGCCGCCGCGGGGGAGGCGCTGCGGCAGGCCGAGCACCGCGCGGACGAGGCCGAGCGGACCCGCGAGGAGGTCGCGGCCCGCCGGGCCGACGAGGAGCGGGTGCGCATCGCCCGCGAGCTGCACGACTCCCTCACGCACCAGATCGCGATCGTCACGGTGCAGGCCGACGTCGCGGTGCACATCGCCCGCCGGCGCGGCGAGGAGGTCCCAGACGCGCTCCTCGCGATCCAGCAGGCCGGCCGCGAGGCGTCCCGCGAGCTGCGCGCGACGCTGTCCGCGCTGCGCGACGACGACACCGCCCCGCCGCGCGGGCTCGACCACGTCCGTGAGCTCGTCGACCGGGCCCGCGGCTTCGGGCTCGACGCGACCCTCACGATCGACGGCGACCGCCGCGACGTCCCCGCGGCGGTCGGCCGGACCGCCTACCGGGTCGTGCAGGAGTCGCTCACGAACGTCGCGCGGCACTCCGGCTCCGCGACGGCGACTGTCCGGATCGAGTGCCGCCCCGACCGGCTCGCGATCACGGTGGACGACGACGGCCGCGCCCGCCCCGGTGCGGCGCCGGTGCTCGGCGTCGGGCTGCTCGGGATGCAGGAGCGGGTCGGCGCGCTCGGCGGCCGGCTGCGCGCCCTGCCCCGCAGCGAGGGCGGCTTCCGGGTGCGGGCCGAGCTGCCCGTGGACACCCCGCCGTGATCCGGGTCCTGCTCGTCGACGACCAGCCGCTCCTGCGCAGCGCCTTCCGTGCGCTGCTCGACCTGGAGGACGACCTCGAGGTCGTCGCCGAGGCGGGCGACGGGGCGCAGGCGGTCGCGCTCGCCCGCGAGCACCTGCCGGACGTCGCGCTCGTCGACATCCAGATGCCCGGGGTCGACGGGATCGAGGCGACCCGCCGCATCGCGGCCGACCCCGCGCTCGCGGGCGTCCACGTCGTGATCCTCACGAGCTACGGCTTCGACGAGTACGTGCTGGACGCGCTCCGGGCGGGCGCCGCCGGGTTCCTGGTCAAGGACGTCGTGCCCGAGGACCTGCTGCACGCGGTGCGCGTCGCGGCGCGCGGTGACGCCCTGCTCGCGCCGGCGATCACCCGCCGGCTCATCGACCGGTACGTGCGCGGGCCCGCGCCGGACCGGGCCTCCGCCGGGGCGGCGGCGCTGACCTCGCTCACCGACCGGGAGCGCGAGGCGGTCGCGCTCGTCGCCCACGGGCTGTCCAACGACGAGGTCGCGGCGCACATGGTGATCAGCCCGCTGACCGCGAAGACCCACGTGAACCGCGCCATGACCAAGCTGCACGCCCGCGACCGGGGGCAGCTCGTGGTGCTGGCGTACGAGTCGGGGCTCGTGGTCCCGGGCGGCGCGTGAGGGTCGTCCGAGCCACCCGCGCCTCGGTGCGCTGACCCGGGTCGGCGCGGGCCCGGCGGTGCGGGGTCTCCCGCTCAGCCCCGTCGCGCCGGCAGCGTGAAGATCCACCCGGCGGCCAGGAGGCGCGGGACGAGTCGGCTCACGGCCTCGACGGTCGCGCTGCGGTCGCCACCGCCGTCGTGCAGCAGCACGACGCCACCGGGCGTCACGCCCTCCTCGAGCCGGCGCAGGAGCTCGTCCGCCGGAGGTGGCGGGTCCCAGTCGCCGACCTCGAGGCTCCAGCCGAGCGGCTGCATGCCGAGCCCCACGGCGACCTCCGGCGTGGCGCCCCACGCGCCGAACGGTGCCCGGAAGTACGGGACCTCGGCACCCGGGGCCGCAGCCTCGATCGCCTCGGCGGTCTCCCGCAGGTCGTCCCGCACCCGCTCCGGGTCCCGCCCGCTCAGGTCGTCGTGGTGCATCGAGTGGTTGCCGAGCACGTGGCCCTCGGCGACGACCCGCCGGACCAGCTCGGGGCGGGCGCGCACGTGGTCGCCCCAGAGGCAGAACACCGCGCGGACGTCGTGCCGGGCGAGGACGTCCAGCAGTGCTGGGGTGCTCACGGGATGCGGGCCGTCGTCGAAGGTGAGGGCGACGGTCCGGCCGGGGGTGCCGGTGCCCTCGACGAGGCGTGTCGTCGGGCCGTCCGGGGTGCTCGGGTCAGGGCGCATGGGTCGATCGCACCACGCGCCCGGCCGCGACGTGGCCGCTGCCGCGCCCCCCGGTGGGTCGGCCGACCAGCTGTGCGCGCAGCCGCTCACGGTGCGCGTCGTCCAGGCCGACGTCGTCGAGCACGCGCGCGACGTCCCCGACGACGTCCGCCACGACCGGGACGGACCCGGCGAGGAACGTCTCGACCTGCTCCGCGTCCCACGTGGACTGCCGGTCCTCGGGGCGGTGGCCCCCACCGGCCATCGCCCGCACCGACGCGGCCCAGTCGGCGGCGACGTCCTCGGGCAGGACGCCGGCGTGCGCGAGCACGAGCGCGACGACCATCCCGGTGCGGTCCCGGCCGGCGCTGCAGTGCACGAGGACGCCCGGCTCGGCGTCGGCGACGGCCGCCAGGGCGCGGTGCACGTGCCCCGGGAGGAGGCGCACGTTGTGGCGCCAGTACTCCGGGGAGTCGAGGATCGGGCCGCAGACGGCGTCGAACTCCTCGTGCTCGGGGTCCTCGGTCGGCGCGTGGACGACCGTCACGCCGTCCCACGCGAGCGCCGCCACCTCGGGGTCGCCGGGCCGCGGGCCGTGCTCGTCGGCGTTGCGCAGGTCGACGACCGTCCGCACGCCCCAGCGCAGGGCGTCGGCTCGCCCGGTCGCCGTGAGCCACTCGCGGCGAGGGCCGCGCGCGACCCGTCCGTGGAGCGTCGTCCCCGTCGGCGACAGGGGCGACGGCAGGCCGCCCAGGTCGCGGACGTTGCGGTACCCGTCCCAGCTCAGCGCGCGCACGAGGACGCAGGCTAGCGCGGCAGGTCCTTGTCGATGTCGGTGGTCGGCGGTAGACCGGAGGTCACCGAGCGAGGAGGCACCGTGGACGGCACGACGCAGTCCGGGGACCTGAGCGGCACGAGCTTCGTCGGAGCGAGCCTGCGCGGCGCCCGCTTCGTCGAGTCCGACCTGACCGACGTCGTCATGCGCGGCGTCGAGGTGCGCGGGCTCGACATCGACGCCCCGTGGCTCGCGAACGGGGACGCCGGGCTGCTCGTCAACGGGGTCGACGTGACGCCGTTCGTCGAGGCGGAGCTCGACCGTCGCTTCCCGGGACGCAGCCAGCGGTACGCGCGGGACCCCGACGAGCTCCGGGCGGCCTGGGCGGCGCTCGAGCGCACCTGGGCGGCGACGCTCGAGCGCGTGGCCGCGATGCCGGACGGCACCACGGACGTGCAGGTCGACGGCGAGTGGTCGTTCGCGCAGACGCTGCGGCACCTGGTCCTCGCGACGGACGTGTGGCTGCGCCGGGCCGTCCTGGGCGTCGAGCAGCCGTTCCACCCGCTGGGCCAGGCGGACGCGGGCGCCGGGTCCACGGACCTCGACCTGTCCGTCTTCACGACGCGGACCCCGTCGTACGCCGAGGTGCTCGAGGCGCGCGCCGACCGTGTCGCGATGGTGCGCGACCACCTCGCGGGCGTCACCGCCGACGACCTCGCGGTGCCGCGCGCCAACCCGTGGTCGCCCGAGCACCCCGAGACGACGCTCTCGTGCCTGCACACGATCCTCGAGGAGGAGTGGGAGCACCACCGCTTCGCCGTGCGGGACCTCGACCGGATCGAGGCCGCGTCCGGTGCGTGAGCGGTGTCCTTCTCGCCGTGGCCCGTTCGTTCCTGAGGTGAGGGCCACCGTGGTCCTCACCGAGCGGAGGAGAGACCGATGCCGCAGTACCTCGCACTGACCTACACCCCGGACGTCGACTGGTGGGCGCCCGAGCACGCCGCCGAGCTCGGCGAGTACCGGCAGTTCGCCGCCCGGCACGCGGACGCGATCCGGGCGAGCGCCGTCCTGCACCCGACGGGCACCGCGACCGTCGTGCGCGTCGAGGGCGCGCGAGGCGGGCACGTCGTCACGACCGACGGCCCGTACGCCGAGACCAAGGAGGCGCTGACCGGGTACTACCTGATCGAGGCGGCCGACCTCGACGAGGCCGTGGCCATCGCCGCGGAGATCCCCGCGGCACGCAACGGCGCCGTGGAGGTCCGCCCGGTGATCGTCGCCCGGTGACACCCGTGCCCACCGAGCACGACGCGCTCGCGCGGACGGTCCGGGTCGAGGGGGCGCGGATCCTCGCGACCCTCGTCCGGACCGTCGGCGACGTGCGCCTCGCCGAGGACGCGGTCCAGGAGGCCGTCGTCGCGGCGCTCGGGGCGTGGCCGGTGACCGGTGTCCCGCCCGAGCCGCGCGCGTGGCTCACCGTGACCGCCCGCCGCAAGGCCGTCGACATCCTGCGGCGCGAGCGCGTCCGGCCGCACAAGGAGCGCGACGCCGCGCTGCTCGCGGAGCTCGAGGCGCCCGACGTCCCGACGGACGACGTCGTGCGCGACGACCTCCTGCGCCTCGTGTTCACGTGCTGCCACCCGACGCTCGCCCCCGACGCACGCGTGGCCCTCGCGCTGCGCACGCTGTGCGGCCTGTCGCCCGCGCAGGTCGCCGCCGTGACGCTCAGCAGCGAGGCGGCGACGAGCAAGCGGCTCACGCGCGCCCGCCAGAAGATCGCCACCGCGGGCATCCCGTACCGCGTCCCGGAGCCTCACGAGCTCCCCGACCGGCTGCCCGCGGTCTGCGCGGTCGTGCACGCGCTGTACACCGCGGGCCACGCGCCGGTCGACGGCCCCGCGGCGTTCGACGTCGACGTGTGCGCGGAGGCCCTGCGGCTCGCCGAGCTGCTGCACGAGCTCCTGCCCGACGAGCCGATGCCCGCCGGCGTGCTCGCGCTGCTGCTGCTCACCGAGGCGCGCCGGCCGGCCCGCCTCGACGACCGCGGCGATGCCGTCCCGCTCCAGGCGCAGGACCGCGGCCGCTGGGACGCGGCGATGATCGCGCGCGGCACCGCGCTGCTCGACGCGTCGCTGTGCCGCACGCACGGGCAGGCCGACGTCTACCAGCTCCAGGCCGCCGTCGCCGCGGTGCACGCGCGCGCCCCGCGGTGGGCCGCGACCGACTGGCCGGAGGTCGTCCGCCTCTACGACCTGCTGCTGTCCGTCGACCCCAGCGACGCGGCGGCGCTCGCGCGTGCGGTCGCGACGGCCGAGGCCGACGGCGCCGCGGCGGGGCTCGCGCTGCTCGACGACGTGCCCGCCGGGCCGCGCCGGGACGCCGTGCGCGCCGAGCTGCTCGCGCGCCAGGGCCGGCCCGCCGACGCGGTCCGGGCGCTCGACGACGCGCTCGCGGGACCGGCGACGGACGTCGAGCGCCGGCACCGCGAGCGCCGCCGCGCCGAGCTCGCGCGGGACGCCGCCGGGGTCGTCGACGCGGGTCGGGTCGCGAGCGGCTGAGCCGCCGTCCGCCGTCCGCGGTTCGCCCCGTCCCACCGGCCGCCGGCCTGCCGTCTCGCCCGCCGCCGGCCCGCCGTCCGCGGTCCTGCCCGCCCGCCGGCCGTCAGCACCCGTCCCCGGACCGCCGTCGTCAGCCCGCAGCCGCGCCCGCCGTCGCGCCGACCGACGCCGCTGCCGTCCCACCGTCCGCCTCCCGGTCGAGCGTCGACCGCGGCGCGACCACGATCTCCACCGCCGCGTCCGGCCCGAGCAGCTCGCGCGAGCCCGCGGGCACCGGCACGCGCACGCGCCAGCTCCCCGGCCGCTCGTCGAGGTCGGTGAGCGGGTCCGACGCGGTGGGGTCCCAGTCGCGCAGCGCGCCGGGGATCTGCGAGCTCCACGTCGCCCACGTCCCGTACCGCCCGCCGGCGTCCGGGCCGATGTCGACGACGAGCGTGTCCGACCAGTCGGCCGTCTGCTCCAGGTGGTCGAGGAACGACAGCAGCCCGTCGCGCTCGCGCAGCGACACGAGCCGCAGCCGCAGGACGTGCCGCATCGCCGTCACCGCGGTGCCGGTGCGCTCGTCGGTGGGCCGGGTCGCGGTGCTCGACAGGAACGTCGTGACGAGCGGGACCGGGGTGTCGACGCCGTCGCGCGCGGTGCGCCGCTCGATCTGGACCGGGCACAGGTGCGCGGCGCTCTGCTGGTGCAGCACCACGGGCAGCCCGCGGATCGACAGGGCCGTCTCGAGCTGCCACGACGTGTCGTCGGTGTCGTTGCCGGGCAGCCGGAGCCCGACGAGGCGCGCGGTCACGGCGAGGTCGCCGAACAGGAACCGCCGGAGGTTCTGGTAGCCCTCCTCGGAGTTCACGATCCCGTACCGGCCGGAGTGGCTGCGGTGCACGAGCGAGCGCGGCGCGCCCTCGACGTACGCGTTCTCGACCTGCACGAGCCCGTCGCTGCGCGGCCCCACGGCACGCGTCGAGAGCCCGAGCGCCGTCGTGTAGTCGGCCGAGTTCGTCCCGACGAGGCAGAAGAACCGGTCGACGGGGAACCCGCCCTCGGGGACCGCGGCCGGCCGGAACGCCCCGCGCTCGGCGGCACCCGGGACCCGGTCCGGCGTGAGGTACTCGAACATCCGGTCGGGCCCGAAGATGTCGGCGCCCAGCACGCCCGTGAGGTCGCGCACCTTCTCGAGCAGCCCGAAGCCGACGAACTCGATGCCGCCGTGCGGGCTCGCGTACGTGAACACCCGGTCGACGAGCGCCGTCGCTGCGTCGAGCGAGCCGCCGAACCGCTCGTCGTCGGGCACGACGCGCTGCAGCAGCGAGCGCACGATCAGC
Organism: Cellulomonas cellasea; assembly: GCF_006538745.1. Lineage (GTDB taxonomy): Bacteria > Actinomycetota > Actinomycetes > Actinomycetales > Cellulomonadaceae > Cellulomonas_A > Cellulomonas_A cellasea. The sequence goes on along the minus strand of NZ_BJLR01000009.1, from coordinate 80,500 downwards.
CCGCCCATCGAGTGCGCGACGAGGAACACCCGCGGCGCACCCGTCGTGCGGCGCACGAGCAGCACGAGGTCGAGCAGGCTCTGCGCGGCCCGCTCGAGCGAGAACCCCGCGGGGTCCCGGGTCAGGACCGAGGCGAACTCGTCGTAGAAGCGGTGCACCCACACCGTCGCCGACGGCACCGACCCCGGCGCCTGCTGCCGCAGGTACGCCTCCTGGTTGCCGTGCACGAGCAGCCGGTACCCGTGGTCGGTCATGAGCCGCAGCAGCGGGCTCTCGAACTGGTGGAACGCGGGACGGTCGGCGCCGTCGACGCGGACCTGCACCGACCCCTCGTTGAAGCCGTAGAACGGGTCGTCGACCGCGGTGTCGATCCCCGCGCCACCTCCCGCGAAGCCTCGGACGTAGATGATCGGCAGGCGGCCGTCGCCCTCGTACGGCATGGGGTCTCCTCCTCGGTCCGGACACCGGCGGCGGGCGTCGTCGCCGGTCGTCGGTTCTCGTCCGCACGGAGGACGACACCGGGCGCGGCCAGATACGTCCGCCGCGCACCTCGCCGGGGTGGGAGGGTGGGCCCGTGCTGATCGCCATGGCAGGGCTCCCGGGCGCGGGCAAGAGCGCCGTCGCCGACGCCGTCGGGCGGGCGCTCGACGCCACCGTGCTGTCCGTCGACCCGGTCGAGGCCGCGATGTGGCGCGCCGGGGTCGGCCGGGACCAGCCGACCGGCATCGCCGCCTACGTCGTCGTCGAGGCGGTCGCTCGCCACCAGCTCGCCCTGGGCCGCACCGTCGTGGTGGACGCGGTCAACGCCGTCGACGAGGCGCGCGGGCAGTGGCGGGACCTGGCCCGGATCACGGGCGTCCCGCTGCACTTCGTCGAGGTCGTCTGCTCGGACGCGGCGCTGCACCGGGAGCGCCTCGAGGGACGCCGCCGCGACATCGAGGGGTTCGCCGAGCCGACGTGGGAGTCGGTGGAGCAGGTCCGCCGCGAGTACGCCCCGTGGGTCGACGCGCCGCTGCGGGTCGACTCGGTGCTGCTGCTCGACGAGGTCGTGGCGACGGTCCTTGGGCACGTGCGGCCAGGGGGGCGGACGCCGGTCGTGCGGTGAGACACGCGGCTGCCCGCGCCGAGCCACACCTTCCGGCCGATCGCGACGGGCGCGGGGACCATCTCGGCGCGGCGGTCCGGGTCGGCCGCGTGGTTCAGGGTCACGACGGTGCTGCCGTGCCCGACGAGCGTGCCGTCCCCGATCGTGAGGCCGCCGGCGTCCTGGAACCGGCAGCCCATGTTGAGGAAGACGCCCTTGCCCAGCACCAGGTTCTTGCCGAACTCGCAGAAGAACGGCGGGAAGACCGTGACCGACCCGTCGACCGGCCTCCCGGTGAGCCGCGCGAGCAGCCCGCGGACCTCCTCGGGCGTGCGGTACCCGGTGTTGAGCTCGGCGGTGGCCCGCAGCGCGTCCTGCGCCGCGCCGTGCATGAACTGGTGCGCCTCGGACCCGCCCTCGAGGGTCTCCCCGCGCCGGACGTGGTCCAGGAACTCCGACAGATCCATGCGTCGATCGTGCCACCGGCCGCCCGGCACGGCTCGGGGCGCCGGCTCACCCCGGCGTGCCCAGGGCCGCCGGCTCAGGCCCTCCCGGCGGCGGCCCGCGCGGCCGCCTCGACCTGCGCCCGGTACCGCGCCCGGGCCTCCCGGGTCCCGTCGTCGACCGGGGAGCCTGCTCCCGCACCCGTGCCGACGGCGCCGTCGAGACCCTCCCGCAGGATGTCGGCGTGGCCGGTGTGGCGGGCGGTCTCGACGAGTACGTGTACGAGCACGTGGACGAGCCGCACCTCCGGCGACGGCCACCACGGGACGTGGCCCGGGGCGTCGACCGGCAGCGCGTCGATCGTCGCGTCGGCGTGCGCGCAGGCCTGCGCGTAGCGGGCGAGGACCTCGTCGCGCGTCTCGTGCTCCGCGGCCCACAGGTGCGCGCGGTTCGCCGCGGAGTCGTCCCACCGGGGGAGCGGCTCGGCGAACGGCCGGCCGAGGACCTCGCCGAGGTACCGGGCCTCCGTGAGCGCGAGGTGCTTGACCAGCCCGAGCAGGTTGGTGCCCGTCTCCGTGAGGGGGCGGCGCGCGTCGTACTCCGTGAGCCCGTCGAGCGTGCCGAGCAGCGACGCGCGGGTCCAGCGCAGCTCGTCGTGCAGGGCCGCCTTGACGAGGTCGCCGGTCACGGGCGGCTCCCGTCGAGCGGTCGGGGTGCGGGCTGCGGTGCGCGGGGGTCGTCGTGGCGGGCGGGCACGTGCGGGGCGTCGGTCATCCGGACATCGTGGCGGAGCGCAACCGGCTGCGGGGCCGGTCGAGAGGATCACGACGGTCCCGTTCTGCGGACCGCGCGACGCGACGCTGCCGCGCCCGGCGCCCCGCGTGCGGTGCGTCCATCCGGGTGGTCGCCGTGGCGGGCGTCAGGTGCCCGACCCACACTGGTCCGGCGTGCGCGACGAGGCGCTCGCGGGCTCCCGGGGGGGATCATGCACGTTCGTGCACATCGATGGCGCTCGACGAGGTCCGGCGTGCTGCTGGCCGCGACGGTCCTGGCGCTCGTGGGGATGGGCGGCCCGCCGGCCACGGCCGCACCGCCCGACGGCGTGCTGTGCAGCAGCCTGCCGCGGCAGGGGGAGGGCGTCCAGGACCTCCGCATCGAGGGAGACCTGATCGCCGACAGCGCGAACGGGACGGGGTGCTTCCTCGAGCGGGTCATCGTCGACGGGGACGTCCACGCCGTCAGCTACCTCGGCCTGACCGGCAGCACCGTGCACGGGGACGTGATCGTGACGGCCGACGGCCACGTCGCCGCGGTCGACGGCTCCGCGGTGCTCGGCGACGTCGTCCTCGACACCGGCGCGTACTCCTGGCGCGGGCTCGGGATGCGCGACGCCACGATCTACGGGAGCGTCCGCGGCACCGCGGGGACCGTCCAGCTGTACGGGCTCTCGGGGCGCTCGGTGGTCCACGGCGACTACGACGTCACGACGACGAGCCGCCTGCAGATGGTCCGCAGCACCGTCTGGGGACACGTCGAGACGCGGGACGGCCGCCTGCTGCTGCACAACTCGTTCCTGCGCGACGGCCTGACGTCGACCGGGCAGGGCGTGCTCGTGTGCCGGAGCAGCGTGGACGGGGACCTGACCGTGACGCACGCGCACGCGTACGGGCGGCTCGGGCTCGAGGGCAGCGAGCCCTGCGGTGCGTACGTGACCGGGTCGGTCCACCTGCTCGACAACCCGCACAGCATCGACATCGGCGTGCTGACCGTCGGGGGCGACCTCGTCTGCTCGGGCAACACCGGCCCGCGCGTCGTCACCTGGACGGCGGCCACCGCGGTCACCGGGACGCGGACGGGGCAGTGCGCATGAGCGCCGCGCGGTGGTCCGCGGTGCTCGCGCTCGTGCTGGCCGGCGCCGCGCTCACGCCGTCGGCCGCGGGTGCGGCCGAGGTCGAGGCGCCCCCGGCCCTGTGCAGCACCCTGCCGAGGAACGGCGACGCCGTGGTCGACCTCACGGTCCCGGGCGACCTCGTGGCCGACACCTTCCACGGCGGACCGTGCGTGCTGGTGAACGTGGTCGTCGAGGGCGACGTCGTCGTGCCGCACGACAGCTCGTTCCAGGTGGTCCTCTCCACCGTCCGCGGCAGCGTGGACGCGCAGGGCGGCGTCGCGATCACCGAGCGCTCGACGGTGGGCGGCGACGTCGTGGTCGACGACGAGCACGTGTGGCGCGGTCTGGAGGTGCGCGACTCGACGGTGACCGGCGACGTGCGGGGGCGGACGGCCGGCGTGCGCATCGTGCGGTCGACCGTCTCGGGCGCGTACGACGTGGCCACGACGACGCGGGCACAGCTCGCGCGGACGTCGGTCGCGGGGCCCGTCGACACGCGCGGCGGGCGGCTGCTCGTGCACGACGCGACGCTGGGCGCCTCGCTGACGTCGACCGGCTCGGGCGAGGTCCTCGTGTGCCGGACGTCGGTCGTCGGGGACCTGACCGTCACCGACGTGCGCGGGTACGTGCGGCTCGGCGTCGAGGCCGACGAGCGGTGCCGGACGACGGTCGGCGGCTCGGTCGTGCTCGTCGACAACCCGCACAGCCTCGACCTCGGCGACCTGGCCGTCGCGGGCGACCTGGTGTGCACCGGCAACACCGGGACGCGCGGCATCACCACCTCGCCGCTGACCACCGTGACGGGCACCCGCAGCGGTCAGTGCGCGTGAGCGGGCGGGCGGCCCGGACCCACCGGGCCGCCTGCCGGCTGCCGCCTCCCGGTGCGCGGCGCACCGACGCCGCCGCGCCGGGCGCTCATCCGTCGAGGCCCGCGAGCGTGCTGCCGTGCGGGTCGGCGTAGGCGCGGGGCACCCCGTCGACCGCGACGACGAACCCGCGACCGTCCGTCCCGGAGGCGAGCCCCGCGGTCCACGGGAGGACCTGCGGGCCCTCGTTGCTGATCCAGTGCCCGGGCAGCGCCCCGACCGCGGCGACGAACGCCGACCGTGCCGGCGCGTCGAGGTAGGCCAGGACCGCGCTGTGCAGCACGACGAGCGTCGCGTCCGCCGGCGCCTCGGCGGCCAGGGCCGGGAGCGCGTCGAGCAGGTCCCCGGGGACCACGCGCGGCGGGTCGCGGCGGGCCACGTCGAGCGCGGCGCGCAGCCGGCTGCGGCGCTCGGTGTGCTCGGGCCAGACGAGCGTCTCGAGCCAGGCGCACGCGTCGTCGTCGTGCACGTCCACCGGAGCCAGGTCGATGCCGGCGCGCCACACGACCTCGGGCAGGCGGCCCGGCGCGCGGGCCCCGGGGCCGAGGGCGCAGGGCAGGACGACGTCCGACGGGCCGTCGTCGGGGTCGAGCCGCGTCCCGTCGTCGTAGCGGTAGGAGTAGCGGTCCGGCAGCAGGCACAAGCCCGCGGACGCCCCGACCTCGAGCAGCGCGAGCGGCTGGGGCAGCTCCGCGAGGAACGGCAGCAGCACCGCGCAGCGGCCGGCCTCGTTGGTCTGGGTCGCGCGCGCGAGGACCGTCGAGCGGACCTCCGGCCACCGGTCGAGGAGGGTCGCCCGGAGGTCGTCGTACGTGCCGTGCGCGCCGTGCCACCGGGCGGCGGCGAAGACGAGGTTGGGCTGCCGCTTGCCGGGCGGCAGGCCCGCGAGCAGGTCCGCGACGGCGGCGTCCTCGCTCACGCCGGCGGCCCACCCCGCGTAGACGGCGGAGACACCGCGGGCCTCCCGCTCGCCGAACGCCCGGTAGCTCTCGGTGACGCCGGCGGTGCCCAGGTGGATGCTCGGGTCCATCGGGACAGGATGCCCGGTCCGTGCGGGCCGGGGCCTGCCACGCGCGCCGCCGCACCCCCGCAGCGGCCGGCCGGCCGCACCGCCCGCCGGGTGGATGTGGCCCAGGATGCTTGCGGGGGACGGTCCCGGACCACCACCATCGTGGGCGCAGCCGGCTCGATGCCGGCAGCCCGACCTCCGGAGCGCCCCATGTCGCAGCACCCCCTGCCCGCACGACCCACCGCCGCGTTCGTCGGTGCGTCGTGGGTCGCGCTCACCATCGCCCTCACCGCGTTCGGCGTCGGTCTGTGGAACGCGACGATGGAGCTCTCCGAGAAGGGCTTCTACGGGACCCTGCTGCTGCTCGGCCTGTTCTCCGCGATCGCGCTGCAGAAGTCGGTGCGCGACCGTGCCGAGGGCGTGCCCGTGACGTCGATCTTCCTCGGGCTGTCGTGGAGCATGGTCGTCGTCTCGCTCGTGCTCATGGCGACGGGCCTGAGCAACGCGGCGCTGACCCTGTCGGAGAAGGGCTTCTACGGCCTGGCCTACACGATGGCGATGTTCTCCGTGGTGGCCGTGCAGAAGAACGTCCGTGACCTGGCTGCGGCCGGGCCCGCCGCGCCGCAGCTGCCCGCCGAGCCGGACGCGCAGTCGACCGTCTGGCAGTGACGGGGCGCCGACAGGCAACGCCCCCCGCCCGGCACTCCCGCCCAGCACGCCCCGCGGCCTAGGTTGGCCGGCATGGCCCTCTCCGACGTCGAGCCGCGCCTCGACTCCGCCGACCCCGCGCGGCAGCTCGTCGCGTACCTCGACTACTACCGGGCGACGGTCGCACGCAAGACCGCCGGCCTGACCGACGACGAGCTGCGGACGTCGCGGCTCCCGTCCGGGTGGACTCCGCTGGGGCTGCTGAGCCACCTCGTGCACATGGAGCAGCGCTGGTTCGTGTGGGGCTTCCTCGCGGAGCGGGTCGACGAGCCGTGGGGCGACCACGCCGGGGGCACGGACGACGGCCGCTGGGTGGAGCCCGACGGCGTCACCGCGGCGGACCTCGTGGCGCGGCTGCACGCGGGCGGCGAGCGGACGACCGCGATCCTGACGTCGGTGCCGCTCGAGACCCGGGGTGCGGTCGGGGGCCGGTTCGACGCCGACGCCGGCCCGCCCCCGACCCTCGCGTGGATCGGCTTCCACGTCCTGCAGGAGTACGCGCGGCACGCCGGCCACCTCGACATCGCCCGGGAGCTCGCCGACGGGTCGACGGGTGAGTAGCCCCGGCGGGTCGCGCGACCGTCCGCGGCGGCCTGCCGAGGTGACCCGCACCCGGCGTGCCGCCCTCGTCGTCGTGCCCGCGGTGCTCGTGCTCGGTGCGTGCGCGGGACGTGCCGGGGCGGGGGAGCCGGCCGTGCCCGCCGTGCCGGCCGCTCCCGCCGAGATCGCCGCCTGGTCGGAGCCCGCGGGGATCGCCCCCGAGCTGGTGCACGTCACGGACGTCGAGGGGTTCACGCTCGCGACCCAGTCGGTGGGGGTCGTGGGCGACGACGGCATGTCAGCGGCCTGGGTGCGGGGCGACGGCACCGGCACCGTGCTGCTCACGACGTCCCGGGACGCTCCCGCGTCGGTGGTCCCGTGCGCCGGGCTGACCGACGCCGCCGACGCGGTGCTGCGGTGCGGGGTCGAGCGCGGCGACGTGCACGTCGTGCTCGACGGCGACGGTGTCGACGCAGCGACCCTGCGCGCGGCCGGCGAGGCGGTCCGGGTGCCGGGCGCCGACGAGCTCGGTGCGCTGTTCGCGGACGTCCAGGTGCCCGGGCCGCCCGTCGAGCGCGGCGACCTGCCGCCGCACGGCGACGGTGCCCCGGTGGACCCGCCGGCCGTCGGCGGCTGAGCGGCGGTCCCGCGCGGCGCACCGGTCCCGCGCGGCGCTGCTCCACGGCCTCCTGCGGCCCGGCGGTGCCCCTCTCCACGAAGTCCTCGGTCGAGACGACCCGCCGGACCTCGAGGTGGGATCGACACCTCCACCGGAGCGGCTTCAGGCGTGCGCCGTGACAAGGCGCAGCGCGCCGTGGAGCTCGGGCTGCGTCCGCAGGTGCCCGTACGCGCGGTCCCAGGCGCCGCTGGCCAGGTCGGCCTCGAGTCGGTCGAGGCCGGACCGCATCGCGCTCGGGTCGGCCAGCAGCAGGGCGGACGTCGCGGCGCGCACCTCGGGCCGCAGGAACGCCTCCGGGCGGCCGTAGAACGCCTCACCGAACCCGTCGACGCAGTCGAGCGGCACCGGCACGACGTCGACGCGGACGTCCGTGCTGCCCTCGGCGAGGACGCGGGTCAGCCGGTCGATCGTCGGGAACCGCTCCTCCTCCGCGGCGACGGCCTCGGGGAGGTAGTCGGCGAGCCAGAGCCGCTGCAGCACCGGGGCGTCGAAGGTGAGGACGACGACCGGGCCGCGGCTGACCCGCCGCAGCTCGCGCAGCCCCCGGTCGACGTCGCCCCACTGGTGCACCGTGACCGTCGCCATGGCCGCGTCGAACGTGTCGTCGTCGAACGGCAGGTGCTCGGCCGTCGCGTCGAGGGCCGGTGCGGCTCCGCGGGGGCGCTGGGCGCGCATCGTCGCCGACGGCTCGACCGCGAGCACCCAGCGGTCGTCGGGCTCGTACGAGCCGGCCCCGGCCCCGACGTTGAGCACCGTGCGGCTCGCGCCGAGCGCTGCGTGCACCCGGGCCGCGATGCGCGGGTCGGGCCGCCGGACCGCCGCGTAGCCCACACCGTGCCGCTCGTAGTCGACGTCGCCGGCCGGGCGCTCGCGGGCCGTCACGGAGCGCTCCGGTCGGCGTCGACGGCCGGTCCTGCGGTGCTCCGGGTCTCGCGTCGGACGGTGCGGCACGCCATGTCGGGACCTTCTCTCGTTGCGGGGCCGCCGGGCGGGTCGCGCGCGAGCGCCACCGGGTCGGCCCGTGAGTCCTACCGGAGCGACAGGTGCGCGGTCGAGGGCTTTCGCCGGGACCGGCGCGGGCGGGGCGCGGGACCGGGGCGCCTCAGGCTGCGCGACGGCGCAGCAGCGACCACACGAGCGCGCCTGCGCCGAGCGTGAGGGCGCCGGTCCGGACCGCGTTCGCCTGGGCGAGGGCGGCGAGCGCCTCCGCGGACTGGCCGACGGAATCGAGCCGGTCGTGCATCGGGATCGCCCACAGCACCGTCGTGGCGAGCGAGACGAGGCCGCTCGCGCTGACCACGGCGGTGAGCGCGCGCGGCACGTCGGCGGGGCGCGTCCACGGCAGCGCCGCGCAGGCGAGGAAGCACACGAAGCCCGGCGCGATCACGACCCCGGGGATCGCGGCGTTGTACGCGAGGTGGTACGCCGGGAACTCCTCCGCGCTGACCTGGCTGAACAGCGGGTAGGACACCGCGTAGGCCTGCCAGGCGATGCCGGCGCTGTAGACGGTCACCGCCGTGGTGGCGCCGAGGACCCAGTCCCGCCAGCCGAGAGCGCGCGCGGACCGACCGGTCGGGGCGAGGGTGCTGTGCGTCATGGCGTCGTCTCCCTGGTCCATAATGGGTGGAATCAGACTACATTCACTATACCTACTGTCAAGTGAAAGGCGACCATGGCGGAGAAGCGCCGGTACACCAGCCCGCGACGCGAGGAGCAGGCGCGCGCCACGCGTGCCGCCGTGCTGACCGCGGCCGCCGAGCTCTTCACCGAGCACGGGTACGCGGCGACGAGCATGGCCGCCGTCGCCGCACGGGCCGGGGTGTCCGCGCAGACCGTCTACAACACCGTCAGCGGCAAGCCGCAGCTGCTCAAGGCGGCCTACGACAGGGCGCTCGCCGGCGACGACGAGCCGATCCCCCTGGCGGACCGGCCCGAGGTCCGGCGCATGTACGCGCTCACCGACCCGGGGGACCTCCTGCATGCCTACGCGGAGTTCGGCCGGCAGCTGCTCGGGCGCGTGGGCCCCCTCATGCTGCAGCTCGCCAACGGCGCCGCCGCGGGTCAGCCGGACCTCCTCGAGCACGTGCGGGTCACCGACGCCGAGCGCGCGACCGGCACCCTCATGGTCGCGCGGCGCGTCGAGGAGCTCGGCGGCCTCGCGGAAGGCCTGACCGCCGAGCGCGCGCGGGACCGGATCTGGGTGCTGAACAGCGTCCAGGTGTGGCACCTGCTCGTCGCCGGCCGCGGCTGGTCCGACGACGAGTACGCCGCGTGGGTCGGCGACGCGATGTGCGCGGCCGTGCTGCGCTGAGCCGGGGGTCAAGTCCGGGCGCTCACCCGCCGAAGGAAGGACGTGGATGCGCAGCGCTCGTGGTCGCCCGGTGGGCTGCTCCTGCGGGCTCGCGCCCACCTGGACGCGGTCCGCGACGAGGCCCGGCGGGAGCTCGACGAGAAGGTCCGCACGGACACGCACCCGCGGCTGACCACGGTGACGGCCGTCGCCCGCCGGGTGCTCGCCGCGCCGGCGGCGGACGTCTGGGCCCTGCTGCCGGACGTCCCGCTGGACGCCGCCGTGCCGTCGTTCGTCGTCCCCGGGACCCCGGTCGGTGAGGTGGGCGAGGTCCGCTGCGTGCTCCGGTGGCGTCGCGACGGCGCGCTCGTGGGCACCCTGCACGAGCTGCTCGCGGTCGTGCCCGGTCACACCCGCGTGCAGCTCGAGCGGCGGGAGCCCCAGGTCCTCGTGACCACGACGACGGTCGACCCGCTCCCGGATGGCTCGTGCCGCGTCGCCGTCTGGTTCGCCTTCCAGGCCGCGCGCCGGGGGGCCGACGCGGCTCGGACCCGGGCGGAGGTCGTCCCGCGGCGCCAGCTCGCGCTGCTCGCCGACCGTCTCGCCGGCGCTCCCGCGGTCCCGCCCGTCCTGGAGCCGCACGACGAGTCCGACCTGGACGGCCACGAGCTGATGGTGTCGACGACCGTCCCCGCGACCCCGGAGGCGGTGTGGGCCGCCGTCCGGCCCGCCGAGCAGGCCCGGCTCGACGTCGCCGACCCGGACGCCGTGACGTTCACCGTGCCCGGGACGCCCGCGGGGGAGATCGGCGAGCAGATCTGCGTCGTCGCCACCTGGCGCCCCTCGGTGCGCGAGGTGGCGGTCCTCGAGGTGATCGCCCAGGACCCCGGGAGGTCGTTCGCGGTCCGCAGCCTGTCCGCGCCGCACCTGCTCGCCCAGGCCGTCGTCCTCGAGGCCGTGCCCGGCGGGACGGAGGTCACCGTGGTCGTGAGCCTGCAGGAGCACGCCCCCGTCCTCGCGCGGGAGGCGGCCCGGAGCTGGCACGCGGCGGAGGCGTACCTGGCCCGGATCCGGGACGCGGTGAGGTCGAGCGCCGCGGGCGGCGCGAGCGGCGCCTGAGCCCGGGCCGGTCGGCGGACCGGCGTGGTCAGAGCGGCAGGCTGGCGTGGTCCGCGGCTCGGTCGGCGGCTCGCCCGGTGAGGGTCGTCGCAGCCGCCCGGCTCACCGCTCTCTGCGGTCGGCGTCGACGGTGCCCGCCCGGGTGAGCGTCGCGTCGTCGGGTGCGGCGAGGCCCGCCGGGCCGTCGGCATCCTGCGGCCCCCCGGCGTCGGCGTCGGCATCGGCCCCCGACGGCGCCGCCGCGAGGTACGTGCGCGAGATCGCCCGGTACACCGGCGTGCGGAACGCGACGAGCGCCGCCGCGACGATGATCAGGCCGCTGACCAGGAAGATCAGCGCGATCCCGCGCGCGTCGCCCGTGCCGAGCAGCGGGCGCAGCGCCTCGGCGCCCTCGTCGGACCGTGCCCACGGGATGATCCAGAACTGCGCGAGGGGCGAGACGACGAACGCCGTCACGGGCGCGGCGGCGCTCTCGAACGCCATCGCGAAGCCGAACACGCGGCCCTGCCGCTCGAGCGGGACGACGCGCTGGATGACGGTCTGCTCGGCGGCCTCGACCGCGGGGATGAGGCACAGGTACAGGAAGATCCCGCCGATGTAGAGCCACGCCCACTCGCGGAGCGTGAACCCCGCCCCCAGGAGGCCCATGACGACGACGAGGATCAGCATCGTGCGCATCGGGTTGCGGCCGAGGCCGAACTTCGCCACCGCGAGCCCGCCGACGATGAATCCCGTCGACCCGATCCCGAACAAGAGCCCCCACATCTGCACCGAGAACAGCTCGAGGCCGTAGGGGTCCATGAGCGACATGTAGACGCCGCCGATGAGGTTGTTGAACGTCGAGAAGATGATGAGCGCGAACAGGCCCTGGGCCGCGCGGACCACGGCGATCGACCCGCGCAGGTCGATCGCGGCGCCGGCGCTCTCCGCCGGGGCGGCGGCGACCCGGTCCTCCGGGAAGCTGATCGTCATGAGGTGCGCGAGCGTCACGGCGGTCAGCCCGAGCGCGACGACGATCGTCCACCCCATGCCGAGGAAGCCGACCGACAGGCCGGAGACGACGCTGGTGATGATGAACGCGACGCCCTGGACCGTCCCGACGAGGCCGTTGGCGTTCGCCCGGCGCTCGTCGGGCACGAGGATCGTCACGACCGTGGACAGGGCGATGCTGCGCATGTGCTCGACGACGGCGCCGGCGAGGATGATCACCGCGAAGACCCAGAACCACGGCGCACCGAGGTCCGCGACGGTCTGCTCACCGAGCACGAAGAACAGCGCCCCCGCCACGGCGAAGGCGACCAGGGTGGCCGTCGTCGACATGCGCATCACCGTGAGCTTGCGGCGGTGGTCGACGACGGCGCCGAAGAAGATGCTGCTGAACGAGATGAACAGCATGTAAGCGCCGCCGATGAGGCCGGTCGCGAGCACCGAGCGGGTCGCGAGGTACGACCAGAACGTCAGCGCCCACCACAGGTAGCTCGTGGTGATGTTGGCGACCGCGGTGTTGACCAGCACGTGGCCGAACGTGCGCATCGCGGTCGACGGGTCGGAGGTGGTCGGTGCAGCGGGCTGGGCGGAGTCCACGGGCGTTCCTTCCGGCGCGTACGGGCGTCTCAGCAGTAGACCGCTCCGCCGCCGGGAAGTCATCGCCTTTCCGCACGGCACCGCCGCGAGCTCGTCCCCGCGGCCGGGCAGCTCCCCACGTGACGGCGCCCGGGCGGGATGAACGACGACCGGGCCGGGGTTGTGCCCGACGTGACCTGCCGCCGCACCGAGGAGCCGTCATGACCACCGACCCGTCGCTGACCCCCGCCGACCTCGCGCTCCTGCGCCGACCGCTGCACGGGTTCCTCACCGTGGCCGCGGGTCCCGTCCCGCCGCAGCCGCGGCCGGTCTGGTACGAGGTGGCCGACGACGGCACCGTGCAGCTGTTCACCGGCCCGGACACCCTCAAGGTGCGCCGGCTGCGCCGCGACCCGCGCGCGTCGATCGTCGTCGCCGCCCCGGTCGGGGAGCGCGAGCACTGGGTGTCGGTGTCCGGCCGGGTCACGGTCGAGGCCGACGGCGCGCACGACCTCGCGTCCCGCCTCGCCGCCCGGTACTGGGACCTGACGGACCCGGTCCGCGCGCAGGACCTCGCCGGGATCCTCGCCGAGGACCAGGTGCGTCTCGTGCTGCACCCGGACGACGTCAGCCGCTACGCGTACTGAGCGCCGCCCCGGGCCGAGGGGTGTCCCGGACCGCCGTCCGCCCGGGCCGACCCCCGGACCCGGCCGCCCCGGGCGTCACCAGGGCAGGTAGTAGGTGAGCAGGTCCGCCGTCAGCGGCGGGAACAGCGCCTCGAACAGCGCCCGCTCGGAGCCCGCGTAGACGTCGGGCCGCCGGCTGGACAGCCCCGCCATCCCGAGGGGGCCGAGGAGCAGCGCGCCGAGCTGGTCGGGTGCGACGCCCGCGCCGCCGAGCACGCCGGGGGACTGCAGCGTCCCGCCCACCTCGACCGGCCCGAGCGCACCGTCGACGACGGGCAGGCGGTAGTGCGCGCCGAACGTCGACAGCACGACGGCGTCGCGCCCGGTCCGCACGCCGGCGAGCCGCGCGGACAGGACCGGCCGCAGCGCGTCGAGCACGAGCTCGGGGCGGGCGATGCGGACGTAGTACTGCTCGGCGCCGTCCGACGGCTCGTCGAGCCGCGCCTCCCACCGGTCCCCGGTCACCGTCCCGGCGCGGTGCACGACCACGAGGGTCGCGTCGGGCAGCTCGGCGACGAGCGCGGCGAGCAGGCGGTCGGCGGCGTCCCCGTCGGCCGCGGCGGCCTCCGCGACGAGGACCTCGTCGTCGGGCTCGCCGGTGCGCGCGGTCGCGACGACCCGGCCGCCCCGCTCGAGCACCCACGTGGTGCTCGTGTCGTGCTGGAGGAGCCAGCGGCGACGCGCCGCGGTGTGCGGCACCGCCACGTCGAAGCCGCGCTGCACCTCGTCCTGGAGCTCGGCGAGCGCCGGCAGGTCGGCGGGCGTCGCGCGCCGCAGCCCCGCGCCGGCGAGCGGTCCCGGCGGCGACGTGAGCGCGCGGGCCCGCGGGATGTCGATCGCGTACTCGTAGCCGAAGAGCCGGTAGAAGTACGGGATCCCGATCATGACCTGCAGGACGTGCCCGCGCCCCGCCGAGAGGTCGTGCGCCCACCCCATGAGGGCCCGGACGAGCCCGCGACCCTCGTAGTCCTGGTCCGTCGCGACGAGCTCGACCTGACCGGCGGGCAGCACGACGTCGCCGACGCGCACCGACTCGTCGAGCAGCGTCGCCGTCGAGACGACGCGGTCGCCGTCCACGACGACCGCGCACGTCTCCCACCCCGCGTCGGGGTCCTCGACGACGAGCCGGTGGTCGAGCGCGTCACCGGGCTCGCCCCGCGCCTCGAGCAGCGCCCCGATCCGGTCGAGGTCCGCGGGGCGGGCGGTCCGGAGCACGAGCCCGCCGGGAAGCGTCGTCATGCCTCGCACCCTGCCGCTCCGGCGGGCTCGGGTCCATGCCTTTCCGGACGGCGTCGCCGGCCCGCACCGACGGGCACCCACCCGGACCCGCCGGCGGCCGATCGGTCCACCGAGAGGCGCCCGCCCGGGGACGGCCGGGGCCCTCGCCCCGTGCTCGACCGGGACCCACGCGACCCCCCGCGCGGCGCCCTCCCCGGCGCCGCGCGAGCGGCCCTCACCCGGTCAGGAGCTCGTGCAGGTGAGCGCCGGGCTCGGCGGCGTGCCGCTGCCCAGCAGGCCGAACGTCGTGCTGCCGCCGGCCGGCAGCCCGCCGTTCCAGCTCGTGCTCCGGACGACGACCTGGTCGCCCTGGGTCGTCAGCGCGCCGTTCCAGACCTGGTCCACCCGCTCGCCCGCGGTGCGCCAGCCGACGCTCCAGGACGTGGCCGCGGAGCCGGCCCGCACGGTCACCTCGCCCTGGAAGCCGCCGGGCCACGTGTTCGTCGTGCGGTACGTCGCCGCGCACGCTCCGGCGGGCGTCGTCGGCCCGGGGGTCGGGGACGTCGTCGGTGTTGGGGTGGGCGTGGGCGTCGGCGTGACCGTCGGGGTGGGGGTCGGCGTGGGCGTCGTCGTCGTCGACGGCAGGGACGTGAAGAACCGCCAGATCTCGCCGGGGACCCACGACTGCTGCTGCCCGCGATCGCGCGCGTCCCACTGGTGGCCGCTGTCCGAGGCGAGCCACACGACGGGGTAGCCGTCGCGGCACGTGTACGCGGTCCGCGTGTGGGTGCCGCTGCCGGCGGCGGGCTCGGGGGCCTGCTGCGCCTGGCAGCCGTTGGTCCGCAGGGCGCGGTCCCGCAGCGCGCGGCCCTGCGAGATGTTCAGGACGTCGTCGACGACGCCGTGGGAGCCGAGGTAGGCGATGGGCTGCGTGCCGCCGGCGCACCCGGACAGCTGCGCGCCGTTGAGCACCGCGACGGCGCGGAACACGTCGGCGCGCGCGCACGCCAGGGCGTTGCTCATGCCGCCGCCGTAGCTGAAGCCGGTCGCGAACCGCTGGGTCGTGTCGATGCACAGCGCACCCTCGACGCGGCGCAGGACCTCGTCGACGAACGCGACGTCCTGGCCGCCCGTGTTGGGCCAGGCGTTGTCGATGCCCTGCGGTGCGACGAACACCGTGCTGGTGCCCGCCAGCGGCTTGAGCCCGTAGAAGCCCTGGTTCACGACGTCGGCAGCGGTGCCGTGCCACCAGTGCAGCCCGACGACGAGGCGGTACGGGCGGTCCGGGTCGTAGCCGGCCGGCACGTCGAGCCGGAACGTGCGCGACTGGCCGCCGCTCGTCACGGTGTGGGTGCCGGTGCTCAGGGCGGCGGGCCGGCCGCAGCCGCCCGTGACGGCCGCCGGGAGGGCGCCCCCGCCCAGCCCCGACGCGGGTGCGGTGAGCCCGCCGACGGCGAGCGCGGCGGCGGCGGCCGCGAGGAGGACCCGCAGGCCCCGGGACGAGGTGGTGTGTCGCACAGGTCGCTCCCTCTGGCAGGGGTCCGGGCCACGTCGCCTCGGACGGCGTCCACGGGGCGAGGCCCGCGGGGTCCGGCGAATCTACACCGGTGGAGAAGCCGCTGAGCAGGGGGTTGAAACGGTTCGCACCGAAGCCGGCGGTGCTCCGGCACGCCGCGGTGCGGCCGCGCGGTCCGGTGCCCCCGGGAGCCGGGGTGCCCGCGGCGCGCACTACGGTGCGGACATGAGCAACCTGAGTGCGGTCGGCGACAAGGACGCGTGGCGCTGCTGGCTGTGCGACGAGCCGGTGGACCCCGACGCCTCGGTCAACTCCGACCTCGGCCCGAGCGTCGACCTCGGCCTCGCCCGGTCCAAGAAGGCCGCGGCCGGCACCGAGCGGCTCGCGCACCGCGCGTGCAACACCCGCAAGGGCGCGGTCACCCCGGTCGTGCCGTGGTCGCCGGACCTGTTCGTCGTCGACCCCGCACCGATCGTGGCGACCGTGGAGCGCCTCGGCCGCAAGGGAGGACGGGAGGTCGTCGCGCGCTGCCCGACCCGGGCGGACGCCGACCAGGCCGCCGACTGGCTCGTGGACCGGCTCTCGCGGTTCGCCCCCGACCTGGCCGTGCGGACGCAGGTCGAGCCCGGCGGCGGGCAGTTCCTGCTGGTGCTGCGCACCGCCTGACGGCGGCCCCTCAGCTCCCCTGTCCCATGCTCCACATCGCCCAGTGCTGCGTCCGCATCTCGCGCGGCTGCTGCAGCGTGGTGGCGACAGCGTGGGCGACCATCTCCGGGCGCAGGTAGTCCCCGAGCGCTGGGTCGCCCTCGGTGCGGCCCCGGCCGATCGCGAACTCGGTCTCGACCCCGGCCGGGTTGATCGTCGTGACCCGGATTCCCTTCTCGCGGAGCTCGCGGTCGATGGATCCCGCGAAGCCCTGCTGGGCGAACTTGGTGCCGGCGTACACGGCCTCGTCGGGTCCACCGCGGAAGGCCGCCACGGACGCGACGATGACGATGTCGCCCGCGCCCGCCTCGAGCATCGGCGGCAGGGCGGCGCGGACCGTGAAGACCGTGCCGGTGAAGTTGGTGTCCACCATCGTGCGGATGTCCTCGTCACTGCCGTCCAGGACCGACCCGTAGGAGCCGATCCCCGTGTTCGCGACCACCGAGTCCAGCCGCCCCCACGTGTCCAGGGCGGCCTGCACGAGGCGGGCGTTGTCGGCGGGCTCGCGCACGTCCATCTGCACCGGCACGACCCGGTCGCTGCCCAGCTGGTCGGCGAGCTCCGTGAGGCGCTCGAGCCGGCGCGCCCCCGCGACGACGTTGGCGCCTGCGGCGACCAGCGCCTCCGCGACGGCACGACCGATGCCGGCGGAGGCACCGGTGATGGCGACGACGGAGCCGGTCAGGTCACGGGGCTGCATCAGGGACATGCCCTCGACGCTAGTGACCCGGGCCGAGCCACGCGCGTCGGCGGTGCGGACCGGGTCGTGCCCGACGCGGTGGGCCGCCACCATTCCGGTGACCGGGCGCGCGCCGCGTCGCTAGGGTGCCCGGATGCCCGCCGGACGCACGCTCCTGCCACGGTCGACGCCCACCGCCGCCGGAGTCTCCGCGCGTTCGCTGACCGCCCTGCTGGACCGGCTCGAGGCGAGCGCCGCCGAGTGCCACTCCCTCATGGTCGTCCGCCACGGCCACGTGGTCGCCGAGGGCTGGTGGGCGCCCTACTCGGCCGGGCGCCCGCACCTGCTCTACTCGCTGACGAAGACGGTCACCGCGGTCGCGGTCGGGCTCGCGGTGGCCGACGGCGTGCTCTCGCTCGACGACCGCGTGGTGGACGTGCTGCCCGACCACGTGCCCGCCGACGTCTCCGACCAGGCCCGTCGCCTCACCGTGCACCACCTGCTGACCATGACGACCGGGCACCGGGAGGACAGCATCGACGAGGCGTGGGAGCGGGAGCCGGGCGACCTCGTGCGGGGCTTCCTGGGCGTCCCGTTCCCCGATCCCGAGGGGACGCGGCACACCTACGACAACCCGACCACGTTCGTCCTGGCCCGGATGGTCGAGCGGGTCACCGGCCGCGGCCTCCCGGAGCTGCTCGACGAGCGCGTCCTCGTGCCCATGGGCATCCAGCACGCGGAGTGGGACCGCGTGGGCAGCGGGGCCGCCTACGGGTTCCACGGGCTGCATCTCACGACCGAGGCCGTCGCCGCGTTCGGTGAGCTGCTGCTCCGTGGCGGCCGCTGGGGCGACCGGCAGCTCGTGCCGCGCGACTGGGTCGAGCTCATGACCCGCCATCACGCCGACACCGAGCCGTACAAGGACGACGAGTCGCACGACACCGACTTCAGCCGCGGCTACGGCTACCAGACCTGGATGTCGCAGCACGGGTACCACGCGCACGGCGCGTACGGGCAGCAGTGCGTGGTCGTCCCGTCGCACGACCTCGTCGTCGCGGTGACGGCCGAGGGCGAGGCCCAGGAGGTGTTCGACGCGCTCTGGCAGTGCCTGCTGCCGGGCCTGGACGACGCGGCGGAGGCGGGGGGCAAGGTGGGCGGCACTCGTGACGACGAGGCGGGTCGCGCCCGCGACGACGACGCGGCAGGCGCGCGCGACGACGACGACGAGGCGAGCGTGCGTGACGACGAGGTGCTTGCCGAGCGGCTGCGGGGGCTCTCGCTCGCGCCGGTCCCGGTCCCGGATTCGGGCGACGCGAGGCGCTCGGCCGAGGCGCGGCTCGACGGCTCCGTCGTGGACTCCGCGCTGCCCGACGGGACCGTGGTCGTCGTCGACCCCGTGGACGTGGGCTGGCGCCTGGAGCTGGGGCCGTCCCTGCCCGTGGACGTGGGCCGCGGCGGGTGGCGCGAGAGCTCGCCGCTCGGCCGCCCGGTCGTCGCGTCCGGCGCCTGGCAGGACGACACGTTCGTCGCCGAGCTGCGCATCGTCACCACCCCGCACCGGGTGCGCGTGGCGGTCGACGCCGCCGCGGGGAGCGCCACCGCGACGTGGAGCACCGTGCCCCTCGCCAGCCCGCACCTGGAGCGGCACCTGCGGTCGCCGCTCGTGACGCGGCCCGACCATGCGTAGGCCCGCGGTCCGTCCCCCGGGGCACGCGCCCGGTGCTCCGCGGGTGTCGTCGCGCGAGGTGCAGCGGGCCTACGGGCTCCTCGCCGAGCGGTACATCGAGGCGCTGGGCTCCCTCGAGCACGTGCACCCCGACGACCTCGCGTTCATCGAGCGGCACCTGCGCCCGGTGTCCGGGCCGGTGCTCGACCTCGGCTGCGGCCCCGGCCACCTCACCGGCTTCCTGCGCACCCTGCACCCGGACGTCACGGGGGTCGACCTCGTGCCCGAGTTCCTCGCGCACGCACGCCGCGCCCACCCCGCTGCGCGGTTCGAGCTCGGCTCGATGCTCGAGCTCGACCGTGCTGCGGGTTCGGTCGCCGGCGTCCTGGCCTGGTACTCGCTCATCCACTTCCGACCCGAGCAGGTGGACACGGCCCTCAGCGCCGTCCGGCGGGTCCTGGCGCCGGGCGCGACGCTCGTCGTCGGGTTCTTCGACGGCCCGGGGCCGGAGCCGTTCGCGCACAAGGTCGTCACCGCCTACCGGTGGCCGCCCGACGAGCTGGCGCGCCGGCTCGCGCTCGCGGGGTTCGTCGAGCGTGAGCGCATGCACCGGGATCCGGAGGGGCAGGCCCGGTCGCACGGGGCCATCGCCGCCCGGGCCGTCTGAGGGTGGACGTGCCCGCGGGGGCGGGAGCGGCGTGCGCTCCCGCCCCCGCGGGGACTCGGGTCCGGCGACCGGGCGTCACGACCTCGGGCGCGGCGGCTCCCTCAGCTCGAGCGCGGCGACGGCGTCGGCGAGCGCCGCGGTCACCGCGTTCACCTTGGCCTGGGAGCCACCCCGGGCGAGGACGGCCTCCGCACGATGCAGGGCCTTCTTCACCGCGGCGACGCTCCGGCCGGTGTAGGTGCGGCCGCGCAGGTCGAGCGCCTCGACCTCGGCGATCGTCTCCTCGAGCGTCGAGGTGTCGGTGATCGGCGTGCGGACGCCGAGCCAGCGCTCCGGGTCGGCGACCGCGGCGGCCCCGAGCTTCTCGGAGAAGTCGCTGTTGAAGATCAGCGGGTTGTGCGTCGACCGCCAGCTGAGCTCGTCGGTCAGGCCCCAGAACGTGACCCGGTTGATGTCCTGCGAGTACGTCTTGTAGACGGCGAAGTACTCGGCGAACCGCTGCGCCTGGATGGCCTCGAGCTCGGCGCGGTTGCTGATCTTCCCGACCCAGTACGTGAACTCGTCGCGGGAGATCCGGTCCGCGACGGTCGGGTCGGTCAGGTCGCGGTACGCGGCGCGGTCGTCGCCCTCGGGCTGGCCGTTCCACGCCTCCCAGACCTGCAGGTCCAGCTCGCTGATGTCGGCCGTCATGCCGGCCTCGATGATGAGCTGCAGGGACCGCTCGACCGAGGCGGTGTCCGAGCACGCGCCCGGCCGCCACTCCTCGGCCGCGTCGTCCGACAGCCCCGGCAGGCGCGTGTGGTCGGAGCAGGCGAACGCCGGCGTCTGGTTGATGTAGTTGTGCGACTGGAGGCCGATCGTCTCGACGAGCAGCCGGGGGTCCTCGGGGTGGTCGACGGCGTAGCGCGCGTTGAGGTCCTTCGCCATGGCGACGATGGCCTCGCCCTTGCCCTCGGACTGGAAGACGTTGAAGTCGTTGTAGACGAGCCGGACCTCGGGCGCGTACGTGCGGGCGAAGACGAACGCGTCGTACAGGAAGTCGGCCGGGTGCTCGCCGGCGGAGGCGTTGAGGCCGTTGGCGTAGGCGGTGTACCAGTTCGACGACCCGCCGTTCGGGCCGCCGCGCAGGAAGTCGCGCCAGTCCTGCGTCGCGGGGTCGAACTCCTCGAGCCCGTCGACGAACGCCTCGTTGACGACGTCCCAGGAGACGGTGCGGCCCTGGAAGTGGGTCAGCACCTGCTCGATGTAGCGCTCCATGTTGGCGCGGGCCAGCTCGCGGGTGCCGCCGGTCGTGCCGCTGTTGATGCGCGGCGGGGACTGGCCGTGCCAGACGAGCACGTGGCCGTGGACCGTCATGCCGCGCGCGAGCGTCTCGTCGACGAACGCGTCGGCCGCGGTGAAGTCGAACGTGAAGTCCCCGGTCTCCGGGTCGATGTTGTCGTTGGGCAGGAGCTGGTCCGGCTTCATGGCGTTCTCGGCCGTCATGACGTCGAAGTGCCGCTCGACGAGCGCCGAGTCGGGCGACCCGGGCGCGTAGGTCCGCTCGCCCGACCAGATGTTGCCCACGTCGAAGTGGTCGCGGTAGACGTCCTTGAGGGGAGCCATCTGCCGCCGGAACGTGGTGTCGAGGACGACGTCGCCCTCGGGCATCGTGAACGACTCGACCCGGGCGCCGATCCAGCCGAGCTCGGCCGACGTCCACCCGCCCCACACGTGCGACCGCGCCGGGGTCGCCGTCAGCTCGACGGTCTCCCCGGCCTCGTAGCTGCCCTCGCCGGTGACGGTCCCGCGACCCTGCACCCGGACGTCGACCTCGAACGTCTCGTCCGGGACCGCGCCCTGGGCCGGCCCGGCGAGCCCGACGGCCGCGAGGACGACCGCCGTGGCCGCTCCCGTCCACCGTGCGACCCACCGTCGGCCGTCCCGCAGGACCGGCTCGCGTGCACCCTCACCTCGTCGTGCGGAAAGCACTCTCATCCCTGGTTCCTCTCGGTGTCCTGCGCGGGGTCGGCGCTGCGGCGGCACGTTCCGTGCCGGGCCGACATCGGGCCACGTCCCTGCGTCCGAGGCCCGGGGTCGTCGCCGTCGCCGGCTGTGCCGACGGCTGTCCCGGGCCCGGACGCGACGCCTCTACACCGGTGTAGAAGGCTCCCGCGGCGATCGACGTTCTGTAGGCCGTGTGGGTGACACGGTAGGTACGGCTCCCGGACGCGTCAAGGCGACCGGGTCCCACGGGCGGCCCTGTCGGCCGCCCGCGCGTCAGGTCCAGCCGGTGCCCGCCGCCGAGCGCAGGACCCCGTCGAGCACGCCCGCGTCGTCCGGGCCCAGGTCCGGGGCGTACCGCCACTGCGTGCCCGTCCAGCCGTCGGCGAGGTGGTCGTCCGGCTCGAGCGGGAGCCGCATCGACTCGCGGAACAGCGTGGTGACGAGCGGGCTGCCGTCCAGGACCGGGCTGTGCTCGCCGGTCAGGAGCACCTGGACGCCGGCCGACGGTCCCTCGTCGACGAGGTGGCGCAGGCGGCCCACGGCCGCGTCGTCGAGCGCGGTGGGGAAGTCGTGCAGCACGAGGAGCCGGTCGGCGACGTCGTCCCCGAGCGCGTCCATCGCACCGGCCGAGCGGGCCATCTGCACGAGGTCGACGCGGCGCACCAGCGCGTCGAGCACCGCGCCGGCCGCCGCGACGGACGTGGCCGCGGGCGTCGTCATGACCCGGCTGCCCGGCTGGGCGAGGGCCGCGAGGGAGGGCGCGAGCCCGCCGGTGAGGTCGACGACGAGCACCTCGAGCCCGCCCGCCGGGTAGGCCGCGAGCAGCCGTGTCACGAGCGCGCGCACCTTGCGCACGGCCGCCCCGCCCGGGTCGGTCCGGGTGTCGACCCACAGGGGTCGCGCGAGCGGCAGCGCGAGCAGCATCGGGAACGCCAGCCACGGCGCCTCCTCGACGTGGAGCTCGCCGACGCGCACGGCCGGTGCCGGCAGCGCCGGTGGCTGCCAGCCGCGCCACGCGGCGGACGTCCACGGCGCCATCGCGGCCGGGAGCCGGGTCTCGTACTCGGCGAGCTCGGCGGCGAGCTGGCGGAGGTCGCCGTCGTGCCGCTCGCGCGCGCGGCCGACGAGGTCGGCGTGCTCGCGCTCCGCCGCGGCGGAGGCCTGCTGGTGCGCCGGCCCGCCGCGCAGCCGGGGGTCGGCGACGATCTCGGCGAGGGCGGCGTCGCGCCGGCCGTCCGCGTACCCGACGCTGGACCGCAGCGCCGACGTCGAGCGCGCGGCGTCCTCGAAGATCGCGGCGGCCTGCCGCAGGAGGCGCTCGCCGTCGCTGGTGCCGGGCGGCAGGGGCGCCGCCGGGCCGGGCGGAGGCGGCGGCGGGGGAGCGCCCCACGCCGGAGCCGCCGCGGACGCCGGCGCGGCCGGTGCCTCCGGGGCGTCGTCCACCTCGACCCCGTGCTCCGTGACGGCCTGCGCCAGCCCGCCGTCGTACCCCTGGCCGACGGCCCGCACCTTCCACGCCGGGCCGCGGCGGTAGACCTCGACGGTGACGACCGCGCGCTCGCTGGTCAGCCCCCCGAGCGGGAACCGCGCGCGCTCGGTGCCGTCCGCGCCGCGCAGCACCGCGGTCACCGGCGGCAGGGCGCCGAGCGCCGGTCGGTGCGCGTCGACGCTGACCAGGCAGAGGACGGCGTGGACGCGTGCGGGGACCGCGGCCAGGTCCAGCCGCACCCGGGCGGGCGACCCCGGCTCGAGCGTCGCTCCCGGCGCGGCTGGCTGGTTGTAGAAGACGAAGTCGTCGGAGGAGGCGACCCGCTGCCGCTCGTCGACGAGCAGCACCGAGACGTCGCAGTCGGCGACCGCGGCCCCCACGACCTCGACCAGCACGCCGGCGTCGGGCCAGGGCGCGTTCTGCCCCTTGGCGAGCTCGAGCGGTGAGCTCACCCGAGGTGCCGGAGGAGCGACGGGATGCTGTCCGTGGGCGTCCGGGCCTGCATGCCCTCGCCCGCCGCCTGGAGCTTCCACGTCGAGCCCTGCCGGTACACGCGCGCCATGAGCATGCCCGTGAACGCCATCCCGCCGGCCAGGGTGTAGCGCGCGAGCTCGATCCCCGTGGTGTGGTCCACGAGCCGGCAGAACGCGTTCTGCACCTGCTCGAACGTCTGGCCCTGGTACGACGTCACCACGAGCATCACGCTCGTCACGTGCACCGGCACGCGCGTGAGGTCGATGAGGATCGTCTCGTCGTCGCCCTCGCCCTCGCCGGTCCGGTTGTCGCCCATGTGCTGCACCGAGCCGTCGCGCGTGCGGAGCTGGTTGTAGAAGGCCACGTCCACCGGGTCCGAGCCCGCGAAGAGGATCGCCGACGCGTCGAGGTCGATCTCGACCTCGCGGCTGCCGAACATCCCGCGCTTCTTGACCGGGTCCCAGCCCAGGCCCATGCGGATCATCGTGAGCGCGACGCCGCCGTCCTTGGTCAGCGTGACCTTCTGGCCCTTGGTGAGGCTCACCGGGCGCGCCTTGGTCAGCTGGACCTCGCCGCCGCTGCCGGTCCCCGTGCCGGTCTCGGGCCGGGCGTACGTCGGCGCCGGCGGTGCGGGGGGCGCGTCGACCGGCGGGGTCGTCTGCGCGGGCGGCGGGCCCCACGAGCGCGCGGGGCGCTCGGACGGCGCGGGCGGCGCGGGCGGCGCCGGCGGCGGGACGGCGGCCGCGGGGGCCGGGGGTGCGACGGCCGGCGTCGGGGCGGGCGCGTCGTCGACGGACACGCCGTGGTCGGTGATGAGGTCCGCGAGCCCGCCCGCGTACCCCTGGCCGACGGCGCGCACCTTCCACGCGCCGGCCCGCCGGTACAGCTCGACCGCGACGACGATGCTCTCCGTCGACAGGTCGGTCATCGCGAACGCGACGAGCGGGGTCCCGGCGTCGTCGGCCACGCGCGCGACCGGCTGGCCCACGCGGCCGAACGTGGCGCCCGCGTCGTCGAGGCTCGTGACGACGCGGACCGCGTGCACGTCGGCGGGCACCGCCGCGAGGTCGACCTCGACGCGCCACGGCTGCCCGGCGGACGGCTGCAGGCACCGCACGCCCGGCCCGGTCGGCTGGTTGTAGAACACGAAGTCGGCGTCGGAGCGGACCTTGCCGCTCTCGGTGACGAGCAGGGCCGAGATGTCGGCGGGCGCCGGGACGTCGACCGTGAGCGTGACGCGGGACGCGGAGAGCGGGGCGTTCGCACCCTTGGTGAGCTGGTCCACCGGGATCCTTCCGTGGGTCGCCGACCGGGGGACGGCACCGGCCGTAGGGAATGTACCGGGCGACACCGTGCCGACGGATCCACCTGACGGGTGCCGACCTCACGCGGGGCCGGGGGCGACGGCGACCTCCCCGTCGCGCAGCGGGACCACCGGGGTGCCGGCGACGACCAGGCGGGCCCGCTCCCACGGCCGCTCGTGCGCGAGGAAGCGGAGCTCCTCGGCCATCCACTCGTGCCAGAACGCCACCGTCGCTGCGGCGTCCCCGTTGACGCCCTGCGCGAGGTCGCGGGCGAGGCCCCGCTCCTCGGCGACGGCGGCGTCGGACTGCACCCACAGCGTGGCGTCGACCAGGTCGTCCCACGCGCGCCGGCTCGCCCCGACCCCCTCGACGACGACGAGCTCGAGGCCTGCAGGGACGTCGACCGCCCCCTCCCGGCCGTGCCGGTCCCACGCGGGCGGACGGAAGGACACCGCCTCGCCGCGGTGCAGGGGCCGCAGGACGTGCTCGACGAGCAGGTCGCCCCACCCGAAGAAGGACTCGTGCCAGGCGAGGTCGTCGGTGTGGACGACTTTCGCGCGGCCCACCTGCCGGCTCAGCCGCTCGGCGAGCGTCGACTTCCCCGACGCGCTCCGCCCGTCCACGGCCACGACGCGCGGCCGCCCCGTCGGTGCGCCGGCGGCGTGCAGCACGGAGGCGGCGAGCTCCGCCTCGGGCACGGCGCGCCACGGTCCGGCCGCGGGCTCTCCCGGGGGCAGCGTGATCATCACGGGTCCAACCTTCCCCCACGGGCGGGTCCGAGCGGGGCCGCCGCGGTCGCGCTCCTCGGGTCTCGTGCGGGCGCACCCGGACGCCGGCGCGCCCGCGTCAGAGGCTGTCGCAGTAGTCGCGGCCCACGTCCGCGAAGTCGCTCGACGCCACGACCTGCGCCTCCGGCGGGTCCTCGACCTCCGGGTCGACCATGAACGGGTCGACCAGGACCTGCCCGGGCGCGAGCGCGGCGACGCTGTCCGCGGTGATCGTGGGCCCCTCGGCCGAGGCGACGTGGTGGGCCGACGCGCCGAGGCCGTACGCGTGGCCGTCGCGCAGGTGCCTCTCGACGACCTCGACGAGCGGGAACGCGCCGGTCCCGGCGACCTCCGTCGCGAACGTCCAGACCTCCTCGTCCCCGGTGTCGAGGTCGCGGAGGTGGACCCGGTCCACGTGGTCGTGGCACAGGTGCACGACGGCGGAGAGCGACCCGTCCTGCTCGCGCTGCAGCCCCACCATCCCGTCCGGCACCGGGGAGCAGGCGCTCAGCGTGGCGGCCGTCAGGACGCCGAGGCCGGCTGCGACGACGGTGCGCGCTCTCATGCTCCGGACCGTAGCGGCAGCACGCACGGGCCAGGACACGACGGCGCCACGACCGGATCACGATCACGTGACCCGGCGGGCAGGATGGTGCCGTGCTCACCGCCCGACGTGCCCGTCACGACCTCGTGTCCGCGTCGCTCGCCGCCCGGGACGACGACGCGCTGGTGGCTCTGCTGGACGCCGCGCCGCCCGGTGCCGTGGGTGCGGGCGGCGGCTCGTCGGTGGTCGAGGTCGACGGCGTCGCGGTGTTCGCGAAGCGCGTCCCGATCACCGACCGCGAGCTCGCGCACCCGCACAGCACCGCGAACCTGTTCGGCCTGCCGCTGTCCTGCCAGTACGGCATGCACCCGCTCGCCGGCCCGGGCTTCGGCGCGTGGCGCGAGCTCGCCGCGAACCTCGTCGTGACCGAGGGGGTCCTCGCCGGGGAGTCGGAGGCGTTCGCGCTGCTGCACCACTGGCGGGTGCTCCCGGGCCGGCCCCCGGTCGCCGACGAGCACCGGGACGTCGACGCGGTCGTCGCCCAGTTCGAGGGCGACCCGGCGGTGCGGCAGCGCTTCGAGGCGCTGGCCGCGGCGCGCTCGAGCCTCGTGCTCTTCCTCGAGCACCTCCCCGACCCGCTGGTGGACAGGCTCGGCGAGGACCCGGTGGGCAGCGCCGAGACGTTCGAGCGGCAGCTCGCCGACATCGTCGCGTTCCTGCGCAGCCACGAGCTGCTGCACCTCGACGGGCACCTGGGCAACCTGCGGGCGGACGGCGACCGGGTCCACCTCGTCGACTTCGGGCTCGCCACGTCGCCGCGGTTCGAGCTGTCCGACGCCGAGCGGGACTTCGTCGCGCGCAACGTCGACCACGACGCCGACTACGCCGCGATGCGACTGGTGAACTGGCTGGTCACCGCGGTGTGCGGGGTCCCGGTGCCGGCGAGCGGCGGCCCGGTCGCCCGCAACGCCTACGTCCGGCGGTGCGCGAGCGGCGACGTCCCGCCAGACGTGCCGGCGACCGTCGCGGGCGTCCTGCGCCGCCACGCCGCCGCCGCGGCCCGGATGAACGACTTCTGCTGGCGCCTCGTCGACGGCGACATCCACGCCCAGTACGCGGGCGCGTCCTCCACCTGACCGCCCGCCACCGGGCGCGGCGGCCGCCCCGGGCTGCGCGCCGACCCGCGCCGGTCAGGGACACTGGGGGACAGCAACGCTCGTCCGACAAGGAGTCCACCGTGCCCGAAGGAACCGTCCGCTGGTTCGACGCCGAGCGGGGGTTCGGCTTCCTCGCCCTCGACGACGGGGCCGAGGACCTGTTCGTGCACGCGTCCGAGATCGTCGGCGACGACGCGGTCCGGGTGCTCCGCGAGGGGCAGGTCGTCGAGTTCGAGGTCGGCGAGGGCGACCGCGGCCCGCAGGCCCGACGCGTCCGCGTCACGGGCGACCACGCCCCCGACGCGGTCCTCGGGGTGCTCGGGACCGTGTCCTGGTACGAGCCGGGCAAGGGCTACGGCTTCGTCACGCCGGACTCCCGCGGCACCGAGATCTTCGTCCACAGCTCCGCGATCGTCGGCGGCGGCGTCATCTCGGAGGGCCAGCGGGTGGCGTTCCTGATCGTCGACGGCGAGAGGGGTCCGCAGGCGGACCACCTGCTGCCGCTCGGGGCCGACGCCGCTCCGCGGGCCGTGGCGTCCGACGGCGCGGACGGCACCGTGTCCTGGTACGACGTGGACAAGGGCTTCGGGTTCGCCACCCCCGACATCGGTGGCGACGACGTGTTCGTGCACGTCCGGGCGCTGCCCGCGGGCCTGACCGGGCTCGCCGAGGGCGACCGCATCTCCTACGACATCGCGGCGAACGAGAAGGGCCCGCAGGCTCGCAACGTGCAGCTCGTGCGCGGCACGACGCAGCGGGGCGCGACCCCGGCGCCGTCGCGGGGCCGGCCGGAGCGCGGCCGGTCGGAGCGCCCGCCGGCCTCCGCCGGCCCGGTGCGCGGCGGCGAGGGCGTGGTCGCCCGCTTCGACGCGGAGCGCGGCTTCGGCTTCATCACGCCGGACGCGGGCGGCGCGGACCTGTTCGTGCACGTGTCCGTCGTGCGCGGCGCGGACGGCCTGCAGGAGGGCGACCGGGTCCGGTACCGGGTGCGGCAGAGCGACCGCGGGCCGCAGGCGGACGGCGTCGAGCTGCTCTGAGCGTTCGGCACAGGACCGGGTCGGCTGAGCGACCCGCGCCGGCAGCCGTCCACGGACCGCCCGACCGCGCGCGCACGCGCCGGACCACGGCACGATGGCGTTATGACGACCCAGCCGCTCCCCCTGCACCCCGACGCTGTGACCCGGACGCAGCAGTTCCTCGACGAGCACGCGGCCGGCGTGCAGGTCCTCGTGCCGGACGCCGACACCTCGACGGTCGTCGCGGCCGCGGCGGCGCTGGGCGTCCGCCCGGGCCAGATCGCCAAGACCCTCGCGGTGCGCGCCGGCGACGGCGTCCTGCTGCTGGTCATGAGCGGGGACGCCCGCCTGGACAACCGCAAGTTCCGCGACCGCTTCGGGGCGAAGCCGCGGATGCTGGGCGCCGAGGAGACCGAGCGGCTCACCGGTCAGCCGGTCGGCGGCGTCGGGCCTCTCGGGCACGCCCCCGAGCTCGCCGTGTACGCGGACGTGTCGCTCCGGGCGTACGACGCGGTCTACCCGGCCGCCGGCAGCCGCTCGAGCGCCGTCCGGCTCACGCTCGACCAGCTCGAGACGCTCACGCGCGCGACCTGGGTCGACGTCGGCTCCGTCCCCGCCGCCGACTGACGCCCCCTGCCGTTCCGTCCCGGTGCTCGACGGGGCTGTGCGCGGAGCACCTTCGGGCAGGTGGCTTCTCCTGCCTCCGGGCTCAGGCCACGATCGTCCGGTGAGGCGCTCGACCGTCGTCCCCCGAGCCGCTCGGCCAGGACGAGGATGCGGGCGGAGCGCCGACCACCGGCCCAGCGGCTCGACCACGGATGAGGTCCCCGGACATGGAGATGCTGTCGGACGACGAGATCGCCGCCGCGAGGCTGGCCGACTGGCGCAAGCTGGCCCAGGGGCTGCACGCCCGCTACCTGGTCGACTCGTTCGCCGCCGCCGCGCGGTTCGTCACCGCGGTCGGCGAGGCGGGTGACGCCGTCGGGCACCACCCGAGCGTGGCGGTCGGCCGCGGCTACGTCGACCTGAAGCTCGTCAGCGCCGACGCGCTCTACCGCGACGGCGAGGGCACCGAGCACGTGGTCGAGTGGGTGACGGAGCAGGACCTCGACCTCGCGCGGCGGATCACCGCGGTGGCCGCCGAGCACGGGCTGCTCGCCGACCCGGCCTCGGTCAGCGTCGTCGAGCTCGGTGTCGACACGGCTCGGTCCGCGACGATCGCGCCGGTCTGGGCCGCGCTGCTGACCGGGGACGCGCAGTCCCAGGGCCGCGGCTCCCCGAGCGACGAGGTGCGCGACGCGACGGGGCGGGTGCCGAACCTGTGGTTCGGGGACGCCGACGAGGACGAAGCGCCGCACCAGCGGTTCCACGTCGAGGTCTACGTCGCGCCCGAGGCGGCCGAGCAGCGGATCGCCGCCGCCGTCGCCGCGGGCGGGACCGTCGTCGACGACAGCGACGCGCCGGCGCTCACGGTGATCGCCGACCAGGACGGCAACAGGGGAGTCGTGTGCGTCGCCGGCTCGCCTGCGCCGCCGGACTGAGCCGCCCGCACCGCTGGTCCGGGTGGTGACCGAGCCGCGTGCGCCGCCGGTGAGCTCAGCCTGGCGGCTCCTGGTACAGCCCCACGACGCTGCCCCCGGGGTCGAGGAACCTGGCGGTCAGCTCTCCCGGGTCCCCGCCGGTCGGCTGGACGATCTCGCACCCCTCGGCCTGCACGCGCTCGACCGCCGCGGCGAGGTCGTCGACCCAGACGTAGACGAGGACGCCGGGCGGCGTCGGTTCCCGATGGGGGACCCAGTGGCCGCTGACCTCGTCGGTCGAGTCCTCGAAGAACCAGGTGCCGTGCTCGGCGCGCACCTTCCAGTCGAAGACGCGGGCGTAGAACTCCGCGGACCTCTGCGGATGGTCCGACGGCAGCTCGACGTGGCAGATCTTCCCGTGACGCAAGGTGGTCATCGCAATCGCCTCCGCCTCATGGTGGCAGCCGCCGGCCCTCGCGAGAAGGGCGGCGGGCGCCCGGCGCGACGGCCGTCGCGGGGAGTAATCGCGGGCGTACGCTCCTGCGGCTCCGGCATGCTGGCGGCCGTGGACACCTACCTGCAGACCGACCGCGTGACGTTGCGCCGCTTCCGCGCCGAGGACGCCGACCTGCTGGTCGAGCTCGACAGCGACCCCGAGGTCATGCGCTACCTGTCCGGTGGCGCGCCGACCGCGCCGGAGGTGGTCCGCGACCAGGTCCTGCCGAGCCTCCTCGTCGCCTACGAGCGGTGGGCCGGCGCCTTCGGGGTCTTCGCGGCGTACGAGAGGACGAGCGACGCGTTCGTCGGGTGGTTCTGCCTGCGGCCGCAGCGGGAGGGACCGCTCGACGAGGTCGAGCTCGGGTACCGGCTGCGGCGGGCCGCCTGGGGGAGCGGCTACGCCACCGAGGTGTGCGCGGCGCTCCTCACGCGGGCGTTCACCGAGCTCGACGTGCGGGTGGTGTGGGGCGAGACGATGGCGCTGAACCGTGCGTCCCAGCGCGTCATGGAGAAGGTCGGGATGGCCGTCACGCAGACGCTGGGGACGCCCGAGGACATGCTCGCGGTCGAGGGAGCCGACCTCGGCGGCTACCGGTACGAGATCACCCGCGACCAGTGGGAGCAGCGGCAGCAGCCAGGGTCCGCGTAGCGCGGAGACGCCGAGGGGCGCCGCGGAGCACCGCGCACGGTGTCCCTCGGCGCCCCTCGGCGCGACCTCCCGGGCCCGTTCAGCGCCCCATGATGGCGTCGATGATGCCCTGCTGCGTCACCGTCGCGGTGCGCCGGTCGAACAGCGCGAAGCCGTACTGGCCGTTGTGCCCGTTGTCCCAGTAGGCGGTGACGGCGCCGTACTTCGCCGCGGTGGCGACGAGGGTCCGGGCGTAGTCGGCGCGGTACCGGTTGCTCGACGGGTCGAACGCCGTCTTGTCGATCGAGCCGTACTCGCCGACGAACACCGGGTAGCCCTTCGTGGCGAACGTGTCGTGCATCTTCTTCAGCTGCGCGTCCATGAAGTCCTGCTGGCCCCACGTCGACTTCTTCGCCGGGTCCGTCGCGTTCGGGCCCCACTGCGTGGTCGCGCCGCTCTCGGTGCCGGCGAAGTCCCACGGGTCGTAGTAGTGCACGGAGATCATGATCCGGCGCTCGGCGCTGGGGACCGCCGTCGACCGGTACTGGTCGGTCGGCACGACGAAGCCGTAGTTGCCAGCGGTGTAGTCGATGTTGGTGTTCCAGCCCGGCACGAGCAGCCACCGCGAGGCGTTGTTGCCGCCGGTCCGGCGCACCGTGTCGACGAAGATCTGGTTGTACGCGTTGATGTTCGCGTAGCAGGGCTGGGTCGGGGCGCCGTACTGCCCGTCGAAGTTCTCGTTCATCGACTCGAAGACGAGGCGCCCGCCGTAGCCCTGGAGCTCCGACGCCACCTGCTGCCAGACCTTCCCGTACTTGTCCTTGATCGCCGTCTGCGAGGACGCGTCGCAGATGAGCCAGGCGCCGCCGACGCTCTTG
Source organism: Cellulomonas cellasea (assembly GCF_006538745.1). Lineage (GTDB taxonomy): Bacteria > Actinomycetota > Actinomycetes > Actinomycetales > Cellulomonadaceae > Cellulomonas_A > Cellulomonas_A cellasea. The sequence goes on along the minus strand of NZ_BJLR01000009.1, from coordinate 48,909 downwards.
TAGCCGTCGCCGTGCATGTTGATGACGACGTAGAGCCCGCGGTCGTAGGCGAGCTTCACGACCTCCTCGACCCGGTCGAGCCAGGGGGGGTCGACGGCGTAGCCCGGCGCGGAACCGATCTTGCCGAGGTAGGAGACGGGGATGCGAACCGTGCTGAAGCCGGCAGCCTTGACCCGGTCGAGGAGGGCGCCCGTCACGACGGGGTTGCCCCACGCCGTCTCGTCGGGCATCCCGTTGACGTTGGCCTCGAGCTGGTTGCCGAGGTTCCAGCCCTTGCCCATGCCGGCGACGAGCTGGGTGGCGTCGACCGTGACCGGCGCGGTGGAGGGGGTGGGCGTCGGCGTGGGTGTCCGGGTGGCCGTGGGCGACGGCGTGGTCGTGGGCCGCGGCGACTGCGACGGGGTCGTCGTCGGCCGCGGCGACTGGGACGGCGTGGTGGTCGGCGAGCTGGTCGGGGTGACCGGGGCCCCGGTGCAGGCGACGCCGTTGAGCGTGAACGCGGTCGGCGCGGGGTTGGTCCCGGCGAACGTGCCGTTGAAGCCGAACGACGCGGTGCCGTTCGTCGCGAGCGCACCGTTCCACGCCGCGTTGCGCACGGACACCGCGGCGCCGGACTGGGTGACGGAGCCGCCCCACAGCTGGGTCACGCTCTGCCCTGCGCCGAAGGTGAAGCGGAGGTCCCAGCCGGAGACCGCGTCGCCCAGGTTAGTCACCTTCACGTCGGCGCCGAAGCCGCTCTGCCACTGGTTCGTGACGGCGTAGTCGACGCGGCAGCCGGCGGCGGCGCTCGCCTGCTCGCTGACGGCGACGGAACCGGTGACGGCGACGACGGCCGCCGCGACCACGGTCAGCGCCTTGCGTAGTGAGAACACGGGGGGATGCCTCTCGGGTGCGGGAACGTGCACGGGCCACGGACGCCCGGCGACGGACTGGCAGTTCACCAGACGGCAGCGGTCGGAACAGCGGCATGAATCGATTCATTCAATGATGGTCTTCTCAGGAAGTGGTGGCGTCGGACCCTCGGTACGAGCTGCTCGTCCTGACCAGCGGGGAGGCTCTCGTCCTGACCAGCGGCGAGGCTAGAGAGCGGGCTGCCCGGAGTCGCGCCGCTCGCGCCGTCGTCTCGACGACTTCAGCGCCTTCTTCGCGCCCGTGCTGACGTGCGCGCCTGTGGGCGTTGTCGCGTGGTCGTCGGCAGCCAGGCGGACGAGCACCGGCTCGAACCGCTCATCACCCGTCGCGCCGAGGGCCGTGGCCGCCCAGAACCGGATCTCCGGGTCGTCGTGCGCGGTGGCCTCGACCAGCCTGTCGTGGATGTCGGGGCCGCATCTCGCGAGGGCCTGGGCGAGGTAGTGGGGGCGACGGTAGCGCCGGGCCCGGAAGGCCGACCACAGCGCCTCGACCGCGTCGTCGTCACCCAGCTCGGCGAGCGCCTCACTGGCCGCGGCGCGGACGTACTCGGACTCGTCGTCCAGGCTCCGAGCCAGCGCGCCCACGGCAGTTGAGGCTCCGAGGTCCCCGAGCGCGTAGCAGGCACCCTCCCGGACCATCAGGTCCGGGTGCTCGAGGAGTGCGACCAGCAGCGGCTCGGCCGCCCGCACGCCCAGCCGCCCGCAGGCCGTGGCACTCCAGAGCTTGCCGCCGTAGTCCGTGTCGCCCAGCGCTACCAACAAGGGCTCCGCCAGCCGCGCGTCGCCGAACACCTCCACGCGGTTGAGCGCCCGCGTGTAGATCTCGACGTCGAAGTCGCGGTAGTGCGTCACCACCTCGCGCAGCATCTCGCGTGCCTCGTCGTCGCCGTACCCGGCGAGAGTGACGAGCCCCTGCACGGCCTCGACCCGGACCTCCTGGTCCGGATGGGTGAGCTGGGACCGGGTGACGAGCACCCGGCGAGGCTACCCGTGGCCCGCTGGAGCGCGGCAGTCGTGTCCTAGTCCTCGCCGACGTACCGGCCCGCAAAGAACCACCGCACCCGGTCGTTCACCCCGCCGGTGGGGGAGAGGGTGCACTCCGGTCGGACGTCCGTGCGCGTGCGGACCGTCACGGCGTCGCCGAGCAGGACCTCGAGCTGCAGCACGATGTCGTCGATGTCCTCGTCGCTCTCCGGCGCCTCGGGCGGCACCTGGACGACGAGGACCACGTCGTTCCCGTCGACCTCGATCCCCAGGGCGTGGGCATAGGGCGGCACCAGGCGCAGGGCTGCCAGGGCGCCCTGCGCGGTCACGTAGTTCTCCCACACCGGGGCTCTCGCCGGGTCGTCGGGCGTCGGGTACTCCATGACACCGCAGTCTGTCAGTCCCGCTGCGCCGAGCCCGGCGTTGGCGCGGGGGGCCGTGACAGTGACGGTGACCGTCACTGACCGACCTCCGCGTCGGGACTCCGGTGCCCTTCTCTGCGCCGGGGCTCAGGCGGTGTGGAGGAGGCCCCAGCAGGCCTCGGCGAGAGCGTCGACGTTGTCCCCGCGCAGCAGACCGCCGTCGACCCGAGAGCCCGGGAACGTCTGGTGGAGCACGGCGAGAAGCGCGGCTCGAACGTCGTGGACGGTCATGTCGCCGGTCACGCGGTCGGCGAGCAGGGACGCCTCAGTGCGCCAGTAGTCGTCGTCGTAGTGGCTCTCGGTCAGCCACGACTCCACCGGGTCGTGCTCGACGAACAGCACCGCCAGGCGACCAGCCAGGCCATCCGGAGTGTCGCGTACGGTCATCCGGCCAGCATGCCGCCTGCTCCGCGGTGCGGGCCAGGAGACGCCGCACACCTGGGCCCGCCCACGGTCGCGCCGATGACTTCGCACTGTCGCCCGCCTCGGGCCCGACGAGGCGCCTGCCGCCGCCGGTGACCCAGACGGCGTCGTGGTCGAGGAGCGCCGAGGAAGCCCTCGGCGCGCTGGTTCCGCTCGAGCTCGGCGACGCACGCGACCAGCTCCGCGCCGTCGCCATGACCGGTCTGCCCCACGAGGCCGTGTGGCTCAGGCCGGGTCAGGTGGCGCAGCGGGCAGGCGTCGCCGTCTCCACGCTGCACTACTACGAGCAGCTCGGGCTCATCCGGAGCCGTCGCACCGCCGGGGACCGTCGCGAGTACCGGCGTGACACGCTCCGCCTCGTCGCCCTCATCAAGGCGTCGCAGACGCTGGGCATCTCCCTGGCCCGGATCAAGCAGGCGCTCGACGGCCTCCCGCAGGACGAGCCGCCCACCACCCACCACTGGCGCGACTGGCGCGACTGTGGCGCGACGACCTCGACCAGCGGATCGCGCAGCTCGTCGGGCTCCGCGACATCCTCGCGAGGTGCATCGCCTGCGGCTGCCTCTTCCTGACCGCGTGCCCGTACACGAACCCGGCCGACACCCTCGGCGCCGAGGGCCCCGGTGCTCGGCGGCTCGGGCCGGCCGCTCCCGGGGCCGCGGAGCGGACCTCGGTCCTCAGCGACCGGCTCGCGGAGGACCGTCCGGCCGCGTCGGGCCAGGGGTCCCGACCCCGGCGGCGCGGCGCAGGGTCGCGCGGGTGATCTCGACGGCCCACTCCGTCGCGTCGTCGGCCTTCTCCGGACCGAGCCGGGTCCAGGCGACCGCGACGTGGGTGGCGGCGCTCTCGCCGGCGAGCAGCCCGGGCAGCAGCCAGCCGAGTCCCCGCGGGTTCGCCTCCGAGCCGTGGTAGGGCGGCGTCCGCCCGCTGAACGACCCCCGCCAGGACGGGGCGTGCAGGCCCGCAGCCAGCTCGTCGTCGAAGGCGTCCTGCTCGGGTCCACCGACGGTCAGCACGTGCTCGGCGTCCTCGAACTGCGTCGCCGCGAGGTGCCAGCCGCCGCCGCGCACACCCTCCATGCTGTCCGGCAGCTGCGCCTGGACGCGGATCGTGCCGGTGTCGACACGAGCGTGGAGGCGCCACTCGATGCCCCAGCACGTGCACCGCGGGTGCTCGAGGAGATCACTGTCGTACGAGTACGGCACGACGAGCGCGTCGACGGTGAGCCCGCCGACGTCGTCCCACCGGGCCGTGCGGGCTCCGGACGGGAGCACCGAGGTCGCGGTCGGCACCCCGAGAGGGACGCCGCCGCAGGTCAGGCTCAGCGCGAGCGGACCGAGGGGCGTCGTGATCCGCTCGGCGCTGTGGGCCCGGGCGAGGTCGCGTACGACGTCGTCCGGGTCGTCGACGAGGTGTCGGGCGGCGCGCAGCGCGCGTGCCGTGTCGACCGCGAAGCCGTCCTCCGCCACGAGGGCGTAGAGCGCGTAGAACCGGACGTCGGCGTCCGTGTCGTGGGCGAGGTGCTCGAGGGCGTCGAGCACCTTGGCGCTCGGACGGTCCGGGTCCGTCAGGCCGGGCAGCTGGAAGGCGACGGTCTCGCGGACGCCGTCGTCGGGGTGGTCGACGCGGCGCAGGAACTCCCCGAGCGCCTCGTGCGCGCCGTTGAAGGAGAGCGCCGCCAGCAGGTTCCGCTCGGTCACCGGGTCGCTCGTCGCGTCCAGCAGCACGAGCAGGTGGGGGACGACCCGGTCGCTGAAGGGGCGCCGGCCGGTCTCGTCGGCGGGGCCGAGCTCGCGCAGGATCCTGATGCCCAGATCGCGCTCGTCCGGGTCGGCACTGGTCGTCGAGCGCAGCGCGAGGTCGAGCACGTCCTCGGTGGGGCGCCGGTGCAGCTCGAGCAGGTAGGTCGGCGGCGCGTCACCGGTGCTGTGGCGTTCCTCCTCCAGCGCGGCCTCGACGAGAGTGGCGAGCGGCAGGTCGGAGAGCGGGTCCACGACGGCACCGTAGCGGCAGCGCCCTCGGACCGGCGGCGGCGTCGCGCCGGCAGCGGGGCACGACGCTCGCCTCTGCTCCGACAGTCCCGCGCGATGCTCGCCGCTAGCCGGTGCGCACGCTCAGCCGGCGCCTCGCACGGCATGGCGCACGTAGAGGACGCCGTTGCCGAACCGTCGGCTGTCCAGCAGCTCCAGGTCGAGCCGGACGCCCAGCGGCAGCGCCGGCTTGCCGCCGCCCACGGTCACCGGGCACAGGAGCAGCACGCACTCGTCGACGAGCCCGTGCCGGAACGCCTCCGCACCGAGGGTCGCGCCGCCGACGCTCAGGTCGGAGCCGGACTCCTCCTTGAGCCGACGTACCGCCTCGGGGTCGAACTGCCGCTCGATCCTCGTCCGCGCCGTGGAGACCGCGTCGAGCGTCGTGGAGTACACGACCTTGTCGGCGTCGCGCCAGATCCCCGCGTACTCGCGGACGACGTCCGGTTCGGTCGCCAACCAGTCGTCGGTCTCCCAGACGCGCATCGTCTCGTACATGCGGCGGCCGTAGAGCGACGTGCCGATGCCGCGCTCGTGCTCGTTCCAGAACGCGTGCACCTCGTCGTCGGGCACCGACCAGTCGAAGGAGCCGTCCGCGTCCTCCAGGTAGCCGTCGAGCGAGGTGTTGGCTGCGTAGATCAGCTTGCCCATGAGCGCCTCCGGTAGGACGGGGGCTCCAGGCTGGCAGCGACCCGGACGCCCCGGCAAGGGCGGGTGGTGGTGCCACCGAGGCGGTCGTCGTCGGGAGTTCCGGGCCGATGAGCCGGGAACGGGTCGGACCACACCCGAGAGCACCTGGGCCCGGTCGAGACGCTCGACAGACAGCAGGTACGGAAGGCGTTCTGCAGGCCGGCGCCGCTTGCCAGCACACCGAGGACGTGACTCCCAGAGCTGCGTCGCGGACCGCGATGCAGCTCGGTGGCGTGGAGAGAATCCCGCCGGGCGGTGTGCCCCCGGCGGCGTGTCGAGCGAAAGACGGATCGTCGGAGTGGTGGCGACGCGCGTCGTGATCGGCGCGTCTCGGTCCGAGCGCCGGTCGCGCACGAACACGAACACCTGACCTGCGTGGTTCCCCGCGGGAGCGTCCCACGGCATCCGTGCGGCCAGAAGCTGTGCGACGACTGGCGAGTCCACCGCCGTTCCGGGCCACGGCGCCGGAGAGGTCGTCCCGGAGCACGTGGACGCCCGCGAGGTGTCGCCGACGGCTAGTCCGCGCTGTCCTCGTAGCGGGCGACGGTGTCCATCACGACGTCCCCGCCCTGGGCCTGCTCGATCGCGTCGATCACCCGGTCGTTCGGCAGGATCACCTTGCCCTTCTCGGGGCCCGTCTCAATGGTCACCGTGCCAGCGTCGCGGTCGTAGCTCGCGTCGTACTCGCCGGGCATCCGCAACCCTGGAAGGTCGGCCTCGTTCACGATCACGGTCGGGTCGTCGGAGCCCTCATTCTGCGTGTTCATCCTGTGACGCTACTCCGGCAGGTCCCGGCACGCCGCGATCGCCGCTGCCACGTCCTCGCGCGATTCCTCGCCCAGGGGGACGGCGATCGTGGCGGGGTTCAGTGAGTCCGTGGCCGGTCGGTGCCTGCGCCCGCCAGCGTCCGGTCAGGCGAGGGGGTCGTGCCCCCAGTTCATGAGCGACCACCGCCACGGGGTGTCCGTCACATCACCGTCGGGCCGCTGCGCGAGGTGCCGGTGCACGTACCCCACGACCTTCCGCATGTGCGCGGCGTCGTCGGCCGTGAGGTCCGTCTTGTTCGTGCGCAGGATCTCGACGATGCGTCGCCCGGACCGGTGGCCCGTCGACTCGCCGTCGCCGCCCGTGTCGCCGACCGACCGGGACTCCTCGGTCTCGAGCCACTGCTCGAGCGCCGCGGGGGTCGTCGTCACCGCGGCCTGCCCGTCGTCCCAGATCTCGGCGACCGCGTCGTCCGTCCGTGCCATGCGTGCGCTCCTCACAGGTCGTCGGTCGAGGCGGTCTCGCAGGCCGTGCGGCTGCTCTCGTCGTCTCCGATGGTGGACCACCACCGCCGCCGTCGCTCGCCGGAGCTGGAGACGGCGAGCGCTGTACGCGGCCACCCGGCGTCGGAGCGTCCCGACCGAGATCCGAGCCGGCGCGGTCGTCGCGAGCGCGCCGTCGTCGGCCCACCCTCCTCGAGGAGCTGGGAGATCACCGCGGCGCGGGGGCGTGTCCACAACGTTCACGGGGGAGCCGGCGTCAGACCTCGCTGCCGGCGAACAGGAGATCGTGGATCACCTCGGGGTCGTGCAACCAGGTCGCGAGCGGGCCGTCGTCCCGGAACTCGCCGTACGTGTTCGGTGCGGTCGCCGTCCTCATGTCGTCGAGTGCCGCCGAGAACGCTGCCCCGTCCGCCGCCGCCTCCTGCGCGGCTTCGAGCCGCTGGAACGCGTCCAGGTCGAACTGGCTCTGCAGACCTTCCCCCACCCACGCGAGGACCAGCCCGCGGTAGCTCGCCGGAGCGCCGCCCGGGACGACCTCGGCGTAGGAGTGCCACACCATCCCGGAGCGAACCGACGCGCCCGCGACGACGTCGACCCCCACCGAGTCGAGGATCTCCGCCGTCGAGACAGCGCCCAGGGGCCCGAGCTCCAGGTCGATCCACCGGATCGCGGGCTCGAACCCTTCCGTCGTCGTGGTCACCAGGTATGCGGCCAGGCTGTTGTCCGCGAAGAGCGCGCGGACGACCGTCTCGTCGGTCTCGTGGACGAACAGCTGCATCGACTCGGGCCGGGGCTCGGGGCACGGGACGGAGGTGCTGGTGCAGGGGTCGACCACCGCTCTCGCGACGCCGAACGTGTCCTCGAAGTACTCGAGGCGGACGTCGAGGTCGAGCTGATCGAGCGCGGCGTACTCCTCGCGATAGGGCTGCGCGACGTCCTCGACGCGGTCGCGGGCCCAGCCGAGCGCTTCCCAGACGGCGCTGACTGCGCCGACGACCGCCGCGGCGAAGAGGAGGACGGCCAGGACGGGCCGCTCCTGGAGTCGCTGGAGCCGCGAGTGCACGCTCGAACCGTCTGCGGCTTGCTCCGTTCGGGTCATGACCACCACCGGTCGCTGGACGCGATCCCGTCGCACTCATCTTCTTCCGATGCCGGCTGACGCGTCCAGGCGGATCGCCCAGACCTACCCGACGACCGCATCCGCGAGGTCGACGACGGCGTCGGCCAGGAAGGGGCCGAACCAGATGCGGTCGTTGTGCCCAGCACCCGGCACGACGACCTCGTCCTGCAGGTTGCCCACCCGCGACGCGAGCTCGGCCGAGAGCCGGGACGGCACCACGTCGTCGGCGCTGCCGTGCAGCACGAGCACCGGGACCTCGCTGCCGGACAGGTGCTCCGCGCTCGGGAACCGGTCGCGCAGGATCAGCCCGACGGGCAGGTACGGGAGCTGCGCCCGCGCCACGTCGACGAGCGACGTGAACGGTGACCGCAGCAGCACACCGGCGGGCGGGTCCGTGGTGACCAGCCGCGACGCCACGCCTGTCCCGATCGACTCCCCGACGTACAGGGTCCGGCCGGGCTCGAAGCCCTCTGCGCGGAGCGCAGCGGCCGCCGCACGGGCGTCGAGCGCCAGGCCCTCCTCGCTCGGCCGACCCGGGTTGCCGCCGTACCCCCGGTACTCCAGCAGGAGCACCGTGAACCCTCGGCTCGCGATCTCCCGCGCCACGTCCAGCCGACCGAGCCGGTTGCCGCCGTTGCCCGGCAGGTACAGGACGGCGACGTCCCGGTCCGCACCGCTCGGCGGGACGAGCCACGCCGTGAGCTCGAGCGCGTCCTCGGTCCGCAGGGTGAGGTCTCGCCCGCCGGGCAGGCGGTCCGCGACCGAGCCGACGTCGGTCCGGTCCGGGAAGTAGATGAGCGCTCGCTGCAGCACGACAACCAGTGTGACCAGCACCAGGGCACAGGCGAGGACCACGACGACGCCGCGCCCCAGTCGGCGCGCGCGGCCCCGCGGCACCCGCTCGGACAGGGCCAGCCGAGTCACGACGACCTCCCCGGTGCACGACGCGACGAGCTGCCGACCTGCCCGGGCTCTGAGGGCCGGCCCGCCGGGGTGAGCTGACCGGCTGCTGCCCGGCGGGGCGATCCGAGCGGCTGCCTCTGCGCCCGGGTCGCCCGACGTCGTCACGGTAGACCCACGGGACACGGAGACCCCAGGGCTCACGTGATCTGTCCGGCGCGCGGAAGCCGTACCTGCGACCGGACCGGAGAAGCGGGACACGAGCGGTCCCGGTCTGCTCCTGGGAGGATCGGCTCCATGGCTGACTGGATCATGCTGCGCACGGCGTCGGTTCGAGCGCGCCGCACCGGGGACGCCTGAGCAGGTGGGGGTTCACGTCGGGCTGTGTGGTTGGACGGTCTCCCAGGCGTCGTACGTGCGTCGCTTCCCCGTCGTCGAGGTGCAGCACACGTTCTACGAACCGCCGTCCGACGCCGTGCTGATGCGCTGGCGAGCCCAGGTGCCGGCCGGTTTCGAGTTCACGATCAAGGCGTGGCAGATCGTCACCCACGAGTCCAACAGCCCCACCTACCGGCGACTGAAGCAGCCTCTGCCGGACAGCGCACGTGGCCAGGTCGGGGCGTTCCGGACCACGCCGCCGGTCCTCGCGGGATGGCAGCGGACCCTCGAGTGCGCGCGGATCCTGCAGGCCACCGCCGTGCTGCTCCAGTGCCCGAGGAGCTTTCGCCCGACGGCCGACAACGTCGGACGGCTGCGCAGCTTCCTGGCGCAGGCGGAGCGGCCGGCGGGGCGGCTGCTGTGGGAACCCCGTGGTGAGTGGCCCACGCAGCTGCTCACGGAGCTCTGTGCCGAGCTGGATCTCGTGCACGTCGTCGACCCGATGCAGACCGACACGGTGACACCGGAGCAGACCTACTACCGCCTGCACGGCACTTCCGGCTCGCGGCACGTCCACACGGACGACGAGCTGCGCCGGCTCCGGGACATGGTCGACGGCCGACCGTCGCCCTACGTGATGTTCAACAACCTGCCCCGCGTCGGCGATGCGGAGCGGTTTCTCGCCCTGCTCTGATCGAGCCGGCTGCACGCGGCATCCCGGCACCGGCCCTAGCCGGCGGAGCCGACGGGTGGGTCGTCCGCGGGCGTCGCTTCGCGGGCTGGTCGGACGTGCAGAGGACGGAACCCACGAGGTTGCCCGTGACCCCGAGGCCGCGGACGACCTTGTCGAGAGATGCCCGTCGCGACGCGTGCTGGTCCGCCCACGACGACGCGGCTCGCCGGAGACGCTGGACCGGCGGCCGGTGCCCCGCCGACGAGCTGCCCGAACGGGACGCGAGGTCCACCCGAAGGGACCGTCCGGCGGTCGACGACACGCTCGCGTGCCCCTCGCTACGTTGCAGACATGGGAGGCGGCGCGCCACATGCATGAGCACGGTCCGGAGTCGCAGGCCACCGAGAAGCCGGGACAACGGGCGGCGACCCGTTCGTCTGCGGACGACGGGGCGTCGGAGGCCGTCCGCGATGCCCTCCGGCTCCAGCGGCTGGTGGGCAACAGGGCGGTGTCGTCGTTGCTCGGCAGTCTCCGGGCGGGTGCCGCGGGCGCGGGTCGCAGCTTCGCGGGTCCGTCGTCCGACGTCCTGTCCCGAGCAGTGACCGTCGAGACCACAGCAGACGCGGTCGTCGAGGTGCCGACTCGTGAGAGCGCGACCCGGACGCGCGCAGTGCCCGGACCCGCCGCCGCGTCGCACCTGCCGGTCCAACGCGACCTCGCGCAGTCCATGCCGGTCAGCGCCGGTGTGTTCGAGGCCGACATGCGGACCCGTCAGGGTGCTGCCAGCACACCGCCCACCTTCAGCGGCCTCGACGGCTTCATCCGGTTCGTGCCGGCCGTCGGGGCACCCAACTCGAGCAAGATCGTCATGATCCAGATCGTGAAGCTCACAGACCTCGGTGGAGCGGACGAGCGCTCGCAGTCGATACCCGCCTCCCGCGGGGCTCGCGGAGCCCTGGGCCAACCTGGGGTGCGGACCCAGGACGATGCGTCCCGTGGAGTGGAGGGCGGGTTCTTCACCGACGTCCACCATCAGGCCAACCCGTCGGCCACGCCGGCGGCAGCAGGCTCGGCGCTGTCGCCCAACTTCAACTTCCAGCCCGCCGGTGCCGGCGTCACGGGCGTCGCGGGGTCGACTCCCACGCCGGCAGGTGGAACGGGCGGCGTCGTCGGTCAGACGCCCGGATTCAAGCGATCCGACGACGCTGCCGACATCCGCTCGGCGGCGCTGTTCGACACACCGGGATCGGTCGGCCGGGCCAACCTCATCTTCGAGTTCGAGAGCGTGGCCAAGGGTGAGGACACCCAGGTCGTCTACGGCACGGTCCGGTGGGGCTTCACGCTCCGCAACGGCGTGGTCGAGAACGACCACATCACGCCGCTGGAGGGCGCCTCGGCGACCTTCGTCGAGGCGCTCGAGCGGCACCGCGACTTCTACGTGCACGAGCCGGTCACGTTCCACTTCCCCTTCGCGAGTGCCGAGCTCTCGACGGTCGAGTCAGCCAAGATCGACGAGCTCATCCCGTACATGACCCGCAATCCCCGGGCCCAGATATCGCTCGAGGGCTTCGCCGACATCCGGGGCGGGGCCAGCCGCTTCAACACCGAGCTGTCGCTGCGTCGCGCGCAAGCAGTCCGTGCCGAGCTGATCGTCAAGGGCGTTGATCCCGCGCGCATCAGTTCGCCCCTGGTCGGGAGCGGCATCTCGACCGACAGCACCGCCGACGCCGGTACCGGTGACCAGGGTGGTGACGCGGCAGCTGCACGCGATCGGGACCGCGCGGAGAACCGGCAGTTCAACCGTCGGGTGGTGGCCACGTTCTCGCCTGCGGCCGCGCCGGCTCCGGCGGTCGGCCCGTGAGCGGCGTCGACGAACTGATCGGCCGACTCGGGTCAGGTGACCCGAACGACCGGATGCTCGCCGTGGGGGAGCTGGTCCAGCTGGGCTCTGCCGCCGTGCCCGGCCTCGTCGGGGTCGTGCGCGACACGGCGTCCGTGGCGCGTGGGCTGGCGGCCGAGGCGCTCGCCGAGATCGCGGACCCTGCGTGCGCCGACGACCTCGCCGCCGCCGTCGGCGACCTCGACGAGGAGGTGAGGGCGAACGCGGCCGTCGGACTGAGCCGGATCGGGGACCCGCGAGCGGCTGAGGCGCTCCTGCGCACGATCGACGACCGGCAGGACCTGCTGCACTACCCGTACACGGCCAGCGTCCACGCCTTGATCGCGCTCGGCGCGCCGGCGCTGCCTGCCGTCGCCACTCTGCTCGACGCGCCTGACCCCGTCACTCGGCAACGCGCCTTCGTGGTGGTGAGGTCCGTCGTCGAAGCGATGCCAGGCACGGGCGACTGGCAGGAGCTCTGGCGGGAGCTCGGTCGCTACGAACCGGGCGCGGGGGACCAGGACCGGGCCGTCGCGCAGTGGCAGGCGTGGATCGCCTCGCACATCTGAGACGGGGTGGCCCCACCTCAGCGGCAGGGTGGGGCCAGATGAGGCAGACGTCGTGTCGAGGGCACCCGGCCGACGTCCGGCGCTGGTCGAGCTCGGCGCGCCCTGAACAGTCGGATGCTGCTCAGTCAGCCCACCCGGACGAGCTGCCACTGCTGGTTGGCGCCGTTCCAGTCGGAGTACTGGACGATGTTCCCGCCGTCGGTGGTGGAGGCGCCCTGGACCTCGACCGCCTTGCCGCTGTTCCGGTTGATCAGCTGGACGTACCCGTCGATCGTCTGGATGCTGAACTGCTGGTTGGCGCCGTTGTTGTCGCTCCACTGCTGGATCGCCGCACCGTCGGCGGTGGACCTCCCGGTCACGTCGAGGACCTTGCCCGACAGCCGTGACTTCAGCTTGTAGTAGCCGTTGCCGGAGCTGACGAACTGCCACTGCTGCTGGGTGCCGCCGTTGCGGGACCACTGGGTGATGCGTGCGCCGTCCGCGGTGGACAGGTTGTACACGTCGATGGCCTTGCCGCTGTTGCGGTTGACGAGCGTGTACCAGGCCGCGGTGTCCACCGGACCGGTGGTCCCGGGGTTCCCGGACGGGTTGCCGATGCTCCCCGGCACGGCACGCAGCGCGGCGAACCAGGCGGCCGCCATCTTGTCGTAGCCGGTCGCGTTGGGGTGCACGCCGTCGGCGAGGTCGGCGGTGGTCAGCGCCCGGTACATGTCGACGAGGTGCACCCGCTTCCCGGCGGCGGCCCTGCTCGACACGATGCCGGGGATGGCGGCGTTGTAGGCCCGGACCTTGGCGTCGGCGAACGACACCGGGATGAGGGTCGCGACGAAGACGTCGGTCTGCGGGGACGTGCTCGTGATCTTGTCGACGACCGACGCGAGGCGGGCGGGTGCGTTCCCCAGGTCCCGGTCCTGGGTGATGTCGTTGGTGCCGATGTGCAGCAGCACGGTGCGCGGCTGGTACGTGCGCAGCCAGGCGACGACGCCTGCGTCGATCTGGTCGATTCGCCAGCCGGAGTGCCCCTCGTGGTCGTGGTCCCCGAGGTTGCCCGGCCCGTTGAAGCCCGACCCCACGAAGTCCGTGGTGTAGCCGTTCTGGGCCAGGCGCTGCCACAGCCCGACGCGGTAGCCGCCGCCCCCGGGGAAGCCGACGCCGTCCGTGATCGAGTCGCCCAGGGGCATCACGCGGGTGCCCCCGTTGCTCTCGGCGGAGGCGGGCGCGGACTCGGTCACGACACCCCCGGCCAGTGCGACGCAGAGCGTGACGGCGAGCAGCAGCCGTCGGGCGATTCGGTGCATGTCGTCTGCCTCCTGGATATGGCTGCGCGGCGACCCCTGCGCGCGCAGCGCTGCGGTGATGAGCGTCCTGCGACCTCTGGTCGGCGCCGTTGCGCTCACCCTGCCGGATGGTCGGTGAGGTCCGCCGATGTGAGCGCTAACACGACGGGCCCGAGCCCACTGTGGCACGGCTCGTCGAACCTGTGGTCGGCCCAAACGATTAGGTGCGGGGTGGGAGCGGCCGCATCGTGGGGCGCGCCTACCGCGTGTCAGGTGGGGCTGGGACTCATCCAGGTCGTCGGGTGATGACCGTCCGCTCCCTCCGGCAGGCCTACCGCAGGGCGCGCAGGTCGTCGAGGTCACCGTCGAAGACGTTCATGTCGATGAACGACTCCTCGCCGTCGTACCCGTCGAGGCGGTCCCGGTTCGAGTACTGCCAGAAGGTCCACACCCGGTCGTCCGACATGGTGGGCGGCACGATCACCGACCGGATCCAGAGGGGCGTGCCCGGGAAGTGGCCGGCGACGTACCGGTCGTACGCGCTGCGGGTCGCGTAGACGACCGGCTCGATGCCGTGGTCACGCAGGGTCTCGATGAGCGCGGTCAGCTCCGGGCGGACCTGCGACGCGTCCGGGGGGTCGGCGTGGAACGTCCCGTAGTACTCGACGTCGATCGCGACGGGCAGCAGGTCCTCGTCGTCCGGCACCGTCGCGAGCACGTGCTCCGCCTGCGCCCTGCCGCTGCTCTCGAAGCTGAAGAAGTGGTACGCACCGACCAGCAGCCCGGCCTCACGCGCCCCGCGCAGGTTCGCCTCGAACTCCCGGTCGACGAACGACGAGCCCTCGGTGGCCTTGACGTACGCGAAGTCGACGTCCTGCCGGGCGATCGCCGGCCAGTCGATGGTTCCCTGCCACGCCGAGACGTCGACCCCCCGCACGTCGTAGCGCGCCGCGAACAGACGGTTCGGCCACACCAGGCCGCGTTCGACGAGCGCGGCCCCGAGCGCGATGACGACGATCGTCCCCGTCAGGACGATCAGCAGGACGCGGATGCGACGGCGGCTCGGCACCGCGCTAGTCTGGCGTCGTCGCGCGTCCTGCGCCCGCGACGTCCACCTGACCGGCCGCAGACGCTGCGTGCCACGATCTGGTCGCCGGGGCGCGCGACGCGCCCGGTCGTCGCGCTCGTCGGGACCGTAGGTTCGCGCTGGTCCTGGCGGAGTCGTGACGCCTGACCAGGTGCATCGCAGCTACCTGTTGGCGGTGGGTTCGCATCGAGGTGGCGGCGTTCTCGGGACGACGGGCCGTCGGGTCGAACGGCGTTCGTGGGTGGAGGAACTCGCCGAACCTGTCCGGTCGGCAGCGTTCTGACCTGGGCACTGAAACAAGCGTGAGACGGGTCGCTTCTCACCTTCGTGTCCGAATCCCTGGGCAACCTCTCGCCGAGGCGGGTCGTGGACAAGTTGGGCCTCCGGCACGAGGGCACTTTGCGTGACTACCTCGTCCACCGCGGTCGACCTGCGGACGCGTGGATCGCCTCGCGGCTGCGGGGAGAGCCTGCCTGAGCGCACGCACTTGCCGCCCTCGACGCGCAGTCAGAACCGATGGTGCTTGCATCTGCCGCAGCCGAGCAGTGACACGCCACGTGGTGTCGTGGCGGCCGGCAGTGACCTCTACGGTCAGCTCAGGACCGCGTCTGCCTCGACCTCCACGAGAAGGCGTGGGTCGATCAGCGCGCTGACCTCGACCATCGAGGACGCGGGCCGGATGTCGGCGAAGAACTCCCCGTGTGCCCGGCCGACGTCTTCCCAACGGCTGATGTCGGCCACGAACATGCGGGTGCGTACCACGTCGCCGAGGCAGGCCCCGACCTGCTCGAGGGCCGCCTCGATGCGTCGGATGGCTTCCCGCGTCTGCTCGGCGATGTCGTCACCACCCACGGGAGCACCGTCCGGGCCGGCGGCCGTCGTGCCGGCCACGCTGACCCAGGAACCGACCCGCACGGCCCGGGAGTACCCGACCAGCGGCTCCCACACCGCACCCGAGGACACGATCTGACGCTTCGACATGCGTCGATCCTGCCAGGCGACACGCCCCCCTCTGGCCGCCCACACGTCCATGGCACGGAGCGAAGGACGAGCAGCTGTTGCGCCGGCTCTCCTCGCTGTCGCCGGCGAGTGGCAGGCGGGAGCCACCTCGACGACCGACCACGCCACCCCCTCGAACCAGAGGCGAGCACCCACGCGGAGCTCTAGGACATGCCCGCTCACGCTGCGTCCTCGCGCCATGCGACGGCGGACGCCGCGTCCAGCACCTGAGTGAGGTCGGCCCGGAGCACGTGCGACCAGAGCAAGAACATGACGACCCGCCGAACGAGGCTCGGGTCCGCCTCACGTGAGGCGGCCTCGCACAGCTCGGTGATCGTCGACGCGGCGCGTGGACCCGCGAGCACCGCGGTCAACGCGGCCTCGTCGCGGTGCTCCGCCCAACCAGCGCACGTTTGCGAGGTATACCGGGCCCGCGCCCGTCCAGACCTCGTAGCGCCAGCCCTTCGCGTCGCAAAGGCGCGCCGTCCAGTCGAACACTGCACGCACCTCGGGGCGACCCGCGAACGCCTGAGGCTTGACGTCCACGAGCGTGAACCCGCCGCTCCGGGTCCCGAGCAAGAGGTCGGGTGCATGACGGCGCAGGGCCTCACCGTCGCGACCGCAGAACCAGAGCGGTTGCGCAGCGATCCAGTGGACGTCGCGGTCGAAGTCGGCGAGCCACATGCGGTCCAGCTCCATGCGGCTCTCGTACTCCACGTGCCGGCCCGTGGTGTCGGACCAGAAGAAGCCCGGGTAGTGGGTCTGACCCTTGTGGGACCAGATCTTGCGGACCGGCAGCCCGTGCAGCGCCCGGTCACCGTCGAGGAGGCGCAGCGAGGTGACCACCGGGTCGCCCGCATCGGTGACGTACTGCACCTCGGTCTGCAGCAGCGCCTCGATGGTCATGCGGTCAGCGTGGCAGGTGACAAGTCGGTGACAACGCGACATCGAGATGACGGATCGATGACAAAACGACAGGTCAGATGACTTCCTACAGCTGTAGGAACTCATCGAACTTGTCCGGAGCCCATCGCGCTGACCTCAGGTGGGACGAGTACGGGAAACGGGCTGCGTCTCACGTACTCGTCCAAACCCTCAAGCCGGGACCGTCGTGATCGACGGCGTAAGGGCAGACGCTCGAGCGCTTCTTCGACGACGAGCGCGGCCACTCCACAGCGTGCACGCGCCGGGCCCGCCGGTGGTCCCCGTTCGAGGCGGCGTGATCTGCCGGATCCTGTCGGTCAGGATCAGGTGGCGGATCGCGCGAGCCGACGGCGAACTCCGGCGACGACATCCCGGCCTGTGTCGACGCCGCTCACTGGACAGTGACGCACTCGCCGGCTGTCGGGCGCCGATGTCACCACCGGTCGCCGCTGGCGCCCTCGTCGAACGCGTCGCGCAGGTCCGGCGGCAGTCCCTCCTCGAATGCCGCGATGTCCTCCTCGGAGAGCAGAGGGAAGCACTCGACCTTGGTGGCCATCTCGTAGATCACGTCGACCAGCCCGTCTCCGTCGCCTCGCGGAACGTACCCGCGGGCGATCGGTATGCCTTCGGCGCGGACGAGCGGGCATTTGCTCTCGCCGGGGTGCTGCCAGCCGGGCGGTCCGACGACGCGGAGGTAGACGACCTGGTTTGGATCCCGCACGGTGCCGAGCTGGACGACCCAGTCCGAGCTGACGTCATCGTCGTAGAGCATCTGGACGGCGGCCACCCGGCCCAGGACGACAGAGCTTCGGTCCTGGTAGTTGGGCCACCGGGCGAACAACCGCGAGACCTTGCCGCCGGCCAGGTCCGGGTCCGACAGACCCTCCGCGGAGAACTGCGACGCCGGGTCCACCGCTCCGTGCACGATCCTCGCGTAGTTGTCCCGGACGAGCTCACGGTTGTCGCGCAGCATGACGTGCTTCATCCCGGGCTGCCAGATGTTGGCGAACTCGGTGTCGCAGTACCAGGTGTCGACCATCAGGTCGGCGAGCGGGCCAGACGACAGTCGGTCCAGGCATTCCTCCGCGGTCGTCGGGTCTTGCTCTCGGAACCTGTCGACGACGCTCAGGGCGTCGTCGACACCGCCGGCCATCGCGAAGGCGCCCGCCATAACGGCTGCGGCGGCGGACCACGGCTGGACCCAATGCTGCGCGCACGTCAGGCGCCACCGCCTCGCGGGACGGGCGCAGCGGGAGAGCCGTTTGGTCCGGGCCAGGCAGCGCATCTGGACCTCCGGTGCGTCAGGTACGCGGCCCGGGCCGCGCGCGGCTCCACGCTTCGAGCATCCCGCGTGGCCAACTCGGTGAGATTCGGACACGCCGTGGCCAACTCCGTGAGATTTGGCCAACCCGGGATGAGATCCCACAGCGACGCCGCCCGTGCGGCCGTTCGGGCGACGGGAACAACAGCTCCCGATCGAGAGTTGAGTCAGACAGGCTCAACTCCAGCGCCGCGGACTTGCGCACCACCCCGCCGCGACGCAGACTTGAGCGCAGCAGGCTCAAGACGGCCCGCCGCCCGCGGCGCTGCGCCCCTACAGGGGGCAGGCAGCAGCCCGGACGGCGACACCCGCCGCGAGCGCGACACGCACCGCAGCAGCAGGACCACCGAAGGAAGAGGCACACGCACATGGCACGAGCAGTCGGGATCGACCTGGGTACCACCAACTCGGTGGTCGCCGTCCTCGAGGGTGGCGAGCCCACCGTCATCGCGAACGCCGAGGGCGCCCGCACGACGCCGTCGGTGGTCGCGTTCTCCAAGACGGGCGAGGTGCTGGTCGGCGAGGTGGCCAAGCGCCAGGCCGTCACCAACGTCGACCGCACCATCAGCTCCGTGAAGCGTCACGTCGGCACGGACTGGTCGGTCGCGATCGACGACAAGAAGTACTCCGCGCAGGAGATCTCCGCGCGCGTGCTCGGCAAGCTCAAGCGCGACGCCGAGGAGTACCTGGGCGAGCCGGTGACCGACGCGGTCATCACCGTCCCCGCGTACTTCAACGACGCCGAGCGCCAGGCGACCAAGGACGCCGGCCAGATCGCGGGCCTCAACGTGCTGCGCATCGTCAACGAGCCGACGGCCGCGGCCCTCGCCTACGGCCTCGACAAGGGCAAGGAGGACGAGCTCATCCTCGTCTTCGACCTCGGTGGCGGCACGTTCGACGTGTCCCTCCTCGAGGTGGGCAAGGACGACGACTTCTCGACGATCGAGGTCCGCGCGACCTCCGGCGACAACCGCCTCGGCGGCGACGACTGGGACAACCGCGTCGTCGAGCACCTCATCAAGCAGGTGAAGAACTCCTCGGGCGTCGACCTGTCGAAGGACAAGATCGCGCTGCAGCGTCTGCGCGAGGCCGCCGAGCAGGCGAAGAAGGAGCTCTCCTCCGCGACGAGCACCAACATCTCGATGCAGTACCTGTCGATGAGCGAGAACGGCCCGATCCACCTCGACGAGAAGCTGACCCGCGCGCAGTTCCAGCAGATGACCGCGGACCTCCTCGAGCGGACCAAGGCGCCGTTCCAGGCCGTCATCCGCGACGCCGGGATCAAGCTCTCCGACATCGACCACGTGGTCCTCGTCGGCGGCTCGACCCGCATGCCCGCCGTGGCGGACGTCGTGCGCGAGCTCACGGGCGGCAAGGAGCCCAACAAGGGCGTCAACCCGGACGAGGTCGTCGCCGTCGGCGCCGCGCTGCAGGCCGGTGTCATCAAGGGTGAGCGCAAGGACGTCCTGCTCATCGACGTCACGCCCCTGAGCCTCGGCATCGAGACCAAGGGCGGCGTGATGACCAAGCTCATCGAGCGCAACACGGCCATCCCGACCAAGCGCAGCGAGATCTTCTCGACGGCCGACGACAACCAGCCGTCCGTGCTGATCCAGGTGTTCCAGGGCGAGCGCGAGTTCGCCCGGGACAACAAGCCGCTCGGCACGTTCGAGCTGACCGGCATCGCGCCGGCGCCGCGCGGCGTCCCGCAGATCGAGGTCACGTTCGACATCGACGCGAACGGCATCGTGCACGTGTCCGCGAAGGACCGCGGCACGAACAAGGAGCAGTCGATGACGATCACCGGCGGCTCGGCGCTGCCGAAGGACGAGATCGACCGCATGGTCAAGGAGGCCGAGGCGCACGCCGCCGAGGACAAGGCCCGCCGCGAGGAGGCCGAGACCCGCAACTCCGCCGAGCAGCTCGTCTACTCGACCGAGAAGGTGCTCGCCGACAACGCGGACAAGGTCTCCGAGGACGTCTCGACCGAGGTCAAGGCCGCGATCGCGGAGCTCCGGACCGCGCTCGAGGGCACGGACCTGGCCGAGGTCAAGGCCAAGCACACGGCCCTCGCGACCGTGAGCCAGAAGATCGGCGAGGCGATCTACGCCCAGAACGCCGCCGCGGACGCCCAGGGCGCCCCGGCCGACGGTGCCCCCGCGGGCGACGCCCCGGCGGACGAGGACGTCGTCGACGCCGAGATCGTGGACGAGGACGAGCGCAAGTGACGAGCGACAACGCACGCCACGCGGGGTCGGGCGAGCCCGACCCCGCGGAGGGCGCCCCCAGGTTCACGGACAAGCGCCGCATCGACCCGGACACGGGCCTGCTGCGGGAGCCGACGCCGGCCGAGGAGGCCGAGGCCGCGGCTGCCGGGGGAGGGGCCGACGACCCCGTCGCGCACCTCGACTTCGAGACGCCCGACACGGGCGCGCTCGCGGCGGCCGAGGCGCTCGCGGCGGAGCGGCTCGACGAGCTCCAGCGGCGCAACGCGGCGTACTACAACCTCGAGCAGCAGTACTCGGGCTACGTGAAGCGCTCGAAGTCCGAGGCGCTCGTCGCACGCGAGCAGGGTGTCGCCGAGGTCGCGGAGGCCCTCATCGGGGTGCTCGACGACATCGCGCTCGCCCGCCAGCACGGCGACCTGCAGGGCCCGTTCCTGTCGATCGCCGAGAAGCTCGAGTCGACGCTCGCGCGGTTCAAGATCGAGCGGTTCGGTGCCGAGGGTGAGGTGTTCGACCCGACGGTGCACGAGGCGCTCATGCACTCGCACTCCGCGGACGTCACCGAGCCGACGGTCGGTACGGTGCTCCAGCCGGGGTACCGGATCGGCGAGCGCGTGCTGCGGCCCGTGCGCGTCGCGGTGATCGACCCGGACGCCTGAGCGTCCGCCGACGAGGAAGGGAGGCGCCGTGACCGGCCAGGACTGGCTCGAGAAGGACTTCTACGCCGTGCTCGGCGTCCCCAAGGACGCGGACGCCGCGACGATCAAGAAGGCGTACCGCAAGCTCGCGCGCAACATGCACCCGGACCACAACCCGGGTGACGCGCGCGCCGAGGCGAAGTTCAAGGAGGTCGGGGAGGCGTACGCCGTGCTCTCCGACACCGAGCAGCGCGCGCAGTACGACCAGCTGCGCGCGATGGCCGGCGGCGCCCGGTTCGCACCGGGCGCCGGCGGCTCCGCCGGGTTCGAGGACCTGTTCGGCGGGATGTTCGGGGGTGCGACGCAGGGCCAGCGCGTCCGCTTCCAGCAGACCGGCGCGGCCCCGGGCGGCGCGAACTTCGAGGACCTGCTCGGCGGGCTCTTCGGCGGTGCCGGCGGCGGGGGAGGCTTCTCGCCGTCGCGCGGGCCGCGCCAGGGCGCCGACCTCTCAGCGGTCACGACGCTGCCCTTCCGGCAGGCCGCGACGGGCTCGACCGTCTCGCTGAACGTCGAGGGCCGGGTCGTCAACGCGCGCATCCCCGCGGGCGTCAAGGACGGCCAGAAGATCCGGCTGCGCGGCAAGGGCCGCCCGGGCGAGCACGGCGGACCGGCCGGCGACCTGGTCGTCACCGTCCGCGTGACCCCCCACCCGGTGTTCGCGCTCGAGGGCAGCAACCTGCGCGTGACGGTCCCGGTGGCGTTCGACGAGGCCGCGCTCGGCGCGCAGGTCGACGTCCCGACGCTCGACGGCAGCACCGTGCGGGTCAAGGTGCCCGAGGGCACGCCGTCGGGGCGCACGCTGCGCGTCAAGGGCAAGGGCGTCAGCACGCCGGACGGCACGGGCGACCTGCTCGTGACCGTCCAGGTCGTCGTCCCGCAGCGCCTCACCGGCGCGGCGCGCGAGGCCGTCATGGCGTTCGGCGTCGCCACGTCCGGCGAGAACCCGCGCGCCGACCTGCTGGCGCGCGCCCGGGAGTGAGGGCCGTGGTCTCCGAGGACGCGCAGGTCTACGTGATCTCGGTCGCGGCCGAGCTCGCCGGCATGCACCCCCAGACCCTCCGGCAGTACGACCGGCTCGGCCTCGTCTCGCCCGGTCGCACGCGCGGGCGGGGCCGGCGGTACTCGCTGCGGGACATCGCGACCCTGCGCGAGGTGCAGCGGCTCTCGCAGGACGAGGGCGTCAACCTCGCGGGCATCAAGCGCATCCTCGAGCTCGAGGCGCAGGTCGACCGGCTCCAGCGGCAGGTCGAGTACCTGCGGGCGTTCACCGAGCCGGGCCGGCGCGTGTTCACCGCCGCACCCTCGGGCGACGTCGTCGCGGTGCGGCCCGGACAGCGGCCGCCGGGCACGCGCACCGTGCGGGGGGAGCTCACGGCGACGCCGGGCGCCCTCGTGCTCTGGCAGCCGACGCCGCGCTGAGGACGTCCAGGGCCCGGCACGGGGACCGCGTGCCGGGCCCCGGACGTCACGCGGTCGTGAGCGGGCTGTCGGCCCGCTCGGCGTCCGCGTCCGCGGCGTCCGTGGGCTCCGGCGCCGGTCGCGCGAAGCGCCCCGCCCGGCGCGCCAGCACGAGCGCGAGCACACCGACCGCGGTGCACACGAGGACGGCCGCGAGCGACGCCTCCGGCCCGAACTCGCCGCCCGAGAGCCACAGCGGCGCGTCCGGGTCCGCGACGCTGCGCGCGAGCGAGCTGCCCGTGTCACCGCCCGAGACCGCAGCCCCGAAGACGTAGCCCTGGGTCAGGTTCCACGCGACGTGGACCCCGATCGAGGTCCACAGCCGCCCGGTGAGGACGTAGAGGGCGCCCAGCATGACGCCGGCCTCCAGCGCGATGCACAGCGCGGCGAACACGGTGGCCCCGGGGTTGGCGAGGTGCCCGGCGCCGAAGAGCACGGCCGAGACCGCGAACGCGGCCCACGGGCCGAAGGCCCGCCATACGAGGCGCAGGATGATCCCGCGCACGATCAGCTCCTCGACGACGCCCGCCTGGACCGCGAGCCCGGCGGCCTCCCACGCGGACGTCCACCCGAGCCAGGTGACCTCGTAGGTGCCGCTCAGCGCCAGCAGCCCCATGACCACCGCCATCATCAGCGCGCCGAGGGCGAGCCCGACGGCGAGCGACGGAAGCGCGGGGCGCAGGGCCAGCTCCGACGGTGCCCGGTCCTCGCCGGCCCGGACGAGCAACGCGTACGCGCCGAGCGCGACCGCCGCACCGAGGGCGCGGACGAGGAAGGTCACGGCCTCCGTGTCGGGCAGCAGCCCGCCCAGCGCCTCGATCGGCGGGCCGAAGGCGAGGGTCATGCCGAAGAGGAGCGCCGGGGCCCACCCGAGCGCCCGGAGCCAGCGGAACCGTCCGGGGTGCAGGACACGGCGCTCGCCGAGCTCCATCGGGACGCCCCAACGGGGGGATGCGGTCATGGCGGATTCCTTCGTCAGGGGTGGGGCGGCGCGGTCGCGCGGCGCGGGCGCCGGTCCGTCCGTGCGGTCACGAGCTCGACCGCCGCCCGAACCCTAGGTCGCGTCCTGCGCGGGAGGGCGGGGGTGTCCATAACCGATTTGTCCGGCTGCAGCGGCAGGTCGAGCACCGCCCGGGCGCGCAACAGCCGGCACCGCGCCGAGCTGCGCGACGGAGCGGCCGCGCCGTGCGTCCGGGCTCAGGCGGGGCGGGAGTCGCCGGGCGTCACGAGCCCGGACTCGTAGGCGAGCACGACCGCCTGCGCGCGGTCGCGCAGCCCGAGCTTGCGGTGCAGGTGCTTCACGTGGGTGCGGACCGTCTCCTCGGAGACGTAGAGCCGGCCCGCGATCTCCCCGTTCGACGCCCCGGACGCCATCGCGAGGAGCACTTCGCGCTCGCGGTCGGTCAGCGTGGCCAGCGCCGGGTGACCGGCCCCGGGCGCCGGGGTGCGCGCGAACGCCTGGATCAGCCGACGCGTGACCGAGGGCGACAGCAGGGCGTCCCCGGACGCCACGACGCGCACCGCGTCGATCAGGCCCTCGGGTGGCGTGCGCTTGAGCAGGAACCCCGAGGCCCCCGCGCGGATGGCGTCGACCACGTACGCGTCGCGCTCGAACGTGGTGAGGATGACCACGCGGGTCGACGGCGCCGACGTGGCGAGCCTGCCCGTCACCTCGATGCCGTCCATCCGCGGCATGCGGATGTCGACGAGTGCGACGTCGGGCCGCTCCCGCTCGATCGCGCGCAGGCCCGCGGGGCCGTCGGGGGACTCCGCGACGACCACGATGTCGTCGACGCTCTCCAGGATCAGGCGGACGCCGCTGCGCACGAGGTGGTCGTCGTCGACCAGCGCGACCCGGATCACCGGTCGGTCCGCAGCGTGCAGCGCACGGCCCAGCCCCCGTGCTGGTCGGGCCCGATCTCGGCGGTCCCCCCGAGGGCGGCGACCCGTTCGCGGATGCCGCGGACGCCGCGCCCGGCGCCGGTCCGGTCCGCGCTCGACCCGCGCCCGGGCCCGCCCGTCGCCGAGCCCGCCCGCGCACCGTCGTCCTGCACGCGGACGCGCACCTCGTCGTCGCCGTACGCGACCTCGACCTCGGTCCGCGCCCCACCGGCGTGCTTCGCGACGTTCGTGAGCGCCTCCTGGACGACGCGGTGAACGGTGACGGCGACCGGCGCCGGGATCTCGCGCGGCCGGCCGCTCACCGTGAGGTGCACCGCCAGACCGGCGGCGACGAACCGCTCGACGAGCTCTCCGAGGTCCTCCACCCCGCGCCCCGGTCGGCGGGTCGGTGCGGTGTCGAGGAGCTCGAGCGCGCCGTCGAGCTCGGCGAGCGCCTCCCGGCCGACGCTCTCCACGACCGCGAGGGCGTCGGCGCTGGCCACGGGGTCACGGTCGAGCAGCCGCCGGCTGGCCCCGGCCTGGAGCACCATGACGTTGAGGGCGTGGCCGACGATGTCGTGGACGTCCGCGGCCAGTCGCTCCCGCTCCTGCGCCACGGCGCGGGCCCGGTCGGCCTCCCGGCGCCGCTCCGCCTCGGCGAGCCGCTCGAGGGCCTCGGCGGCGGTGCGTCGGCGCTGGACCTCGGCCCGCCCCGCGACCCAGGCGAGCGCCCACGCGCCCACGAGGGCGCCGGGCAGCCACGGGATGTCGGACGACGGCACGAGGGTCCAGTAGAGGATGACGCCGGCGAGGCCGGCGACGAGCGCGACGGCCGAGCGCCGACGGCTGCCGTACGCGGCGGCGGAGTACAGGCCGATTGCGTTTGGGTAGGGGTACAGGCCGGCGTCGTAGCAGCGTGCGGCAAGGACCAGCAGCGCGGCACAGCTCACGAGGTACGACGCGAGCGGGAACCGGCGCCGGAAGGCGAGGGAACCCCCGATCGTGCCCGCGAGGACGATCGCCCCCGGCGCCCCGCCGGTCTCCGCGACCGCCTCACCGACGAGGATCGTGCCGAGCACGACGGCGAGGGCACCGTCCCACAGGAGCACCCGCGTGCCCGGGGCCGGGCGGGCCGCGAGCGTCCGGGCGACGGCTCCCCGGAGCGTCGCCGTCCGCGCGACCGTGCTGCCGGGCCGGGGTAGGCGGGGCCGGACCTCGTCGATCTCGGTCTCGGCCTCAGAGCCGGTGCGCATGCGTCCCCTCGCTGTCGTCCGCGGTCAGCCGGAGCGGTTCAGGACGGGCACCAGCATCCCGCACCGCCAGCACGAACGGAACGACGACAGCGGTGGTGGCCAGGACGAGCCCGACGGCCGTCGCCGCCGGGAGGTCCGTCAGGGCGCGTCCGGCGTACGCCTGAGCGACGACCAGCGCCGTCAGCGCCGTGTACCCGGCCGCGGCCACCAGCATCGCGCGCGTGCGGCCCCGGGTGGTGAGCCCGGAACGCCCGAGCAGGAGGGCCAGCAGCGCCAGCACCTGGAGCCCGTGCAGGGACACCGCGTGCGCGAGCTTCGCCGAGCCCGCCGCTCCGACCACGACGACGTCGGGCACCGTGCCGTGCATCTCGGTGAGCTCCAGCCCGCGCGCGATCATGTCCCCGCCGATCGCGCCCCCGACCATCGTGACGGTGAGCCCGAGGGCGACGGCCACGACGACCGGGGCGGGCCCGCGCAGGCGCAGGGCCGCCCACACCCCGAGCACGACCACGCCCAGGAGGGCCGTCCCGATCGCGGCCGCCATCGACGTGAACACGAGGGCGTCCAGCGGGGTCGCGTCGTTGAAGTGCGACGGCACGCCGCGCCACCGCTGCACGGTGATGAGCCCGACCTCCAGCAGCGAGCCGCCCGCGACCAGCACGGTCACCGACCAGCCCCAGGCCGGCGAGCGCGGCAGGGCGCCCTGGATCCAGCCGCACGAGAGCAGCAGGAGGCCGAAGGAGAAGCCGAACGTCATGGGCTTGCGCCACGACACCGCCCCCTCCCAGGCACCGCCGTCGACCACCCACACCCCCATGTGCACGACGGCGGAGGCGAGGAGCACCAGACCGGCGAGGTAGAGCGCGCGCTGGTAGCCGGAGCCGGGTGCGGCGTCTGCCAGGGCGGCGCGCAGCTGCGCCGTCACGGCGCGCGCGACCTCCGAGGGACGACGCGGGAGGCGCGACGGGAGCGGACCCGCGCCGGTCGGGGTCGCGCCCGGGCCGCGGGGGGCCGGAGGGGTGGTGCGGGGAGGGGGCTCGGGTGTCATGCGGCCATCGTCGGAGCCCGTGGCCGCGCCGGTCGTCCTCCGCCGCGGGGAGCCCGCCTCCCCCTGCTGGGTGAGCCCCGCGCCGGCGTGGCGTGCAGCGGACGGCCTGTCGGCGTCGTGTCAGCGCGACGTCGCGCCTGTCGGTGCGCCGTCAGCGGCCCCCCGCACCGTGGGGGGCATGACAGCAGACGACCTGGTGATCGAGGCGCACGGCCTCGTCAAGCACTTCGGCCGGACGAAGGCCCTGCAGGGCATCGACCTGGCCGTCGCACGCGGCACCGTCCTCGGCGTGCTCGGGCCCAACGGCGCGGGCAAGACGACGGCGGTCCGCATCCTCGCGACGCTCCTGCGCGCCGACGCCGGCACCGCCCGGGTCGGCGGGCACGACGTCGACCGCGACGCCGACCGCGTGCGCCGCGCGATCGGGCTGACCGGGCAGTACGCGTCGGTCGACGAGGACCTCTCGGGCCGGCAGAACCTCGAGCTGATCGGCGCGCTGCTCGACCTGCGTGCCCCGGCGGCCCGGGCGCGGGCGACCGAGCTGCTCGCCTGGTTCGACCTGACCGACGCGGCGGGACGCCCCGCGAAGACGTACTCGGGCGGGATGCGGCGCCGGCTGGACCTCGCGGCGAGCCTCGTCGGGCGCCCCGAGATCATCTTCCTCGACGAGCCGACGACGGGCCTCGACCCCGCGAAGCGCGAGGACATGTGGGACGTCGTCCGGTCGCTCGTCGCCGACGGCGCGACGGTGCTGCTCACGACGCAGTACCTCGAGGAGGCCGACGCGCTCGCGGACGAGATCACCGTGATCGACCACGGCCGCGTCATCGCGCACGACACCCCGGACGGCCTCAAGCGGCGCGTCGGCGGGCAGACCCTCACGGTGCGCCCGTCGGACGCCGCCCGGCTCGACGAGACGGCCTCGATCCTCGGCGCCGTCTCGACCGCGGGCCGTGCCGAGGAGGTCCGCAAGGGCGTGCTCGCCGTGCCGGTCGCGGACGACGCGGCGCTGACGGCGACGGTCGCCCGGCTCGCGGCCGCGGGCGTCGGCGTCACGGAGCTCTCGCTGCACCTGCCGAGCCTCGACGAGGTCTTCTTCGCGCTCACCGGCGCACCCGACAGCGAGCGGGCCGGCGACGGCTCCCTCCCGAGCCCGAAGGAGGCCGCGTGATGACCACGGCACCCGGCACGACCACCCCCGCCGCGCCGTCCCCGCTCGCGGGCCGCGCTCCCGCGGGCGTCGCGGCGCAGCCCCGCCCGTTCGCGTACGTGCGCCACTCCGCGAGCCTCGCGCGGCGCAGCCTCATCAAGACGTGGCGCACGCCCGAGGCGCTCCTCGACGTCACGCTCCAGCCCGCGCTGTTCCTCGTGATCTTCGTCTACATCTTCGGCGGCGCCGTCGCCGGGTCGACGGGGGAGTACCTGCAGTTCCTGCTGCCCGGGATCCTCGCCCAGACGATCGCGACGGGGGCGATCGCGATCGGCGTCAACCTCAACACCGACCTCGAGAAGGGCATCTTCGACCGGTTCCGGTCGCTGCCCATCCCGCGGTCGGCGCCGCTCGTCGGCGCGGTGCTCGGGGACGTCGTGCGGTACGCGATCGTCACGGTGTCGACGCTCGCGATCGGGTACGCGATGGGGTTCCGGATCATGACCGACCCGGCGAGCATGATCGCGGGGTGCGCGCTCGCGGTGCTGTTCGCGCTGTGCCTGAGCTGGGTCTCGGTGTGGGTCGGGATGATGGTCCGGACCTCCGGGGCCGTGCAGGGGATCATGTTCCTGGTCATCATGCCGCTGAGCTTCGCGTCGAACGTGTTCGTGCCGGCCGAGTCGATGCCGGGCTGGCTCCAGACGTTCGTGGACGTCAACCCGCTGACGCACCTCGTCGGCGCGGTGCGCGGGCTCTTCCTCGGGGGGCCGACGGGTGCGCACGTGCTCTGGACGCTCGTGTGGTGCGTCGGGCTCGTCGCGGTGCTCATGCCGCTCGCGCTGCGGGCGTACCGGCGCAAGGTCTGAGCCGCGCGCAAGGTCTGAGCCGCGCGCCAGGTCCGAGCCTCAGCGCAGGAGCGCCACGATGCGGCTCACAGCCGCGCTGCTGGTCAGGTCGTGCACCTCGGCCAGCAGCGCGGTGCGCTCGTCGCCGTCCCCGACGTGCGCGTGCAGCAGCGACGCGAACGCGGGCCCGAAGATCAGGGCGATGCTCGCGCCGAGCCGGGTGCCGAGCGCCCACAGGGTCCGCGCGCGCTCGTGCTCCCCGCGGCTCGCCGCGAGCTCGGCAAAGCCCAGCGCGAGCGACCCGAGCACCGGCGCGTCCTTGGTGCTGACGGCCTCCGGGACCGCGGAGCGCAGGAGCGCCTCGCTGTCGTGACCCGCCCGCAGCCGGATGACCGCCGCGCACACGACGTACACGACCCGGGCCTGCGGGACGGCCGCCGGGTCGTCGCGCGCGACGGCGAGCGCCTCGTCGGCATGCCGGACGGCGTCGTCCCACCGGTCCTCGAGCGCGGCGAGCGCGGCGAGCCCGACCGAGGCGTGCGCCCGTGACGCGCCCCCGGACGCGGGCGCCGCGACGACGTCCTCGAGCGCCGCGCGCGACCCGGTCTCGCCGCGCAGCGCCCGGTGCACGTGCCGGACGACGGCGATCGCCCGCGCGTCCGCGACAGCCCCGATCGCGCGGAGGTGGTCCTCGGCTCGCTCGAGCCACACGTCGGCGCCGGCGCCTCCGCGCCCGCCCTCCCACTGCCCGATGCCCTGGGCTGCCATGCCCATGCCCCACAGGTCGCCCACGGACGCGAACCGGTCGTAGGCCGCGTGCGCGTCGCGCAGCGAGAGGTCCACGTCACCGAGGTTCTCGCGGAGCGCGCTGCGCAGGAACAGGCCCATGCCGGCCAGCGAGGGGTCGTCCTCGCGGGCGAGGGCCTCCGCGGCGGCGACGCCGTCGGCGGACTCCACCGACGTCAGCGCGTCCATCGCCCGCACGAGCGCCGCCGTCCGGTGGCGCACCCGCCCGCGTCCGACGGCCGCGGGCGACGCGAGCGCGCGTCGCGCCACCCGGCGGGCCACCGCTCCGCGCCGCTGGGTGCCGGCGATGCCGGAGTTCACGAGCGCGTGCAGCGCGACCGTCGCGACGTCCTCCGCCTCGGGGGGCGGTGCGTCCGTGCGCGGGCCGTGCAGCGCCCACGACGTGGCGCGCAGCTCCGGGTCGTGCGAGCCGAGCAGGACCGCGGCCCACGTGTCGACCTCGGCGTGCAGGCCGCGCACGGTCCACAGCGCGAGCAGCGCCGCGCCGACGGCCATCGCCTCGCGCTCGCGGCGCCGCTCGACGGCCCAGCGCAGCGCGGCCAGGAGCGACTCCTGCTCGGCGCCCGCGCGCCGGATCCCGGCCGTGTGCTCCCGGGCGGCGAGCATCTCCGCGACGGCGTGCGCCTCGTCGACGGCCCACCGGACGAGGCGGTCGCGCGCGTCCGCCGGGTCACCGAGCTCCGCGAGCCGCTGCTCGCCGTACTCGCGCACGGTCTCGAGCATCCGGTAGCGCGCGGCACCCGGGCGGGCGGGGGCCTCGCCGCCGTGCCCTCCGGCGTCGCGGGCCGACGCGTCACGGCCCGGCTCCTCCAGCACGAGCAGCGACTGCTCGACCAGCGCGCCGAGCGCCCGCCGGGCCCGCGTCTCGCCGAGCAGCGGCCCCGACGCCCCGGCAACCGTCGTCGCTACCTCCGGCCTGGCTGCACCCGACCTCGCTGCACCCGGTCCCGCCGGAGCGCGCGCCGCGTCCGGCCCGACGAGGTGCACCGCGGTCGCGGCGGTGAACGGCGCCGGCACCACCGCGACGTGCATCAGCAGGACGCGCTCGTCGTCGGTCAGGAGGCTCCAGCTCCAGTCGACCATCGCGCGGAGCCCCGCGTGGCGCTCGGGCATCCCGCGCAGGGCGTGGTCGAGCAGCGCGAACCGGTCGTCGAGCCCCGCGAGCACGTCGGTCAGCGGCATGGACCGCACGCGCGCCGCCGCGAGCTCGAGCGCGAGCGGCAGGTTGTCGAGCCGGAGGCACAGCGCCGCCGCGACGTCCGGGTCCCACGCGAGGTCGGGCCGCACCGCGCGTGCGCGCGTCCCGAGGAGCTGGAGGGCGTCGGCGTCGGGCAGCGCGAGCACCGGCTGCACGGTCTCGCCCGGCACGGCGAGCGGTGCCCGGCTCGTCGCGAGCACGCGCAGGTCCCGGTCGGCGAGCGCGATCAGCCGCGCCGCGACGTCGGCGACGGCGTCGAGGAGGTGCTCGCAGTTGTCGAGCACGAGCAGCCCGCCGACCTCGGCGACCCGCTGCAGGCGCTCGTCGGCGCCGAGCACCCGGCGGCCCTGGGGTCGGTCGGGGTCCGCGACGGACTCCGCGGCGCCGACCGCCGAGAGCAGCGCGGGGAGCACCTCGGACGGCTCGCGCAGACCCGCGAGCTCGACCGCGTGGACCGCGACCCCGCGCTCGGCGGCGCGGCGTGCGACCTCGAGCGCGAGGCGGGTCTTGCCCGCGCCGCCGAGCCCGACGAGGGTCACGAGGGGCTGATCGGCGAGCGCGCTCTCGGCTGCGGCGACGTCGACCTCCCGCCCGACGAGCCCCGTGACAGCCCGGCGCCACCCGACGGCGAGGGCCTCGCCCGCCGCGGTCGCCGGGCCGGTCGGCGGGCCGGTCGGTGCGCCCGGTGCCAGCTCGCCGCGCAGCAGCGCGACGTGCACCTGCGCGACGACCCCCGACGGGTCGGTGCCGAACCGCTCGGCGAGCCCGGCGCGCACGCCCTCGAGGACGTCGAGCGCCTCCGCGTCGCGGCCCTGTGCGGCGAGCGCCCGGACCAGCAGCGCGACGAGCGGCTCGTCGGGCGGGGTGCGCAGCGCGAGGGCGCGCAGCACGTCGAGCGGGCCCGGGTCGGTGCCGCCCGCGAGCGCGGCCTCGACGCGCAGCGCGACCGCGCCCGCGAGCAGCCGCAGGTGCGCCGGGTCGTCGTGCACGGCGGTGGTGCCGGGCGGGACGTCGGCGCCGACGAGGGCGAGGGCCTCGGCGGCGCACCGGTCGGCGTCGTCGGCGTGGCCCGTGCGGAGCGCGTCGCGGCCCCGGCGCAGCGTGGCGGCGGCACGGACCGCGTCGATGTCCGCGGGGTCGTGCGCGAGCGCGTACCCGGCCGGGCCCGACGTGACCCGCAGCCCGGTGCGCCGCGCGCGCGAGACGAGGGCCTGCAGCGCACCGGCCGCGTCGTCGGGCGCCGCGCCGTCCCAGACCGCCTCGGCGAGGGCGGCGACGCTCACGCTGCGTCCGCGCGCGTCGACGAGCGCACGCACGAGGGCGACGAGCCGCGCCCCGCGGACGGGCCGGCCGTCGACGGCGAGCGTCCCGAGCGTCGTGATCTGCACGGGGACAGCATCGCGCAGCCGGCGCGCGTGCGGAGGGCGCCGGCCCGCGGACCGTCGAGCCGGCGCTCACTGACGCGACGCTGCGCCGCCGGCCCCGGTGAGACGACGCCGCGCGTGCACCCGGGTCGAGGTGCACGCGCGGCGGCGGGTCAGACCCGGAAGCGTCCGACGAGCTCGTCGAGGTGCTGGGAGCTGCGCGCGAGCTCGTCGGCCGACGAGCGGATCTGGTCGATGTTGCCGACGGTGTGCTGCGCGTTCTCGGCGATCGAGCGGACGTTGTCGGCGATGGTCGTGGCGCCGACCGCGGCCTCGGCGACGTTCGCCGACATCGCGCTCGTCGTGGCGCTCTGCTCCTCGACCGCTCCCGCGATGCTGCTCTGGTGGTCGTTGACCTGACCGATGACCTGGGTGGTCGACGAGATCGCGGACACCGCGACGTCGACGTCGCCCTGGATCTGCGAGATCCGCGCGGTGATCTCCTCGGTCGCCCGCGCGGTCTGCTGCGCGAGCTCCTTGACCTCGCCGGCGACGACCGCGAAGCCCTTGCCGGCCTCCCCGGCGCGCGCGGCCTCGATGGTCGCGTTCAGCGCGAGCAGGTTGGTCTGCTGCGCGATCGTGTTGATCAGCGCGACGACGCCGCCGATCGCCGCCGAGGACTCCCCGAGCCGGCTGATGGTCGTGTTCGCCTCGTCGGTGCGGGTCACCGCCGTGCGGCCCGCGTTGCTCGCCTCGGACGCGCTGCGGGCGATCTCGTGGATCGAGGCGCCCATCTGCTCGCTCGCGGCAGCGACCGTCTGGACGTTCGAGGAGACCTGCTCCGCGGCCGCGGCGGCGGCCGTGGCCTGCAGCGCGGCGTCGGAGGACTGGCGGGTCATCTCCGCGGTGATCACGGAGAGCTCCTGCGCGGCGGCCGAGGACGTCGAGGCGGTCTCGCCGATCTGCTGCACGAGCGTGGCGACGTTGCCGACGAACCGGTTGAACACCGTCGCGAGCGCGCCGATCTCGTCGGCCGCCGACTCGTCGACGCGCTGCGTGAGGTCCCCGTCGCCGTCGGCGATCTCGCGCAGGCGGCTCGTGAGCGCGTTGACGGGGCGCGTGATGCTGCGCGTGAGGAAGGTCGCGAGGACGAGCACGACGAGCACGGCGACGGCCGTGCCCCCGAGGACGACCGACTTGGTGGTCGTGGCGGTCGCGCTCGCGGCGGCGTCGCGCTCGGCGAGCAGCTGCGCCTCGTCCGAGCGGATCTCGTCGAGCACGCCCCGGATCTGGTCCATGACGGCCTTGCCGGCGTCGGAGAGCACGATCGCCTGGGCGGCCTCGAAGCCCTCGTCGTCGCGCACGTCGATCGTCTGCTGCATCTCCTCGAACTTCGCGGCGACGAGCGGCTCCAGGTCGTCGAGGCGGCCCTGCTGCTCGGCGTTGTCGCTCGTGAGCGCCCGGACGGCGTCGATGTGCTCGGTCACGTCGGCCTGCGCCGCGGTGTACGGGGCGAGGTAGCCGTCGACGCCGGTGATGAGGTAGCCGCGCTGGCCGGTCTCGGCGTCCTTGAGCGAGGACAGGATCGCGTCGGTCCCGTTCAGGACCTGGTGCGTGTGCGCGACCCAGCCGCTGTTCTCGACGAGCTTCTGGGTGTTCGTGAACGACACGACACCGATGACCGCGAGCAGGACGAGCGCGACGGCGTAGCCGGCGACGAGCCGGCGGCCGATGGTCCAGCTCCAGCGTGGGCCCGCGGCGGCGGGGGGCACGGTCGGGTCGGGGGCGGTGGTGCTCACGGGGAAGGCTCCTCGGTGGGACGACAGGGGTTCGTCGGGCCCCATCGGGTGTCCGTCCCCCGGCGTGACGGGTGCCTGCGGATGAAGCCGGGCGCCGGGTGACGCCCGTTCGGGTGACACCTCCGGTGCGTCGTCCGCGCGTCACCGGCGCGACACGCCGAGGCCCTCGCGTGTTCACGCGGTGTGTCGCCCGGCGGCACGCGGGACGAATCGGACGTCCCCCTGTGGAGGCGCCTGTGGAGAGCACTGTGGGGGTGCTGTGGAGGGGCGCGAACCCGCAGGTCGGGGCCGTGTCAGACCCTGCGCGTAGCCTGGAGTTGTCCACAGCGGGTGAGAAACGACACGGATGTAAGCACAAGTGGTTGTGGTCACTGCCAAGACCGACCACTAGGTGTAGTGTCGAGACACCGCAGTGAGGGCTGCGGCACCGAGTCTCACAGCAAGTCCACGGGAGCCAGAATGTCGATCACCGTCTACACGAAGCCGTCCTGCGTGCAGTGCAACGCGACGTACCGCGCGCTCGACAAGCTGGGCTTCGAGTACGAGGTCGTCGACATCAGCCAGGACGCCGACGCACGCGACTACGTCATGTCGCTCGGGCACCTGCAGGCGCCCGTGGTCGTCGCCGGCGGCCAGCACTGGTCGGGTTACCGCCCGGACCAGATCAAGGCCCTCGCGGAGCGCATGGCCGACGCGGTCGCCTGAGCGCCGGCGGCCCACGAGGCCGCTGCACCACCGCTCAGCAGGCACCACGCGGCGCCGCACCACCCGCGGTGCCCGCGCCCCAGCCGTCGAGGCGGGCGCGAGCACCGCAGCAGCAACGCGCCAGGACCAGCCCCGGGTCCACCGAGGTCCGCAGACGAGGGAGCACAGCATGAGCTCGCTGGTCTACTTCTCCAGCGCCTCGGAGAACACGCACCGCTTCGTCGAGAAGCTCGGTCTCCCCGCGCAGCGCATCCCGCTGACGCCCAAGGAGCCGTTCCTCCACGTCGACGAGCCGTACGTCCTCGTCGTCCCCACGTACGGGGGCGGCAACGAGGGCGGCGCGGTGCCGCGGCAGGTCGTCCGGTTCCTCAACGACGAGAGCAACCGCGCGCTCCTGCGTGGGGTCATCGCCGCGGGGAACACCAACTTCGGCGAGGCGTACTGCATCGCGGGCGACATCATCGCCGCCAAGTGCGGCGTCCCGTACCTGTACGGCTTCGAGCTCCTGGGAACGAACGAGGACGTCACCCGCGTCCGTGAAGGATTGAGGACATTTTGGCAGCGACAGTCACGGATACCGGCGTAGCGACGGAGATGGATTACCACTCCCTCAACGCGATGCTCAACCTGTACGGTCCCGACGGCAAGATCCAGTTCGACAAGGACCGCGAGGCAGCGCGCCAGTACTTCCTCCAGCACGTCAACCAGAACACGGTCTTCTTCCACGACCTCAAGGAGAAGCTCGACTACCTCGTCGAGAACAAGTACTACGAGCCCGAGGTGCTCGCGAAGTACGACGCGGCGTTCGTGAAGACGCTGTTCGAGTACGCGTACTCGAAGAAGTTCCGCTTCCAGACGTTCCTCGGTGCGTTCAAGTACTACACGTCGTACACGCTCAAGACGTTCGACGGGAAGCGGTACCTCGAGCGCTTCGAGGACCGTGTCTGCATGGTCGCCCTCACGCTCGCCGACGGCAACGAGGACTTCGCGCTGTCGATGGTCGACGAGATCATCTCGGGCCGGTTCCAGCCCGCGACGCCGACGTTCCTCAACTCGGGCAAGGCGCAGCGCGGCGAGGCCGTCTCGTGCTTCCTGCTGCGCATCGAGGACAACATGGAGTCCATCGCGCGCGGCATCAACTCCGCGCTGCAGCTCTCCAAGCGCGGCGGCGGCGTGGCCCTGCTGCTCAGCAACATCCGCGAGCACGGCGCCCCGATCAAGCACATCGAGAACCAGTCCTCGGGCGTCATCCCCGTGATGAAGCTCCTCGAGGACTCCTTCTCCTACGCCAACCAGCTCGGCGCGCGCCAGGGCGCCGGCGCCGTGTACCTGCACGCGCACCACCCGGACATCTACCGGTTCCTCGACACCAAGCGCGAGAACGCCGACGAGAAGATCCGCATCAAGACGCTCTCGCTCGGCGTCGTGATCCCGGACATCACGTTCGAGCTCGCCAAGAAGAACGAGGACATGTACCTGTTCTCGCCGTACGACGTCGAGCGCGTCTACGGTGTGCCCTTCGCGGACATCTCCGTCACCGAGAAGTACTACGAGATGGTCGACGACGCGCGGATCCGCAAGACGAAGATCAACGCGCGCGAGTTCTTCCAGACGCTCGCCGAGCTGCAGTTCGAGTCCGGCTACCCGTACGTGATGTTCGAGGACACGGTCAACCGCGCGAACCCCATCAAGGGCAAGATCACGCACTCGAACCTGTGCTCGGAGATCCTGCAGGTCTCGACGCCGTCGACCTACAACGACGACCTGTCGTACGAGCACGTGGGCCGCGACATCTCGTGCAACCTCGGCTCGATGAACATCGCCCTGGCGATGGACTCCCCGGACTTCGGCCAGACGGTCGAGACGGCGATCCGCGCGCTCACGGCGGTCTCCGACCAGACGAGCATCGACTCGGTCCCGTCGATCCGCCGCGCCAACGCCGGCGGCCACGCGATCGGCCTCGGGCAGATGAACCTGCACGGGTACCTGGCGCGCGAGCGCGTGCACTACGGGTCCGAGGAGGGCCTGGACTTCACGAACATCTACTTCTACACGGTCGCGTACCACGCGATCCGGGCGTCCAACCGCCTCGCGATCGAGCGCAACCAGAAGTTCGACGGGTTCGAGGACTCCAAGTACGCGACCGGCGAGTACTTCGAGAAGTACACCGAGCGGGCCTGGGAGCCGAAGACCGCGCGGGTGCGTGAGCTCTTCGAGACGGCCGGCGTGCACGTCCCGACGCAGGACGACTGGCGCGAGCTGGCGGCCTCGGTGCGCGAGCACGGGATCTACAACCAGAACCTGCAGGCCGTCCCGCCGACGGGCTCGATCTCGTACATCAACCACTCCACGTCGTCGATCCACCCGGTCGCGTCGAAGATCGAGATCCGCAAGGAGGGCAAGATCGGGCGCGTCTACTACCCGGCGCCCTTCCTGACGAACGACAACCTCGAGTACTACGACGACGCGTACGAGATCGGCTACGAGAAGATCATCGACACGTACGCCGAGGCGACGCAGCACGTCGACCAGGGCCTGTCGCTCACGCTGTTCTTCAAGGACACCGCGACGACGCGTGACATCAACCGCGCGCAGATCTACGCGTGGCGCAAGGGCATCAAGACGCTCTACTACATCCGCCTGCGCCAGATGGCCCTCGAGGGGACCGAGGTCGAGGGCTGCGTCAGCTGCATGCTCTGAGCCGACGCCCGCCCGCGCCCCTGCGCCCCCGCGAACCCCTGAGAGAAGTGCAGTCACATGAGTGAGAAGCTGAAGCTGGTCAGCCGCGTCTCGGCGATCAACTGGAACCGCCTCGACGACGACAAGGACGCCGAGGTGTGGGACCGCCTCGTCGGGAACTTCTGGCTCCCCGAGAAGGTCCCGGTCTCCAACGACATCCAGTCGTGGGCGACCCTGAACCCGCAGGAGCAGGAGCTCACGATGCGGGTCTTCACCGGCCTGACGCTCCTGGACACCATCCAGGGCACGGTCGGCGCGGTGAGCCTGATCCCCGACGCGATCACGCCGCACGAGGAGGCCGTCTACACGAACATCGCGTTCATGGAGTCGGTGCACGCGAAGTCGTACTCGTCGATCTTCTCGACGCTGTGCTCGACGCGGGAGATCGACGACGCGTTCCGCTGGTCGGAGGAGAACTCCAACCTCCAGCGCAAGGCCGAGATCGTCATGGACTACTACCGCGGCGACTCCCCGCTCAAGCGCAAGGTCGCGAGCACGCTGCTCGAGTCGTTCCTGTTCTACTCGGGCTTCTACCTGCCCATGTACTGGTCGAGCCGGGCCAAGCTCACGAACACGGCCGACCTCATCCGCCTGATCATCCGTGACGAGGCCGTGCACGGGTACTACATCGGCTACAAGTACCAGAAGGGCCTCGAGAAGCTCTCGGAGGCCGAGCGCGCGGAGCTCAAGGACTACACGTTCGAGCTGCTCTTCGAGCTGTACGACAACGAGGTGGAGTACACGCAGGACCTCTACGACGGCGTCGGCCTGACCGAGGACGTCAAGAAGTTCCTGCGCTACAACGCCAACAAGGCGCTGATGAACCTCGGCTACGAGGCGCTGTTCCCGCGCGACGAGACGGACGTCAACCCGGCGATCCTCTCGGCGCTGTCGCCGAACGCGGACGAGAACCACGACTTCTTCTCGGGGTCCGGCTCGTCGTACGTCATCGGCAAGGCCGTCAACACCGAGGACGAGGACTGGGACTTCTGACGTCCTGACCCCTGCACCACCGCGCGGCCGTCGTCTCCCCGGAGGCGGCGGCCGCGCGTCGTCGTCCTGGGTCCGTGCCCCCGTGGCCGGCGGTGCCGCCGCGTGCCACCCGGTGCGTCCGCGCGCCACCGCCGGGGGAGCGGCGGTGCTCCGTATGCTCGCCCGATGGCAAGCACGAGCCGCCGGGCGCGAGCCGCGAACCGGCGGAAGCGGCGGATGGGTGCGGTCGAGCACGACCTCGACGCGGTCCAGTGGGCCGCGCTCCTGGCGGCGTGGGGCGGCTGCGCCTACTGCGGCGCTGCGCCCGGCGCGGACGCCCTGCAGCGCGACTGCGTGCTCCCGATCTCCCGCGGAGGCCGCTACACCTGGGACAACGTGGTCCCCGCGTGCCGGTCGTGCAACGCGAGCAAGTGCAACACCGAGGTCACGGCGTGGATGCGGCGCAGGCGTCTCGACGAGCGCCAGTTCCTGCTGCGGCACGCCGAGCTCCGCGCGGCGGCTCGCGTCGGGTCAGCGCCGGGCGCCGTGCCGCTCGCCGCAACCCCGGACGTCGCGCCGCTCGCCGCAACCCCGGACGCCGTGCCGCTCGCCCCGACCCCCGGCTAGCGGCCCGGGCGACGCGGGTCAGGAGTGCGCGCCGTGCGCGTACCGCGTCACGAGCGCCGCGGCGGCCGGCACGAGCTCGCGCTCGCCCGGCACCAGGTGGCTGTCCCGCGTCCGCAGGCGCACGGCCTCGTCCAGCGCGGGCAGCGGGTCGGTGTCGACCGCCGCGAGGAACGCGACGAGGAGCACCTGCGCGGCGTGCGAGTAGTCGCCGCCCTCGTCGGCGGCGACCTCGGCGAGCAGCAGCGCGGTCGTCGCGACGTCGAGCGCCGCGCTGCCGAGCCGCGCGGCCGACCAGTCGACGACCGCGGGGCCGTGCGACTCGGTGAGGACCACGTTGGCGGGGTGCAGGTCGAGGTGCACGACGACGTCGTCCGCGTTCCCGACGGTCAGCAGGTCGTCCTGCGGCACCGGCAGGCGGTGCAGGCGGTTGAGCAGCTCGGCGAGCATGGTGGCGCCCTCGCGCAGCGGGACCTCCTCGGCGGCGAGCGCCTGGAGCAGCGTCGGGCCGTGCAGGCGCTCCATCTCGAGGTCGGCGCCCTCGGCGCGGAACACCTGCGGTGCGGGGAACCCGTGCGCCCACACGTGCCGGACGATCGCGGCCTCGCGGAGCACGCTCTGGCCGTCCCGGTTGCGGCGCAGGACGCGGTCCTCGTCGAGCGCGTACACGTCCGCGTCGCGACCCGAGGTCAGGAGCGGCCCGGGGGCGTCGTCGTGCGGTGCGAGCTGCGCGGGATTCATAGACCGACGTTAGACCGGTTCGCGGCCGTTGTCGCCTGTCCTTGACGATCGCATGAGGTGCCTGCGGTGCGCACTTGCCCGGAGCGCACCGCAGGCTGCCCTCGTCAGCGGTACGTCGCGAAGTCCTGCGTGGACCAGAGGTAGCCGCGGGAGTCCGTCGCGGCTCCGATCCCGATGGACGTGAAGCGGGTGCTGAGGATGTTCGCGCGGTGGCCGGCGGAGTTCATCCACCCGGTGAAGATGCGCTCGGCGTTGTTCGCGTAGCCGCCCGCGAACCCGACGTTCTCGCCCCAGGCCGTCCAGCCGGGCTCGATGAGCGAGGAGATGCGCGGGTTGTGCGACAGGACCTTGACGCGTGCCATCTCCTGCGACCAGGCCTCGGCGACCTCGCCGAGGCGCGCGCGGTACTGCAGCGGGGCGAGCCCGTTCTGCGCGCGCACCTGGTTGACGCGCGTGAACAGGTACGCCTCGGGGCTCCCCGGGGCCGGCAGCGTGACCGCCGTGGTGGACGCCGCAGGCACGGTCGCCGCCGCGGCCGGGGCGACGAGCGGCGACGGGACGGCGAGCCCGGTCGCGAGCAGCGCGAGGACGGCGGCGGCGAACGCGGCACGCGCGACGCGGCCGGTCGGGCGGGACGGGATGAGGGCGCGGGTCGTGCCCATGCGGACGTCGGTGTTCACGGGAGAACCTCTCGGGTCGGGATGCCTTCACCCGACCCGATCGGCCGCAGCGCATCACCTGAAAGTGGTCGGACGGCACCAGTTTCACCCGGGCGTCCACCCGCACGGCCCAGCGCCGGCACGCGCGCCGGCCCGCCCGCCCCTGGGCGCGACGCGGCCCGCGGGTCTACCGTCGAGAGGGACCGCAGGATCCGTACGACACCCTCTCGGAGGTCAGGATGAGCGCCCTCACGGACATGCCCGCCGTCAGCGAGTGTTCGGTCGACCAGTGCTCCTACAACGACCACCACCACGGCTGCCACGCCGAGGCGGTCACGATCGGTGGCAGCGGGGCCGACGCCGCGTGTGCGACCTTCATCCCGCTCGACATCCGCGGGGGCCTCGACAAGGTCGTCTCGCACGTCGGCGCGTGCCAGCGCCACGACTGCGCGCACAACGACCACCTCGAGTGCAGCGCGCCCGCAGTCCGGGTCGGCGCCGGGCGCGACCTCGCCGACTGCCTGACGTACACGCACCGCTGACCGCCCGCACACGTCGCCCGACCCCGTCGTCGCCTCGCGGACGGCGGGGTCGACGTCTGCCCGTCGCCGTCCGTGCGTCGGTCCGCGGACGGGCACCACGCCACCGGGCCGTGCGTCGGGCCGGGCAGCTGGTCGCGCGTGCGTGCGTCGCGCCGGAGTGCTCACGCCGCGTGCGTGCGTCCCGCCGGTGCGCACCGGAGGGTTCTCGGGCCGGGACGTCGGCTGAGCCCCCCGTGCCCAACCGACGCCACGGCCGGAGAAGAGGTCACGCCGGGACGGCGAGGGGGGTCAGACGTCCCGGCGGAGCTGGTTCCCGCGTCAGCGGGAGATCTCGGCGAGGAGCTGCACCGCGCGCTCGTGCGTGCGCGGGAGCTGCTCGGTCCAGATGCGCGGCGGCTGCCGCAGGAGGTCGGTGACCTCGAGCTGCTCGGCCTGGTGCGTGATCTCGAGGCGCGCGACCGCGATGCCCGGGCCGAGCTCGGGGTCCCGCTCGACGAGGACGGCGAACAGCCCGCCCCCGAGCGTCGCCATCGGGTGCCCGGGGCCGTACGCGTTGCGCAGCGCGGCACCGACGGCGGCCGAGCGCGCCATGCGCGTCCACGGCGACACCTCGGCGGCGGCCACGTCGACGAGCACGAGGCAGTGCGTGAGCTGGGCGAACGTGTCCTCCCGCTCGGCCGTGCCGTACGTCTCGCCGAGCCGCGTCACGAGGTAGTCGCGCGTCGGCAGGCCGGACTCGGGGTCGAGGCACGAGCCCATGAGCAGCGCGCCGCCCTGTGCCGAGGACCAGCCCTCGCACAGCGCGCGCACCACCGCGAGCGGCGGCTCGACGGCCCCGGTCGAGCGGTACAGGCATGCGAGGTCCTCGATCGCCTCGGAGATGCCGACGCCCGCGCCGCCGCGCACCTCGCCGAGGCGCTCCGCCGCTGCCGACGGGTCCCGCCCGGCGAGCACGGCCTCCACGACCGCGTCGACGGCGGGGTGGTACCAGTCGGCGGGTCGAAGCCACACCGACTCGGCGCTCTGGCTGCGCCAGCGCTCGCGGAGAGCCGGCGGAACTGCCTGGCTGCTGTCCGGTCCTGTGGTCGTCACACCGGATGAGAGGGGCCAGGTCGGCCACTATGACGCGGTTCCGGGCGAAGTTTTCGAGACGGATCCTGGATATCGCGCGGATGTGCGACTCTTGTCGTTCCGGGCGGACGACGACAGCAGTGCTGGCGCCCTCCCCGGAGCGACGCGCGGCCCTGGGGAGCTGTCGTGCGGCGGACGACGAGCGAGGAGCGGTGCGGATGAGCAGCGCCGGGGTCGAGGACACCGTCCTCAGCGACGCCGAGCTGATCACTGCTGCCCGGACCGGCGACGCGGACGCGTTCGGCCACCTCTACGAGCGGCACGCCGGAGCGGCCTGGGCCGTCGCGCGCCAGTACACGAACTCCGCCGCGGACGCCGAGGACGTCGTCGCCGACGCGTTCACGAAGGTCTACTCGATCATCCAGACCGGTGGCGGGCCGGACGTCGCGTTCCGCGCGTACCTGTTCACCGTGGTCCGCCGCCTCGGCATGCTGCGCGTGCAGGGCGGACGCCGCGTCGAGCCGACCGACGACGTCACGACGTTCGAGTCCGCCGTCGGCCCGGCCGCCTCGACCGAGGACCCCGCGCTCGAGGGCTTCGAGCGCGGCGTCGTCTCCCGCGCCTACCGCACGCTCCCCGAGCGCTGGCAGGCCGTGCTCTGGTACACCGAGGTCGAGGCGATGAACCCGGCCCAGATCGCCCCGCTGCTCGGGCTGACCGCGAACGGCGTCGCCGCGCTCGCCTACCGGGCGCGCGAGGGCCTGCGCCAGGCGTACCTCCAGGAGCACCTGCAGGAGCCGCTCACCGAGGGCTGCCGCGGCGTCTCCGGCAAGCTCGGCTCGTACGTCCGCGGGGGGCTCGCCAAGCGCGAGACCGCGCAGGTCGACGCCCACGTCGAGACGTGCGGGGACTGCCGCGCGCTGCTGCTCGAGCTCGGCGACGTCAACCACGGCATGCGCGTCGTCATCGCGCCGCTCGTGCTGGGCGTGCTCGGGCTCGGCGCGCTGTCGCACGGCCTGCCGGTCGGCGGCGGCATCGCGTCGGGCTTCGCGGCGCTCGGCGAGGCTGGGACTGCGGGGACCGCCGGGGCCGGTGCGGGTGCCGGCGCGTCCGCCGGGGCCGGCGCGGGAACCGGTGCGGGCGCGGGAGCCGGTGCGGGCGCAGGAGCAGGCGTCGGTGCGGGCACCGGCGCGGCGAGCGTCGCGGTCGGTGCCGGTGCGGTCGGGGCGACGACCAGCGTCGCGGCGGGCTCGGCAGCCGC
This sequence comes from Cellulomonas cellasea, assembly GCF_006538745.1. Classification (GTDB taxonomy): domain Bacteria; phylum Actinomycetota; class Actinomycetes; order Actinomycetales; family Cellulomonadaceae; genus Cellulomonas_A; species Cellulomonas_A cellasea. The sequence goes on along the minus strand of NZ_BJLR01000009.1, from coordinate 6,014 downwards.
CGCCGGGGCCACCGGGCTTGCGGCGCTCGTCGGCGCCCTGCCCGTCGGGGTGCTCGGGGCGGTCGCGGCGACGGTCGCAGTCGGTGCCGCGGTGGCCGTCGGCGGGGTCCTGGGCGTGTTCTCGGGCGACGCCGCACCCACGAACGAGGCCGACGGGCCGGTCGCCTCCGCGTCGCCGACCCCCGGCTCGACCCTGCGCCCGACCGCGACGCCGACGCCGTCCGTCCTGCCGAGCATCGCGCCGACCGACCTGCCGACGCTCGACCCCGAGCCCGGCACCGAGCTCGACGCGGACGCCGCCACGCCCTCGGACGAGGACGACACCACCGTCCCGAGCCGTACCGGCCCGCGCACGGTCCCGACGACGGCCCCGGGCACCGGTGCGGACGACGAGCCGGACCCCGACGTGACCCCGGACCCCGAGCCTGTGCCGGACCCCGAGCCCGAGCCGGACCCCGACGAGACCACGCCGCCGCCGGTCCCCGCGACCATCGGCGTCGCGACCACGCAGGCCGCCGTGACGCTGACCGCGGGGGCGTCGAACCGGCTGAGCGTCGAGCTCGTCAACAGCGGCGGCCTCCCCGCGACGGACCTCGTCGCGACGGTGACGCTGCCGAGCGGCGTGAGCATCGACGAGGTCCGCACCGAGCTCGCGCCCGTCGCGCTCGCGGGCGGCGCCGCCGGGCGGTTCGCCGTGGCCGCCGAGTCGACGACGTGGACCTGCGGCCCGGCCCGGAGCGCCGTCGGCGGCAGCTCGGTCGCCGAGTGCACGCTCGCCACGCTGCCGCCGAACGCGAGCGCGCGCCTCGTCCTGCAGGTCGTCGCGGACGAGTCCGTCGACGCCCGCGACGACGCCGAGGTCACGATCGCGATCCGCGGCACCGGCCTCACCGCCGGGCCCCCGATCTCGCTCCGCACCCCGATCACCGCCTCGGCCGCGCGCCTGGCCCACGGGGGGACCGCCACGTCCGTCCCGCTCGTCGTTCCCTCGGGCGACGCCGAGCACGCGCGCCCCTTCACGCTCGACCTGCTCAACGCGGGCGAGAGCACGAGCGCCGCCGCCGGGGTCGTCCTCCAGCTGCCGCCGGGCGTGCACACCGACCCGTCGAGCGCCCGCCTGCCGTGGTCCTGCATCGCCGCCTCGGCGGCCGGAGGCGACTAGGTCACGTGCGGCCTCGCGACCGGGCACCAGCTGCCCAGCCGCGGCCACGGGATCGACCTCACGCTCGACCTGTGGGCCGACGCCTCCGCGGCGCGCGTGCCCGGGGCGGCGCTCGTCTACTCGCTGCAGCCGGACGCCCCGGGCCGCAGCCAGAACCAGCGCCTCGGGCTCGGGGTCGACGGGTACCTGCAGGTCACGTCCTCCGCGCGGGGCGTCGAGCTGGTCGGGCCCGACGGCGCGGTCGACATCCCGGTGACGGTCACGAACGTCGGCGGCCGCACGGTCGACGTCCCCACCCTCCGGCTCACCGCACCCCACGGCGCGCGCTGGGCGCAGCCGGACCCCGTGACCGCGCCCGGCTGGACGTGCGGCCCGCCGCAGCCGTCCTACGAGCCCGGACCGGGCGGGGACACCGTCGTGTGCACCGGCGCGCGGCTCCTTGCGGGCTCGGACCTCCAGGTCAGCGCGCGGCTCGTGAAGAACGGGATGTCCGAGCACGGGGACCTCGGGACCGCGGAGCTCGCCATCGAGACGCCGGGCGTCGACGGACCGTTCCCCGCGGCGAAGGTCGGGGTCACGGCGCTCCCGTACGGCACCGACCCGACGCCGACCCCGTCGGTCACGCCGACGCCGATGCCGTCGGTCACGCCGACGCCGACCCCCTCGGTCACCCCGACCCCGACCCCGACCCCGACGCCGTCCGTCGAGCCGACGCCGACGCCGTCGGTCACGCCGACCCCGACGCCGTCCGTCGAGCCGACGCCGACCCCGTCGGTCACCCCGACGCCCACGCCGAGCGTGACCCCGACCCCGACGCCGACCGACAGCCCCACTCCGCCGCCGACGCCGCGCTACAGCACGCCCGCCGGGGGGTACGCCGTAACCGAGATCGGCGCGCCGCTCCTCACGTGCACGACCCGCGGCTCCGGCGACACGTGCGCGGCGGTGCTCGCGGGCACGTCGGACAGCGACGACGTCTCGCTGACCCCGCTCAACGCCGCGGGCGGGGACTCGGTCTCGTCCTCCGCGACGCTCGACCTCCCGGCCGGCCGGCAGGTCGCCTGGGCCGGGCTGTACTGGGCCTCGAACAGCGTCCACCCGCGCGCGAACCCGCTCCCGACGGTGGACCGCATCGAGGTCCGCCCGCCCGGTGCAGCCGCGTACGCGCCCGTGACCGGCAGGGTCACGGTGCTCGCCCAGCACGGCTCGGGCCGGCCGAGCGAGTTCCAGGCGTTCGCCGACGTCACGGCGCTCGTGTCGCAGCACCGCGGGGGCGTGTGGTCCGTCGCGGACATCGCCGAGCTCCGCGAGGGCTCGCTCGTCGACGCGTACGCCGGCTGGGCCCTCGTCGTCGTCTACGCGGACGCGTCGGGCGGCCAGGTCGCGGTGCACGACACGCCGCTGCGCGTGGCCGACGTCACCGGCCCGAGCCTGACGGTCGCGACCCAGCCCGGCGGCAGCACCCGGGTCGGCGTCGTGGCGTGGGAGGGCGACCGCGGGCTGCGCGGCGACCAGCTGCTCCTCGACGGCTTCCCGCTGACGCCCAAGCGCGCCGGCGCGGCCGTGGGGAGCCCGGACAACGCCTTCGACAGCACGGCGACGGGCTACGCCTTCCCGAACTCGCTGCTGGTCGACGCGAAGGGCTTCTCGCGGGTCACGACCGCCGGCTCGACGGCCACGCTGACGCCCACCTCGGCCGCGCCGGACGACGACGACTACGTGGTGGGCGTCGTGACGGTCGAGACGCGGCCGGCCGCGCGCTGAACCACGGCGTCCCGGTCGGCCCGCTCGCAGCACCCCACGTCGGCCCCGCGGCCGTGACCCCGGCGCACCGCCCGGTTTCTGCGCGCCTCACCCGCTGTGGTCCAATAGGTCCTATGACCGGGACGAGCACCGACCGCCCGACGCGTGCGCGCGTCGCGTGTCGACCGTGCTGTCCCGGCGCGTGTCGCAGCCTCTGAGCTGACACCGTCCCCGCGCGCCGCTCGTCGGCGCCCCCGGAGCCCCGCTCCGACCGTCCGCACGGACCCCGCACGCACCTGCACGGACCTTCCCTGGCACAGCCGCCGCCGCGCGTCGGCCCGCCGCCGTCCGGCACGACCTCCGAGGACCTCGTGAGCACCGAACCCCACATCCGCCTGACGGCGCTGCGCAAGGTCTACCCCGGCACGGGCGCCACGCCCGAGGTCGTCGCGCTCGACGGGATCGACCTCGCCGTCGAGCGCGGCCGCATCCACGGCATCGTCGGGCGCTCGGGCGCCGGCAAGTCGACGCTGATCCGCTGCCTCACGGTGCTCGAGCGCCCGACGTCGGGCGCGGTCGTCATCGACGGCGAGGAGCTCTCGGCGCTGCCCGAGGGCCGGCTGCGCGAGGCGCGTCGCCGGATCGGGATGGTCTTCCAGCACGTCAACCTGCTCGACTCGCGGACCGTCGCGCAGAACGTCGCCTACCCGCTCGAGGTCGCCGGGGTGCCGCGTGCGCAGCGGGCCGCGCGGGTGCAGGAGCTGCTCGACCTCGTCGGGCTCGGGAACCGTGCGGGCGCCTACCCGGCCCAGCTCTCGGGCGGTCAGCGCCAGCGCGTCGGCATCGCCCGGGCGCTCGCGACCGAGCCCGCGGTGCTGCTGTGCGACGAGCCGACGTCGGCGCTCGACTCCGCGACGACCCGGCAGATCCTCGGCCTGATCCGTGACCTGCGGGACCGCCTGGGCATCACGGTGCTGATCATCACGCACGAGATGGCCGTGGTCCGCGAGATCTGCGACTCGGTCACGCTGCTCGACCACGGCCGGGTCGCCGAGCAGGGCGCCGTCGCCGACGTCGTCGCCGCGTACGGGTCCCGGCTCGCGCGCGAGCTCATCCCGGTGCCGGACCTGCCGCTCGGCGAGGAGCGCCAGCTCGTCGAGGTCGCCTACTCGACGGACGACGTCGCGACCGCCGACGTGCTCGCGGCCGTCGCGGCGCTCGGCACCGGCGTCGAGGTCGCTGCCGGCACGATCGAGACGCTCGCCGGCCGGCGCGTCGGGCGCCTCCAGCTCGACGTCCCGGCGGCCGACGTCGCCGCGGCGCTCGACCGGCTGCACGCCGTCGGGCTGCACGCCGTCGTGAGCTCGGACGGGGGCGCGGGGACCGGCTCCGCCGTGCGCGCGACCGGCGCGGGGGTGGCCCGATGAGCTTCCTCGACGAGCTGGTGACGAGCCCGGTGATCCAGGAGAAGCTCCCGGAGGCCACGCTCGAGACGCTGTCCATGGTCGGCCTGTCGTCGCTGCTCACCGCGGTGCTCGGCCTGCCGCTCGGGCTGCTGCTCGCGGCGACCGCGCGCGGCGGCCTCACGTCGAACGCCCTGGTCAACCGGGTCGTCGGCCTCGTCGCGAACGTCGTCCGGTCCGTGCCGTTCCTCATCCTCATGATCGCGGTCATCCCGTTCACGCGGCTGCTCGTCGGGACGTCGCTCGGCTGGGAGGCGGCCGTCGTCCCGCTGACCATCGGCGCGGTGCCGTTCTTCGCGCGGCTCGTCGAGACGTCGGTGCGCGAGGTCAGCCCCGGCAAGGTCGAGGCCGCGCGGGTCATCGGCGCGACGCGCTTCGGCATCGTCGCGCAGGTGCTCGTCCGGGAGGCGCTCCCGGCCCTCGTCGCGAGCCTGACCGTCACGGTCATCGCGCTCGTCGGGTACTCCGCGATGGCCGGCGTCATCGGCGGCGGCGGGCTCGGCGCGCTCGCGATCTCCTACGGCTACCAGCGCTTCGACCCGCCCGTGATGGTCGCCTGCGTGGTCGTGATCGTGCTGATCGTCGTCGTCGTGCAGGCCGTGGGCGACGCCGTGGCCCGCCGGCTCGACCACCGCTGACGGCGGACGCCCGGACGCGCGGCACCCACCCGGCCGCCGCCCCCGAACCGCACCGCCCACCCCCGACCCACCCCGCCCCACGAGGGCCCACGTCCGAGGAGGACACATGAGGAAGACCCTGAGCACCCTCGCGCTCACCACCGCCGCAGCCCTGGTCCTCGCGTCGTGCGGCTCGGGCTCCGAGGAGACGCCGGCGGCCGACGACGTCGCCGAGACGAGCGGCGTGACGACCCTGAAGGTCGGCGCGAGCCCCGTGCCGCACGCCGAGATCCTCGAGTTCGTCGACGAGGAGCTCGCGGAGAACGCGGGCCTCGACCTCGAGATCGTGACGTTCGACGACTACGTGCTGCCCAACACGTCGCTGGCCGAGGGCGACCTCGACGCCAACTACTTCCAGCACCTGCCGTACTTCGAGTCGCAGGTCGAGGAGCAGGGCTACGAGTTCGACCACTTCGAGGGCGTCCACATCGAGCCGCTCGGCATCTACTCGGACAAGCACGAGTCGCTCGACGACATCCCCGACGGCGGCACCGTCGGCATCACGAACGACCCCGGCAACCAGGCGCGTGCGCTCGACCTGCTCGCGGCGAACGACCTCATCACCCTCGAGGACACCGGCGACGCGCTGCCGACGCTGCTCGACATCGCGGAGAACCCGAAGGACCTCGAGCTGATCGAGACGGCGCCCGAGCAGCTCGTCCGCGCGCTGCCCGACGTCGACCTCGCGGTCATCAACGGCAACTTCGCGCTCGAGGCGGACCTCAACCCCGCCGAGGACTCGCTCGTGCTCGAGGCCGGCGAGGACAACCCGTACGCGAACTTCCTCGCGTTCCGGTCGGAGGACAAGGACTCCGAGGCGCTCGCGACGCTCGACGAGCTGCTGCACTCGGCGGACGTGAAGGCGTTCATCGAGGAGCGGTGGCCGGCCGGCGAGGTGCTGCCGGCGTTCTGACCGGCGAGCGCACGACCCACGTGACGAGGCCCCCGGCGCACCTGCGCCGGGGGCCT
>NZ_BJLR01000008.1 GCF_006538745.1 Cellulomonas cellasea | reverse complement strand
CGCGCCGCCGGGCGACGTGGTCCCCCGACCTCGGTCGCCCGGCGGCGCGGGTCCTCAGCGGGCGTCCCCCGAGCCGCCGAGGACGTGCGGGGCTGCGTCGAGCAGCTGGAGGCGCGTGACCCGGTCGCGCACGGTGCGGACGTCGTCCGGCTGCGCAGGGGTCGGGACGAGCGAGAGCGCCGTGAACGTCTCGGCCGCCGGGAGCAGCTCGCGCGCGAGGTCGCGCAGCATCTCCGCCGCGGCGGCGATGTCCTCCGGACGGGTCGTGGTCGCGGCCGTGGTGTCCTCCTCGGACGCGAGCCCGACGTAGAGGATCAGCCCGGCGCGGCCGGCGAGCGGCGCGACGGGGTCGGGCGCGGGCCGCGCGGGAACCAACGACGGCGGGAGGTCGGCGGGCAGGCTCATGAGGTGTCTCCGGGGTGCGTGGCAGCAGCGTGCGTGGGTGCCGGGGGCGGCGGGTGGGCGGTCCGGGTGGTCAGGACCAGCGACACGTCGCTGCGTGTACCGCATACGTCGCACGGCGCACCGGACAGGTGCGGTCGGCGCGGTGCGGGGAGATCACGGTCGAAGCCTCACACGCGTGGCGCAGCCCGGCCAACCGTTATGCGCGATGGTCTCAGCCGGTGAGAAGCGGTCGCGGAGCGCTGAGACGGCCCGGGCAGACGTCCGGCCCGGCACCCGACGCGTGCGCGGGGGACCGGGCCGGACGAGGAGCCGGTGCGTCCGGCCGCGACCTGCCCGCGTGAGGCTCGGGCCGGGCGGGGACGGGTGCGGTCAGACGACCCCGTACAGGCGGTCGCCCGCGTCGCCGAGGCCCGGGACGATGTACGCCTTCTCGTTGAGCCGCTCGTCGACGGCCGCGACGACGACCTTGACGTCCACCCGGTCGCCGACGGCGTCCTCGACGACCTTGAGGCCCTCGGGCGCGGCGAGCAGGCACACGGCGGTGACGTCGCGCGCGCCGAGCGCGAACAGGTAGTCGATCGCCGCGACGAGCGTGCCGCCGGTCGCGAGCATCGGGTCGAGCAGGAAGCACTGACGCCCCGACAGGTCGTCGGGCAGGCGGTTCGCGTACGTGATCGCCTCGAGCGTGGTCTCGTCGCGCTGCATGCCGAGGAAGCCGACCTCGGCCGTCGGGAGCAGGCGGGTCATGCCCTCGAGCATCCCGAGGCCCGCGCGCAGGATCGGCACGACGAGCGGGCGCGGGTCGGCGAGCTTGGTGCCCGTCGTCCGCGCGACCGGGGTCTCGATCTCGTGCGGCTCGACGTGCACCTCGCGCGTGGCCTCGTAGGCCAGGAGGGTCACGAGCTCGTCGACGAGGAGGCGGAACGTGGGGGAGGCCGTGTCCTTGTCCCGCAGCACCGTCAGCTTGTGGGCGACGAGCGGGTGGTCGGCGACGTGCAGGCGCATGGGGCCAACCTACCGTCCGTCCACACTCCGGGACGGCACGCGAGGGCGTGGGCTCGGGTGCGACGGCGTGGCGCCGGCGTGCGGGACAGCGGCGGGGCCTGCGGGAGGATGGGCGCATGACCGGGACGGCCGACGACGCGCGGCACATGGGGCTCGCGCTCGACGAGGCGCGGGCGGCGCTCGCGACCGGGGACGTGCCCGTCGGCGCGGTCGTCGTCGGGCCCGGCGGTGCCGTCGTCGGGACGGGCCGCAACGCGCGCGAGGCGGCGGGCGACCCGACCGCGCACGCCGAGGTGCTCGCGCTGCGGGCGGCGTCGGTGACCCTCGGGCGGTGGCGGCTCGACGACTGCACCCTCGTGGTGACGCTGGAGCCGTGCCTCATGTGCGCGGGGGCGACCGTCCTGGCGCGCGTCCCGCGGCTCGTGCTCGGCGCGTGGGACCCCAAGGCGGGAGCGTGCGGGTCGCAGTGGGACGTCGTGCGCGACCGGCGGCTCAACCACCGGGTCGAGGTCGTCGGCGGGGTGCGCGAGGACGAGTGCGGCGCGGTGCTGCGCGACTTCTTCGCGGGGCACCGGACGGGCTGAGGACGCGGCGCGCGCTCCCGCGGGACACCGGCCCGGGCGGCCGGGTGGCCGACGCCGGACGGTGGCGGGTTCCCGGCGCGGCGTCGGGCACGGCGTGCGGACGCCGGCCGGGGGTCAGACCGGCGGGAGCGACCGGCTCAGCTCGGTGAGCACCTCGGACGTGCCCGCGTCGACCTTGAGCGTCGCGAGCGGGTCGCCGCGCGTCTGCCCGCGGTTGACGATGACGACCGGCATCCCGGCCTTCGCGGCGTGCCGCACGAACCGCAGCCCCGACATCACCGTGAGCGACGACCCGGCGACGAGCAGCGCGTCCGCGGCGTCGACCATCGCGAACGCCCGCGCGACCCGCTCCTTGGGCACGTTCTCCCCGAAGTACACGATCTCCGGCTTGAGCATCCCGTCGCAGCGCTCGCAGTCCGCCACCCGGAAGTGCGCGGTCGTCTCGATCACCGCGTCGGCGTCGGGCGCGATCTCGACGTCCCCGACCGCGGCGCCGACCGACTCGACGAACCCCGGGTTGAGCTCGTCGAGCCGCCGGTCGAGCGAGGCCCGGGAGACGACGTGCCCACAGCTCAGGCAGACCACGCGGTCGTACCGGCCGTGCAGGTCGATGACGTCGACGCTCCCGGCCTCCTCGTGCAGCAGGTCGACGTTCTGCGTGATGACGCCGACGAGCACCCCGCGCGCCTCGAGCTCCGCCAGCGCGCGGTGCCCGGCGTTCGGCTCCGTCCGGCGCATGTGCCGCCAGCCGACGTGGTTGCGCGCCCAGTAGTGCCGCCGGAACGCCGGGTCGCCGACGAACTGCTGGAACGTCATCGGGTTGCGCGGCGGGGAGTCGGGGCCGCGGTAGTCGGGGATGCCCGAGTCCGTCGAGACGCCCGCGCCCGTGAGGGCGGTGACGCGCCTGCCGGCGAGGAGCGCGACGGCGTCGGCGGCCGTGCCGGTGCGCGGCGCGGCGGCGGACGGCGGGACCGACGGCGGTGTGGCGGTCGTCGCCGCCGGCGTCGGCGGGGGAAGGGGCACCGGTCCACGGTACGACGCGGCCGCGCGCGGTTCCCGGTGAGCGGTGCGGTCAGGACGTGCCTGCCGACGACCGCCGCCGGGGGCGGTGCGGGGACGCCGCGCGGGCGGCGCGGATCGGGCTGCGGGGGCCTCGGACCGCCCGATTACGGACCACGGCCTCCGACCGGGTACCCTTCTCGGCGAGGTAGCGTGTCCGAGCGGCCTAAGGAGCACGCCTCGAAAGCGTGTGTGGGTGAAAGTCCACCGTGGGTTCAAATCCCACCGCTACCGCTCTGGGGTCCTGACACAGGTCAGGCCCGTGAAGTGACAGAACCCCTCGCGGGGGCCCGGACGGGCTCCTCGCGGGGGGTTCCGTCATGCCCGGGCCGGTCGATGGGGCGGGCCGCAGCACCCGCGCACACGTGCGGGCGGCGCGGCGGCAGTCAGGGGACGCGGGAGTCGGAGACGTCCAGCTGGCGGTGCCCGTACTTGTCCCGGAGGAAGTTGCCGGTGGTGCTCAGCTCTGCCGTCAGGCGACGGTGGCGGCTCGCGTCGAGAGCCTCGGCCTGGCCGGCGAGGATCCGCAGCTGCTCGGTCAGCTCCTCGTCGGGGGTGCGCCCGTCGGGCTGGCGCTCCTGCAGCCTGCTCGGCGCGATCGCCAGGTAGTTGCTGAGCACGGCCGGCAGGTACTCGCGGGCCACCGCGTCCAGCTCGTACTCGAACCGCGGGTCTGCGGTGGGCGCACGCTGCTCGGCCGCGATCACGGCGTCCAGCACCTGGCAGATGTGCAGGACGGTCCGGTGCGCGTCCCCCGGCAGTCGGTGCCTGTTCCGGTCGGCCTGCCTGCGGACCCGTGCGACCGCCGACGGGAGGTGCTCCGACCCCGTGGCGGGGATGGTGCGCGTGCGTACCGCCTCGATGACGGTGAACGCTGCGGCCGGGCCGCGCTTCCACCACGGGCGACGCGCCGGCAGCCACAGGTCGCGCAGGTGCCAGGAGCGCACGCCCGAGGCGCCCATGGCCGTCAGCGCGAGCAGGGCGGGCGGCCCCCACGGGTCGAGCACGAACACCGCCGTGGAGAAGGCCCCGGCGTAGAGCAGGCCCTCCAGCGACGTCCTGAGGTCCTTGCGCACCGCGCCGATGACGAGCACCAGGTAGGCGTGCAGGGGCAGGAAGACGACGACGGCCGTCACCTTGGCGACGTTGCCGAGCGTCAGCCGCGTCACGGCGAGCTCCTCCCCAGGACCGCCGGGGTGTCGGCCTCCTCGAGCTCCGGTGACGTCGAGGCCACGATAGCTCCGGTTCGACATGGGGCCTCCTCGAGCGCTCGGGGTCTGAGCCGATTCTCTCAACCCTGTCAACGGCGAGGGCGCCGACGCCCCTGATGCGGCGGCGGCCTCGACGCCCGCGTCACCGGCTCAGGTCCACCTCCTCGCCGAGCCACCCGAGCTTGTCGGGGTTCGCGATCGACCACACGTGCGTCACGCGGCCGTCGGCGACGGTGAACCCCACGACGGCGACGAGGTGCCCGTCGAGCTCCATCCGCAGCCCGGGCTCCCCGTTGACCCAGGCGACCTCGGCGACGAGGGTCCCCTCGGCCCTCGCCATGCCGCCGACGAGGTAGCGCGCGAGCCGCACCGCGCCGACGATCGGCCTCCGTGCGGCGCCGCGGACCCGACCGCCGCCGTCCGCCACCGCGACGACGTCGGGCGCGAGGACGGCGAGGAGCGCGTCGAGGTCGCCGGTGTTGAGCGCCGCGACGAGCCGGGCGACGACCCGCTCGTGCTCGGCGGCGACGACCCGGACCCGCGGTCGCCGCGCGGCGACGTGGGCCTGGGCCCGGTGGGCGATCTGCCGCACCGCCGCCGGCGTCTTCCCGACGGCGTCGGCGATCTCGTCGTACGGCACGTCGAAGACCTCGCGCAGCACGAACACCACGCGCTCGGCGGGCCCGAGCGTCTCGAGCACGGTGAGCATCGCGAGGGAGACGCTCTCCGCGAGCGCGATGTCGTCGGCCACGTCGGGCCCGGTGAGCAGCGGCTCCGGGAGCCACTCGCCGACGTAGTCCTCGCGGCGCCGCGACACGGTGCGCAGGTGGTTGAGCGCCTGCCGGGTCACGACGCGCACGAGGTAGGCGCGGGCGTCGCGGACCTCGGCGCGGTCGACCGACGCCCACCGCAGCCACGACTCCTGCAGCACGTCCTCGGCGTCGCCGGCCGAGCCGAGCATCTCGTACGCGACGGTGAACAGCAGGCGGCGGTGGACGACGAACGGGTCGTCGTGCGGGCGTGCGACGTCGGCCACCGGGACGCCCTACCGGCCGTCCGCTGTACGCGACGGGACGGCGAGCGGCGGCAGCCCGCACGCGTCGGAGAAGTGCTCGGAGCGGATCCCGAGCGCGAGGTTCATGCGCGCGGACATGTTCATGAACGCGACCCGCGCGGCGAGCTCGACGAGCGCCGCGGGCCCGAGGTCGGCCAGGAGCGCGTCCGACAGGGCGTCGGTCACGGCCGGGGGCGTCTGGCTGGCCGTCTCCGCGTATTCCATGACCCGGCGCTCGCGGAGGCTGAAGACCGCCGACTCCCGCCAGCGCGGGACCTCGCGGACCTTCGCCTCGTCGAGCCCGTGGTTGTGCGCGACGAAGTGCTGCAGGTCGAGGCAGAAGCCGCAGCCGATCGTCGCGGCCGCCGCCATCGCCGCGTACGACGCCAGGTCAGGGTCGAGCGCGTCCCAGCGCTCGACCTTGCGCCCGAGGCCCATCGAGGCCTTCATGACCGCCGGGTGGTGCCACAGCACGCCCACGGAGTCGGGCACGCGGCCGAACATCGTGCGGGCCACGAGCTTCACCATGCTCCCGTAGGCGCCGGTGATCTCGGTCGGGGGGACGCGCGTCGGGGTGGTCATGGCTGCTCCTGTGTCGTCGGTCGTGGGTCCGTCGACATGAAGACACCGGCCGGGGCCGCGCTGTGACACCCGGTCGTCAGGCCGTCGTGCCCTCCGCGAGCCACGCCTCGAACGCCGCGAACGACGACGGCCGCCCGAGGAACCGCTCGACGAGCTCGGCGGCGTCCGCGGACCCGCCCGGCTCGAGGACCGTCTCGCGGTAGCGGCGGCCGACCGCGGGGTCCATGAGCCCGTCGGTGAACGCGGTGCGCAGGTCCTTGGCGATGACGAGGCTCCAGAGGTACGTGTAGTACGCGGAGCCGTACTCGTCGAGGTGCCCGAAGCCCGCGTACTGGTGGCTGTCCGCGACCGGCGCGTAGGGGCCGAAGCGCGCGTCGACGTCGGCGGTGAACGACGCCAGGTCCACGGGCGGGTCGGCGTGCAGGCTGTACGACAGCGCCGTGAAGTTGAGCTGACGCCGGGTCCACGCACCGCGGGCGAACGCGTCCGCACGCCGCATCCGCTCGACGAGCGCGGCGGGGATCGGCTCGCCGGCGGCGTTCGTCGCGAACGACGCGAGCACGCCCGCGTCCCAGCCCCACTCCTCGAGGAGCTGGCTGGGCGCCTCGACGAAGTCCCACTCGGTCGCGACGCCCGAGAACATGGCCCACGGCTGGTGCCCGCCCAGGACCTCGTGCACCAGGTGCCCGAGCTCGTGGAAGAACGTCAGCACGTCGTCGTGCTCGAGCAACCCGGTCGGGAAGTTGCACACGAGCGCGCCCTCGGGCAGCGACCGGCCCGCGATCCCCGGACGCAGCGGGAACTGCGCGGCGTGGTTGAACTTCCCGGCGCGCGGGTGCATGTCGAGGTAGACGCGCCCGATCGCGCGGCCGCCATCGGTCACGTCGTAGACCTCGACGTCCTCGTGCCACGTCGGGGCGTCGACCCGCTCGAGCGCGATGCCGAAGAGGCGCTCCATGACGCCGAGCACTCCGGGCTTCACGGCCTCGTAGCGGAAGTACTCGCGCACCTCGCGCGCGTCGACGCCGTACTGCTCGCTCTTGACGACCTGCTCGTAGAACAGGTTGTCCGCCGGGGTCACGGCCGTGGCACCGGGGACGTCCTCGCGGTACCGCGCGAGCATCACGTCGACGTCGTGGGCCGACGCGGCCGCCGTGAGCGCGTCGAGCCGCTCGACGAGGTCGGCGATCGCCGTCCCCGAGCCGATCATCTTGACCTCGGCGTCGTACGTGGGCCAGTCCGGGTAGCCCAGCAGCGCGGCGCGCTCGGCGCGGAGCCGGAGCAGCTCCGCGAGGACGGGCTCGTTGGCCGGCCAGCCGATCCGCTGGTGCTCCCGCGTCAGGGCCAGGCGCACCCCGGGGTCGGTCGCGTACGTGCGGACCGGCAGCAGGTCGGGGTACTCGGTGGTCAGCGTGACGAGCCCCTCGTCGTCGGCGGGGTGCTCGGCGAGGAAGTCCTCGGGCAGCCCGGCGAGCTGCTCGGGGCGCACGCGGACCGTGCGGACGTCGTCGCGGATGTTGCGGGCGAACTCGAGGCCCAGCTCGGTGCACCGCTGAGCGAGCGCGCGCAGGCGCTCGCGGTCCTCGGGCGAGCGGTCGACGCCGGCGCGGCGGAAGTCGCGCAGGACGTGCTCGCGAACCCGGGTGGCGGCCGCGTCGAGGCCCTCGGGATCGGTCGCGGCGAGCACCTGCCACAGCTCGTGGTCGAGGCCGCGCTGCGTCACGAGGTCCTCCGCGGCCTGCGCACGCTCCTCGGCCGCCGCGCGCAGGGCGGCGTCGGGGTGCACCTCGGCGAGCAGGTGGGCGGCGGAGGACGCGGTCGCGATCGCGACGTCGGCGTCGTTCCAGAGGTCGAGGACCTCGGTGGCGGTGCGGGCGGTGCCGTCCTTGAGGCGAGCGAGGAGGGCGCGGGCGTCGTCGAGCGCGGAGTCGATGGTGGTCTCGAGGTAGGCCGGCCAGGCGTCGGGCTCGGCGGGGAACGCGGTGGGCTGCGCGAGGGGCATGAGGCGACGATAGCCACGGCCGGGTGCGGGCGGCCGCCTCTTTCCGCGCGGGTCCGGCGCGGGCCGACGCGGCACGGCGCGACGCCGGGCGCGGGGTGCGACGGCGTGCGCACGTCCGCAGGCGGCTCGACGGGTCGCGGCCGTCAGCGAGCGGGGCCCAGGACGAGCCGCACCGTGACCGTGTCGCCCAGCTCGAGCCCCTCGGCCCGGCGGACCGCCGCCTTGACCGGCACGAGGTAGCGGCCGTCCCGCGGGAACAGCGACGTCTCCCACGCGGTGCCGCCGATCCGCGCGAGCACGGGGATGACGCCCCACCCGTACGTGACCTGCGACGCCACGGCTCTGATGGCGGCGCTCTGCTCGGTCGGCACCGGGACGTAGTGGTACGGCGAGGGGCCGCGCCACCAGATGATCTCGCCGCTGAGCTCGAGCTCCATCGCGCGAGCATCCCGCACCGCACCGGTGGCTGTCGCGGGTGCGGCTCGACCCGTCGTCGCGCCTCAGGCCCGTCGCCTCCGGGCCGTCGCCCTCAGGCCCGCCGGCGCGCCGCGAGCGACGTCACGACCGGCGCGAGGAGCGCGACTGCCGAGGCGGCGAACGCGGCCGTCGCGACCGTCCCGTCGAGCACCGGCCCGTTCGTCCGGCCGAGCCCGATCCACGCGAGGCCCCACGCCATCGCGAGCCCGGCCGGGACGACGACGCTCGGGCGCGTCCGCGCGAACACCGCGTACGCGACGGCGAGCGCCGCCGCGGCGGCCAGCACGACCACCGACCACGCCGTCGCGCCGAGCCCGAGCTCCCCGACCCCGGCGGACGCGAGGAACGCGGCGATGTTCGCGAGCGACGCGACGCTGACCCAGCCGAGATAGAGCCCGGCGGTCACGTCCGTGACCCACGACGTCGCGGCGCCCGTGTGCGGGATCCGCACGAGCCGGACGAAGATCGTCGCGAGCACGGCGAGCAGCGTGAGGATGACGACGACGCTGCCGACGACCGAGCCGGCCTGGACGACGGCGATCCACAGCGCGTTGAGCAGCATCGACGCGAGCACCCACCACGAGACCGCGCGCAGGCGGGGGTCGGTCGCCCGGCGGGGCAGCGCCTGCACGACGGCGAAGACCGCGAGCCCGGTGTAGATGACCGACCAGATGGAGAACGCGGGGGAGTCAGGGGCCAGGGGTGTCGCGGTCGCGGACAGCGCGCCGCCTGCGGCCTCGGCGATGGGCTGCCCGCCGAACGCGCCGGAGCCGACGGCGGCCCCCGCGATGGCGACGGCGGCACCGACCAGGACGGTGACCTGACGGACCCGGTCCTGGGACGTGACGGGGGCAGCGGCTGCCGTGCTCGGGGTCTGCATGCGTCCAGCATGCCGGTACTCAGCATGCTGAGCATCTCGAACGGGTGACGCGCCGACGGGCCCCGCCCGCCGACCGTGCGGTCGGGGAGGGGCCCGTCGGGCGGGCTGAGCGAGGGTCAGGAGCGGCCGGAGCAGAGCACCGTGTCGACGAGCGCGAGCACCTCGTCCGAGACCGCCACGCCCGTGTCGGTCGGCAGCGCGAAGTGCGCGGTCGTGGTCGCGACCATGATCGCCCGGCCGTCCTCCGTGACGCCGCCGTCGGTCTGGTAGCCGGGGATGATCCCGCCGTGGCCCCACGCGAGCTCGCCGCAGCTCAGCTCGGTCGACTGCAGCCCCAGCCCGTAGCGCCACGTCTCCGGGATGCCGGGCAGGTCCATCGGGACCGTGGCCTTCATCTGCTCGAGCTCGGCCGGGCGCAGGACCTCGCCGGCCAGGAGCGCGCGGAAGAACGTGCTGAGGTCGCCGGGCGTGGTCACGACGTCACCCGCGCCCCAGGACGACGACGTGTCGATGTCGGTGTGCTCGAACAGCGCGGACCCGATCGGCTCGGCGTGGTACCCGCTCGGGTGCTCGCCGCGGATCGCGCGCTCGCCACGGGCCGGGACGTACGTGCCGGTCAGGCCGAGCGGCTCGATGATGCGGTCGGTCACGACCTCGCCCAGCGGGCGCCCCGTGACCTTCTGCACCAGCAGGCCGGCGAGCACGTAGTTGGTGTTGCTGTACGACCACGCGCCGGGCGGGGTCGGCGGCAGCGCGAGCCCGAGCGCGACGAGCTCGTGCGGCTCCATGTACCGGTCCTTGAGCGCACGGAGCGCGGGCACGCCGTCGACGACGAACGGGGGGCCGTCGGTGAAGCTGCCGATCCCGCTCGTGTGCTGCAGCAGGTCCCGCACGGTGATGTCGTGCCCGTCGACGGGCCCCCGCACGACGCCCGGCAGGTACGTCTCGACCGACGCGTCGAGGTCGACGCGGCCCTCGCCGACGAGCTGCAGCACCACGGCCGCGACGAACGTCTTGCTGTTGCTTCCCGCGCGCACCTGCCCGTCGACGGGGACGGGCTCACCCGTCGCCAGGTCACCGGCACCGGCGACGAGGTCGCGCTCGCGGCCCCGGCGGTCCGTGACGTTCGCCAGCGCCGCCGGCACCCCGTGCTCGTCGACGAGCCGGTCGAGCGCCTGCTGCACGACGTCCGTCCGGGGCCTGCTCCCGGGCCCGTGATCCTGGCCGCGGCCGGCCGCGAGCGCGACGGCGGGCGTGGCGAGCGCGGCGCCGGCGGCGAGCGTGCACACGAGCGCGAGCGCGGACATGCGGGTGGGCTGCTGGGGGCGCGTGCTGCGGGGCGTGCGGTCGGTGGTCTGCGACATGGGTTCTCCTCGGGTGGGCGTGCCGGTCGGGGGTCGGTTGCGTTCCCGTCCACCGTGCGTCGTGGCGCACCGCCGCCACCATGCCGGTACCCGCCGTGTCGGGGTGGGGCCTGCACCACCCCGCCGCCGCGGCCGGCCCCCGTGCGCCCTGCTCGGTGTGTGCCCAGGTCAGCGGGGCGTGAACCTGCCGAGGCTGCGCGCTCGAAAAGCCGCACGCGTGTCTGCACGGTCCACTACCGTGCCACCGGCGTCGCTCCGCACCGGCAATCCGCCCGGGTCCTGCGTCGAGCGGCCGGACGCGTCAAGGGGGCGCCGTGCGAGTGTCGATGCAGGTCAGGAACAACCCGGTGGCGACGTCGCACCGGATCCGGCGAGGTGCGCTCCTGGCCGCCGTCCTCGCCACCGGTGCGCTCCTCGCGCCCGGGACGGCGGTGGCGTCGCCGGGCGTCGCGCCGGCCGGCGGGTCGGCGGCGTACCCCGCCCGGAACCACGCACCGGCGGCCCCGGCCGACCTCCGGACGACCGACCCGGACGCGCGCTGCGCGGCGGACGGGTCGCCCGTGGCGGTCCGCGGCCTCACGCCCGCCCTGCGCGCGACGCTGACCGACCCGGACGGCGACCAGGTGACGGCGACGTTCACGCTGCGCGACGGTGCGAGCGGCAAGCGCCTGTGGGGTCCGGTGACCGGCGGCGCGCAGGCGTCCGGTGCGGACCACGCGGTGAGCGTGCCGGAAGGGCTGCTGCAGGACGGCCGGACGTACGAGTGGCGCGTCCAGGCGAAGGACGCGAAGGGCCGCAAGAGCTCGACGGTCCGGTGCCGCATCGCCGTCGACGCGACCGCGCCCGCCGCGCCCGAGGTGAGCGCCGTCGCCGGCGCCGCCGCCGTGTACGTCGAGGACGGGACCGCGGGCGGGATCGGCGTCGCGGGGGACTTCCGCTTCGAGGCCGCGGCGTCCGGCGGCACCGTCGCGTTCCTCTACGAGGACCTGCAGACCCGCACGCGCATCGAGCTCCCGGCCGGGGAGACGGGCGTGACCTACCGGTACGTCCCGACGCAGGCCGGCCCGCAGTGGATCCGCCTGACCGCGGTCGACGCCGCGGGCAACGTGAGCGCCGAGCGGTTCTACCGCTTCACGGTCGACAGCCCGTCGCGCGACGCGCGGTGGCTGCTCGACGAGCGCTCCGGTGCCGTCGCCGTCGACGTCACCGGGACCCGGCCGTTCACGCTCTCGGCCACCACCACCTGGACAGGCGGGGTGCTCGCCGACCTCGCGAACCGCCCGACGGACGGCGCGCTCCTGTTCGACGAGCCCGGTGACTCCGCCACCACGGCTCAGGCGGCCGTCGACCCGTCCACGAGCTGGTCCGTCCTCGCGTTCGTGCGTCTGGACGCGACGGGGACGGCTCGCACCGCGGTCAGCCAGGACAGCGCGCGGGGTGCGGCGTTCGAGCTGGGTACGAGCACCGACGGCTGCCCCGAGGGCACGTCGGAGTGCTGGGCGTTCACGGTCCCCGGTGCCGACGCGGACGCCGCTCCGGCGGTGGCCGTCTCGACCGTCCCGGTGACCGCCGGGTCCTGGGTCATGCTCGCCGGCCTGCGTGACGCCGGGGCCGGCACCGTCCAGCTCAACGTGTGCGACCTGGGCTCCGCGTCCGCGCCGGGCGAGGGCGACACGGTCCGGGGCACCGCCGTCCCGGCGCCGGCGTCCGCGTCCGCATCCGGGCCGTTCCGGCTCGGTGGGGCGCTCGTGGACGGTGCGCCGGTGCGGACGTGGGCGGGCGCGGTGAGCGCGCTGCGCACCTACGACGGCGTGCTCGGCACCCCGCAGCAGTTCATGGCCTGCATGAGCGGGTCCTGACCCGTGGGGGGGGCGTCCTCCTCCTGGAGGACGCCCCCCACGGTCGGCCTGCCGGACGGCGCGAGCGTGCGTCCGAACGGTCCGGCGGTCCAGATCTCGCACGGGCAGACCGCCCGTCCAGGTCGGAGGTCCCAGGCCGGACGGCCGTCCAGTTCCTAGCGTTGCGGGTGCCGCTCACCACCGGCACTCCGCACACACCTGGGGCCACCGATGACCACCACCGTGATTCCCGCGACCACCCGTCGCACCCCGCGCCGGCGCACCGTCGGCCGCCGTGCCGCCGCGGTCGCCGCCCTGTCCGCCCTCACGCTCACCGGCGGTGCGTCGCCCGCGTCGGCGCACGAGCGCTGGTTCGCCGAGCCGGCCGACGGCGGCGACTGGGGCTTCTTCTTCTCCGCGCTGCCGCTGGCCCTGACCGCCGTGACGATCGCGGTCACCCTCGTGTGGCGGCTCGTCGCGGGCCGGCTCCCGCGGCCCGAGCTCGGGTTCCTGCGCCCGCTGAGCCGGCTCACGCCGTACGTCCCGCGCCTGCTCGCGATCCACCTCGGCGTCTCGCTGCTCGCGTTCTCGGTGACCGGCGCGTTCCTCACGCCGTCGCTCCCGCTCGAGGACGTCCCCGGCGGGTCGTTCGCCGGGGTCGTGCAGGCCGCGGTGGGGATCTGGCTCGTGACCGGGGTCCGGCTCCGGTACGCCGCGCTGGGCGTCGTGCTCCTCGGCCCCCCGGCGCTCCTGGCCGCCGGTCCGGTCGCGCTGCTCGAGACCGCCGGCCTGCTCGGCATCGCCGGCTTCCTCGCGGTCCTCCCGCCGTCGGACGGCACGCTCGGCCGCGTCGACCCGAGCCCTGAGCGGCTGCGCGGCGCGCTCCTGCTCCTGCGGATCGGGGTCGCCGTCGCGCTCGTCTCGCTCGCGTTCAGCGAGAAGTTCACGAACCCCGAGCTCGCACGCAACACCCTGCACGAGTACCCACAGCTCGACGTCTTCGCGCTCGTCGGGCTGTCGGTGAGCCCCGACGTCTTCATCGCGGTCGCCGGCGGGGTCGAGCTGCTGTTCGGGCTGCTCGTGCTCTCGGGTGCGATGCCGCAGGTCGCGGTGCTCGTCGCGATGGTGCCGTTCAACGCGACGCTCCTCCTGTTCGGCACGACCGAGGTCGTCGGCCACCTGCCCGTCTACGGTGTCTTCCTGGCACTGCTCGTCTACGGGTCGGACCCGCGGACGGCGGCCGCGGTGCCCTGGCTGCCGAGCCGGACCGACCTCGGGACGGTGCGTGCGCGGCTCCGTCGCCCGGCCGCGTCGCGCGAGGCCCTGGCCTGACGGGACGACCGACGTCCGGCGGAGCAGGCGCCGCACCCGGCACGGCGGCCCGTCGGGGTCTCGTGGCCAGGCATGGGCGGGACCCGCAGGGGCGAGGGGTGTGCGAGCAGACACGGACGAGGGGGACGACGTGGGTGTCAGCTTCGAGAACGCCGGGCACGACCGGCTCGCGGTGCTCGACGAGGTCCCGTCCCGCGAGGACCTGAGCCGGATCCGTGACGAGGGCGTCGTGCGTCTTCAGCTCCTCGCGGGCACGGTGCGTGGGCGTGGGGCGAGCCTCGACTGGCTCGCGGAGCTCCGGCCGCGCGACCTGACCATCTGGTCGCCGGGTCGCCGGGTCGCCGGGTCGCCGGATCCCGGCGATCCCCGTCGAGGCGCTGCGGGACGTCGAGGCGCTCACGGTGCTCGGCAACCTCGCGGCGCCGATCCCGGCCTCGGCTCTGCCGCGGGTCGAGGGGGCGTCCATCGACGAGGGGCACGTCGCAGGGCCGCTGTCCGAGCTGCGGGAGCTCCGGTCGCTCGTGCTCGGCAAGATGACCGTGCCGTCCCTTGCGCCGCTCTCCGGCTGCGCGCGGCTGACGCACGTGCGGCTCGAGATGGCACGGGGTCTGCGGGTCACCGACTTCGACCTGCGCACGGACGAGCCGCCGTCCGCGCTGGTCGAGCTCGAGGTCGACGGTGCGGGGGTGGCGTCCCTGGAGGGCCTCGAGGAGATGGCGCACCTCGAGTACCTCATCATCAACAACCCGAGGGGCAACCAGATCCTCGACAACGTCGTGGACCTGCGCCCGCTGGCGGGGTGCCGCCGGCTCCGGCGCGTCGCGCTCTACATGAACGGCGACCTCGTGCACGCCGACGTGCTGACCGGCCTGCCGGCGCTCGAAGGGGTCAACCTCCTGCGGGGCCGGTTCAGCCCCGACCTCCCGCCGGCACCGTGGCTCGACGTGAGCGGACGGAGCCCGGGCCCGGCTTCGCGTCCGGCGCCCGCGTAGGGGAGACTTGCCCGGTCGGTTTTCCACGGTCCACGGTCCGAAGGGGTTCATCAGATGTCGAACGACGGTGCGGGCGTTCCCGATCACGAGGCGACGCCGCAGCGGGCGAAGGGGATCGTGCTGTTCGTCCTGACGTTCGCGATCTTCCTCGCGGGCTTCTGGATCATGGCGGTCGGCTTCGACCAGCAGTCCGGGCTCATCTTCGGCGGCGGCATCCTGGCCTCGACGCTCGGGGTCATCCTCCCGTCGATCCTCGAGCCCTGAGCGGTCCCGGGACCGGACCGCGCATGACGACAGCGACGCTGCGGCCCCGGTCGCGCGGGCGGGCCTGAGGCGACGTGCCCGAGGGCCACACCGTCCACCGCATCGCGCGCCAGCTCGGGCGCGACCTCGTCGGGCACCGGCTGCGGGTCACGTCGCCGCAGGGACGGTTCGCCGCCGGCGCGGAGCGGCTCGACGGCCGCATGCTCGTCGCGTCGCGCGCGGTGGGCAAGCAGCTCTTCCTCGAGTTCGAGGGCGAGCTCGTGCTGCGCGTCCACCTCGGGCTCTACGGCGCGTGGGACCTGCACGGGCGGGTCACGCCGCTCGACGACGGGCTCGCCCCGCTCGCGAGCCTCGGTGCGCCGCGCGTGCGTCGTGCGGTGCGGGTCGGCGAGGGCGAGAGCGAGCTCGCGGAGCCGGCGGGGGTCGACGAGACGTTCCCGCCCGCGCCCGTCGGGCAGGTGCGCGTCCGGCTGCTGAGCGAGGAGACCGCGGCGGACCTGCGCGGGCCGACGGCGTGCGAGGTGCTCGACCCCGGTGCTGCGGCGGCGGCCGCCGCCCGGCTCGGGCCCGACCCCGCCGCGTTCGACGACCCGGTGGCGCTCGCGGCCGCGGGCGAGCAGGTGGTCGACGCCGTGACGTCGCGCTCGACGGCGGTCGGGGCGCTGCTCATGGACCAGTCCGTCGTCGCGGGCATCGGCAACGTGTACCGCGCGGAGCTGCTGTTCCGGGCGCGCCTCGAGCCGCACACGCCGGGGCGCCGGGTCCCGCGCGAGGTCGTGCGCGGCATCTGGGAGGACTGGACCGTGCTGCTCGCGGACGGGATCCGCACGGGCGTGATGCTCACGCGCGAGGACCTCGACGACGCCGGTCGGGCGTGTGCGCTCGTCGACCGCGACGCGCGGCACTGGGTTTACCGCCGGGCGGGGCTGCCGTGCCACGTGTGCGGCACCGCGGTGCAGGTCGAGGACATGGCGACCCGCAAGCTCTACTGGTGCCCGGTCTGCCAGGTCTGACCCTGCCGGCGGACCCGAGGAGGCGCCCGTCCCGTCAGCGCACCCCGCGCTGCAGCGCACGCAGCTCGCGGAACCCGATGGCCGCGGCCACGAGGCCCGGCACGAGCGCCCAGGTGCGTCCCCGGGCGGCCGCGGCGACGCACACGAGCGTCACGACCGCGCAGCCCACGACGGTCGCGACGCTCGCCCAGCGCACGGATCTCACCGACCCGACGGTACTCGGCGCGCCGTGAAAGGCTGCTCCGCATGGACCTGAGGATCTTCACCGAGCCCCAGCAGGGGGCCACGTACGACGACCTGCTCGCGGTGGCGCGCGCGACCGAGCAGCTCGGTTACGACGCCTTCTTCCGCTCCGACCACTTCCTGCGCATGGGGGACGGCGACGGCCTCCCCGGGCCGACCGAGGCGTGGACGACGCTGGCCGGCCTCGCCCGGGAGACGTCGCGCATCCGGCTCGGGACGCTCGTCTCGTCGGCGACGTTCCGGCACCCGGGCGTGCTCGCCGTCCAGGTCGCGCAGGTCGACCAGATGTCGGGCGGGCGCGTCGAGCTCGGGCTCGGCGCGGGGTGGTTCGCGCAGGAGCACGCCGCGTACGGGATCCCGTTCCCCGAGAAGCGCTTCGGGATCCTCGAGGAGCAGCTCGACGTCGTGACAGGGCTGTGGGGCACGCCGGTCGGCGAGCGGTTCTCCTACGAGGGTGCGCACTACACGCTCACGAGCTCGCCCGCGCTGCCCAAGCCCGTGCAGACGTCGCCGCTCGACCCGACCCGGGCGGGCGTCCCGGTCATCGTCGGCGGCAACGGCCCGCGGCGGACCCCGGCGCTGGCCGCGCGCCACGCCGCCGAGTTCAACGTGGTGTTCCCGGAGCTCCACGAGGTCGGGGAGAAGCTCGACCGGGTGCGGGCCGCGTGCCGCGCGATCGACCGGGACCCGGCGTCGATGATCTTCTCGGCGGTGTTCCTGCTGTGCGGCGGCAAGGACGACGCCGAGGTCGAGCGGCGCGCCGCAGCGGTCGGGTGGGACCCGGCCGAGGCCCGCGCGCGCGGGATCGCCGGGACGCCGACGGCCATGGTGGACCGGCTCGGGGTGCTCGCGGAGCTGGGGATCTCGCGGGTCTACCTCCAGGTGCTCGACCTGCAGGACCTCGACCACCTCGCGCTCGTCGCGAGCGACGTCGTCCCGCAGCTCGGCTGAGCCGCCGGGCGGCCGGCGTCGTGGAGGGCCCGTGTGCGCCGCACGCGGGCCCTCGGCGCGTCCCGGGCCGGCCGGGTCCGAGCGCGCAGTGCCCGGAGCGTGCCGTGCCGGGGTACGCGCGAGCCGTCCCGGAATGACCATTTCTTTCCCGTGACTGCCTTTGTGCGGGCAGCGGGACCGGATAGTCCGCCCCGCAGCCCGTTCGTATTCTCCGGCCCATGCGTCCGTCATTTCCCTCGACGGTCCCGGGCTCGTGGGGCGAGCCCGCTCCCGCGGTCGGCCGCCCGGCCGACACCGGCAGGTCATGGCACGGTCACGGCGAGGTCACCCCGAGGACAGGTGGCGCCGCGCGCGCACGGTGGGCGCGCGGTGTGGACATCCGTCCAGGTCAGCGCGCTGCCCTCGTCCTCGGACCGGCCTCGTGCCGACGCGAGGAGGCGTGGCCCTGGGGCGTCGCCTGACCCGCCGGAGAGCCCTGGACACCCGTCCAGTCCCGCCACGTCCGGGTGATCCGTCTCGGCATGCGAGATGAGAACGGGCTAATTCCGACATCCTGGGCGCACGCCGGAACCCCCGATGACCTGCGCAAGAAGCGGAGGAGAGCGCTTTCCCAGATGCTTCCTGTGAGGCAGGGCACGTGAGCACGCCCTGGGCAGGGCGACTCGTCCGCCTGTAACTTCGAAGCACCACGGGGGAATGTTCCGGATCTGTCCGGCTCGCCGGAATCGGATCTGACGACACCCAACGCATCCCCGCCGTGGGCGATCTGACGCCAGCGAAGCCGTCGCACCAGGCGACGAGGAAAGCAAGTCCTCGAAGCCCACACGTGAAACGCGACCGCGGGGGCTCTCTATGGCAACCACAACGTTCAACCGGCTCATGACCGAGCCACGCAGGACCGACAACCCGAGCACCGCTCCGGCACGCAACCCGGAGAACGAGGCGGCCCAGTCGCCGTCCCTGATGCTCCTCGTGCTGCTCGCCAGCGCGGGCATCCTCGTCTACGCCGTGTTCCTCCTGGACCCGGCCAACCGGGGCGACTGGCTGCCCTACTCGATGGTCATCGTCGCCGAGGTGGTCCTGATCACCCAGGCGCTGCTGTCGATGTGGACGATCCTGTCCAGCGGGCACAACCCGCGAGGGTTCGCCTTCCACCACGCGCAGGACACCCTGTACGACATGGCGGAGATCATCCGCCGCCGGGCCGAGAGCGCGCCCGAGCAGTGGCGCATGTACATCAAGGACCGCCCGGTCACCGTCGACGTGTTCATCACGACGTACGGCGAGGACATCGAGACCATCCGGCGCACGGTCACGGCCGCGGTCGCGATGAAGGGTGAGCACCTCACCTGGGTCCTCGACGACGGGCGCTCCGACGAGGTCCGCGACCTGGCCGCCGAGCTCGGGGCGCGCTACGTGCGCCGCCTCACGAGCAACGGCGCCAAGGCCGGCAACGTCAACTACGCGCTGTCGATCACGAGCGGCGAGTTCTTCGTCATCTTCGACGCCGACTTCGTGCCGCTGCCGGACTTCCTCTACGAGACCGTGCCGTTCTTCGCGGACGACGACGTGGCCTTCGTACAGACGCCGCAGACCTACGGGAACCTGCACAACCTCATCTCGCGCGGCGCCGGCTACATGCAGGCCGTGTTCTACCGGTTCATCCAGCCGGGCCGTAACCGGTTCAACGCCGCGTTCTGCGTCGGCACCAACGTCATCTTCCGCCGCACGGCCATCATGGACGTCGGCGGCATGTACTCGGACTCGAAGTCCGAGGACGTCTGGACCTCGCTCATGCTGCACGAGCGCGGCTGGCGCACGATCTTCATCCCCATGACGCTCGCCGTCGGGGACACCCCGGAGACCGTCGAGGCGTACACCAAGCAGCAGCTGCGGTGGGCCACGGGCGGCTTCGAGATCATGCTCACGCACAACCCGCTGTCCCGGAAGCGCAAGCTGACGATGGACCAGCGCCTGCAGTACTTCGTCACCGCGACGCACTACCTGACGGGCATCTGCCCGCTCCTGCTGCTCCTGGTGCCGCCGCTGCAGATCTTCTTCAACCTCACACCGATGAACCTGGACCTGACGCTCGGGAACTGGCTGCTGTTCTACGCCGGCTTCTACGGGATGCAGATCGTCGTGGCGTTCTACACGCTCGGCTCGTTCCGGTTCGAGGTGCTGATGCTCGCCGCCGTGTCCTTCCCGATCTATGTCCGTGCCCTCGTGAACGCCGTCTTCAAGCGTGAGCAGAAGTGGCACGTGACCGGTCAGAAGGGCGCCGTGAGCTCGCCGTTCACGTTCATGATGCCGCAGGTGTGGTTCTTCGCCTTCCTGCTCATCACGACGGTCGTCGCGGTCTGGAAGGACCTCGGGAACGGCTACTTCTCGCTCGCCCTCGCCTGGAACGCGACCAACACCGTGATCCTGGGCGCATTCGTCCTGACGGCCGCCCAGGAGGCGCGCCGCAACAAGAGAGCCGCTGCCGCCGCGAAGAAGCAGAAGCCCGAGACTGCGTCCGCGCAGCTCGAGGCGCCGCGTGAGGCCGTGCTCGTCGGAGCTACCACCGGAGGTGCCGCATGACCTGGGCCAATCGATTCCGCCTGACCCTGGGGCTCGTCGCCGTTCTGGCGCTGGGTGCCTGGCTGACCTTCTACCTCAACGACTCGAAGGCGATCGCCACGAGCTCGAGCGCGCAGATCGAGTCGAAGACCTACGCCGTCGGCTCGCAGTACGCGGGCCTGGTCGTCGACCAGCTCGTCGAGCAGGGTGACGCCGTCACCGAGGGCACCCCGCTCTTCGTGATCGACAGCGCCACGCTCCGCCACGACGTGTCGATCGGCTTCGCCCCCGGCCCCACGCCCGGCCAGACGATCAACGAGGCCGGCCAGGTCGTCGTCCTCGCGACCGGACCGGGCACGGTCGCCAGGATCGAGGCCACGCGCGGCACGTTCGTCCCCGCCGCCGCGGTCCTCGCCCAGGTCGAGAAGGAGGGCTCGCTCTACGTCAAGGCCGAGTACACCCTGACGGCCAAGGAGTACGCCCGCATCGACGAGGAGGCCCAGGTCACCATCGTCCTGCCGAACGAGCAGACCGTCGCCGGCCGCGTCGCCGGCATCGAGGTGCAGACCGTCGCGAGCAAGGCGCAGGCCATCGTGACCGTCGAGAGCGACAAGCTCGTCCCGGGCAAGGCCAACGGCCTCATGGCCGCGGGCACCCCCGTGAACGCGGAGCTCCAGCTCCAGAACGACGGCGTCGTGACCGACGTGCAGGCTTCCGTGAACGAGGTCTTCGACGGCGTCTCGACGTCCGTCAAGGGCCTCTTCGGGAGCGGTGAGTGACGGCCCGTCGAGGGACCGTCATCGGCATCGTCGCCGCAGTCGTCGCCGTCGTGGTCGCCGCGGTCGTCCTCCTCGGAGGCCGCGGGACGGGCGGCAGCACCAACCAGGCGGGGGTCGCGCGAGCGGCCAGCGTCGAGGGTCCGGAGGACGCAGACCTCCCCGAGGTCGACACCCAGGCGCTCGTCGAGGGCCTGGAGCAGAAGGCGGTCGCCAAGATCGCCCCCGTCCGCCTCGCCGAGGGCCTCGTGCCCCCCACGAACCGCTGGTTCAGCGGCCTCGTCTTCGGTGACGAGCCGCAGCCGGTGTTCCCGCTGCCGGCGTCGTTCGGCCTGACCGACTCCGGGTTCGGCGTCGGGATGCCGAAGCCGGTCACGAGCGAGAAGGCCATCGTCGCGCCGCACGTCCCGGGCGTGACGGTCGACGCTGGCGCGCAGGACGTCCGCATCAGCGCGTACGACACCGCGACCGTCTCGATGGAGCTGCTCGACGGCGAGGGCGCGGTGCTCGGCACCGTGGTCATCGCCGAGGGCTCGCCGTTCGCGTCGTTCACGGCCGGTGACTCGGGGGCGTCGCTCACGCTCGACGCGGCGTTCACGCCCGCCGCGGGTGCGACGGCCGCCGAGGGCACGAGCGTCGCCACCGCGACGACCGACGGCTCGGACTACGGCCTCGTGACGCCCGAGGGCGCGCTCGAGGGCAGCAGCGTGACGCTGGAGGCCGGCGCCTCGGCGACGGTCTACCCGCTGCCGCAGGACGCGTCGGACGAGGCGCTCACGGCGCTCGCCGCGGCGGCGGCCGACCCGGTCGTCGGGTCGGAGCTGTCCTACGGCGTCAACGAGCAGGTCGCCCGCACGACGATCGGCTACGTCACCGCGTCGGGCAGCCCGTCCGCGTACGTGACGATGCCGCACCACCGCTTGGGCGAGCAGCCCGAGCGGGCGGACTGCGCGATCGGCGAGTACGCGAGCGTGTACGGCACGCTCGAGCTCTGCGCCGGCTCGACGCTCACCACGTGGGCGCCGACGGTCGAGCCGCAGGGCGAGCTCGACCTGGCCGACGTCCCCGAGGACAAGCTCACGGTCATCCGCGAGCAGGTCGCGAAGGACGTCGAGTCCACGGTCCCGTTCCCGTCCGACACGTACTTCGGCGGCAAGGCGCTCAACCGCGCCGCGACGCTCGTCGTGCTGGGCGAGCAGGTCGGGGCCGAGGACGTCGTGGCCCCGCTCCGCGAGAAGGTCACCGAGACGCTCCTGGAGTGGGCGGACCCGGCGCGCTGCGCGACCGAGGACGCACGCTGCTTCGTGTACGACGACGCGGCCAAGGGTGTCGTCGGGCTCACGCCGTCCTTCGGGTCGGACGAGTTCAACGACCACCACTTCCACTACGGCTACTTCCTCGCGGCGGCGGGCCTGCTCGCGGCCGACGACGAGGGCCTCAGGGACCAGCTCGCGCCGGTCATGGACGTGCTCGCGCAGGACATCGCCGCGGTCACCGCGTCGGAGTGGTTCCCCGAGCTGCGCAACTTCGACGTGTACGCGGGCCACGCGTGGGCGTCGGGCACGTCGCCGTTCGCGGACGGCAACAACCAGGAGTCGAGCTCCGAGGCGATCAACGCCTGGAACGGGCTGGGCCTGTGGGCCGCGACGTCGGGCCAGGACGAGCTCGGGGTGCAGGCCACGTGGCTGACCTCGGCCGAGGCCGCCTCGACCAAGGCGTACTGGACCGACCCGGACCTCGAGCACCCGGTCTTCGAGGGCTTCGAGCACGAGGTCGTCTCGCTCAACTGGGGCGGCAAGCGTGACTACGCCACCTGGTTCAGCCCGGACCCGGGCGCGATGCTCGGCATCCTGCTCCTGCCGATGAGCCCGGTCTCGGGCTACCTCGCGGGCGACCCGGAGGGCATCCGGGCACGTGTCGCGGAGGGCACGCCGGACGGCTGGGAGGCCAAGTTCTCGGACTACATCCTCGCGTACTCGGCGCTGGCCGGGCCCGAGGACGCCGCGACGGCGTGGGACGAGTCCCTGAAGCTCTCGGACGAGTGGATCGACGACGGCAACTCGCGGGCCTACCTGCTCGCGTGGATCGCCGCGGTGGAGTCCGGCGGGGTCCCCTCGCTCCCCGCCTCCTGAGGTCGGCCCTCCTGGTGGACGACGGCACGCGCCGTCACCACCAGGAGGGTGACCAGCAGGGCGTTGCGCAGCACGAGCGCGACCGTGACCACCGGGTCGCCGCCCAGCAGGGAGTCGTACCCGGTCGGGAACACGACCTGCGTCAGGGCCGCGACCACGAGCACGAGCACCGCGGTCACCTGCCAGCCCCGCAGCCGCAGGGCGAGGGCGACCACCACGGGCGGCGCGAGCCACCCGACGAACTGCGGCGACCCGACCTTGTTGAACACGATGAGGGTCGTCGCCACGAGCAGCGCGCCGCGCACCACGAACGCCTCCACGGCGACCGAGGTGCCGGCGCGTCGTCGTGCCCACCACAGCAGAGCCGTCACGGCCGCGAGCGCGACGACCAGCGCGAGCCCGAGCGAGTCGGCCGCGAGCTGCGCGCCCGGGCCGTGCACCTCGTACGTCACGAGCTCCTCGTTGAGCCTCCGTTCGACGCTCGGGGTCACGAGCGCCGCGACCATCCACGGCGTCGCGCCGACGGACTCGACCTGCAGCCCGCGCGCGCCCTGCTCGGTCAGGAAGCTGCCGAGGTGCGGCAGCCCGCCCCCGAGCGCGACGGCGCCGACCACGACCGCGCACACCACCGCGGGCGGCAGCACGACGTCGCGCCACGGGCGCCGCGCGACCAGCACGAGCGCGAGCAGCAGCGCACCGGGCGCGACCTTGACCCACGCGCCGAACGTGAGCAGCGCCGAGGCGACCGCGGGCCGGCGCGCGGCGAGCACGAGCGCGACGACGACGAGCGGCGCGACGACCGCGTCGAGGCGGCCCATCGCGACCGGCCCCAGGGCGGCCAGGAACGCGAGCCACCACCACGCGCCGGCGGTCGAGGCGCCCCGGCGCGGGCGGGGCAGGAGCATCAGCGCGAGCCCGTTCAGGACCGTGACCAGCGCGGCCCACGCAAGCATGTACGTCCGGGTGTCCACCGCGTCGACCAGGCCCGGCACGACGAGCGGCACGAGCGCCCCCGCGGGGTAGACCCAGTCGCCGTCGAGCACCGGCCACGTGCCCGTCTCGAGGCCCTGCCACATCCAGAACCGGTAGAGCTCGAGGTCGTAGAAGGCCTCGAGCGGGAGCCGGACCGCGCCGAGCCACGCGAGCCAGGCGTGCACGGCGACGAACGCGACGACGAGGGCGACGACCTGCGCGGCGCGCGAGCGCAGGTGCGTGGGCGTGCGCACGGGGACCTCCGGGCGGTGCTGGGGCGGGTCCGGGCGTCGTGCTGCGCCGGGCGAGCACACCCTAGCGCCGCGCGGAGGACGGTCCCGCACGGCCGGGCGCTGCCGTCGCTAGTCTTCGCTGAGCCCCGCCGCGACCGGTGCCGCCGGTGCGCGGGCGCCCGCGACAGCAGAAGGAGCACCACGTGAGCACGAGCACGACCGGTCGGCGGTTCGCCGGATGGCAGCTGCACGGCGACGGCCGGACCGTCCGCCCGGGCGCCGTCGTCGAGCCGCACGAGCGCCTGAGCTGGCCGCGGACCGTCGGCATCGGCATGCAGCACGTCGTGGCGATGTTCGGGGCGACGTTCCTCGTCCCGCTCATCACCGGGTTCTCGCCCGCGACGACGCTGTTCTTCTCGGCGGTCGGGACGGTCGGCTTCCTGCTGATCACCGGCAACCGGCTCCCGAGCTACCTCGGGTCGAGCTTCGCGTTCCTGGCGCCCATCGGTGCGGCGACCGCGTCGGGCGGGCAGTCCGTCGCGCTCGGCGGCGTGCTCGTCACCGGGGCGCTGCTCGCGGTCGTCGGCCTCGTGGTGCACCTCGCCGGTGCACGCTGGATCGACGTCGTGATGCCGCCCGTCGTGACCGGCACGATCGTCGCGCTCATCGGCCTCAACCTCGCGCCCGCGGCGTGGGGCAACGTGCAGAAGGCGCCGGTCACCGCGATCGTCACGCTGTTCGCGATCATCCTCGTCACGGTGCTGTTCCGCGGGCTGCTCGGGCGGCTCGCGATCCTCGTCGGCGTGGTGGTCGGGTACGTCGCCGCGGTGCTGCAGGGCCAGGTCGACTTCACGACCGTCGAGGACGCCGCGTGGGTGGGCCTGCCGACGTTCACGACGCCGACGTTCGACCCCGCGGTGCTCGGGCTGTTCGTGCCCGTGGTGTTCGTGCTGATCGCCGAGAACGTCGGGCACGTGAAGTCGGTCGCCGCGATGACGGGCACCGACCTCGACCACCTCACGGGGCGTGCGCTGCTCGCGGACGGACTCGCGACGACCCTCGCGGGCGCCGGCGGCGGCTCGGGCACCACGACGTACGCCGAGAACATCGGGGTCATGGCCGCGACCAAGGTGTACTCGACGGCGGCCTACTGGGTCGCGGCCGGCGCGGCGCTCGTGCTGAGCCTGTCGCCGAAGTTCGGGGCGCTCGTCGCGACGATCCCCGCGGGGGTCCTCGGCGGCGCCACGACCATGCTCTACGGGATGATCGGCATCCTCGGCGCGCGCATCTGGGTGCAGAACCGCGTCGACTTCTCCGACCCGGTGAACCTCACGACCGCCGCGGTCGCGCTCGTGGTCGGCATCGCGAACTACTCGTGGACGCCCGGCGACCTCGCGTTCGAGGGCATCGCGCTCGGCACCGCGGCGGCCATCGGGATCTACCACCTCATGCGCACGCTCTCGCGGTGGCGCGGGACGCACGACGAGCCCGCGAGCCCCGCGTCCGTCCCGGGCGGCGACGAGCTGCGGCACTGACGAGCCCGTCGAGGGGTGCCCGTGCGGGTGCCCCTCGACGCGGCGCCGCGCGGCTCAGCCGGCGGCGGCCTCGCCCTCGGCCGCCGCGGGAGCGGGGCCGACGACGGGCACGGGCGTCATCTGCTCGAGCGGCACGCAGCCGGTCGGCGCCGGGATCGGCGCGGCCGCGTCGACGAGCACCTCGTCCGCGGGGACGAGCCCCTCGAAGCCCTCGCCGAGCGCCAGGTCGACGGTCGCGTCCGCACGGGCGTCGAGCTGGAGCTCGACCTCGTCGATGTGGTCCCACAGCGCGTACGCGGACGCCACGCCCGCCGCGCCGTACGAGATCCGCCCGACGCCCTTGAGCGGCGCCGCGTTCCCGGTGGCGCCGGCCACGAAGCCGCGCGTCGTGAGGTCCCCGAGCGTCGAGCCCGCGAGGTTCGGGCGGCCCGAGCCGTTGTAGACGTTGACCGTGACCGCGCCGGGCGCCGCGGGCATCGCACCGGCGGGCGGGCAGGGCGCGACGACGGCCAGGCCCGCGGTCGGGGTCGGCGTCGAGAAGTCGCGCGCGAGGAACGGGACGTCGACCGTGTCGGTGTAGACGGCCGCCGCGCCGAGGCCCGCGAGCGCGAGCGACGCGAGCAGCACGCCGAACACGACGGCCTGGCGCTCGTGCACCTGGCGCCGGCGCAGCTGGCGGGCGCGGTCCGGGTCGACGCTCACGACTCCATCACCAGGACCCGCGCGTGCAGGATCGGGCGCTGCTGGAGGGCGGCCCGCACGGCACGGTGCAGGCCGTCCTCGAGGTACATCACGCCCTTCCACTGCACGACGTGCGCGAAGAGGTCGCCGTAGAACGTCGAGTCCTCCGACAGGAGGTTGTCGAGGTTCAGGGTGCGCTTGGTCGTCACGAGCTCGTCGAGGCGCACCTGACGGGGTGGGACCGTGCCCCACTCGCGGGGCGTGACGAGCCCGTGGTCCGGGTAGGGCCTGCCCTCGCCCACAGCCTTGAAGATCACGGGCGCGAGTCTAGGTGCACAGGCGGGCGCCCGGAGGGCGGGCGCGCGCAGTGGACACGCGGACGACCCCGGACGGCCTACCGGCGGCGCGCGCACGGGCCGCCGGTCGCCGCCGCCTGCGCCGAGCGGGTGAACTTCGGGTGCGCGTCGTCCGTTCTGCCCCGATCCGGGGCGCCGTGTTTGTCGCACCGCTCCCGGCACGGTTATCAATGGGGTGGGGGCGACGACTGGCGCGCCCGGCGAAGGGGGCTCGCCGATGGGATCTGCCGTGCCGACGCGACCCGGCCGGCGCCGCATGCACTGGGCGGCGGCGATCGCCGTGCCCGTGGGCGTCGCGCTCTCGATCGCGTCCGCCGCGCTCGACGAGCACCGCCTGCGCGACCACGAGCGGGTCGAGGTGGCGAGCGAGCTCGCGATCGCCTCGAACGCGCTGCCGACGCGCCTGGACGTGCAGCGCGGGATCGCGCTCGCCGCGACGCTCGTCGGCCCGCCGGACGCCCCCGCGGACCCGGACGTGTGGCAGCGGCGCGTCCAGGCGCTCGACGTGCAGGACCGCTCCGTCGCGACGCGCGCCGTGCTGTGGGTCGGGCCCGGGACGGCGGACGACCGCGCGACCGGTGCGGTGCCGCTCGACATCGACCCGCTGGACCTGCTCGACGCAGAGGCGCCCGGCGCGGGTGCGCAGGCCGGCGCGTCCGGCGCGGGGGCCGTGGTGCGGCAGTTCGCGTCCTACGGGAGCTCGGTGCTGCTCGACGGCGTGGGCGTCGACGAGGTCGGGCGGGCGCTCGCGGCGGCGCGGGACAGCGGCGAGGCGCGGCTCAGCGCACCGTTCTGGTCGTCGGCCACGGGGAGGGGCGCCGCGGAGTCGGCGGTCGCGGTGCCGGTCTACGGCGACGGCGAGGAGCCGCCCGGCACGGTCGACGCGCGCCGGGCGCGGCTCACGGGGTGGACCGTCGTGACGTTCCGGATCGACTCGTTCCTCGGCGAGTGCATGCGCCACCTGCACCCGGGCGTCGCCGTCGACGTGGTCGACGAGGAGCTGGACCTCGAGCTCGCCACGTTCTCCACCAGCGGCCCCGTCGCGGAACCGGGTGCGCAGCCCGCCGACGCGACCGCCGTCGACGTCGACCTGCTCGACCGGACCTGGACGCTCACGGGCTCCTCGACGCGCGTCGCCCCCTGGGTGTCGCTGCCGGTGCTCGCCGCGGGGCTCGTCATCACCGCGCTCGCGGCGCTCGTGCTCGTCGTGCAGGCCGACGCCGAGCGGCGTGCGGTCGCGACCGCCGAGGCGCGCACGCGGGACCTGCACCGGCGCACGCGCGAGCTCGAGACGATCACGTCGAGCACGCCCGACGCGCTCGCCCGCGTGAGCTCCGACGGGCGGCTGCTGTTCGCGAACCAGGCGCTGCTCGACGTCGTGCCGCTGCCCGCGGACTGGCCCGGGCGGCCCGTCGCCGAGCTCGGCACGCACCACACGCTGCTCGCCGCGGTCGCGGACCTCGCGGCGCAGGTCACGGGCGGCGGGGCGGAGCCGGCCGCCGGTGCGGCGGGGGCGGCGGGAGCGGGGCGCCGGGCGGGGGGCCGAGGCGGCGGCCGGGTCGCGGACCGCGTCGGTCGACGTCGGGCCGCTGTTCTACGAGCTGCGCGCGGTGCCCGAGCGCCCGCTCGACGACGGCGTCGAGTCGGTGCTCGTCGCGGCGCGCGAGATGACCCGGCGCCGTGACGCCGAGCGCCGGCTCGGGCACGCCGCGATGCACGACCCCCTGACCGGGCTCGCGAACCGGGTCCTCGTGCGCGAGCGTGCCGAGTGGATGCTGGGCACGCGCGGGCGCGGCGTCGCGGTCCTGCTGCTCGACCTCGACCGGTTCAAGCTCGTCAACGACTCCTACGGGCACGGCCTCGGCGACGAGCTGCTCGTGCTCGCGGCGCAGCGCGCGGAGCGGCTGAGCCCGCGCGGCGGGACCGTCGGGCGGCTCGGCGGCGACGAGTTCGTCATCGTCGTCCCGGACACGAGCCGCGCCCGCACCGAGGAGCTCGCCCGCGCGGTGGTCGAGGCGTTCGACGAGCCGTTCGTGCTGCACGACGAGGAGTTCACGGTCGGCTGCAGCCTCGGCGTCGTGCACAGCGGCGACCGCGCGCAGAACTGGGACGAGCTGCTGCGGCTCGCGGACGTCGCGATGTACCGGGCGAAGGCGGCGGGCGGGGCGTGCTTCCGGTGGTTCGAGGAGGGGCTCGGCGACACCGCGCGGCAGCGGCTCCAGCTCGCGGCGGACCTGCGGCGGGCCGCCGGCAGCGACGAGCTCGGTGTCGCGTACCAGCCCGAGGTCGACCTGCGCACCGGGCAGGCGATCGCGGTCGAGGCGCTCATGCGGTGGTCGACGCCGACGCGCGGGAACGTGCCGCCGTGCGAGTTCATCCCGGTCGCCGAGGAGACCGGGCTCATCGTCGGGCTCGGCCGGTGGATCATGCACGACGCGGTCGTCGCGGTCGCCGAGCACAACCGGCGGACCTCGAGCGACGTGCGGATGTGGGTCAACGTCTCGGCGCGCCAGCTCACCGGGCCGGACGTCGCGGCCGGGATCGTCGAGCTGCTCCGCGAGCTCGACGTGCCGACGCGCTGGCTCGGGATCGAGGTCACCGAGAGCGTGCTGGCCGACGACGAGCGGGTGCTGCCGACGCTCGTCGCGCTGCGGGACGCCGGGATCGGGGTCGCCGTCGACGACTTCGGCACCGGGTACTCGTCGTTCGCGCGCCTGCGGGACTACCCCGTGACGCTGCTCAAGATCGACCGGGCGTTCGTCCAGGGGCTCGCGGACCCGTCGCCCGAGGCCGCGGAGCGCGCGGCGCACATCGTCCGCGCGGTCGTCGCGGTGGGCCGGGCGCTCGGCGCGGACGTCGTCGCGGAGGGAGTGGAGGACGTCGAGCTGCTGCGCCACGTGCGGACGCTCGGGTGCGACCTCGCGCAGGGGTACGTGTTCGGCCGGCCCGGGACGCTCGCCGGGGCGATGTCCGCCGACGGGCACGCGGGGCAGGCGTCCGGGCACGAGGCCCCCGCGGGCGTCCGGTGATCAGCCGCCGCTCGGTGCTCGCCGCGGGCGTCGCGTCGGCGGGGGCGGCGCTGCTCGGCGGGTGCGCGCGCGGCGACGACCTGCTGGCCGCGGGGCGCCGGGCGGGCTTCCTGCGGCTCGGCATCGCCAACGAGCAGCCGTTCGGCTTCATGACGGACGAGGCGCGGCCGACCGGCCAGTCCGTCGAGGTCGCGCGCGCGGTGCTCGCGGGCCTCGGCGTCGACGAGGTCGAGGGTGTCGTGACGGACTTCACCGGGCTGATCCCGGGACTCCTCGGCGGGGCGTTCGACGTGATCGCCGCGGGCATCGTCGTCACGCGCGACCGCTGCGCGCAGGTCCGGTTCTCCGACCCGGTGAACTGCCTGCAGCAGGGCTTCGCGGTGCGGGCCGAGGACGACCGCGAGCTCGGCTCCTACGAGGCCGTCGTCGCGGCGGGGGACCTGCGGGTCGGCGTGCTCGCCGGCTCGGTCGAGGAGGGCGACCTGGCGGCGCTCGGCCTGGCACCGGTGCGGGTCCTCGCGCTGCCCGACCTCGAGAGCCTGCGCGTGGCGCTCCTCGGCGGCGTGGTCGACGTCGTCGCGCTGAGCTCGGTCGCGGTGCGCTGGATGGCGCGCGACCCGGGCAGCCGGATGCGCGTCGCGGGGGTGTTCGCGGTCCCGGGAGGAGCCGAGCGCTTCTCCGCGTTCGCGTTCCGGCCCACCGACGCCGCGCTCGCCGTCCCGTTCGGCCGTGACCTGCGCCGGCTCCTGCGCGACGGCACGGTCGCGGAGCTGTCGGAGCCGTTCGGCTTCACCGCGGACGAGATCGAGCCGGCGATCGGGCGCTCGGTGCGCGAGGTGTGCGGCGCCTGACGCCCCGCGCGATCGGGCGCCGGCGGCAGCCACCGCCGCCCCCGCCGGTCCGGCGTCACCGGCCGGGCATAGGCTCGATCGATGGCCCGGACCTCGCTCACGTCGCTCGAGCTGCTCGTCGCGATCGACACCAGCGGGAGCATCAGCGCCGCCGCTCGCTCGCTCGGGCACTCCCAGCCGACCGTCTCCGCCGGGGTGCGGCGGCTCGAGCGCACGCTCGGGCTGCGGCTCGTCGACCGCTCGCCGCGCGGCTCCGTGCTCACGGAGGACGGCACCGCGGCGGCCGCGTGGGCGCGCGACGTGCTCACCGCGTCGGACGCGTTCGAGGCGAGCGTCTCGGCGCTGCGGGGCCAGGGCGGCACCGCGCACCTCGTCGTCGCCGCCTCGCTCACGATCGCCGAGCACCTGGTGCCCGGCTGGCTCGGGGCGTGGCGCCGGCGCCGCAGCAGCGACGCCACCGAGCGCACGCCCGCGGCCGTCGAGCTCATCGTGCGGAACTCCGCTGGCGTCATGCGGGCGGTGCTCGACGGCGAGGCCGAGGTCGGCTTCGTCGAGGGCACCGAGGTGCTGCGCGGGCTGCGGATGCGCACGGTCGCGCGCGACGAGCTCGTCGTCGTGGTCGACCCGGAGCACCCGTGGGCCCGGCGCCGGCGGCCGGTCACCGCGCGCGACCTCGCGACCGGCTCGCTCGTGCTGCGGGAGAAGGGCTCGGGGTCGCGCGACACCCTCGAGCGCGCGATCGAGGCGGCGGGCGAGGCGCTGCCGGCGGACCTGCCGCAGCTCGGGTCGACCGCGGCGGTCAAGGCGGCGCTGCACGAGGGCGACGCGGTCGGCGTGGTGTCCGACCTCGCCGTCGCCGCGGAGCTCGCGCACGGCACGCTCGTGCGGGTGCCGACCGACGGCCTCGACCTCGGCCGGCGCCTGCGCCTCGTGACCCGGACGCACGGCGACCTCAGCCCGGCCGCGCGCGAGCTCGTCGCGATGGTGGGTCAGGCCAGCAGGTAGAGGCCCGCGAGGCTGACCGTCGTCGTCACCGCGGTCGACACCGCACCGAGCGCGAACGCCCGCCCGCCCGTGCGGACCAGCGTGGGCACGTGCACGTCGGCGCCGAGCCCGAGCATCGCCGCCGTCAGCAGCGCCGTGCCCGCGACCCGGGCGCCGTCGAGCGCGGCGTCGGGGAGCACGCCGACGCCGCGGACGGCCACCGCCACGAGGAAGCCGAGCACGAACAGCGGGACGAGCGGCGGGCGTCGCAGCCCCGGCGCCGCGGGGTCGGCCGGGTCCCGCGGGTCCGCTGCCGTGCGCGTGCGGGTGCGCTCGCGTCGCCGCTCGAGACCCGCGACGACGGCCACGAGCGGGCCGAGGAGCGCGACCCGCGCGAGCTTGACGACGACCGCCACCGCGAGCGCCGCCCCCGAGACCGCCGAGGCGGCCGCGACGACCTGCGCGACCTCGTGCACCGACGCCCCGATCCACACCCCGACCTGCCGGTCGTCGAGGCCGAGCGGCGCCTGGAGGAGCGGCATCGCGACGAGCGCGAGCGACCCGAAGACCGTGACCATCGCGACGGCGGTCGCGACGGCGTCGTCGGGCCGGTCCGGGCCGGCGGGCGCGTGGTCTGTTGTGCCGGTGCCGGTGCCGGTGCGCGTGCCCGTGCGGGTGGCGGTGCTCGTGCCGGTGCCGGTGCCCCGGCCGGGGCGCGGGCGGTCCGGGGGCACGGCTGCGCTCATCGCCGCGACCGCCGCGGCGCCGCAGATCGAGAAGCCCGTCGCGACGAGGAGCGTCGTGCGGCGGTCGACACCGAGGCGGGCGCCGGCCCAGCGCGTCGCGGTGAACGTCGCGGCGACCGTGACGACGACGAGCACGACCTCGCCGGGCCGCAGCGCGAGCACCGCGGGCACCGAGAGCTGGAGCCCGAGCAGCACGACGCCGGCCCGCAGCAGGTGACGCGCGGCCCACGCGACCCCGGGCCGGGCGACGGCGGGCATCACCCCGGCGTTGCGGGCGAGGGCCCCGACGACGATCGCGAGCAGGAGCGGCGAGACCGCGGGCACGGCTCTGGCCGCGAGGAGGCACGCCGCGGTGAGGCCCGCGACGGCGAGCAGGCCGGGGGCCAGGGTGCGCAGGCGTGCGGGGGCGCGGAGGAGGGCGCGGCTCGTGCGGGGGACGGTCGCCCGAACGCTCGCAGGGACGCTGCCCGGTGCCGGTGCCGGTGCCGGTGCAGCTGCGGCTGCGGCTGCGGGTTGTGGCACCCGCACCGCGGCCGCCGTCGGTGCTGCGGCCGGTGTCCCGGTGGGTCCCGGAGCCGGGCGCGGGCCGAGGTGCGGGGGTGCGAGCGTCACGTGACCACGGTGCCCGTGCGGAGCGGCAGCGGGTAGGCCAGGCTGCGCATGGCCTCATAGTGTCGAACTATGGGCGCGACCTAGCGTCGGGCTATGGCGCTCCTCCACCCGTATCGCGTCTGGCGTCCGGCATCGGGTGTGGGGCGTCCGGCGTTCGCTGCCGCTCTGCCGTGCGGATGCGGACGCCCGCGCGCGGTGCCAGCGTGGACGCATGAGCGAGAACATCCCCGAGAGCTTCGACCCCCAGCAGCCCGACCTGCCGACGCTCGCCGTCGACCCGGACCCGCTGCCCGACTCGCACGAGGGCGAGCCGCCGATGACCGAGGAGGACGAGCCGACCGCCGCCACCTGACCGCCCGCAGCGACCCGACCGCCCGCCGGGTCGGCGCACGCGACGCGCCCGACCGCCGACCGCGGCGCGCGCCGCCGCCGACCAGCGACCGCGGCCCGCCGTCGTCGGCCGGCCGGTCAGGCGCCGGTCACGCGGGCAGGACGCCCCGGATGATGCTGTCGCCCGAGTGCGCGGGGTCGCCGTCGAACGGCTCCTCCGACACGTCGACGACCGGGAACTCCGCGAGGTCCAGCCCCGCGGGGATCGAGAACCGGCCGTCGGACCCCTCGAGCACGCCGAGGCTCACGAGCTTGGTGACGTCGCGGTCGATGAGCCAGACCTCGCGGTAGCCGCCGTCGTCCACCTCGCCCTCGAGCGTGACGACGAGGGTCCGGGTGCCGTCGGAGGCCTGCTCGACGAACGCGTCCCCGCTCGCGGACCAGCCGGGCAACGCGTCGAGCGCGACCTCGGCGACGACCGCCGCACGCTCGTCGGCCCGGAGGCGGTCCATCCATACGGCACCACCGACGGCGCCGACCACGAGGCCCGCCGCGGCCGCTGCCGCGACCCACGCCGTCCGCCGGCGCCGCAGCGCGACGACCGGCGCGAGACCGTCGCCCGCGGAGGCGCCGTCCGCCGGGGACGGGTCTTCTCCGGCGGTCCCGGCACCCGAGGTCGGGTCGCCCGCAGCCGGGGACCCCGCCGTCGAGGAGACCGTCACCGAGGAGCCAGGCGCCGCAGCCCCGGCGCCGCCGCCCGTGCCGGTGGCGGGCCCGGTCGCGGGGCCGGAACCCCCGGGCACGAGCGCGGGGTCGAGCCCGAGCTCGTCGCGGATCCGGCCCCACACGGCCGGGGGCGGTGCGACGAGCGTGTCGCCGGGCGCCGACGAGCGGCCGACGGCGACGACCTCGGACAGCGCGGCGACCTCGTCGGAGCACTGCGGGCAGGTGGCGAGGTGCTCGCGCTCGTGCTCGTCGAGCGGCTCGCCCAGCGACGCCAGCGCGAGGACCTCCGGGTCAACGTGCTCCACCTTCCACCACCTCCAACCTGTCGCGCAGACGCAGCAGGCTGCGTCTGATGTGGCTCTTCACGGTCCCGAGCGGCAGCGCGAGCCGCCGGGAGATCTCGTCGTGCGTCAGGTCGTCGTAGAACGCGAGCGCGAGGATCGTGCGCTGCGGCTCGCCGAG
>NZ_BJLR01000007.1 GCF_006538745.1 Cellulomonas cellasea | reverse complement strand
CGCCGAGCCGGTCCAGCTCCTCGGCCATCGTCAGGCGCTCCGCGAGCTGCGCGGTCTCGGGCTCGGGCGCGGGGGGCGTCGTCGCGGCGACGGCGAGGGCGTCGCGCTGGTCGCGGGCCCGGCGGGCGTGCACGTCGGCGATCGCGTTGCGGGTGATCCCGGTGAGCCAGGCCCGCAGCGGCGAACGGCTCGCGTCGTACCCGCTGCGTCCGCGCCACGCGCTCACGAAGACCTGCTGGGTCACGTCCTCGGCGTCGGTCGCGTCGCGCAGCGAGCGCAGCGCGAGCGTGTGCACGAACGCGGACCAGCGCCGGTACGCCTCGGCGAGGGCGAGCTCGTCCCCGGCCGCGAACGCGCGGGCGACCGCGTCGTCGTCCCACTCAGGGGGTGTGCGCAGGTGCGTGACCGGCGAGGGCGTGGACAGCGGGGACCTCCTCCTCAGCGGCGCAGTGGTCGCGCGCCGTGCCGATGGCGCGCCCGCTAGCACGGACATCATGCACCGACCGGCTCCGCCGTGACGATGACGTTGTCGGTGTAGGAGCCCACCTCGCGCTGGAACACCCCGCCGCACGTGACCAGGACGAGGCGCGGCGGGCCGTCGCGCACGAAGACCTGGTCCCACACGGCCTCGACCTTGGGGACGCGGACGACGTCGACGACGGCGTACCGGACGGCGGTCCCGTCGTCGAGCGTCACGTCCACGACGTCGCCCGGCTGCACGTCGCCGAGCTTCGCGAAGGGGCCGAGGCCCGCGGAGGCGACCGAGTCGACGTGGGCCGCCACGACGGCGGTGCCGGACGGGTCGCCGGGGCTCGAGCCGAAGCGGTACCAGCCGGCGCGCTCGGCGAGCGGGGGGATCTCCATCTGGCCGTCCTCGGCCACGCCGACCGGGTCGACGGGGACCTGGATCGCGCGGTCGGGGATCACGAGGTCGACGGGGCGGCGGGCGTCGGCGGCGGGCTGCGCGCCGAGGGTCGCGGGCTGGAGCGGCACGTCGAGCACGGGCTCCTGCGGGGCCGCCGTCGGGGTGGGGCTCGCGGTCGGGGCGGGCGTCGCAGCGACCGGCTCGGGGTCGGCGGCGCACCCGGTGACGACCAGCGACACGAGCAGAGCGAGGGCCGGCGCGTGCCGCACGGCGCCGCGGTGCGCAGGGCGTCGGGTGGTCCGGTCGGTGGTCATCGGGGTGTCCTCGCTGTGCTGGGGAGGGGCGGGAGCCGCGTGCGGGTCGAGCGGGGGAGCGGCGGGGACGGGTCGAGGGCGGCCACCCGGGACCCGGGCGTCCGCCCCGCGACGGGGAGGCGGCGGTGGGTGCCCGCCGCTGAGCACCCACCGCCACCGGTCGGGTGGGTGCGGCGCCCCCGCGGGGGAGCGGGGCGCCGCACCCGGGCGGGTCAGTCGCGCGTCACCGCGACAGCGACCCGCCGACGGGCGGCCACGAGCACGCCGCCCATGAGGGCGAGCAGCGCAGCGGCGACCGCCCACGAGGTCGCCGGCGTCTCGCTCGCCAGGCCGAGCTCACCGGACGGCACGCCGCCCGGCGCCGAGTGCAGGCCGTCGATGGTCTGCACCGCGAGCTGGAGGTTGCCCGCCTCGAGGCTGCCCCACGCGTACACGATGGTGCTGGTGCCCTCGGTGACGGGGACGTCGGCCGGGCCGATGACCGGGGTCGTGGTGCCCGTGGCGGCCACGGCGGCCGAGACGGTCCCGGCGGGGAGGTCGAGCTTCTGCTCGTTCGGGTTCGACAGGTTCGAGATCACGGCGGTCCCGCCCGCGAGG
Organism: Cellulomonas cellasea; assembly: GCF_006538745.1. GTDB lineage: Bacteria > Actinomycetota > Actinomycetes > Actinomycetales > Cellulomonadaceae > Cellulomonas_A > Cellulomonas_A cellasea. The sequence goes on along the minus strand of NZ_BJLR01000007.1, from coordinate 104,773 downwards.
ACGTCGACCGCGGGGGCGGCCGCGGTGTGGCGGACCGTGAGGCGGCCCTGGCCCGCGGCGATCGTCGAGGTGTCGTTGGTGAAGAGCGTCGCCGTGGGTGCGCCCGCGCCGTCGAGGTGGGCGACCGCGGTGTAGTTCGTGTCGGCCGCGAGCGCCAGGTCGACGGGGCCGATGGCGGGGGCGCTCGCGTCGGCCGCGTCCGCCGCGGTGATCGCGACGCTGTACGTGCCCGGCGGGAGGTCCAGGGGTCCGGCAAGGGTGCCCGGCGTGAAGTCGTCCAGCGTGCGCTCGCCGTTGACCCAGACGTCGACCGTGAGCCCGGGGACACCGTGCAGCACGGACAGGGATGCGTTGCCGGGGGTCGCGGCCGAGGCGGGGAGGACGGCCGTGGCAGCGAGGGCGAGGCCGGCGGCGCCGGCGGTGATCAGTCGGGTACGCATGAGGTGCTCCAGGGTGTGGGCCCTTGCGGGGGCGCTGACGTGCTGACACCACCTCTACGGCGCGGGGGTCCCGTCTGGATGCAGCGGTTGCGAACGTATTTTTCGGGCATCCGCCGGCGCGGTCGGGCACCATGACCGGATGCTGCTGCGACCTGCTCTCCCGACCGACGTCGACCTGCTCACGGACCTCGTGGTCGAGGCGGTGAACTGGACGGGCGAGCAGCGGGTCACGGTCGCCGACGTGCGGACCGACGACCACCTCGCCCGCTACGTCGAGGGCTGGGGGCGGCCCGGCGACGTCGGGGTCGTCGCGGTGGGCGACGCGGGCGAGCCGCTCGGCGCGGCGTGGGTGCGGCTCCTCACCGCGGACCGGGCGGGGTGGGGCTTCGTCGCCGAGGACGTCCCCGAGCTCTCGCTCGGCGTGCTCGCGCCGGGGCGCGGGCTGGGCGCCGGGTCGGCGCTGCTCGACGCGTGCCTCGACGCCGTGCGCGCGCAGGGGTCCCGTGCCGTGAGCCTGAGCGTCGAGGACGGCAACGACCTCGCGCGCGGGATGTACGAGCGGCGCGGGTTCGTCGTGGTCGGGCGCGAGGGCGGCTCCGACGTGCTCCTGCTCGACCTCGCCACGTCGACGACCCCGGCGGGGCGCCAGAAGGTATGACCAGCAAACCCCCAGGTCAGCGCGGGAGGCTTCGATAAGGTTTTCGCACCGTGGCGGCCGGCTCGACCGGCCGCGCTGATCAAGGAGGATCGATGCGGAGCATCACCCGTGCGCGCACCCGGCTCGTCCTCGGCTCGGCCGTGCTGGCGCTCGCGTCCGCGCTGACCGCGTGCAGCCCGGACGCCTCGACGCGGGAGCCCGCCGGGCGAGGCGGCGCGCAGCCCGCACCCGTCGCGGAGACCACCGCGGCCGGTGACGCGCTCGCGATCATGGTGCCGTCCGAGCGCGGGACCGGGTGGGACGCGACGGGCCAGGCGCTGGTCGACGTGCTCACCGCCGAGGGTGTGGAAAACGGTGTCGACATCGTTCACTACCGCGGCGCGGACGGCACCGTGGGCCTCACCCAGCTCGTCGGCCAGGCCGACCCCGACTCTCTGCTCGTCGTCGGCGACGTGCTCGTCGGCGCCGTCGAGCTGACCGACGCCGCCGCGACGCTCGAGGACGTCACGCCCCTCGCGCGGCTCACGGACGAGCCCCTCGCCGTCGTCGTGACCGCCGACTCGCCGTACACGACCGTCTCCGACCTGCTCGACGACGTCGTCGCGAACGGCCCGGCCGTCGCGATCGCGGGCGGGCCCGCCGGCAGCGCCGACCACGTCCTCGCGGCCCGGATGCTCCTCGCGGCGGGCGTCCCCGCGGCGGACGTGGCGAGCCGGCTGCGCTACGTCCCGCAGTCGGGCGCGGGGGAGTCGTTCGACCCCCTGTTCGACGGCAGCGTGCGCGCCGCGGTCGCCGACGTCTCGGAGCACGCCGACCTCCTGGCCTCGGGGAGCCTGCGCGCGCTCGCGGTCTCGGGCGCCGAGCGCTCGCCCGCGCTGCCCGACGTGCCCACGCTCACCGAGCAGGGCGTCGACGTGGTCGTCACGGGCTGGCGGGGGGTCGCGGCGGCGGGGACGCTCGAGCAGGCGCGCGTCGACGAGCTCGTCGCGCTGCTGACCACGGCGCACGGCTCCGCGGCGTGGACCGCGGCGCTCGACGAGCACGGCTGGTCCGACGCGTTCCTCACCGGCCCGGAGCTCGACGCGTTCGTCGCCGGCGAGGTCGCGGCCGTGCGCCAGACGCTCCTCGACGTCGGCCTCGCGTCGTAGGGGCGCCCGGGGCCGGTCAGTCCGCGTGCTCGGGCGGCCACACCACGCGCAGCCGCTCGAACACCACCTCGACGGACTCGTCGAGCTCGACGCCCCGCGCGGCGCACGTCCGCCGCCAGTACGTCAGGTGCTGCTCGAGCCACGTCGCGCGGGTGCGGTCGTCCTCGCCCTCGTCCCAGGCGAACGCGTCGTCGACGCTGTGCACGGGCCCGACGCGCAGCTCGACCGAGCGCAGCACGACCCTCGGGCGACCCGCGCCGTCGCACGCGACCCAGTGCGAGCCGATGCGCGGGGGTAGCTCGCCCTCGGCGGCGAAGTCGGCCAGGAGCGTCGCGGTCGCGCGCTTCGGCCCGTGCAGCACGAGGTCGAGCAGCTCGTCGGCCAGCGGTGCGCTGTCGCCGAAGTGCTCGACCGTCGGGGTGTCCCACGCGTGCTCGGGGTGCGCGGCGAGGTAGTCCTGCCACAGGGCCGCCGCGGCGGGCTCGTCGAGCGGGGCGACCGGGGGGCGGGGCTGCGTGCTCGTCATGAGCCCATCGTCGCGCAGGCGCACGCAGGTCGAGCCGCAGGCGCGCACGGGTCCCGCGCCCGCAGGCGCGCACCCGTCCCGCCCCCGCAGGGGGACCCGGCGCACCCCCGCAGGGGGACGGGCCGCGCGCCCGTGGGGGGACACCGGCCCGGCGCGGACCCACCCGTGCGGCGACGCCCGGGGCGGCGACGGCGGCAAGAGTCGAGGCATGCCCCGAACCGCAGCCGGACACAGCAGCCCAGCCCCGCACCCGACGCCGGGCGGCCCCCCGGGCAGTCCGCGTCTCTCGGCGCGCGGCGTCGTCAAGCGCTTCGGCGCCACGACGGCGCTCGCGGGCGTCGACGTCGACGTGGCCGCGGGCGAGACCGTCGCCGTCATGGGCCCGTCGGGCTCGGGCAAGTCGACGCTGCTGCACTGCCTCGCCGGGATCCTCGCGCCGGACGCCGGGACGGTGCGGCTCGGCGGCACCGACATCGGCACGCTGAACGAGCGCGACCGGTCGCTGCTGCGCCGCCGCCGGCTCGGGTTCGTGTTCCAGTTCGGCCAGCTCCTCGGCGAGCTGCCGGCCGTCGAGAACGTCGCGCTCCCGCTCATGCTGCAGGGCGTCGCCCGCCCGGAGGCCACGCGCCGGGCCGCCGAGTGGCTCGCCGCGCTCGGGCTCGCGGGCAAGGAGGGCCGCCGACCCGGCGAGCTCTCGGGCGGCGAGGCCCAGCGGGTCGCGGTCGCCCGCGCGCTCGTCACCGGGCCGGAGGTCGTGTTCGCCGACGAACCGACCGGGGCGCTCGACCAGTCCACGGGCGCGGACGTCATGCGCGCGCTGACCGGCGCCACCGCCGCGGCCGGGGCCAGCCTCGTGCTCGTCACGCACGACGAGCAGGTCGCCGCGTGGTGCTCGCGCCGCATCCACGTGCGCGACGGCCACGTGACCGACGCCGCGCCGGGGCAGCCCGCCGCCGGGCCTGCGTCCGGTGCGTCCGCGCCCGGCGGTGCCCGGTGAGGGCCGTGCTCGCGCTCGCCCCGCGGCTGCACCGCTCGGGCGGGTCGCTGACCACGGGGCTCGCGGTCGCGGCGTTCGCCGTGACGACGGCGTTCGCGCTCAGCGTGCTGGGCGGCCTGCTCGGCTTCGTGGCGCGCGCCGACGACCCGCCCGCACCGTTCACCCGGTTCGACGCCGGGCCGTACGTGATCATGGCCGCGATCGCCGGGGTGCTCCTGCTGGTCCCGCTGGTCTCGCTCGGCGGTGCCGCGGCGCGGCTGGGGGTCTCCCGGCGCGACGCCCGGCTCTCGACGCTGCGGCTCCTCGGCGTCACCCCCGGCGAGGTCGTCGCCCTGACGGTCGTGGAGACCGCGCTGCAGGGGCTCGCCGGGGCGCTCGTCGGCGCGGTCGGCTACGCGGCGCTGATGCCCGTGTGGACGCGCATCCCGTTCCAGGGCGTGCCGTTCACCGCAGGCGAGCTGTGGGTCGGTCTGCCGGCGCTCGCCGGGGTGCTGCTCGGGGTCCCGCTGCTCGCGGCGCTGAGCGGCACCGTGTCGCTGCGCCGGGTCGTCGTCTCGCCGCTCGGGGTCGCGCGCCGCCAGACGCCGCCCGCGATGCGCTGGTACCGCGCGCTGCTGCTGCTCGTCGCGTTCGGCGGGTTCGTCGCCGTGACCAAGCTGGTCAGCGGTTTGGAGGCCGCGGTGGTGTACGGGTTCATGCTCGGGATGCTCGGGCTGGCGTTCGCCGGGCTGAACCTCGTCGGGCCCTGGATCATCGGGCTCACGGGCCGCGTCATGGCGTGGCGCGCGCGCACCCCCGCGACGCTGCTCGCGGCCCGGCGGCTCGTCGACGACCCGCGCGCGTCCTGGCGGGTCGTCGGTGGGCTCGGCCTCGCCGCGTTCGTCGCCGGCTGCCTGTCGATCCTGCCCGCGATCGCCTCGACCAGCCCGATCAGCAGCGACCCCGTCGAGAGGTTCCTGCTGCAGGACGTCGTGACCGGCGGCCTCCTGACGCTCGCGATCTCGTTCACCGTCGCGGCCGTCTCGGCGGGGATCCAGCAGGCGGCCTCGGTGCTGGACCGGCGCCGCGAGTACGCCCTCCAGCGCCTCGCGGGCGTCCCGGTCGAGCTGTTCGACTCGGCCCGGCGGCGCGAGGTGCTGCTGCCGCTCCTGCTCGTGGCCGGCACCTCGGCGGGCGTCGCGCTCGTGCTGTCGGCGCTCGTGTTCGGCGCCGCGAGCGCGACCGACGGCTCGGGGCTGCTGCTCGTGCTGGGCTTCCTCGCCGGCGGCGTGCTGCTCATGCTCGCCGCGACCGAGACCAGCCGCCCGCTGCTGCGCTCGACGCTGCGCGACACCGTCGTGCGGGCCGACTGAGGCGCGCGCGGACTGACGCGCGCCGAGACGTGCGCCGCCCGGCCGGAAGGGGGCCGGGGCGGTGCGTGCGGGGGACAGCGGGTGCGGGCGGCCGGAGGGACCGCCCCGCACCCGCTGCTCCGGGTCAGGACCGGCGCTTGGGCGGCACGTGCAGGATCGCGCGCGCCCCGTCGTCGTACACGATGGACAGCACGTGGCCGGCTCCGCTCTGGTCGGTCACGGCGACCGCGCGGTGCGTGGTGCCGAGCGGCGTCAGCGTGCCGTCGACCCAGGCGAACGCCTGCTGCACGGGGGTGCCGTCCGGCCGGGCGAAGCCGATCCGCCCGGAGACCTGGCCGCGGTCGTTGACCTCGGACGCCTCGCTCCAGGCGCCGTCCGGCACGCCGATCGGGTCCATGTACCCGTCGGCCCACACGAACGCGCGCCGGCCGGAGTCCGTGGGGTCGGCACCCTGGCTCCAGCCGACGACCACGTCGTGCTCGTTGACGGAGTTCGCACTGGCCCACACGTCGCCGGGCAGCGTCCCGAGGTCCTCGGCCGTGCCGTCGCGCCACAGCACCGCGGACAGCAGCCGGTCCGCCTCCGAGGCGCGGCCGACGACGTGCCCGCGGTCGCTCAGGTCGGTGGCGAAGAACCGCCCGTCCGCCTCGCCGAGGCGCGTCATCGTCCCGTCGCGCCACACGTAGCTGACCTCGCGGTCGTCGAAGTCCTCGGTCCGGCCGAGCACCGTCCCCGACCGGTTGAGGTCGACGATCCCGCTCGACGTCCATGTCGAGGGGTAGGGCACCGGCCCGACCTCCACGAGCGTCCCGGACGTCCACACGAACGGGGAGGTCGTCCACGGGTCCTCCTCGGACGGCTGCGCGGTGCCCCCGACCTGACCGCGCTCGTTGATCTCGGAGCCGTACTCCGTGCCCGGCAGCAGCGTCGTCGTCCCGCGGTACCAGCGGAAGGCCTGCGTCGGCTGGCCTTCCGCGAGCTGCACGTAGCCCGCGATCTCGCCGCGCTCGTTGATCGCGGTCGCCGCGCTCTGCCATGCGCCGGGAGTCAGGTCCGTCATCACGCCGTCCCGCCAGAGGAACGCGTGCCGGAGGCCGCCGGCGGTCTCGGACTGCCCCACGACGTGGCCCTTGTCGTTCACGTCGGTCGCGTCGGTGCGCGGCCCGCCGAGCGTCCCGAGGTCGACCGACGTCCAGCCGGCCGGCGGTGGTGCGCTCCACGCGGTGGCCGCGAGCGGTCCGGCGAGCGCGAGGCACGCCGTGAGCGCCCCGACGGTGGTCACGGCGACGAGTCTTCTCCGCATAGGTGCATCCCCCTGGGTACGGCCATCGCCCGGTGCGATGTCCGGTTCGTCCCGTTCTACGGGGTCGGCGACGGCGCGGACAAGGCGCACCGGGGGTGAAGACTCAGGGAACGAGCGGGGGCAGCCGCTCCGCGAGCGCCCCGGCCAGCACCCCGTACCCGGTCTCGTTGGGGTGCAGCCCGTCGGCGCTGAGGTAGGGGCGCAGGCCCTGCCTGCCCGACGTCGCGGAGCCGACCAGCTCGGCGGCGTCGAGGAACGGGACGCCCGCCGCCTCGGCCGCGCCGCGCACCGCCGCGGTCATCGCGTCCTCCTGCGTGCCGCCGAGGAGCACCGACACGAACGGCCCGAGCACGACGACGGTCGCGTCGGGGAGCCCTGTGCGCAGCTCGGTGAGGAGCTGGGTCGCGGCCGCCTGCACCTGCGCCGGCTCGTAGCCGCGGAACGCGTCGTTGCTGCCGCCCGCGACGACGACGACCTCGGGCGCGGCGGCGACGACGTCGTCGACCCGGTCGGGCATGGGCTCGCCCTCGCCGGGAGCGAGGAAGCCGCTGCCGCCGACGCCGTCGACGACCGCGATCGGCCAGCCGAGGGCCTCGGCCGTCTGCCACGCGTACCCGCGCTCGGGCGGCGCGCCGACGCCCACGGTCAGGGAGTCGCCGAAGAACGCGATCGACGGCGCGTCCGGGTCCGGCAGCGTGGTGGGGCCGGCGGACGGGGGAGCGGACGTGGCGGCCGGGGACGCGGGCGCCGGGGTCGCGGTGGCCGTGCGGGACGGCGCGTCGTCGGCCTGCGACGAGGACCGCCCGGGACCCAGCAGCGCCCAGCCCGCGGTCCCGACGGCTACGACGGCGAGGGCCGCGAGCGGCACGGCGACGCGGCGGGGAAGGGTTGGGGGCTCGGGCACGCCCTACGGTAACCGGCGGACGGCGGTCGCTCCTGCCCGGGGGCGGGACCGGTGCACCGACCCGGGGCGCGACGCGCGTCGACCTCCGGCGGCAGCCCGCCGACCGGTGGCCGATGCCCGGGCGTCGGGCGCGCTCCTAGCGTCGGAGGCATGGGAGACGTCGCACGGCAGCCGGGGCAGCCGGGGCAGCAGCGGGGACCGCGGCCGGGGCGGGAGCGCGGACCGCGGCCGGGGCGGGAGCGCCGATCGTGGCCGGGGTCGGAGCGTGGGCCGCGGCCGGCCGCGGAGCGTGGGCCGCAGCCAGGACCGCGGCCCGGGCCGGAGCGCGGGCCGCAGCAGGGACCGCGACCGGGGACGAAGCCCGTCGGCGCGGGGATCGTCGGACCCGCGCGCGTCGGCGCCGAGCCGCCACCGCTTCGCCGCCGGGTGCGCTGGGCGCTCGCGGCCGGCCTGCTGGTGCTCTCGCCGGTCGGGGCGGAGTACCTGGTCGGCTACGACACGAGCACCGGGAACCTGCCCGCGCTGCTCGCAGGCCTGCTGTTCTTCGTCCCGCTGTACGGCGCGCCCGCGCTGCTGCTGCGCGAGGTCGCGGTGCGGACCGGGCTGCGCTGGCCGGGGGTGCTCGCGCTCGCGGCGGCGCTCGGCGTCGTCCAGGCCGGGGTCGTCGACCAGTCGCTGTTCAGCCTCTCCTACCGGCAGATCGAGGGCTGGGAGGCGGCGGCGCGCGCGACGTTCGTCGAGCCGTGGGGCGTGTCGGTCGCGAACGCGAGCAACTTCCTCGTCGGGCACGCCGTGTGGAGCTTCACGGTCCCGATCGCGCTGGTGCACGCGCTGCGGCCCGACGCCGCCCGCCGGCCCTGGCTGCGCGCCCCCGGGCTCGTCGTCGCGGCGCTGCTGTACGCCGCCGCCGCGCTGCTGGTCCACGTCGACCACCTCGAGACCGAGACCGACCACGCGTCGACGGCGCAGGTCGCGGGGGCGTGGGGGGTCGCCGCGCTGTGCGCCGTCGCCGCGTTCGGGCTCGGGCGCTGGGTCGCCGAGCGCCGGGCCGGTCGGGTCCCGCCCCTGGCGGTGCTCGCGGCGGCCGGGCTCGTGGGCGGGCTGCTCGTGACGCTGTCCGACGAGACGTGGACCGGGGTCGCGCAGACCGCGGTCGTCCTGGTCGCGGCGGTCCTCGGCCTGCGGCGGTGGTCGCGGGCGGACGGCTGGGCGCTCCACCACGTCGCCGCGGTCGCCGCCGGGGCGCTCGTCGCGCGGGCGGCGGTCGGGTTCCTCGTCGTGCCGCTCGGCGACGTGCCGGCCGGGCCGAAGTACGCGCACAACGCGGTCGCGGTGCTCGGGTCGGTGCTGCTGGGCTGGTGGGCCGTGCGGCAGGCCGCGCGGCATGCGCCGGAGGGCGGCGGGCACGCGCCGGACGACGACGGGGGGCTCGCGCCGGACGACGACCTCCGGCGCGCGGCACCACGGCGCGGTGCGCGGCCGGCGCCGGACGACGACCTCCGGCGCGCCGCCGATGACTTCGGGCGCGGGGGCCGGTCTACCCCCTGAGCCCCGCCCCCCGGCGCGGGCCCGGCGGACGGTGCCACGGCACCCGGGAGGAGCGACCATGCTGCGGGAGTCGACGGCGTTCAGCGGGTTCTCGGTCGACGACGTCCCGCGCGCGCGGGCGTTCTACGCGGAGACCCTCGGGCTCGACGTCACCGAGGAGAACGGCATGCTCACGCTCCGGCTCGGCGGCGGCACGCACGTGCTCGTCTACCCGAAGCCGGACCACGTGCCCGCGACGTTCACGGTGCTGAACTTCCCGGTCCCGGACGTCGAGGCCGCGGTCGCGTGGCTCACCGGGCGGGGCGTCGCGTTCGAGCACTACGAGGGCACCGAGATCGAGACCGACGCCCAGGGCGTCTTCCGGGGCGGCGGGCCGCTCATCGCGTGGTTCACCGACCCGGCGGGCAACGTGCTCTCGGTGATCCAGGACTGACCCGGCGTCGCCCGCCGTCACCCGCCGTCACCCGCGCCGGGCTGCCTCCCACTCGGCGCGCGTGATCGCGTACTCGACGTCGCCCTGCTCGTCGCCGGGGATCGGGTAGGGCCAGTCGGCGTGGAACGTGCGCACGAGGCGCATCCCGCACTTCTCCATGACCCGCCGGGACGCGGTGTGCACGGCCATCGCCTCGGCGACGACGCGGGCGGCCCCGAGGTCGGAGAAAGCGGTGTCGACGAGCGCACGCGCCCCCTCGGTCGCGAACCCGTGGCCCCAGGCGGCGCGCCGCAGCCGGTACCCGAGCTCGGGCTCGTCGTGCGGCCGCCCCTCGCCGGGGCGCAGGTGGAACCAGCCGAGGAACTCCTCCGACCCGCGCTCGACCGCGGCCCAGAACCCGTAGCCGTCGCCGCGCGCGTAGTACGCCAGGAACGCGGGCAGGATCTCGTCGACGACCTCCGCGCGCGGCGTCGGGACCCCTCCCGTGACGTGGTGCATCACCGCGGGGTCGGCGTCGAGCTCGACGAGGAGGTCGACGTCGTCGGCGGTGAGCTCGCGGAGCGTGAGGCGCTCGGTCATGAGGTGGACCCGTCCGTGGACCATCCCCCAGCGGACCACCGCGCGGGCGTCGGCGCAACGGTCTGCGGCGGTCGATCGGTGCTCCTCGCCCCGGACGACGACGGGGGTGCGGCCCGGAACCGGACCGCACCCCCGTCGTTCAGCCCGCCCGGCGTGGGGTCAGGACGTCGAGCAGCGCCCGAGGTCCTGCCACGCGGTGCTCGTGCCGGGGACCGTGCGGCGGGTCGCGCGCGTCGCCCGCCACACGTGGTCGGCGTGCGTGATGGTCGCGCCCGGCCAGTAGAGCCGGTGGCGGGTCCACGAGCGCAGGCGGTCGCACAGCGGCGCGGCCGGCGGGTTCGGCGCGACGGTCGGGACCGGGGTCGCGCTCGGCGTCGGGGTCGGTCGGGGCGCCGGCGTGCTCGCGGTCGGCGAGGGCGTCGGCGTCGGGGTGGCCGGCGGCGACACCGGCGGCGTCGTCGGGGTGCAGGTGCCGGCCCGGACCGTGTCGGTGTGGCTCGTGCCGGCGGTGCGCAGGCCGGCGACGCGCGCGGTCACGTCGGTGGGAGCGAGCACCTCGCGGTCGGCGTAGTAGACGTAGTCGACCTCCTGCTCGTACCGGCTCACGCCCCCGGTGTGCGACGCCAGGTCGATGAACCAGAGGTTCGCGTTGAGCGACATCGGCGTCTCGGGGTACACGTGCCCGGTGTGGTCCGCGACGAGGCGGCCGTCGAGGTAGTAGCGCACGTGGCCGGAGTCGACCTGCAGCACGAGGTCGTGCCAGCCGTCGAGGCTCCCGGGGATCGTGGTGCTGACGTTGTCGGCCTTCCAGGGGTCGTTCTGGTAGGTCTCGTACGTCGTCGTGAAGAGCGTGGGCCGCGTCGCGCCCCAGCCGCCGTTGGGCAGGTACTCGAAGTCCGCCTCGCCGTACGCCGGGTCGTTCGGGAAGTCGAGCGGCGTGATCGTGAAGAGCGTCTGGACGACGGGGTCGCCATCGGCGCCACTGATCGGCGCGTCGGTGAACCGCACGCGGCTCGCATAGGTGCCCTCGAAGAACTTGCGCTGCTGGTACACCTCGGCGTTGACCGTCCCGGCGCCGGTGCCGTCGGTCTGGGCGCGCAGGCGCATCGTGCGGGCCGCGCCGCTGCCGGGGAAGTCGACGTTGGCGGCGGACCACGTGTTGCCGGAGACCCCGGGGCCGCCCGCGCCGGTGCGCACGGTCCAGCCGCGCGAGCGCAGCGCGGGGTCGGTCGAGGACGTGTAGGCGAAGTCGTCGAACAGCTGGCCGCAGCCGCCGGGGACGGCGGTGCGGGCGCCGGGGGACTGGGCGACGGGTCCGGCGGGTGCCGCGGCGGGGGCCGACGCGGCGGGCGGGGCGGTGAGCAGGGTCGCGGCCAGGAGGCCGGGGAGCAGCCCGGCGAGGACGGCCCGGCGGCGGGCGGACGGGCGGGTGGGGGCGGGTGCTGCGCTGCGTGCGGTCACGGCGACGGCTTCCTGTCGGGGGTCAGGGATGGTCGGCAGAATGTCACGAACTGGTCACGGTCCGGTCAGTAAGTGCATGAGACCTCTCTCATCCGCCGGCGACGACGGCGGTCCGGCGGTGCGGCCGTCGGAGCCGGTGCGCGCTGCGGCCCGCGCCCGGGCAGGTCCCAGGCCCGGTCCTTGCCCGCACGGGCACCGGCATGACACGCTGGCGTGAGAGCGCTCTCTCAGCGTCGGTCCCGCACGGTCGCGGAACCGCCGGGACGCGCGCCCGACGTGTCCGCCGCACTCACGACGCAAGGAACCCGCATGTCCCTGCAGGTCGCCGCACCCCTGTCCGCCACCGACGCCGGCCCGGTCACCGGACGCACCCTCGAGATCGAGGGCCGGCCGTTCTACCAGATCACCGCGTACGACCAGATCCCGCCGTTCTTCATGACGCTCGTCGGCGCGAGCGACCTGTGGGTCTTCATCTCCAGCAGCGGCGGCCTGACCGCCGGCCGGGTCGAGGCCGAGCACGCGCTGTTCCCGTACTACACCGAGGACAAGGTCGCGGAGGGCGCCGGCCGCACGGGCGGGCTCACGCTGCTGCGCGTCACCGGCGCCGACGGGGCCACGACCGTCTGGCAGCCCTTCGCCGAGACCCGCCCGGGCGACCCCGCGGCCCGGCGCACGCTGTCCAAGGACTACCTCGGCACGACCCTCGTCTTCGAGGAGACCCGCCCCGACCCCGGCCTGCGGGTGCGGGTCACGTGGCAGACGAGCGCGCGGTACGGCGTCGTGCGCACGGGCGAGCTCACGTCCACGTCCGACGAGCCGGTCGAGGTCGAGCTGCTCGACGGGTTCGTCAACCTGCTGCCCGCGGGTGCGACCGTCCAGGTGCAGAACGAGCTCAGCTCGCTGCTCGACGCCTACAAGCGCAGCGAGGTCGACGGCGCGACCGGCCTCGGGATCCTCTACCTGAACTCGAAGCTCACCGACAAGTCCGAGCCGAGCGAGTCGCTGCGCGCGAACGTCGCGTGGTCCCTCGGACTCGAGGCCGCCGACCGGCTCGTCTCGACGCGCCAGCTCCGGGCGTTCGCCGCCGGGCAGCCTGTGCACGGCGAGATCGACGTGCGCGGCGAGCGCGGCGCCTACCTCGTGCGCACCGGGCTCACGCTCGCGCCGGGCGAGACGCGGCGCTGGCAGGTCGTCGCCGACGTCGAGCACAGCGCCGCCGACGTCGTCGCGCTCCGCACCGAGCTCGCCGAGCCGGCCGCCCTCGCGCAGCGGCTCGCGGCCGACGTCGAGGAGACCCGCACCGCGCTCGAGGCCCTGCTCGCGACCGCCGACGCCGCGCAGCTCACGGGCGACGAGCTCGCCGCCGCGCACCACAGCGCGAACGTCCTGTTCAACACGATGCGCGGCGGGGTGCCCGTCGACGGCTACACGGCGGAGGCGCAGGACGTGCGCCGGTTCGTCGCGGAGCGCAGCCCGCGCACCGCCGAGCGCTGCGCGGACCTGCTCGCGGGCCTGCCCGAGCGCTTCGGCATCGACACGCTCGTCACGCTCGCGGACTCCCACGGCGACGCGGACCTCGGCCGGCTCGCGCGCGAGTACCTGCCGCTCATGTTCAGCCGCCGCCACGGCGACCCGAGCCGCCCGTGGAACAAGTTCCGGATCGCGCTGCGCGACGCCGACGGCCGCACGCTCGTCGACTTCCAGGGCAACTGGCGCGACATCTTCCAGAACTGGGAGGCCCTCGCCTGGTCGTTCCCGGAGTACGTCGAGTCGATGGTCACGGTGTTCCTCGACGCGACCACCGCCGACGGCTACAACCCGTACCGGATCTCCCGCCAGGGCATCGACTGGGAGGTCCCCGAGCCCGAGAACCCGTGGGCGAACATCGGGTACTGGAGCGACCACCAGATCGTCTACCTGCTCAAGCTGCTCGAGACGTCCCGGCGCTTCCACCCCGGGCGGCTCGACGCGCTCGTCGACCGCGCGGTGTTCACGCACGCCGACGTGCCGTACCGGATCGCGTCCTACGCGAAGACCCTCGAGGACCCGTACGACACGATCGCGTTCGACGAGGAGGCGCAGGCGGCCGTCGAGCGCCGCGTCGCGCTCGAGGGTGCGGACGGGCGGCTCGTGCACGGGCCCGACGGCGAGCTCGTCCGCGTGACGCTCGCCGAGAAGCTGCTGCTGCTGCTCGCCGCGAAGCTCGTCAACCTCGTGCCCGAGGGCGGGATCTGGATGAACACCCAGCGCCCCGAGTGGAACGACGCCAACAACGCGCTCGTCGGGCGCGGGCTGTCCGTCGTGACGCTCGCCTACGTGCGGCGCTACCTCGACGTGGTCCGCGACCTGCTCCAGGGCGACGTCACCGTCACGACCGAGCTGCGCGCGCTGCTCGCGGACGTGCACGACGCGCTCGCCCGCCACGCCGACCGCACCGCGACCGGCTTCGACGACGCGGCGCGCCTCGCGGTCATGGACGAGCTCGGCGCCGCGGGCACCGCGTACCGGGCCCGCGTCTACGACGGGTTCGGCGGCGCCGTCGTCCCGTTCGAGGCGGCCGACGTGACCGCGTTCCTCGACGTCGCGCAGCGCTACGTGGACTCCGGGCTGCGGGCCAACCGGCGCGCCGACGCCCTGTCCCACTCCTACAACCTGCTCGACCTGCGGGCGGACGGCGCCGGGGTGCGCCGGCTCGGCCCGATGCTCGAGGGTCAGGTCGCGGTGCTCTCGGCCGGGCTGCTGAGCCCGGCGGAGGCCGTCGAGCTGCTCGACGGGCTGCGGCGGAGCGCGCTCTACCGCGCCGACCAGCACAGCTACATCCTCTACCCCGACAAGGAGCTGCCGAGCTTCCTCGACCGGAACACCGTGGCCGCAGCCGACGCCGCCCGCGTGCCCCTCGTCGAGCGGCTCGTCGCGGCGGGGGACCGGTCGGTCGTGCTGCGCGACGTGCACGGCGACGTGCACTTCGCCCCCGACATCCACAACGCGGGCGACGTCGCGGCGGCGCTCGACCGGGCGCCGGTCGAGGTGTCCGACGAGGAGCGCGCGGCGCTGCTCGGACTGTTCGAGGACGTGTTCCACCACGCCGAGTTCACGGGCCGGTCCGGCACGTTCTTCGCGTACGAGGGGCTCGGCTCGATCTACTGGCACATGGTCTCCAAGCTGCTGCTCGCGGTGCAGGAGAACCACGAGCGCGCGGTCGCCGAGGGTGCCGACCCGGGCGTCGTGCGGCGGCTCGCCGAGATCTACGAGGACGTGCGCAGCGGGCTCGGGTACTGCAAGACCCCCGAGGTGTACGGCGCGTTCCCGATCGACCCGTACTCGCACACCCCGGCCGGCAAGGGCGCACGCCAGCCCGGCATGACCGGTCAGGTCAAGGAGGAGGTGCTCACGCGCCTCGGCGAGCTCGGGCTGCGCGTCGAGGACGGGCGCGTCGTGTTCCGGCCCGTGCTGCTGCGCGCCGAGGAGTGGACCGGCGGCCCCGCGACCTTCCGGTACCTCGACGTCACGGGGGCGACGCAGCACGTCGAGCTGCCCGCAGGGTCGCTCGCGTTCACGTTCTGCCAGGTCCCGGTCGTGTACCGGCGGGCGGCGGCCGGCTCGGCGACCACCGTGACGGTCGAGCGCGCCGACGGGTCGACGGTCACGCTGCCCGACGCCGCGCTCGACGCCGGGCTCAGCGCCGAGGTGTTCCGGCGCACGGGCGAGGTCGTGCGGATCACGGTCGAGACGCCGGGTCCCGCCGCCTGACGGGTCGCCCGGCGCGGGGGTCCGCCCACCGCGTCGGGCACCGGTCCGGCGACGTCGTCCGACCGGGCCGGCCGGGGGGCTCCTCGGCGGCCGGGTCGGCGCCGGTGGTGCTGCCGGCGCGGTTGCGTCGGGTCGCGTGGGGCTCAGCGGGGCGCCGACGGCCGCAGCGCCGACCGGTCCGGCGACTGCTGCGGCGAGCTCGACGCGCACGTGGGTAGGGTCCTCGGGTGCTGAGCGAACCGAGGCCGGGGCCGCGCCCGACGACGTCCGACGAGGGGCCGCACCGGCAGGTCGACCAGCGTGCGCCCGCGGCGCTGTGGGGTGAGCTCGTCGCCCGGGTCTTCGCGCTCGACGGCGTGGTGGAGGGCATCAGCCAGGTCTCGCCGGCGTCGTCGCGCGCGGTGTTCCTGGCCGACCTCCGCGAGGAGCTCGCCCCCGAGCGGTCGCTCGCCCCCGGCCAGCGTCTCGAGCCGGTGCACCTGCACGGGGTCGACGACACGAGCCTGCACCTGGTGCTGCCCCCGGCGCGCGCCGCGGAGCTCGACCGGCTGGGGTGGGCCGAGCCGCACCAGTACGCCGACTTCGGCACGGAGGTCATGGTCTACGGGCCGCGGGACGCGGACGAGCTCGAGGCCGTGGTGTCGGTGGTGGAGGAGAGCCTGCGGTTCGCGCGCGGGCTCGACACCCGCACGGCGTAGGGGCGCCCCGCCCCCGCAGTCGCCGGGTGGGCGTCGTCACGGCGGGGCCGGGCGGTGACCCGAGGTGCCGGCGAGTGCCGCTCCGAGCCGGACGGGTGCGCTCAGGCCCGGCCGCGCGCGCACCACGCCGACGCGCGGATCTCGAACGGTGCCGCGGGCAGCAGGTCGGCGCAGCGGGCCCGCAAGGCGGCGCGGCCGTCGGCGTCGAGGCTCGCGACGTGCGCCCCCGCGGGGCCGACGCCGAGCGTGAACGGCTCCCACCAGTCGTCGAACGACCCGAACGGCACCGAGACGCTCACGCAGGACGACTCGACGTCGCCGATCCCCGCGGCGTCGAACAGCTCGGCCAGGTGCCCGGCGCGCGCGCCCGCGAGCCCGGACTCGTCCCGTGCCGCGGGCGTGAGCTCGTGGACGGCGCCCCAGAACGTCGCGAGCGGGCTGCCGCCGCCGGCGTGGTCCCAGACGCACGCCGCGACGACGCCGCCGGGCCGGGTCACCCGCGCCATCTCGCGCAGGCCCCGGACCGGGTCGGCCATGAAGTGCACGACGAGCTGGGCCAGCGCGGCGTCGACCGCGTCGTCGTCGAACGGGAGGTCCTCGGCGGACGCCGCGCGCACGTCGACGCCGGGCAGCCGCGCGCGCACCGCCTCGACGAACGGCGGCGACGGCTCGACGGCGTGCACGGCGCCGGCGCCGAGCCGGTCGGCGAGCTCCGCGGTGAGCGCCCCAGGGCCGCAGCCCACGTCGAGCGCGCGCATGCCGGGGCGCACGCCGGCCCAGTCCGCGAACCGCCCGGCCAGCGGTCCGGAGAAGCGCCCCATGAACCGGTCGTAGGCGCTCGCGGCGACGTGGAAGCTCACCGTCCGAGCGTAGGGGCGCCGGCCCGTCCGTGGTGTCAAAGATTATTGACACGATGTCAGGTCTGGCATACCTTTGGAGCATCACCCGCCCGACCGAGGAGCCCGGCATGTCGTTCGAGGAGAAGGGCGCCTGGCTCTACCTCGGCGCGGCCGTCGTCACCTACGTCGGGTACGTCGTCGCGCTGCTCGTGCGGGCCGGCGGTGCGCCGCCGGCCGACGCCCCGTGGGTCTCGACGATGCTCGGGGCGATCGCCGCCTCGGTCGTGCTCAGCGTCGTCGGGCAGGTCGTGCTCGGCGTCGCCCGCCCGTCCGAGGCGCACCAGAAGGACGTGCGCGACGAGGAGATCAACCGGCGCGGCGAGTTCGTCGGCGGCGTGACGCTCGGCGTGGCGATGGTCGTCCCGTTCGCGCTGACTCTGCTCGAGCAGCCGCACGTCTGGGTCGCCAACGCGATGTACCTCGCGTTCACGCTCGCGGCCGTCGTCGGGAGCGCCGCCAAGCTCGTCGCCTACCGCCGGGGCTTCCGGTGATGGCGAAGCAGACGCGGGTCACCAACCGGATCCGCACGCTGCGCTTCACGCACGACGAGATGACGCAGGCCGAGCTCGCGCGACGGGTCGGCGTGACCCGCCAGACCGTCCTCGCGATCGAGCAGGGCCGGTACTCGCCGTCGCTCGAGGTCGCGTTCCAGATCGCGCACGTCTTCGGGGTCCCGCTCGACGACGTCTTCCAGTACCCCGACGACGGCTCGGCCGACGCGCCGGACCGACGGGACGGCTGACCCCGGCCGGCCCCTCCATCGGCGCACGCACGCGCCACCTCCCGGAGCCACCCGGCTCGGTCTCGGTCGGCCGGTGTGTCCCGGCCGCTGCCGTCGCTGCACCCGCTGTCGGCACTGCCCTGCCCGCGCTCGTGCCGGCGAGGGCCGTCGGCTCGTGCCCGAACACCTCTCCCTGCCCGGTCCACGACGCGTCCTGCCCGTGGTCCTCCCCGCCGTACCCAGAACCAGGAGTCGTCATGCTCACCTCCCAGCCCGCGCCGCACGCCGTCCCGCCCGTACCGGCCGCCCTGCCGTCGTCCACGCTGTGCCACCCGCAGCGCGTCGCGCGCCTCGCGGCGTCGCTCTACCTGCTGCTCGCCGTCCTCGGGGCGTTCGCGCACCTCGGCGCCCGCGCCGCCGTGCACGTGCCGGGGGACGCGGCCGAGACCGCCGACCGGGTCCGTGCGCACGCGTCGCTCGTGCGGGTCGCCTTCGTCGCCGACCTCGTCCAGGCGACGCTCCTGTTGTTCGTCGGCGTGCTGCTCTACGCGCTGCTCGGGCACGCCGCCCGGGCCGTCGGGCGCGTGATGGTCGGGCTCGTCGGGGTCGCCACCGCGATCATGTGCCTCAACCTGGTGCACCACCTCGGGGCGCTGCTCGTCGCGACCGAGCCCGCGTACGCCGGCGCGTTCGGGCCCGCGGGCGCGGACGGCGTGGTGCTCCTGCTGCTCGACCTGCACCGGAACGGCTACCTCGTCGCGCAGATGTTCTTCGGCCTGTGGCTCGCGCCGCTCGGGTACCTCGTGCTGCGGTCGGGGGCGGTGCCGCGCGTGATCGGCGTGCTGCTCGTCGTCGGCTGCGTCGGGTACCTCGTGGACATGCTCGTCGGCTTCCTCGCGCCTGCGGCGGCGGCGACCGTGACGCCGCTCGCGACCGTGCCCGCCGCGCTCGCGGAGCTGAGCCTGATCGGCTGGCTGCTGGTCCGCGGGGTGCGGGTGCGGGGCGCGCAGGTGCCGGGTGCGGTGGAGCCGCGACCGGCGCCCTGAGCCTCCCGGCGCACGAACGGGCGACGCGGTGGGGAATCCTGGACGGAGCACTCCACTCCGGATACTCTCGCCAGAGTGACCACCCCGTCCGTTCGTCGCCGCGTGGCGAACCCGCTCGCGCTCGCCGTGCTGGCGTGCCTGTGGGAGCGGCCGATGTACCCGTACGAGATCACCACCACGCTGCGCGAGCGCGGCAAGGAGGACAGCATCCGCCTCAACTTCGGGGCGCTCTACGCGGTCATCAAGCAGCTCGAGAAGCACGGGCTCATCGGGGTCGACCGCGTCGAGCGCGAGGGGAACCGCCCCGAGCGCGTCGTGTACGCGATCACGGACGACGGCCGCGCCGAGGCCGTCGGCTGGCTGCGTGAGCTCGTCGCCGTGCCGGCCAAGGAGTACCCCGCGTTCGAGACCGGGCTCTCGCTCATCGGCCTGCTCGCGCCCGACGACGCCGTCGCGCGGCTGCACGAGCGGATCGCGGCCCTCGACGCGGACGTCGCGGCACGCGAGGCGGTGCTGTCCTCGCCGCAGGTGCGCGACGTCCCCGAGATGTTCCTCGTCGAGGCGACCTACCGGAACGCGATGCTGCGCGCCGAGCGGGAGTTCACCGCCGGGCTGCTCGCCCGCATCGAGGACGGGACCCTCGGCGGGGTCGACCGCTGGGCGCGCTGGCACGCGCTGCTCAGCCGCGGGGCGACGCCCGACGAGCTCGCCGCGGCGATCTCCGCGGACCTCGCACCCGTCTCGCAGCAGGACGGGGGTGAGCCGGCGCGCGGCCTGGGCTGAGGCCCAGCACAGCGGTGGCCCGGGTGCTGGAACACCCGAGCCACCTCGCATCCGAGTCGTCCCCTCGCGGGAACCTGTTGGTCGACAGTCGCTCAGAGCGTGCAGCGATCGTATCGCTGCGGCCCTGCCCTGCCCCCGCACGGGACGGCTCCTCACGTCGATGGAGGAGTCCCATGACCGCATCATCCCGGCCGGCCCTCGAGGCCGGCTCGCTCGTCAAGACCTACCCCGGCGGACGCGGCAAGCCGCCCGTCGTCGCGCTCGACGGGCTGACCTTCCAGGTCGCCGCCGGGACCGTGTTCGGGCTGCTCGGGCCCAACGGCGCCGGCAAGTCCACGACCGTGAAGATCCTCGCGACGCTCGCGCGGCCCGACTCGGGGACGGCGCGCGTCGCCGGCCTGGACGTCGCGCGCGAGCCCGCGGCGGCACGACGCGTCCTCGGGTTCGTCTCACAGAAGCAGGTGTCGGACCCGATGGACACCGGCGCCGAGAACCTCGTCCTCGCCGGGCGGCTGCACGGGCTCTCGGCGCGGGACGCCCGGGCGCGCGCCGAGGAGCTCCTCGGGCGGTTCGGGCTGACCGACGCCGCGGGCCGGCGCGTCTCGACGTACTCGGGCGGCATGGCCCGCAAGCTCGACGTCGCGATCGGGCTCATGAACCGCCCCCAGGTGCTGTTCCTCGACGAGCCGACGACCGGCCTCGACCCCGAGGCGCGCGCGGAGATGTGGTCGGAGATCGAGCGGATGTCCGGGCACGAGGGCATGACCGTCCTGCTCACGACGCACTACCTCGAGGAGGCCGACCGCCTCGCGGACCGTCTCGCGATCGTCGACCACGGGCGCGTGGTGACGGAGGGCACCGCGGACGAGCTCAAGAGCGGGCTGCGCGGGGACGCGGTCCACGTCGAGGTGGACCGGCGCGACGCCGTCGGCCACGCGCTCGCGGCGCTCGGCCGGGTCGCCGCGCTCCGCGACCTCGTCGCCGACGGGCAGGCCGTCCGCGCGCGGTCCGACGACGGCGCCGCGGCGCTGCCCCCGGTGCTCGCGGCCCTCGACGCCGCGGGGGTCGAGGTCCGCTCGGCGACCGTCTCGCGCCCGAGCCTCGACGACGTGTACCTGCGGCACACCGGGCGTTCGTTCGCCTCGGCGGGCACGACGCCGGCGCCCGCGACGCCGGCGCCCGCGACGCTCGAGGGGGCGGCCCGATGAGCGCCACGGGCCGGCCGCGCGCCGCCGTCCGCCCGCCGGGGGCGGGAACCGCGCTCACGCACACGGCCGTCCTGACCGCCCGCCAGCTCCGGGCGGTCGTGCGGGTCCCGGCCTTCCTCGTGATGAACCTGGTCCAGCCGATGATCTGGCTCCTGCTGTTCGGCCAGCTCTTCCGGTCCGTCGTCGAGATCCCCGGCTTCGCCGCGGGCAGCTCCTACCTGGAGTTCCTCACGCCGGGCGTCGTCATGATGATGGCGCTGTTCGGCAGCGCGTGGGCGGGCACGTCGTACATCCAGGACATGGAGCGCGGCGTCATGGACCGGTTGCTGACGTCGCCGACGCACCGCGGCGCGCTCATGGTCTCGTCGCTCGTCCACCAGGCGGTCCTCACGGTCGTGCAGACGCTCGTCGTGCTCGCCGTCGCCTGGTGGTGCGGCGCGCGGTTCGGGGGCGGCATCCTCGGGGTGCTCGTGCTGCTGCTCGGCGCGGTGCTGCTCACGGCGACGTTCTCGGCGCTGTCGAACGTCGCGGCGCTCGTCGGGCGCGACCAGACCGTCCTGATCGGCATCTCGCAGCTGCTCACGATCCCGCTGATGTTCCTCAGCTCGGCGCTCATGGACACCCGCCTCGCCGCCCCGTGGGTGCGCGACGTCGCGGCGTTCAACCCGTTCGAGTGGGCGGTGGTCGTCGGGCGCGGGGCGCTCGCGCCGGACCCGGACTGGGGTGAGGTCGGGGCGCACGTCGGCTACCTCGCGGCGGTGGCCGTCGTCATGGCGTGGGCGGCGACGCGGGCGTTCCGGGCGTACCAGCGGTCGACGTGACGGTGCGGCCCGTCCGGCGTCGGTCTCCGGCGCCGGAGGGGCCGCTCCCGGGAGGTCCTGGGGACGCGGTGGTGGTCGACGGCGCTGGCGTCAGCTGCAGTAGTCGCAGACGCCCGTCGACGGGAGCGTCATCGAGCACGTCGGGCACAGCCTCGGGGGAGCGTCGCGCGCGTCCGTCGTGCGGGACGAGATCGGCCGGGCGGCCCGGGGCGCCGCCGCGCGCGGTGCCCTCGGTGCCCGCGCCGGCTTGACGGGTGCGAGGCGGACCGCGCCGGCGGGCTCGGTCACCTGGAAGCCCCGCTTGCGCAGGATCGCGACGGCGTTCGCCATGCCGCTGCTGAACGCGTCGGGCGTCGCGAGCCGCCCGGTCGCGAACCGGTGCGCGACCCCGAGGACCGCCTTGACGTCGTAGCCGCGGTCTTCGTGGACCAGCTCGTAGCCCGGCGTCGGCGCGAAGCCGTAGAGGTCGAGGAACGCGTCGCCGCCGCGGTCGTCGTACTCGGCGAGGGCTTGGAGGATGTGCTGCCGCGACACGGAGGAGAAGGTGGCCACGGTCCTAGAGCCTAAGCGGGGCTCCGCCGTCGCCGCACCGCAGCCTCCACCGCGGGTCCGCGGCCCGGGTGTGCGCCCAGGCCGCGGCGCGTGCGGCTCAGGCCACGACGACGACCTTCCCGGCGACGTGACCGCCCGCGACGTGCTCGATCGCGGCGGCCGCCTCGGCGAGCGGGTAGGCCCGTTCGACGACCGGGGTCAGCGCGCCGGACTCGATCAGCCCGGTCAGTACGACGAGGTCGGCGGTCGTCGGCGACATCGTGAACGGGCGGATCGTGTGCGGCCCGACGAGCGAGAGCACGGCGCCGCGTGCCATGCGGGGGAGCGGGCCGAGGACGCGGCCGCCGTGCCCGCTGTTCAGGAGGAGCGTGCCGCGGGGGGTGAGGAGCCGGCGCAGCCGCCGCAGCGGGAGGGTCGCGACGTTGTCGAGGATGACGTCGTACCGCTCGGCGCGCTCCGTGACGTCCTCGCGTGCGTAGTCGACCACGTGCGACGCGCCCAGCCCGCGCACGAGCTCGACGTTGCGCGTGCTGCACACCCCCGTCACCTCGGCGCCGAGCGCCACCGCGAGCTGCACGGCGGCGTGCCCGACGCCCCCCGACGCGCCGATGACCAGCACCCGCTGCCCCGGCCCCACCCGGGCGACCTGCAGGGCGCGACGCGCGGTCAGCCCGACCATCGGGATGGCGCCGGCCTGCTCGAACGTCAGGCGCTCCGGCTTGTGGGCGAGCACGGTGTGCGGCAGCCGGGCGTACTCGGCGTAGGAGCCCGTCGTCTTGCCGAAGTCCCCCTCTCCGTACACGGCGTCGCCCGGGCGGAACCCGGGCACGTCCGCCCCGACCGCCACGACCGTGCCCGCGACGTCCTGGCCGCGCGTCGCGGGCCGCGGGCGGCGCAGGCCGAGGACCAGCCGCATCATCGCTGGGCGGCCGGTGGTCAGGAACACGTCGGCGGGGTTCACGCCGGCGGCGCGGACCCGGACCAGGACGTCGCCGGGCCCGAGCGTCGGCACCGGCACCTCGCGCACCGCGAGCACCTCGGCCGGCGTCCCGTAGCGGTCCTGCGCGACGGCCGACATCGTGCGCGGGACGGCCTCGGTGGCCATCACTCCACCGTCCGGAGGATCTGCTCGATCGACGCGGTCCGGCTGCGGAGCTCCGCGACGTCGGCCGCGGTGCGCTGCTGCGCGTCCATTGTCTTCTCGGCGAGCTGCTCGTACCGGTCGACAAGCTGGCGCAGGTCGTTCTCGCGTGCGGCGTCGACCTTCATCTTCCGGTTCTCGGAGACGAACGCGATGAAGGCCGCCGTCAGGAGGAAGACGAACAGGACGATGCCGAGGGTCAGGACGACGTTCGGCCAGGGGTTCGGCGCCGGCAGGGCGAGGCTCAGGTGGGTCACGTGGGCTCCTTCGGGGCGGGACCCGCGGCGGGGTCCGACGGGACGAGGGTCGACGCGGCGTGCGCGAGCGTCGCGGGGGTCAGGGCGAGCGCGAAGTCGGCGACCTCGAAGAACTTCATGGCCTTGCCGTCGGGCGACAGCTCGAGGCTGCCGACGACGAGCCCGACGGCCTCGAGGCGCTGGAGGTGCATGTGCAGCAGGGGTCGGCTGATGCCGATCTCGCGGGCCAGGTGGCTCACGTAGTCGCGGCCGCTGGTCGTCAGCGTGGCGAGGACGCGCAGCCGGATGGGGTTGGCGAGCGCGGACAGCACGGCGACGAGCTCGTCACCGGTGGGCTGGTGTGCTGTCATCGGGCTCCGTCATGTGTCAGGTTGTTCTTACACATGCAAAGTAGCGCGGCGCAGGGCGCGCGCACAAGGAGGTGTGCCGACGGCCTCGACAGGGGGAGCGCCGTAGCGATGCAGGTGGTGCGTGGGCGTCGCGCCTTCCGGGTAGCGACGCCGGAGGTCAGACGCTCCGGCCGTACCCGAAGACGTGCAGGCTCACGACGTCGACCTCGCGGCGCGCCTCTCCGAAGAACGCGCCGAGGCGGCTGCGTACCCGGGCGAACGGTCGCTCGCGAGCCGCGCCGGTCTCGTTCCCGCGGCTGCGCGGCGGGGCTGCGCGGCGGGGCTGCGCGGCGGGGCGCGCTGATGCCTGCCTCTTCGTACCTTCTCGCACGCCGTGGGGCGACGTAGCGTCGAGGCGCACGGACGTCGTGATCTTGCCCGCCAGCGCACGGGTCCTGACGCGGTCGTGCGACCGGCGTGGAGGTGGACCCGTGGTCCCTGCCCGAGCACTCGCTGCCGTCCTGGTCCTGGCCGCCGCCGCGGCTGTGGGGCCTACCCCCGCGGCCGCGGCGCCACCGGACTCCCGCACCGTCTACGAGGTGCGTGACGTCGGTGGTCCCGGTGCGCCGTCGTCCCAGGCGTACGGCATCAGCTCGTCGGGGCTCGTGACGGGGTACTCCTCCGACGCGGAGGGCGTGAACCGGGCGTTCGTCTGGGACTCCCGCACGGGAACGACCACCCTCTTCCCGGACGGGGAGTTCCTGTCGACGGTGGGCATGGACGTCAACGACCGCGGCCAGGTCGTCGGGTACGGCGAGCTGCCGCCGGGCGGTGACCTGCCGTTCGGCGGGTCGCGCACCTTCGTCTGGGACCTGCGCACGGGGACGACGACGCTGCTCGGCACGCTGGGCGGCGACTCGGCGTACGGGGAGGCGATCAACGACCGCGGTCAGGTCACCGGCATGGCCTACACGGTCGACCGCGACTATCACGCGTTCGTGTGGGACCCGGTGACCGGCGTGATGCAGGACCTGGGTGCCCCGGGCGACGCCGACTGGTGGTCGTCCGGCTCCGGGATCAACGACCGGGGCCAGGTCGCCGGGACGGCCTCGACCTGGAACGGCCAGCAGTCGCGCGCGTTCCTGTGGGACCCGCGGACGGGAGTGACGACCGATCTCGGGACGCTGCCCGGCATGACCGAGGCGACGGCGTGGGACATCAACGCGCGAGGTGACGTCGTCGGCTCCGCCTGGGGTGCGGACGGCGGGTCCGCCTTCCTCTGGTCGGCGCGCGCGGGCACCATGACGGCGCTCCCGGGCGGGTGCGACCCGCTCGCGCTCAACGACCGCGGCGACGTCGCCGGGATCGCGGTCGCGGCGGGCGTGCTGACGGCGTGCGTGCGCAACGCCGCGACGGGTGTCGTGACGTTGCTGCCCCACCTCACCGCCGGCGCGGAGTCGGTCGCGTGGGACATCTCGCGCTCGGGTCACGTCGCCGGCTGGTCCGGGGCGGGCCCGACGGCCGTGGTGTGGACGCCGGCGCGGCGACGGTCGTGACGCGCGGCGGGCGGCGCTGACGGTGATCGCGAGACCGTCGTCCGGGCCGACCGACATCCGAGGGCAGCAACGGAGCGATCTGCTCCCAGTGGGCATCGGTCGACACCGCACGACGAGACACCCGACAACCCTCTCTGCCACCTACAGCGAACGTTCGGCGACACGCCCCAGGCCGTGGAAGAGCACGCTCGAGCCTGGCTCGTCTGCGAGGACCACAGACCCGTGGCTGGCATCTCTGCGGGTCACGGACACGGAGGCCGTCTTCCTCAACGAGCCGGTCCCGCGCGACCACGCCGCCGCGATCGTCGACGAGCTCGTCCTGCCTGCCGCCGGCGTCGAGCGCAGCGCGTGACGCCGGCCGGTGTGCCGGGACGCGGGTGGGCCGTCCCGGGAGAAGCCGACGCGACGCTGCCGACGCACGACGCCTTCCGATCCTCCGTCATCCCCACGTCCGACCCGGTCACCGCGCCGCTCCGTCCCGGGCGTGACGCGTCGCTCGACGGCGTCGGTCAGGCTCGGCGCACGCCCGACTCGGGCGACCGCCACCGAGGAGCACCCGTTGGACCTGACCGCCGGCACGCTGCTGCCCGTCGCCACCGCAGTCACCGTGCTGCTGCTGGCCGTGAGCGGATGGGCGCCCCGCGGTGCACGTCGCCGGTGCGTCGTCGTCGCGACGGCCCTCGTGCTGCTGTGCGGCGTGACCACCGTCGTCGCGCAGGGCTGGCGCTGGCAGCTCGGGCCCGTCCTGGT
Organism: Cellulomonas cellasea; assembly: GCF_006538745.1. GTDB lineage: Bacteria > Actinomycetota > Actinomycetes > Actinomycetales > Cellulomonadaceae > Cellulomonas_A > Cellulomonas_A cellasea. The sequence goes on along the minus strand of NZ_BJLR01000007.1, from coordinate 78,913 downwards.
CGCTGCTGCGCTCGCCGCCGAGGTCACCCGGAGGCGTTTGCGCGACCCGGACCTGCCTCGCTCCGCCGTCCCGCCTGCGCAGCGGCGGGGGCGGGTGCTCGTCGTGATCGCGGGCGTGGCCGGCGCCGGCCTCGCCCTGACCGGCGCCGTGGCCGCGTGGGCGTTCCCCGTGCTGGCCCTGCCTGCGCCGTCGGGACCCGCCGCCGTCGGCACCCTGGTCGTGGAGTGGGTGGACGCGGAACGCGAGGAGCCCGCCACCCCGGATCCGGGCGACCACCGGGCCGTGGTGGCCCAGCTCTGGTACCCCGCGGCCGCCTCCGACGGTCCGGGCGTGCTCTACCTCGGGCGCGACGCGCGGGAGGCCGGCCTGGTGGCCTCGGGCGTGGCGGCGCTGTACGGACTCCCACCGTTCATCCTCGACGACGCGGCCCGGGGCCGGAGCGCGGCGGTCTCCGGGGCGGTGCCGCAGGCGGGCACGGCGCGGTGGCCCGTGGTGCTGTTCTCGCCGGGCCTCGGAGGCCTGCGCACCCAGAACACCGCCTGGGCGCAGGACCTCGCCAGCCACGGCTACGTCGTGGTCGCGCTCGACCATCCCTACGACTCGGCGGTCGTGGTGCGGGACGACGGCTCGGTGGTGCGCAGCAGCACCACGGCCAGCGGGGACGCCGCGGAGGACGCGCGCCGGGCGCAGGGCTGGGCGGAGGTGCGGGCGGCCGACCTGCGCTTCGCGCTGACCGTCCTGGGCGAGCTGGACCGGGGTGAGCGAGCCGGGGCGCCGATGCTGGCGGGCCGCCTCGACGTGCAGCGGGCGGCCGCGGTGGGGCACTCGATGGGTGGTGCCGCCGCGCTCCTCGCCGCCGCGGCCGACGACCGGTTCGACGCCGTCGTGGACGTGGACGGCTTCCCGCGGGGCGACGGCGTTCGCCCGCGGCAGCCGGCCCTCGCCCTCGTCGCGGGGCGGGGGTTGGGCGACCCGGACGGGGACGACGCCTACGCCGCCGCGCTCGAGGAGGTGCTGCGCGAGGCCGTGCCGGGGTACCGGCTGACCGTCCCGGGTGCGGCCCACCTGACCTTCACCGACGCGCCGCTGTACCTGCCGCCGGTGCCGTCGATGATGGGCGACATCGGGCGGGAGCGGGCCCACCGGCTCACGACGGACGCGACGCGCTCATTCCTCGACGCGGTGCTCCGGGGAGAGGGCGCAGACGTGCTCGCCGACGAGCTGGCCGCCTTCGGGCGCGTCGAGAGTCTCGGGCGCTGAGCCCGGGTCGACCCCGGTCGGTCCGACCCCCGGACGGGGACGTGCCGGCGTGGCACTGAGCCCGGTCAGCGGCGCGCGGCGCATCGGGACGTGCGGGATGCCGTCCTCCTCGAACCCGGCGCCGTCCACGACGAAGCCGAACCGGGCGTACCAGTCGGCCAGGTGTGCCTGCGCGTCGAGCACCACGGGCGCCCGAGCGTCGAGCTCCACGCACCGCTCGAGGGCCCGACGCATGAGCCCGGAGGCGACGCCGTGCGAACGGACGCGAGCGGCGGTCGCCACGCGCCCGACGCGCAGCGCACCGTCGGGGTCGCGCAGCACGCGCAGGGTCGCGACGACCTCCGGCCCGTCGGCGGCCCAGTGCAGCTCGGCGCCGTCCTCGACGTCCCGGCCGTCGAGGTCGGGGTACGCGGCGGCCTGCTCGACGACGAACACGTCGAGGCGCAGCCGGAGGATCCCGTAGAGCGTGAGCGGATCGAGGCGGGCCACGGACTCGCGGTGGTAGGTCAGGAGCACCCGCCGACGGTAACCCGCGACGCGGTTCTCCCCTCCCGGCTGCCCGCGCGAACCGCTAGACCGGCACCGCGCCGTCGCCGTCGCCGCCGCGCAGGCGCACCCACGCCTCGACGACGACGAGCGCCGCCGCCGTGAGCCCGACGGCCAGCACCACGGTGCCGGGCGCCATCCCGACGCGCGTCGCGAGCGTGAGCGCCGCGACGACGGCGACCACGACGGGCACCCCGAACCGGCGCACCGCGTGCTCGTCGCGCCGCACGTACATGCCCCACAGGCTCAGCAGGAACAGGCCGTAGGGCACGGTCACGGCGGCCGCGGCGGTGGTCGCGCTCACCTCGCCGTGGTGCGCGGCCTCCTCGATGACCAGCGCGAGCCCCGCGCCCACGGCCGCGACGGCGGCGAACATGACCAGGTGGAGGTAGGACCAGGCGTACGGCCACCACCGCGAGGAGCCCAGGTGGTCGCCGGGTCGCTCGAAGTACGCCCACCACACCGAGAAGAGGACCAGCAGGCCGCCGACGAACACGGGGGCGAAGGCGCCCGCGGCGCCCTCGTCGAGCGCCGTCTGGACGGCGCGCGACGTGGCGAGCACGGACTCGCCCAGCACGATGATCATGAAGAGCCCGTAGCGCTCGGCGATGTGGTCGGCGTGCCAGGGGATCGCCTCGGATCTCTCGGCCCACAGCGGCAGGAGCACCTCGACCACGGCCAGCGGCACGCACACCGCGAGCCACACCGGCGTCGCCAGCACGAGCAGCGTGAGCACCCAGGCGGTCTGCACGACGGCAAGGCCGCCCGCGTACCGCACGGCCGTCGCCCGCCGGACCTCGTCGCCTCGCACCACGCGCAGCCAGGTCAGGATCTGCGCGACGCGCATGAGCGTGTAGCCCGCGACGATCACCGAGAAGTCGCCGTCGGCCATGACGCGCGGCACGCCTGCGGCGAAGACGAGCGCGCCGGTCATGGAGAGGAACGTCAGGGCGCGGAAGAGGACGTCGTCGGTGTCGTACGCCGAGGAGAACCAGGTGAAGTTGACCCACGCCCAGTAGATGGCGCAGAAGATCATCACGAACCGGACCAGCCCCTCGGCCGTGTGCGCCTCCGCGATGCTGTGGTGCAGGCCCTCGGCGGCGAGGGCGACGGCGACCACGAAGACGAGGTCGAAGAACAGCTCGAGGGGTGTCGCGCCGCGGTCGTGCTGGTCCGGGTCCCGGCCCACGAGCGGCACCGCGAGGCGCATGCGGCGGTGCCCGAGGAGAAGCTGCTGGCTCATGGTCGCCGACCCTAGGGGGCGACGGTCCGCTGGTGAAGGGAGGTCTCGACCGCGCGTGCGTCAGCCGTCGGCGCAGGGGGTGCATGTCGCGGGACACCGAAGATGGCGCCGCCCAGACCGCGGTCGCCCGCTGGCCGGTCTCGGAGGGGGCCGAGCTGGGCGCTCGGCCTGCAACGGCCATCCGCACGAGCGGCCACGGGGTACAGCCCGGCTGGGGGCGGCTAACCCGGCGGCAGTGTGCTCATCCGTTCCGCACCGACAGGTGCACTCGCGCGCGCGTCGAGGTGCAGGTCTCACGATGGGGAGCCCAGGTCGCCGGTGCGTCACCATGGTGGTGTGCGCACAAGTGCAGCGCATGCAGCGGCGTTCTATCGCGACGCACTGGCTCTCGGATCCGTGTGGGGCGTCGCCGACTCGGGCGGGCTCCCGACGGTCACGCCGGTCGACGGCACGCCGGCGATGCCGTTCTGGTCGACGCGCGGGCGAGCCGCGCGGGTCCTCGCCGCCGCATCGACGTTCGCAGGCTTCGAGCCTGTGGAGAGCCCGCTCGGTGAGTGGCGGACACGGTGGCTGCCGGGCCTGGCGGGGGACGGTATCCACGTCGGCCTGAACTGGTCAGGACCGCACGCGCAGGGATACGACCTTCCTCCCGCCGACGTCGAACGGAACCTCGCCGCACGCGAAGCGGTCACCAGAGGAAACTGACGGTCGCAGCACTCAGACGATCGTTCTCGTACGCGGAACGTTCGGCTGCATGTACGGCGGTCAGCGGTGCTGGAGTCTCCTCCGGAGAAGCTCCAGCTCCTCGGTGGGGAACGGGTGCTCGACCCACGTGTTGCGGTACCGCTCGGTGCCGTAGTGGTCGAGCACGGCCTGGGCCCCGCGCAGGAAGGCGTCACCGAGCGCGGGAAGGGTCTGGCGCGTCTGGAAGACGAGCTCGGTCTCTCCTTCGACGTCGTCGTCGACCGCGAAGACTCGCAGGACGACACGGTCCTCCTCCCGCACGAGGTGCCACCGGTCGACCCCGGGTTCTTCCTGCCAGGTGCACTCCGCCTCGCGTGCGCCGGCGAGGACGCGGTTCACGGCCCGCAGCAGGTCCCCGAGGGCGTCGCTGAGGAACGACGGCGCCATGCTCGTCGTGTTCGTACCGTCGGAGATGGCCGCCTCGGCCCACCCTCGTCCGCTCAGCCGGAACGTGAAGTCCAGCCGCGGCGCCACGGATTGCTCGTCGGTCGGAGACGTCCGTGGCTTCTTCGAGTTCTTCGACACGCGTGACATCGTCCCCGACGACGCCGCGCGTGCCCGTGCGTGCGTGTGGGCGACCGCGACGGTCGCGACGGTGCCACGGCGGTTCCCACTCCTCGTCGGAGGTGCTGTGCGTCTCGGCAGCACGCCGAAGCAGCGCAGCCAGTCGTCGTCGTCGTCGGTCACGTTCACGCTGCGACGGAGCCGCCAGCCGCTCATGTGCTTGGACGGACGTTCGAGCACAGGCGCGCTGGCTCCGGACGTCCACGACGGGGTCCGGGGTCCGGCGTCGCCTACCTGGGCCCCCGGTCGCGGGACTCGCGTGCGGGGCTCCCGCCTGCCGCCCTTGACTGACATCGGTTCGGCTCGCGCCTCGGGCGCCCCCAGGGGCACCGGTTGTCGGGATGGGCCAACTCTGGCGACGCAGAAGCCCTGGTCGCCGCTGCGGCTCCGGGCTCAGTCGCCCAGAAGGTAGCGCTCGAGCTCGGTCTCCGCTGCAGCCTCGAGCTCGGGCAGGGGCCGGCCCCAGCCGGCGGCCCACTCGTCGGCCAGACCGGCGAACGGGCCGAGGTCGAGGTCGGGCTCAGACGCCCCGAGCCGTGCGAGCGTCAGGACGGCGCCGCGAGTGTCCCGGTCGTGCTGCCACTGCGCGGCGACAAAGCCAGCGACGACGTTCTGTACGGCCAACGCTTCTCGTGGCGGCTCGGCGTGAGCCTCTTCGAGGGCGTCGCGCAGCAGCTGCTCGAGCGCCCAGGGGTCGTGCCGGCCGTGACCCGCGAGCATCCGCACCGCCTCGGTGTCCACGAGATCGGCGGCCAACCAGCGCGCTGCCAGCCCGGGGAGCTGATCCGTCCTGATCACACCGACGCTGTGCAGCACGGCGGTCTTGCTGAGGTCGGGCAGTGGGCTCCCGTCCGAGTGCATGCCTCCATCATCCCGGGAGGTCCGGTCGTAGCCACGGGTGCGGTGTCAGCCGCATGCCGCACAGTGGCTCGTGTGCCGCGTCAGACCGTCAAGCTGTTGCTCGTCGACCCCGACGGGCGACTCCTGCTGGTGCACGGGCGAGACCCCGCCACCGGCGCGAGGTACTGGTACCCCGTCGGGGGAGGGATCGAGCTCGGCGAGACGCTGCACGAGGCCGCGGCTCGCGAAGCATGGGAGGAGACAGGCCTCGACGGACTGCCTGTCGGAGTGCACGTCTGGACGCGGGACCTGACGTACGGCCACGCGGGTCGGACGGTCGAGGTCCACGAGGACTGGCTGCACCACGCCGTCGCCTGCTTCGATCCGTCCCCCGCCCGGCTCACCGACGGCGAGAGCGAGAGCATCCTCGGTTTCCGCTGGTGGACGGCACGCGAGCTACGCGCCACTCAGGACACGGTCTACCCGCCCGACCTCGGCGCCCTCCTCCGTGCGCTCCAGGAGCACGGCTGCCCTCTAGCGCCGATCGACATCGGCACCCCGGGCATGCACTCCGAGGGATGAGGCGCAGGCCGGTGTACCCAAACGAGCCTGTGCCGCGGTACGACGAAGGGCCCGTGACCTGGATGTCTGCAGGTCACGGGCCCTTCACGGCGGAGGATGGGGGATTCGAACCCCCGAGGGCTTTCACCCAACACGCTTTCCAAGTGGCTGGAAGGGGGTGCAGGTGCACACGGGTGGACGCGTACTTGCAGGTCACGCAGCCGCGGCGCATCCGCCGGTGGGTGCCGGACTGGCTCGCACGAGACAAAACTGCTACCAAAACTGCTACCAAAACTGCTACCACGGCGGTGCCCGCGGCTGACACAGCGCCCCTCGCTCCTAGCGGTTCGGGCGCCCAACGTGCGTGCGTTCGCGGCCACAGTTCAGGGTCCGCGACTCCAAGGCGCGCCGACCTGACGTCCGCCCGTGGTTTCGTCAGCCGGTGGCAAGCACCCCAGGCGATCTCCTGAACCTGGCCGTAGCCGTGACCGGACGCAGGCGTGTTCGTGCATGCACGGGGTGGCGTAGGGCGTCGGCAGTCGTCGAGGGCGACCCTTGAGCGGTCGGCGCGAAGTGGCCTGCTCTGGTCAGTCCTGGACGAGGCGAACGAACACGTTGGCGACGCTGCCGGACGGCGCCGACGCGAGACGAAGTCTCACGACTCGGGGGACCGGGCGACCAGGGTGCACCGCAACCGAACCCGAGGCCAGGTAGCCGCCGCTGGAGCTCAAGGCCCAAGCCTCGATCGTCAGTCCGTTCGGCAGCGGCGACGAGACGTTCGCGCGCAGATCGATGCGTGTTCCGTCGAGCAGCGTCTCTCCGACGACGTCAGGCGCGTCCGAGACCAGCATGTCCTCATCATGGACGACCACCGAGATCTGGATGTCGTCGCCGCAACGCGTGGCTACACATTCGTCCAAGACGAGTGCCGGTACCCGCGAGACATCCCAAACCGACCAGTCGTCGGCCCTGGCTTTCTTGCTCATGAGGAGCCGCCCGAGAGTGAACCCTCGACGCCCTGCGCCTCGAACGCATGCCTACTCATCGTTGCGACATCGGTGCGACGTCGCGCGGACTTGATGACCACGTGAGCCAGAGGATGACTGCGCGTAGGACGGCTGCGCCCTCGAGTCGAGCACCGCGCGTCGTGCACATCACCCGGCTGAAGGGACTCTCGCTCGCGATGCTCCCTTTCAGCGAGCAAGGAGGTGGCAGCACCGCCCATCCCGGTGTCCCGTGCGCGTCGGCGGAGGCCTGATCCTCAGCGAGCTCAACACGAAGGGCTCGTCGAACGTTGCCCCTGCCGGCACCACTCATCGATGCACTCCGCACCCACCGGCAGCGTCAGCGCGAAGCGCAGATCCATGCCGGCTCGGTGTGGGCGAACAGTGGGATGGTCTTCACCACGATCAGTGGGCGCCCCGTCGCCCCTCGCGACCACTCCCTGCACTGGACCGCGTTCCTCGACGAAGCCGGGGTCCGGCCCGCGCCCCTCCACGACGCCCGCCACACCGCCGCGACGTTCCTCCTCGTCCAGGGCGTCGACCAGCGCGTTGTGATGAGCATGTTCCGCTGGACCAGTTCGGCGATGCCGACGCGGTATCAGCACGTGGTCCCTGAGCTCGTGGAGGAGGCCAACCGTCGCATGAGCCGACTGCTGTGGGACGACGGAGCGAGCGGCACAGGCCGAGATGCGGGTGGGATGTGACGGAGCATGTGCCACGTCCCGTGTGCACGCGAATGACGCGCAGCAAGGATGCCACTGCTGGGTACGCGCCTGGTTGAGGTGCGTCGTGTGACCAAGAGACGTCAGGATCGGCGCCAACACGTCGTGTCGCGGTTCCACATGGAGGGCTTCCGCAGAACGACGGCCAGATCCTTCGGATCCGGCTCGGCGAGCTGCCGCCGCACAACTTTTCGGTCAACGCCGCCACCGCGGTGCGAGACTCCTACTCCGTCGACCTTGGTGACGGGCAGCTCTCCGACAAGGACGCCACAGGGTGGGTCTGACACGAGTCCACGGGTGTCCTGCCTCCAGCGTGGCGGTTTGGTGCAGCCACATGGCGCCCGTGCGGCAGGTCAGGCGGTAACCGCGCTACGCCGCCGACGGGGCGGTGGCGGCGGGACCCGCGCTTACGCGCAGAAGCGTCGACTCGCTTCGGCGCGCCCAGAGGGCGAGCGCAGCGATGACGACGAACCCCACCAGCTGTACAGGTACGAGCGCTTCGTGCGCAACGGCGGAGACCCGCGCCAGGCCGACCAGATCGACGGGCGCAGCCAGGAACACGAGCCCCGGCAGGAGAAGCGTCACATCACGGCCTCGGACTCCGAGGAGTACGACGGCCATCGCCAAGACCTTCAGGGGCCCAGCCCAGCCCAGGGCGGCGAGCAGCAGGGCGGACAACGACCCGACGACGGCGAGCATTCCGTACGGCTCCCTCGCGGTACCCGACGCACGCCAGGCGTCCAGCCGCCACGCCGCAGTGGCGAGTCCGCACAGCACAACCGGAGCGACAAGCAGCGTCGCGGTCAGGTGGTACTGCGTCGGCACAGCCGCCACGGCGGCCGCGAACGCCAGCCCGACCGCCAGGGCGAACATCGGGTACGAGCGGGCACGGCGCGAGGCACGTTCGGGCGTCAGCACCGTCCACATCATGGCGCTGATTCTGGCCTACAGCTCGAGTCATGGCAATTCACGACTGCCGGCAATGTTGATCTTGACAAGGGCAGTTGCCTCGCGGAACTGTGTGCGCCACTCGGCCACATCGGGTGGCTTGAAGAAGGGGCAATGATGCTTCGAAGCAGGGGAGACCGGCGTCTATCGCGCTGGTGGACGGTGCCGGCGGCGCTGGCATTACTGGCAGGGGCCGGGCAGCCGGCCCAGGCGGCGAGTGGCGAGGTCACGGACGACCTCCGCGCGCAGCTGAAGCAGTTCTGGACGGTGAACCGCGTGCCCGGTCCGACGCAGGACGCGCTTCTGGACAAGCTCGAGGCGGGGCAGACGTGGGACGTGATGAGCGGCGAGTCCGCGCCCGTCTCGACCCGCACCGTCCGAACCGCTGGGGAGAACCGCACCATCGAGACGTACCCGGACGGGTCGATCGCCGTGACGTCCATCCAGATGCCCACCTCGACCACGAAGCCGGGCGTCGTCGGGCCCTTGGCGGTCGGAAACTGCCGCACCAGTGTGAGCGGCAGTGGGTACACCAACCGCTACGACTGCCAGGCGAACAGCACGACCGGTGTGGTCGAGATGGGCTTCTACATCTCGTACTCCATCACCGGCGGGTACGACTCGATCATCGACGTCAACAGCCCGTACGTGCGCGCTGACGGTGGCACCGCTTCTGACACGTCGCTCGCCATCCGAAAGGCCGCCGAGAACTCGACCGGCTCTGCCTACGCGTCCATCAAGACGATCTACCAGGCGCGGAACGGCGGCGGCTCCAAGACCCTCGAGCTGCGCGCGCTCGTCGGTCAGAACACCGCGTGGACACGATGGGAGGCAGGACTGTGATCAAGCACCTGGCACGTGGAGTCATGACCGCAGTCCTGGTCCTCACCTCAGCCGTGGGGTTGGGCGTGAGCGCCTCCGCAGAGGAGGACCAGTTCGCCCCGACCCGGGCGTTCTGGACTCAGTACGGCGTCCCGGCGGAGACCCAGGACGCGCTCATCGCCGAGCTGCTGGCCGGCGGGACGATCGACGCGTTCGACCAGAACGCCGTGCCGGTCAGCAGCCGCCAGCACACCACGCTCGAGGACAGCTCGACGGTCGCCACGTTCTCCGACGGTTCGATCCTCGTCACCTCCCGCGAACGTCCGGACCGCCGACTGACCTCGAACTCGGTGACGCCGGACGCCGTGACGACCTACCTCGGGGACTGCTCGGTGACTTCCGGCGCCGGGTGGGTCAGCTACCGCGGGTGCAACGTGGAAGCCACCGACGGCATCCGGTACATCGGGTACAAGGCGTCGTACGAGAAGTACTCGAGCGGCAACGCCCAGATCCTCGCCACGTGGGACGCCCACGTCTCGTGCACCTACGGCTCCATGACGACGCCCACGGTGGCGTACTCCCGACTGCAGTCGACCTCCACGCAGAGCGCGGTGGTGAAGCGGGTGTCCACCTGGACCGGGACGGGCGGCAACTCTTCGGAGACGATGTACCTGTCCCTGTGGGTCACCCGGGCCGGCGCCGCCTCCGTCGGCACCAGCTGACGGACCTCGGCAGCTCGGCCTCCGCCGGCCTGGCTCCGCACCGCGGAGTCAGGCCGGCGGAGGCCGTCTGTAGGTACCGGATCACCTTGTTGGCGCAGCCCGCGAGGCCGCCTCGGCGCAGGTCAGGCGGCGTCGACAGCCGGTTCGGCAACCACGGCCGCGGCGGCGTCCGCTTGCACCGCGCTCACGACCCGGCGGCGCAGCTCGCCGGGCCATGCGTCTGCGATCGCCGCGGCGTAGGCCGGGAAGTCGTACCGACGTAGTCCGACTCCCCCGCCCGGTCGGCCTCGTTGATGCCCATGAAGTCGCGCACGTCGACGTCGAGGGTGTCGGTCGGGGACGCGCCGTCGGCCTCCTCACCGTCCTCGTCCGCCTCGAACCGCTGCGCCTGCATGGCGGCGGACATGACGCCGAACCAGCGATGGTTGGAGAACTCGTCCTCAAACAGGTGCGGAAGCAGCTGGCAGGCCTCGCGCTGCGCCTCGACACGGCCGAGCCTGCAGCGGTATCCCGTGGCGTGTGACCGCCGCTGCCGCCTCCATGGAACTGCTACCAAAACTGCTACCACGGCCCGGATCGGAGCCGGTGGCGCGGTACGACGAAGGGCCTGGGGCCTGCATGTCTGCAGGTCCCAGGCCCTTCGACCGGCGGAGGATGGGGGATTCGAACCCCCGAGGGCTTTCACCCAACACGCTTTCCAAGCGTGCGCCATAGGCCACTAGGCGAATCCTCCCGGCCGCACGAGGATACCGGAGGTCGCGCCCCGCGCCGAACCGCTCACGTCGCCGAGCCGTCGGCGCCCCCGGAGGCCCGCCGGCGCGGCCGGGCCCGGACGTGCATGCGCTCGCCCTGCCGGCCGAACAGCGACAGGAACTCGACGGCCTCCCCGACGACGGCCGGGCCGAACCAGTGCGGGGTGCGCGTGTCGAACTCGGCGACCTCGCCGGCCTCGAGCACGAGGTCGTGCTCGCCGAGGACGACCCGCAGGCGCCCGCTGAGCACGTACATCCACTCGTAGCCCTCGTGCACCTTCGGCTCGGGCTCGGGGAGCGGGTCCTGCGGCGCGATGCGGTGCTGGAACGCCCGGGGTCCGCTGGCCTGGCGGCTCAGGGGCACCGTCGTGAGGTAGCCGTGGGTCGTGGCTCTCCCGTGCACGCGCGGGTCGCCGGTCGGGGGTGCGCCGACGAGGTCGTCGAGCGCGACGTTGTGGGCCTTCGCGAGCGGGAGCAGCAGCTCCAGGGTGGGCCGGCGCTGGCCGGACTCGAGGCGGGAGAGGGTGCTGAGCGAGATCCCGGTGGTCGTCGCGAGCTGCGTCAGGGTCACACCGCGGCGCAGGCGCAGCGCCCGCAGCCGCGGGCCGACGCCGGTGAGCACCTGGTCGAGGTCGTCCGTCATCCCGGCATCTTGCCGTTCCAGCAAGGACAGTTGTCAATTCGCACCGTCCGCGCGACAGTCGAGCCATGAACACGAGAACGAGTCCCAGCAACGGGTCGGACGCCCTGGTCGACGTGGTCGTCGTCGGCGGGGGAGCGGCCGGCCTCAGCGCCGCCGTGACCCTCGGCCGCGCGCACCGCTCGGTCGTCGTGGTCGACGCCGGCCACCCCCGCAACGCACCCGCCGCGCACCTGCACGGCTTCCTCTCCCGCGACGGCATGAATCCCGCCGAGCTCCTGACGGTCGGGCGCCAGGAGGTCGAGCGCTACGGCGGCCGCGTCCAGCCCGGGCGCGTCGTCGTGGCGGCCCGGGACGACGACGGCACCTTCACCGTGACCCTGGACGACGCCCGGACGCTCCGCTCGCGCCAGCTCGTCCTCGCGACCGGGCTCACCGACCGGCTGCCCGACGTCCCCGGCGTCGCCGAGCGCTGGGGGCGCGACGTCCTGCACTGCCCGTACTGCCACGGGTGGGAGGTCAGCGGCCGGGCCGTCGGCATCCTCGGGCGCGGCCCGGTCTCGGTCCACCAGGCGCTGCTCTGGCGGCAGTGGACGCAGGACGTCACGCTCTTCCTCGAGCCCGCCACGGAGCTACCCGAGAGCGCGTGGGAGGAGCTCGCGGCGCGGGGCGTGCGGGTGGTCGACGTCGCCGTCGAGCGGCTCGAGGTGACCGACGACCGGCTCACCGGCGTCCGGCTCGCGGACGGGCACGTGCTGCCGGTCGACGCGGTCGTCGTCGGGAGCCGCATGCATGCCAACGCCGAGCTCCTCGCCGGCCTCGGGCTCGAGGTCGAGGACGTCGAGATGCAGGGGACCGTCGTCGGCTCGCGCGTGCCGACCGGGCCGATGGGCTCGACCGACGTCCCGGGCCTCTGGGTCGCGGGCAACACCGCCGACGTGAGCGCGCAGGTCGTCGTCGCCGCGGCGGACGGGATGCGCACCGGGGCCGCGGTCAACGCCACGCTCGTCGCCGCCGACACAAAGGCCGCCGTCGAGGCCCGCCGCACCCCGTTCTCGGCGCAGGCCGAGCGCGAGCTCCACACTCGCAGGACCGCCGAGCACCCCCACGCCCTGGAGACGACCCGATGAGCACCGCAGCCGACCACGACCCCGCCCACGCGCACCAGCACGCGCAGCCGGAGCAGAACGCGCACGCGCACGGCGGCGGCGAGGACGTCCCCGTGTTCGACGCCGCCTTCTGGGAGGACCGCTACCGCTCCACGACGCGCGTGTGGAGCGGACGCCCCAACGCGCACCTCGTGACCGACGCCGCGGACCTGGCGCCGGGCCGGGCGCTCGACGTCGGCTGCGGCGAGGGGGCCGACGCGCTCTGGCTCGCCGAGCGTGGGTGGCAGGTCCTGGGCGTCGACCTCTCGCCCACGGCCCTCGCCCGTGCCGCCGAGCACGCCGCCGAGCGCGGGCCGGAGGTCGCGGGCCGGCTCGTCTGGCAGGAGGCGGACCTCACGGCGTGGGCGCCGCCCGCCGGGGCGTTCGACCTCGTGACCGCGCACTTCGTGCACCTGCCCGCCGGCACGCGCGAGGGCGTGCTCGCGGCGCTCGCGGCGGCCGTCGCACCGGGCGGCACGCTGCTCTACGTCGGGCACGACGTGTCCGACCTCCAGACGACGATCGGCCGGCCGAACGTGCCCCACATGTTCTGGGCGGCGGAGGACGTCGCCGCGGCGCTCGACCCGGCGGAGTGGGCCGTCGAGGTCGCCGAGGCCCGCCCGCGCGAGGCCACGGACGCCGAGGGCAGGACGGTCCGCATCCACGACGCGGTCACCCGCGCGCGCCGTCGCTGACGAGCCGACGGGGCCTCGCGTGAGGGTTCCGTGCAGGCCGCGCGCGGGTCCTGCCGAGCCGCCGCGGCGCCCGCACGGGGCTGGCTAGCGTCCGGCCATGCCCTCGCTCGCCCCGCCCGCCCGCCGCCGACTCTCCCTGGGCTGGCGCCTCGGCGGCCTGGCGGTCGTCGCCCTGCTCCTGACGGCGGTCGTCGTCGAGGGCAACCGCCCGCCGTCGACCGTCGTGGACCCCGTCGCGCAGGCCCTGGCCGGGCTGCGAGGGCTGCCCGGCGTCGCCGACGCGGACGTGCGGCTGACCCGGCCGGGAGGCGGTCCCCGGTACGACGCCCTGGTGACCGACGGGGTCGACGCGGAGCCGGCGCGTGAACCGGGCGCGTGGCTCGCGACGCTCACCGTCGAGCCGCGCAGCGGCCTGACCACCGCCGAGGCGGTCGAGGTGGCCGAGCGCGTCGACGCCGTGATGGAGGGTGTCTCGGCGCGCACTCCGGCGGGCAACCTCGGGTGGGACGTGTGGCTGCACGACGACGCCGCCGTGCACGCGACCGAGGTGCGGCTCACGGGGACGACGGACCCGGGGGAGGCGGTGAGCGCCGCACGGTCGCTCGCGCGGGGCGACGGCGTGCTCCGCGTCCGCGTCTCGGCGGAGCACGCCGACGCCGTCGTGGTCCGTGCGGTGCAGGCCACCGGGCTGGCCTCCGCCGCGGCCCGCCACGGTCGGCACCTGACGTGGGTCGTGACCGACGACGGCCGGACCGACGTGCGGGCCGTCTTCCCGCAGGAGGCGCTCGCGGACCCGATCGTCGAGCTTGCCGCGGCGGTCGAGCTCGTGCCGTCGGTCACGCGGGTCGCGCTGTCCGACCAGGGCGACCAGCTCGGGGTGTCGCTGGACGTCGAGGTCGCGGACGACGCGGCGACCGACCGCGTCGACCGGTGGCTGCGCGCGTCCGACCAGGCGCTCTCCGCCGGCCGGACGGTGTCCTACGAGCTGCGCGCGCCGGGGCGCACGTCGTCCGGGTACGTCCGGGGCGTCGAGCCCGAGCGTCCCTGGGAGGCGGTCCCGGTCGAGCCGTCGGAGCCGGCGGTGCGCGACGACGCGGCCGCGGGCTCGACCGCCGCACCCGTCCCGCCGTCGTACCCGGACGACCCCGCCGCCCCGGCGTGCGCCGGCGGTGACCTCGAACCGCGGATCGCCTGGACCGACGCGGCGATGGGCTCGCGATACCTGCTGCTCGTCGCGGCCAACGTCTCGGGGCGGCCGTGCGCCGTGCAGGGGACGCCCGCACTGGCCTTCCGCGGCGGCTCGGGCACCCTGACGGCGGGCGTCGCGCAGGCGCCACCGAGCCACGGGACCGCCGAGGCGGTGCGCATCGTCGTGCCGCCCGGCGCCGAGGTCAGCGCGGGGGTCGAGTGGGGGGTCATGTCGACCGGCGCGACGAGCGACCCCGCGACGGCCGTGCTGGTCACCGTGGTCCCGGGGTCGGCGGCCGTCGAGGTCCCCGTCGCGAGCTCGGGCCCCCAGCCGGACGGCGACCCGACGAACCGGGAGACGGAGCTGGACATCCTCGACGGCGCCGTCGTCGAGGTCTGGCCGTGGCAGGTGGAGCACAGCTGGGGCTGACGCCCCCGTCGCACCCCGGGCTCAGCCCGGCGTGTGCCAGCGGTGCACCGTGCCGTCCGCGAGCGCCAGCAGCCCGCGCGTGCCCCGCAGCGTCGCGACCCACTCCACGGCCGACGTGCCGCGGGCGACGGCGGTGCGAGCCCAGACGTCCGACCAGACGAGCGAGGGGCCGACGACGGTCGCGGCCAGCACGGTCGGCTCGGGGATCCCGGAGCGCAGGTCGACGACGGACGCGTCGCCCGACGCCACCGCCGTCGCGACGCCGCCCTCGCGGACCGGCAGGGTCGCGAGCACGAGCCGCCGGTCGCGCGGGTGCTCGATCTCGACGCGCCACGGCTCGACGTCGCCGGACGCCGGGGTCGCCGCGTCGTCGCCGGTCGTGAGGTCGCCGCAGTCGTCGGGGTCGATGCCCGCCGACCCGGTCGCGGGACGGTCCGCAGCGCGCGGCGACGCACCCGCCGGCTGCGCGCCCCGCAGCAGGAGGTCGCCCCCGGCCTCGACCGCGAACGCCGCACCGGCCACGTCCGCGAGGTGCCGGGCGGCGCGTTCGAGCGCCCAGGTCGTCACGAGCCCGCCGGGTGCGAAGACCCCCTCGGGACCGTCCTGACCGGCCCACGCGTCGACCGAGCCGTCGGTGCGCACGTGCGCCGCGACGCACAGCTCGTGGAGCTCGCGCAGCACCGGGTGCGCCTCGGCCAGCGGGAGGTCCCCGCTCGCGAGGCGACTGAGCTGGGAGCCGGGGCGGTCGGTCCCGACCAGGCGCTCGACGGCGGACAGCTGCGCGAACATCGAGCGCACCGCGCCGTCCGCGTCGGGGGTGTGCGCCGCGGGGCCGCGCGCGTGCACGGCGACGGTGACGCCCAGCACCCGCCGCACCCAGTCCCGACGTCCGGCGTCGTCGCGGTGGGCGCGGGGGGCGTCGACGCCGGGACGCTCGGCAGGTCCGGCGAGCCTGCCGGTGGTCGCACCGAGCGGGCCGGCCGCCACCCCGGCGAGGGCGTTCCGCTCCCGCGGTCGGGCACGTTCGTCGTCCCGCGGCGCCGAGCGGCCCGGTGCGGCGACGAGCGTCAGGCGCGAGCGGCCCACGTTCGCAGGGGCGCGGGAGGCGGTCCGGCTCGTCGTCGTCGTCATCCCTCGACGTTTCCCGGACATCCTGGGACGAGCCTGGCGCGAACCTGGGAGGAACCTGGGGATCGGTGGTCCGACGACTGCGTTAGGCTTGTCGTCGACCCCTCGTGCGGCGTCATCTCGCTGAACCCCCCCAGGGCCGGAAGGCAGCAAGGGCAGGTGAGCTCTGGCGGGTGTGCGGGGGGTCCTTGCATGCCCGGCGGCGCCCGGCGCCCGGTCGTGGGTTCCCCGCCGCAGAGCGGTGACCCGCCGCGGACGCGCACGAGCCCGGACCGGCGCGTCGACGCGAACCCCGTAGCTGCCCGCGCGTATCAGGCGGCCCGCAAGCGGCTCTGCCTCTGTGCGCGACCGGCCGCGCGTGCGCAACGAGGCGCCGTGGCGGGACCGGCCGCTCGACCGAGGGGTTGAGGACATGCCGGTTCGCCCGTCCTACGTCGAGCTCCGCATCCACGGGGTGTCCGGGACGACACCCGAGGACATGCTCGGGACCACGCAGGTCGAGGACGTCGCGGGTGACGAGCTCGTGCGCTTCGTGCGCGCCGCCGAGCCGGCCGCCCGCGAGCTGCCCGGGGACGGGGTGCTGGAGGCGGTGAGCTGGGGGCGGCTCACGTCCGGGCTGGCCGCGCAGGCCGCCTGGGTCGTCATGCTGCCGTTCGCGCTGGTCAACCTCGCGATGTGGACGAGCCGGTCGTTCACGGAGACCAGCTCGCGGCCGCGGGCCGCCCGGATCAGGGCCGCCGCGTCGCGCGGGTGCGTGCGGCTGCTCGGTCTCACCGTGACCGTCGTCGTGACGCTCGCGGCCGCGCTCCTCGCGATGGACCTCGTGGGCTGGCAGTGCGGGCGGGTCGCGTGCGCCGTCGTCAGCGACCGTCTCGCGTTCGCCGAGGGGTGGTCGCGCGGCGCGCGGGTCGCCGCCGCGTCGGCCGTGCCCGTCGTCGTCCTCGCAGCGATCGCGTGGCTCTCGCACCGCGTGAGCCTGCGCTACGAGGCGGCCTCGCCGTCCGACCTGACGGCGCCGGTCGCGGCGTCGGACACGGGTGCGACGGCGGGGGCGGCGTCCGCCACCGGGACTGCGGGTGCGGGTGTGGGCGCGGCGTCCCGCACGGGCGCGGCGTCGGGCACGCGTGCGACTCCCGGCGCGGCGTCCGGTACGGGGGCGACGACAGGCGCGGGCGCGGTCCCCCGCACCGGCACGGGCGCGCCGCCCGAGCCGACGCAGCCCCTCGCCGAGCAGCAGCCGAGCCTGTTCTCGCCGCTCATGTGGCACGCCGAGCCGATGGTGCAGCGCCTGCGGTGCGTGCACCTGAGCGTCGGGTGGGCGTCGGTCGGGGTGCTGCTCGTGTGGGCCGTGCGCGAGCAGGTCGGCGCCGCGGTGCTGCGCGGCGGCGCGGACTCCGCCCTGTGGTGGGCCGCGACGGTGTGCCTCGCGCTCGTGATCGTCGCAGGCGGTCTGCTCGTCGCGCTCCCGACGCGGTGGGTCGCGTGGACCGAGCGCCCGCTCCGGCGCCAGGGGGCGGTCGCGACCGTGCTGCAGCTGCTCGCGCTCGCGGGCGTCGGGCTCGCGGCGGCGTCGTTCGCGCGGACCGTCGACGGGCTCGCGGAGGACGTGACAGGGCCGATCCCCGGGCTCGGCGGTGTGCTCGCGGTCGTCGTGTGGGTCCAGGTCGCGGGGCTGCTCGTGCTCGGCGGCGTGCAGGTGAGCTGGTCGCGGATCGACCACGCCGTCGACCGGGCGGTGGGGTGGGTGCTGGGCCGGCTCGTGCCGCGCCGGGTCCGGCGGCTCCTGACCGCCCGGTCGACCGTGCGGCACCCGGTCCGGACCGCGCGTGCGCTGCGGGCGCTGAGCCGCGACCGCGCCCGCACCGGCACCCGCTCCGCTGACGACGCCGAGCCGCAGCCCGGCCGTCCGCGGCGCACGCTCGCCGCACGGCTGCGCGACGGCGTCGTGGGGCGCAGGTCCCGGGCGCAGCGCCGTGCCGAGCGCCGCGCCGCGCCGCTGACCTCCCGCCCCGAGTCCCAGCTCCCGGCCTTCCTCGGGCTCGCGCCGTGGGTCGTCGCGGCGAGCGGCGTCCTGCTCGCGTACGTCTACGCGGCCGGGCTCACGCTGCGGATCCGCGCGCTGCTGACCCCGACGGACCCGGACGAGGGCGCGCTCGCCGTCCCGGCGCTCCTCACGTGGGCGTCGGGCGGGTTCGCGGTCGTCGTCGTGCTCGCGGTCCTCACGGGCGTGGTCGCGTTCGTGCTGGTTTCCCGGGTCCCGGCGCGGGACGTCGTCGGCGTGGTCGAGACGTTCGTGCACCACCACGCGCTCCCGCCCGCGGACCGCCCGGCCGCCTACCGGACGTGGCGCGACGACTTCCGGATCCGGCGCATCGTGCGCGCCCGGCGGCTCCAGCGGCTCGTGCAGGCCCGGTGGATCCTCGACGGTCTCGGCTGCGCGAGCATCCTCGGCGTCCTCATCGCCGTCGCCGCGCTCACGTCGAGCATCGAGCCGCTCGCGAGCCTCATGCGCGGACGCCCCGCCCCCGGCCCCGAGGTCGCGTCCGACGCCGCGACGACGGACGTCACGTGGCCCGTCGCCGTCGGCAGCGGGCTGAGCGCGGCCGGCTCGTGGGCGCTCACCGCGCTGGCCGTGGGCGTGATCGGGCTCGTCGTCGCGGGCTGGCGCTCGCCCGTGGTGCGCCGGCGCGTGGGCGTCGCGTGGGACGTCCTCTCGTTCTGGCCGCGCGGCGGGCACCCGTTCGCGCCGCCGAGCTACACCGAGCGCGCCGTCCCGCAGATCGTCGCGCGCACCCGGTTCCTCGCACGCGAGCCGGCCACCCGCCCGCGCGTCCTGCTCTCGGGGCACTCGCAGGGCTCGGTGCTCGCGGCGGCCGTCGTCGCGCAGCTGCGGACGCTCGACGCCGCGGAGGGCTTCCCCGCGGGGCAGGGCACGCTCGCCCGCGTCGCGCTGCTCACGCACGGCAGCCCGCTCGGACGCCTCTACCAGCCGCTCTTCCCGCAGTACTTCAGCGGCGCGGAGCTCGTGCCTGTCGCCGCGCCGGACGACGACGGCACCGGGGCGCGGGCCGCGCGGCACAGGGTCGGCGGCCCCGAGCAGCTCCGCGTGCTCGACGCCGCGCTCGGCGGGCGCTGGCTCAACCTGTGGCGCGACACCGACCCCATCGGGTCGAGCCTCGCCTCCGCGCTGCGCGGTCACGACATCGAGTGCCGCGACCCGCTCGACTACCTGCTCGACGAGGAGCGCGCCGCCTACCCGCCGGTGCACGGGCACTCCGACTACCCCGGAGCGTGCGAGTACGTCCGGGCGCGCCGGCACCTCGTGGGCGTGCTGCCGTCGGGCGGTGCCGTCGACGGGTGCACGCGCTGCGTGCCGGCGGCCGGCGGTGCGACGACGACGACGGCCTCGGCGGGGGCGGGCGAGGCGACAGGGGAGGGCGAGGCGACCGGGTCGGCCGCGGCGACGACCGTTGCGCCCGCGGCGACGAACGGGACGGTGTCTCCGGCGCCGGCCGAGGCGACGGGTGCGACGACGACCGCACCGCCGGCCGACGCGACCGGCGCGACGGGCACCGCGGTGTCGGCCGAGCCGACCGGTGCGACGACTGCGCCGGCGGCCGAGGCGACGACCGCCCCGGCGACCGCGACGCCCCCCGGGACCTTCGCCGTCCCCGCGCCCTGAGCCGGCGGCGCCGTCGTCGGCCCCCGACCAGGGCCGTCACCCGGCCGCCGCCGCCGGGCGGGTCGGGGAGCCCGGAGGCGGCTCCCGGGTGTCGGCGTCGGCGTCTAAGGTTCGTCTGTGACGACTGCGCTGTACCGCCGCTACCGGCCCGAGACGTTCGCGGAGGTCGTCGGGCAGGACCACGTCACGGCGCCGCTCCGGCAGGCGCTGCGCACCGGCCAGGTCAACCACGCGTACCTGTTCTCGGGGCCGCGCGGGTGCGGCAAGACGACGTCCGCGCGCATCCTCGCGCGCTGCCTGAACTGCGCCGAGGGCCCGACCGACACCCCGTGCGGCGTGTGCGAGTCGTGCGTCGAGCTGGCCCGCGGCGGCCCGGGGAGCCTCGACGTCGTCGAGATCGACGCGGCGAGCCACGGCGGCGTCGACGACGCGCGCGACCTCCGCGAGCGGGCGACGTTCGCCCCCGCGCGCGACCGCTACAAGATCTTCATCCTCGACGAGGCCCACATGGTCTCCCCGCAGGGCTTCAACGCGCTGCTCAAGATCGTCGAGGAGCCCCCGCCGCACATCAAGTTCATCTTCGCGACGACCGAGCCGGACAAGGTCATCGGCACGATCCGCTCGCGCACCCACCACTACCCGTTCCGGCTCATCCCGCCGGACGTGCTCGTGACGTACCTCGAGCAGCTGTGCGCGACCGAGGGCGTCACGGTCGGCGCGGGCGTGCTCCCGCTCGTCGTGCGCGCGGGTGCGGGGTCGGCGCGCGACACGCTCTCGGTGCTCGACCAGCTCGTCGCCGGGTCCGGGCCCGGCGGGATCGACTACGAGGGCGCCGTCGCGCTCCTCGGGTACACGCACGCGTCGCTGCTCGACGACCTCGTCGACGCCGTCGCCGCACGCGACGGCGCGAGCGCGTTCCGGGTCGTCGAGCGCGTCATCTCGACCGGCCACGAGCCGCGCCGCTTCGTCGAGGACCTGCTCGAGCGCCTGCGCGACCTCATCGTCATCGCGGCGTCGGGCGAGGCCGCCGGTGCCGCGCTGCGTGACCTCCCGTCCGACCAGCTCGCCCGCATGCGCGCCCAGGCGGCGCACCTCGGCGCCGCGGAGCTCTCCCGCTCCGCGGACCTCGCGAACGCGGCGCTCAGCGAGATGACGGGGGCGACGTCGCCCCGCCTGCACCTCGAGCTGCTCATGGCGCGCCTGCTGCTCCCGGCCGTCGACGACTCGCTGTCCGGCCTCGGCGCGCGGCTCGACCGCCTCGAGCGGGGGCTGCCGGCCGGGGGCGCGGGGTCCGCGGCCGCCGCTCCCGCGGTGCCGGCCCTCGCCGGTGCGAGCACCTCGGCTCCCGTCGCCCCGACGCTCTCCCCGCCGTCGCTCACCCCGCCGCCGCTCGCCCCCGCTGTCGTCGCCTCCCCGGCTCCTGCCGCCCCGGCGGACGCGGTGCCCGCCGTTCCGCCCGCGCCGGTGCCCCCGACCACGGCCGACCCGCAGCGGTCGGCGCGTCAGCCCGAGCCGGCCGCGCCGCCGGCCCCGGAGCCCGACGACGCCGTCGAGCCCGAGCAGTCGACCTCCCGCGAGGTCCCCGACGCCCGACCCGCCCCGACACCGTCCGCCGCGCCGGAGCGTCCGACCGCCGCCGCGCCGGAGCGGGCGACCACCGCGGCTCCGGAGCGTCCGGCTGCGGACCGCCCGACCCCCGCCCCTGCGGCGCCGACCCTCGACCGGGGTGCCGGCGCAGCCGTCGAGGGCCCGGCAGTCGCCGCCCCGCCGCCCGCCGCGGCCGGTGCCGGGCAGGACACCGAGATGCTGCGCCGCCGGTGGCCCGAGGTGCTCGACACCCTCAACCGCCTCAAGAAGGCCACCTGGGTGCTCGTGAGCCAGAACGCGCAGGTCGCCGACCTCGACGCGTCGATGCTGCGCCTCGCGTTCACCGCCCCGGGCATCGCGACCGCGTTCCGCGGCGGCCAGCACGCCGAGATGGTGCAGCGCGCCGTGCGCGAGACCCTCGGCTTCGACGTGCGGGTCGAACCCGTGCTGCACGAGCCCGGCGCGGCCGGCGGCGCGGGCGCGGGGGCCGCCGGTGCTCCGGGCGGCTCCGGGCCCGGTGGCGCGACGGCCTCGGCGGGTGCGGGCGGACCCGGCCGGGGTCCGACGATGTCCGCAGCGGAGGCCGCCGCGTCGTGGGACACCCCCGCGCGCCCGGCAACCCCGGCCCCGGTACCGGCCGCCCCGCCGGCGTCGCCGGCCGGCCGGCGCCCCGCAGTCGGTGGACCCGCGCCGTACGACGACGACCCGGGGGTTCCCGAGCCGCCGCACGACCTCGCCGACGGCGACCCCTACGCGGGCATCCCGATCCCGCCGGCGGACGACCCGTACGACGACGCGCCCCCGGCACGCCCGAGCGGCTCGACCCCGAGCGCGCGCCCCGGCGCAGGTGCCCGCGGCCCCGGCGGTGCGGCCCCCGGCGGGCCCGCGGAGCCCCCCGTCACGGCCCGCGTCGCCGCCGAGCGCGCCTACGCCGCGAGCCGCGGCGCGACGCGCAACGCCCCCGTCGAGGACTTCCCGTCGCCCGACGACCCCGACCTCGCGACGTCGGGGCTCACGGGCGCGCCGCTCGTCGCGCAGCTTCTCGGCGGCACGATCATCGACGAGCAGACCGACGACCCGATGGGCTGACGCGGGCGCAGACGGTGGGCCCGGCGTCGGGACGCTGCCCGGCAACAGGTCACCGCGCGAACCGGCAGCGCCGCGGTCACACCCCGAACGTCGTCCACCGGCCCTCCGAGATCACCTCGACCGAGCCGTCGACCACCTGGATGGCCGTCTGCTCGTCGATCGCGTAGGACGGGACCCCGACGTCGGCGGCCCACCGCTCGGCGTGAGCCAGGGTGTTCCCCGGGAACGCGTCGAGGTGCGGGAAGATCGAGAAGTCCACGACGCCGAGGGTGCGGTCGTCCGGTGCGGAGGCCCACTCGACGAAGTAGTCCCCGATCCGCGGCGTCAGCACCATGCTTCCGGCGCTCACGCCGACCCAGACCGTGTCCTGCAGCGACGGGAGCAGCTCGGCCAGGCCCGACTCCCGCACCCAGTGGCACAGGTACGTCGCGTCGCCGCCGTCGACGAGGAGCACGTCGGCCGCACGGACCCACGGCACCCACCGCTCGGCACCGATCGTCGGCAGCGCCGTGAGCTCGAGGACCCCGAGCGACGCCCACCCGAGCCCGGACAGGTGCCGGAAGTCGCGCTCGGCGGCGATTAACCCGCGGACGGAGCCGGGCCCGCACAGCGGGTGGCCCCACTGCGCCGTCGGCACGCACAGCGCGTGGCACTCCTCGACCGGCTTGCCGAGCAGGTCGACGAGCGCGGCGTGGATGGTCGGGTTCGTGACCCCGCCCGACGTCAGCAGCAGCTTCACGGTGCCTCGCAGGTCTCGGGGAGCAGGGACGACGCGGTAGACCGCAGCGGGCGCTCGAACTCATCGACGTCCGGCGGGCTTCAGCGCCGATCGGTGCCGGTCGGTGTCGGTCGGTGCCGGTCACGGCCGACCGCGGCCGACGGCGGTCGGCGCGCTCCCGGTCCGCGGGGTCGCGGGGCACGTAGGGTGGGTGTGTGTACGAGGGTGCGGTCCAGGACCTGATCGACGAGCTCGGGCGGCTGCCCGGCGTCGGTCCCAAGAGCGCGCAGCGGATCGCGTTCCACGTGCTCGCCGCGGACCCCGCGGACGTGCGTCGGCTCGTCGACGCGCTGACCGAGGTCAAGGCGCGAGTCCGGTTCTGCGAGGTCTGCGGGAACGTGTCGCAGGAGCCGCAGTGCCGCGTGTGCCGCGACCCCCGCCGCTCGCCGACCACGATCTGCGTCGTCGAGGAGCCCAAGGACGTCGTCGCGATCGAGCGCACGCGCGAGTTCCGCGGGAAGTACCACGTGCTCGGCGGCGCCATCAACCCGATCGCGGGCATCGGGCCGGACGACCTGCGGATCAAGGACCTGCTCACGCGCCTGCAGGACGGCACGGTCACCGAGGTCATCCTCGCGATGGACCCGAACGTCGAGGGCGAGGCGACCGCCACGTACCTCGCACGGATGCTCGTGCCGATGGGCCTCACGGTGAGCCGGCTCGCGTCGGGCCTCCCGGTGGGCGGGGACCTCGAGTACGCCGACGAGGTGACCCTCGGCCGGGCGTTCGAGGGCCGACGACGGATCAGCGCGTAGGGGAGTGGCGACGATGGCGGACGAGACGACGCAGGGCACGGCCGACGGCGGAACGGTCGCCGGGGCGGACCTGCCGGGCGTGGACCTGAGCGGCGAGCCCGGTCGTGCCGCGGTGACCCCGCCCGCGGTCGAGGAGGACCTCGCGGACCTGCTGGGTGTCGCGCAGTCGGTCGCCGAGGAGTCCCGGAGCTTCCTGACGACGATCACCGAGGTCGGCGCGGGCACGAACCCCGAGGCCGCGATCCCGCTGCTGCTGCTCGCCGTGTCCGACGTCCTCGCGGTCGGGGCCCGGCTCGGCGCGATCGTCGACGTCGTACCGCCGGACCGCTACGAGCCGGACATCGGCCCCGACCCGGACGTCGACCCGCTGCGCGTCGCGCTCGCGAACGTGCTCGAGGGCATCGACGAGTACGCGGAGGTCGTCGACCCGGTGCTGGGCGCGGAGGTCACGGGCTCGACGCTCTCGGGCGAGCTCGTCGCGATCGCCGGGGCGCTCGTCCAGGGCCTGCGCCACCACGAGCAGGGCCAGGAGCTCGAGGCGCTGTGGTGGTGGCAGTTCTCCTACCTGTCGAGCTGGGGCGAGCGCGCGTCGAGCGTGCTGCGCGTGCTCCAGGTCGTGCTCGGTCACCTGCGCCTCGACGTCGAGGACGACGTGGCCGCCGAGGCGGAGTACGACGCGCTCCAGCCGTAGACCCCCGTTGCCGGGCGGATCACCAGCATCCTCGCGACGCTGGACCTGCCGCCGTCGACGACGTCCCCGCGCCGGGTCGCCGCGGTGCTCACGTACCTGCGGGGGTGGCCGACGGGCGGACCTGCTCGAGCTCGCGCGCGTCGACCCACCGGTGGGCGAGGCGGAGGGGGCCCGGTCCGGTGGCGAGCGCCGCCACGGCCCCCCGGTGGTCCCCGCCGGCCTGCGCGAGCACGTCCCCGGGCAGGTCCGCGCACGCGACGAGCCCGACGTCGAGGCCCGCGGGGCGCGTGCGCGGCTCCCAGTGCCGCAGCCGCGCGGGCTCGTGGGCCGCCGAGACCGCGAGGTGGCGCATCGGCACGGTGAGCCCGACCCGCGCGGCCTTGAGCACGGCCTCCTTGCGCACCCACCGGGCCAGCAGCGCGGCGCGCGGGTCCGGCGCGGCGAGGTCGTCCCCGCGCTCGTCGTCGCGGCACAGCACCGACGCGACGGCCGGGACGTCCGCGCACGACTCCTCGACGTCGACGCCGACCGCGCCGACACCCCGGGCGACCGCGACCGTGACGAGATCCCCGCTGTGCGACAGCGACACCGACCACGACCCGCGCTCGCCCCCGCCCACGACCGACGTGGGGCCGTGGTCGGTCGCGTCGCAGCCGGGGCAGCGCCGCGCGACGTCAGCGGCGGCGTCACCCGTGGCCTCCCGCACCGCGAGCCGCACGAGTGCCGCACCGGCCCCGGAACGGTCCCGGTCCGCCGGCTGACGGTAGCGCGCGCGGCGCGCGGACTCGGTCGCCGTGAGCACGACGGCGGCCCGCTCCGACGGTCGCGTCGACCACAGTCCGACGACGCCACGCGTGAGGGTCACGGCAGGAGCGCCGGGACCCGTGCGCCGCTCGCGGCCGGCTCGTGGTCCACGGTCAGGTGGGAACGCGCCGTCCCCGTCGTCGAACGCGTGCTGCTCATGGTGTGCACCCCCTGGGTCGCTCGGCCCGCCGTCCGGGACGGCACCCGACGGCGGCCGCCGTCGTGCGGCGCCTCGCCGTGCCGTCGCGCGGGCACCGGCCGACCGGCGCCGTCCGTGACGATAGTCGCGCCCCCGCGCCCCCGCGCCCCCGCGCCCCTGCGCCCGTGGGTCGTGCGGGTGGTGCCCGTCAGCCGCGGCCGGCGAGCACCGGCTCCTGCTCGCGCGCCGTCGACGGGGCGGGCGGCCACCGCGGCCACCGCGACCATCACGACCGCCGCGCCGGTCACGACGCCGCTGCGGTCCCGGTCCCGCCATGCGAAACCTCGCGGGTCCGCCGTGCGGACCGATCTACACTCGCACCCGTCCTGTACCACCCCCGGCCCGCCGCCCGCACCGCCCTGTCCGCCCCGCTGCCCCCACCGCGGTCCCGGCCCCGCTGCCGACCGCTCGTCGACTCCCCCGGAGCACACCCCGTGGCCCTCATCGTGCAGAAGTACGGCGGCTCGTCCGTCGCCGACGCGACCAGCATCAAGCGCGTGGCGAAGCGGATCGCGGAGGCCAAGCGCGCCGGCAACGACGTCGTCGTGGTGGTCTCGGCCATGGGGGACACGACCGACGAGCTCATCGACCTCGCGAACCAGATCACGCCGCTGCCGCCGTCGCGCGAGATGGACATCCTGCTGACCGCGGGCGAGCGCATCTCGATGTCGCTGCTCGCGATGGCCATCGCCAACCTGGGCGTCGAGGCGCAGTCGTTCACCGGGCAGCAGGCCGGGGTCATCACCGACACCGCGCACGGCAAGGCGCGGATCATCGACGTCACGCCGAGCCGCATCCGCGCGACCCTCGACGACGGGTCGGTCGCGATCGTCGCCGGGTTCCAGGGCGTCACGCAGCACACCAACGACGTGACGACGCTGGGCCGCGGCGGCTCGGACACGACCGCGGTCGCGCTCGCGGCGGCGCTCGACGCGGACGTCTGCGAGATCTACACGGACGTCGACGGCGTGTTCAGCGCGGACCCGCGCATCGTGCCGACCGCCCGCAAGCTCGACCGGATCAGCTACGACGAGATGCTCGAGATGGCGGCGAGCGGCGCCAAGGTGCTCGTGCTGCGCTGCGTCGAGTACGCGCGCCGCTACGGCGTCCCCGTGCACGTGCGCTCGTCGTTCTCGGGCCACACCGGAACACTGGTGACGAACAGTCCCGCCGAGGGACCCGAAGGAGAAGGCCAGATGGAGCAGCCGATCATCGCGGGCGTCGCGCACGACCGCAGCGAGGCCAAGGTCACGGTCGTCGGCGTCCCCGACGTGCCGGGCAAGGCCGCGCGCATCTTCCACGTCGTCGCGGCCTCGGGCGCGAACATCGACATGATCGTGCAGAACGTCTCGGCCGCCGCGACGGGTCGCACGGACATCTCGTTCACGCTGCCGCAGTCCGACGGAGCTGCGGCGATCACGGCGCTCACGGAGCAGCAGGGCGAGATCGGCTTCGCGTCGCTGCAGTACGACGACGCGATCGGCAAGCTCTCGCTCATCGGGGCGGGCATGAAGTCGCACCCGGGCGTCTCCGCGAAGCTGTTCGAGGCGCTGTCGGACGCCGGCATCAACATCGAGATGATCTCAACCTCGGAGATCCGCATCTCCGTCGTCACGCGCGCGGAGAGCCTGGACGACGCGGTGCGCGCCGTCCACACCGCGTTCGAGCTGGACTCCACCGAGGACGAGGCCGTGGTCTACGGCGGGACGGGGCGTTGACCATGAGCGAGACCCAGGGACACGGCCTCCGCGTCGGCGTCGTCGGCGCGACCGGGCAGGTCGGGGCGGTCATGCGCCGCCTGCTCGAGGAGCGCGACTTCCCGGTCGCCGAGATCCGCTTCTTCGCCTCCGCGCGCTCGGCGGGCACGACGCTGCCGTGGAAGGGCACCGACGTCGTCGTCGAGGACGCCGCGACGGCCGACCCCACGGGGCTCGACATCGCGCTGTTCTCGGCCGGCGGCGCGACGTCCAAGGCGCAGGCGCCGCGGTTCGCCGCCGCGGGCGTCACGGTCATCGACAACTCGTCGGCCTGGCGCATGGACCCCGACGTGCCGCTCGTCGTCTCCGAGGTCAACCCGGACGCGATCCGCGACGCGCGCAAGGGCATCATCGCGAACCCCAACTGCACGACGATGGCCGCGATGCCGGTGCTGCGCGTGCTGCACGACGAGGCGGGGCTGCAGCGGCTCGTGGTCTCGACGTACCAGGCCGTCTCGGGCAGCGGGCTCGCGGGCGCCGAGGAGCTCGACTCGCAGGTGCGCGCGGTGCAGGACCAGGACACGGTGGCCCTCGTGCACGACGGCCGCGCGGTGACGTTCCCGGACCCGCAGAAGTACGTCGCGCCGATCGCGTTCAACGTGATCCCGCTCGCGGGCAACCTGGTCGACGACGGCTCCCACGAGACCGACGAGGAGCAGAAGCTCCGCAACGAGTCCCGCAAGATCCTCGGCCTGCCCGAGCTGCTCGTCTCGGGCACGTGCGTGCGCGTCCCGGTGTTCACGGGTCACTCGCTGTCGGTCAACGCCGAGTTCGCCCGTCCGCTCTCGCCCGAGCGCGCGCGTGAGCTGCTCGCGGACGCGCCCGGCGTGCAGCTCGCGGACGTGCCGACGCCGCAGCTCGCGGCCGGCGCCGACCCGTCGTTCGTCGGCCGCCTGCGCCAGGACCCGGGCGTGCCCGAGGGGCGCGGCCTGGCGCTGTTCCTCTCGAACGACAACCTCCGCAAGGGTGCCGCGCTCAACGCGGTGCAGGTCGCGGAGCTCGTCGCGGCGGGGCTGCGCACGGGGGTCTGACCCCGCACCCCAGCGTCTCCCGGAGGCCCGGTCCACGTATGGACCGGGCCTTCGTGCGTCCGCGACCGCCCGTCGGGGCAGAACCCCTTGTGCCCGCCATGGTCCTGTGGTTCATTAGTCCAGTAACGAACCACTAGACCAGAGACGAGGGGGCGGACGCCGTGTTCGATGGCCGGGACCCCATCTACCTGCAGATCGCCGATCAGATCCGCAGCAGCATCCTCGACGGGACGCTGCAGGAGGAGGAGCAGGTCATGTCCACCACGCAGTACGCGACGACGTACCGCATCAACCCCGCGACCGCCGCGAAGGCGTTCGCCGAGCTCGTCGACGAGGGCGTGCTCTACAAGCGCCGCGGCGTCGGGATGTTCGTCGCGACGGGCGCGCGCAGCACGCTCCAGGCCGACGGGCGCGAGCGGTTCTTCGCCGAGGTCGTCGACCCGCTCGTCGACCAGGCGCACGTGCTCGGCATCGAGGTCGCGGACGTCGTCAAGCGCATCGAGGACCGCGCCACCCGGATCGGCTCCGAGGCCGAGACCCGCGGCGCTGCGCAGGGCGGTGCCCGATGAGCGGCTTCGGCGTCCAGGTCCGTGACCTGATCGTGCGCTACGGCGACGACACCGCGGTCGACGGCCTCACCCTCGACATCCCGGCGGGCTCGATCACCGGGCTGCTCGGCCGCAACGGCTCGGGCAAGACGACCCTGCTGTCGACGCTCGCGGCGTTCCGGCGCCCGACGTCGGGCCGGGCGCTCGTCGACGGCGAGGACCCCTGGGAGAACGAGCGCGTCATGGCCGGTACGTGCCTGATCCGCGAGAGCGGCGACGTGCTCGCCGACGAGAAGCTCGGCGCGACGCTCGACTACGTCGAGCAGGCGCGCCCGCACTTCTCCCGCGAGCTCGCCGAGCGGCTGCTCGACACGTTCGAGCTCGACCCGAAGGCCAAGCAGAACACGCTCTCGCGCGGCAAGAAGTCCGCGTTCGGGGCGGTCGTCGGGCTCGCGACCCGCGCCGAGCTCACGATGCTCGACGAGGTGTACCTCGGCATGGACGCGCCCTCGCGGTACGCGTTCTACGACGCGCTGCTCACCGACTACGTCGAGCACCCCCGCACGATCGTCCTCTCGAGCCACCTCATCGAGGAGATCGAGCGGCTGTTCGAGCACGTCGTCGTGATCGACCACGGCACGCTGCTGCTGGCCGAGCCCGCCGACGAGCTGCGCACGCGCGGGCTCACCGTGACCGGGCCCTCCGACGCCGTCGAGCGGTTCTCCGCGGGACGCACCGTGGTCGGTCGCCAGCAGCTCGGCCGGACCGCGCAGGTCACCCTGTTCGGACCGCCGGCGGCCGACGACGACGCGCGCGCCCGGGACCTGGGCGTCGAGCTCGGGCCCGTCGACGTGCAGGACCTGTTCGTCCACCTCACGGCCCGCGCGGGTGCGACCGGCGACGCCGGCGGCACCGCCGGCCTCCGCGTCGCGCCGTCCGACGACCCCGCCGGGCGCTCCGGGTCCCTGACCGGGTCCGGTGCGGCCGGCTCCGACCCGACCGTCACGGAGGTCCCGCGATGAGCACCACGACCCTCGCCCGCCCGGCCGTCCGCCGCCGGACCCCGACGGCGCGCACCGTGCGGCACCTGCTCACGATGCTGCTGTACCTCGCGGTGTGGTTCTGGGGCATCGCGGTCGTCGTCCTGACGCTCGCGATCCTCCTGGTCGACCGGTTCGGGGAGATCACGACGAGCGTCGTGCAGTTCGCCCGGCAGGGCGGGATCTGGTTCCCGTTCTCGCTCACGGTCATCCTCGCGACGACCTACCTCCCGACGCACGTCGCCGCAGGGATGACCCGCCGGGCGTTCGCCACGGCCGCCCTCGTCGCCTCCGGCGTCACCGCCGCCGTCTACGCGGGCGTGCTGACGCTGCTCATCCAGCTCGAGCGCGTGGTCTTCGAGCGGGCCGGGTGGCCCCACACGCTCTCGGACATCGGGCTGTCGGCGACGTCGTCGGGCACGGCGGTCGACCTGAGCCGGCTGTTCGTGGACTACCTGCTCATGTTCGGCAGCGGCGCGGTGTCCGGCCTGCTCGTCGGCATCGTCTACTACCGGGCCGGCGGGTGGTGGGGGACCCTCGCGCTCCCGCTCACCATCGGCCCCCTGTTCGTCGTCACCGCGCTCCTCGCCAGCGACGCCGGGCCGTTCGACCTGGCCTGGGTCATCGAGCGGTTCGGCCCCGGCGGCGACGACGTGCTCGCCCGGGTGCTGCTCGGCGCGCTCGTCATCGCCGCGCAGGCCGCCGCGTTCCACCGCATCGCGCGCCGGGCGGCGCTCAACCCCGTCACCACCTGACGCCCCGGGCGGGCCGTCACGGCGGCCCGTCCGCAGCCCCCCTCTCACCGCTCCTCCACGGGACGGCTCTCCGCCGCACCCGCGGGTCCGCACACCCTCAGCACGCCCCGACGCACCGCCCGCACGCCTCCGCACCACCACGCACGGCCGGTGCCGCGCCCCGCGCGCACCGCAGCACCCCGTGAACCACCCGAACCCCCGGAGGGACGACATGACCGCCACACCCGTCATCCAGGTCGAGCACCTGCGCAAGTCGTACGGCTCGACGCTCGCCGTCGAGGACGTCAGCCTCACGGTCCACCGGGGCGAGATCGTCGGCATCCTCGGCCCGAACGGCGCCGGCAAGACGACGACCGTCGAGTGCCTGGCCGGGTTGCGCGACCGCGACTCCGGCCACGTCGACGTCCTCGGCCTCGACCCGGCAAGGGACCGTGCGGCGCTGCGTGAGGTGCTGGGCATGCAGCTCCAGGAGAGCGAGCTGCCGGCCCGCATCACCGCCCGCGAGGCCGCGGAGCTGTACGCGTCGTTCTACGCGGATCCCGCGGACCCCCTCGAGCTGCTCGACGACCTCGGGCTCGCGGACCGGCGCGACGCGCAGTTCCGGGCGCTCTCCGGCGGCCAGAAGCAGCGCCTGTCGATCGCGCTCGCGCTCGTCGGCAACCCGCAGGTCGCGGTGCTCGACGAGCTGACGACCGGCCTCGACCCGCAGGCGCGGCGCGACACGTGGGACGTGGTCCGCAAGGTCCGCGACCGCGGCGTGACGATCCTGCTGGTCACGCACCTCATGGAGGAGGCCGAGCGGCTGTGCGACCGGATCGTCCTCATCGACGCGGGCCGCGTGGTCGCGACGGGCACCCCCGCGGAGCTCGCGGCGCAGTCGGCGGGGGAGCACGTGCTGCGGTTCCGCTCGCCCGAGCCGGGCGTCGCGGCGGTCCTCGCGGGGGTCCCGGGCGTGCACGGGTTCGACGGGCCCGACGACGGGCTCGCGTACGAGGTGCGTGGCGGCCCCGAGGTCGTGCAGGACGTCATGGTCGCGCTGTCGGCCGCGGGCGTGCGCGCGAACGACGTGCGGCTCGAGCGCGGCACGCTCGAGGACGCCTTCCTCACCCTGACTGGCCAGGACAAGCCGCGCGACGCCGCCACCGGCCGTCGCTCCCGTTCCCTGCTGACCCGTACGGAGGCCTGACATGACTGCCGCCCCGCTGACCCCGACCCCCGCGCCCGTCCCGACGGCGCGCCCCACGACCGCGACGAGCGGGCGTGTGCTCGCCCGCGTGACCCGCACCGAGGCCCTGCTGTTCCTCCGGGAGCCGTCGGCCGCGTTCTTCGGGCTCGCGTTCCCCGCACTCCTGCTCGTCGTCCTCGGGCTGTTCATGCCGTGGGCCGACCAGCCGTTCGACGAGAAGGACCCGGTCCTCTCCCAGATCACGGCCATCACGGGCTACACCCCGATCGTCCTGGCGCTGGCGATCGCGACCGTCGGGTTCTCGACGTTCCCGACCCCGATCGCGACGTACCGCGGCAACGGCGTGCTGCGCCGGCTCGCCACGACGCCGCTGCCGAGCTCGCGCGTGCTCGCCGCGCAGGTGCTGGTCAACGTCGCGACGCTCGTCGTCGCCTCGGTCCTGGCCGTGGTGCTGGGCGTCGTGGTCCTCGACATCTCGCTGCCGGCCGACCCGCTCGCGCTCGTCCTCGGCTTCGTGCTCGGCGCGACGTCGACGATGGCTGTCGGGTGCCTCATCGCGGCCCGCGCGCCGAACACCTCCTCGGCTAACGGCGTCGGGATGCTCCTGTACTTCGTGTCGCTGTTCTTCGCCGGTGTCTGGATGCCGCTGCCGCTCATGCCGGAGATCGTGCAGACCATCAGCCGGTACACGCCGGTCGGGGCCGCGTCGCAGGCGATGGGCGCAGGCTGGTACGGCCAGGCGTTCCCCGCGACCGAGCTGCTGGTCATGGCGGCGTGGACGCTCGTGGGCGTGCCGGTCGCCGCGAAGATCTTCCGCTGGTCCTGAGCTGGGCCGGGGGCGGCCGCTCCGCCGAGCCGTTCCCCCGAGGCCCGGGCGACCCGTCGCCCGGGCCTCGTCGTGCTCCGGCACGCACCCGCCCCAGGTCTGCGCGATCGCCGGACGCCGCTCGCCACGCCACCCGCAGGCTGCGCGCGCCTAGTGGCCTCCGGGCTCCTCGTTCCGCCACTCCTCGGCGAGGACGGCGTACACGTACTCGTCAGTCCACTCGCCTTTCCACCACGCGGATCTCCGGTGATGCGCTTCGCGGCGCATGCCGACGCGCTCGAGCAGTGCCACGGAGCGGTCGTTGCGGGTGTCGCAGACCGCGGTGACCCGGTGCATGCCGTGCTCGGTGAAGAGCAGCGAGATGACCGCGCGCAGTGCCTCCGTGGCGAACCCGCGGCCCTGCGCGTCAGCCGCGAGCGTGAACCCGACCTCGGCCTGACGGGGATCGTCCCCGTCGACGCGGACCGCGACGTCGCCGATCAGCCGCCCGGCGGACTCGATGGCGACCTGGAGCCAGGAGCCGGGCTGCGCGAACCGCACATCGCGCATCTCGGCGGTGAGCGCCTGGGCGGTGTCCACTGCGTAGGGCGTCTCCCACGACTGGTAGCGGGCCTGCATCGGATCGCTGCGGTACGCCGCCAGGGCCGCAGCGTCGCCGCTCGCCATCGGGCGCAGCACCAGGTGCTCGGTGACGGCGAAATTCTGCGCAGCCATGTCCTCGGCTCCTTGGGACCTTCGAGACGGAGAGCGTCAGGCGTTGCGTCGCTGCAGCGAGACGACGCCTGACGCGAAGGGGACGACAGCGTAGGCGCCCATCACGATCAGGACCGCGCGCGCGGGCGTTGGGCACCAGCATCAGCGCAACCAGCACCGACTGCTGGGAGACACACCTAGGCGTTCTCCCTGCCCCACCGCCCGAGCTCGACGATCGCCTCGCGCAGGGCGAGCCCACGCTCGGTCAGCGCGTAGGCGCGGGTGTTGTGCCGGAGGGGGAGCCGGGTCAGGACGCCGGCCGCCTCGAGCTCGCGCAGGCGCGTCGCGAGCATGTTCGTCGGCACCCCGAGGTCGCGCTGCAGGTCGCCGTAGCGCTGCGGCCCGTCGAGCAGCCGCTCCACGATGAGCAGGGCCCACCGTGCCCCTACGACGCCGAGGGCAGCAGCGAGGTCGCTCATGCCGTCGGATCGGTGTCCGGCTTCATCCAGAACGGCGAGTAGTGGTAGCCGTCGGGGTCGTCGAACTGGCGCTGGTACATGAAGGGGTAGTCGTCGGTGTCGCCGATCCGCCCGCCGGCGGCCCCGGCGCGCTCGACGAGGTCGTCGACCGCCTCGCGGCTCCCGAGGTCGAACGAGACCGTGACCTTGGAGGGGGTGTCGGGGCCGCCGACCAGCTCCTCGGCGCCGCCGACGCGGGCGTACATCTCGCGGCTGCCGAGCATGACGTACTGCTCGGGCGCGATCGCGAAGCACGACACGTTGTGGTCGGACATCTCGGTGTTGAGGGTCCAGCCGAGGGCTGTGTAGAAGGCGGTCGCGCGGTCGACGCTCTCGACGGGGCAGGTGATGAAGAGGCTCATGGCGTTCATGCTTGCAAAATGCAAGTGAGTCGTCAAGACCCCGATCGCCGGCTCCGGCTGGTGCCTCAGGACGCCGAATCGATTCACAGGGCTGTCGCCGGTGAGGGCGGGTGCCACTGTGGGCGCTGTTCGCGCGCCGGGCGTGTGGACCGCGCCGACGGCGGCCGGTCCGCACACCCCCGTCGGGCGGACGGCCCCGGGCGGAGGCCCGTGACCGCGAGGTTGTAGGAGCGCTCCCATCGACGCCGATGGCGGGCGCGCACGGGGCCCCCGCTGCCGCAGCGGGGGCGACGCAGGGCGGCACGCGCAGGACCGGACCGCAGCGACGCGGACCGGTACGACGCGGGCCTCCCACCCTCCGGTCGCACCAGGACGGCGCGACCGGGCCGGCCCGGCGGCGGGGCCACCGGCGTTCCCGGCGCAGCGGGACCGCGTCCCGGGCACCCTCACCGGCGCCCTTCGACGAGAGGAAGTTCGCATGTCAGGACTCACCCGACGACGTGTCGCCTGGGCGGTCTCCGCCCTGGGCGTGTCGTCGCTCGTAGCCGTGTGCGGGATGCAGCCCGCGCTGGCGTCGCCCGCGCCCGCGGCCGCCGCACCCGCTGTCGCGCCCGCCGCGATCGAGGAGGGCGGCGAGTACCAGAAGCGCTTCCTCGAGATGTACCAGGACATCAAGGACCCCGCGAACGGCTACTTCAGCCCGCAGGGCATCCCGTACCACTCGGTCGAGACCTTCATCGTCGAGGCCCCGGACTACGGGCACGAGACCACGTCGGAGGCGTACAGCTTCTGGATCCACCTCGAGAGCGCCTACGGCGAGGCGACCGGCGACTGGAAGCCGCTCAACGACGCGTGGGCCACGATGGAGAGGTACATGATCCCGCAGGCCGCGGATCAGCCCACCAACTCGTTCTACAAGCCGTCGGCGCCCGCGTCCTACGCGAGCGAGTTCAACCACCCGAGCAACTACCCGTCGGCGCTCGAGTCGGGCGTCTCGGTCGGCCCCGACCCGATCGCGGCGGAGCTCAAGGCCGCGCACGGCACCGACGACATCTACGGCATGCACTGGCTCGCGGACGTCGACAACGTCTACGGCTTCGGCGCCTCCCCGGGCGCGGGCTGCACCAACGGCCCCGGCGCGGGCACGTCGTACATCAACACCTTCCAGCGCGGCCCGCAGGAGTCGGTCTACGAGACCATCCCGCAGCCGTCGTGCGACGAGTTCGAGTTCGGCGGCAAGAACGGCTTCCTCGACCTGTTCACCAAGGACGCGTCGTACGCCAAGCAGTGGAAGTACACGAACGCCCCCGACGCCGACGCGCGCGCGATCGACGCGATCTACTGGGCCAACCAGTGGGCCGGCGCGCAGGGCAAGGCGTCCGACATCGCGGGCACCGTCGGCAAGGCGTCGAAGATGGGCGACTACCTGCGGTACGCGCTGTTCGACAAGTACTTCAAGAAGATCGGCTGCACCTCGAAGAGCTGCGCGGCCGGCACCGGCAAGGACAGCGCCCACTACCTGCTGTCCTGGTACTACGCGTGGGGCGGCGCGACCGACTCCAGCGCCGGCTGGGCGTGGCGCATCGGCTCGAGCCACAACCACTTCGGCTACCAGAACCCGATGGCGGCCTGGGCCCTGTCGACCGACGCGGCGCTCAAGCCCAAGGGCGCGACGGCCGTGTCCGACTGGTCCAAGAGCCTCGAGCGCCAGCTCGAGTTCTACCAGTGGCTGCAGTCCGCGGACGGTGGCATCGCCGGTGGCGCGACGAACAGCTGGGACGGCGCGTACGCCACGCCGCCGGCCGGGACGTCGACGTTCTACGGCATGGGCTACACGGAGGCGCCCGTCTACAACGACCCGCCGTCGAACTCCTGGTTCGGCATGCAGGTGTGGTCGATGGAGCGCATCGCGCAGCTCTACAACGCGTCCGGCAACCCGAAGGCCAAGGCGCTGCTCGACAAGTGGGTCCCGTGGGCCCTCGCGCACACCAAGGCGAGCGGTGCCGACTGGGCCGTCCCGTCGACGCTCAAGTGGACGGGTCAGCCCGACACCTGGAACCCCGCGAGCCCCGGCACCAACGCCGGTCTGCGCGTCGAGGTCGCCAGCCAGGGCCAGGACGTCGGCGTCGCCGGCGCGCTCGCCCGGACGCTCATGTACTACGCCGCCAAGGCCGACCACGCCGAGGCGCAGGCCGCGGCCAAGGGTCTGCTCGACGCGATCTGGACCAACAACCGCGACTCGATCGGCGTCTCCACGACGGAGACCCGCGAGGACTTCAAGCGTCTCGACGACGTCATGACCTCGACGACCGGCGACGGCGTCTACGTCCCCGCCGGCTGGACGGGCACGATGCCCAACGGTGACGTCATCAAGCCGGGCGTGAGCTTCCTCGACATGCGCAGCTTCCTCAAGAACGACCCGGCGTGGCCCAAGGTCAAGGCGTACCTCGACGGCGGACCGGCCCCGACGTTCAACTACCACCGCTTCTGGGCGCAGACGGCCATCGCGACGGCCCTGGCCGACTACGACCGCCTGTTCGACGACGGCGGCACCGTGCCGCCCGTCGACACGCAGAAGCCGACGGTCCCGACGGCCCTGACCTCGACGGCCACGACGGCCACGAGCGTCACGCTGGGCTGGACGGCCTCGACGGACGACGTCCGCGTGACGGGGTACGACGTGTACCGCGGCACGACCCGGGTGGGCTCGGCGACGGGCACGACCTACACCGACACGGGCCTCACGGCCGCCACGGCGTACTCGTACACCGTGCGGGCGAAGGACGCGGCGGGCAACGTCTCCGACCCGTCGACGGCGCTGAGCGTCACGACGAACGAGGGCGGCGGCACGATCGACACGACACCGCCGTCGACGCCGCTCGGTCTCGTGTCGCCGAGCAAGACGACGACGTCGGTCGCCCTGACGTGGCAGCCGTCCACGGACGACGTGGCCGTGACGGGGTACGACGTGTACCGCGGCACGACCCGGGTCGGCTCCACCACGACGACGTCGTACAGCGACACGGGTCTCACGGCGAGCACGGCGTACTCGTACACCGTGCGGGCCAAGGACGCCGCCGGGAACGTCTCGACGCCGTCCGCGGCGCTGAGCGTCACGACGAGCCCCGAGGTCACCCCGGGCGCCTGCAAGGTCACCTACACGACCAGCGACTGGAACTCCGGTTTCACGGCGTCGGTCAAGGTCACCAACACCGGCGCGGCGCTCTCGAGCTGGAAGCTCGGCTTCTCGTTCGCGGGCGGTCAGCGGGTCCAGCAGGGCTGGAGCGCGGTCTGGTCGCAGAGCGGCACGGCCGTCACCGCGGACAACGCCCCGTGGAACGGCAACCTCTCCGCGGGCGGGACGATCGACGTCGGGTTCAACGGGTCGCACACCGGCCAGAACCCGAAGCCGACCGCGTTCACGCTCAACGGGGCTCCCTGCACGGTGGGCTGACGCCCGCAGCACGGAGCACCACGCACGCCCCGCAGGGTCGGTCCGCTCGTCCGGACCGGCCCTGCGGCCGTGCTCGGGGCGGGGACGTGCACCGCGTCAGGTCAGGCGGGCGGCCTTGAGCGTGAGGTACTCGCGCTCGCGCAGGTTGGTCGCGGCTGCGGCGGCGTGCCGGTAGGCCTCGACGGCGTCGCGGGGCCGGCCGTCGAGCTCGAGCAGGTGGGCCCGCACGGCGTGCAGCCGGTGCCCGCCGCCGAGGCGCTCGGCCACGCCGTCGAGCGCGGCCAGACCGCGCGCGGGTCCGTGCACCATCGCCAGGGCGACGGCCCGGTGCAGCGCCACGACAGGGCTCCCGGTCAGCGCGTGCAGGCGGTCGTACAGCGCGAGGACCTGCGGCCAGTCCGTCGCCTCCGAGCTGGGCGCCTGGTCGTGCAGCGCCGCGATGCAGGCCTGGAGCGTGTGCTCGCCCGGGCGGCCGGCGCGCAGGGCGTCGGTCGCGAGGTGGACGCCCTCCACGACGAGGCGCCGGTCCCACAGCGAGCGGTCCTGCTCGGCGAGCGGCACGAGCTCGCCGTGCGGTCCGGACCGCGCGGGCCGGCGGGCCTCGGTGAGCAGCAGCAGCGCCAGCAGGCCGGTGACCTCGGCGTCGTCGGGGACCGCGGCGTGCAGCACCCGGGCCTCGCGCCGCCGGCGGGCGGTGACCTCGCGGTGCTCGTCCGCGAGCCGCCGCACCGCGACGCGCACGAGCCAGCCGACCGGGTTGTCGGGGACGCCGTCGCGAGGCCACTGCTGGGCCCCCGCGAGCAGCGCCTCCTGCACGGCGTCCTCGGCGGCGGCGAAGTCGGCGTGACGCCGCGCGACCGCCCCGAGGGCCTGCGGCGCGCACCGGCGCAGCAGGCCCTCGACGTCGGTCGTCATGCTGGCGGTGGCTGTCGGGTCGTCACTCGGCCGCCGGTGCGCTCATGACCTCGCGCACCTCGATCCGCTGCTTGATCGGCAGGCCGCCCTGGGCCGGCGCGGCCGACGCCCTCGCCGCGATCTCGATCGCCCGGTCGAGCGAGTCGACGTCGACGAGCCAGTAGCCCGCCAGGAGCTCCTTGCCCTCGGGGTAGGGGCCGTCGATGACGACGGGTGCCCCGACGCCGTCGCTCACGACGAACTTCGCCTGGTCCGGGGACGCCAGGCCCTGCCCGTCGACGAACTCGCCCCGCTCGGCCAGCTCGGCCTGGAGCGCGGCCTGGAACGCGAAGTGCGCCTGGAGCTCCTCGGGGGTCCAGCGGTCCATCGGCTCGCACGCCGACTCGACGCCGCCGTAGTCCATCATGATCATGTAGCGCATCGTGCGTCTCCTTCGTCGTGACGGCCCTGCGTGGTGCCGTTCGACAGGGTGTCGCACCCGGCCCACGTTTCTCGACAGCACGCGGTCGTCACTCGACGGCGCCTGCGCGGTCACCCGCACGGGCAACGGCGGGAGCCCCGGTCCCCTCCGCGTGGCAGCCCGGCGTCGCCCGGCGCACACTCGGTGGCATCGCCGCACGGCTTCCGGGGGGAAACCATGACCGCACGAGCGCGAGCACACCGACGTGCCGCCGCAGCTTTACCTGTTTCCACACCTGGACGGAGAACCGTCCGGGCGCGCGCGCACCGCGGGGTCGCCGTCGCGGTCGCCGCGCTCGCGGTCACCGTCGCGGGAGTCGTCGCACCCGCCGTGCCCGCGACGGCCGAGGTGCCGACCGTGCGGTGCAGCGACCTCGCCACCGACCGGTACGGCGCGGTGGTGTGGCAGCGGATCGACGCCCACCTGCTCGTCGACAGCGGCAGCTGCTCCCTCGTCGGCGTCGGCGTCCACGGCGACGCGACGGTCGCCGCCGGCGCCGAGCTGCAGCTCGTCCGGTCCTCGATCCACGGCGACGTCGACTCGGCGGGTGTGTTCCGGGTGATCGCCGGCACCGTGGACGGCGACATCTCCACGAGCCGGCCCCCGGGCTCGCGCCCGTACGTGACGCTGGACCACGCCCATGTCCAGGGCGGCCTGACGGGTTCCGCCTCGTCGTACGTCGTCCACGACTCGACCGTGGTCGGGGCCGTCGACGTGACGGAGACGGAGGCCGTGTCCCTGTACTTCTCGTTCCTCGGCGGCTCCGTCTCCGCGCGCACCACGGTGGCCTTCGCCTCGGAGCGGAGCACCGTCACCGGTGACCTGAGCGTCTCCGGCGCGAGCACGCTGTACACCCGGCTGTGCACCAGCACCGTGCACGGCGACCTCACCCTGTCCGGCGCCGAGGGACCGGTCGGCCTCGCGACGGTGGACGCGGACGGGCACCCGTGCCCCTCGACGGTGGACGGCTCCGTGCACGTCACCGGCAGCAGCGGCGACGTCACGATCGGCCGGCTCTTCGTCAAGGGCGACCTGGCGTGCACCGGCAACACGGGCCCGGGCGGTGTCGTCCTCCTCGCCGGCGTCTCCGTCCGGGGCACCCGGTCCGGGCAGTGCGCCTGACCGGGTCGACGAGGCGACCGGCGAGCAGGGCAGCGGCCCGGCCCGCCGGTCCCGCCGTCACGCGACCGCGGTGCCCTCGAGCTCGATCATCAGGCCGGGCACCGCGAGGCGCGTGACCCCGAGCAGGGTGCTCACGGGAGCGACCCCGGCGGCGGCGAGCCGCGACGCGAGCACCCCGTAGTGCTGCAGGAGCAGGTCGACGTCGGTCGTGAAGACGTTCAGCCGGACGAGGTCCGACAGCGACAGGCCGGCGTGACGGAGGACGCCCTCCAGGTTGTCGAGGCTGAGCGCGACCTGCGCCGCCATGTCGTCCGCGTGCTGCGGCGCCCCGTCGGCGTCCGTCGCGGTCTGCCCGGAGCAGTACAGCGTGCGGGTGTGCCCGGAGACGAGCTCGCCCTGGTGGAAGCCGAGCGCCTGCGACCACGTCACCGGGTCCACTGCCGTTCGTTCGATCGTCACATCGGGTCCTTCGGTCGTCGGGAGTGCGGACGCGGGCCTGCGGTTCGCCGGCCCGGACAGCACGCTGCCGCCCGATCACGACACCTCCTGTCGTGTATTCGCTACGGTCGTCGGGTGCGCGCGGACCGGCTCGTCTCACTCGTGCTGCTGCTCCGCCGGCACGGCCGCCTCTCCGCGGAGACGCTGGCCCGCGAGCTCGAGGTCTCGACCCGCACCGTGCTGCGCGACGTCGAGGCGCTGTCGGCAGCCGGCGTCCCGGTGTACGCCGAGCGCGGCCGGCACGGCGGCTTCGCGCTGCTGCCCGGCTTCCGGACGGAGCTCACCGGGCTCACCCACGACGAGGCGCTGGCGTTGGTCGTCGCCGGGTCGCGGCGTGGCGCGGAGGCCTTCGGACTCGGGCGGCGCTCGCGTCGGCCGTGCTCAAGGTCGTCGACGCGCTCCCGGCGAGCAACCAGGTGACCGCGGCGCGGGCGGCCGAGCGGCTGCTCGTCGAGCCGGACACCGACCTGCTGGCGCGCCGCGCGGACACCGACGACGTCCCGGGCACCGTCACGGCGGCGGTCCGGCGGGCGGTGCTCGCCGGGCTGCGGCTGCGGCTGCACTACGCCGTGCCGGGGCAGGCGCCGGGCTGGCGGACGGTGGACCCGGTCGGCCTCGTCACCGTGCGCGGCCGGGCGTACCTGCTGGCCGCGCGGTCCGGCGCCGACCGCACGTACCGGCTGTCCCGGGTGCTCGCCGCCGAGGTCCTCGACGAGCCCGCACAGCGCCCCGAGAGCGTCGACCTGGAGCGCGCGTGGCTCGACCGCAGCGCGCGCTTCCGGGCAGGCGACGCCCAGGTGACGGTGGGCGTGCGCGTGCGGGCGGAGCGACGGGACGAGCTCGTCGGCACCGCGCTCGCCGCCGGCGGCGAGGTGGCCGACGCGGACGGCTGGCTGCGGGTCGAGGCCACGTTCCAGGACCCGCGGCACGCCGAGTGGGTCGTGTGGCAGCTCGGCCCGGACGCCGAGGCCCTGTCCCCACCGTGGTTCCGGACCGCCCTGCACGAGCGCGCGTCGGCCGTCGCGGCGCGCTACCGCGACCACGCGTGACCCGGCTCCGTGGGAGGGCGTTGGACGAGGCGCTGGAGAACGAGGCGGACCCGTCGCGGTGGGTCGGGTACCCGGGCTGACCCCGTGCCGGGGGCCGGGTGCGGGACCGGGCGGCACGACGACCGCTGACCGGGGTGGGGGAGCCCCCACCCGGGACGTGGGGGACCGCAGGCTGGGGCCGCGTGCACGCCGGGGCCTAGCGTCGTCCCCATGACCTCCGACGTCCCCGCGCCGCCCCCGGCGCCGGCCTCACCGAGCGGCGCCGGCGCGCCCGCGGACCCGGCCACCGAGCCGTCCGCGGCGAGCGCGCCGCCCACCGTCCCCACGCCCGCCCCGAACCCGGGCGGTGCGCCCGCAGCGCCCGCCGCACACGCAGCGCCCGCCGCACCCGCCACACCCGGGGTGCCCGTCTACGCACGCACCGCCCCCGGGGCGGCCGACGCGACGCCGACGGCCGTGCTCACCGCCCCCGCGCCCGGCGGCCGCGGCGCGCCGGCCGCCACCGCGCCGGCCGCCACCGGGCCCACCGCCACCGCGCCGGCCGCCACCGGGCCGACCGCCACCGCGCCGACCGCCGCCGCGCCGACCCTCGTCGCACCGGCTCCGGTGGGCGCCTCCGCGGCGCCCCCGCTCCCGGCGCCCGCCCTGACCGTCGACGACGACCTGCGCGTCGTCGCCCCCGCGCTCACGGGCGGCCGCGAGCTGCTGCGTGCGCCGGTCAGCGCCGCGACGTGGCGCGCGGTGTCGCAGGCGACCGTCGGCATGTGGCTCCTCCTCGCCGCGTCGATCGCGCTGGTCATGGCGCTCGGGATCTCGGTCGCGTTCGCGCTGCTCGTCGTCGGCATCCCGCTGCTCGTGCTCACGCTGCTTGTCGCCCGACCGCTCGCCGGGCTCGAGCGCAGCCGCCTGCACGCCCAGCTCGGCGTCGACATCCCCGCGCCCGAGTACCGCCGGGCGGTCGACGCCCGGCTGTGGCGCCGGGCCTGGGGCGTCCTCACGGACGTCCGGAGCTGGGCCCACCTGGCGTACGCGCTCCTGGGCCTCGGGGTCACCGTGCTGCAGACGATGCTGGTGTGGGTGCTCGGCGGGTTCGCGCTCGCCGGGATCGCCTTCCCGCTCTACGTCACGTCCACCGACGTCCCCGTCAGCCGGGTCCCGTTCCTCGTCCTCGCCGGGCTCGTGGGCACCTGGGTGTGGCCGCTCGCGCTGCAGGCCCTCACGCTGCTGCACGTGCGTCTCGCGCGGGGCCTGCTCGGGTGGCCCCGCAGCGCCGCCGCGGTGCAGGCCGCCCGGGTCGCCGCGCAGGTCGCGCAGGAGCGGGCGTCGCAGGCGGAGGTCCGCGCCGTGCAGCTGCGGGAGACCCGCACGCGCGCCGTCGGCACCGCGGAGGACGACCGCCGCCGCATCGAGCGCGACCTGCACGACGGCGCGCAGCAGCGGCTCGTCGCGCTCGGCGTCGAGCTCGGCGTCGCCAAACGTGCCGCCG
Organism: Cellulomonas cellasea; assembly: GCF_006538745.1. Classification (GTDB taxonomy): domain Bacteria; phylum Actinomycetota; class Actinomycetes; order Actinomycetales; family Cellulomonadaceae; genus Cellulomonas_A; species Cellulomonas_A cellasea. The sequence goes on along the minus strand of NZ_BJLR01000007.1, from coordinate 35,670 downwards.
CGCAGGACCCGGTCGCGGCCGCCGCGGCGCTCGACCACGCGCACCGCGAGGTCAAGGAGACGCTCGCCGAGCTGCGCGACCTCGTGCGGGGCATCCACCCGGCGGTCCTGACCGACCGCGGGCTCGACGCCGCGCTGTCGGCGCTCGCCGCCCGGTGCACGGTCCCGGTCACGGTCGACGTGCCCGACCCGGCGTCGCTCGCCGCCGCCGGCCCGAGCGCCCAGGCGGCCGCGTACTTCGTGACCGCCGAGGCCCTGACCAACGTCGCCCGGCACTCGGGCGCCCGCACCGCGACGGTCCGCGCCACGGTGCACGACTCCGTGCTCCGCCTCGAGGTCGTCGACGACGGCCGCGGCGGCGCGACGGCCCGGCCCGGCAGCGGGCTCGACGGCCTGCGCAGCCGCGTCGAGGTGCTCGACGGCACCCTGACGCTCGACAGCCCCGTCGGCGGCGGTACCCGACTCACCGTGGAGGTGCCGTGCGCATCGTGATCGCCGAGGACTCCGTCCTCCTGCTGGACGGCCTGACCCGGCTCCTCGAGGCTGAGGGCCACCAGGTGACCCCCCACAAGACCGCCGACGAGCTCGTCGCCGCGATGAGCCGCGCCGACGCCCTGCCGGACCTGCTCGTGACCGACGTCCGGATGCCGCCGTCGCACACCGACGAGGGCCTGCGCGCCGCCGTCCACCTGCGCAGCATCCACCCGAGGCTCCCGGTGCTCGTGCTCTCCCAGTACGTCGAGCAGCGCTACGCCGCCGAGCTGTTCGCGGGGGACGTGCGCGCGCTCGGCTACGTCCTGAAGGACCGCGTCGCCGACGTCGACGAGTTCCTCGACGTCGTCGGCCGGGTCGCCGGGGGCGGCACCGTGATCGACCCCGAGGTCGTCGCGCAGCTGCTCGCCCGCGGCCGGCGCGCCGGGCTCGACGCCCTGACGGCGCGGGAGCGCGACGTCCTGGGCCTCATGGCGGAGGGCCGCTCGAACGCGGCCATCGCCGAACGTCTCGTGATCGGCCTCGGCGCCGTGGAGAAGCACGTCACGTCCATCCTGACCAAGCTCGACCTCGCCCCCGACGGTGACGACCACCGTCGCGTGCTCGCGGTCCTGCGCTGGCTCGAGCACGCCCCCATCGGAGGAGACCGACCATGACCACGCACCACGAGCCGCTCGCGGACACCGCGGTGCTCCCGCGCGACGCCGCCCCCCGCACCCCCGACGCACCGCCGCCCGGTGGCCCGAACCCGCCGACGGCGCTGCCGCCCGCACCATCCCCGCGCGGGCCGGGCGCCCGGGCGCTCACCTGGGCCGGCGGGCTCGTCGGCGGAGGGCTGCTGGTGCTCGCGGCCTTCCAGGCGGCCGACCAGGTCGGGCAGAGCACCGCCACGGAGCAGCGGGAGTTCGCGCCCGCCGGCGTCGTCGAGCTCGTCGCCGACGGCCCGGTGGAGGTGACCGTCGGGACCGGGGAGGTCGAGGTCGTGGCGCGCAGCCGCTCCGGGTTCGCCGACCCCGTGCTCGACGGGCGGCTGCAGGGCGACCGCCTCGTGGTGCAGCACCTGTGCACGCGCACCTGGTTCGGGAGCTGCACGGCGGGCCTCGACGTGCGGGTCCCCGAGGCCACCCAGGTGGTCGTGCGGTCCTCCTCCGGGAGCATCGTGGCGTCCGGGATCGCGGGCGACGTCGACCTGAGCTCGGGGGACGGCAGCGTGTCGGTCGACGGCATCGACGGGACCGTGCTCGCGGTCTCCGGCTCCGGCGGTGTGGAGGTGCACGACGCGACGGGCGCCGTCGAGGCCCGCTCGTCGGACGGGTACGTGCGCGTCGTCGACGCGGGCGGCGACGTCCGCGCGAGCTCCGGGTCCGGCGCCGTCGAGGTCGCGGGCGTGCAGGGCACGGTCGACGCGCGCACGAGCGACGGGTCGGTCGACGTGCGGGAGACCGACGGCGAGGTCGTGGCCCGCTCCGGCAGCGGTCGCGTCGCGGTCGCGGACGCCGGCGGCCGGGTCGAGGCGCAGAGCTCGGACGGGTCCGTCGAGGTGCTGGGCGCGGACGGTGACGCGCTCGCGGTCTCGGGCAGCGGGCACGTCACGGTCTCGGGCGCCAAGGGCCGGGTCGAGGCCCGCTCGTCCGACGGCCAGGTCGACGTGAGCGACGTCACGGGCGACGCCACGGCCGTCTCCGGCAGCGGCTCGGTCACGGTCGACGCGGTGAAGGGGAACGTCGAGGCGTCCTCGAGCGACGGCCCCGTGACGGTGCACGGCACGGGCACCCCGGTCCGGCTCGAGATCTCCACCGCCGACGGCCGGCAGGTCGTCGAGGCCGCGACCGACCCCTCGGCGTCCCGCTCGGTGTCGATCCGCTCGGGCAGCGGCACCGTGTCCTACCTCGGGCCGCGCTGACGCGCCGGCCGCCGAGCAGCGCGACAGAGGGCCCCGACCAGCATCCGCTGGTCGGGGCCCTCTGCTCTCACCCGGTCGGGGTGGCGGGATTCGAACCCACGACCTCTTCGTCCCGAACGAAGCGCGCTACCAAGCTGCGCCACACCCCGGTTGAGCCTGCTCAGGATAGCGGAGTCGGAGGCGCAGGTCGAAACGGCCGCCGGGACGCCCGACTACGCGCTCCGCGGAACCGGCGCGACGCACCGTCGATGAGGGTTGCCTCATGCAGTGGGCGTCTGACACCGTGTTTCGTCGCGGCGGCTCCGGTCGTCGCTCGTTGTCGTCGACACCGTCGTCGCCGGCCTGGACCCGAGGGGGGCACCGTGGACATCACCCGTCGCACCGCGCTCGCGGTCCTCGGCGCCGGGGCCGGGGCGGTCGGGCTCGCGACGGGCGCGCACGGCCACGCCGGGGAGCCGCAGCCCGCACCCGCAGCGGGGCCGTGGTCGTCCACCGCGGTCGAGACCACGACGCTGGGCTGGTTCGACGCCGGCTTCACCGCCGAGACGCTCGCCGAGGTCCCGCGGGTCCTCGAGGTGCGCGGGCTCACCCCGTCGACGCCGGCGCTCGCGGGCGTCCTGGTGTTCGATCCCCGGCTGCTCGCGCGCCGCGGCGACGTCATGCTCTCGAGCACGGGCCGCGTCTGGACCGTCCCGGTCACCGAGCACCGCACGGCCGAGGGGGCCACCGAGCTGCGCTTCGCCCTGACGAGCGCGCCGGACGCCGCGCCGCACGACGCCCCGACCCTCGTGCTCCTGCCGCTCGTGCCGCGCGCGCTGTACCCCGCGGAGAACCTGCCCGGCGTCGTCCCGCTGGCCCTCGCGCTCACGGGCGGTGCCGGCGAGTACCGGTGGGCCGACGTGTCGACGACCACGCCCCGCGAGCCCTGGGGCGCGGAGCTCGCCGCCGCGTGGACGTCGTGCGGCGTCGGTCCGGCGCGCAGCTACCGGTTCCCGGTGGGCGTCCGTGTGGCCGGCGTCGGCCCCGGCCCCGTCCCGGCGGGAGCCCGCCTCACCGTCGACCTCGACGCCCGGCTCGTCGCCGCGGTGGCCGCCTCCGAGCTGCGCCTCGACGGCACCCCGGTCGACCGCGCGCTGGCCGACGTCTCCTCGACGCGTGTGGGGGACCTCCTGCGGACGGTCGTGCAGCTGCGTGACCAGATCCCCGCGGACGCGGTCCTCGACGTCGCGCTCGACGTGACGCCCACCGGCTCGGCGCACGACGTCGCCGGGCTGCACTACGCGACCGTGACGCTCGCCGGGCTGGACGACGCGACGCGCCCGCCGCGCGCGACCGGCCGGTACTCCGTGAGCGACCTCACGTCCTCGGGCACCCCGCACGCCGAGTCCGCCACGTGCGGCACGACCTGAGCGGGGGAGGACGGACGATGGCGGACTTCTGGGTCCAGGAGGCGCAGGCCTGGGTCAACACGACGTACGGCGGGGTGCCCGGCTACACGCCGGTCGAGGTCGACGGCCGCACCGGCTGGCGCACGGTCTTCGCGCTCACGCGCGGCCTCCAGGTCGAGCTCGGCATCACGGCCCTCTCCGACAACTTCGGGGCGACGACGACCGCGCGGTTCGCCGCCCAGGTCGGGACGCTGACGCCGCAGAGCCCCGCGTCGAACGTCGTGCGGATCCTGCGGTGCGCGCTGTGGTGCAAGGGGTACCAGGGCGGCGACGTGCGCGACGGGGTGTTCGACGACGCGCTCGCGCTCGCGGTCGTCCGCGTCCTGCAGGACCTCGGGCTGCCCGGCACGACGCCCGCGGTCGACGTCAAGGTCATGAAGAGCCTGCTCAGCATGGACGCGTACCTGACCGTCCCGGGCGGCAGGGACGCGGTCCGGGCGTTCCAGCAGTGGCTCAACGCCCGGTACCTGAGCCGGCTCGACTTCGCGGTCGTCCCGTGCGACGGCCGCTACGCGCGCGACGTCCAGCGCGGCCTCATGCTCGGCGTGCAGTACGAGATCGGGATGGCCGACGGCGTCGCGAACGGCAACTTCGGCCCCGGGACCCAGGCCGGCCTGCGCGGGCCCGCGTACGTCGAGCCGGGCAGCACCGACGAGCGCGGCGCGTTCGTCCGGCTCTTCCAGGGCGCGCTGCTCTGCAACGGCCACGACACCCCGCTCGACGGCACGTTCGGCGCCGGGACGTCGGGGGCGGTCTCGGCGTTCCAGGACTTCGTGCAGCTCGCGCCGACCGGCGTCGGGGACTTCGCGACGTGGGCCTCGCTGCTCGTGAGCTCGGGCGACCCGGACCGCCCCGGCACCGCGGCGGACACCTCGACGCCCCTGACGCCGCCCATGGCGGCCGCGCTGCACGACGCGGGCTACCGGACCGTCGGGCGGTACATGAGCGTCGCGACGAAGCGCTACCGGCGGGCCGAGCTCGACGACGTGCTCGCGGCGGGCCTCACGACCTTCCCGATCTACCAGGAGTTCGGCAACGAAGCCAAGTACTTCACCGAGGAGATCGGCTACGGCCACGGGCTCGCCGCCGCGCGCCGGGCCCGCCAGCTCGGCTTCCGGCCCGGCGCGGTGATCCACTTCGCGGTCGACTACGACGCCACGAACGACGACATCGACGCGCGCGTGCTCCGCTACTTCGAGGGCGTGAACCGGGGCATCGGCGCCGCCCGCGCGGGGGAGTACCGGGTCGGGGTGTACGGGTCGCGGAACGTGTGCGCCCGGGTGTGCGCCCGCGAGCTCGCCGTCAGCGCGTTCGTCGCGGGCATGTCGCGCGGCTGGAGCGGCAACCTCGGCTTCCCGCTGCCGCCGCAGTGGGCGTACGACCAGGTGCAGACCCTCACGGTGGGCGCCGGGGCGGGCGTCGTGACGATCGACAAGGTCATCCGCTCCCCGCGCGCCGAGCCGGTCGGCGCCGACGGGCTCGTCGAGACCCCGCGCGGCACCGACGACGCGGGTTTCCACCAGATGTTCTGGTCGCTGACCCAGCTCCGCTTCGAGGCCGAGGTCGCGCTCCGGGCCGCGTCGGACGAGGCGCGCACCCACACCGACGACCTCGTGCTGCACCACGCGCAGACCGGCCGGTACGCGACGCCGGCGTGGGCGGCGTACACCCCGCTCGCCGAGACGCTGCTGCCCGACCCGGCCGCCGCCGAGATCGCGGCGGCGCGGGCCCGGTTCCTCGCGACCCCGCCGCCCGCCGCCGACCCCGCGGACTACGACGGCGACCTCGCGCACCTCGCGGCGAGCGCCCGCGCCTGGTCGATCGCGGGCTTCGCCGACGACCCGGCGACGGTGAGCCGTGGCGACCTCGGCAGCTGGGCCCTCGACCTCGTCGGGCTCTGGGCGGAGTACGCCGCGGCCCGCGAGGCGGGATCGGAGCCCCGCGGCGGCGCGAACGCCTGGCTCGCCGACCGGATCGGCACCGGGACCGGTGCGCTCACGCGCGCCGACCTCGTCGCGGACGTCGACGCCTACCTCGTCGCCCGGGCCCGCGAGGCCGACCCCGCGCGCGGCGTGGCGGACGTGGTGCGCGAGGTCCTCGTGCGCTCCGCGGCGGACCCGACGTGGCGCTTCGCGGCGTTCGTCGAGGCGCGCTTCGGCGGCCGGCACGTGACCGCCCGGAGCGCGGTGGCGGCGCTCGTCGACACGCGGACCCCGTGGCGCGACGGGCCGGTCGCGCAGTTCTCGGGCACCCGGCGACCCGGCGAGCGCAGCGCCGCGGTCACGAGCCGGCGCGAGCTCGGCGGCGAGGCCCGTGCGGTCGCCCAGGCGTTCGTCACGGTGCTGTGGCGGCTCGCGGGGCGCCCGCTGTCCTGAGGCGAGGGACGACGGGCCGCGGGCCGGTCAGCGGGCGACGAGGGTGAGCAGCGTCGCCTCGGGGCGGCACGCGAACCGGACTGGCGCGTACGGCGACGTCCCGAGCCCCGCAGAGACGTGCAGCCACGTCGACCCGTCGCCGCCCGGGCGGTCCGGGCGCGGGCCGGGCCAGCCGTGCAGGCCCTTCGCGCGGCTCCGGTCGAGGTCGCAGTTCGTGACCAGGGCGCCGTAGAGCGGGACCGCAAGCTGGCCGCCGTGCGTGTGCCCCGCGATGACGAGGTCGGCGTCGTCGGCGTGCATCGCGTCGAGCACGCGGCGGTACGGGGCGTGCGTGACGCCGACGTGCAGGTCGACCGCGGTGCCGCCCGCGCGCGAGGCGTCGGTGCGTGTGCCGCCCGCGCGTGAGGCGTCGGTGCGGGCGTCGTCGGCGCCGCCGGCCGCCGGGAAGCGGTCCTGGTCGAGGTGGGCGTCGTCGACCCCGACGAGCGAGATCCGCCGCCCGGCCACGTCGATCGTGTCGCGCCGGTTCGTCAGGTCCTTCCAGCCCGCGGAACGGAAGCGGGCCGCGAGCTCGCGCCAGGGCAGCTCCGTCGGGCTCGGGTGCCGCGCGCCGCGCGAGTCGGGCAGGAGGTAGCGCCCGGGGTTCTTCGGGATGGGCGCGACGTAGTCGTTCGACCCCAGGACGAACGCGCCGGGCTTGGCGAGGTGCGGCTCGAGCGCGTACAGCAGCGGGCCCATGGCCCCGAGGTGCGCCCAGTTGTCGCCCGTGTCGATCACGAGGTCGGCGTCGAGCGACGCGAGGTCGCGCACCCAGTCGACCTTGCGGCGCTGGCCCGGCACGAGGTGCAGGTCCGCGAGGTGCAGGACGCGCAGCGGTGCCTCGCCCGCGGGCAGCACGGGCACCGTGACCTCACGCAGCACGTACCAGCGCACCTCGACGAGCGAGGCCCACGCGAGCGCGCCCACGCCGCCCAGCGCGAGCCCGCCGAGGGCCCGCGCCGTCCCGGCCGGCATCAAGGACGCCCGTTGCCCTGGCCGTTGCCCGGGTTCGGCTGGCCGCCCCCACCCGGGCCCGGGGCCGGCTGCCCGCCACCCTGACCGCCGCCCTGCGGCTGCTGCCCGTTGGACAGCTGGAGCGTGATCGTCGAGCCGGCCGGGGCGTCACCGCTCGGCGACTGCGCGGCGACGCGTCCGGCGCCCTGGAACGAGGGGACCTGGTTCGGGTCGATGCTCACGCGGAAGCCTGCCTGCTCGAGGCGGCGGCTGGCCTCGCCGGCGTCCCAGCCGACGACGCTCGGGACGCCGACGCGCTTGCCGTAGAGCTCGTCGTTGGACGGGCCCGCGAAGCCGGGGACCTCGACGCCCTCGAGCGCCCGGACCATGTACCGCTTCCACGTCGGCGCGGCGACGGTCGACCCGAACATGTACTTCACGAACTCGCCGTTCACCGTGATGTTCTGCACGGGGATGAACCCCTCGCTGAAACCGACCCAGACGGCCGCGGCGCGCAGCGGCGTGTAGCCGACGAACCACGTGTTCTCGTTGCGGCTCGTCGTGCCCGTCTTGCCGGCGGCCGGGAACGGCGGCTCACCGACGGACTTCGCGGTGCCTGACCACACGTTGCTCAGCGCGAAGTTCATGGCGTTCGCGATGCGCTCGTCGAGCACCCGGCGGCAGTTCGCGGACGGGATGGGCAGCTCCGCGCCGTTCGCGTCCTGCACGCTCGTGATCGCGACCGGCGCGCAGTACGTGCCGCCCGACGCGAACGTCGCGAACGCGGACGCCATCGTGAGCGGCGCCACCGAGTCGGTGCCCAGGACGTTGGCCGGCACGACTGTCGGGTCGCCGCCCGTCCCGGTGTGCACGCCGAGCTCCTTCGCCGTCTGCATGACGCCGCAGAGGTCGATGTCCTTGGCCATCGCGATGTAGCCGGAGTTGACGGAGTTCTTGGTCGCGTCGAGGACCGACATGACGTGCCGCGAGTTGTTCTCGGCGTTCCCGAACTTGTAGGTCGGGGGCGTCGAGCCGCGGAAGTTCACGCACGAGGAGTTGAACTCGGTCATCGGGTACTCGAGCGGCTGGGCGTTGACGGACTCGTTGAGGCTGTGGCCCTCCTTGAGCCACTGCACGAGCGTGAACGGCTTGAACGTCGAGCCGGGCGCGAAGCCGGCGGAGCCGCCGTACGCCTGGTCGGTGTTGTAGTTGACCGCCGTCTGGCGCGCCTGGCCCTCGGCCTCGCCCGCGGGGGAGTAGATCCGGTTCTGGGCCATCGCCTTGATCTGGCCGGTGCCGGGCTCGACCACGCTGATGGCCGACGCGACGTTCGACGGGTCGTCGACCGGGATCCCGGCCTTGACCTCGGCGTCGGCGATCGCCTGCTCGCGGGGGTCGAGCGTCGTGCGGATCGTCAGGCCGCCGCGGTACAGCAGCTCCTCGCGCTCCTCCGGTGTCGCGCCGAACGCGGGGTCGTTGACGATGACCTTGGTGACGTAGTCGCAGAAGTACCCGGCGCCCGGCACGACGTCGCTCGCCGCGGCGCACGTGAGCTTGGTCGGCTGCACACGGAGCGTCGCCTCGAGGGGCGTCGCGAGCCCCGCGTCGTGCTCCTCCTGCGTGATGAGCTTCTGCTCGAGCATGAGGCCCAGGACCGTCGCCCGGCGGTTCGTCGCGTCGGCCGGGTTCTTCACGGGGTCCCACTTGGTGGGCGCCTGCGTGATCCCGGCGATCGTCGCGGCCTCGAGGTAGTTGAGCTCCGCCGCCGGCTTGCTGAAGTAGTACTGCGCCGCGGTCTCGACGCCGTAGATCGCGATCCCGAACTGCGCGATGTTGAGGTAGTTCTCGAGGATCTGGTCCTTCGGCATGCTCTTCTCGAGCGCGATGGCCAGCTTCGCCTCGCGGAGCTTGCGGCTGATGCCCTCGGCGCCCTCGGCGGTGCGGGCGGCCTCGAGGGCCTCGCGGTCGTCCTCACGCTTGGCCTTCTCGATGAGCACGTTCTTGACGTACTGCTGCGTGAGCGTCGACGCGCCCTCCTTCTGGTCGCTCAGGAGGGTCTTGACCGTCGCGCGCGCCATGCCGGTGGGGTCGATGCCACCGTGCTCGTAGAACCGCTTGTCCTCGACCGCGAGGACCGCCTGGCGCATGATCGGCGCGATCTGGTCGAGCGGGACGACGATGCGGTTCTCGTCGTAGAACGTCGCGAGCACCGAGCCGTCGGCCGCGAGCATCGTCGACTTCTCCGACAGCGGGCGCTGCGCGCCGAGCTCGGAGGGCAGGTCGTCGAACGCGGTGACCGTGAGGTCGGTCGCGCCGTTGGTGACGGCGACCGCGGGCAGGATGAGCCCCGCGGCGAGCAGACCACCGACGGCGGCCATGAGGACGAACGCGAGGAGGAGCGCGAGCGCCTGGAACGCGTTGACCTGACGGCCGCGCACAGAGGTAGCCATGATCCGTAGGGTACGTGAGGCGGCTGACGGCGCGTCGTCGGGACCACGGCGCGGGCGACCGTCTCCACGCGACCTGCACACCTCCTCCTCCGCTCCTCTGCGCGCGCGAGGCCCCCACGCGGGTGAGTCGTGGCCGGCCAATAGCCCGGGACGGGACAAATCGGGTGAAAACGGCCGAAGATGACCCGATCGGAGGACTGTGGGGCGGTGCCACCAGGCACTACGGTCCCCGCAGGGCGCTCAGGCGCTACGGGGCGCCGGATCGACCGGCGGAGGTCGACGAGAGGTATGTGCGTGGCGACGATGCTGCAGGACGCGCACTGGGTCGCTGGAGCCGCGTGCGGCGTCGGCAAGGTGTCCCCGGACGCGCTGTTCGTCGAGGGGGCCGCCCAGCGGGAAGCGAGATCGGTGTGCACCGGGTGCCCGGTGCGGCTCGAGTGCCTCGCCGACGCGCTCGACAACCGGATGGACTTCGGGGTCTGGGGAGGCATGACCGAGCGTGAGCGGCGGGCGCTGCTGCGCCGTCGGCCCGAGGTCCGGTCGTGGCGGGCGGAGCTCGTCGGGACGGGGGAGCCGGTCGGGGCGTCCCGCTAGGGTGTGGCCCATGGCCACCACGTGGGAGTACGCGACCGTCCCCCTGATCATCCACGCCACCAAGGCGATCCTCGACCAGTGGGGCGCGGACGGCTGGGAGCTCGTCCAGGTGATCCAGGGGCCCGACGCGGGCCTCGTGGCGTACCTCAAGCGACCCAAGGGCGCGTGATGGGGGCGACCGAGCGGCTCGCGGAGCTCGGCCTCGAGCTGCCGCCGGTCGCGGCACCCGTCGCGTCCTACACGCCGGCGGTCCGCACCGGGCAGTACGTCTACACGTCGGGTCAGCTGCCGTTCGTCGACGGCGCCCTGCCCGTGACCGGCAAGGTCGGCACGGGCGAGGGCCTCGTCGACCCGGCGGACGCCGCCGGGCTCGCCCGCACGGCCGCGCTCAACGCGCTGGCCGCGGTGGCCTCGGTCGCCGGCGGGCTCGACAACGTCGTCCGCATCGTCAAGGTCGTGGGCTTCGTGGCGAGCGACCCGTCGTTCACCGGGCAGCCCGCGGTCGTCAACGGCGCGAGCGACCTGCTGCGGGACGTCCTCGGCGACGCGGGCGTGCACGCACGCTCCGCGGTCGGCGTGGCGGTCCTGCCGCTCGACTCGCCCGTCGAGGTCGAGGTCGTCGCGGAGATCGCCTGACCAGCACCCGGCACCCCCACCGGACACCGACGAGGGCCCCGACCGCACGTGCGGTCGGGGCCCTCGTCCGTGCTGCGGGCGCCTCAGCGGGCGCGGCGCTCCAGGCGGTCGACGTCGAGCAGCACGACCGCGCGGCCCTCACGCCGGACCCAGCCGCGCGCGGCGAAGTCGGCGAGCGCCTTGTTCACGGTCTCGCGCGACGCGCCGACGAGCTGCGCGAGCTCCTCCTGCGTGAGGTCGTGCGCGACGCGGATGCCCTCGTCGACGGTCTCGCCGAAGCGGGTCGCGAGGTCCAGGAGCGCCTTGGCGACGCGGCCCGGGATGTCGGAGAACACGAGGTCGGCGAGCGCCTCGTTGGTGCGCCGGAGCCGGTGCGCGAGCGCCTTGAGCAGGTGCAGGGCGACGGTCGGGTTCGTCTCGAGCCACGCGATGAGTGCCGAGTGGGCGAGCTCGAGCAGGCGTGCGTCGGCGACGACGGTCGCGGTCGCGGTGCGCGGGCCCGGGTCGAAGAGCGAGAGCTCGCCGAACATCTCGCCCGGACCCTGCACGGACAGCAGGTTCTCGCGGCCGTCGCTCGAGCGCCGGCCGAGCTTGATCTTCCCGGACGTGATCACGAAGAGCCGGTCAGCGCGCTCGCCCTCGTGGAACAGCACGTCACCCCGGCTGACCTCGATCGGGGACATCGACGCGATCAGTGCACGGGCCGCCTCGGGGTCCATGTTCACGAACAACGGGGCCGACAGTACGACGTCGTCCTCCACGCTGGACCTCCACCCGCTCTGCCGGACACTGCTGCCAGGGACAGTCTGCCGCATCAGCCCCGGTCAGGGCGGACGAGGGTCCTGGCAGGCCGCGCGACGGGCTCGTCGGCGAGGTGCTCGACGAAGCGGTCGGTCGCCGCGGCGAACGCGACGTCCACCTCCGCCTGGTACCGCGCCAGCCGGCAGTCGAGGTCGCGCAGCGCCTCGAGCTGGTGCACCTCGGCCATCGGGAGCCCGGCGCGCAGCGAGCGGAGCAGCTCCACGTGCCGCGGCACGTCGTGGTCGGCGCCGGGTGCGAGCAGCGTGTCGCCGTCGGCGCCGAGCGGCTCGGGGACCGTGATGACGGCGATCGCGACGTCGAGCCGGGCCCGCACGAGCCGGCGCCAGTGTGCGACGCGGCGCCGCTCGGCGTTGAGGGCCGCACGGTGGTCGCTCAGCCGGTCGGCCGTGGAGGTCTCCGCCACCAGCGACATCCGTCCGCTCCCGTCTCCTGCACCGCCACCTGCCGGGCGGTTCACCCGGTAGTTCGACGCGGGAGCGGTCGGACTTGAGCCCCGGGGGCGTCCAGGCAGGTCACGATCACCCGGCGGGCCCAACGTGGACCACGCGGACGCCGCGCCCCGTAGGCTGCCCGTGTGACGACGCGCCGGTGGACCACCGAGACCCACCTGGCACGCGTGCGCCGGGCCCGTCGCATCAACCGGGTGCTCGCGCTGCGCTACCCCGACGCGCACTGCGAGCTCGACTTCACGACGCCGCTCGAGCTGCTGGTCGCGACGGTGCTCTCGGCGCAGACGACCGACGTGCGCGTCAACCAGGTCACCCCCGAGCTGTTCTCGCGCTACCCCGACGCCGCGGCGTACGCCTCCGCGAACCGCGAGGACCTCCAGGACGTGCTGCGCCCCACCGGGTTCTTCCGCGCCAAGGCGGACGCGCTCACCGGCATCGGGCAGGCGCTCGTCGAGCGGTTCGGCGGCGAGGTCCCCGCGCGGCTCGACGACCTCGTGACCCTGCCGGGCGTCGGCCGCAAGACCGCGAACGTCGTGCTCGGCAACGCGTTCGGCGTCCCGGGCATCACGGTCGACACGCACGTCGGCCGGCTCGCCCGGCGCCTCGGCTGGACGACGTCCGAGGACCCGGTCAAGGTCGAGCAGGAGCTCGGCGAGCTCGTGGAGAAGCGCGAGTGGACGATGGCGTCGCACCGGCTGATCTTCCACGGACGGCGGACCTGCTTCGCCCGGAACCCCGCGTGCGGCGCGTGCCCGGTCGCGCTCGACTGCCCGTCGTACGGCGTGGGCGAGACCGACCCCGAGCGTGCCGAGGCGATGCTCAAGGGCTGACGTGCGGGGGCCGGCTCCGGGCCCCGACGGGCGGACGCCCGATCCCTACAACCAGCGGCGCGTGACGACGATCGGCGTGCGACGACGATCGGCGTGCGACGACGGTCGGCCCCGGTCAGACCGGCGCGACCTCGCGCAGCCAGCGCAGCAGCAGCTCGTTGACCCGCTCCGGGGCCTCCTCGGCGAGGAAGTGCCCGGTCCCCGGGATGAGCTCGAACCGGTACCCGGCGCCGAGCCCGCGGGCGACGCGGCCCGTCGCGGCGGCGTAGGGCGCCGAGCGGCAGCCGTCCGCGCCGCCGTGGAGCTGGAGCACCGGGACCGCCTCGGCGGCGCGGAGGGCCGCGAGGTGGCGCTGACCGTCCATGCGGGGGCCCGAGCGCACGAGCCAGCGCACCTGCTCCATGGCCGAGTGCGCGGCGAACGGCACGGACGCCGCGCGCCGGTACGTCGTGGCGACCTCGGGCGTGATCCAGCCGGTGCCGCCCGACCACTCGCGCAGCAGGCGGACCACGAGGTCGGTGCGGGTCAGCGCGCGCTCGGGCAGGAGCGGGAGCTGGAAGAACGCGAGGTGCCGCGCGGCACGCAGCCGCAGCGCAGCACCCCGCTGCGAGCGGGCCTGCAGGGGGTGCGGAGCGGAGAGCGCGGCGACCGCGAGCGTCACGTCGGGCTGGTACGCGGGCATGGCCCACGCGACCTCGCCGCCCGTGCCGCTGCCGACGACGACCGCGCGCTGCGAGCCGAGCGAGCGCACGAGCCCGGCGACGTCCCGCACGAGGGTCGGCACGTCGTAGCCGAGCGGGGGCTTGTCGGAGCCGCCCGACCCGCGCAGGTCCATCGCGGCGACCCGGTACCCGGCCTCCGCGAGCGCGGGGACCTGGTGGCGCCACGCCCACCAGAACTGCGGGAAGCCGTGCAGGAGGACCACGAGCGGCGCGTCGTTGTCGTCCGGCCCGGCGAGCGCGACGTGGAAGCGGGCGCCGTTCGCGGCGACGTGCTGGTGCCGCCACGGTCCGTCGATGAGCAGCGTGGAGGAGTCGACGGTCACCCCGGGGAACCTACCGCCTGGCGGGGGTCGCAGGGTGCCGCGTCATCCGTCCGGGGAGCACGCGCGCACCCGGTGTCGCACGGGTGCGCGCCGGGAGGGTGCCGTCAGGCGTCGGTCGGCAGGCCCGCGTCCTCGAGCGGCTCGGCGCCCGCCTCGAGCGCCGCGGCCGTCCGGCGGTCCTTGGGCGGGTCGAAGCGGTAGCCGACGTTGCGGACCGTGCCGATGAGCTGCTCGTGCTCGGGCCCGAGCTTGGCGCGCAGCCGGCGGACGTGGACGTCGACCGTCCGGGTGCCCCCGTAGTAGTCGTACCCCCAGACCTCCTGCAGGAGCTGCGCGCGCGTGAACACGCGGCCCGGGTGCTGCACGAGGTACTTGAGGAGCTCGAACTCCTTGTACGTGAGGTCGAGCGGGCGTCCGCGCAGGCGTGCGGTGTACCCGCCGGCGTCGATCGTGAGCTCGCCCGACGAGATCTCCTGCGGGGCGTCGTCGTACCCCGCGGTCGCGGCGCGCTCCATGACGAGCCGGAAGCGGGCCTCGACCTCGGCCGGGCCGGCGTGCTCGAGGATGATGTCGTCCGCGCCCCACTCGGCGGTGACGACCGTGAGGCCGCCCTCGGTGAGGACGAGCACGAGCGGGACCGTGAGCCCGGTGGCGCGCAGCAGCCGGCACGTGGTGCGCGCGTTGACGAGGTCGCGGCGCGCGTCGAGCACGAGGATGTCGGCGTCGGGCGCGTCGACGAGTGCCGACGGCTCGACCGGGAGGACCCGCACCCGGTGCGAGAGCAGGCCGAGTGCCGGGAGCACCTGTGCCGAGCCCCCGGAGGACGGTGTGAGGAGCAGCAGATCTGCCACCGGCGGACCTCCTAGCCTGGGAGTGGCCTTCACGGTACAGGCTCGGCGCGGTCCTCGACGCGGCTGTCCGGGTGGGCCCGTCTGCGACAATCGTCGCCGTGCCCCGCTCCTCGACCCGCTCCGTGCCCGTGACGCGACCCCTCCCGGCGCCCACCGCGCCGCGCGGGACGACGTTCCTCGGACGGGTCCGGTAGGTCCCGGTGCAGGTCTCGACACGCGCGGTCGCCACGGCCGTGCTCGCGGCGCTCGTCGCCGTCGCCGGCTACGTGAGCGACCCGACGGTCCTCGCCGTCCCCTACGCGCAGTACGCGCTGCCCGGTGTCGTGGCGCTGCTCACCGTCGTGTTCGCGGTCGGCTGGCCGGTCCTGGCCCAGCTCCCGAGCCGGCTCGGGTCGTCGATCGTGATCGGGCTCGTCGGCGTCGGCGCGGTCGCGATGGTCCAGCGGACGGTCGACGAGCCCTACCTGCGTGGGCTCCCCATCGTGTTCGCGTTCTCGGTGCTGCTCGCGTTCGTCAACGAGCTCGCGCGGCGCGGCGGGCGCGAGCGGCTCGTCGAGTCGGTCACGGGGACGGTCGCCGGGACGCTCATCGCGGTGACCGCCGCCGGCTGGGTCGCGACGCAGCACACCCCGGGCGGGGCGAGCCTGCTCGTCGCCGGGGCGCTCGCGCTCGCGGCGGGCTCGGCGGCGTCGGCGCTGCCGTTCCACGGCTGGACCGGCGCGGGCGCGACGACGGGCGCGGCCGCCGCGGCGGGTGCGGTCGGGGGGCTCGTGCTGCCCGCGATCGACCCCGTGGCCGGTGCGCTGCTGGGCGTCGGCGTGGGGGTCCTCGTGAGCTCGCTGCAGGAGCTGTTCGACCGGCTGCCCGCGCTCTCGCGCCGTCCCGCGGCGATCGCGGCGCTCGTCGTGCCCGTGCCCGTGACCGGGATCCTCGTGTACGTCGTCGGGCGCGTGCTCGTCGGCTGACCCCGCCCCGCGCCTCAGTAGACGAGCGCCTGCGCACCCTCGGCGAGCGACTCCTCGACGAACACCGCCGCGCCCGCGATCCGCACACCGGGCAGCACGTCGTCGGGCCCGATGCCGCGGCGCGCCGCGCACTGCGTGCAGACCGTCACGGTGCCGCCCTCGAGCACCGCCTCGATGAGGTCCGGCGCGGCGGCGGCGTGCTCGAGCACGAGGTCGGCCGCGCGGCCCGGGACGCCGAACCACGCGGACTCGCCGGTCAGCCACAGGCTCACCTCGACGCCCGCCGCGACCCCGGCCGCGGCGACGGTCAGGGCCTGGTTCGCGGCCTCGGGCCGGTCGGTTCCGGATGTGGACTTGATCACGAGCGAGCGCCTCGGGGTGGTCACGGGAAGAGCGTAGGGGTGGGGGTCGTTAGGATCGGGGGATGCACACGCTCGAAGCAGTGTTCATCGGTCTCCTGGTCGCTTCCGCGCTGACCATCGGCTGGTTCTCGGTGTACGTGGTGTACCGGCTGTTCAAGGGCCAGCGCTGACCACCGGATCCTGAGGCCGGGCTGCGGCGGGCGCGTCCCGCACGGTCCGACAGAGGAAGGCAGCCATGGCATTCACCCTGCCCGAGGGACTCGCTCCCGAGGTGTACCCGCTCGCGTGGCTCGTCGGGCGCTGGTCCGGCGAGGGCGTCGTGGGGTACCCCGGCATCGAGGAGGCGCCCTTCACGCAGGAGGTCGAGTTCACCCACGACGGCGGCCCGTACCTCGCGTACACGTCGACCATCCGCCTCGTGGAGGTGCCCGACGACGCGGCCGCGCTCGTCGCGGACGGCGTGGCGACCGACGGCCCGGCGCACGACGACGTGCCGCCCGGCCCGGTCGACGGCCTCGGGCCCGTGTGGGCGACCGAGTCCGGCTACTGGCGGGTCCCGCCGGAGCGGACGGAGGACCTGACCGACGAGCAGCACCCCGTCGAGGTCCTGCTCTCCGACCCGTCGGGCCACGTCGCGCTGTACGTCGGCGCGGTCGGCAAGGGGCGCATCGACCTCGTGAGCGACCTCATCGCGCGCACCGCGACGGGCGCCGAGCTCAGCGCCGGCAAGCGGCTCTACGGGCTCGTCGAGGGCGACCTCATGTGGGCCCACGACATCGCGGCGTTCGGCCACCCCATGCAGTCGTACGCGTCGGCGCGCCTCGTCCGCGACGA
This sequence comes from Cellulomonas cellasea, assembly GCF_006538745.1. Classification (GTDB taxonomy): domain Bacteria; phylum Actinomycetota; class Actinomycetes; order Actinomycetales; family Cellulomonadaceae; genus Cellulomonas_A; species Cellulomonas_A cellasea. The sequence continues at coordinate 18,622 of NZ_BJLR01000007.1, read as the reverse complement.
GTCCTGATGACGACGGGCACCGGGCCGGAGCTCGGGCAGGCCGTCACGGGGACGCCGGACACCCCGCTCGCCGAGGGCGCCGGGACGCTGACCGGGGCCGGCGGCGTCGTCGGGCGCGGGATCACCGAGGGCGACGAGACCGCCGTCGTCGCCCCGCCCCGGCACACCTCGCCGCTGCTGCGCCGCCGCGGTGCCGTCGCGGGCGCCGGGCCGGACGCGGGCGTCGCGTGGCACTACGGCGACCCGACGGCCGAGCAGCGCGCGCTGACCCGCGGGGGAGCGGTCGTCGACCAGTCGCACCTCGGGGTCGTGCGCGTCGCCGGACCGGACCGGCTCACGTGGCTGCACTCGATCACGTCGCAGCACCTCACGGGCCTGACGCCCCGGACCTCGACCGAGCTGCTGGTGCTGAGCCCGCAGGGGCACGTCGAGCACGCCGCGGGCGTCGTCGACGACGGCGAGGCCACCTGGCTGATCACCGAGGGCGCGCACGCCCCGACGCTCGCCGCGTGGCTCGACCGGATGCGCTTCACGCTGCGGGTCGAGGTCGCCGACGTGACGGACGACTGGGCCGCGATCGGCGAGCCGGTCTCCGCCGAGGGCGTCGAGGGCGAGCCGATCACGTGGCGCGACCCGTGGCCGCACACCGCCCCTGGCGGCACACGCTACGGACCCGAGGACGCGCAGCACCCCGGCCTCGACCGCCCGTGGCGGCTCGTGCTGGTGCCGCGCGCCGAGCTCGCCGACGCCGTCGCCGCACGCGAGGCCGCGGGCTGGCCCCTCGTCGGCACGTGGGCCAGTGAGGCCGTGCGCGTCGAGGCCTGGCGCCCGCGGCTCGGGCGCGAGGTCGACCACCGCTCGATCCCGCACGAGCTCGACTGGCTGCGCACCGCGGTGCACCTCGTCAAGGGCTGCTACCGCGGGCAGGAGAGCGTCGCGCGCGTGCACAACCTCGGCCGGCCGCCGCGCCGGCTCGTGATGCTGCACCTCGACGGGTCCGGCCACCTGCTGCCCGAGCCCGGGGCGGAGGTCCGCGAGCTCGGGGACCTCGCGTCCGGCGGCGAGGTGGGGCGCGCGGTGGGTCACGTGACGAGCGTCGCGCGGCACCACGAGCTCGGGCCCGTCGCGCTCGCGGTCCTCAAGCGCTCGACCCCGGTCGACGCCACGCTCGTCGTGGACTGCGACGGCGGTGCGGTCGCGGCCGGGCAGGAGGTCGTCGTCGCGGGCGAGGGGGTCTCGGCCGACCGGCCCGCCGCCCGGGGGCCCCTGACGCGCGGCCTGGGGCAGCGCCCGAGCCTGTGACCGTCCGGGCGGTGGTGCGCGCGTGAGCGAGGCGACCACGCCCGACGAGCCGGGCTTCCGGCGTGCGGCTCGCGTCCTGGTCTCCGTGCGCGTGCGCCAGGGCCGGGCGCGGGTGCGGACCTCGTTCGTCCCGACGCTGCAGGCCGCGGTCGCCGCGGGGCTCTCGTGGGCGCTGGCCTACTACGCGCTCGGCCACGAGTTCCCGTTCTTCGCGCCCGTGTGCGCGTGGGTCGCGCTCGGGTTCAGCGCGGACCGGCAGGTGCGGCGCGTCGCCGAGCTCGCCGTGGGCGTCGCGATCGGTGTCGGGCTCGGCGACCTCGTCGTGCACGTCATCGGCAGCGGCCCCTGGCAGATCGCGCTCGTGCTGCTGGTCTCGGCGATGCTCGCCCGGTTCATCGACCGCGGCCCCGTCCTGACGACGCAGGCCGGCGTGCAGGCCATCGGCATCGTCGGGCTGCCGGCGCTCGCCGCCTCGGGGAGCAGCCCCGTGGGGCGGTGGACCGACGCGCTGGTCGGGGGCGTCGTCGCGCTCGGGGTCGCGGCGCTCAGCCCCGACGACCCGCGCCGCCGCCCGCGCGCGCAGGCCCGGCAGGCGGTGCTCGAGCTCGCCGGGATGCTCGACGTGCTCGGGCGCGGCCTGCGGACCGGGTCGGCGCACCACGTCGAGGACGCCCTGATCCGCGGCCGCGCGTCGCAGCCCGCGCTCGACGACTGGCGCGAGGGGGCCGCGAACGCCCGCAACCTCGCGCGGGTCTCGCCCGCCGGGCGCCGGCACCGCGACGAGCTCGGGGCGCTCGGTGCCTCAGCGGTCTACGTCGACCGGGCCATGCGCAACGCCCGCGTGCTCGCCCGGCGCGCACTGTCCGCCGTCGAGGGCGACCACGAGCGCGACCTCGGTGGGGTCGCCGCCGCGGTCGACTCGCTCGCGCGCGCCGCGGGGTCGCTCGCCGGCAACCTCGGAACCGGTGCGGGCGCCGAGGCCACCCGCCGCGAGCTGCTCGCCGTCGCGCAGCGGCTCGACCCCTTCCGGCTCGCGCCCGACGACTGGCAGGTGCAGAGCCTCGTGCTCCTCGTCCGCTCGCTCACCGTGGACCTGCTCGAGGCGTCGGGCGTGCCCGAGGGCGAGGCGCGCGAGGCGCTGCCGGAGATCTGAGGCCGGTGCGGGGTGGGGCGGGGCCGGCCCGACACCGGCCCGGGGTCGGTCCTGGGCCGACGGGGGCGGGCCTGCCGGGGGCGCGCACCGTAGGCTCGGCGGGTGATCGGAAGCGTGCAGACCCTCATCTACGCCGGGTTCTACCTCGTCATCTTCCTGCTGGCGGTGTGGGCGCTGATCGACGTGCTGCGCCGGCCCGCCCGGGCGTTCGTGAGCGCCGGCAAGCGGACCAAGAAGTTCTGGGGCCTGCTGCTCGGCGCCGCGGTGCTGCTGGCGTTCGCCGCGCTCCCGCCGCCCATCGGCCGCGGCTACCTGAGCTTCCTCGCGCTCGGGAGCGCGATCGCCGCCGTCGTGTACCTCGTCGACGTCAAGCCCGCCGTGACGCCGTACTCGGGCGGGCGCGGCCGGGGACCGTCGGGCCCGCGCGGCGGCTGGTGAGCGCGCAGCCGCCGCGTGCGCGGTCGGTCCGCGTGCCGGCCGCGGGGCTCGGTGCAGCGCTCGGTGCAGGGCTCGGTGCAGGGCTCGGTGCGGGGGAGCGTCGGTGAGGGCCGTGGTCCAGCGCGTCACGCGTGCGTCGGTCACGGTCGACGGTGAGGTCGTCGGGCGGCTCGACCGGCCCGGGCTCGTCGCGCTCGTCGGCGTGACGCCCGGCGACGGACCCGCCCAGGTCGAGCTGGTGGCCCGCAAGATCGCCGACCTGCGGATCCTGCGCGACGAGCAGTCGGTGCTCGACGCGGGCGCGCCCGTGCTCGTCGTCAGCCAGTTCACGCTCTACGCCGACACCCGCAAGGGCCGGCGGCCGACCTGGAACGCCGCGGCGCCCGGGCCCGTCGCCGAGCCGCTCGTCGACGCCGTCGTCGCGGCGCTGCGGGGCCGGGGCATCGAGGTCGCGACCGGGGTGTTCGGCGCCGACATGGCGGTCGAGCTCGTCAACGACGGGCCCGTGACGATCCTGCTGGAGTCGGTGCCCGAGCCCGCGTGAGCGGTGCGTGGTCGGACGACCAGGCACGGGAGGGCGGAGCGGACCACCTTCGTGACCGCGGACGTGCCGTCGCCCTCGTTTCGCCTCCGCGAGGCTTCTGACGGGTCGGCCGGCCACCCGGTGGCGGCCGGACCAGCGGGCGCCACGGCAGGGACGGCGTGCGTCGCCGCGGGAGGCGTTTGCTCCGGCTTTGCCCGGCGGTGCCGCTTCGTCGCGCGTCGGTGTCGTGCGCCGGTCGGGTGACGCGTGCCGCCCGCCCGCCGGTGCCCGCGTGCGCGGTGCCAGGGTGGTCGGCGCGCACGGCCCCACCGTCCCACCGGCGGTCTCACCGGCGGACGAGGGCACCGGCTCGGGGCGAGGCGGTGCGCACCCCGCGGCCGAGCGCGCGCAGGGGGGAACGCATGCAGCAGCCAGTCATCCGCACGGCGGCCGTCGTCGTCGGCCCGTTCGTCGACGACGCCGGGGCGCCGTGGAGGGGCGAGGTCACCGTCACCTCGTCGACGCCGCGCGTCTGGGCGGCCACGGGGGCCGTCGTCGCGCCCCGGCCGGTGCCCGTCGGGCTGGCCGACGACGGCACCGCGACGCTCGACCTCCCCGTCACGGACCAGCCGGGGTTCACCGACGGGGCGGGCCGTGCGCTCACGGGGTGGACCTACACGGTCGCCGTCGCGCTCGACGGAGCGCCGTACGCGCGCCACACGTTCGCCCTGCCGTCGCGGGTCACGGCGGACGGGCCGGTGCGGCTCGTCGTCCTGCCCGACGCCGGGAGCGTCGCGGTGCCCGGCGCGGCTGCTCCGGCGGCTGCGCCGGGACCCGCCGGGGCGGCCGCGCCGGGACAGGTGCCGGTGCCCGGGCTGAGCCCCGTGCAGTCCCACGCGCCCGTGCCCGGACCGGGTCCCGCGCCGGGTGTGCGACCGGTGTGGCCCGCCCTCACTCCGCCGCCGGGGGCCCGACCGGGACCGGCGCGCGTCCAGGACCGTGCCCTCTCGCGGCGCGAGACGTTCCGCGCGGGCGCCGTCGCGCTCGGCGCCGCGGCGCTCACCGGGTGGGCCGCGTCGCCCGTCGCCGCAGCACCCACCGCCCGCGCCGCCGCCGCGCCGGGCCCCGAGCCGGTCGTGCCCGCCCTCACCGGCGCCGTGACCCTCGCGCAGGTCATCGAGGAGGACGTGACCATCGGGTCGGTGGAGAAGCCGCGGACGCTGCGGATCAAGTCCTCCGGCGCCGGGGGGAGCGAGCGCAGCCCCGACCTGTACGACTCGACGGGGCGGATCGTGCTCGAGTCCTACCAGCCGCACTTCAAGTGGTACGGCGAGTCCATCCGGGTGCAGCTCAAGGACCCCCGCGCCAAGGGGATGCTCGCGTACCAGGCGCACTGGCCGACCCCGCACTACGCCGGCGGCGACTTCTCCGGGCGCGCCGTGCACCCCACGGACCCGATCACGATCGCGTGGATCGGCGCGCACTTCCTCGACAACGACGACCCCACGCAGCTGCGCAACAACCTGCGCCACGGGCACCTGAACTTCGAGGTCCCGGACTCGCGCGGCGACCTGCAGACGCGGTTCGAGATCAAGCTCATCGACACCACGACCGGCAAGATCGGCACCGACCGCTCGGCGATCCGCACCAACCTCGCGGACTTCGAGCACCAGGTCGGCGCCGCCGGCGAGCAGCTGCGGATCGTCGGCAACGACACCCGCCACAAGGACCTCGCGTTCTCGCTCGAGCACGGGGCCAAGCAGCCGCGGTGGGTGCTGCGGGCCGCGGCGGGCGGCGCGCAGCTGCAGTTCCGGCGGTACGCGCCCGGCGCGGTGCACGTCGACTCGCCGCTGCAGCTCGACCCGGGCGACGGGCGGGTGCTCGTCGGCGGCGACGAGGGCTCCGCGGGCGGGCTCGTCGTGCGGCGCCGCGACGGCGTGGCGCTGTCGGTGCAGACGCTCCTGCCCGGCGGGCACGGGATCCTCGTGAGCGGGCCCGCCGGGGACCCGACCGCGCGCGTCATCGAGGGCGACGCGACCGGGGACGCGATCCGGCGCTTCGTCGTCCAGGTCGACGGCACGATCGCGTGGGGCGACGGCGCCGCGGAGCGCGACACCCTGCTCTACCGGCGGGGACCGAACCAGCTCGGCACCGACGGCGGGGTGTTCCTGCGCGACAGCGGCGTGCCCGACGCGGCGCCGACGGGCGGGGTGCTGTTCGTGCAGGACGGTGCGCTGAAGTACCGGGGGTCGGCGGGGACGGTGACGACGCTCGCGGCGGCGTGAGCGGCGTGAGCGGCGTGAGCGGCGTGAGCGGCGGGGTCAGGACGGGCCGGACGCCTCGCTCGGGTGGTCGTCGGCGGCGTGCGACGGGACAGGGTGGGACGAAGCAGGATGGGATGAGGCGCCGGGCGACGGGGCGTCGTCGGGTGGGGACGCGGGCACGGGGCCGCGCGTGATCCGCCACTCGCCGACCTCGGTGTACGACGAGTCGCGGATCGCGTCGTGCTGGCCGTCGGTCAGCGGGTAGTGCTTGAGGTTCCCGGCCCAGTACCGCAGGGCGCGGCCGAGCTCGTCGAGCATGGTCGGGTCGGGGGTCGCGTCGTCGAGCTCGACCTCGAAGGTGAAGCGCATGGCGGGTCCTTCCTCGTCGGGTGCGTCCCGATCGTCCCGCGCCGGATGCGTCGACGGAAGCCCGGGCGCGTGCCGAGCGGTGGCCGGCGTCGCGGGCGCGGCGGGAGGGGGGCAGCATGGCCGCATGCAGATCGAGGCGGTCCAGGGGGACCTCACGCGAGAGCGGGTCGACGCGATCGTCAACGCCGCGAACTCGACGCTGCTCGGCGGGGGCGGGGTCGACGGCGCGATCCACGCCGCCGCCGGGCCCGCGCTGCTCGAGGAGTGCCGGCGCGTGCGGAAGACGACGTTCCGGGAGGGGCTGCCGGTGGGCGAGGCGGTCGCGACCAGCGCGGGGGAGCTCGCGGCGCGGTGGGTCGTGCACACGGTGGGGCCGAGCTGGAACCGCGGGCAGCGCGACGAGGCGCAGCTCGCGTCCTGCTTCACGCGGTCGCTCGACGTCGCGGCCGAGGTCGGCGCGCGGTCGGTCGCGTTCCCCGCGGTCAGCGCGGGCGCCTACGGCTGGGCGATGGGCACCGTCGCCGACGTCGCGGTGCGGACGGTGCGCGCGTGGGACGCGGCGAGGCCTGGGGAGGTCGACCTCGTGCGGTTCGTGCTCTTCGGCGCGACGGCGCTCGCGGAGTTCGAGCGAGCGCTGGGCGAGGTCGACTGAGACGCGCGTCGGGCCGCCCGCTGGTGCGGACGGCCCGACGGCGGTGGTGCAGTGGATCAGCGCTGGACGGCGGCGTCGAGCTCCACGATCTCCTCCGGGCCGAGGATGAGGTCCGCGGCCTTGACCGAGTCCTGGATGGTCTCCGGGCGGGACGAGCCCGGGATCGGGATGACGACGGGCGCCTGGGCGAGCTCCCACGCGAGCGCGACCTGCTGCGGGCTGACGCCGTGCGCCGCCGCGACGCGCTCGAACGCGCCGTGCGTGTCGCCGAGCGCCGAGGCCTTGCCGATGCCGCCGAGCGGGCTCCACGGGAGGAACGCGAGGCCGAGCTGCGCGCACAGGTCGAGCTCGGGCTGCGACGAGCGGAACGCCGGGGAGTACTGGTTCTGCACGGACGTCAGGCGCCCGCCGAGCACGTCCTGCGCCTCGCGGATCTGGTCCGGGTTCGCGTTGGAGATGCCCGCGAGGCGGATCTTGCCCGCGTCGAGGAACTCGTTGAGGACGCCGACCGACTCGGCGTAGGGGACGTTCGGGTCGGGGCGGTGGAACTGGTAGAGGCCGATCGCCTCGACGCCGAGCCGCTGGAGCGACGCGTCGAGCGCCTGGCGGAGGTGGTCGGGCGAGCCGTCGACGTACCAGGAGCCGTCGCCGGGGCGCAGGTGGCCGCCCTTGGTCGCGACGAGCACGTCGGAGGAGTCGCCGCCCCATGTGCGCAGCGCCTCCGCGATGAGCTCCTCGTTGTGACCGACGTCGGTCGCGGTCAGGTGGTACGCGTCCGCGGTGTCGATGAGCGTGACGCCGGCGTCGAGCGCGGCGTGGATCGTGGCCAGGGCGCGGTCGCGGTCCGGGCGACCCTCGATCGACAGGGGCATCCCGCCGAGTCCGATGGCGCTGACCGTGACGTCTCCGAGGTTTCGTGTCTGCATGCTCTCCAGTCTGCGTCGTATCGGTTCGACCGGCAGCGTGAGCGGTGACCTGCTCGTCGTCCGGCGCCCGCTACCGGGGCTCCGCGCACCGGCGGAGGATCTGGTCGACGACCGGTCAGCCGCGGTGCGGGGCGAACCGGCGGACGAACAGCCACTGGCCCGGCGTCTCGACGGCGCGCGGGTGGTAGCCGCGGCGCACGTACGCCACCGCCTCGCGGGCCGGGACGCCGTCGAGCACCGCGAGGCACGCGAGCGCCGTCCCGGTGCGCCCGCGCCCGCCCTCGCACGCGACCTCGACGCGCTCGTCGGCGGCCCGGCGGAGCGCCTCGCGCAGCGCGTCCTCGGCGTCCGCGGGGTCGCTCGGCGTGCGGAAGTCGGGCCACCGCACCCAGCGCGACGGCCACGGCAGCGGCTCCGGCGGCGCGGCGAGCAGATACACGCCCGCCTCGGGGTCGGGGCCCGCGGGCGTCGGGCGGCGCAGGCCCCGGCCGCGGACCCGCAGGCCGCTGGGCAGGGTCAGGACGCCCTCGTCGGCCGGGTCCCAGGTGCTCATGGGCGGACGCTAGCGAGCCCGCTCAGTCGGGGCCAGGGCCGGTGCCGGGGCAGGACCGGGCCGACGCCCGGACCGGCCGCCATGACCGGGCCAGGGCGACAGGACCGGACCGACGCCGGGGCCGGTCGCCATGACCGGGCCGGCGCCGGGCACGTCGCCCGCGGACGACCGGAGCGCTCAGCGGCCGCGGACCCGCCGGGTGCGCGTCGGGACGGGGTCGTCCTCCGGCCGCCGCATGAGCGAGCCCATCAGCAGCGCCAGCCGGCGGCGGGTCACGAGCCGGCTGACCGCGACGAAGGCCCGGTTCGCGGCGCCGGTGACGACGCTCGGCGGCGGGTTGCGGCGGTCGAGCGTGCGCAGCGCCGTGGCGACGACCTCCTCGGCGGTCTGCCGCCGGCTCCCGCCGCCGCTCGTGCGCCACTGCGCGACGTCGAAGAACTCGGTCTCGGTCGCACCCGGGGACAGCGCGAGCACCCGCAGCCCCGTCCCGCGCGCCTCGCCCCACAGCGCCTCGGTGAAGCTGAGCACGAACGCCTTCGTCGCGCCGTAGACCGCGAGGTTCGGGTTGCCCTGGTAGGCCGCGAGGCTCGAGAGGTTGACCAGCACCCCGGTCCCCGCGGCCCGCAGGTCGTCGATCAGCGCGTGCGTGAGCTCGACGAGCGCGAGCACGTTGAGCGTGATCTCCTCGCGGACGCGGTCCGGGTCCTCGTCGTGGAACGGGCTGTGCGTCGCGAAGCCCGCGTTGTTGACGAGGCCCGTGACGCGCAGCCCCTGGCGGTCGAGCTCCGCGACGAGGTCCGCGACGGCCGACGGCTCCCCGAGGTCGAGCGGGACGGCGGTCGCCCGGATGCCGTGCGCGGCGACGAGCTCCGCGGCGAGCGCGTCGAGGCGCTCGCGGCGGCGGGCCACGAGGACGAGGTCGGAGCCGCGCGCCGCGAGCTGCCGGGCGAACTCCGCGCCGATGCCCGAGCTCGCGCCCGTGACGAGCGTCGTCTGGTGGCGGTAGTCGACTGCGGTCATGGCGGGGTCCTCCGGGCGTGCGCGGTCGCCCACGCGCCGGACGGCGGGGGAGCGGTGCTCCCACTGTGCGGGCGTGCGCGCCCGGGGGCATGTCGGCGCGTGCGCGGTCCGCCGCCGCCGGGGGCCGGTCGGGTGCCGGTGACCCGGCGTGACCGCGCCGGGCGGCGTCAGCCGAGCATGTCCTCGAGCGCGCCGCTCGTGAGCAGGTGGTCGACGACCATCGTGCTGGCCCCGAGCACGCCGGCGCGGCCCTTCGTGCGGCTCGACACGATGCGCAGGTGCTGCGTCGCGAGCGGCAGGGAGCGGCGGTAGACGACCTCGCGGATCCCGGCGAGCAGGTGCTCGCCGGCCTCGGCGACGCTGCCGCCGAGCACGATGACCGACGGGTTCAGCATGCTCACGCACGTCGCGAGCACCTCGCCGATGGCCCGGCCGGCGTCGCGGACCGTGCGCAGCGCGGTCACGTCGCCCGAGCGGACGAGCGCGACGACGTCGGCGCTCGTGAGCGCGGGCAGGCCCGCGGCGGCGAGCTCGGCGGCGATGGCCCGGCCGCCGGCGACGGCCTCGAGGCACCCGGTGTTGCCGCAGCGGCACAGCACGTCGCGCCCGCCGGGGACCGCGATGTGTCCGACGTCGCCCGCGGCGCCCTGGGCCCCGCGCCGGATCGCGCCGTCGCTGATGACGCCCGCGCCGATGCCGGTCGCGACCTTGACGAACAGCAGGTGGTCGACGTCCGCGAACTCGGTGGCGTGCTCGCCGAGCGCCATGACGTTGACGTCGTTGTCGACGAGGACCGGGGTGCCGAGCAGCGCGCCGAGGTGCCCGGCGACGTCGGCGTCGTCCCAGCCCGGCATGATCGGCGGGTTCGTGGGGCGCCCGGTCGCGTGGTCGACGGGTCCGGGCAGCCCGACGCCGACCCCGACGAGCTCGGACGTGTGCCGCCCGGTGTGCTCGACGAGCTTCGCGGCGACCTTCGCGACGTGGTCGAGCACCGGGCCCGGGCCGTCCGAGATCGCGATGGTGTCGAGGTGCTCGGCGAGCACGGTCGACGCGAGGTCGGTCACGGCGACGCGGGCATGGGTAGCCCCGAGGTCGATCGCGAGCGTGATGCGGGCGCCGGGGTGGAACGCGAGGGTCGCGGGCGGGCGGCCGCCGGTCGAGCTGGCCTCGCCCGCGGGGGTCACGAGCCCGGCCGCGAGGAGCTGGTCGACGCGCGCGGAGACGGTCGACCGGGCCAGCCCGGTGAGCTGGCCGAGCTCGGCGCGGGTCCGCGGCTGCCCGTCCCGCAGGAGCTGGACGACCCCGCTGAGGTCCCCGGTACGTCGTTCACCTGCAGCCATGCGCGCAAGTCAAGCACATCTGCAGAAGTCCGTCGGCAGCCATGCATGTTTTGCTTGACATCCGGCAGAAGTGGGCTAGCGTCCGTCGCATGGTCGATGACGACTCCCGCTCCGGCGCTGCCCGCACAGGCGACATCCGCGCGAGCGGTGCCGGCTCCGCGGACGCCCCCGGAGCCGCTGCCCCGCTGCTGCAGATGCGCGGCATCGTCAAGCACTTTCCCGGCGCCAAGGCGCTCGACGGCGTCGACCTCGACATCCTCCCGGGCGAGGTGCACTGCCTCCTCGGCCAGAACGGCGCCGGGAAGTCGACGCTCATCAAGGTCCTCGCGGGCGCCCACAAGCCCGACAGCGGCACGCTCACCTGGCGCGGCGAGCCGCTCGCGGTGACGACCCCGGTCGCCGCGATGCGCGCGGGCGTCGCGACGATGTACCAGGAGCTCGACGTCGTCGACGGGCTCACGGTCGCCGAGAACGTCTTCCTCGGCCACGAGCTCACGAGCGGCGGGTTCACGCAGCGCCGCCGCGCCCACGCCCGCACCCGGGAGCTGCTCGTGCGCCTCGGCCACGGCGACATCCCGCCGCACCGCGAGGTCGGGCACCTCTCGGCCGCCGGCAAGCAGGTCGTCAGCATGGCGCGGGCCCTGTCGCACGACGCGCGGCTCATCGTCATGGACGAGCCGTCCGCGGTGCTCGACTCCGAGGAGGTCGCGAATCTCTTCCGCGTCGTGCGCGAGCTCACTGCCGCCGGCGTCGCCGTCCTCTACATCTCGCACCGGCTTGAGGAGATCCGCCAGATCGGCGACCGGATCACCGTGCTCAAGGACGGCCGGACCGTCGCGGCGAACCTGCCCGTGGCGTCGACCCCGACGGCCGAGCTCATCCGGCTCATGACCGGGCGCGCCGTCGAGCAGGTGTTCCCGGCCCGGCCTCCCGTCGCCCCCGATGCCCCGACGCTGCTGAGCGTCGACGGCCTCGCGCTGCGCGGGGTGTTCCACGACGTGTCGTTCACCGTGCGGGCCGGCGAGGTCGTCGGGCTCGCGGGGCTCGTCGGGTCCGGGCGCTCCGAGATCCTCGAGACCGTCTACGGCGCCCGCAAGGCCACCGCCGGACGCGTCGAGGTCGCCGGGAAGGCGCTCCGGGCCGGGTCCGTCGACGCCGCGGTGCGGGCCGGCGTCGGGCTCGCGCCCGAGGAGCGCAAGAGCCAGGGCCTCCTGCTCGACGAGCCGCTCTACCGCAACGTCACGCTCTCGACGTTCGGCCGGTTCGCGCGGGGTCCGATGCTCGACGAGCCCGGCGAGCGCGCCGCCGCCCGCGAGCAGATCGCCGCGCTCGACCTGCGCCCTGCCGACCCCGACCGCACGACCCGCACGCTCTCGGGCGGCAACCAGCAGAAGCTCATGCTCGCGCGCTGGCTCGTGCACGGCTGCACGGTCCTGCTGCTCGACGAGCCCACGCGCGGCGTCGACGTCGGGGCGCGCGCCGAGATCTACGCGCTCGTACGGGCGCTCGCCGACGCCGGGACCGCCGTCGTCGTCGTGTCGAGCGAGATCGAGGAGGTCCTGGGGCTCGCGCACCGGGTCCTCGTCGTGGCCGAGGGCCGGGTGCTGCACAGCGGCCCCGCCGACCAGATCGACGAGCACCGCGTGCTCGACATCGTCATGGAAGGAAGTGCCGCGTGAGCGAGCAGATCCCCCCGCTGGCCACCGCCGGCTCGGTCCCGCCCGACCCGGACCACCCTGCGCCGCTGCAGCGCACCGGCCCGACGCCCGGCGCGGCGGCCGCGCCGTCGAGCCGGAGCCCGCGGGGGCTCATGCACGGCGCCTCGGGCCGCAACATCGGCCTCGTCATCGCCCTCGCGGTGCTGTGCGCGGTCGGTGTCGCGACCGCCGGCGACCGGTTCGCGAGCCTCGACAACATCATGACGATCCTGCGGCTCGCGGCCGTGATCGGCGTGCTCAGCATCGGCATGACGTTCGTCATCACGGGCGGCGGGATCGACCTGTCGGTCGGCTCGGTGCTCGGGCTCGCGTCGGTCTGGGCGACGACCATCGCGACGCAGACGATGGCGCAGGACACGCACTGGATCGTCATGGTGCTCACGGCGCTCGCGGTCGGCACGGTCTGCGGGCTGGTCAACGGGGTCCTCATCGCCTACGGGCAGGTCGTGGCGTTCATCGCGACGCTCGCGATGATGGTCGGCGCCCGCGGCCTCGCGGAGGTCATCGCGAACCGGCGGACGCAGATCGTCCGGGTGCCCGAGTTCCTCGACGTGTTCCGCGCCGAGCCGCTCGGCGTCTCGGTGATCGTCTGGATCTTCGTCGTCGTCGCGGTCGCCGGCTGGGTGCTGCTCAACCGGACGACGTTCGGGCGCCGGACCCTCGCCGTCGGCGGCAACCCCGAGGCCGCGCGGCTCGCGGGCATCCGGATCCGCCGCCACACGATGTACCTCTACGCGATCTCGGGCCTGACCGCCGGGATCGCCGGGGTCATGATGCTCGCCCGGACGACCGCGGGCTCCTCGACGAACGGCCAGCTCTACGAGCTCGACGCCATCGCGGCCGTCGTCGTCGGCGGGACCCTGCTCGCGGGCGGGCGCGGCACGATCGTCGGCACCGTGTTCGGGGTGCTGATCTTCTCGACGCTCACGAACGTCTTCACGCAGAACAACCTGTCGATCTCGGCGCAGTCGGTCGCGAAGGGCGCGATCATCGTGCTCGCCGTGCTGCTCCAGCAGCGGTTCGCGGCCCGCTCGCGCAGCAGCTGAGCCACCCCCACCCACCCCGCCCGCCACGCCCTGGGCCCATCACGCCCGCACCCCCGCACGGCCACCGCAGGAGTCAAGGAGGATTCCCATGTCCGCACGCACCGTCGCCGCCCGCCCCACGGGGACCGGCACCACCCGCACCGCCCGCCGCCGCCGCCTGCTGCTCACCGCGGGCGCGCTGCTCACGACCGCCGGCCTCCTCGCCGGCTGCACGTCCAACGAGCCCGCGCAGGACGACGACGCCCCGCAGGCCGCGTCGAACGACGGCGGCGAGAACGACGAGTCCGGCGAGACCGTCCGCATCGGCTTCTCGGCCCCCGCCGCCGACCACGGCTGGATGGGCGCCATCACCCAGGCCGCGATCGACGAGGCCGACAAGTACGACGACGTCGAGCTGATCGTCGCCGAGGCCACGAACGACGTGAACCTCCAGATCAGCCAGGTCGAGACGTTCATCAACGACGGCGTCGACGCGATCGTGCTCTTGCCGTTCGACGGCGCCGCGCTCACCGAGGTCGCGACGCAGGCGATGGAGGCCGGCATCACGGTCATCAACGTCGACCGTGAGTTCTCGAGCCCGTTCGCCGCGCGCACGACCGTGCTGGGCGACAACTACGGCATGGGCGTCAGCGCGGGGACCTACGTGTGCGAGCAGGTCGGCGACAACAAGGACGCGGTCGTCGCCGAGATCGCCGGGATCGACTCGCTCCCGCTCACGCAGGACCGCAGCCAGGGCTTCGCGGACGCGCTGGCCGACTGCGGGCTCGACGTCGACAACCGCGTCGCGGCCGACTTCACCGTGCAGGGCGGTCAGCAGGCCGCCGCGAACCTGCTGCAGGCCGCGCCGCAGATCGACGCGCTGTGGAACCACGACGACGACCAGGGTGTCGGGGTCATGGCGGCGATCGACGAGGCCGGGCGCGACGAGTTCGTCATGGTCGGTGGCGCCGGGTCCGCGAACGTGATGCGCTCGATCGAGGCGGACGACACCGTGCTCAAGGCCACCGTCATCTACCCCTCGACGCAGGCCGCCGACGGCATCCGGCTCGCCCGGCTCATCTCGCAGAACAAGTCGATGGGCGACCTCGTCTCGATCTCCGTCCCCCGCACCGTGCAGCTCTTCGCGCCCGTCGTGACCAAGGACAACGTCGACCAGTACCTGCCGACCGCGTTCGAGTCCTGAGCAGCGGCACGGACGAGCGGGTCGACCGGAAGGGGAAGGGCATGGCGCAGCACGAGGACGGCCGGCTCGGCGTCGGGATGATCGGGTACGCCTTCATGGGCGCCGCGCACTCGCAGGCGTGGCGCGTGGCACCCCGGTTCTTCGACCTCGCGCTGCGCCCGGAGATGACGGTCGTCGCGGGGCGGGACAGCACCGCGGTCGAGGCGGCGCGCGTGCGGCTCGGCTGGGGTGCGGCGGAGACCGACTGGCGCGCGGTGGTCGCCCGCGACGACGTCGACCTCGTCGACATCTGCACGCCGGGCGACACGCACGCCGAGATCGCGATCGCGGCGCTGCAGGCCGGCAAGCACGTGCTGTGCGAGAAGCCCCTCGCCAACACCGTGGCCGAGGCGGAGGCCATGACGGCCGCCGCCGAGGCCGCGGCGGAGCAGGGAGTCCGGGCGATGGTCGGGTTCACCTACCGCCGGGTCCCCGCGATCGCGCTGGCCCGCCAGCTCGTCGCCGAGGGGCGCATCGGGCAGGTGCGGCAGGTCCGGGCGCAGTACCTGCAGGACTGGATCGCCGACGCCGAGGCGCCGCTGTCGTGGCGGCTCGACAAGGCCGTCGCCGGGTCCGGGGCGCTCGGGGACATCGGGGCGCACGTCGTCGACCTCGCGCAGCACGTCACCGGCCAGGTGCTGACCGGGGTGAGCGGGCTGCTCGAGACGTTCGTGCACGAGCGGCCCGTCGCCGCGGGGTTCTCCGGGCTGCACGGCTCGGCGGGCACCGAGCGCGGGCCGGTCACGGTCGACGACGCCGCGGTGTTCTTCGGGCGGCTCTCGGGCGGTGGGATCGCGACGTTCGAGGCGACCCGGTTCGCGTGGGGCCGCAAGAACGCGATCCGGCTCGAGGTCAACGGCTCGCACGGGTCGATCGCGTTCGACTTCGAGGACATGAACGTGCTGCACCTGTACGACGCGACCGACGAGGCGCGCGTCGCGGGCTTCCGGCGGATCGTCGTGACCGAGCCCGAGCACCCGTACGTCGGCGCCTGGTGGCCCGCGGGGCACGGCCTCGGCTACGAGCACGGGTTCGTGCACCAGGTCGTCGACCTCGTGGGCGCGCTCGCCGCGGGGGAGCAGCCGACCCCGTCGTTCGCGGACGGCCTGCAGGTGCAGCGCGTGCTCGACGCCGTCGAGCGCTCCGCGGCCGACGAGAGCCGCTGGACGTTCGTCGACCCCGGCCCCACCCCGCCCCCGCGCGCGTCCGACGACGGCCTGCCCGGTGCCGCCGTCCCCGAACCGAAGGAGAGCTGACGTGGCACGACCGATCACGCTGTTCACCGGCCAGTGGGCCGACCTCCCGCTCGAGGAGGTCGCCCGGCTGGCGTCCGAGTGGGGCTACGACGGGCTCGAGCTGGCCTGCTGGGGCGACCACCTCGACGTGCGGAGGGGCGCCGAGGACGACGCGTACGTCCAGGACCGGCTCGACCTGCTCGAGCGGTACGGCCTGAAGGTGTTCGCCATCTCGAACCACCTGACCGGGCAGGCGGTGTGCGACGACCCGATCGACCAGCGCCACCACGACATGCTCCCGCCGGACGTGTGGGGCGACGGCGACCCCGAAGGCGTCCGGCAGCGCGCCGCCGAGGTCATGCAGCTCACGGCCCGCACGGCGGCTCGGCTCGGCGTGAAGACGGTCGTCGGGTTCACCGGCTCGGCGATCTGGAAGTACGTCGCGATGTTCCCGCCGGTCACCCCGGAGCTCGTCGACGCCGGCTACCGGGACTTCGCGGACCGCTGGAACCCGATCCTCGACGTGTTCGACGAGGTCGGCGTCCGGTTCGCGCACGAGGTGCACCCGAGCGAGATCGCCTACGACTACTGGACGACCGTGCGGACCCTCGAGGCGATCGGCCACCGCGAGGCGTTCGGGCTCAACTGGGACCCGAGCCACTTCGTCTGGCAGGACCTCGACCCCGTCGGCTTCCTGTGGGACTTCAAGGACCGGATCTACCACGTGGACTGCAAGGACGCGAAGCGCCGGGTCGGCAACGGGCGCAACGGCCGGATGGGCTCGCACCTGCCCTGGGCCGACCCCCGCCGCGGCTGGGACTTCGTCTCGACCGGGCACGGGGACGTCCCGTGGGAGGACTCGTTCCGGATGCTCACGACGATCGGGTACGACGGGCCGATCTCGGTCGAGTGGGAGGACGCCGGGATGGACCGGCTCGTCGGGGCCCCCGAGGCGCTCGAGTTCGTGCGGCGGATGGCGTTCCCGCCGCCGACGGCGTCGTTCGACGCGGCGTTCAGCACGCGCTGACGGGGGTGGTCAGCGCGCTGGCGGCGGGGCGGCGCGGGTCCGGGTGAGGGGACGCGTGGCTCGGCGGTGGGCGCGTGGCTCGGCGGGGCGGTGCGTGGCACGGCGCGGGGGCGCCGGGTCACGCACCGCCCGGGGGTCGGGCCGCGCACCGTGCCGCCGGGCGCTCCCGGTCAGAGGTAGCCGCCGGGCTCTGGCTCGCTCGACGGGTCGGGCACGCGGGCGAGCGTCCCGCGGAAGAGCAGCGCCTCCCGGTCGGGCGAGCGCACCGACAGCCACGGCGTCTGCGACAGCGGGCACTGGTGCACGGCGAGGGTCGCGGACGGCAGGGTCGGCGCCAGCGCGACGAGCTCGGGGTCCGCGTCGACGAGGTGCCCCGCCACGTAGGCGTCGGTCTCGATCCCGCGCATCCCGACCGCACGCACGCACGCGCAGCCCCGCACGCCGGCGACGACCCGCGCGCGCACGCCGTCGACGTGCTGCTGCACGGCCCGGGCGGTCCCGCGCCGCAGGAGCCACGGCCCGGCGAGACGCCCGACGAGCACCGAGACGACCGTCAGCCAGACCGCGACCGCGTCGACCGCGGGCTCGTGCGTCGCATCGAGCTCCGCCAGGGGGCCGTTCGCGAGGACGGTCGTGACGACGGTCGTCCCCAGGAACGCGGTGATCCCGCCGGCCCGGCGCGCGCGCCTCGTCCGCGTCTCGACCGAGAACCCGGGCGGCACGTCCGGCGTAAGCCCGCGTGACGCCGCGAGCACCTGCGCGTCGACCTTCGACAGCCCCGTGCCCTGCGGCAGATGGACCCAGCGCCACACCGCGATCGTGACGAACAGCGCGAGCGCCGTGATCCACGCGGGTCGGTCCGTGAGCGCGACGACGGCGGTGACGACCGTGGCGAGCGCCAGCGCGACGGCGCCGGGGAGATTCCGGCGCCACCAGCCGCCGCCCGTGACCCGCTCGCCGCGCAGCGCGACGACGTCGTGCGCGGCCGGCCGCAGCGCGGCGAGCATCTCGAGGACGAGCCACGCCCCCGCACGGTCCCCACGGGCCTCGAGCCGCGTGACGACGTCGAGCGTCGGGCGCACCTCGTCCTCGGGGATCGGCAGCATCTCCTTGAGCGTCACCGCCGCGCGGGCGATCGACTCCGCCGCCGCGTCGGGGTCCGTCGTCGAGCGGTGCAGCACGTCCGCCACGAGCAGGCGCCGGCTGACGACCATGGTCGGTGGCGCCATCGCGGCGACGTCCCGCCACGCACCGTCGGCGAGCTCGGTCTGGCCGGCCTGCTCGGCCGCAGCCGCCAACAGGTACGCGTGGGTCAGCGCCGCGCCACCCTGGAGGCCCTGACCCGCACGGATGAGCGTCGAGAGCGCCTCGGCGTCGCCCTGGGCGGCCCACGAGGCCATCGCCACGACGTCGGGCCACCGGTGGGCGTGCGCGGTCAGCACCGAGCGGTCGACGTCCGCGAGGAGCCCGGCGGCGAGGGCCGGGCGCTCCGCGAGGACCGCCGCCCGGGCGCGCTCGAGCTCCAGGCCCCGGCCGTGGCCGCGCGCGACGGCGGCCTCCAGGAGGTCGGAGACGAGCGTGAACTCGTCCATCCGCGCGGCACTGCCCGCCCATCCGCTGAGCAGCTCGCGTGCATCGATCGTCGACATCGCCCCGTCCGAGGTGGTTCCGGCGGGTCCTGCGGCGCCCGCGTGCACAGGCATCCCACAGGACGCGGGCCGGCCGGCACAGGGCTTGGTCGTGACCGGGCGTGTGATGTGGGCCACTCCGGGCCGGGGGGTGATCGGCGTCGCCCCCGGCTCGGTCGTCGCGAGCCGGGGCGGGCGCTGCCCCC
>NZ_BJLR01000006.1 GCF_006538745.1 Cellulomonas cellasea | reverse complement strand
CCCCCGCCGCTACGCCGGGGTCAGCTCCTGGGCGAGCATCACGATGATCCCGCTCGGGCCGCGGAGGTAGGTGAGCCGGTAGACGTCCTCGTAGGTGGCGACGCCGCGCAGCGGGTGACAGCCGTGCCGCGCGGCGATCGCGAGGGCCTCGTCCAGGTCGTCGACCGAGAAGGCCACGCGGTGCATGCCGATCTCGTGCGGCCGGGTCGGCTCGGTCTCGATCGCCTCGGGATGGAGGTGCTCGAACAGCTCGAGGCGGCCATGGCCGTCGGGCGTCTGGAGCATGGCGATGCGGGCGTGGTTGCCGTCGAGGCCGACGGCGGTGTCCGCCCACTCCCCGCTCACCGTGTCCCGGCCCAGGACGGTCAGCCCCAGGTCGGTGAAGAAGGCGATCGCCTCCTCGAGGTCGCGGACCGCGATGCCGACGTTCTCGAGCCTGATGGGCATGCGCACCACGCTACCGAGCGCCGGGTGACCGTGGGAGGCCCGGATCGCGACCCACGGTCACCCGCGCCGCTCAGCTGACGAAGACCTGCGCGCAGAGCATCCCGCGGGGACCGGACACGCAGCCGATCCCGACCGAGGTGTACGAGCGCAGGATGTTCGCGCGGTGCCCCTCCGAGTTCATCCAGCCGGTCATCATCGCGGCCGGCGTCGGGTAGCCGAGCGCGATGTTCTCGCCGACCGAGCGTGCGCGGCACGCCGTGAGGATCGGCCCGAGGGGGTCGTGCTCGAAGCGGTTCTCGGCGACGAGCAGCGCCGCGCGCGCGACCGCCTGCTGCGTCGCGCAGTCCGAGACGGCGAGCGCGGGCAGGCCCGCGGCGGCCCGCTGCTGGTTCGTGAGCGTGACGAGCGTCGCGGCGTACTGCTGGTCGGGCGTGAGGCCCGGGGTCGTGGGTGCGGGGGTGGCGACCGGGGGCGGCGTCGTGCCGGGTGCCGACGGGGACGACGTCGGCGTGGGCCTCGGGCTCCGCGTCGGTGCGGGGGCCGGCGTGCGGGTCGGTGCGGGGGAGGCGGTCGGCGCCGTGCCGGGGTTCGTCGGCAGCGGGGTCGGCGCGGCGGTCGGGGCGGCCGTGGGGGTCGGTGCGACCGTCGGCACCGCCGTGGGCTCGGGGGCGATGGTCGGGACGATCGTGGGGGACGGGGTGGCGGTCGGGGCCGGGGTCGGGCGCGGGTGGACGGGGCGCGGCCAGCGACCGTGGCGGTAGCCGGACCAGCCCGACCAGCCGGAGCCGGCCGAGTAGGCGGCGTACCAGCCCGCTGCGGAGTGGCCGGGCTGCCAGTCCCGGCCGGCGGTGTAGGCGGAGTACCAGCTGCGCGCGGCCGACTGCCCGCCGGAGCCGGCGTCGCGCGCGGGCGCCTCGGACTGCCAGGGCGCGACCGCCCACGCGGACGCCGCGCCGGTGCACAGCGCGAGCGACATCACGACGATCCCTCGGGCGCGGAACCGGTGCCGGCGTGCCCGGGCGACCCGCGCACGCCGCACGTCACGCCGTCGGGGCTCGGTCAGGGGGGTGTCCTGGGTCGGGTTCATTCACAGCACGTTATAGAACCGTGACCTGTGCGCGGGGGGCTGTTGGGATTGGAGTTCTCTCATCCGGCATCCCGCCGCGGTCGCGGGGTCGCGGGGTCGACCGGGTGCGCGCCGCGCCGCTGCGCTCGTCGGACCCGTGCCGGTGCGCTCGTCGGACCCGTGCCGCTGCGCTCGTCGGACCCGTGCCGCGGCGCTCGCGGGACCCGCGCGCGTGCGACCGTAGTCGCCATGACCGCCGACGAGCACGGGTTGTTCCCCGGCAAGCACTTCATCAGCACCGCGCTCGAGGCGCTCGAGACCAAGACGGCGATGTCCGGCGAGCTCGCCCGCCGCTACCTGCAGCGCGCCGGCATGGCGGGCATCCTCATCGGCCTCTTCTACGGCACGTACTTCGCGGTGCTCGCCGCGTTCACCAGCATCGACGTCGGCGCGGGGACCCTCCAGCCGCTCGGGCGGATCGCGGGCGCGCTCGCGTTCGGGTGGGCGCTCGTCTTCATCTACTACACGAAGTCCGAGCTGCTCACGTCGAACATGATGATCGTCTCGATCGGCGCGTACCACGGGCGCACGACGTGGGGGAAGGCGGTCCGGCTGCTCGGGCTCTGCTACGTCGGCAACCTGCTCGGCGGGCTGTTCGTGGCGCTGCTCGTCCGGTTCTCGACGCTCGTCGACGGGGTCGCGCTCGACGTGATGCTCGCGTCCGTCGAGCACAAGCTCGACTACGTCGCCTCGGGTCCCGCGGGCTGGGTCGACCTGCTCGTGCGCGCGGTGCTGTGCAACTTCATGATCAACATGGCGATGCTGCTGGTCTACAACGGGCTCATCAAGGACGATCTGACCAAGAGCCTGGCGATGATCGTCTCGGTGTTCATCTTCGCGTTCCTCGGCCTCGAGCACTCGGTCGCGAACACCGTGCTGTTCTCGATCGTCGGGCTCAAGGAGGGCATCGACGTGGGGCTCGCGGCCGGCAACGTGGGGATCGCCCTCGTCGGGAACTTCCTCGGCGGCGGCGTGCTCATCGGGCTCTACTACGCCTACGTGAACGACGACTCGCAGTACCTGCGCACGCGCCCGCCCGCGGACGGCTGACCCGGTCGGTCCGCCGCCCGCCGGTCGGCCGCCCGCGTCGGGTCGTCAGCGCGTCGCGTCGGACGCCGCGCGCCGCACCAGCACGAACCACACGACCCCGGCGACCACGTGCATCGTCGCGAGGGCGACCTGCGTGCCGGTCGTCGCGTCGACCGCGAAGGGCATCGGCACGGTCAGCAGGCCGAGCGCGAGGCCGACGGCGGCGAGCGCCCGCCATGCCCACGCACCCCACCGGCGCAGCACGAGCAGCACGACGGTCGCCAGGACGATCGGCGCGACGGACATCACGGCGACCATCCCGAAGGTCACCTCGTTCGCAGCGGCGTCCGGGGTCTGCCGCACGAGCAGGTCGGCACCCAGGGCGCCGGCGACCGCGAGGACGACGAGGTTGGCGAGCCCGGCGATGCCCGCGGCCACGAGGCCGGTGCGCCACGTGGTCGCGGCGCTGACCTGCAGGGGTGCGGACGGGCGGGTGGTGACGGACGTGTCGGTGCTCATCGTTGCGCTCCTCGATGGTTGATCTGCTCAAGTTCCGTCAGCATGTCGGTGGATGCTTGACGATGTCAACCATCCACCTGACCAATATGCTGGCGCGATGGGTCACGGGGACGAGGACACGGGCTGCGGGGGCGGCTGGGCTCCGCAGCCGACGCTGAGCCAGCGGCTGTTCGCCGTCGCCGAGCTCGCGCGCGCCGACTTCGCGGTGGCCGTCGGCCGCCACGGGCTCACGCCCGTCCAGGCGCGCGCCGTCCTGATGCTCGACGAGGCCGTCCCCATGAGCTCCGTCGCGAGCCACCTTGCGTGCGACGCGTCCAACGTCACCGGCCTCGCAGACCGGCTCGAGGCGCTCGGCGTCGCGGAGCGGGTCCCGAGCAGCGACCGCCGCGTCAAGCTCCTGCGCCTCACCGACCGCGGCAGCGCCCTGCGCGGCGAGCTGGGCCGGGAGCTCGCGCAGGGCTCCGCCGTGACGGACCGCCTGACCGCGGACGAGCGCACGCAGCTCGCGGCCCTGCTCGACAAGATGCTCGCGACGCCTGACGCCTGACGCCAACGGCGCGGCGCTCCGCCGCTACGGTGACCTCCGACCGCCCGGAGCAGCCGGGTGCCCGAGCCGGAGGTGCCGCCGTGGACGTCCCGCACCGCCGGCCGACCCTCGACGAGGTCGCGCGCCGCGCCGGGGTGTCGCGCACGGTCGCGTCGCGTGCGGTCAACGGCGGGCCGGACGTGAGCCGGGCGAAGCGCGAGGCCGTCGCCCGGGCCGTCGAGGAGCTCGGCTTCGTGCCCAACGCGACCGCGCGGGCGCTCGCGACGCACCGGGCCGGTGCCGTGGTGCTCGCCGTCGCGGGCGACGACCCGGCGCTGTTCGCCGACCCGTTCCACGCCCGGCTCGTGATCGGTGTCGCCTCGGTCCTCGAGGAGGCGGACCTCGACCTCACGCTGCTGCTCGCCGCGTCGGCCCGCGGGCAGGCGCGGCTCGAGCGGGCGCTGCGCGCGGGCCGGGCGGACGGGTTCATGCTCGTCGCGGCGCGCACGGACGACCCCCTCACCCGGTTCGCCGCGTCGACCGACCGGCCCGTCGTCTTCGGCGGGCGGCCGGCCCACGGCGACCCGCCCGCGTACGTCGACGTCGACAACGTCGGGGGTGCACGGCTCGCGACCGAGCACCTGCTCGCGCTCGGCCGGCGCCGCGTCGCGCACCTCGCCGGTCCAGCGGGCCTCGACGCGTCGGCCGCCCGGGAGCGGGGGGTCGCCGAGGCGCTGGCCGCCGCGGGGGCCCCGCCGGCGCCGGTCGAGCGCGCGGACTTCGACGAGGCCGACGGGTCGCGCGCGATGGCCCGGCTCCTCGTGGCGCACCCCGACCTCGACGGCGTCGTCGCCGCCTCGGACAACATCGCCGCGGGGGCCCTCCGGGCGCTGCGCGCGTACGGGCGGTCGGTCCCGGGCGACGTCGCGGTCGTCGGCTTCGACGACCTCCCCGTCGCGCAGCAGACCGAGCCCGCGCTCACGACCGTCCACCAGCCGATCGAGGACCTCGGTCGCGAGCTCGCCCGGATGCTCGTACGCCTCGTCGGCGGCGGGTCGGTGTCGCCGGTGATCCTGCCGACGCGCCTCGTCGTGCGCGCCTCCGCACCGGCACCGGCACCGGCACCGGCACCCGCACCGGCGCCCGCGTCCCACCCCGCCGCCGGTCGGTGACGGCGGCGCCCTGCCCGTCGGGGCGGGGCGCCCGTCGGCGCGAGTGCCGTGTCGGACCCCGGTGGCAGCGTGGGCGCATGGAGATCACCCGTCTGCAGCCCGCCGGTCTCGTGTCCAGCCCGGCGTTCAGTCACGTCGCTGTCGTGCCCGCGGGTGCGACGACCATCTACGTCGGCGGCCAGAACGGCGTCGACGCCACGGGGGCGGTCGTCTCGGACGACGTCGCCGAGCAGTCGGTCCGCGCGATCGAGAACGCGAGCACCGCGCTCGAGGCCGCCGGTGCGACGCTCGCAGACGTCGTGCAGTGGACCGTGCTGATCGCCGAGGACGCCGACCTGCGGGCCGCCTACGGCGCGATCGCTCCCCGGCTCGCCGGGCCCGGTGCCCCGCCGCTCGTGAGTGCCGCGCGGGTCGCGGGGCTCGGGGTGCCGGGTGCGCTGATCGAGGTCAGCGCGGTCGCGGCGGTGCTCCGGGACTGAGCGTGCCGCACGCTGCGGACCGCGTGCGCGCGGCACGCTGCGGGACTGAGCCCCGCGGCACGCTGCGGGACTGAGCCCCGCGCCGCGCCGCGGGGCTGAGTGTGCGCAGCACCTCACGCCAGGGCGCCGTCACTGCTGCCGGGCGCGGCAGCCTGCCACCGGGCGTCGCTGCGGTGCCTCTCCGTCGAGCGACGGCGGCACCGCGGTCGACGCGTGGACCCACGCCTTGACGGGCATACCGGGCAGGGCGCAGGATGTCGACGCCGACTGGAAGCGCTTCCAGTTTCCGGTCGGACCCGCTCCAGCCGACACCGTCGTCGGCACGACCCCCCGGAGAGTTCCTATGGCACACCCCGCCCGCAGGCGATGGGGCATCGTCGCCCTCACCGCGTGCGCCCTCGGTCTCAGCGCGCTCACCGCCTCGCCCGCCTCGGCGGCGAACGACGTGCTCGACCCGTCCGCGCGCCTCTGGGTCAACCCGCAGAGCTCGACCAAGGAGGTCGCCCGGACGCTCCGCGGGCAGGCCAAGCAGGACGCGCTCGCGCTCAGCCGCATCCCGAGCGCCACCTGGTTCACCGAGGGCACGCCCGAGGAGGTCCGGCACGACGTGCGCACGCTCGTGCGCCGTGCGGGCCACAAGGTCCCGGTGCTCGTCGCCTACAACCTGCCGTTCCGCGACTGCGCGCTCTACTCGGCCGGCGGCGCCGCGGGCGCGGACGCGTACAAGGCCTGGGTCGACGCGTTCGCGGCGGGCATCGGGAACGAGGAGGCCGTCGTGGTCCTCGAGCCGGACGGCCTCGGCGTCATCCCCTGGTACACCACGCTGGACGGTCAGCTCGAGGGCTGCCGTCCCGCCGAGCTCGACCCGGCGACGACCGGCGTCCAGCCGTCCGTCGAGCGCTTCGAGCTGCTGCGTTACGCGGTCGAGCGGATCGGGCAGCAGCCCAACGTCGCGCTCTACCTCGACGGCACCGGGCCGTCGTGGCTCGCCGTCCCGGAGATCACCGACCGCCTGCTCAAGGCCGGCATCCAGGGCGCCGACGGCTTCTTCCTCAACGTCTCGAACTACGAGCGCACCGAGAACGACGTGCTCTACGGCACGTGGATCTCGCAGTGCATCGCCTACGCGACCGTCGTCGCGCCGGGCAGCGTCGCGGAGTGCGGCCACCAGTACTGGAGCGGCGGGCCCGCGAACGACTGGACCGGCGTGGTGCTGCGCAACACCGGCATCTGGAGCGACACCGCGGAGGACCCGACGCTCAACACCGCGGGGATCACGTCGCGCTACGCGCTCGTGCTCGGGGACGTCGAGCCGACGACGCACTTCGTCGTCGACACGAGCCGCAACGGGCAGGGCGCGTGGACGGCGCCGGCGGGCAAGTACACCGACGCGGAGACCTGGTGCAACCCGCCCGGGCGCGGTCTGGGTCTGCGCCCGACGACGCGCACGGGGAACGAGCTCGTCGACGCGTTCCTGTGGATCAAGATCCCCGGGGAGTCCGACGGGCGCTGCCTGCGCGGCACGCCCGGCCCGACCGACCCCGAGCGCGGCATGGTCGACCCGGCCGCCGGTCAGTGGTTCGTCGAGCAGGCGCGTGAGCTCGTCGAGCTGGCTCAGCCTCCCCTCCGCTGAGCCGGCGGAGCAGTCCGGCAGCGGGCTGCGGCACGGCCGAGGGCCCCGGTGGTGAGTGCCGGGGCCCTCGGTCGACGCGTGACGGACGCGCCGTCGGCCGGGGGCTCAGGCCGGGGGGTCGCTCGCCCGTGTCGCCGCGGCCGGGGCGACGTCGACGCCCTCCCGGGGTGCATGGTCCTCGGCCGTGCGCGGGGACCCGAGCGGCTGCGACCCCGGTCGGTACCGCTGGAAGCCACCCTCGCCGCGCCGCTTCGCCTCGTACATGGCGATGTCGGCCTGGCGCAGCAGCTCGGCGGGGTCGTCGCCGCGGACGCCCTCGACAACACCGAAGCTGGCCCGCACGACGAGCCGGTGACGGTCGACCTCGACGGGCGCCAGCAGCGCGTCGACGATGCGGACCAGGACCGCGTCGACCGCATCGCGGTCCAGCCCCGTGAGCAGGATCGCGAACTCGTCGCCACCGAGGCGCGCCACGGTGTCGGTCGTCCGCAGCGCGGCGCGCATCCGCTCCGCGACCTCGACGAGGAGACCGTCGCCGACCGCGTGTCCCAGGGTGTCGTTGACGGACTTGAAGTCGTCGAGGTCGACCAGCACGAGGCTCAGCCGTTCACCGGGGGCCGCGCTCGTCACGGCGGCCTGGACGCGGTCGCCGAAGAGCACGCGGTTCGCCAGCCCGGTGAGCGCGTCGTGCGTGGCCTGGTGGCTCAGGCGCTCCTGCACCTCGCGTGTCTCCGTGACGTCACGAGCGTTGCTGACCCAGCCCTCGACGCTCGGCTCGTGGACGAGGTTCGACGCGACGATCTCGAGCCACCGCCACGACCCGTCGGCGTGGCGGAGCCGCATCTCGTAGGTCGCCGCGGCGCCGGACGTGGCCGCGACCGACCCGACGGCGGCGCGCGCCACGCGGTGGTCGTCGGGGTGCGCGAGGTCGAGCACGTGCCGTCCCAGCAGCGCGTCGGGGTCGCGCCCCAGCACCCGGAGGACTGACGGGCTCACGTAGCGGATGGTGCCCCCGGGCTCCGTGATGGTGACGATGTCGCTGCTGTTCTGCACGAGCAGCCGGAACTGGCGCTCGTGCGTGCCGATCACGGAGAGCAGGGCCGCGTTCTGCTGGAACGCGAGGAGCTGGCGGACGATCACCAGCGCGGTCAGGGTGACCGCTGCCGCGACCACGACGAGGCGGTCGGGCGCGTCCTCCACGGACGTGCGGACGAGCAGGGCCGCGACGGCGACGACGGCGACGTAGGGCAGCGTGCTGAACGTGCGCGAGCGGGGCGCCGGCGCACCGGTGCGCTCGGCGTCGACGATCTGGAGGTGCGCGCTCAGGGCGATCGTGACCGAGGCGATCGGGTTGAGGACGAGCTGGACGTCCACGTCGGGGCGGACGGACAGCAGCAGCACGCCCACCGCCGACCCGAACCCGCCGACGAGCGCGGACACGGCGCGGAGGTAGAGGGCGCGGCGCGGCACGACGCCGGACCCGGCGAGCGCGGCCTTGGCGGCGAGGAGAACCGCCATGAGCGCCGGTGCCATCACCGGTGCCACGTGCGACACGGTGCTGCGCGTGATCTCGCCCCCGGCGAACGTCACGACGAGGTGCCACATGAGGACGCCGGCCGCGACCACGAGCGTCGCGACGTCCAGGGCGAGCTCGGCCTTCTGGGCCCGCGTGCGCAGCCCGAGCGGGATCCGCACGATCGAGGCTGCCAGCAGGATCGCGCCCGCCACCTGCAGCATCGTGTGCACCGGTGCCGGGACCTCCGACATGCCGGTCGCGGTGACGAGGCGCACCGCGATCGACGAGGCGATGAAGGCCATCCCCGCTGCGGTCAGGCGCCAGACGGTGCGGGCGACCGCCGGGGTCGTGGGGTGCCGGGCCGCCCGCCAGCACAGGACGACCGCGAGCGTCGCGATCAGCGGGTTGAGGAGGTGGCCGACCGTGGGCAGCCACGACCACCCGGTGACCAGCTCCGCCACGAACGTGACCGTGTTGAGCGCGGCCAGCGCGACCAGGGCCCACGCGAGCGTCGCGCGGGGTGCGGAGGGGACGGCGGCGCCCGCGACGGCGTGGTTCATCGGGCACCCTCCTGGACGACGCCCCGAGCGGAGCGACGTCGAGCAGATCGGCGCGTCGGTCGAGGTCGTGAGCCTCGCCGCGGGTGGATCCGCGATGCGCCGCCGGTTCAGCGGGTGCGGAAGGGACCGTGCAGGGCCGCCCACTGCAGCAGCAGGATGGTCTTGGCGTCGGCGATCTCGCCGGTCGTCGTCATCGCGAGCGCGCGGTCGAACGGCAGCTCGACGACGTCGATCTCCTCGCCCTCGTCGGCCACCCCGCCGCCAGCGGCGACCCGCTGCGCCGGGGTGTACGGCGCGGCGGAGAAGTGCAGGCGCTCGGTCACCGAGCCGGGGCTCATCCAGACGTCGAAGACGTGCTCGAGCTCGCCGATCTCGACGCCGGTCTCCTCGGCGGCCTCGCGGCGGATCGCGGTCTCGGGGTCGTCGTCGTCGAGCAGCCCGGCGGCGGTCTCGAGGAGCATGCCGTCGGGGTGCCCGTTGACGTACACGGGGAACCGGAACTGGCGGGTGAGCAGCACGGTCGCGCGCTCCGGGTCGTAGAGCAGGACGGTCGCGCCGTTGCCGCGGTCGTACGTCTCGCGCTGCTGGCGGGTCCAGCGGCCGTCGGCGCCGAGGTACTCGAACGTCGTGCGGCGCAGCACGTGCCAGGCGGCGGCGAGGAGCTCGACGGCCAGGACGCGGACGCGCGGGTTGCCGGCGAGGTCGAGGCCGGTGCGGTCGAGGTCGGTGCGCCCGCGGTGGTCGGGCACGCGGGTGCCGGGCAGGGGCGTGGCGGGCATGGGAGTGGCGGCGGGCTCGTCGAGGGCGGGGGTGAGCGGAGGCATGTGTGCGACACTACGTGCATCAGTCGGCAAGAACAAGGAGAAACGTGCACATGCTGACCGCGCAGCGCCGCGACGTCCTGCTGGCCCGGCTCCGGGACGACGGCCGCATCGTCGCCAAGGACCTCGCCGCCGAGCTCGGGCTGTCCGAGGACACGGTCCGGCGCGACCTGCGCGAGCTGGCCGCCGCGGGGCTCTGCCAGCGGGTGTACGGCGGTGCGCTCCCGGCGTCGCCCGCGGTCGCCGACTACGCCGCCCGCCGGACCGTCGGCGTGCCGAGCAAGGAACGCGTCGCCGCTGCGGCTGCCGCGCTCGTGACCCGGGGGAGCACCGTGATCCTCGACGGCGGGACCACCGCGCTCGCGGTTGCCCGCGCGCTCGCCCCTGACCTCGACGCGACCGTCGTCACGCACAGCCCGACGGTCGCCGCGGCCCTCGTCGAGCACCCGCGCGTCGAGATCGTGCTGCTCGGCGGGCGCATCTTCAAGCACTCCGCGGTCGCGTGCGGGGCCGCCGCCGTGGAGGCCGCCGAGCGCGTGAGCGCCGACCTCTTCCTGCTCGGCGTGACGGGGGTGCACCCGACCGCCGGGCTGACCACGGGCGACGCCGACGAGGCCGCGATGAAGCGCACGCTCGCCCGCCGGGCCGCCGACACCTACGTCCTGGCGAGCGCCGAGAAGATCGGCGCGGCGTCGCCGTTCACCGTCCTGCCGCTCGCGGAGGTCGCCGGCGTCGTCACGGACGTCGACCCCGCGGACCCCACGCTCGTCGAGCTCGCCGCGGCCGGGGTGACGATCGTGCCGGCCTGACGGCGCGGGTCACGTCCCCGCGGGCGTCCCCTGCCGCAGCGGCCCCGCCCGGTACAGGTCCCGCAGCAGCGCGATCTCGGCGCCGTGGTGCAGCAGCTCCTGGTCGACCCACCAGACCGTCTCGATCAGCGGGTCCTCGGGGTCGCTGCCGTAGGGGTAGGTGCTCCGCCCGACGGCGTCGAGCGCCTCGTCGTCCGCGCCGGTGAGGACCTCGCGCCACGCGCTCGCGGCGCGCTCGAACGCCGCGACACCCTCGGCGGCCGTGCCGGGCACGACGTACTCCTCCTCGGTGTGCGCGTGGGCGCCCGTCAGGTGGTCGGCGCGTCCCGCGAGCATCTCGGCGAGGTGCTCGAGGCGCCACGCGATCGTCGTGACGGGCGGCGGGTACGGGTGCGGGCGCCCGCCGTCCCGACCCCACTCGCCCGCGCCGACCAGCACGGTCGCGCCGGGCCCCGGTCCGTCCGCGTGGCGGCGCACGGACCAGCACCCGGCGACGGGCTCCCACAGGTACTCGTCGTCGGTGAGCGGTGGGACCGCGACCGGCTCACCGTCGCCGCTGTCGACGGTCGGGCCGACGAGGCGGCGGACCAGGCGCTCGCGGCCGACGTCGAACTGCGCGAGAAGCGGGGCGAGACGCTCGGGGACGCTCATCGCGGCCTCCTCGGTCGGGACGGGGCACGGTCCGGCCGACGGTAGCCCTCGCCGGTGCCCGTCGTCCGCCTCCAGCGCCGGGTCGGCACCTCGGGGCGCCAGATCCGCACCTCGGGGCGCCAGGTCGGCACCTCGGGGCGCCAGGTCGGCACGTCGGGGCGCCGGGTCGGTACCGCGGGGCGCCGGTCGCTGCTGCGTGTCCCCGGCACACCGTGCCCCGTGCACGAGACGCCCGGCCCGACACGAGAGGGAGTGTCGGGCCGGGCGTCACGCGTGCGTGCGGGTGCGGGGTCTCACGCCCCCGCGCAGGTCGCGGTCGGCGTCCCGGGGTTGCCGGACGCGAGGAAGCCCGCCGTCGTGGTGGCCCCCGGTGCCAGCGCACCGTTCCACGACGCGCTCGTCAGGGCACCGCCGGCCACGGCCGCGTTCCACGCCTGCGTCACGCTCGACCCGGGCACGGTCGCGCGCCAGCCGGTCGTGCCCGCGGCGCCCGCGGTCACGGTGAGCTCGCCCTGCCAGCCGCCGGGCCACTGCCCGACGACGCGGACCGCGGCCGTGCAGGTCCCGGTGCCCTGCGTGGGCGTCGGGCTCGGGGTCGCGGTGGGTGTCGGCGTCGGCGTGGCCGACGGGGTCGGCGTGGGCGTGGGCGTCGGCGTGACCGTCGGAGTCGGGGTCGGCGTCGGGGTCGGCGTGGGCGTCGGTGCCGGACCGCCGATGCTGATGTCGCTGCACAGGTAGTACGACTGGTCCGAGTGGCTCGCCTGCCAGACCGTGTACAGGATCGCCCGTCCCGAGCGGCCGGTCAGGTCGACGTCCGTGCGGTACTCGCCGGCGGGCGCGTACCGGCCGGTGGCCTGGAGCAGCTGCATGTCGGACCACGCCGGCGCCGCGCGCGTCGGGTCGAAGCCAGGCTTCGTGACGTAGACCCGCAGGTAGTCGGCGCCGTGCTTCGCCTGGTCGGTCAGCGTGAGCGTGAACCGCTGCGGGACGGTCCTCGCGACCCAGGCGCCGGGGGTGTCGAGCGCGGCGTACCGGTCGCCGCCGGTGCGTCCGCCCGAGCAGAGCTGGCCGTCGGGGATCTCCTGCTCGTGCCGGCCGGCGACGCCCTCGCGGTAGAGCCCGTTCCAGTTCCACATCGCGGTGGTGTCGGCCTGCCACGCCTGCGCGCACATCGGGTCCTGCGCCGCCATGGCGGGGTCCTGGAAGCGCGAGCCCCAGACGTCCCAGCAGCGGTAGTTGCGCGTCGGCGGGTCCGTCACCGAGCCGTGCGCCGCGGCGGGCACGGCGGCGACGACGGTCGTGGCGACGACGGCCAGCGGTACGGCGAGCGCGAGGGTGCGCAGCCGGGTTCTCCAGGTCATCCGAGGTCTCCCGTTCGGTTCGGGACGCGCCGGACAGGCGCCGCCGCGGGGCCGGCGACGCTGCCGGGTCCGCGGCGACGGGAGCGCGTCGCGCCTCACCGTCGCCCGGTTCCCCCGTCGACGGAAGGCGTTGAAGCGTTTCGATGCGAAGCGCTTCGACGGAGCAGGGGGCGCGGAACCCGAGTCGCCGTCGGCGGCTCCGGCACGACGGGCGAGCGGGAACCGGCCGGGCGGGCGGTGTGGCGGTGGTGCGGCGTCCGACCTCAGGGCGCGGCGACCGCCGTCCCCGCGTCGAGCGGCGCGACGCCCTCGACCGCGATCCCGAGCACCGCCGCGATCGTCCGCACGACCCCGTTCTCGTCGTTGCCGGGCGCGGCGAACCGCGCACGGGCCCGGACCTCGGGGTGCGCGTTCGCCATCGCGTACGACCAGGCGGCGGCGTCGAGCAGCTCGCGGTCGTTGAGGTAGTCGCCGAACGCCATCGTCTGCTCGCGCGTGACCCCGAGCGCGCGCTGCACGGTCTTAAGGGCGGCGCCCTTGTGCGTCGTGGGGTTCATGAGGTCGACCCAGTGCGCGCCCGAGACGACGACCTGCTGCGTGTCGCGGAACCGGGCCAGCGCGGGCTCGGTCGTCGCGGCGGCGTCCCCGAAGTCGAAGACCGCGACCTTGAGCACGTCGTCGCCCACCGCGGTCAGGTCGTCGACCCGCGCGAGGAGCGCGTAGTACCGGTCGCACTCGTCGACGAACGCGGCGTCGTGCCGCTCGACGTACGCCGACCGCGTCCCGCACACGACGGCGCCCACGTCCGCGCCCGACGCCGCGAGCGCGCGCACCGCCTCGACGACCTGCACCACGACCGCGGGGTCGACGACGTCGGTGCTCAGCACCTCGCCCTCGCGCACCACGAGCCCGCCGTTCTCGGCGATGAAGCACAGCCGCGGCGCGTGCGCGCCGAGCTGCCGGGCGAGCGTCGCGAGCTGGCGGCCGCTCGCCGGGCAGAACGCGATGCCGCGCGCCTCGAGCTCGTCGAGCAGCGGCCACAGCGTCGGCGGCACCTCGTGGTCCGGGTCGAGCAGCGTGCCGTCCATGTCGACCGCGATCAGGCGGACGTCCGGGGCGTCGGGCAGGTCGGCGGGCGTCGTGGGGGAGGGAGTCGGCACCGTCCCATCGTCCCAGGGGCCCGCTGGCTACGCTGAACCGCATGAGGCAGCGAGCGTTCGCGCAGGTCGACGTGTTCACCGCGACGCCGTACCGGGGCAACCCGGTGGCGGTCGTGCTCGACGGCACGGACCTGACCGACGACGAGATGGCGGCGTTCGCCCGCTGGACGAACCTGTCGGAGACGACGTTCGTGCTCCCGCCGACCGACGCCGCGACCGCCGACTACCGGCTGCGCATCTTCACCCCCGGCGGCGAGCTGCCCTTCGCCGGGCACCCGACGCTCGGCAGCGCGCACGCGTGGCTCGCGGCGGGCGGGGTGCCGCGGGAGGACGGCGTGCTTGTGCAGGAGTGCGGCATCGGGCTCGTGCGCCTGCGCCGGGAGGCCGGGCGGCTGGCGTTCGCCGCACCGCCGCTGCTCCGCTCCGGCCCGGTGTCGCCCGAGCTGCGTGCCCGGGTCGAGGAGGCCCTGGGCCTGCCCGACGACGCGATCGTGGCGTGCGAGTGGGTCGACAACGGTCCGCACTGGATCGGCGTCGTGCTGGCCGACGCGCGGGAGGTCCTCGCGATCCGCCCGGACCCGACGCCGGTCGGCGACCTGTTCGTCGGCGTCGTCGGGCCGTGGGACCAGGCGCACGAGGCCGACGTCGAGGTGCGCGCGTTCGTCTTCGGCGAGTGGTTCGCCGAGGACCCGGTCACGGGCAGCCTCAACGCCGGGCTCGCGCGCTGGCTCATCGGCACGGGCACGCTCCCGACGCGGTACGTCGCCGCGCAGGGCACGGCGCTGCGGCGCGAGGGGCGCGTGCACGTCGAGCAGGTCGGCGAGGACGTCTGGGTCGGCGGCGACACCGTGACCTGCATCGACGGCAGCGTGCTGCTCTAGGCGTCGTCCTGGGTGTCGTCGTCGGTCGTGACCGCCGAGCGGTCCCCGGTCGCGAGCTGGACGGG
Source organism: Cellulomonas cellasea (assembly GCF_006538745.1). Lineage (GTDB taxonomy): Bacteria > Actinomycetota > Actinomycetes > Actinomycetales > Cellulomonadaceae > Cellulomonas_A > Cellulomonas_A cellasea. Next base: position 7,575 of record NZ_BJLR01000006.1, on the reverse strand, counting down.
CGCCCAGGTGGACCGCACCCCGACGGGTGACATCTCCCCGGCGGGCTCCAGGTCGGGGCCGGGGATGTCGATGCGCTGGACCTCACGACGAACAGGGAGGTTCCGCGATGCGCATCGGCTTCGACATCTACCGGGTCGGTCCGGACCAGGACCACCAGGAGCCCGCGAGCGCGTGGGGCTGGACCCCGCGCCGTGGCGAGGTCCCCACGGGGGAGACGGTCGTGCAGGACCACGACTTCACCCTGACGTACACCGGGACCGACTCCGAGCTGGCGTCCGCGTTCGCGCGCGGGGCCAAGCTCATGGAGATCGTGCGCACGTGGCCGGACCTGTCGTTCTACCCCTCGACGGCCGGGGACACCCTGCCCGACGGGTCGGTGTTCCCCGTCCGCGGCGAGCCCCGGCCGACCAGTGCCCTCAGCGCCCTGCGGGGCCGGTTCGGCCGCCGCTCCGCGAGCGCCCAGGCGGCGAGGGCAGCGACCCAGCCGTGAGGTGAGCGGGCGGCCGTGCGCACCGGTGTGCGGTCGGGACGCGCGCGCGGGACGCCGTCCGGGTCGGCGTCACAGCAGCGTGCGGCTCGGGAGCGTCAGGATCTCGGCGCCGTCGTCGGTGATCGCGATGGTGTGCTCGCTGTGCGCGGTCAGGCACCCGGTCGCGCTGCGCAGCGTCCAGCCGTCCGCGTCGGTCACGAGCTCGTCCGTGTCGGCCATGACCCACGGCTCGAGCGCGAGCAGCAGCCCCGGGCGGAGCGTGAACCCGCGGCCGGGCCGTCCGGTGTTCGTGACGTGCGGGTCCTGGTGCATGGTCGAGCCGACGCCGTGCCCGCCGAACTCGGTGTTGATCGGGTAGCCCGCGTCGTCGAGCACGGTGCCGATCGCGTGCGAGAGGTCCCCGATGCGCGCGCCGGGCCGGGCGGCGGCGATCCCGGCCGCAAGGGCGCGCTGGGTCGCGTCGATCATCGCGAGGCTGCCCGCAGGCGCGGGGCCGCCGACGACGAAGCTGACCGCGGAGTCCGCGACCAGACCGCGCAGCGAGACGGCGAGGTCGAGGGTCAGCAGGTCGCCGTCGCGCAGCGCGTAGTCGTGCGGGAGCCCGTGCAGCACCGCGTCGTTGACCGACGTGCAGATGTAGTGCCCGAACGGCCCGCGGCCGAACGACGGCGCGTAGTCGACGTAGCAGGACTGCGCGCCGGCCTCGACGATCATCGCCTGCGCCCACCGGTCGACGTCGAGCAGGTTGGTGCCGACGGTGCAGCGGCTGCGCACGGACTGCAGGATGTCGGCGACGAGCGCGCCGGCCGCGCGGGCGCGGGGCAGCTCGACGGCGCTCAGGATCTCGATCATGGGGGCTCCTGCCGGTTTTCCAATAACTATCCCGGTCAGACTATCCCGGTATTACTATCGGCGTCATGGTCCGGCTGCCGCTCACCCCCGCCGACGTCGAGCGCGGCCGCCGCCTCGGTGCCCTCCTGCGCCGGGCCCGCGGCGAGCGGTCGATGCTCGGCGTCGCGCTCGACGCCGGCGTCTCGCCCGAGACGCTGCGCAAGATCGAGTCCGGGCGCGTCGCGACGCCGGCGTTCCCGACCATCGCGGCGATCGCCGCGGTGCTCGGGCTCTCGCTCGACGCGCTGTGGGCGGAGGTCAACCCGGCGGGCGCTGCCGCAGGACCGGCGGAGCGCGGCCCGGTCGAGCGGCTGGTCTCCTAGCGTCCGGTCAGGCGTCCCCGGTCGGTGCGAGAGCCACCGTGACGAGCACGGTGCCGCGCGCGCCGCGGGTCGCGACGGCGTGACCCTCTCGCGGTGAGCCGTCCAGCAGCAGCGTCAGCGCCGCCCCCTCGCCCGTGAAGTTGCGCCACCACGTCTTCCTCCCGGGCAGGCCCACCGGGATCTCGACCACTCCGGCGCCGCGGCGCCGGTAGCCGACAGGGGTGCTGATGACGCGGCCGGAGCGGCGCCCGGCGTATCGGACGACCGTCATCCGGCGACGGACCACGGGACCGAGACGACGCGAGGTGATCAGGGACGTCACGAGCCGGTTGAGGCGGGGCGGGCCCGCTGGTGCTGCCATGGGCCGAGTATCGACCCGTCGTCGACCGGGGCGGGCCGTTCGCCGGGTCGGGCCAGGCGGAACGTCGCCCGGTACGCCGTCGGCGTGACGCCCAGGGCGCGGTGGAAGTGCCGGCGCAGCGTCGTCGCGGTCCCCATGCCGCAGCTCGCCGCGACCTGGTCGACCGAGGCGTCGGTGCGCTCGAGGAGTTCCTGGGCGCGGGCGATCCGCTGCTGGTGGAGCCAGTCGAGCGGCCCGGCCTGGAGCTCCGCCTGCATCCGGCGCGCGAGCTGGCGGGTGCTGAGGTGGGCGTGCGCGGCGAGATCGCGCACCGTCAGGGGCTGGTCGAGACGAGCCCGTGCCCACGCGAGGGTCGGTGCGAGGCCGTCGGGGCTGCGCGGCTCGGGAGGCGGGGTGATGAACTGAGCCTGGCCGCCGGTCCGGTGCGCGGGCACGACGAGGCGCCGCGCGATCCCGTTGGCCGCCGCGGCGCCCAGGTCGAGGCGCACGAGGTGGACGCAGAGGTCGAGCGCCGCCGTCTTCCCGGCGGACGTGAGCACGTCGCCGTCGTCGACGTAGAGCACGTCGGGCCGGACGTCGACCTGCGGGTAGCGGCGTGCGAGGTCCTCGGCGTGCATCCAGTGCGTGGTGGCCGCCCGCCCGTCGAGCACCCCGGCCGCCGCGAGCACGAACGCCCCGGTGCACAGCGCCGCGATGCGCGTGCCGCGCGCCTGGGCTGCGCGCAGCGCGTCGAGGAGCGCCGGGTCGGGGTCGTCGTCGAGGTCGTCGGACGACGGCACGAGCACGGTGTCGACGCGGGCGGTCTCCGCGTACGTCGCGGTCGGCAGGTGCGGCAGCCACGGGTGCGGGGAGCCGTCGGCGGTGCAGACCACGAGGTCGTACCAGCTGCCGGTGGGCGAGAGCTCGGACCGGTCGACGCCGAAGACCTCGGCGGCGATCGCGACCTCGTAGAGCATCGCCGAGCCGTGCAGGACGAGGGCGATCCGGGGCATGTCGAAAACTGTACGGCCGGCGTCGTTCCGGACACTCGTCCGGGCCGGGCCCCGCTCGCGACGATGGCTCCGTGAACGCAACCGATCGAGTCCTCGTCTACGGCGCCACAGGTCACACGGGACGCTTCGTCGTCGACGAGCTGCGGCGCCGCGGCCTCGTCCCCGTGCTGGCCGGCCGCAGCGCCGAGCGCCTGGCGGCGGTCCCGTCCCGGCACGCCGACCTCGACCGCCGCGTGGTCGCCGCCGACGACCCCGACGGCCTCCGTCGGGCGCTCGCCGGCGTCGGGGCGGTCGTCAACTGCGCCGGGCCGTTCCTCGACACCGCCCTCCCGCTCGCGCGCGCCGCGGTCGGGTCGGGGGCGCACTACCTCGACGTCACCGCCGAGCAGCCCGCTGTGCAGGCGCTCTACCGCGAGCTCGACGCACCCGCCCGGGCGGCGGGGGTCGCCGTCGTCCCCGCCCTGGCCTTCTACGGCGGTCTCGCCGACCTGCTGGTCACGGCCGCGCTCGACGGCGGCTCGCGCGCCGACGAGGTCGAGGTCGCGATCGGCCTGGACCGGTGGTGGCCGACCGCGGGGACCCGGGTGACCGGGGCGCGCAACACCGCGACCCGGCTCGTGATCCGCGGTGGCGAGCTCGCCGAGCTGGCGGCGCCCGCGCCCACGAGCACCTGGACCTACCCCGCACCGCTCGGCGAGCAGGCGGTCGTGGAGCTGCCCTTCTCGGAGGTCGTCACGATCGACCGCCACCTCGACGTGGGCGAGCTGCGCTCCTACCTCAACACGGCCCCGCTCGACGACCTCCACGACGCCGCCACCCCGGAGCCGGCCGCGACCGACGAGCGCGGCCGTTCGGCGCAGCAGTTCGTCGTGGACGTTGCCGTGCGCCGGGGCGCGGACACCGTGCGCACCCGGGCGACCGGGCGCGACATCTACGCGGTCACCGCGCCGATCGTCGTCGAGGGTGCCGTCCGGCTCCTCGACGGGCGGCACCGGGGACCCGGCGCCGCCGCGCCGGGCGAGGCGTTCGACGCCGCCGACGTCCTCGCCGTGCTCGAGCACGACGCCGGCGCCCTGGTCGTCCGGACCGCTCAGGCCCGGTCGCGCGCGAGCATCTCGAGGTAGTGCGGGTTGGTCATGACGCCGAGGACGTTGCCGAACGGGTCGACGACCGACGCGGTCACGAACCCCGCGCCGCGCTCCGTGATCGGCTGGCGGAGGGTCGCACCGAGGGCCAGCAGCCGGTCGACGGCCCCGGTCAGGTCGTCGACGTGCCAGTGCACGACCGCGCCACCCGGCGCGTCCGGCTCGCCCTCGGGCGCGTAGCGCCGGTCGATGATGCCGAGCTCCTGCCCGTGGTCGCCGATGCGGAACTCGTGGTACCCGGGGCGCTCGAAGTACGGCTCGATGCCGAGCAGCTCGGCGTACCAGCGCGACGCGGCGGCGTGGTCGGCGGCGTAGACGTTCACGGTGGCGACTCCACGAAGCATGTCGGTTCCTTCCGTCGGGGGCGGGTCCGTCCCGCCCGACATCTCCAGACTGGGTGGTGAAGTGCTCACCGAGTGAGCACTTTCACGAGCAGACTGACGACATGCGTGCGGACCGGCTCGTCGCCACCCTCCTGCTGCTCCAGACCCGCGGCCGGGCGACTGCCGCGGAGGTCGCCCGCGCGCTCGAGGTGTCGCTCGCGACCGCACGGCGCGACCTCGAGGCGCTCGCGGCCGCCGGAGTGCCGGTGTACCCGCAGGCCGGACGGGGTGGCGGGTGGCAGCTCGTCGGCGGTGCGCGGACCGACCTCACCGGGCTCACGGCCCCCGAGGCGCGCGCCCTGTTCGCGCTCCTCGGCCCGGCGTCGTCGGGCCGGGCCCGCCCCGAGGCGCGCTCGGCGCTGCGCAAGGTGCTGCGCGCGCTGCCCCAGACGTTCCGCGCCGAGGCGGCGGCCGCGGCGGACGCCGTCGTCGTCGACCCGGTGGGCTGGGGCGAGCAGGGGCGTGCCCGCCCACCTCTGGCCGACGAGCTCGAGTCCGCCGTCGTGCAGCGCCGGCGCGTGCGCCTGCGGTACGCGGGCCGCACGCGCGAGCCGTCCGAGCGCCTCGTCGACCCCTGGGGCCTCGCCGACAAGGACGGCACCTGGTACCTGCTCGCCGGGACCGACCGCGGGCCGCGCACGTTCCGGCTCGACCGCGTCGAGCACGCCGAGATCACCGACCTGCCCGCGCAGCGCCCCGACGACCTCGACGTCGAGCGGCTCTGGGACCGCACGGTCGAGGAGGTCGAGCGGAAGCGCTCGACGCTGCGCGCGACCGTCCTGATCGACGCGCACCTGCTGCCGATCCTGCAGGACCGGATGGGTCGGCACTGCGCACCCGCGGGGACGCACGAGGACGGGCGCGCGCGGGCGTACGTGACCGCACCACGAGCGCTCGACGTCGCCCGGCACCTCGCGGGCTGGGGCGGCGACGTCGAGGTCGTGGAGCCGGAGTCGGTCCGCGTCGAGCTCGCGCGGCTCGGGGCCGAGCTCGTGGCCCGGAACGGCGGCTGACCGGCGCCCGGACTGCGGCGCGGCGGCGCTCACGCGGACCGGCTCGCTGCCGTCGACGGACGCAGCGCCACCGCCCACCGGACGACCTCGTCGAGCAGCGCCCCGAGCGCCTCGGCCTGGTGGTCGCGGGGCGCCAGCCGCCCGGTCGCGGTGGGGTCGGCCGGGTCGGTCCCGGCGTAGTCCACGTCGGCGAACAGCGACAGGCCGACCTGCGTGGGCACGACGGCCGTCCGCACCTCGGTCAGGACCGCGCGCAGGTGGTCCGCGGCGCGCGTCCCGCCCTGCACGCCGTAGCCGACGACGCCGGCCACCTTGCCGTCCCACTCGGCGTACAGGTGGTCGATCGCGTTCTTGAGCGCCGCCGGGAGGGAGTGGTTGTACTCGGGGGTCACGAAGACGTAGGCGTCGAACCGGTCGACCGCAGCGGACCACCGGCGGGTGTGCTCGTGGGCGTAGGAGCCGAACATCGCCGGGACCGGCTCGTCGAGCAGCGGGAGCGGGTGGTCGGCCAGGTCGAGCACCTCGACCGCCACGCGTCCCGTCACCACGGCGTCGTGCCCGGCCGCGACGCCGGCGACCCAGTCCGCGACCGCCCGCCCGCGCCGGCCGGGTCGGGTGCTGCCGACCACGACCGCGAGCCGCGTCGTCGTCCCGTCCACTGAGCGGTCCGTCAGGTCAGGTGCTGAGAGGTTCGTCATGGCACGAGCGTCCTGCGCGCCCTCCGGCCGAGGGAGGCCGCCGTGAGGCTGGCCCTCGCGGGGACACCCTCCGGGACGGCTCGCGGGGCACACTGGGCGGGTGATCGACGGAGAGCTCGGGGCGTTCCTGCGCAGCCGTCGCGAGGCCCTCGCCCCGGCCGACGCGGGACTGCCCGACGGGCCGCGCCGCCGGACCCCGGGCCTGCGCCGGTCCGAGCTCGCGACGCTCGCGCAGGTCAGCGTCGAGTACCTGACCCGGCTCGAGCAGGGCCGCGACACCCGCCCGTCGGCGCAGGTGCTCGGCGCCCTCGCGGACGCGCTCCGCCTGACCGTCGCCGACCGCGCGCACCTGCAGGAGCTCGTGGCCCAGACCCACGGGCCGCAGCTGTGCCCCGGGGGCCGGCCACCGTCGGCCCGCACGGTGCGCCCGACCGTCCAGGCGCTGCTCGACACCCTCACCACGCCGGCGTACGTGCTCGACCCCCGCGCCGACCTGCTCGCGTGGAACGACGCGTTCGACCGGCTCGCGCGCCCGCTCGGGATGCTCGACGGCGAGCGGCCCAACCTCCTCTGGTACGCGCTCGCCGACGAGCGGGCCCGCGACGTCTACCCCGACTGGGACGACGTCGTCGACCAGGGCGTCGCCGACCTGCACGAGCACCGGCGCGGGGACCCGTCGACCGACGTGCTCGCCGAGCGTCTCGCCCGGACCGTCGGGGAGCCGTTCGCGGCGCGGTGGCGGCGTCGGCCGCTCGCGGGCGTCCGCAGCGGCGTGCGCGCGGTGCAGCACCCGCGCGTCGGGCTGCTGCGGCTCGCGTTCGAGACCCTGACGCTGCCGGACGCCGACCACCAGCGCCTCGTCGTGCACCTCCCGGCGGACGCCGCGACGGCGGTGGGGCTCGACCGGCTCGCGGGGCGGGAGCCCGGCGCGCTGCGCTCCGTCGGGTCGTGAGGGGCGCGGACCCGGCACCCCGGCGGGGCGCCCGCACGACGCGCTGCTGTAGGCGAGCTGCGCGCGCGACGCGCTGAGGTCGGGGAGACCGGCGCTGGAGGCGCTGCTGCCCCGCCGGTGCCCGACGCCCGCGCGGCGCCCCGTCGTCAGCCGCCGCGCCGCTCGAGGTCCAGGACGAGCCGCTCCAGCAGCGCGGCGAGGGTCTCCCGGTCGCCCTCCGGCAGCGCCGTGAGCAGGTCGCGCTCGCGGTCGAAGATCGCGCCCGCCGCGTCGTCGATCGTCTCGCGCCCGGTCGCCGTGAGATGCACCACGACGCGGCGGCCCCC
>NZ_BJLR01000005.1 GCF_006538745.1 Cellulomonas cellasea | reverse complement strand
CCCCGCCGGCTCGCGCGTGACCCAGCCGCGGCGCTCCGCGCGCGTGAGCCGCTGCGAGATGGCCGCGGGCGTCACGCGCGAGCGCTCGGCGAGCTCACGCGTCGAGAGCGCGTAGGGCGAGCCGGCCCGCCGGAGCGTGCCCAGCAGGTCGAGCAGCGCGGAGTCGAGGCCGCGGGCGTCGAGCAGGCGGCGCCGGTCGGCGCTGAACAGCGCGGCCAGGTGCCAGACGCGGGTCACGACGCGCACCGAGGCGGGGTCGAGGTCCGGGCGCTCGCGGCGCCAGGCGTCCTCGATGTCGCGCGTGCGGTCGCGCGGGGCGTCCTCGGCGGCGTGCTCGCGGCTCGCGGTCGGGGACTCCTCGTCCGTCCGGGGGCCCTGTGGTGCCGTCATGGGCTGAGTGTACGTTTAGGTCTAAACAAACCGTGGGAGGCGCACGTGATCGTCATCGGTGGAGGCAGCGCGGGCATCGGGCGTGCGGTGGCGGCCCGGCTCGCCGTCCGGGGCGAGCGCGTCCTCGTCGCCGCACGCCGGGAGCACCTCCTCGAGGAGCTCGCGCGCGAGACCGGGGTGCGGACCGTGGTGTGCGACAACGCCGACCCCGACGACGTCGCCCGGCTCGCGGCCGGCGTGGAGGAGCCGGTGACCGGGCTCGTGCTGTGCGCGGGCGGCAACCCGGCGATCGGCCGGCCCGAGCCCCAGGGGCTCGCGGAGGTCGCCGCGCTCGTCGACGAGACGATGGCCGGCAACGTCCGCAGCGCGGCGCTCATGGTCGCGGGGCTCGAGCCGCACCTCGCGGACGACGCCTCGGTCGTGCTCTTCGGCTCGATCGCGGCGGAGCGCGGCGTCGGGTACTACGGCCCGGCCAAGGCGGCGGTCGCCTCGCTCGCGGTCGGGCTCGCCGCCCGCCTGGGCCCGCGCGGGATCACGGTCAACTGCGTCGCCCCCGGGTACGTCGCCGGGACCGAGTTCTTCCGCGGGCGCATCGGCGAGGAGCGGGTCGAGGCTCTGCGCCGCCAGACGCTCGACGGGCGCACCGGCCGGCTCGACGACGTCGTCGCGCTCGTCGAGTTCCTGCTCTCGCCGGGCGCGCGGCACATCACCGGGCAGACGCTGCACCTCGACGGGGGAGCGCACACGACCCGCTGAGGCCGCGCCGGGGTCGTGCGCCGCCCTCGTCGGGCACGTCCCCCCGACCGGGCGACCTGGCCCGGCAGCCCGCCGACGTCCCGGACGGCTCCGCCGTCGACGTGCGGCTGACCGACTGAGTCCGGCGGGCGGCAGCCCAGGAGCCGCGACCCGGGCGCGACGTGACGACCCCGGGTCGTCGCGCACGAGCGCCGGGCCGTGCCACGCTGACCCCATGAGGCTGTTCGGTCGGCACGCCGAGGTGCCCGCGGAGGTGGGCGACGGGTTCGTCGCGGGCGAGGCCGTCGCGCTCCAGACGTCGTTCCAGGCCGCTCTCACCGGGCACGAGCGTGCGGTGCGCGCGCCCGTGCCCGCCGAGCTGCTGCTCGAGCCGGGCAAGGGCGGGCGCGTCGTGCTGGTCTGGCGCAACGTCGTCGTCGGCTTCGTGCCGCCCGCGCACGAGGCGGACCTGCGCGGCCAGCTCAACCGGGCGGGCAAGGACCGTCTGGTCTGCCCCGGGCAGGTGTACCGCGACGGCGACGTGTGGCGCCTGTGGGTCGGCGCGCACCCACCGGCCGGCGCCCCGGCGCCCGAGCCCGGGTCCGACCGGCTCTCGGCCCCGCCGACCCGCATCTTCGGGCTCGCGCTGCCGCGCCCCGTCGACGACGAGGACTAGCCGGCAGGCACGGTGCGGGAGTGACGTCGGGCCACGGGCCCGGGGACTCCCCGGGCCCGTGGCCCTCGTCGTGCACGGTGACGGGACGGCCGCGCGCAGCCGCCGCACCCGGCTCAGCCCAGCTCGAAGCCCCGGAACAGCACGCTCGCGAACGCGAGCCCCGCGACGAGGTTGAACGCGGTCGCCGCCGCGAAGACCCCGACGGGCCGCCAGCCGGCGTCCTTGAGCGCCTTCGCCCGGAACTCCAGGCCGATGCTCACGAACGCGAGGATGAAGAACAGCGTCCGCAGGTCGTTCGCGACCGCGATGACCGGCTTGCCGACGTCCGTGCCGACCTGCGCGAGGTAGACGGTCGCGATGACCGACGCCGCGAGGAAGCCGAGCACGAACTTCGGGAACCGGCGCCAGATCTCGCCGACGCCGGGCGCCTGCGCGTCGGGCCGCCGCTCGACCTTGAACGCGAAGTACGCGGTGAGCGCGATCGCGACGACGCCGATGAGCGCGTTCTGCGTCGACTTCACGATCGTCGCGAGCGCGAGGACGTCCTCGCCGGCGATCGACCCGGCAGCGGCCACGGCGGCCGTCGTGTCGATGTTGCCGCCGATCCAGGCGCCGGTCACGGCGGGGGACAGGTCGAGCAGCCCCGCGAGCCACGGGAGCAGGAAGATCGACGGCAGCGCGAAGACGATCACGAGGCTCGCCGCGTACGCGAGCTGCTCGCGCTTGGCCTGCACCGCGCCGGCCGCCGAGATCGCCGCGCTCACGCCGCAGATCGAGACGGCCGAGGCCAGCAGCGCGCGCAGCTTGTCGTCGAGCCCCGCGCGCCCGCCGATCCACCACGTGAACAGGAACACCGACGTGATGAGCAGCAGCGCCTGGGCGATCGCCGGGAGCGCCGCCGAGACGATGAGGCTGAGGTTGACCGACGCGCCGAGCAGCACGACGCCGGTCTTGATGAACAGCTCGGTGCGGAACGCCGCGGCGAGGCGGTCACGCAGGTTGAGCGCGAGCAGCGCGGCGTTGCCGAGCAGGCCGAGGGCGATCGCGTAGACCGGGAACTCGACGGACTTCGCGACGCCGCCGAGCGGCGTGCCCTCGGTCCACACCGGGACGTTCTGCTCGAGGTAGCGCGTGAGCGCCGCGAGCGCGACGACGAGCACGAGCCCGCCGACGACCGCCGCGGGCGTGGGGCGGTCCGCCGCCTCGGCGTCCGCGGTGCGGTCGGTGCCGTCGGTCGTGGCGGCCGGCGCGGTCGGGTCGGGCCGGTCGTCGGACGGCGTGCCGGGCCGGTCGGGCCCCGTGCCGGGGCGGGTCGTGGCGCTCATCACGGCACCACGTCGGCGCCGAGGACGCCGGTGAGGACGAGGCCGAGCAGGACGAGGCCGACGACCGTCGCCGCCCAGTCCTCGTTGAGGTGGAAGCGGCGCGCCTCCTCGGGCGACGCGGTGCCGGTGGGATCGGCGGGGCTGGGGGTGTGCGGGGTGGCCATGCGGGCTCTCCTGACCTGGGGCGGGTGTCCGGTGCGCAGCTGCGCGGGCGAGCGGTGGCTCGCGAGGGGTGGACGGGCGCCGGGAGGGGCGGTCAGGGTGCCGCGACGCGCGACGGCAGGGTCGGTCCGGGTCGAGCGCGCCCGTGGTGGGCGGGCCGGTCCGGAGGGACCGCGGAGCCTCCCGGCTAGCGACAGGTACAGGCGCGCGCGAACCCGGCGGCGCGCGGGGCGCTGCGGGGTGCGGTCGGCCGGGAGGTCACGCGAGGGATCGTGCTCCGCACCCGCCCCGTCCGCCACAGATGTCCGGATCGTGGACGCTCGTGAGACGCGGCGGCGCCGGGACGGGGAGGGGCAGGCACGCGACCCGGCCCCTCGCGCTCGGCACGTGCGGTGCGACCAGCTTCGGCCCCCGCCGCCGGTCCGGACGCGCGGCTCGGGGCGAGCCGCCGGACGTCGGTGCCCGGACGCACGACGAGGACCGCGGCGCACCTCGGCGCCACGGCCCTCGTCGTCCCTCAGTGGTGGGCCTCAGCGGCGACCCCCGCCGGTCAGCAGGACAGCACGCGCTCCCAGCCGTCGGCGGTCTGCTGCACGGACACCCGCACGAAGCTGCTCACCCAGCCGATCCGGTCGCCGCTGCCGGTCGCGTACGCGATGCCGTGGCGCCGCTCCGCACGGCCGGCCTCGACGTGCGCGCGCGTGCTGGCCCGTACGCAGGCCGCACCCGGGGCCGTGGGGGACGGCGCGGGCGTGGGGCTCGTCGTCGGCACCGGGGTCGGGGTGCCGGGTGCCGTGGGGGACGGCGTCGGCGTGCCGGGGACGGTTGGCGTCGGGACCGGGACGGTCGTCGCGCGCGCGAGGCCGGCCGCGAAGTCGGCCCCCGCCGTCACGTCGCCGTTGGTGCGGTACGCGAGGTGCGCGGCGAACGACGAGCCGCCACCGCACACCGGGTCGCCCGTCGCGCAGAAGTCGCGCGCCCGGGCGGCGTACGTCGGGCTCGCGGTCGCGATGGTGCGCCCGCTGATGCCCAGGGGGTTGCCGAACACCACGATCGCGGCGACGCGCGGCTCGAGCGCCGCGGGGATCGCGGTGCCCGTCGTCGTGCCGGTGCGGATGCCGAGCGCGAGGTCGACGACCGTGGCGCCCTGCGAGTAGCCGCCGAGCACGAATCGCGTCCCGGGGCACGCGGCGGCCGTCGCGGTGAGGTGGTTCGTGAGGTCGGTGGCGCCGGGGCCGGCGCTGCGCTGGGACGACTCCGCGGCGTAGTTCACCGCGTACGAGGTGACGGTCCGGTCGCTCAGGGCGCTCGTGACCGACCGCACGAACGGCGTGCCGAGGACGCCGAGGCCGGGCGCCTCGCCCGTGCCGCGCGCGAACAGCACCTCGACGTCCGCGCAGGCCGGCGCCGCGACCGCGGTGGGGGCGGCGAGCGTGGAGAGGGCGCCGGACGTCGCCGCGAGGGCGAGGGCGGCGGCGAGCAGCCGTCGGGGACGGCGGGCGGCGCGGGGGCGGGACGGTGCTGCGGGCGGCGTGAGCTGGTGCACGAGTTCTCCTCGTCGGGGGACAGGTCCGACCGGGTGATCGCTCACACGTCCCGGACGGTGCCACGAGGTGTGACCGGCACCACCCGGCCACGGGGACCGTAGGAGAGCGCGGACAAACCGGACAAGGGTCGGCGCGTCCCGTCCCCCGCACGGAGGACCGCCGATCGGGTGGCGCCCGTGCCTGCCGAGCGCCACCCACGCACGCGTCAGCCGGCGAGCTGGATGAGGTTCCCGCACGTGTCGTCGAGCACCGCGGTGGTCACGGGACCCATCTGCACGGGCTCCTGCACGAAGCGCACCCCGGCGGCGACGAGCCGCTCGTAGGTCGCCTGCACGTCCTCGACCGCGAACGCCGTCATCGGGATGCCGTCGGCCACGAGCGCCGACCGGTACGGCGGCACCGCGGGGTGCGCGGCCGGCTCGAGGACGAGCTCCGGGCCGTTGGGGTCGTCGGCGGAGACCAGCGTGATCCAGCGGAACTGGCCCATCGGGATGTCGTTCTTGACGATGAACCCGAGCACGTCGGTGTAGAAGTCGAGGCCCTGCTGCTGGTCGTCGACGTAGATGCTGCTGAACTGGATCCGGGGCATGGTCGGTCCTCTCGGTGGCGGTGCGCGGGTGGAGCGGGCATCGGTGGAGCGGGCGTCGGAGGGGCGAGCGTCGGTGGAGCGGGCGTCGGTCGTGCGGGTGCGCCGGCGGTGCCGGGTGGTGCGGAGTCAGGCGTCGGACGTGCCCGCGGGCGGCGGCTCGGGCGTGCCCTCGGGCTGCGGCCACCGCTCGGCGATCTGCGCGAGCGGGCGCGTGTCGAGGTGGTGGAACTTGTACCGGCCGTCGCGGCGCACGGTGACGAGGCCGGCCTGCTCGAGCACGTCGAGGTGCTGCGAGACGGCCTGCCGCGTCGACCCGAGCCCGTGCTTCATCGTGAGCCGGGTGCAGATCTCGAACAGCGACTGCCCGTCGCGGTCGACGAGCTCGTCGAGGATCGCGCGCCGCGTCGGGTCCGCGAGCGCCCGGTACACCTCGTCGGCCATGCCTCCACAATAGGCAAGCGCAGACTTGCCTGACAAGCCCGTCCGCGCAGCGCAGCGCGGGTGCGCACCGGCGCTGTGCCCCGGGTGCGTGGCGACGCCGCTCAGCCGTCGACGGTCGCCTCCGGCCCGGCTGCCCCGCTCGCGCCGGACGCGCGGGCGTCCACCGGCAGCGCCCGGTACGCGCGCCAGGCGTCGAGCGCCTCGGCGTGCGACCGCCCCGGGTGGGCGGCGTGCCACGCTCGCAGGAAGCGGTTCAGCTCGAACTGCGCGCCGATCTCCTGCAGCGGCGAGTCCCGCGTCGCGTGCCAGTGGGCGACGACCTCCCCGAGAGTCAGGCCGGCCCGCGAGCCGATGAGCTCGCGCAGGTGCGCGTCGAACCGGAAGCCCGGCCCGATCCGAGCCGCCAGGTAGCCCCGCAGCTCCTGGCTGCAGCGCTGACCCAGCGGCAGCTCGGTCGCGTCGCTCAGCGGCTGCGTCAACGGGCGCGGGGTCGGACGTCGAGCCGCACGCCCCGCGGACGGGGCCGGTGCCACGTGCCCGTCGAGCGCCGCCACGAGACGCCCCGTGAGCTCCTGCTTGCTGCCCGACGCGCGCACGCCGAGGGTGCGCGCGAGCCCGGCCAGCTCCTCCCGCAGCCAGTACCAGCGCTGCAGCTCCTCGCCGGAGAGGGCGGGCGTGAGGTCGGGGCGGGCGCTCATGGTCCGATCCTGGCGGCCGGCACCCACACACCTCCCACACCGGCCCGCGGACCGGGCGGGGCACCGCCCGCGGCTAGGGTGACGCGGTGCCTCACGAGCTGACCGGGGAGCCGTCCCCCGAACCCTCCGAGCGTCCGCACCGCGGCCGCGTCGTCATGCAGGTCCGCTGGTCGGACGTCGACCTCTTCGGCCACGTCAACAACGCCGCCTACCTGCGCTACCTCGACGACGCGCGCTTCACGCTGTTCCCCGTCATGGGGGTCGACGAGCACGGTGCGCTCACCGCGTCGCTGCTCGTGGTCGTCAAGCACGAGATCGACTACATCGCGCCGCTGACGTTCCGCCCGGCGCCGTTCGCCGTCGAGGTGTGGGTCCCGCGCATCGGCACGTCCTCGGTCGACTTCGCGTACGAGATCGTCGACGTGGCCGACCCCGGGACCGTCTACCTGCGTGCGCGCTCGCGCATGGTGCAGCTCGACCACGCGTCCCACACCGCGCGCCCGTTCACCGAGGGGGAGCGCGCGCTGTTCGAGACCTACCGCGAGGACGGGCCCGCGCTGCGCGGGTGGTGAGCGGGCGCGTCGTCGGGCCCCGCCCACGTCACCGGAACGTCACGAACCCGATACGTCGAGGGTGTTCCCCCACGGTCCGGCGGGGCGCATGCTGGGGCCCTCACCGGCCGACCCGAAGGTGCGTGCCCCGATGACCTACTCCCCGCCCGCCCCGGTCGTCTCGGGCGTCCCGTACGCGGTGCTCGACGTCGACGGGCGCACCCCGCGGACCGTCGACGACTTCGTCGGGAGCGTCACCCTCACCGTCGAGGGCAGCACCGGCCGCCACGTCGTGCGCGGGGACGCCGCGGTGCGCGACGGCGTCGTCCGGCTGCACGAGAAGAGCGACGACGACGGCGGCGGCAAGGACGTCCGCACGTGGCGCGTCACGCCGAGCGACGCGGGCGGGTTCTGCGCCGAGACCGTCTGACGCTCCGCTCCGCTCCGCGGCTCGGCTCGGCTCGGCTCGGCTCGCGGGAGCCTCAGCCGCGCGCGAGCAGCGAGCTCAGCAGCTCGACCACGGGCACGAGGCCGTCGACCCGCACGAGCCGCGGGTGCGCGGAGAGCCGCTGCGGCAGGTCGAGCGTCGGGTCCACCGCGAACACCAGCGTCCCGGCGGCGAGCGCCGCCGCGACGCCGCTCGCCGAGTCCTCGACGACGAGGCAGCGCGCCGGGTCGACGCCGAGCGCGTCGGCCGCCACGAGGTACGCCTCGGGGTGCGGCGCGAGCCGGCGCACGTCGTCCGCCGAGACGAGGGCGCGCAGCGTCCCGGCGGGCGTGGCGCGCGCAACGAGCTCCGCGAGCCCGCGCCTGCTCGTCGAGACCAGCGCGCTCGGCACCTCGGACCAGCGCAGCAGGGTCAGCAGGTCGAGCGCCCCGGCGCGCCACGGCAGCTCGAGCGCGAGCCCGAGGCCGACCTCCTCGTGCAGCAGCTCGGCGATGCGCTCGGCGGCGAGCGGCACCCCCCGCTGGTGCAGCAGCGCCGCGACGGCCGGCGCCGGCAGCCCGGCGATCCCCGCGGCGTCGACCGCGCTCCACGAGCACCCGTGCAGGCGCGCGTGGTCGGCGGCGGCGGTCGACCACAGCGGCTCGGAGTCGACCAGCGTCCCGTCGAGGTCGAGCAGCACCGCCGCGGGCAGGTTCACCGGCGTGCTCCTCGGCTGGACGCGCCGGGGCGCCGGGCGCACGACGGCCCGGCGGCCGGCGACGGCGGCGGTGCGGGGTGGGTCGTCACGGTGCTCCCTCGTGCCGGAGGTGCTCGGAGGGGGTGGGCGTTCCACGTCCAGCGTCCTCGCGCGCGCGGGCCGACCACAAGGCTCCGCGGCCGGAGTTCACGCGGGTTTCACGTGGCGGGAGGTGCGCTCACACGCCCGCAACACCGGCGACCCCCGGCGTGCGGCGACGGCGTGCGGGACGGTGTGCGGCGACGGGGGGCCGCTGCCGGGCCGCTGCGGGGCCGGCGCCGCTCCGGGTGCCCACGCCCGCGCCTCGTGTTCTGCTGGACGGGTGCTGAGCCAAGCCGACCCGTCCCAGCTCACGGGCCTCGCCGGGTGGGCCGTCTCCACCGTCGAGCTGCTCGGCCCGGTGGGGGTCGGCGTCCTCGTCGTCCTCGAGACCGTGTTCCCGCCCATCCCCAGCGAGGTCGTGCTCCCCGTCGCGGGCCTGCTCGCCGGGCAGGGCCGGATGTCGCTCGCGCTCGCGGTCGTCGGAGCGACGGCCGGCTCGGTCGTCGGGGCGCTCGTCCTGTACTGGGCAGGCAAGCGGCTGGGCTCCGACCGGCTCCAGCGCATCGCGGACCGGCTGCCGCTCGTCGAGCCGCGCGACGTCCAGCGCGCCGAGGACTGGTTCGACCGCCACGGCGGCTCCGCGGTGCTGGTCGGGCGGTGCGTGCCGGTCGTGCGCAGCCTCGTGTCGATCCCGGCGGGCGTCGAGCACATGCCGCTCGCGCGCTTCCTCGCGTACACGACCCTCGGCAGCGCGGTCTACAACGGCGTGCTCGTCTCGCTCGGCTACGCGCTGGGCAGCCGCTGGACCCGCATCGGGGAGTACAGCGACTACATCAACTACGCGATCTACGCGGCGTTCGCGGTCGCGATCGGGGTGTTCGTGCGCAAGCGCCTGCGCCGCCGCGCGCGCGAGGGCGCCCCGGCGCGCTGAAACGGCGCGCGCGTCACGCCCGCCGCGCCGCCAGCCGGGCCTCGAGCCAGCGCAGCCCGTGCAGGCCCTGCTCGCGCTGCATGCGCCGCAGGCCGGGCACCCCGGGCAGCTCCGGCAGGTGCCCCTCGCGCCAGGCCCGCCCGGCCAGCCCCGCGAGCACGACGTCGACCGCGTCGCCCGGGGCGTCGGCCCAGCACGAGCGCCGCAGGAGCCGTTCGGGGTCGTGGCCGCACGCGGCGACGTCGGCGCCGAGCCGGACGAGGTCGAGCCACCCGGGCGAGGTCCACAGGTGTGTCCAGTCGACGACCCGCAGCCGCCCGCCGGGCTCGCGCAGGACGTTGTCGCGCCGCAGGTCACCGTGGTGCAGCGCCGACCCGGGCCCCAGGGTCGTGAGCCACCGGCTCTCGAGCCCGGCGAGCAGCGGGACGGGCACGTCCACGGGCAGGGGCCGTCCCCGGACGTGCGCGACGAATGAAGCCGGCCGGGGCAGGGTGTCGCCGTCCGGGTGCGTCCGCGAGGCGGGGGCGCAGCGTCGCGCCCGTCACGACGTGCTCGGCACCGGCCCGGCGCCGCCCCGCGACGGGCCCCCGGCGCCCTCAGTCGCCGCCCCCACCACCGCCACCCCCGTCGCCGCCACCGCTGTCGCCCCCGCCGCCCCAGCCCGACCCGCCGTCGTTCCCGCCCCACCCGGAGCCGTCGTGGTCGCCACCCCGGTGCCCGTCCGAGCCGTACCCGCCCCCGTCGCCGCCCCACGACCCGCCGCCGTCGTGCCCCCGCGAACGGGCCGGTCGTGGGTGCGGCGGG
>NZ_BJLR01000004.1 GCF_006538745.1 Cellulomonas cellasea | reverse complement strand
CGGGCGCCGGGCGGCCCGGACGGCGAGCACGAGCCCGCCGAGCACGAGGGCGACGAGGGGGATGCCGAGGACGGCGACGGCGAGATCCATGGGGCTCCGTTCCGAGAGGTTGTCCGCATGCTAGGGCGCGGGCGGGCGCGCCGTCCGGGGGACCGCTGGGTACGCTCGCGCAGGTGGAGACGCGGATCGCTGCCTACGGCGTCGTGGTGGACGACGGGCGGGTGCTGCTCGCCCACTGGGTGCTCGACGGCCACTCGGGCTGGACGCTCCCGGGCGGCGGGATCGACCCCGGCGAGGACCCGGCCGACGCCGCGGTGCGCGAGATCCACGAGGAGACCGGCTACACCGCCGAGCTCGAGGGCCTGCTCGGGATCGACTCGGTCGTCGTCCCGGCTGCGGAGCGGATCGTGCAGCCCGCGGTCGACGCGCACGCGATCCGGGTGGTCTACCGCGCACGCGTCACGGGCGGCGAGCTGCGCGCGGAGGTCGGGGGCACGACCGACGCCGCGCGGTGGTTCCGGCTCGACGAGGTGCCCGCGCTCGACCGGGTCCGGCTCGTCGACCGCGGGCTCGCGATGGCCGGGCTGCTCGACGACGCGGCGGCCGCCGGCCCCCGCGCCGTCCCGTACCGCGGCCGCTGACCCGGCCGTCGCCGCGCGCATCCGGCGCCGCCGCACGCACGTACCCCGCGCCGACGCCGCTGCGCCCCTCTGTGCACCCCCGTCCGCACCCGCCGGGTGGCCGCGTCACGCCTGCGGCGAACACGGGCAGTAGGCGGGGGGTCACGCCGTTACAGTCGAACAACGCCGACCTGTCCTGGGCGCTCAGCCGGGACGAGCGCTGCTCGTGAGGAGTGTGCACATGTTCGAGAGATTCACGGACCGAGCCCGCCGCGTGGTCGTCCTCGCCCAAGAAGAGGCGCGGATGCTCAACCACAACTACATCGGGACCGAGCACATCCTCCTGGGGCTGATCCACGAGGGTGAGGGCGTCGCCGCCAAGGCGCTGGAGTCGCTCGGCATCTCGCTGGACGCCGTCCGCGCCCAGGTGCAGGAGATCATCGGCGAGGGCCAGCAGGCCCCGTCGGGTCACATCCCCTTCACCCCGCGCGCCAAGAAGGTGCTCGAGCTGTCCCTGCGCGAGGCGCTGCAGCTCGGCCACAACTACATCGGGACCGAGCACATCCTGCTCGGCCTCATCCGTGAGGGCGAGGGCGTCGCCGCCCAGGTCCTCAACAAGCTCGGCGCCGACCTCAACCGCGTGCGCCAGCAGGTCATCCAGCTCCTGTCCGGCTACCAGGGCAAGGAGCCCGTCGCCTCGGGCGGCCCTGCCGAGGGTCAGCCGTCCGGCTCCGCCGTCCTCGACCAGTTCGGGCGCAACCTCACGCAGGCTGCGCGCGACGGCAAGCTCGACCCGGTGATCGGGCGCGAGAAGGAGATCGAGCGGGTCATGCAGGTGCTGTCCCGCCGCACCAAGAACAACCCGGTGCTGATCGGCGAGCCCGGCGTCGGCAAGACGGCGATCGTCGAGGGCCTCGCGCAGGACATCGTGCGCGGCGACGTCCCCGAGACGCTCAAGGACAAGCAGCTCTACACGCTCGACCTGGGTGCGCTCGTGGCCGGCAGCCGGTACCGCGGTGACTTCGAGGAGCGCCTGAAGAAGGTCCTCAAGGAGATCCGCACGCGCGGCGACATCATCCTGTTCATCGACGAGATCCACACCCTCGTGGGTGCGGGTGCCGCCGAGGGCGCGATCGACGCCGCGAGCATCCTCAAGCCGATGCTGGCGCGTGGCGAGCTCCAGACGATCGGTGCGACGACCCTCGAGGAGTACCGCAAGTACGTCGAGAAGGACGCCGCGCTCGAGCGCCGGTTCCAGCCGATCCAGGTCGCGGAGCCCAACCTCAAGCACGCCATCGAGATCCTCAAGGGCCTGCGCGACCGGTACGAGGCGCACCACCGCGTCTCGATCACGGACGGTGCGCTCGTCGCCGCGGCGACGCTCGCGGACCGCTACGTCAACGACCGGTTCCTGCCGGACAAGGCGATCGACCTGGTCGACGAGGCCGGTGCCCGCCTGCGCATCCGTCGCATGACGGCCCCGCCGGAGCTGCGCGAGCTCGACGAGCAGATCGCCGAGACGCGCCGCGACAAGGAGTCCGCGATCGACGAGCAGGACTTCGAGAAGGCCGCTCGCCTGCGCGACGCCGAGAAGCAGCTCGGCCTCAAGCGGATCGAGAAGGAGAAGGCCTGGAAGTCCGGCGACCTCGACGCGGTCGCGGAGGTCGACGAGGAGCTGATCGCGGAGGTCCTCGCGCTCGCCACGGGCATCCCGGTGTTCAAGCTCACCGAGGAGGAGTCGAGCCGGCTGCTCCACATGGAGGACGAGCTGCACAAGCGCGTCGTCGGCCAGGAGGCCGCGATCAAGGCGCTCTCGCAGGCCATCCGGCGCACGCGTGCGGGCCTCAAGGACCCGAAGCGTCCCGGTGGGTCGTTCATCTTCGCGGGGCCCACGGGCGTCGGGAAGACCGAGCTCGCCAAGGCGCTCGCCGAGTTCCTCTTCGGGGACGAGGACGCGCTGATCCAGCTCGACATGTCGGAGTTCTCGGAGAAGCACACCGTCTCGCGGCTGTTCGGCTCGCCCCCCGGCTACGTCGGGTACGACGAGGGCGGTCAGCTCACGGAGAAGGTGCGCCGCAAGCCGTTCTCGGTCGTCCTGTTCGACGAGGTCGAGAAGGCGCACGCGGACATCTTCAACTCGCTGCTGCAGATCCTCGAGGACGGTCGCCTGACCGACTCGCAGGGCCGGGTGGTCGACTTCAAGAACACCGTCATCATCATGACCACGAACCTCGGCACCCGGGACATCGCCAAGGGCCTGCAGACCGGCTTCCAGGCCGGCGGGGACCTGTCGACGTCGTACGAGCGCATGAAGGGCAAGGTCAACGACGAGCTCAAGCAGCACTTCCGGCCTGAGTTCCTCAACCGCGTCGACGACGTGGTCGTCTTCCCGCAGCTCTCGCAGCCGGAGATCTTCGCGATCGTCGACCTGATGATCGCCAAGCTCGACGTCCGCCTGCGCGACAAGGACATGAGCCTCGAGCTCACGGACGCGGCGAAGAAGCTCCTCTCGGAGAAGGGCTACGACCCGGTCCTCGGGGCGCGGCCGCTGCGCCGGGCGATCCAGCGGGAGATCGAGGACGTCCTGTCCGAGAAGATCCTGTTCGGCGAGATCAAGGCCGGTCAGACGGTCGTGATCGACGCCGAGGGCGAGGGCATCCTCGGGGAGTTCCACTTCATCCCGAAGCCGCGCACGTCGCTCACGAAGGACCCGGTGCCGGTCGGCGCCCCGGTGGGGACCCCCAACTCGGGGATCGACCTGCCGGCCGCGCCGCCCTCGGCCGGATCCGGTGAGCTGGGCGCGGGGCCGCAGACGCAGCTCGGCTGACCCGACGGGCCGAGCAGCACAGCACCACCGACCGACCCGGGACCGCACAGCGGTCCCGGGTCGCGTCGCGTCCGGGCGGGTCGCCACCCGTCGCGACCCTGCGGCGGCGCGTCGTGCACCACCGACGGGGACCCCGCGGGGTGAGGGTGCGTGAGGACGCGGCCGGTGGTCCTCTACCGTGAGGCGGTGCCGGCCGAGCGCCGGCCGAGCACGGACCGCGCGGACGGTCCCGAGCACGGACGGTCCCCAGCACAGGAGGCGGAGCGCGATGACGGACGCAGCACGGGAGGTCGGCTCGCCGGTCGAGGCGGTCGACCGTGCGCTGCTCGCGCTCCAGGAGCTCGCCCGCGCGGGCGCCCGCGGCCTCAGCCTCGCCGAGCTCGCGTCGTCGCTCGACCTCAACAAGACGACCGTGCACCGCGCGCTCGCGGCGCTGCGGTTCCGCGGCTTCGTCACGCAGGACCCGGTCACGGGCGCCTACGTGCTCGGTCCGGCGGCGACGCAGCTCGGCGACGACTTCCTCAGCGACGAGAACCTGCCCGCGCTGCTGCACCCGGCGCTCGTCGCGCTGTGCGAGGCGGCCGACGAGCTCGTGCACCTCGGCGTGCTCAGCGGGTCGGAGGTCGTCTACCTCGACAAGGTCGAGCCCGAGCGGCCGCTGCGCGTGTGGTCCGCGGTCGGGCGGCGCAGCCCCGCGGTCACGACCGCGCTCGGCCGGGCGCTCCTGGCCCACCGCGGCGCGGACGGTGCGGTGCTCGCGGGCTACCTGCGCGCGGCCGGCGACCGTGCCCGGCTCGACGCGGACGCCACGGCGGCGCTCCTCGCGCAGGCCCGGGAGCGCGGCTACGCGACCGAGGAGCAGGAGAACGAGCCGGGCATCAGCTGCGTCGCGGTGCCGCTCCTGCGGTCCGGGACGGCGGTCGCCGCGGTGAGCGTCACGGCCCCCGCCGAGCGGATGACCGCCGAGCGGTTCACGTCGCTGCACGAGCAGATCCGCGCGACGCTCCCGCCGCTGCTGCCCGCGGGGCTGACGCTGCCGTAGGCGGACGCTGCGCGGCCACGGTCCGGGCATCGGCGAGGTGGCTGCCCGGCCTCGGTCGGCGGACGCTCGGTGGCACCGAGGTCGACGAACGGCGGACCCGACTCTCCACCGCGTGACGGAGGTGGCGGCCTCCGCCGCTGCGCGACGATGACGGCATGACCACCTCCGCGGCGACCGTCGCCCCGCCCGCCCGGCCCCGCGCGCTCCGGCGCGAGCGGGTGCCTTCGCTCGCCGCGGCGGCCCTGGTCGCGGCGTTCCTGCTCGTGACACCCACCGCCTACGGCGCCTGGGTCGATCGCGGGGGTGAGCTGACGTGGGAGGTCGTGAACCCGGGGCTCGCCGGCCCCTTCCCGGTGATCGCGGGCGCCACCGTCGTGGCCGGCGTCCTGCTCGGCCGCCGGAACCCCGGCTGGGGCACGGTGCTGACGCTGCTGCCGTTCCTCGGACTGCCGTGGATGGGCTCCTGGGTGTGGGGCTGGTGGCTCGGGATGCTCGCGGTGGCGGCGCTTGCCGCGCTCGACGGGCTCGGGCGCGCGGTGGTGCCGACGCTCGCGAGCGTGCTCGTCGTCGTCGCCTACTGCGGCACCGAGGTGCCGGCGCAGCTCCCGATCGGGCCCGTGACGTCCGGGACGGGCACCGGTTACGAGACCCCGGTCCTCGTCACGTACCTGATCGCGATCGCGGCCGTGGTCGGGGTCGCGGCCGCCGCGGGCTCCGCGGAGCGCTCGCGCCGACGCGAGGCCGACGCCCGCGTGGTGGAACGCCAGGCGCTCGAGGTCGAGTCGCTCGCGGGGGAGCGGGCGCGGCTCGCCCGGGACCTGCACGACGTCGTCGCGCACCACGTCTCGCTCGTCGCCGTGCGCGCGGAGTCGGCCCCGTTCGTGCACCCCGGGCTCGATGACGAGGCGCGCGCCGTCCTCGCCGCGATCGCGGTCGACGCGCGCGAGGCACTGACCGAGCTGCGGCAGGTGCTCGTCGTGCTGCAGCGCACCGGCGCCGAGGGCGAGCGTGCCCCGCAGCCGACCGCGTGCGACGTCGACGAGCTCGTGGCGAGCGCGGTCGCAGCGGGGCAGCCCGTGACGGTCGAGGGCGGGTGGCACGACGTCGCGGCGGGCCCGGGGTACGTGCTCTACCGCGCGGTGCAGGAGGGGCTGACCAACGCCCGCCGGCACGCGCCGGGCACGACGACGACGCTCGTGCGGTCGCAGCACGGGGGCACCGCGCGCTTCCGGCTCACGAACCCGGCGGACGCCGCAGGCCCCACGGGGCGCGGGCTGATCGGGATGCGGGAGCGCGTCGAGGCGCTGGGCGGGACGGTCTCCGCCGGCGTCGTGGACGGGCAGTTCGTGCTCGACGTCGCGGTGCCCGCGGGTGCGCCGGCGGCGAGCGGGGACCGGTCGGTGGCCGGGTCGGACGGGCCCGACCACCGCGCCACCGGGCGGGGTGAGCGCGGCTGGGGCGCCACCGGCGTCGCGACCGCCGACCACCACGCCGCCGTCCCACCCGCCCCTGCACCCGCCGCCGCGCCGGACGAGCGCACCGCGCCACCCGCCGGTCGCGCCGCGCCACCCGCCGGTCGCGCCGACGCCGGGGGCCATGCATGACGCGCGTCGTGGTCGCCGACGACCAGCCCGTCGTCCTGCAGGGCTTCGCCGCGATCCTCGGCGCCGCGCCCGACCTGGAGGTGGTCGGCGCCGCGCCCGACGGCCGGGTCCTGCTCGACCTCGTCGCGCGGCACGCCCCGGACGTCGCGGTGGTCGACATCCGCATGCCGGTGCTCGACGGCATCGCGGCGACCGCCCGGATCAGCGCCGATCACCCGGCGACGCGCGTGCTCGTCCTGACGACGTTCGACCTCGACGAGTACGTCTACGACGCGCTGCGGGCGGGAGCCAGCGGGTTCTTGCTCAAGGACGTCACGGCCGAGCGGCTCGTCGAGGCCGTGCGGATGGTCGCCGACGGCTCGATGCTGCTCGGCCCGTCGGTCACGCGCCGGCTCGTGCACGACGTCACGGCGCGCACGCCCGAGCCGGTCCCGGTGCCGGGCCTCGACGAGCTGACGCCGCGCGAGCTCGAGACGCTGCGCGCGGTGGCCCGCGGGCTGTCGAACGCCGAGATCGCCGCCGAGCTGTGGATCACGGAGGCGACGGTCAAGTCGCACGTCTCGGAGGCGCTGCGCAAGCTCCGCTGCCGGGACCGGGTCCAGCTCGTGATCGCCGCGTACGAGTCGGGGCTCGTCGGAGCCTGACGGCGCGGACGACGGGCGCCGTCCCTGCGTCGAGGCCCGTCGGCCCGTCGCCCTGCCCGACCACGTCGGTGAACGGCGCCGCCCGCGAGCGGTCAGCCCACCGCCGTCGCCCCCTCCGTCGCCGCCACGTCCGCGCGCCGCTTGTGGGCCCGCGTGCGCACCTGCAGCAGGACCGCCCCGAGCGCCGCGGCGGTCAGCGACCCGATGAGGATCGCCGCCTTGACGTGCTCGGCGTGCGGTGACGTCTCGGCGAACGAGAGCTCGGCGATGAGGAGCGACACCGTGAACCCGACCCCGGCGACGCACGCGACGGCCGCGAGGTCGGGCCACCGCACGCTCGGGTCGAGCGCGGCGCGCGTGAACGTCACGAGCAGCACGGTCGCGAGCAGGATCCCGGCGGGCTTGCCGAGCACGAGCCCGAGGGCGACCCCCTGCGCGACCGGGTCGCCGGCGGCGCTCGCGAGGGCGGCCGGGCTGAGGCTGACCCCGGCGGCGAACAGCGCGAAGACGGGGACGGCGAACCCGGCGGACACGGGCCGCCACAGGTGCTCGAAGCGCTCGGCGGTGCTCACGTCCTGGGCGCCGCGGGCGAGCGCGGGGACGGTGAAGCCGAGCAGCACGCCGGCGATCGTCGCGTGGATGCCGGAGGCGTGCATGAGCCCCCACGCGACGACGGCGAGCGGCACGAGCAGCCACGCGTTCGGGCGGCGCCGGCGCACGAGGACCGCGAACAGCGCGATCGCGGCGGCCGAGGCGGCGAGCCACCCGAGCGCGAGGTCGTCGGCGTAGAAGATCGCGATGACGACGATGCCGAGCAGGTCGTCGACGACCGCGAGCGTCAGCAGGAACGCCCGCAGCGCCGTCGGCAGCCGGCGCCCGAACGCGCTGAGCACCGCGACGGCGAACGCGATGTCGGTCGCGACGGGGATCGCCCAGCCGTCGAGCGCGCCGCCGTCGCTCAGGGTGTTGACGACCGTGTACACCAGCGCGGGCACGGCCATGCCGCCGACCGCGGCGAGGATCGGGACGATCGCGGTGGACGGCTTGCGGAGCTGGCCGTCGACGACCTCGCGCTTGAGCTCGAGCCCGACGACGAAGAAGAAGATCGCGAGCAGCCCGTCGGTCGCCCACTGCGCGAGGGTGAGGTCGAGGTGCAGCGCGGAGGGCCCGACGACGGTGCGGCTCAGCGACCGGTACGCGTCGGCCCACGGGGAGTTGGCCCAGACGAGCGCGAGCACCGTGCCCGCGAGGAGCAGCGCGGCGCCGGTGTTCTCGGCGCGCAGCGTGTCGGTGAAGTTGCGCAGGCCCCCCGGCGTCAGGGTGCGGAACAGCTGGGGGGTCCGGTCGTCGGTCATGGTGCCCTCGCGTCGTTGCGGGTGCCCGCGGGTCCGCGGGTGAGGTGGGGGACCGCCCGGCGCACGCGGTGGTGCGCCGGGCGGTGTCGGGCTCAGAGTGCGGCGCGCGCGTCCGCGACCTGCTGCAGCGTCGCGGTGAGGACCGCGATGCGCGTGGCGACGTCGGCGTCCTGGGGTCGGACGGCGTACTTCAGGCCGATGCGCGGGACGTCGGCGGCGGCCTTAAGGGTCGCGGCGGTCTCGTCGGGCCCGAGCAGCGAGACCGCGGAGGCCTCGAGCGCGGGCGCGTCGCCGCGCGTCGGGATGTGCATGTCGGTCCACGCGGGTCCCCAGGCGGAGTCGACGTCGGTCGCGCCGGACAGGACGAGCGCGCGCAGCAGGCCCGCGTCGGCGACGGCCTGGGTGTGCTCGACGGCGGTCGCCGGGTTGCGGCCCTCGATCGCGGAGCGGCCCCAGTTCACGGCCATGCCGAGCACGTCGGGCGCGAGGCCGTAGCCCTGCACGATTTCGAGCTCCTCGGTGAGGGTGAAGAACCCCTTCGCGGCGGTCTGCCCGGGCACGTGCGCGTCGCAGTGCTCGACGAGCAGCTCGGCGCCGGCGAGGTCCCACGTGAGGATCTCGTCGAGCGAGCGCGTGAAGGCCTCGCGCGAGCCGAGGACCGGTCCGGGCGCGGTGTGGATCTCGATGGCCGTCACACGGCGGCGGCCGTGCGTGTCGGCGAGCGAGCGGGCGAGGTCGCGGGCGCGGGCGACGTCGGCGAGTGCCCGGGCGCGCTGGGTCTCGTCCGTCGACGCGAGGCCGTAGGCCGGCTCGGTGCCGAGCCGGACCATCATCGTCGGGACGAGCGTGACGACGAGGTCCCAGGTCGGGAGCACGTGCGCCGCGATCCATGCCGGGTCGAGCGTCCGGGCGCCCTCGGGGGCGAGCCCGTACTCCAGCCCGCCGATGTCGAGCCCGGCGACCGCGTCGAAGAAGGCGTCCTCCTGCTCGGGGTCGCCGCCGGGGGCGGTGATGTACGCGGACACGAACAGGTTCGGGGGCGTGGTCATGGGTCCTCCGTCGGGGATGAGCGGCGTGCGGCACGGACACGATGTCCGTGCGGGTGGAGCGGTCCGGGCGCGGCGACGGGGGTGTCGCGCGCTGCGCCGGGTCGTGCGGTGCCGGGGCCCGTCCTCGGGCTCCGGCGTCGTCGGGGTCGTGCGTCGGGCGTGTCCCGGGTCCCGGAGAGGCGTGTTGACCGTCGCGCTGCGCCGCGCTACGGTTCCGCTCAGTGGAACCAAGTTCCATGTAAGTCTGACACCGAAGTCCAGACCCACGCAAGGACGCCCGGCGGGAACCCCGCAGCGGCGAGCACGGCCCCAGCAGTCCCCTCCAGCACGTCACCCGCGCTCACCCCCTGGGCGCACGAGCGCCCACGTCCGTGGGCCGACAAGGAGCTCACGATGAGGCGAAACAGAGTCGTTTCCGCTACGGCAGCCATGGGTGCGGTCCTCGCGCTCGCCGCCTGCAGCGCCGGCAGCGGCGCGCCCGCCACGGGCGGCGACAGCACCGCCGACTCCGGCGGCCCCGCCGAGACGGTCTTCAAGCTCGCGTTCAACCAGCAGCCGAACCACCCGCAGTTCATCGCGCTCGACGCGATGGGGGACCGGCTCAAGGAGCGCACCGACGGCAAGTACGACATCGAGGTCTTCCCGAACGAGACCCTCGGCGCGCAGAAGGAGACCATCGAGCTCGTCAAGGCCGGCACGATCGAGATGTCGATGGTCGCGAGCCCGCTGCTCGAGAACTACAACCCCGACTTCGTCGTCTTCAACCTGCCGTTCACGTTCGACTCGCAGGACCACCAGCGCGAGACGACGAACGACCCCGAGATCGTCGAGGAGCTCTACTCCTCGCTCGACGACGAGGGCCTGCACGTCCTCGGCGCGTTCCACGGCGGCGTCCGCTCGATGTACAACTCGAAGGGCCCGATCAACACGCCCGAGGACATGGCGGGCATGAAGATCCGCGTCATCGAGTCGGACACGAACATCGAGATGATGCGCCTCATGGGCGGCTCGGGCGCCCCCATGGGCATGGGCGAGGTCTACACGGCCATCCAGTCCGGCGTGATCGACGGGGCCGAGAACAACGAGCTGACCTACGCGAACGTCAAGCACTCCGAGGTCGCGCCGTACTTCAGCTACACCAAGCACCTCATGCTCCCCGACTACCTGCTCGTGAACCCGAAGGTCCTCGACGCCCTGCCCGAGGACGTCCGCGAGATCTTCCTCGAGGAGGTCCAGACGGCCGTCGAGGAGGAGGGCGAGATCTGGAAGACCGAGGTCGACGTCGCCACCCAGGCCGCGAAGGACGCCGGGGCGAAGTTCAACGAGGTCGACGCCGACGCGTTCGCCGAGGCCATCGCGCCGCTGACGGAGTCGAAGCTCGACAACGAGTTCATCAAGGACATCCACGCCCAGGTCCGCGCCGCGGCGAAGTGACCAGCGCACCCTCCCGAAGGAACCCGACATGACCGTCGTCAAGAACGCGCTGGACCGCGCGCTGACGTGGGTGTGCGTGGCGCTGTTCGCCGCGCTCGTGCTCGACGTCACGTGGCAGGTCTTCGCACGGCAGGTGCTGGACAGCCCCAGCGCCTGGTCCGAGGAGCTCGCCAAGTACCTGTTCATCTGGCTGGGCCTCTTCGGGGCCGCGCTGGTCTTCGGCGAGCGGGGGCACATCGCCGTCGACATCGCCGTGGCCCGCGCCCCCGGCAGGGTCCAGCTCGTCGCGAGCGTGCTCGCGCAGCTCGCGATCCTCGCCTTCACGCTGCTCACGCTCGTGTGGGGCGGGTACCGCATCTCGGCGCTCGCCTGGGACCAGACCCTCACGGGCCTGCCCGTCAACGTGGGCTGGCTCTACCTCGCGCTGCCGCTCGCGGGTGTGCTGACCGCGTTCTACACCGTCTACCACCTGATCCGGATCATCACGGGCGCCGAGCTCGCGGTCGACCCGGACGCCGAGCTCGAGATCTCGTAGGGAGGGGCACACCATGGATATCGCCGCACTCGCCGGTCTCGTCCTCGTCGTCGGCATCGCCGTCCTGCTGCTGATCGGTGCGCCCATCAGCATCGCGGTCGGGCTGTCCGCCACGCTCGCCATGTTCGTCATCGTCGGTACCCAGAACGGCGTGCTGACCGCTGCCCAGCAGATGTTCAAGGGCATCAACTCGTTCGCGCTGCTCGCCATCCCGTTCTTCGTCCTGGCGGGCGTGATCATGAACAACGGTGGGATAGCCCTGCGGCTCATCAACGCCGCGAAGGTGCTCGTCGGGCGGGCCCCGGCCTCGCTCGCGCAGACCAACATCGCCGCGAACGCGCTGTTCGGTGCCGTCAGCGGCTCGGCCATCGCGGCCGCAGCGGCGGTCGGCTCGACGATGGGCCCGCTGCAGGCCAAGGAGGGCTACGACAAGAGCTTCGCCGCCGCGGTGAACGTGGCGTCGGCGCCCTCGGGCATGCTGATCCCGCCGAGCAACCTGATGATCGTCTACTCGCTGGTCTCGAGCACGTCCGTCGCGGCGCTGTTCGTCGCGGGCTACATCCCGGGCATCCTGTGGGCCCTGGCCTGCATGGTCATCGTGTACCTGTACTCGCGCAAGCACCGCGAGCTGCGCTACACGGAGAAGGTCACCTTCGGCCAGGGCGTCAAGACGGTGCTCGACGCGGTCCCGTCGCTCCTGCTCATCGCCGTCGTGATCGGCGGGATCCTCGCGGGCTTCTTCACCGCGACGGAGGCCGCGTGCATCGCGGTGATCTACTCGCTCGTCCTGTCCTTCGTCTACCGGACGATCACGGTCGGCGACCTCCCGCGGATCCTCATCGACGCCGCCCGCACGACCGCGGTGGTCATGTTCCTCGTCGGCGTCTCGACGATCATGGGCTTCGTCCTGTCGTTCGCGAAGGTCCCCGCGGCCGTCTCGTCGGCGATGTTCGGGATCAGCGAGAACCCGGTGGTCCTGCTCCTGCTCATCGCTGTCGTGCTTCTGGTCGTCGGCTGCTTCATGGACGCCACCCCGGCGGTGCTGATCTTCACGCCGATCTTCCTGCCGATGGTCGTGAGCTTCGGGGTCGACCCCGTGCACTTCGGCATCATGATCATCTTCAACCTCTGCATCGGCACGATCACGCCGCCCGTCGGCACGGTCCTGTTCGTCGGGGCCAAGATCGCCGGGGTCGGCATCGAGCCGGTCGTGCGGCAGCTCCTGCCGTTCTTCGCGGCGCTCGTCGCCACGCTCATCATGGTCATCTTCACCCCCGGCCTGTCGCTCTGGCTGCCGACCGCCCTCGGCCTCATCACCCCCTGACGCCGCCCGCAGGCGCGCCTCCACCGGGGCGCGCCCGCACCCCCTACCCCTCCCCGAGAAGGAGCCTCATGGAACAGCGCTACGCCACCAGCCCCGACCAGGTGCCCGGCCTCGACACCGCCGGGCTGCGCAGCCGGTACCTCGTCCCCGACCTGTTCGTGGCCGGCGAGGTCCGCTCGGTCCTCACCCACCACGACCGGATGGTGCTGGCCGGCGCCGTCCCGACCGACGCGCCGCTCGACCTCGTCGGCGCCCCGGAGATCCGCAGCGAGCAGTTCTTCGCCCGCCGCGAGGCCGGGATCGTCAACGTCGGCGGACCGGGCACGATCACCGTCGACGGCACGACGTACGACGCCGGGCACGGCTCGTGCCTGTACGTCGGACGCGGCGCCGAGAAGGTCACGTTCGCGTCGACCGACGCCGCCGGCGAGGCAGGGCCCGCGCGGTTCTACGTCGCCTCGGCGCCCGCGCACACGTCCTACCCGACGACGTTCGTCGCGGCGGGGGAGGGCACCGTGCGCGAGCTCGGCGACCCGCTCACGTCCAACCGGCGCACGCTCACGCAGTACATCCACGAGAACGGCGTGCGCAGCTGCCAGGTCGTCATGGGGGTCACCCAGCTCCACCCGGGCAGCATGTGGAACACCATGCCGGCGCACACGCACGACCGGCGGACCGAGGCGTACCTCTACTTCGACCTGCCGGCGGACGCGCGCGTGGTGCACCTCATGGGCCTGCCCGACGAGACGCGCCACCTGCTCGTCGGCAACGAGGAGGCGGTGATCTCCCCGAGCTGGTCGGTGCACTCGGGGGTCGGGACCGCGAGCTACTCGTTCGTGTGGGCCATGGCAGGCGAGAATCAGGCGTTCGACGACATGGATGGGCACCCCATCACCGACATGCGCTGACGCGCACCGAACGACAGGCAGACGGACATGGTCACCGACTCGACGCCCGCACCAGGCACTCGACGAGGGGACCAGCCGCCGGGTGACGTGGCCGTCCCACCGGTCCCGCCGGTCGCCCCGGTGCTGGGGGCGAGCGAGAAGACGCTGCTCGTGCTCGAGGCGGCGATGGCGCACGGCCGGTTCACCGACGTCGTCGAGGCGACGGGGCTCGCGAAGGCCACGACGCACCGGATCCTCGCGACGCTCATCGACCGGCAGTTCGTCTCGCTCGCCGCGGACGGCACCTACCTGCCGGGGCCCAAGATCCTGTCGCTCGCCGGGCAGGCGATGGCCCGCATCGACATCGCGGCGATCGCCCAGCCGTTCGTCGACGAGCTCGTCGAGAGGACGCACTGCACGGTGCACGTGGGGGCCAAGAACGGCGACGAGATCGTCTACCTGGTCCGCGCGGACTCCGACAAGCCGTACCTCATGCCGTCGCGCGTCGGCCTGGCGATCCCGCTGCACACCTCGGGGATCGGCAAGGCCGTGCTCAGCGGCTTCACGGACCAGGGTCTCGAGCGCTTCGTCGAGCGCGTCGGGCTCCCGCGCCGCACCCCGCACACCATCACGACCCTCGAGGAGCTGCGGGCCGAGGTCGCCGAGATCCGGCGGCTCGGCTACGCGATGGACCGCGAGGAGAACGTCCCCGGCGTCGCCTGCGTCGCCGCACCCATCCGGGACACCACGCACAGCATCACCTACGGGCTCAGCATCTCGACGCTGACGCTCGAGCACAGCATCGACCAGATCGAGGCGATGGCCCCCTTGGCCGTCGAGGCGGCGGAGCGCATCTCCGCGGCACTCGGTCACACGGGCTGACCCTCCGGTCGGCTCGCCACCCCTCACCAGGAGAGCCGACATGAGCACCGCCACCAGCCCCGCCGCCCCGCACAGCACCGCCGCGTACGCCGAGAGCCTGTTCGGGCTCTCGGGCCGGACCGCGGTCGTGACCGGGGCGAGCCGGGGGATCGGCCTCGCGATCGCGGAGGCGCTGGCCTCGGCGGGCGCGGACATCATCGGCGTGAGCCACGACATGCCCGCGGGCGAGAGCGACGCGCGCACCGTGGTCGAGGGGCTGGGGCGCACGTTCGTGCCGCTGCAGGCCGACTTCTCGGTGCGCGAGCAGGTCACGGCCCTCGCGGCGGACCTCGCGGCGCGGGACGTGGACATCCTCGTGAACAACGGCGGGACGATCCGCCGCACGCCGGCGGCGCTGCACTCCGACGAGGACTTCGACCACGTGCTCGACGTCAACCTGCGCTCGGCGTTCGTCCTCTCGCGCGAGGTCGGCCGCACGATGGTCGCCCGCGGCTCCGGCAAGATCGTCAACACCGCCTCGATGCTCAGCTTCCAGGGCGGGATCAACGTCCCTGGCTACACGTCGTCGAAGTCGGGGATCGCCGGCCTGACGCGCGCGCTCGCGAACGAGTGGGCCGAGTCGGGCGTCAACGTCAACGCCGTCGCACCCGGGTACGTCGCGACCGCGAACACCCACGACCTGCGCCAGGACCAGGCGCGCAGCGACGAGATCCTCAGCCGCATCCCGGCGGGGCGCTGGGCGCTGGCCTCGGACATCGCGGGTGCGGTGCTGTTCCTGTGCTCGCACGCGGCCGACTACGTCAACGGCGCGATCCTGCCCGTCGACGGCGGCTGGCTCGCCCGCTGACGGCCGGGCCGGGGAGGCGTGCGCGGCTCGCTCCGCACGCCCCCGGGGGTTGAGCCGCACGCCCTTCGTGTGCGACAGTCGTTTCACACAACGACACGGCCATTGCGCCTAGCGAAACGGAACCCGAATGGACACCCTGTCAGCCCTCGCCGAGGCCCGCCTCGTCCCCGTGGTCGTGCTCGACGACGCCGCCGACGCCCCGGCGCTCGGTGACGCGCTCGTCGCCGGCGGCCTGCCGGTCGCCGAGGTCACGTTCCGCACCGCCGCGGCGGCCGAGGCGATCCGCGTGCTCGCCGGCCGCGGGGATGTGCTCGTCGGCGCCGGCACGGTGCTCACCGTCGAGCAGGTCGACCAGGCCGTCGCCGCCGGCGCGAGCTACGTCGTGTCCCCGGGCACGAGCCGCGCGGTCGTCGAGCGCTGCCACGAGCACGGCATCCTCGCGCTGCCCGGCGCGGTCACCGCGACCGAGATCCAGGCCGCGCTCGAGCTCGGCCTCACGACCGTCAAGTTCTTCCCGGCCGGCACCTCGGGCGGCGCACCGGCGATCGCCGCGCTCGCCGCGCCGTTCGGCGGCGTGCAGTTCGTGCCGACCGGCGGCGTGAGCCCCACGAACCTGCACGAGTACCTCGCGCTGCCGTCCGTCGCGGCCGTCGGCGGCTCGTGGATGGTCCCGCGCGACAGGATCCGCGCCCGCGACACCGCCGGCATCACCGAGCTCACGGCCTCCGCCGTCGCGCTCGCCGCCCGCGGCGCCTGACGGCCTCGCCGCCCGGCGGCGCCCGTCGGCTCGCCGCGTCCGACCCCGACGACCACCGGTCGCCGCACCCGCAGCACGCACCTGCACGCCGCACGCCCGGCACGCTGCACACCCGCACCCGCCCGACCTGCCCGACGAGGAAGCCCCGATGACCGAGCTCCAGATCCGCCCCGCGTCCGAGTGCCGCTACGACATCGTGTCCCTCGGCGAGGTCATGCTCCGCCTCGACCCCGGCGAGGGCCGGATCCGCACCGCCCGGCAGTTCCGCGCCTGGGAGGGCGGCGGCGAGTACAACGTGGCCCGCGGTCTGCGCCGGGCGTTCGGGCTGCGCGGCGCGATCGTCACCGCGCTCGCCGACAACGAGATCGGCCGGCTCGTCGAGGACCTCGTCCTCACCGGCGGGCTCGACACCGAGCACATCCGGTGGGTGCCGTACGACGGCATCGGCCGCAGCGTGCGCAACGGCCTCAACTTCACCGAGCGCGGGTTCGGCGTGCGCGGCGCGGTCGGCGTGAGCGACCGCGGGCACACCGCCGCGAGCCAGCTCAAGCCCGGCGACGTCGACTGGGACCACCTGTTCGGCACGCTCGGCGCGCGGTGGCTGCACACGGGCGGCATCTTCGCGGCGCTCAGCGAGTCGGCGGCCGAGGTCGTCCTCGAGGCGGTCACCGCGGCCAAGCGGCACGGCACCGTCGTCTCCTACGACCTCAACTACCGCCCCAGCCTGTGGAAGGCGATCGGCGGCCAGGCCAAGGCGCAGGAGGTCAACCGGGCCATCGCGCCGTCCATCGACGTCATGATCGGCAACGAGGAGGACTTCACCGCGAGCCTCGGCTTCGAGGTCGAGGGCGTCGACCAGAACCTCTCCGAGCTCGAGCTCGACTCGTTCACGGCGATGATCGAGAAGGCCGCGGCGACGTACCCGAACTTCTCGGTCATCGGCACGACGCTGCGCACCGTGCGCTCCGCGACGGTCAACGACTGGGGCGCCATCGCCTGGTCGAAGGAGACCGGCGTCGTGCAGGCCACGCACCGCGAGCGCCTCGAGATCCTCGACCGCGTCGGCGGCGGCGACTCGTTCGCGTCGGGCCTCATCTACGGCCTGCTCGACGGGCAGCCGCTGCAGACCGCCGTCGAGTACGGCGCGGCGCACGGCGCGCTCGCGATGACCACCCCGGGCGACACCACGATGGTGACCAAGGCCGAGGTGCTCAAGCTCGCCGGCGGCGGCAGCGCACGCGTCGACCGCTGACCGGCCGCGGGACCGGCGCCGAACCGGTCCCGCGCAGCAGGACGGCCCCCGGGTGTGCGGTGCACCCGGGGGCCGTCGTGCGTCAGCGTCCCGCGGCCCGGGCGACCTCGCGGCGGTCCGGTCCCGTCGCTCCGCGCACGCCCGCG
Source organism: Cellulomonas cellasea (assembly GCF_006538745.1). Taxonomy (GTDB): domain Bacteria; phylum Actinomycetota; class Actinomycetes; order Actinomycetales; family Cellulomonadaceae; genus Cellulomonas_A; species Cellulomonas_A cellasea. The sequence goes on along the minus strand of NZ_BJLR01000004.1, from coordinate 110,524 downwards.
CCGCCCGACGCCGCCGCCCGCACGGGACCGGGCGGCGGCGTGCGCGGCGTGTAGTCCTGCACGAAGAACCCGCGCCACCGACCGCCGACCGACGACGTCCAGCCGACCTCGTCGCGCTCCGACGTCAGGTGCACCTCGACCCCCGGCGCGGCGCTGTCGTGCACGAGCACCGTCGTGCGCCCGGTCGCGCGGTCGTGCTCGAACCCGTACGCGACGACCTGGTGGTTCTCGCCGGCCTCCGCGAGCGAGCGGGCCCGCACGAGCCCGAGCGGCACCGGGCGCCCGGCGCGCAGCTCCGCGACGAGCCGCGGCAGCTCGCCCTCGGTGCACCAGCGGTCGACGCCCTCGTAGAGCCACGTCGCGTGGTCCGGGTGGGCCGACCACTCGGCGAACCGCGCGGCCGACGGCACCCGGAACGAGTCGTCGGTGCGCGCGCGCAGGTGCTCGGTGAGCGGGTGCCCGTCGGGCGGCACGTCGTCGGGCACCGGGGCCGACGGGTCCGCCGCCGGGACGGGTACGCCTGCGTACCAGTGGTCGAGCGCCGCGAACGCCATGCCGCCGCACAGCCCGCACACCGCGACGTCGCCGACCCCGGGCAGGGTCGCGACGACGCCCGCGAACGCGTCGGGGAACGCGAAGCCGTCGCGCTCGGGCCGGAAGTCGACGCGCGCGTACCCGAGCCGCGTGCCCGACGCCCAGGCGGTCCTCCCGTCGGGCCGCTCGAGCACCAGGTCGCCGTCGTCGCGCAGCACGAGCTCCGCGCCCGCGCTGCCCGCCGTCCCCGAGTCCCACAGCACGTGACCGTCGGCGCGGCGCACCACGAGCTCGCCGTCGTCCTGCAGGTGCGCTACCGCACCCGGGCTGCCCGCGGTCGCGCTGTCCCACAGGTGCGCGCGCCGGCCGCTCGCGAAGTACTCGTACAGGACCAGGTTCCCGTCGCCCTGCATCGTCAGGAGCGCGCGGCCGTCCCCCGAGACGAGCGCCTGCCCGTCCCGCAGCGACGCGCCGGGACGCAGTCGTCGCTCCACGTGGACACCCCCTCGGCCGGCCGTCGTCGGGCCGTTCGGCGACGGCCCGGTCCGGACCGTGCGGCGACGGTCCTGTGTGGGAGGACAGCGGTGCGGGGCGGCTGATACGCGCGCCGGGGGGTGCGCCCGGTGGGCCGTGCCCCCGACCCGTGCACCCGGTCGGCCGTGCGCCCGAGCGGGCGCACCGCCCTCGCACCCGTGCACCCGGCCGCGCACCCGTGCCGCCGGGCGGCCCGCGTGCGCCTCGTCCTCGATCCTCCCCACCACCGCGCCGCCTCGTGCGCCAGGATGGCGAAATGGGTCGGGGTCGCACGGTGACGGTCGGGCGCCGGGCTGCGCTCGTGGTGGCCGGCGCGGTCGTGCTCGCGACGACGGTCGGGTGCACGGGCGACGCGTCGCCCCCGCAGCCGGCCGGGCTCACGTCGTCGAGCGAGGGGATCGCACCGCTGCCGCCCGAGGTCCTGGCCGCGCTGCGGGTCGAGGTGCGCCAGAGCCGGACCGACCGGGCCGCGCGCGTCGTGCAGGTCGCCGTGCACAACGACGGGACGACGGACCTCGATGTCGTCGGGGCGCGGCTCACGAGCCCCACGGTCGAGGGAGCCGCCGTGAGCGAGGACGGGCGGCGCGCACCGGCCGGGACGCGCCGCGACCTCTCCGTCGCGCTCGGTGCCCCGGTGTGCGACGCCGGCGCGGGGGCGACCCCGCGGGCGACGGCGGCTCCCGACGTGGCGGGCACGACCGGCGCACCCGACACGGCCGGGACGTCCGGGCCTACCGGGACGACCACCACGGCCGACGCGACCGTGCGGCTCGAGGTCGTCGACGAGGCCGGCCGCCGCGGGACGCTCGAGGTCGCGCCCGAGGACCCGAACGGGCACCTGGCCCGCATCCACGGCGAGGACTGCGCCGCGGTCGCGGTCGCCCGAGGGGGGACGCTGACGCTGGGCCCGCAGCTCGCGACGCGGCAGGAGCCCGACGGCCGGTGGGTCGGGACGGTCGAGCTCACGCTCGCCCCGCGCGCCGGCGGCCCCGAGATCGGGGTCGACGCCGTCGAGCGGACGGTCCTGCTCGACCCGGCGCCGGGCGGCGCGCAGTGGACCGCGGCGCTGTCGACCGCGCCCGGCGGCGCGCGCACGGTCCGCCTCGACGTCGTGCCCGCGCGGTGCGACCCGCACGCCGTCGCCGAGGACAAGCGCGGCACGGCGTTCGGGGTGCACGCCCGCGTCGACGGCGTCCCGCAGCACGTCTTCCACGTGACGGCGGATGACGACCTCCGCGGCCTCGTGCACGACTTCGTGGCGCTCGCGTGCGGGTGGCCCACGTCCTGACCCACCGCCGGGACACGCGCGCCGCACCCTCCGGGGACACGTCCTCCCACCCCCGGAGAGCGTTCTCTCCCGCGTGCTAGCGTCCCCGGCATGGCCGACCCCGCGACGTCCGCCGCGCGCCCGACGCTCGAGGACGTCGCACGGGTCGCCGGGGTCTCCCGGGCCACCGTCTCGCGCGTCGTCAACGGCCGCCAGGACGTCGCGGAGCACCTCCAGGAGCTCGTCCGGGACGCGATCGCCCGCACCGGCTACGTCCCCAACCGGGCCGCGCGCTCGCTCGTGACCCGGCGCTCGGGGCTCGTCGTCGTCGCGGTCGCCGGTGCCGCGTCGCCCCACGGCCCCCCGGACGAGGTCGACTTCCACGACCCGTTCGTCGGCCGCGCGGTCGGCGGGATCCTGCGCGCGCTGCGGCCCCGCGACGTCGACCCCGTCCTCATGCTCGCCGAGACGGACGCCGACCGCGTCCGTGTGCTCGGGCACCTGCAGCAGGGTCACGCCGACGGCGCGCTGCTCGTCTCGACGCGCCCCGACGACCCGCTCGCGCCGCTGCTCGTCGACGCGGGCGTGCCCGCCGTGATCTTCGCGCACCCGGCCGCGCCGCTCCCCGTGAGCTTCGTCGACGTCGGGAACCGGGAGGGCGGCGCGCTCGCGGCCGAGCACCTCGTCGCCCGGGGGCGGCGCCGGCTCGTCGTGATCGAGGGCCCGCCGGACGTGCCGTCCGCGCACGAGCGGCTCGCGGGCTTCCGGGACGTGGCCGCGCGCCACGGCCTGCCCGACGTCGCGACCGCCCCGGGCGGCTTCTCGTTCGTGACCGGTGCCGAGGCGATGCGCACGCTGCTCGCCCGGGAGCCGGCGCTCGACGGGGTGTTCGCGGCGAACGACCTCATGGCGCTCGGCGCGGTCGACGTGCTCGAGGAGGCCGGGCGTCGGGTGCCGCAGGACGTGTCCGTCGTGGGGTTCGACGACAGCGCGCTCGCGCCCGTCGCCCGGCCGGCGCTCACGAGCGTCCGCCAGCCGATCGAGGAGATGACCGCCGAGATGGTCGCGATCCTGCTCGCGCAGATCGACGCGCCCGACCGGCCCGTGACCGAGTCGATCTTCGAGGCGACGCTGCAGGTCCGCGCGTCGTCCTGAGCGGCGTCAGCGGCGCAGCATCAGGGCCCGCGCGGCGCTCGGGACGTCCACCCCGGCGCGCTCGGCGGCGTCGGTGAGCCGGCGCCGCGCCTCGTCCGCCCCGACCCGCTGCTCCGCCATCACGAAGCCGACGGCCTGCTCCACGAGGTCGAGCTCGTCGAGCGTGCGGGTCGCGCCCCGGGCGCTCTCCCGCGTCCGGAACGGCAGGTCCGCGTTCGACACCCCCAGGTCCTGGCCCCCGCCGACCGCGCGCCGCAGCTCCTCCTCTACCCCGGCGAACGCGCGCGGGTCGGCCGCGTACAGGTTGACGGCCCCGGCGATCCCGCCGCCCGCGGCGAGGGGCAGCGACAGCGTGCTGCGGACGTCCTGCGCCGCGGCGGCCCGGGCGAAGTGCTGCCAGCGCGCCTCGTCGAGCACGTCGTCGAGCTGGATCTCGTCGCCCGTCGAGGCGCTCTCGACGCACGGGCCGGACGCGACGTACTGGACGGCGTCGAGCGCGGCGACCTGCTCCGTCGTCGCCACGAGCGTGAACGTCAGCCCGCTGTCGACGAGGCTCACGCTCAGGCCCACGCAGCTCGGCACGATCGCGACGACGCGCTCCGCGAGGGCGTCGATCATCTCCGCGAGGTCGCGCTCGCTGGTCTGGTTGAGGGACCGGAGGACCTCGGCGGTCTCGGGTACGGGTTCCACGGCTCTCCCGGCGTGCACGGACGAAACGCCCGTCGTTTCCCGGGGCGACGTCTCCAGGATGCATGACGACCTCGGTGCCCCGCACCCGCTCCGGGGCCGCACCGCCCGGACCCCGGACCGGCGCCCGCCCGCGGCCGTCGCTGCTCGCTCCCGCGGCGCCGTTGGTAGGGTCGCGGCAGCCCGCCGGGGCCGGTCCGCGCAGGACCGTCGCGGCGGTCGCCGAGCAGCGACGACGCGCAGGAGGACCCATGGCGGCAACGGGCGCAGGCGCGCACGACGGGCAGTCCGGGGGCGGCCGGGAGGCGCTCGTCCGGCACGTCGTCCCGCGCACGGGGACGGTCGTGACGGGCCTCGGCCTCGGGACCGCGCAGCTCGGCAACCTCGGTCGCGTCACGACCGACGAGGAGGCCCACGGCGCCGTCGCGCGCGCGTGGGAGCGGGGCATCCGCTACCTCGACACGGCCCCGTCGTACGGGCTCGGGCTGTCCGAGCGGCGCCTCGGCGCGCTGCTCGCCGCGTACCCGCGCGAGGAGTGCACGGTCTCGACGAAGGTGGGCCGCCGCCTCGTCCCGAGCCGCGAGCGCGCGCACCTGCGCGACGACGAGGGCTTCGACGTCCCCGCGGACACCCGGCGGGCCTGGGACCTCACGCGGGACGGCATCCGGCGCTCGATCGAGGAGAGCCTCGAGCGCACGGGCCTCGACCGCATCGACGTCGCCTACCTGCACGACCCCGACGACCTCGGCGACGAGGCCGTCGCGACGGCGCTGCCCGCGCTCGTCGAGCTGCGCGACGAGGGGGTGCTCGGGGCCGTCGGCGCGGGCATGAACCAGTCGGCGATGCTCGCGCGGTTCGTGCGCGAGACCGACATCGACGTCGTGATGCTCGCGGGGCGCTACACGCTGCTCGAGCAGGGCGCGCTCGCCGACCTCCTGCCGCTCGCCGTCGAGCGCAGCGTCGCCGTCGTGGCCGCCGCGCCGTACAACTCCGGCATCCTCGCCCGGCCGCGCCCGGCCCCGGGGGCGCACCACAACTACGCGCCCGCGGCCGCCGCGCTGATCGAACGCGCCCACGCGATCGCCGACGTGTGCGAGCGGCACGGAGTGACGCTGCCCGACGCCGCGCTCGCGTTCCCGGCGGCGCACCCCGCCGTCGTCTCGGTCGTGGTCGGCGCGCGCACCGCCGGGCAGGTCGACGACGCCGTCGACCGGTTCCGCACGCACGTCCCCGCCGACGTGTGGTCCGAGCTGCGCGAGGCCGGCCTGCTCGACCCGTCCGCCCCCACGCCCGCGTGAGCCCGGCGGGCGGCGGCGCCGACGACCTGACCCTGCGCTACGCGGCACCGGCGGCCGCGTGGACCGACGCGCTGCCGCTCGGCAACGGACGGATCGGCGCCATGTGCTTCGGCGGGCCGCTGCGCGACCGCGTGCAGGTCAACGACGACACGTGCTGGTCCGGGTCGCCCGCGACGAACGCGGGCCTGCCGCGGATCGAGCCCGGCGAGGGTCCGGCGGTCGTGGCCGCCGCCCGCGAGGCGCTCGCGCGCGGCGACGTGCGGGCCGCCGAGCGCCACGTCCAGCGCCTGCAGCACGGCCACTCGCAGGCGTACCAGCCGCTCGTCGACCTGTGGGTCGAGCAGCTCCCCGGGCCGGGCGAGCGGGCGTGGCCGGACGAGCCGGCCGCCGCGCCCGGTGCCGGGACGTCCTACGCGCGCTGGCTCGACCTGCGCGACGCCGTCGCCGGGCACGCGTGGACGTCCGGCGGGGTCCCGTCGGAGCAGGAGGTCTTCGTCAGCGCACCCGCGGGCGTGCTCGTGCTGCGCCGCGTCGTCGAGAGGGCGCACGCCGACCTCGTGCTGAGCGTGACGTCGGCCCACCCGCTCGACGACGTGCGCACGTCGACGTCCGACCCGGACGACGACGGGGTGCGCGGCGCGGGCTGGGTCGCGGCCGCGCGGATGCCGTCGCACGTGTGGCCGCCGCACGAGGACGTCCCCGAGCCGGTCGAGCGCGGTACCGCGCCGGGCAGCGCCGTGACCGCGGTCGTGGGGCTGCGCGTGCTCAGCGACGGCGACGTCGTGGCCGGCGACGAGCAGGTGGCGGTCCGCGGGGCCCGCGAGGTCGTCGTCCTGCTCGCGACCGCGACCGACTTCGGCGGCCCCGGCGTGGTGCCGCACGGGGACGTCGAGCGGCTGCGCGCCGCCGTCGAGGAGCGGCTCGACGCCGCGGTGGCCGCGGGTCACGAGCGGCTGCGCGCCGAGCACGTCGCGGAGCACCGGGCGCTGCTCGACCGCGTCGCGCTCGTCCTCGGCCCGGCCGGCGACCCGCCGCGGCTCACGACCGACGAGCGTCTCGTGCGGCACGCCGACGGCGCCGCCGACCCCGGGCTCGCCGCGCTCGCGTTCCAGTACGGCCGCTACCTCCTGGTCGCCGGCTCGCGGCCCGGCACGCGGCCCATGGGCCTCCAGGGCCTGTGGAACGAGCACGTGCAGCCGCCGTGGTCCGGCAACTACACGCTCAACATCAACACCGAGATGAACTACTGGCCGGCGCTCGGGGCGAACCTCGCCGAGTGCCACGAGCCGCTGCTCACGTGGCTCGGTGCGCTCGCGGCGTCGGGCACCCGCACCGCGCGCGAGCTGTACGGCGCGCGCGGGTGGGCGGCGCACCACAACTCGGACGTGTGGGGCTTCTCGCTCCCCGCGGGCGAGGGTGACGGCGACCCGTGCTGGACCGCGTGGCCGCTCGCCGGCGCCTGGCTCTCGCGCCACGTCTGGGACCACTACGAGTACACCGGTGACGCCGCGTTCCTCGAGCGAGCGTGGCCCGTCCTGCGCGGCGCCGCGCTCTTCGTGCTCGACTGGCTCGTCGAGCTGCCCGACGGCTCGCTCGGCACCGCCCCGGCCACCAGCCCGGAGAACAAGTACGTCGCCGCGGACGGCCTGCCCGCCGCCGTCTCGACGTCGACGACCTCCGACCTCGCGATGGTCCGCGACCTGCTCGAGCGCACGCTCGACGCCCGTGCCGTCCTCGCGGGCGGGGCGGCGGGGGAGGCGTCCGGCGTCACCGGGTCCGCAGCCGCGGACGCCCCCGGGTCCGCCGGTGCGGACGACGACGACCTCGACGCCCGCATCCGCGAGGTCCTGCGCCGGCTCCCCGCGGAGCGCGTCGGCGCCGACGGACGGCTCGCGGAGTGGCTGACCGACGTGCCGGACGCCGAGCCGACGCACCGCCACCAGTCCCACCTCTACCGCGTGCACCCCGGGACGTCGATCGACCCCGACCAGGCGCCCGCGCTGGCCGCCGCCGCGGTCGCGAGCCTCGACGCGCGCGGACCGGAGTCGACGGGGTGGTCGCTCGCGTGGCGGCTGAACCTGCGCGCGCGGCTGCGGGACGTCGCGGGCGTCGAGGCGTCCGTCCGGGCGTTCCTGGCGCCGGTGGACCTCGACCTTCCGGGCCGCTCGGGCCCGCGGTTCGGCGAGGGCGGCGGGGTCTACCGGAACCTGTTCTGCGCGCACCCGCCGTTCCAGGTCGACGGCAACCTCGGCTTCACCGCGGGCGTCGTCGAGACGCTCGTCCAGGGGCACCGGACCGTCGCGTCCGACGGGGACGCGGTGCGCGAGGTGCACCTGCTGCCCGCGCTGCCCGGCGCGTGGGCCGAGGGGTCGGTGCGCGGGCTGCGGGTGCGCGGCGGGGTCACCGTCGCGATCACGTGGTCGGCGGGCCGGGTCACGCACGCCGAGCTGGTCGGGGACCGGGCGACGACCGTTGTCGTGCGCGAGGGCGCGGGGGAGGGGCCGCGCGTCACGCTCCGGCTCGACGCAGGCGTCCCGGCCCGGCTCGGCGCGGGCCTCGTCGCCCTCTGACCGCGCGGTCAGACCGCCAGACCGTAGACCCGGGTCGCCGTCCCGCCGAGCACCTCGGCCCGCTCGCCCTCGTCGAGCCCGCCGAGGGTGTCGCGGGTCGCGGTCCACACCTCGGTGTACGAGCGCGCGGCGAGCAGCGCGAGCGGCCAGTCGCTGCCGATCATGAGCCGGCTCGGGCCGAAGACCTCGAGCGCGTGGTCGACGGCGGGCCGCAGGTCGTCGACCGTCCACCCGGGCCCGGCCGCGGTGTTGAGGCCCGAGACCTTGGCGACGACGTTGGGCGCCTGGGCGATCTCGGCGATCATGCCCGCCCAGAGGTTCCAGACCGCGCGGTGGCCCGAGCGCAGCGCGGCGATCGGCGGCTTCGCGAGGTGGTCGAGCACGATCGTGAGGTCGGGGTGCCGCTCCGCGAGCATCGTGACGTGCGCGAGCAGCGTCGGCGTCTCGGCGCTCACGTCGAACGTCATGCGCCGGTCCGCGAGCAGGCCGAGGCTCTTGCCGACGTCGTCGCGCAGAAGCCAGCTCGGGTCCGTCTCGAGGTGCACCATGTGCCGCACCCCGACCACGGGCTCGCTGCGCCACGCGTCGAGCTGCGCGGCCGTGTCGTCGGGCGAGACGAGCGGGACCCAGGCGACGACGCCCGCGACCTCGGGGTTGCCCAGCGCCTGGTTGAGCATGTTCTCGCTGTCGGCGCGGTTGTCGGCCGCCTGGACGAGCACGACGTGACCGACGCCCTGCTCCCGCAGCTCGGGTGCCGCGTCGCCGACCGTGAAGACGCGATCGATCGCGGTCAGGTCGTGGGTGAGCCACGGGTAGTGCACGGCCTCGGGATTCCAGACGTGCACATGGGCGTCGACCACGGTGTCGGCAGGGGGCATGACGCGAACGTAGCATTGCGCGGAGATTTCTCCCAGGTTTACCGGGATAACCTCATCGAACCCTCACCAATGGGTGTAAGAGGTCTGATGAATGACGCGTCACGTTCCTGTCATGACGATTGTGACGGCAGTCAGATACGACTAGCCGTGCCGTGCAGCGCGGTCCACGACTCGGGCGCGAGCGTGACGGTCGTCGACCCGTCGCCCGTGCCGGCGGGCGGGGCGCCGAGCGTCGACAGGCACGCCGCCGCGACCTTCGCCGCGTGCTCCGGACCCTCGACCGCGGGCTCGTGGTCGGCGAGGAGCTGCACGCCGCCGGTGAGCTCGACGCGCAGGCCCGGGTGGGTCAGGTCGACGTCGACCGGCTCGCCGGACCGGTTGACGAGGAACAGCGCCAGCGCGCCGTCGGTCCCGTCGACGTCGTCCCACGTCGCCGCCGCCGTGACGAGCGGGACCGCGCCGTGCAGCGCGGTCGTGACCGACGGTGCCTGGACGCGCAGGTCGAGCGCGACGCCGCGCGCGAGGCGGGCCGTCTCGGCGAACGGGTAGAACGTCGGCTGGCGCCAGGCCGGGCCCTCGGGCTCGGTCATGATCGGCGCGATCGCGTTGACCATCTGCGCGAGGCACGCGACCGGCACGCGGTCGGCGTGGTTCACGAGCGTCACCAGCAGGTCGCCGACCACGACGCCGTCGAGCGCCGAGTAGACGTCCTCGATGACCCGCGGGGCGTCGCGCTGCAGCGGGAGGTTCTCGCCGCCGGCGAACCGGGACTCGAGGTACCAGACGTTCCACTCGTCGAACGAGATGGTGATCCGCTTGTCCGAGCGGCGCTGGGCGCCCACGGCGTCGGCGGTGGCGACGACCCGCTCGATGAACCGGTCCATCGCGGTGCCCGAGCCGAGGAAGCTCGCGCGGTCGCCGTCGCGGTCCTCGTAGTACGCGTGCATCGAGATGTGGTCGACGATGTCGTAGGTGTACGACAGGACCGTCCGCTCCCACGAGCCGAACGTCGTCATCTGCATCGAGGACGATCCGCACGCGACGAGCTCGATGCCCGGGTCGACGAGCTTCATCGCCTTCCCGGCCTCGGCGGCGAGCCTGCCGTACTCGTGCGCGTCCTTGTGGCCGATCTGCCAGGGGCCGTCCATCTCGTTGCCGAGGCACCACAGGCGCACGCCGTAGGGCTTCTCGCGGCCGTTCGCGATCCGCATGTCGGCCCACTTCGAGCCGGCCTCGCCGTTGCAGTACTCGACGAGCGCGGCCGCGGCGGCGACCCCGCGCGTGCCGAGGTTGACCGCCATCATCGGCTCGATGCCCTCGCGCTCGGCCCACTGGAGGAACTCGTCGGTCCCGACCTGGTTGGGCTCGATCGTGCGCCACGCGAGGTCGATGAACGGCTCGCGCTCCTCGCGCGGGCCGACGCCGTCCTCCCACACGCAGTTGGAGACGAAGTTGCCGCCGGGGTAGCGGACCGTGGTGACGCCGAGCTCGCGCGTGAGGTCCGCGACGTCACGCCGGAAGCCGTGCTCGTCGGCGGTCGCGTGCCCGGGCTCGTAGAGGCCGGTGTAGACCGCGCGGCCGATGTGCTCGACGAACGACCCGAACATCCGGCGGTCGACGGCGCCGATCCGGAAGTCGGGGTGGAGTACGACGGTCGCGCGCTGGCGCTCGGGCATGGGCAGAGCTCCTCGACGGTGGCCGGCTTCGTCGTCCGGCGCTTCAACAACGTTGTAGAACCCTAGGGCACAGGTGGCGCAGCGTCCGGAGGTCGGTCTCGACCTCGCCCGGACCTGCTTCGGCCGGACCGGTCGGCGGCTGCGGACCCGGCGCCCACGATACCGATATCGAAGCGGCGCAGGGTCGACTCCGCGGAGCGGGCTGGTGGGCGGAGGAGACGCGGGGGAGCGGCGACGCGGTCGATGACGAGGTCGGCGTGCGCGGTGGTAGGTGGCCGTGCGGGCGGCCGGCGCGCGCTGCGCCCGCGCGGGCGGCCCGCGCGCGCCTTGCGGCGCCCGCTCGACTGACGTCGAGGCGATCGCGGGCTACGATCGAGGCGCGGCGGGAACGCGCTTTCCCACTGGGTGCGACGACGCCCCGGAGCGACGGTCCGGCGCCGCCGAGGAGACCCGCGTGACCGACGTGCCGACCACCGTCCCGCAGCCCGCCGTCGCCCGGCCCGACGCCCCCGAGGCCGCGCCCGCGCAGCCCGCCGCCGCGCAGCCCGCCGTGCGCCGCCGCTACGCCGTCGCCGGGACCGGCCACCGCGCGCAGATGTACGTCGACGCCGTCCTCGGCGACCACGCCGACGTCGCAGAGCTCGTCGCCTGGTGCGAGCCCAACCCCGCGCGCGCCGACTGGTACGACGCCCGCGTCGGCGCGTCGCTCCCGCGCTACGCCCCCGCCGACCTCGAGCGCATGGTCGCCGAGCAGCGCGTCGACACCGTCGTCGTCACCAGCCCGGACCACACGCACGCGGACGTCGTCGCGCGCGTGCTCGACGCGGGCGCCGACGTGGTCGTCGAGAAGCCGCTCACGATCGACGCGAACGGCTGCCGCCGCATCACCGACGCGATCGCGCGGACCGGGCGCGACGTCGTCATGACGTTCAACTACCGGTACTCGCCCCGCAACACCGCGCTGCGGGAGGTGATCGCGTCCGGGGTGATCGGCGAGGTCACGTCGGTGCACTTCGAGTGGGCCCTCGACACCGTGCACGGCGCCGACTACTTCCGCCGGTGGCACCGCGAGAAGGTGCACTCCGGCGGGCTCCTCGTGCACAAGTCGAGCCACCACTTCGACCTGGTCAACTGGTGGCTCTCGGACGTGCCGGTGCGGGTCTACGCCTCGGGCGCGCTGCGGTTCTACGGCGACAAGAACGCCGAGGTCCGCGGGCTCGGCGAGCGGCCCGCGCGCGGCACCGGGAACGCCGGCGACCCGTTCGCGCTCGACCTGACCAAGGACGCGCGGCTCCAGGCGCTCTACCTCGACGCCGAGCACCACGACGGCTACGTCCGCGACCAGGACGTCTTCGCCCCCGGGGTCACGATCCAGGACAACATGGCGGTCCTCGTCGACTACCGCCGAGGCGCGACGCTGACGTACTCGCTCAACGCGCACAGCCCGTGGGAGGGGTACCGGGTCACGGTCAACGGGACCGCGGGGCGCGCCGAGCTCGAGGTCGTGGAGCGCGGCGCGGTCGTGCTCGACGCCGAGGGCAACGCGGTGCTCGACCCCAGCGCGACGCCCGGTGGCCCCGCGGCCGACCCGGTCCGGCCCGAGGGCGAGCGCCTGCTCGTGCAGCGGCACTGGGAGCGCGCGACCGAGCACCCGATCCCGGTCGGCGAGGGCAGCCACGGCGGCGGCGACGCGATCCTGCTGTCGGACGTCTTCCGCGGCCCGTCGCCCGACCCCCTGGGGCGTCCGGCGGGCTTCCTCGACGGCGTGCGCGCGGTGTCGGTCGGCATCGCGGCCAACCAGTCGATGCTCACGGGGCAGCCGGTGCGCGTCGCGGACCTCGGCCTCGGGGCGGACCTCACGGCCCCCTGACGCCGACGGCCGGTCGGTGCGCTGGTGTCGACCCCGGCCGTCGCCCTGGTGCCGGCCGACGACCTCCGACCGCCGGTCCCGGTCGCCGGTCGCGGCGGGGCTCGGCGCCGACCGCTCATGTCCGCGCTCCTCCGGTCGATACGCAGGGCGACCCGTGACGACTGGAGAAGCGTGATCAGCAACCGGACCAAGGCTCGCCTCGGCGTGCTCGTCCCCCTCGTGGCCCTCGTCGTCGTGTGCGTGGCGGCCCGCAGCACGACCTCCCGGGCGGCGGCGCAGCTCGCGGGCGGTGACACGGCGGCCGCGTCGGCGACCCTTGCGTCGCTCGGCTGGCTCGTCTGGGTGCCCGTGCTCGTGCTCGTCCCGTCCGTGGCGTTCGCGATGTGGGCCCAGGTCAGCGTGACCGCCCCGCTGAGGCGCACCGGCGAGTTCCTGCGCCTGGTGCACTCGGGCGACCTCACGGGCCGCATGGAGGCGCTGAGCAACGACGAGCTCGGCCAGATGGGCACCGCGCTCAACGGCACGGTGGACTGGATGGCGACGACGGTCCGCACGCTGCGCACGAGCGCCGGCGCGCTGCGTCAGGCCGCCGACCGGCTCACGGGCGTGAGCAGCTCGATGACGGCCGCGGCCGGGACGACCGCGACGCAGCTCGACATCGTCGACGAGGCGGCCCGCGGCGTGACCGCGGACGCCCAGACGGTCGCCGCGGGCGCCGACCAGATGCGCCAGGCGATCAACGAGATCTCGCACAACGCCGGCCAGGCCGCGCTCATCGCGGACGACGCCGTGCGGGCCGCGTCGGCGGCGCAGGAGACGGTCGGGCGCCTCGGTGACGCGAGCGCCGAGATCGGCCAGGTCATCAAGCTCATCACCTCGATCGCGGAGCAGACCAACCTCCTCGCGCTCAACGCCACCATCGAGGCGGCGCGTGCGGGCGAGGCCGGCAAGGGCTTCGCGGTCGTCGCGAGCGAGGTCAAGGAGCTCGCCCGCGAGACGGCGACCGCGACCGAGTCGATCACCGCGCAGGTCGGGTCCATCCAGTCGCAGACGGGCCGCGCGGCGACCGAGCTCGCGAGCGTGACGGACGTCATCAGGACGATCTCGGAGTACCAGGCGAGCATCTCCGCCGCGGTCGAGGAGCAGTCCGCGACGACCGCGCACATGTCGCGTGCGGTCGCGGGCGCCGCGGCCGGCTCGGAGCGCATCGCGAGCTCGATCTCGTCGGTGCGGGCCGCGGCCCGCGAGGCGCAGGACGGCGCGGCGGCCACCGACTCCGCGGCGCGCGAGATGCGCGAGCTCTCGGGCGAGCTGCTCTCGATGGTCTCGACGATCAAGGCCTGACGCGTTGCGCGCCCGGCACGCCGTGCCGGCGCCGACGGTGCACGACGACGCCCGCCCGACCCCTGCCGTGAGCGGGGGCGGGCAGGCGTCGTCGTCGTGCGCGAGGGAGCCGCGAGCGGCCCGGCGCTCAGGTGTCGATGCGGCGACCCGTGCGGGACACGCCCTCCATGTCCTCGAGCGCGATGCCCTTGGTCTCGGGGACCTTGGTCAGCACGAACACGAAGGACAGCGCCGCGAAGATCGCGTACATCAGGTAGGGCCCGGTCGCGCCGAACTGCTCGAGCATCGGCGGGAACGAGACGGTGATCAGGAAGTTCGCGATCCACTGGCACGCGGCGGCGACGCCGAGCGCGGCGGCGCGGATCCGGTTCGGGAACATCTCGCCCAGGAGCACCCAGACGATCGGGCCCCACGACGCCCCGAAGAAGACGACGAACGCGTTCGCGGCGACGAGCGCGACGGTGCCCCACGGGGCGTCGAGCTGCACGTCCTTGCCGCTGCCGGTCGCGTTCGTGAACGCGAGCGCCATGAGGCCGAGCGAGATCGCCATGCCCGCGGAGCCCGTCAGCAGGATCGGACGGCGGCCCACCCGGTCGACGAGCCCGATCGCGATGAACGTCACGAGGACGTTCGTCACGGACGTGGCCACGGTCACGACGAACGAGTCCGACTCGTCGAACCCGACGGCCTGCCACAGCGTGACCGAGTAGTAGAAGATCACGTTGATCCCGACGAACTGCTGGAAGACCGACAGCAGGATGCCGACCCACACGATGGGCAGGAGCCCGAGCACGGGCCCGCGCAGGCTCGCCTGCTGGGCGAGCGCCTTGTCGGCCGCGATCGTCTGCTCGATCTGGTGCACGCGCTCGACGGGGTCCTCGTCGGCACCCGAGACCGAGCGCAGGACCGCGACGGCCTCGTCCTTGCGGCCGGCGGCGACCAGGAAGCGCGGGGACTCGGGGATCCGCAGGGCCAGGACACCGTAGATCGCGGCCGGGACGACGGCGACGAGGAACATCCAGCGCCACGCGTCGAGCCCGAAGAGGGACGGCTCGGCGGCCCCGCCCGCGGTGTTGGCGAACACCGCGTCGGAGAGCAGGGCCGCGAAGATGCCGATCGTGATCGCGAGCTGCTGGAGCGAGCCGAGGCGTCCGCGCATCGCGGCCGGCGCGATCTCGGCGATGTACGCGGGGGCGATCACGGACGCGATCCCGATGCCGAGGCCGCCGACGACGCGCCACAGGATGAGGTCGTAGACGGAGAACGCGAACGCCGCCCCGATCGAGGACACGAAGAACAGCACCGACCCGAGCAGCATCACCTTGGTGCGGCCCCAGCGGTCGGCCAGGCGCCCGGCACCCCAGGCGCCGAGCGCGCAGCCGAGGAGCGCGACGGCGACCGCGAAGCCGGTCACGGCGGCGCTGAGCGCGAACTCGCCCTCGATCGCCTCGACCGCGCCGTTGATCACGGAGCTGTCGAAGCCGAAGAGGAACCCGCCGACCGCCGCGGCGACCGCGAGGCCCACCGCCTTGCCGTGCGACGGGTGACGGCCCGACGCCCCTGCCGAGCCCTGCGACGGTCGTGCAGCGGATGACGACATGGCGACGCCCTTTCCCTCGCTGGCCGATCACGGGCGGCGGCGCGGGAACCGTCCTCGCTGACGACGTGCGCTGCAGGATCGACCTGTCTGACAATCTAACGATGACCACCTCAGACGGCGCGGCGAGGCGTCCACGACGCCCGGCGATGCTCGACCCCCGACAGGCCGACGAGCTCCCCGGCGACATCGACCCCGCGCTGCGCTCCGAGATCGCGCACACCACGGCCGGCGCGATCGTGCACCAGGGCCGCAGCGCCGGCGACGACCCCGCGCTCGTGGCCCGGCTCGTGAGCCTCGTGGAGGCGGAGGGGCTCGACGTCGTCGCCGCGATGTGGGCGGACAGCCCCGCGGGGACGCTGCCCGGCGCGCTCTGGCGGCTGTACGTGCTGCGCGAGTGGGTCCGCCGCGACCCGCAGACGCTCGCCGAGCGGTACCGCCTGGGCGTCGAGGCGGCCCCGGTGCACGACGTCGTCGCCGGCGTCGCGAGCCCGCCCGGGCCGAACGACCTGCGCGACCTCGCCGACGCGGTCCTCTCAGGCGTGTACACCGGGGACCTCGCGGTCGCGCTCGAGCGCGGCGCGGCGTTCTGCCGGGTCCTCGCGACGGGCGCGGCGTTCGACGCCGACCACCTCGAGGGGACCGACGAGGACGCGGCGCACCGCCTGACGCGCGGCGCGTCCTCGCTCGTGCGGACCGCCGAGGAGCTCGAGCACGCCGCGGCGCTGTGGCGCGCGGAGCGGCTCGAGTGACCGGGCCCGAGGTCCGGCCCGGCGTGCCCGACGACGGCGTCCGGGGGCCGCACGGACCCGACGGCGCGCGCCGCGAGCACGGGGACGACGGCGCTGCCCGCGGGCACGGGACCGACGGCACCCCGCGCGGGCCCGCGCACGACGAAGCCCACGGCGCCCACGAGCACGACGGCGCGCTCGGCTCCGTGCGGGCGTGGCTCACGGGGCTGCCGCGCCCGGTGCGCCTCCCGCTCGTCGTCGTGGTCGGCTCGGTGCTGCTGCTCGCCGGCGCCGCGATGCTCGTGCTCCCCGGGCCGGGCCTGCTCGTGATGTTCGCGGGCGTCGCGGTGCTCGCGGCCGAGTTCCCGTGGGCCGGGCGCCTCGTCGTCCGGATCCGGCTGGTCGCGACGCGGGTCTGGGTGCCGGTCCGCAGGAGGCTGCGCCGCGAGCGGTGAGCCGTCGCGGGCCGTGCGACGTGGGCCGGGTCACCCGTGGGGGTGCCCGGCCCGCGGCATCCGGGTGACACGCGCGCGGCTGCGCGTCGTCCCTGGTCGCGCGGTCGTGGGTCCCCGCAGCGGTCGTCCCCCGGCGGCCTGGCCGCCCTTCGGGGCACCGCCGGGCGTGGGTCTCGTCACAGCGTGGGCCCAGACGGACGGGCGTACAGTTGTTCCCGACGCCGGGTCGCGGTAGCCCCGGGCTCCACATGAAGCCGCCTCGAGCGGCCTTCGCGCCGACAGGCGCTCCCGGCCCGGCGTCACTCATCTCCCACCGCGACGTCGCGTGCTGTACAGATCCAGGGTTGCGTGTTCACCCGAGCGTTGCCCTAGCCTGTCTGCGACATGCGTCCCCTTCACCGGAGCCTCCCGTGCGCCTGCGCCTGACCCCGCGCGACACCTCGTTCTTCGACCTCCTCGCAGCATCGGCGGCTCATCTGGTCACCGGCGCCAACCTGCTCGGGGAGCTCCTCGGAGCCGACCGCCCGACCCGCAAGGAGATCGGCAAGCGCATCAGCGACGCCGAGCACCTCGCGGACGAGGCGACCCACACGATCATGCGTCGGCTCAACCAGACGTTCGTGACGCCGTTCGACCGCGACGACATCTACAACCTGGCGTCGGCGCTGGACGACTGCATGGACTTCATGGAGGAGGCCGCCGACCTGATCGTGCTCTACAAGCTCGACGGTCTGCCGGCCCGCGTCTCCGACCAGGTCCAGGTGCTGCAGCGCGCCGCGGAGCTCACCGCCGAGGCCATGCCCCGGCTGCGCTCGATGGAGAACCTGTCCGACTACTGGATCGAGATCAACCGTCTCGAGAACCAGGCGGACAAGGTCCACCGCAAGCTCCTCGCGCAGATGTTCGACGAGATCACCGACCCCATCCAGCTCATGAAGCTGAAAGAGGTCGTCGAGAAGCTCGAGGACGCCGCCGACGGCTTCGAGAAGGTCGCGAACATGGTCGAGACCATCGCGCTCAAGGAGTCCTGAGCTCCGGTGGAGACTGCGCTCGTCATCGTCGTCGTCGCGTTCGCGCTCGGCTTCGACTACACCAACGGCTTCCACGACGCGGCGAACGCCATCGCGACCTCGGTCTCGACGCGCGCGCTGACGCCGCGCGCGGCGCTCATCATGGCCGCGGTGATGAACTTCGCCGGCGCGCTGCTGGGCACCGAGGTCGCCGAGACGATCGCCAAGGAGATCGTCAACCTCGACGGGGCCCCGACCTCGCACTTCGCGCTCGTCGTCGTGCTGTGCGCGCTCGTCGGGGCGATCACGTGGAACCTCATCACGTGGTGGTTCGGGCTGCCGTCGTCCTCGACGCACGCGCTCATCGGCGGGCTCGTCGGCGCCGGGGTCGCCTCCGGTCTGGGCATCTACTGGTCGGCGATCGTCGACAAGGTCGTCCTGCCGATGATCATCTCGCCGCTCGTGGGCTTCGGGCTCGCGTTCTTCATCATGGTCGGCGTGCTGTGGATCGTCCGGAACAACGCCCCGGCGAAGACGACGCGGCGGTTCCGCCTCGCGCAGACGGCCTCGGCCGCCGCGATGGCGCTCGGCCACGGCCTGCAGGACGCGCAGAAGACGATGGGCGTGATCTTCCTCGCGCTGCTCTCGGTCGGCTGGGCCCGGCCCGAGGACGGCATCCCGCTCTGGGTCAAGCTCTCCGCCGCGGCCGCGATCTCGGCGGGCACGTACGCGGGCGGGTGGCGCATCATGCGCACGCTCGGGCGCAAGATCATCGAGCTCGACCCGGCGCGCGGCTTCGTCGCGGAGTCGGTCGCGGCGATCGTGCTCTACGTCAACGCGTTCGCGCTGCACGCGCCGGTCTCGACGACGCACACGATCACCTCGGCGATCATGGGCGTCGGCGCGACGAAGCGGCTCTCGGCCGTGCGCTGGGGCGTCGCGAAGAACATCGGCGCCGCGTGGGTCCTGACCATCCCGGCCGCCGCCCTCGTCGCCGCGGTCATCTTCTGGATCCTGAGCCCGATCCTCAACTGAGCGCTGAGCGCTCGGCCGGCGGGCGCCGAGGTCGGAGCGCGCGGGCGCGGGCCGGCTCAGTCGTGGCGGACGGGCGTGTGCCGCTCCGTGGCCACGAGCCGCGGGCCCTTGGCCGAGTCCACCACGTGCGCCACGAGCATCTCGCCGGGCCGCAGGAACGGGTCCTCGTGCGGCAGCTCGTCGGCCACCGAGCGGCGCGAGTGCTGCGCGAGCACGTCGAGCACGGTCGGCAGCACCGGGCGGTGCGTGCACAGCACGACGTCGCGCCGCGACCCGAGCAGCGTCCCGACGAGCGCGGCGACGCGCGCGGGGGAGTCCTCGTGGCGTGACTCGGTCAGCTCGGCGGCGAGCCGCGGCTCGAGGTGGGTCGCGGCGGCGTACGGCGCGAGGGTCTGCGCGCAGCGGGCCCAGTGGCTCGTCACGAGGTCGGTGACCCCGAACGCCGAGAGCACGGGCACGAGCTGCTCGGCCTGCTCCTGGCCGGTCCGCGTGAGCGGGCGGTCGTCCTCGCTGCCGGGCCAGCTGCTGCGCTTGCGCGCCTGCCCGTGCCGCGCGACGACGACTGCGCGCGTGTCGAGCCGGCCCTTCGCGTGCTCCGCGAGCAGCACGTCGAGCGGCTCGCGGTCCTCGGCGCGCGTGAGCTTCTTGCGGGCCACCTCGGCGTCCACCCAGCGCACCGCGTCGATCTCGTCGCGCGACGCCCGCGGGACCGGCGGGCGGGCGAGCAGCGCGGGGCCGTCGGGCCGGCCGGCGACCTGCGCCGCCCAGTAGTGCACGCGCTTGAGGCGCCCGTCGGAGATCCGGTACTCGAGCCCGGGCAGGCGCCGCCCGAGCACGACGTCGCTCCCCGTCTCCTCGGCCACCTCGCGGACCGCGGCCACCGCGGGGGTCTCGTCGCCCTCGAGCTTGCCCTTGGGCCACGACCAGTCCTTGTAGCGGGGCCGGTGCACGAGGGCGAGCTGGAGCCGCTCCTGGCGCACGCGCCACACCAGCGCCCCCGCCGCCTCGACGGTCGTGTCCGAGGCGTGCCTCGTCGTCGTGCTCACCGGCTCACCGGGAGGCTCCCGGACGGCGCCGCTGACGCTGGATGAGCGCGGTCTGCTGGTCGAGCAGCGGCGCGCCGTCGGGGCCCATGTGGTGCCGGGTCCACGTCCCGTCGGCCTCGAGGTGCCAGGTCGACGTGCCGTCGTCCATCGACTCGTCGAGCAGGCTCACGAGCTCCGCGGTCTGGTCGGGGTCCGCGAGCCGCACGAGCGCCTCGACGCGGCGGTCGAGGTTGCGGTGCATGAGGTCCGCGGAGCCGATGAACACCTCGGGCCCCTCCTCGTCGGGCTGCGAGCTGCGCGAGGACGGGATGCCGTCGGACGCCGCGAACGCGAAGATGCGCGCGTGCTCGAGGAATCGCCCGAGGATCGACCGCACGCGGATCGTCTCGCTGAGGCCGGGGACCCCGGGGCGCACCGCGCAGATCCCGCGCACGACGAGGTCGACGGGGACGCCGGCCTGCGACGCGCGGTACAGGGCGTCGATGACGGCCTCGTCGACCATCGAGTTGACCTTGATCTTGATCCACGCGGGCTTGCCGGCGCGCGCGGCGGCGGCCTCGCGGTCGATCCGCTCGACGAGCCCCGAGCGCACCGAGCGCGGCGCGACGAGGAGCCGGTGGAAGCGCGACTTGGGCGCGTACCCGGAGAGCTGGTTGAACAGGCGCGTGAGGTCCTGGCCGACGTCCGGGTCGGCCGTGAGCAGCCCGAGGTCGGTGTAGAGCCGCGCGGTCTTCGGATTGTAGTTGCCCGTGCCGATGCGGCAGTAGCGGCGCAGCCCGTCGGGCTCCTGGCGCACGACGAGGCTCAGCTTGCAGTGCGTCTTGAGCCCGACGATGCCGTAGACCACGTGCACGCCGGCCTGCTCGAGCTTGCGGGCCCACGAGATGTTGGCCTGCTCGTCGAACCGGGCCTTGATCTCGACGAGCGCGAGGACCTGCTTGCCCGCCTCGGCCGCGTCGATCAGCGCGTCGACGATCGGGGAGTCGCCCGACGTCCGGTACAGCGTCTGCTTGATCGCGAGCACGTGCGGGTCCGCGGCGGCCTGCTGCAGGAACGTCTGCACCGATGTCGAGAACGAGTCGTACGGGTGGTGCAGCAGGATGTCGCGGCGGCGGATCGCCGCGAACGCGTCGCTGGCCGACGCGCTCTCGACCTCCGCGAGGTACCGGTGCGTCGAGCCCGCGAAGCGCGGGTTCTGCAGCGCCGGGCGGTCGAGGTCGGCCACGAGGTTGAGGCCCGTGTGGTCGAGCGGCGCGGGCAGCTCGTAGACCTCCTCGTCGACGACGCCGAGCTCGCGCACGAGCAGGTCGCGGATGCGCGGGGAGATCCCGTCGGCGAGCTCGAGGCGCACCGGCGGGCCGAAGCGGCGGCGCAGGAGCTCCTTCTCCATGGCCTGCAGGAGGTTCTCGGCGTCGTCCTCCTCGACCTCGACGTCCTCGTTGCGCGTGACCCGGAACGTGTGGTGCTCGATGACCTCCATGCCGGGGAACAGGTGGTCGAGGTGCTGGGAGATCACGTCCTCGAGCGGCACGAACTGCGTCGGGCCCATCTCGACGGCGGCGGCCTGGTTGCTCGGGCGGCCCCGCGCGTCGACGGCGATGTACCGGGGGAGCAGCGGCGGGACCTTGACGCGCGCGAAGTGCTCCTTGCCCGTCTGCGGGTTGAGCACGACGACGGCGAGGTTGAGCGAGAGCCCCGAGATGTACGGGAAGGGGTGCGCGGGGTCGACCGCGAGCGGCGTCAGCACCGGGAAGATCTGCTTGCGGAAGAACTTGTGCAGGCGCTCCTGCTCGTCGTCGCCGAGCTCGTCCCAGCGCGCGAGCGTGATCCCCTCGGCAGCGAGCGCCGGCTGGACCTGCTCGGTGAAGCAGCGGGCGTGCCGCGCCATGAGCTCGTGCGCGCGCACGCTGATCGCCTCGAGCACCTGCCGGGGGCTCAGGCCCGACGCCGCGGTCACGGCGAGGCCCGTCGCGATGCGGCGCTTGAGGCCCGCGACGCGGACCATGAAGAACTCGTCGAGGTTCGAGGCGAAGATCGCGAGGTAGCGCACGCGCTCCAGCAGCGGCTGGTCGGGGTCCTCGGCGAGCTCGAGCACGCGCTGGTTGAACGCGAGCCAGCTGATCTCCCGGTCGAGGAACCGGTCGTCGGGCAGCGGCCCGTCCTCGGGCGACTCGGCGTGCACGGAGGCGGGCTCGTCGGCGATGTGCTCCGCGATGTGCGCGGCGAGCTCGGGCGGCAGCGGGCGCGGCCCGGGACGGCCCGTGACGTGGTCGACCGGCGCCTCCGCCGGGTCGGCCGGGGGCAGCGGGACCGCGCGCGTGGCCTCGGCGAGGGTCGCGGCGTCGTCCGGTGCCTCGACCACCGCGGCGGCCGCGGCGGCCGCGGACGCGGCGCGGGTCGTGCGGGTCGTGCGCGTGCGGCGTGCTGGCGTGGCGTCGGTCATCGTTCCATCGTTCCACTCGCAGGTGAACCGGGGGTGTCCGGCGGGTTCGTCGGGACCGTGGGGTCCGTGCGGTCCATGGGGGGCTCCGTGCGCGCGGGCGACCCGAGCAGCACGTCGACGGCGCTGCGCACGAAGCCCGCGCGCGTGTAGGTGCGGACCGCGGCGGTGTTCTCGCGCTCGGTGTACAGGATCACCGTGCGCAGCCCGCGCGTCGCGAGGTGCTCGAGCGCGAGCCCGGTGAGCGCACCGCCGAGGCCGAGGCCCTGCGCGTCGGGGTCGACGCCGAGCGCGTAGATCTCGCCGACCGGCTCGGGGCTCGTCGCGTCCGGGGCGTGCACCTTGGTCCACAGCGACGCGAGCAGCGCGCCGTCGCGCTCCGCGAGCAGCAGCCCGTCCGGGTCGAACCACGGCTCCGCCTCGCGCGCGCGCAGGTCCGCGAGGGTCATCCGGCCCTGCTCGGGGTGGCCCGTGAACGCGCGCGCGTTGACGCGCAGCCACGCGTCCTCGTCCTGGCCCGGGACGAACGCGCGGACGCGCACGCCGTCGGGCAGTGGGCGCGGGGCGGGCGTGGGGGTGGTGGGCGGGGGTGCCTCGGTGTCCGCGACCTCCGGCGGGGCGGAGGCGAGGTCGAGGCGCATCTGCCACAGCTCGCGCACCGGCACGAGCCCGTGGCGGGCGGCGAGCGCGCGGGCCGCCGGGAGGTCGCCGTGCGCCCAGACCGCGACCGACCCGTGCGCGTCCCCGGCGGCGACCGAGCCGGCGCCGCCGAGCAGCGCGGTCCCGGTCCCGGCGCGGCGGGCGTCCGGCGCGACGACGAGCTCGGCGGTCGGCACGGGCGTCGCGGCGATGTCGACCTGCGCGTACCCGACGAGCGCCCCCGCGTCGTCGCGCGCGAGCACGTGGCGGACGGCGGCGGCAGGGTCGGTGAGCCAGAGCAGCGGCTGCTCGGATAGCGGGGCGACGCCGTCGGCGGCGTGCGCGGCGTCCGCCACACGGCGCACGTCGGCGGCGACCGGCTCGGGGAGCGGGCCGGTCACGACGTCGAGGGCCACCATGCGGCTCATCCCACCACGCCGGTCGGGGTGCGCGCAGCGCGACGGACCGGGGTGGGCGCCGCCCCCACCCTCAGCGCCCGGGCGACGACCGCACGGCGCGGACGAACGCCGCCGCCCGGGCGAGCCGGTCACCCAGCCCGGGCGGCACCTCGTCGGGCAGGGCGTCGACCGGCCACCACGCGACGTCGGTGCTCTCGTCGTTCCCCGCGACCGCACGGGCAGGGTCGGCGAGGACGACGTACCCGACGTCGAGGTGCCACGCGCACCGCCCGAAGCCGTCGCCGAGCGCGTGCCGGTCGAGGTCCGCCGCGCGGGCCGACGGGACCTCCGCGTCCGTGACCCCGGTCTCCTCGCGGAGCTCGCGCAGCGCGGCGGCGAGCACGTCCGCGTCGTCGGGGTCGACGTGACCGCCGGGCTGGACCCAGAACTGGCCCTTGCGGTGGAAGCACAGCAGCGTCCGGGTCAGCGACGGGTCGAGCACGAACGCGCTCGCGGTCAGGTGCTCGGGGAGCTCCCGGCCGATCGTGGCCTCGCCGTGCGCGTCGAGGTACGCGAGCACGGCCGCGCGCATCTCCGCCGGGCCGGGCCCGTCCGGGTCGACGCCCTCGACCACGCGCCGGGCGTCGTCCAGGAGCGCGCTCACCGCGAGGCCGCCCGCGCCGTCGTGGCCGCGGCCGACGCCGGCCACTCGTCGGCGAGCATCGCGAACACGAGCTCGTCCGACCACTCACCCTTGAACAGCTCGTTGCGCACGAAGTGCGCCTCGTGCCGCAGCCCGAGCCGCGCCGCGAGCCGCGCCGACGCGCCGTTGCGGGCGTCGAGCCGGGCGACGACGCGGTGCAGGCCGAGACCGTCGAAGCCGAGGCCGAGCAGCGCGGCCGCCGCCTCGTTCGCGTACCCGCGGCCCCGCACGTCGGGGTGCAGCACGTAGCCGATCTCCCCGGCGGCGTGCCGGACGCTGTGGAAGAACAGCACGACGTCGCCCACGAGCCGCCCGGTGCCGCGCTCCTCGACCCCGAGCGTCAGCGTCTGCCCCTCCGCCGTCAGCTCGTGGCGCGCCCAGTCGCCCGCGAGGCGCGTGCGCAGCACCTCGAGCGTCATCGGCTCGAACGGCAGGTAGCGGCACACCTCCGGGTCCCCGCGGTACGTGAGCATCGCGTCGAGGTCCGCCTCGGTGAGCGGGCGCAGGAGCAGGCGCCTCGTGGTGATCGGGTACGTCGGTCGCAGGTGCACGGCGCCCACCCTGGCACCGACCGCCGCTCTCGGGCCAGGCACCGTGCAGCCTGCCCGCCCGGCGGCGCGACCTGCACACGTCCCCCGCGGCGTCTCCTCGGGTCGGTGCCCGTCCCGGTGGGAGACTGGGGCAGTGCCCCCCACGACCCTGCCCCGCCGCGTGCGGGTGGTGGGGATCAGCGGCGCGGGCAAGACGACGACGGCACGCGAGGCCGCCGCGCGGCTCGGTGTCCCGCACCTCGAGCTCGACGACGTCTTCTGGCTCCCGGGCTGGCAGCTGCGCGAGATCGACGACGGCTTGCGGGAGCTGCGGGAGCGGGTCGAGCAGGCGCCGGGCGGCTGGGTCGCGTGCGGGAACTGGACGACGCGCGTCGGGTCGCTGCTCGACGACGTCGACCTCGTCGTGTGGCTCGACCATCCCCGGTGGCTCGTCATGGCGCAGGTCGTGCGGCGGACGCTCGTGCGGGCCGTGACGCGGCAGGAGGTCTGCCACGGCAACCGGGAGCTCTGGTCGGGGATGGTCGCGCGCGACCCCGAGCACAACATCGTGCTCTGGAGCTGGACGCGCTACGGGAGCACCCAGGAGCGGTACCGCGCGCTCGCCGCCGAGGGGACCGTGCCCGTGCTCCGGCTGCGGGGGCGGCGCGCGGTGCGGGCCTGGCTCGACGGCCTCGGGGGAGCGGTGTGAGCGGCGCGACGACGGATGACCTCATCGGGCCCGCGGTGGGGGAGGCCGGGCCCGCGGTGGGCGAGGCCGAGACCGAGGCCGGGCCCACGACCCGGCCGCTCCCGCCCGACGTCGACGTCGTCGTCATCGGCGCCGGCCAGGCCGGGCTGTCCGCGGCGTTCCACCTGCGGCGCGTCGGGTTCGTCCCGCACGCCGAGTCGGGCCGCGCGCGGTCCGGGGGGCGCGGCACGTTCGTCGTGCTCGACGCCGACGCCGCCCCCGGCGGGGCGTGGCAGCACCGCGCGGCCGGGCTGACGATGGCGCACGTCCACGGCGTCCACGAGCTGCCGGGCTCGGTGCTCCCGGACGCGGACCCCGATGCGCTCGCCCGGGACGTCATCAGCGCCTACTTCGCGGCGTACGAGGCCGAGCACGCGCTGCACGTCCGCCGGCCGGTGCACGTGCGTGCGGTGCGCGACGTCGGCGGGCCGGACCGGCTGCTCGCGGTCGAGACGGTCGAGTCCTCGGGCGTGGCGGTGCGCGCGGACGCCGGGGTCGACGACGGGCCGCGGCGCCGCGTCGACCCCGGACCGCGGGCCCGCACCTGGCGCACGCGCGCGGTCGTCAACGCGACGGGCACCTGGAACAAGCCGTTCTGGCCCGCCTACCCCGGGCGGTCGACGTTCCGCGGCCGCCAGCTGCACTCCCGCGACGTGCACGACGTCGCCGACCTCGCGGGCGAGCGCGTGATCGTCGTCGGCGGCGGGACGTCCGCGGTGCAGCTGCTCCTCGCGCTCGCGGACGTCGCCGCGCGCACCACCTGGGTCACGCGGCGCGAGCCCCGGTGGATCGACGACGCCGCGCTGACCCCCGAGCTCGGGCGCGAGGCGGTCGCGCGCGTCGCCGAGCGCACCGCGGCGGGCCTGCCGCCCGAGAGCGTCGTGAGCGTCACCGGGCTGCCGCTCACCGACGCCTACCGCGCGGGCATCGCGTCGGGCGTCCTCGCGCGCCGCCCGATGTTCGCCCGGCTCGTGCCGCGCGGCGCCCGCTGGGAGGTCGGGTCCGTGCCCGACGACGTGCCGGTCTACGTGCGCGCCGACACGATCGTCTGGGCGACGGGGTTCCGCTCGGCGCTCGACCACCTCGCGCCGCTGCGCCTGCGTGCGCCCGGCGGCGGGATCGTCATGGAGGGCACGCAGGTCGCCGCCGACCCACGGCTCCAGCTCGTCGGGTACGGCCCGAGCGCGTCGACCGTCGGCGCGAACCGGGCCGGGCGCGAGGCCGTGCGGAACCTGCGGCGCGCGCTCGGGCTCTGACCGCGGGCGTCGGTCGCGGCGCCGGGCCGACACCGGCGCCGCCCCGGCGTGGCGGCGCCGGCGCCTCACCACGGCGCCGGTCCCGGACGTCGCGTCCGACCTGCACCGTGCCCGTCCCGTCCCGCCCCGCCCCGCACGCCGGCGGCCCGGCCCCGAGGGATCGGGACCGGGCCGCCGGTGTCGTGCGGTGTCGCTGACCTGGCGTCAGCCGGGGTGCGTCAGCCCGCGGTGCACGCGACCGGCACGGAGCCGGTCGGGGCCGTGCCCGCGCCGATGAAGCCGTAGGTCGTGGTCCCGCCCGCGTTGAGCAGGCCGTTCCACGCCGCGTTCTTCACCGTGCTCGTCCCGCCCGACGCGGAGTGCGAGCCGCTCCACAGCTGGGAGACGGTGCTGCCCGCGGGCAGCGCGAACGACGTCGACCAGGAGCCGATCATCTTCGGGCCGGCCGTGACGGTGACGGAGGCCTGGAAGCCGCCGCCCCAGCTGTTGCCGACCGTGAGCGTCGCGGAGCACGCGCCGGTGCCCTGCGTCGGGGTCGGGGTCGGCGTCGGGGTGGCCGTGGGGGTCGGCGTCGCGGTGACCGTCGGCGTCGGGGTCGGGGTCACGGTGACCGTCGGGGTCGGCGTGGGGGTCGGGGTCGGGCCGCCGAAGACCGTGGCCGTCTTCGCGGTCGCCTTGATGCCGTTGGCGCCGTTGAACAGGCGGGTGCCCCACGGGGACAGCGCGTTCTTGTTGAAGCCCGTGACGAGGTCGAGGTACTCGACGCCGCCGCCGTTGCCGCTCCACGACCAGCCGAGCCAGCCGATGCCGCGTGCCTGCGACTCCGCGAGGATCGTGTCCTCGTCGGGGTTGCCGTCGGAGTGGTCGAAGCCGAACTCGCCGACGATGAGCGGCAGCTTCTTGGCCTGGAACGCGTCCATGTACGCCTTGATGGTGGACGCCTGCGCGTAGACCCCGTACATGTGCACGGAGAACACGGTGTTCGCGTCGGGGTCGGCGGCGAAGATGGCGGCGGCGTTGTCGCGCATGATGCCGGCCCAGTCCTGGCCCCAGTTGGGGGCGTCGACGACGATCGTGTTCTTGATGCCGGCGGCGCGCAGGCGCTTGATCGCGGCCTGGTTGTCGGCGACGTAGCTCGCGTTGGTCGTCGCGTTGTTGCCGTAGGGCTCGTTGCCGATGTTGACGAGGACGTAGTCCTCCTGGCCGACCACGGCGTCCTTGACGGAGATCCAGTAGTCGGTCGCCTTCGCGAGCGTCGTCGCGCCGGACTGCTCGCCGTAGCCGGTCGTGTCGTGGACCTCGAGGATCGAGATCATCTTGTTGGCCTTGGCGAGCGAGATGACGTTCTTGACGTCGGCGACGTCGTTCTTGGTCCAGCGGTCGCCGTTGGAGAGCACGGTGCGGACGGAGTTCGAGCCGAGGCTCGCCATGTCCGCGAACGACTGCGTCTGCGTCGCGTACCAGGTGTGGGCGTGGTTGACGCCCCGGAAGACGAACGGCGTGCCGTTGCGCTCGACGAGCCGGCCGTTCGAGACGTGCAGACCGACGGGGTCGGCGGCGACCGCCGACGTGGCGGCACCGACGGGGAGGATCAGCGCGGCGGCGAGTGCGCCGGCGACCCAGAGTCGATTCCTCATGTACTTCCTCGTTCCCAGCGCCATGTTCGTGGGCACGGCGGCGCGTCAGCGACGATGGCGGCTCTGCGTCGTTGCTGACGGGGACAGCCCGTCGTGCCGCGCACCTGGGGGTGCGTCGGGGGTCTGCCTATCACCGGTTTCTCGGGCCGCTCCACGGACTAAGCGTTTAGGCGCCCGGACCTCGGCGGTCCTGAGACGGACCCCCTGACAACGGTGGACAGCGGCCCGGTGACGCGGCCTCGTCGGCCCCCGCTCCTGACCTGGGAAAAGGCTTCCCGAGCCCTCGCGAGGAGCCGCCGCCCGGCACGGCGGAGCCCCGCCGTCCGGGGGACGACGGGGCTCCGGGACGGGCGTGGAGGCTCAGTCCGCGCTCGACGCCGACGGGGTGTTCAGGCCCGCGGTGATGAGGTCCATCACCGAGGAGTCGGCGAGCGTCGTCGCGTCGCCGACCACGCGGTGCTCCGCGACGTCCCGCAGCAGGCGCCGCATGATCTTCCCCGAGCGGGTCTTGGGCAGCTCCTGGACGACGAGGATCCTGCGCGGCTTCGCGATCGGCCCGATCTCCTTCGCGACGTGCGTGCGCAGCTCGGCCTGGACGTCCATGCCCGACGCCTGCGCGGCGTCGCCCTCCTCGGTCCGCAGGATCACGAACGCGACGACCGCCTGGCCCGTCGTCTCGTCGTTCGCGCCCACCACGGCCGCCTCGGCGACGATCGGGTGCGAGACGAGCGCCGACTCGATCTCGGTGGTCGAGAGCCGGTGGCCCGAGACGTTCATGACGTCGTCGACGCGGCCCAGCAGCCAGATGTCGCCGTCCTCGTCCTTCTTCGCGCCGTCGCCCGCGAAGTACCGCCCGGGGAACCGCGACCAGTACGTGTCCCGGAACCGCTCCTCGTCACCCCAGATGCCGCGCAGCATCGCCGGCCACGGCTCGGTCAGCACGAGGTAGCCGCCCGAGCCGTTCGGCACCGGCTGCGCGTCGTCGTCGAGCACGTCGGCCGCGATGCCCGGGAGCGGCACCTGCGCCGAGCCCGGCTTGGCCGTCGTGACGCCGGGGAGCGGCGAGATCATGATCGCGCCGGTCTCGGTCTGCCACCACGTGTCGACGATCGGGGCCTTGTCGCCGCCGATGACACGCCGGTACCAGGTCCACGCCGCCGGGTTGATCGACTCGCCGACCGAGCCGAGCAGGCGGATCGACGACAGGTCGTGCGCCGCCGGGATCTCCTCGCCCCACTTCATGCAGGTGCGGATCGCCGTCGGGGCGGTGTAGAGGATCGAGACCTTGTACTTCTCGACGACGCTCCACCAGCGGCCCTTGTCCGGGGTGTCCGGCGTGCCCTCGTAGATGACCTGCGTCGCGCCGTTCACGAGCGGGCCGTAGACGACGTACGAGTGCCCGGTGACCCAGCCGATGTCGGCGGTGCACCAGTACACGTCGGTCTCGGGCTTGAGGTCGAAGACCGCGCGGTGCGTGAACGCCGTCTGGGTCAGGTACCCGCCGGTCGTGTGGAAGATGCCCTTGGGCTTCCCGGTCGTGCCCGACGTGTAGAGGATGAACAGCGGGTGCTCGGACTCGACCTCGACGGGCGCGTGCGTGTCGCTCGCGGAGTCGACCACGTCGTGCCACCAGACGTCGCGGCCCTCGGTCCAGGCGACGTCCTGGCCGGTGCGGCGCACCACGAGCACGTGCTCGATCGTCGGGGCGCCCTTCTCGAGCGCCTCGTCGACCGCGGGCTTGAGCGCGCTCGCGGACCCGCGCCGGTAGCCGCCGTCGGCGGTGATGACGAGCTTCGCCTCGGCGTCGAGGATGCGCGAGTGCAGGGCCTCGGCGGAGAAGCCGCCGAAGACGACGGAGTGCGGGGCGCCGATCCGGGCGCACGCGAGCATCGCGACGACGGCCTCGGGGACGAGCGGCATGTAGATCGCGACCCGGTCGCCCGTGCCGACGCCGAGCTCGGTGAGCGCGTTCGCGGCCCGGGAGACCTCGCGCTGGAGCTCCGCGTAGGTGATCGCGCGGGAGTCGCCGGGCTCGCCCTCGAAGTGCAGCGCGACGCGGTCGCCGTTGCCGGCCTCGACGTGCCGGTCGACCGCGTTGTACGCGGCGTTGAGCTTCCCGTCGCCGAACCAGCGCGCGACGGGCGCACCGGACCAGTCGAGGACCTCGGAGAACGGTGTCGACCACGTGATCAGCTCGCGGGCCTGGTCGGCCCAGAACCCGAGGCGGTCGGCGGCGGCCCACGAGTAGACCTCGGGGTGCACGTTGGCCTGGGCCGCGAACTCGGGGTCCGGCGGGAACCGGCGGTCCTCCGTGAGGAGGTTCTCGATGTCCGGGTGCTCGGGGTTCGTGGGTTCGGCGGCCTGAGCCACGATCTACCTCCTGCGCAGCGACGATGGTGCGAAAGGGACGGGGCGTCCCGTCCGTCGCACTCTAGTAGGACGAAAGTCCCTCGCGCGGCCCTGTCCCGCCCCGGCTCGTCCGTGCGGCCGCCGTGGCTCCACGTCGCGGGACGGGTGCCCGACGACGCTGGCCCGGGGCCGCAGGGCGGCAGCTCAGGAGGCGTCGGCCGCCGCCCGGTCGGCCGCCGCCCGGTCGGCCTCGGCGGCGTGCGCCCCGTGCCGCGCGCGCCAGTCGCCGATCGCCTTGCCGCGCCGCCGCGACTGCCACGCCGTGAGCCCCGCGACGAGCACGAGCGCCCCCGTCAGCAGCACCGTGCCCGACGTCGCGGCGACCGTCGCGGTGCCGCCCGTGGTGCGCCAGCTCGTGCCGTCGAGCACCGCGAGGACTGTCTCCCGCGCCAGGGAGGGCGCGTACAGGAACACCCCGCCCGCGACGGCCGTGACGAGCCCGCCGACGATCGGCACGGTCGGCGACCAGACCCCGAGGTACACGGTCGCGGCGAGCAGCAGGACGCCGACCGAGACGAGCACGATGCCGACGGCGTCGGTCGACGCGTCCCACCCGTCCGTCTGCGCGACGAGGATGCGGGACTCGCCGACGAGCGCGACCGCGAGCGCCGACGGCACGAGCACGAGCCCGACGACGGTGCCGAGCAGGTGGCCCGCCGGGCCGGTGCGGCGCGGGGCGTGCGGACCGGGGAAGAGGTCGTCGCGCTCGTCAGCCGCGCGGGCCGCCGGAGCGGGGCCGTCGGTGCCGGGGGGCGTGCTCCCGGTGCGGGGGTCGGAGGTGCTCATCGCCGCTCCTTCGTGCGTCAGCAGCGCCGTCGAGCGGCACCGTCCGGACTCACGGTAGGGCGGGCTCCCGCACCTCGCGCG
Organism: Cellulomonas cellasea; assembly: GCF_006538745.1. Classification (GTDB taxonomy): domain Bacteria; phylum Actinomycetota; class Actinomycetes; order Actinomycetales; family Cellulomonadaceae; genus Cellulomonas_A; species Cellulomonas_A cellasea. The sequence goes on along the minus strand of NZ_BJLR01000004.1, from coordinate 79,210 downwards.
GCGCCGCACCGGGCGTCGTGCGCGCGTCGCCGCCCTGGACGTCGGGGTTCGGGACGGCGACGACCGGGCCGACGCCCGCGACGGCGGGCTCGACGCGGACGGGCGCCGCCGGGGGCACCGGCGCGGGCGCGGCCGGCGGGAGCGACGCGGCGAGCAGCCCGGTGGCCGGCCGCGCGCTGTACGCGTACGCCGCGCCGACCAGCAGGCCGCCGCCGACGAGGTTGCCGAGGCCGACGAGGCTGACGTTGCGCGCGAACTCGAGCCACGTCGCGCCCGGCAGCCCGCCGAGCAGGCCGAACGAGAACGTCGTCATGTTCGCGACCACGTGCTCGAACCCCGAGGTGATGAAGACCGCGACGCACGCGAAGATCATCACCAGGCGCGCGCCCTCGCTGCGCAGTCGCGCCGCGCACCACACCGCGAGGCACACCATGAGGTTGCACAGGACGCCGCGGAAGAACAGCTGCGTCCCGGTCTCGGCGGCCTTGTGCTCGATGATCCGGGCGATCGTCTGCCCGGCGGCGGTGGACGGGCCGAGCGCGCCGGACAGGTGCACGACCGTCGCGAACACCATCGCGCCCAGCAGGTTGCCGGCGAGGCACGCCAGCAGCGTCGCCCCGGCGCGGCCCCAGGAGACCGTGCCGCGCATCGCGCCCTGGGTCAGGATCATCATGGCGGACGTCGCGAGCTCGCCCCCGGCGACCACGACGACGGCCAGCGCGACCCCGAAGACGAGGCCCTGCACGAGCGGCGCCCACGGGGACCCCGCGACCGCGAGCGGGCCGCCCGCGGTCGTCAGGATCACCACGCCGATGCCGATGTACGCGCCGGCGAGCATGGTCTGGACGAGGTAGGGGAGCGGGCGTCGCGCGAGCGTGGTCTTGGCGACCGCGGCCTGCGCGTGGTGGTCCGTCGCCTCGGCGATCGTGAGCATGCGTCCAGCGTGCCGCCCTCCGCGGCGTCGGCCCTGGGACGAAAGCCCGGGCACGACCCGGGGAATCGCGTCGCGCGTCCGGGCGTTGCGGTGGCCGTGACCCTCCTCTTCGAGCCGCTGACCCTGCGCGGCACCACGTTCCCGAACCGCGCCTGGCTCGCCCCCATGTGCCAGTACTCCGCGACCGACGGGCTGCCGGACGACTGGCACCTCGTGCACCTCGGCGCGCGCGCGGCCGGCGGGTTCGGGCTCGTGATCGCCGAGGCGACGGCGGTCGTCCCCGAGGGCCGGATCAGCCCGCAGGACACCGGGCTGTGGAACGACGCGCAGGTCGCCGCGTGGTCGCGCATCACCGACTTCGTGCGAGCCCGCGGCTCGTACTCGGGGGTCCAGCTCGCGCACGCCGGGCGCAAGGCCTCGACGTACTCGCCGTTCGCCGCCGGCCGGGGCACCGTGCCCGCGTCCGAGGGCGGGTGGACGAGCGTCGGGCCGTCCGCCGTCGCCTACCCGGGGCTCGAGGCCCCCGCCGAGCTGACGGACGCGCAGGTCGAGGCGGTGCCCGGCCAGTTCGCCGCCGCGGCCGGCCGTGCCCTCGCCGCCGGGTTCGACGTCGTCGAGCTGCACGCCGCGCACGGGTACCTGCTGCACGAGTTCCTCTCGCCGCTGTCGAACACGCGCACCGACGAGTACGGCGGCTCGCTCGAGAACCGTTCGCGGCTCCTCGTCGAGACGACCGACGCCGTCCGGGCCGTCTGGCCCGACGACAAGCCGCTGCTCGTGCGCTTCTCCGCGACGGACTGGGCCGAGGGCGGCCTCACGGTCGAGGAGGTCGGGCTCGTCGCGAAGGAGCTCGCGGGGCACGGCGTGGACCTCGTCGACGTCTCGACCGGCGGCAACGTCCCGGCGCCGATCCCCGTCGGCCCCGGCTACCAGGTGCCGGCCGCGCGGGCCGTGCGCGAGGCGTCGGGCGTCCCGGTCGCGGCCGTCGGGCTCATCACGACCGCGCACCAGGCCGAGCAGGTGCTCGTCGACGGCGCCGCGGACGCCGTGCTGCTCGGGCGCGTGGCGCTGCGCGACGCGTCGTGGCCGCTGCGTGCCGCGCACGAGCTCGGGGTCGACGCGACGGCGCTCACCCCGCCGCAGTACGGGCGTGCCTGGGGCTGACACGCCGGCGCGCGGGTGGCGCCCGGTCCTGCCGTCGCCGGGTGCGGCTGGCAGGATCGGACGACCACCCAGCGCGAGAGGAGCCGCCGTGACGCTGTCGGCCGGCGACGTGCGGGAGGTGCGGTTCACCCGCACCTCGTTCCGCGAGGGCTACGACCCCGACGAGGTCGACGCGTTCCTGGAACGGGTCGCGACGACGCTCGGGGCGTTCGCGGCGGGCCGGCCGCCCGAGGCGCCGCTCACGCCCGAGCACGTCGAGGCGGTGCGGTTCCGACCGACGAAGTTCCGCGAGGGCTACGACCAGGACGAGGTCGACGACTTCCTCGACCTCGTCGCCGAGGCGCTCGCGGAGGCGGCCCGGTCCGCCCACGAGAGCGCGCCCGGCCAGCCCGGCCAGCACAGGCTGCACGGCGAGCACGCGCAGCCTGGCCCGCGCGGCCCGCGGACGGTGCTCGAGGCGTACGCCGCCGCGCGCGGGATCGACGCGGCGACCCTGCGGGCGTCGGTCCCCCCGGTGACGCGCCGCGGCTCGGGATACGTGACCGCGGACGTCGACGCGTTCCTCGAGCGCGCGGCCCGCGCCCTGGAGGACCGGCGCCGCGGCGTGCTCCCCGAGCTGACCGCCCACGAGGTCCGCACCGTCCGGTTCCGCGCGGCCGGGTGGCGCGCGGAGCGGTACGACCACGAGACGATCGACGCGCTGCTCGACCGCGTCGAGGCGGCGCTGACCGGCTGAGGGGTGCGGTGGGGCTCAGCCCTCGGAGAGCACGGCCTGGTGCTCGGTCCGCACCAGGAACTCGCGGATCGTGTCGCGGCTCCGCGTCAGGCAGCGGATGCGGTCCTCGAGCCCGCTCAGCTCGTGCGCGAGCAGCTCGGCGACCGTGCGCGGGCACGTCGGGTGCTCGGCGGCGGCCGCGTCCTCCATGTCGAGCAGCACCTTGACGAGGCGGGTCGGGAGGCCGGACTGCACGAGGCCGGCGATGCGCTCGACCCGCTCGACGTGCTCCTCGGTGTAGCTGCGGTAGCCGTTGGCCGAGCGCGCCGGTGCCAGCAGCTCCTGCTGCTCGTAGTACCGCACGAGGCGCGGCGACACCCCGGCCCGGGCGGCGAGCTCGCCGATCTTCATGTGCGGGGGCCTCCGGGCTTGACATTGACATCAGTGTCAGAGTTTAGCGTCCGAGACATGAGCGACGCGAGGTCCGTGCAGCACCCGTCCCCGGCCGCCTCCGCGTCCGCCGACCCGCGGCCGGCGGACCCGCTCCCGTGGCCGTCGCTGGTCGTGCTCGGGGCCGCCGCGTTCCTCATGGTGACCGCGGAGATGCTGCCGACGGCGCTCCTGCCGCAGCTCGCCGCGGGCCTCGGCGTCGACGCGCCCCGCGTCGGGCTCCTCGTGTCCCTCTGGGCGGGCGTCGTGGTCGTCGCGAGCTTCCCGCTGGTGCGGCTCGTCGCGCGCCGGGACCGGCGGACCGTCGTCGCCGCCGCGCTCGTGCTCCTCGCCGCGTCGAGCGGGCTGAGCGCCGCGGCGCCCGACTACGGGTGGATGGTCGGTGCCCGGCTCGTCGGGGCGCTCGCCGTGGGCCTGCTGTGGGCCACGATCAACGCGCACACCGCCGACATCGTCCCCGACTCCCGGCTCGCCCCCGCCGTCGCGGTGGTGCTCGGCGGCGCGACCCTGGGAACCGTGCTCGGCACCTCCGGCGCGAGCCTGGTCGGCGTCGCCACGAGCTGGCGGGTGCCGTTCGGAGTGCTCGGCGGGCTCGCGCTCGTCGCGGCCGTGCTCGTGCGCGCCGTCGTCGTCGCCGCACCGCACCCCGCGGCGGCGCGCCCCGCCGCGGCACCGCGTGGTCCCGCGGCCCGTCCGGACGGCGCCCGGCGCCCGCGCGTGGTCACCGACCCGATGCTCGTCGTGACGGCGCTGGTCGCCCTCGTGCTGGTCGGGCACTACGGCGCCTTCACCTACATCACCCGGCTCACGGAGCGGCCCGCGGCGGCGCTGCCCGGCGGGACGGCGACCCTGCTGCTGGTGTTCGGGACCGCCTCGGCGCTGGGCATCGCGGCGGCCGGCCGCTACGGCACGCGCACCTCGGCCGCGCTCCTGCTCAGCTCGCTCGCCACCGCGGGCGCGGTGCTCGCCCTGACGCTCGTCGACGCCCACCCCGTCGTCGGGGTGACCGTCGTCGTGCTGTGGGGCGCCGTGTCCGGGGCGCTCCCGGCGCTCGCGCAGACGCTGATCCTCCGGCTCGCCGGACCGGGCCGGCGCACGCTCGCCGGTGCGCTCATCCCGGTGCTGTTCAACCTCGGGGTCGCCGCCGGTGCGGGTCTGGCCTCCGCCGTCGTCGCCGGCGGGGGGATCGGGGCGCTGCCCGTCGTCTCGGCTGCCGTCATCGGCGTCGCGGTGCTCGGTCAGGCGCTCACGGCGGGCGGGCGGCGGGCGGCCGTCAGCGGTGCGCCGGGGGCTCGCCCGCCGCGGTCCGGGCCGCGTTCTCGACCGCGGCCGCCACGACCGTCGTCACCTCGGGGTTGAAGACGCTCGGCACGATGTAGGTCGGGTTGAGCTCGTCCTCGGTCACGACCGACGCGAGCGCCGTCGGCGCCGCGAGGAGCATGCTCTCGGTGACCTTGTGCGAGCGCGCGTCGAGCAGGCCGCGGAACACTCCCGGGAACGCGAGCACGTTGTTGATCTGGTTCGCGAAGTCGCTGCGCCCGGTCCCGACGACGGCGGCGTGCTGCGCGGCGTCGTCCGGGTCGACCTCGGGGCGGGGGTTCGCGAGCGCGAAGACGATCGAGTCCGGCGCCATCGTCGCGACGTCGTCGCCCGAGATCACGTCCGGCGCCGAGACGCCGATGAACACGTCGGCCCCCGCGAGCGCCGCCCGCAGGGTCCCCGTGACGCCGCGCGGGTTCGTGTGCTCCGCGGTCCAGACGAGCTGCGGCGCGAGGTCCGGGCGCCCGGCGTGGACCACGCCGTCGATGTCCGCGACCACGACGTCACGCGCGCCCGCCGCGAGCAGCAGCTTGAGCACGGCCGTGCCCGCGGCACCCGCGCCCGAGAGCACGATCCGCACGTCCCCGAGCTGCTTGCGGACGACCTTGAGCGCGTTCGTGAGCGCGGCGACGACGACGATCGCGGTGCCGTGCTGGTCGTCGTGGAACACCGGGATGTCGAGGCGCTCGCGCAGCCGCCGCTCGACCTCGAAGCAGCGCGGCGCCGAGATGTCCTCGAGGTTGATCCCCGCGAACACGGGCGCGATCGCGCACACCGTGGCCACGATCTCGTCGACGTCGGTCGTGTCGAGCGCGATCGGGAACGCGTCGATGTCCGCGAACCGCTTGAACAGCACCGCCTTGCCCTCCATCACCGGGAGCGCGGCGAGCGGGCCCAGGTCCCCGAGGCCGAGCACCGCGGTGCCGTCCGTGACCACCGCGATGGTGTTGCGCTTGATCGTCAGGCGCCGGGCGTCCTCCGGGTGGGCCGCGATCGCCTGGCACACGCGCGCGACGCCCGGGGTGTAGACCATCGACAGGTCGTCGCGGTTGCGCAGCGGCACCTTGGACTCGATCGACAGCTTGCCGCCGAGGTGCATGAGGAACGTGCGGTCGCTGACCCGGTCGACGACGACGCCCGGCAGCCCGCGCAGCGCCTCGACGATGTCGCCCGCGTGCTCCTCGCCGCGCGTGGCGCACGTGACGTCGACCGTCATGTGCTCGTGCCCCGACGCCGTGACGTCGAGCGCCGTGACGATGCCGCCCTCGCGCTCGATCGCGGTGGTGAGCTCGCTGACCGCCGTGGGGCGGGCCAGGACCTCGAGGCGGGCGGTGATGGACGACGACACGCTCGGCGCTGAGACCATGCCGCCATTGTGTCCGGTCCTCGGCGTCGTCGTCGGTCGAGGCGGGGTGCGGCGTGGCGGGGGTGCGGTCGGGACATGCAGGGCAGGGCGTGGCGCGTGGGCTGGGGGCGGTTGACGGAGCGCGGACCCGTCCGGCCCGGGTGTCGCGCTGCACCGTGGCGTGGTGGGCGCCCGCGGCGGCCGGCGGGCCGACGACGCGCCGTAGGGTGACGCCGTGCACGAGCCGGCCGCCCCCAGGACCCTCGCCGACGACCCGCTCGCCGGCGTCGCGGCGCTGCCCGGCGTCGCGGAGTCCGTCGACGCCGCGCGGCGCGCGTGCGAGGAGCTGCGCTGGCACGAGGCGTACCGGCGGCGCTGGCGCGAGGTGCGGGCCGAGGCCGGCCTGCGATCCGCGCGCGGCAGCGCGGCGCTCGACGGCGCGCGGGTGCCGCTCGACGTGGTGCGGGCGCTCGCCGTGGGCGAGGGACCCGGTCGCGACCCGCGGGGCACGGCCGCGCCCGGCCTCGCGCCGCAGGCGGCCGCCGAGCCCGCACCGGGCGCCCGGTCGGCCCCCGACGTCGCCGTCGCGGCCGGGGCGCTCCGGGTCGCGGCCGAGGTCGAGCGGCTCATGCCCGAGCTCGGGGCGCGCGGCGCCGCGGCGCTCCCGCCGTTCGGTCAGCTCGCCGCGCGGTTGCACGCCGCGGCCGGACGCGGCTGGGTCGCCGACGACGACCTCGGCCGCCTGCGCACCACGCAGGTGCCGCTCGACCTGCGCGGTCTCGGCGCGGCGCCGTCGGGCGCGGAGGTCGCCGGCCGGCTCGACCTGCTCAACCGGGTGCTGCGCGAGACGCGAGCGCCCGCGCTGGTGGTCGCGGCCGTCGTGCACGGGGAGGTGCTCGCGCTGCGGCCCTTCGTCGCGGGCAACGGGCTCGTCGCCCGCGCGCTGTCGCGGCTCGTGCTCACCTCTCGCGGACTCGACCCGACCGGCTCGCTCGTCCCCGAGCAGGCGTGGTCGTCGGCGCCCAACCCGTACCTGTCCGCGGCTGCCGGCTTCGCGACCGGCACGCCCGACGGCCTCGCGGGCTGGGTCGCGTTCTGCGCCCGCGGCGCGGTCGACGGGGCGCGCGAGGCCCGGACGGTCGCGGACGCGGTGCTCGCGGGACGGCTCACGACCGGCGGTTGAGGCGGACGCACGGCGACTGCGGCGGTGCGGGAGGGGCCGGCGGGCGGCCGGACATGGACGACGGCGCCCGTGAGGACGCCGTCGCCGAACAACGGACCGGAGGGGTAGCAGGCGTGCAACTGCGTCGTCGCTACGGGCGAGCCCGGTCGACGTGTCCTATGCGTGGACGATCGCGCGTGGGTCCCCTGCGGGTCCGACTGTCGTGGGTCCTTCGTACTCCCGCCCGGTGCGCAGGGGAAGAGCGGGGGCGTCCGCGCCGGTCACGGCGCCGACCGGGCGGTCACTGGATGGACGCCCGGTCCGAGGCGCGGACGCGGGGGACGAACCGGGCACGGCGGCGTCGCCCGGAAGGCCGGTCCCCGACGGGCTCCGTGCCGCCGACGCACGCCGACGGGCCAGCGGCTCAGGAGCCGCGACGACCCCGGCGCACCAGGTGCCAGGCGAGCACGCCCACCGCTACCGCAGCGGCCGCAGCCAGCCCGGCGACGACGGTGCGCGGCGGCGTCATGAGCGCGCGCAGCGCGACGGGCCGGCTGAACGTCAGCACGCCCCAGCCGGACTCGGCCGCGAGGCGGCGCAGCGCGCGGTCGGGGTTCACCGCGAACCCGTGCCCGACGACCTCGAGCATCGGCGCGTCCGTGATCGAGTCGGAGTACGCGTAGCTCGCGGCGAGGTCGTAGCCCCGCTCGGCCGCGAGCTCGGTGATCGCGAGCGCCTTGTTCTCGCCGTACGCGTAGAAGTCGATCGCCCCGGTGTACCGGCCGTCGACGACGCTCATCCGGGTCGCGATGACGTGGTCCGCCCCGAGCACGGCGGCGATCGGGCGCACGACCTCGGCGCCCGACGCGGACACCACGACGACGTCACGCCCGGCGGCGTGGTGCTCCTCGATGAGGGCGACCGCCTCGGCGTAGACCGCGGCGTCGATCGACTCGTGCAGCGTGTCCTCGACGATCGAGGACACCTGCGCGACGTCCCAGCCCGTCACCGTCTGCGCCAGGTTCGCGCGCAGCCGCTCGGTCTGCACCGCGTCGGCGCCGCCCACGAGGTAGAGGAACTGCGCGATCGCGGTGCGCACGACGGCTCGCCGGGTCAGCAGGCCGCCCGCGAGGAAGGGACGCGAGAACGCGGTGGCCGACGACGTCGCGATGATCGTCTTGTCGAGGTCGAAGAACGCTGCGGCGCCGGGCCGGGGGACGGGGTGCGACGACACCGGCCGGTGCGCCGACGCCTGCGCCGGGGGCAGGGTCGCGGGGGTGGTGTCGCGCGCGTCGTCGCCGGCGGTGCCGGAGCCCGCCGGGACCGCGTCGTCCGATCCGTTCTCGTCCATGACCTGACCAGGTGCCTCTCGTCGCCCGCCGCCGGTGAGCCTAGCCGCAGCCACCGACGCGCCGCCGGGCCACCCCCAGCCCGCTCCGACCCCGTGCGAGTCGAGCCGCTGGGCAGCGCGGCCGTCTCCGGGCGCTCGGGGCGTGCAGCATCGGCCACCGCGAGTGGGTCGGTCGGGCCCGCCGCGGACGCGGAGGAGGTCGGCGTGTTCGCTCCCAGCTCAGGGGTGCTCGCGGAGGAGTCGCACGCCCACGCAGGGCTCGTGCGGGACGGTCGGCCGCACCCGGAGGTGACCGGCGCGCCGCCGGGCGTGCTCCGGGGTCCAGGTGCCCACGTCGTCCGGTCGACCGGTGGTGGGGCGGGGTCGCTGCGTCCCGCCGGCGTCGTCGTGGGCGTCGTCGGCGCGCGAGGCGGTGCGGGAGCCTCGACGTTCGCGGCCGCGCTCGCGCACCGCCTCGCTCGGCGCGGGTCGGCGGCGCTCGTCGACCTGGAACGCGCGGGCGGCGGGGTCGACGTGCTCGTGGGCCTCGAGGGCGCCGACGGGCTGCGCTGGCCCGACCTCGCCGGGGCGCGCGGCGAGGTCGCCGGCGCCGAGCTCGTGGCGCTGCTGCCGAGCTGGTCGGGCTGCACCGTCCTGAGCGCCGACCGGGCCCGTCCCGGCCCCCCGCCCTCCGCCGCAGTCGGCGACGTGCTCGGTGCGCTCGCCGCCGAGGTCGACCACGTCGTCCTCGACCTCGACCGGGCGGACGTGGCCGAGCGGTCCGAGGTCCTCGCGCTCTGCGGGCTCGTGCTCCTCGTCGTCCCGCGCGACCTGCGGGCGGTCGCGGGTGCCCTGGCGCTCCGCCCCGCCCTCGTCGAGTCCGTCGAGGACGTGCGCCTCGTCGTGCGCGGGCCCGCGCCGGGCGGCCTGAGCGCGCTCGAGCTCGCGCACGTCGTGGACCTCCCGATCGGGGTGTCCATGCCCGCGGACCGGGCGGTCGCGGCGGCGTGCGAACGAGGCGGCGGACCGGCCGGCCCGGCGCTGCGGCGCGGCCCGTTGCGGCGTGCCGTCGCGCGGCTGGCCGCGGAGCTGTGAGCCTGCCCGGGGGCCGACGAGCGCGGCTCGTCGGCACGGCGCGCACGGACGGGACGGGTGAACGCCTCGACGCGACGCACGCGGACCGGTCGGACGGGCCGGTCGACGCGGTGCGGACCGGGCGGCCCCGGGAGCTCGTCGGTGCGCCGCGGGCAGGGCGGTCCGGGGAGCTCGTGGACCCCGGGTGGAGCGTCGACCCCCGGCCGTCCGTCGACCCCGCGCTGCTCGACGACGTGCGGGACCGCCTCGCGCGGCGCGGTGCGGCACCCGACGCCGGCGAGATCGCCGCAGCGCTGCGCGCGTCCGGGACGGTGCTCGGCAGCCGCGCGATCGTCGACCTCGAGCGCGCCGTGCGGGCCGAGCTGCTCGGCGCGGGCCCGCTCCAGCAGTACCTCGAGGACCCCGACGTGACCGACGTGCTCGTCAACGCGCCCGACGAGGTGTGGGTCGAGCGCTCCGGGCGGCTCGAGCGGACGCCCGTCGACCTCGGGACCGTGCACGGCGTCCGGGAGCTCGCGGTCCGGCTCGCGGCCGTCGGCGGCCAGCGGCTCGACGACGCGAGCCCGACGGTCGACGCCCGGCTGCCGGACGGCACGCGCCTGCACGCCGTCCTGCCGCCCGTCGCCGGCGGCTGCACGCTGCTGTCGCTCCGGGTGCTGCGGCGGCGCGCCTTCACGCTGCCCGAGCTCGTCGCGTCCGGGAGCGTCGCGCCCGCGCTCGCGCCGGTCCTGCGGGCGCTGGTCGACGCGCGCGCGAGCTTCCTCGTCTCCGGCTCGACCGGCACCGGCAAGACGACGCTCCTCGCGGCGCTGCTCTCGCTCGTCCCCGCGCACGAGCGGATCGTGTGCATCGAGGAGTCGGGCGAGCTCGCGCCGGCGCACCCGCACGTGGTCCACCTGCTCGCGCGGCACGCGAACGTCGACGGCGCGGGGGGCGTCGACCTCGCGGACCTCGTGCGGCAGGCGCTGCGCATGCGGCCCGACCGGATCGTCCTCGGCGAGTGCCGCGGCGCCGAGGTCCGCGAGGTGCTGACCGCGCTCAACACCGGGCACGACGGCGGGTGCGCGACCGTCCACGCCAACACCGCGACCGATGTCCCCGCCCGACTCGAGGCCCTCGCGTCGCTCGCGGGGATGTCGCGGGCGTCCGTCGCCGCGCAGGCCGCGAGCGCGCTCGACGCGGTGCTCCACGTGCGGCGCAACGGTCCGCTGCGTCACCTCGCGCAGGTCGGCGTCGTGCGGCGCGACGGCGACGGCGAGCTGCGCGTCGAGATCGCGGTCGACGTCACCGGCGGCGTCGCGGTCCGCGGCCCGGGGTGGCCGGTCCTCGCCGACCGGCTCGGGCTCGGGGTCGGTGCGCCGTGACGGCCGGATGGGCGGGGCTCGTCGTGGCGCTCGCCGTGCTGGCCGCCGTCGGGCCGCGCGGTCGGTCGGCGACGGTGCTGGGCCGCGGGGGAGATCGCGTGCGAGGCGGCGCCCGGGGCCGTGCGGGCGTGGACCGGGCGGGCGGCGCGCTGCCGCACCGGGTCCTGCTCGAGACGGGTGAGCTCGGCGCGGCCGTCACCGGTGTCGCGTCGGCGCTGCGGGCGGGCAGCTCCCCGGCGCACGCGTGGCTCACGGTCACGGGGACGGTCGTCGGGCCGCACGGCGTGCCGGCGCTCTCGGACCTCGTGCCCGCACGAGCGCGCCTGCGGACGAACGCGGCGCACGTGCGCGAGCAGCACGTGCGCCGCGCGCGCGCCGTCGTCGCCGCCGGCCGGCTCGCGGCCGAGCTCGGGACGCCGCTCGGTCCGGTCCTCGACCGGGTCGCGCGCACGCTCGCGAGCGACGAGGAGCTCGAGGGCGAGCGCGGCGCCGCCCTCGCCGGTCCGCGGTCGACCGCGACGGTGCTGCGCTGGCTGCCCGTGCTGGGCGTCGTGCTCGGGGCGGCGCTCGGGGCCGACCCGCTCGGCGTGCTGCTCGACGGCGGGCCGGGTGCGGTGTCCGCGCTCGTCGGCGCGGTGCTGCTCGGCGCGGGTCACGTGTGGACGCGGCGGCTCGTCGCCACCGCCCAGGCTTCGGGCGACCGGTGAGCGTCGGGGTCATCGCGGCCGTCGTCGCGCTGCTCGTGGCGCTCGCGCGGGCGCCCTGGAGCGCCGGGCGGTCGGCGCGGGTCGTTGCGGTGGCGCGGCGGTGCGAGCGCTTCGCGGGGAACAGGGGCGCGAACGGTGGCGGGAACCGGAACGGCAACGGCTACAGGAACGGCTACAGGAACGGGGGCCCGGTCGGCGGCGTCCTCGGTCGGGATGCGGAGGACGACGCGCTCGGTGCCGGGGGAGGCGTCGACGTCGTGCTCGTCCTCGACCTGCTCGAGGTCGCGGTGGCGTCCGGGGCGGCGCTGCCGCGCGCCGTCCAGGCGGTCGGGGCCGCTGTCGGTGGCGACGACGGCGCCGCGCTGACGGCCGCTGCCCGGGCGCTCGTGCTGGGTGCGGGATGGTCGGCGGCGTGGGCGGGTGCGCCGTCCCGCCTCGCACCGGTCGCGGAGTGCCTCGCGGACTCGTGGACCTCCGGGGCGGCGCCCGGACCGCGCCTGCGCGCCGCTGCGGACGAGGTGAACCGCGACCGGCGGCGCACCGCGCGCGAGGCCGCCGGGCGTCTCGGCGTCCGGCTCGTGCTGCCGCTCGGGCTGTGCCTGCTCCCGGCGTTCGTGCTGCTCGGGCTCGTGCCCGTCGTCCTGTCGCTCGCGGGCGGGCTCCTCGGCTGAGGGGCTCCCCACCCTCCCGCGCGAGACACACGTTGCCGGGTCTGCGGCTTTTGCATAACCTGCCGCTGTCGCATCGGCGCGACGACGCGAGGGAGGTGACCCGGTGGGAACCCTGCTCGCCGCCAGCACGTCCCGGCACGACCCCTGCGGCTCACGACGTCCCCCCTCGACGAAGACCGGCGGTGTCCGGCGAGCCGCGACCCCGTCATCTGCCCCGACCGGGCACCACGAGGCTGGGCGGTGCACCGGGTCCTGACCTGTGAGCACGCCCGTGAAGGCGGCGCCCGGTCCAGGGGGTGGACCGGGCGTCGCTGTGTCCGGCGCCGGGCACGCGGGCCGCTGACGGGCACCAGAGGGGCTGCGTCGTCGGCCGTGCGGGCCGCTGACCGGCACCGGTGAGGCTGCGGCATCGGCCGTGCGGGCCGCTGAAGGGCGCAGGTGAGCGCGGCGTCGGTCGTGCGTGCCGCTGAAGCGTGCAGGCGGGTTGCGGCGTCGGACGTCGACAGGCGTCGGAGCGCTCGGAGGTCGTGCCGGTAGCCGCTCGCCGGTCGCGGGTCAGATCGACGCGCGCCGAGACCCGGTGCACCCCCAGCCCTCGTCGCGGCGCGCGCGGTGGGCGGCGGCGGGTTCCCCCGGTCCGCGTGGCGCGCACGGACGCCACCGTGGGATCCACGAGGCGCCGCGAGGGCGCCCCCGAAGGAGGACTGCCATGCGCACCACCACCGATCTCCACCCGGCCCGACGCACCCGACCCGGCGGGCACGGTCCTGCGCCGACGGCTCCCCGTCCCCGGACGCGCGCCGCCCACCTCTCGACGCGGCGCACCCCCGTTCCCGCACCCGTCCCCCCGAGCGGAGACGCCACCGCCGGCGAGGGGACGCCGACGCAGCGGGCAGGACGCACGCGGACCGTCGCGCGCGTCGTGCAGGGCCGGGTCCTCGCGGGCGCGGACGCGGGCATGGCCACCGCGGAGTACGCGATCGCGACGGTCGCGGCCGTCGGGTTCGCGGGCCTTCTCGTCGTGGTGCTGCGCAGCGGTGAGGTGCAGGGGCTGCTCCTGGGCCTGATCCGCGGAGCGCTGTCGGTGTGAGCGCACGGCGTGGCGAGGGCGATCGGACCGCCGTGGGTGCCGCGGGGCGCGACGCGGCGCACGAACGCGGGAGCGTCACGGCGGAGCTCGCGGTGGTGCTGCCGGCGGTCGTGCTGCTCCTCGTGGCGCTCCTCGTCCTCGTCGCGTCGGCGCTCACGCAGCTCCGGTGCGCCGACGCAGCCCGGGCGGGTGCGCGTGCGGCGGCGATCGGCGACGACGAGTCCGGCGTGCGGGCGACCGCCGCGCGCGTCGCGGGCCCGGACGCGGACGTCACGGTCGCGCGCAGCGGGGACTGGGTGACCGTCTCCGTGAGCGACGCCGTCGTGAGCAGGGGCATGCGGACCGGTCCGCTCGTGGCCCGGGCGAGCGCGGTCGCCTGGGTCGAGCCATGACGAGGCGGGGGACGTCGGCGCACGCGGGCTCGCAGCTCTGCGCGGCGCCGGCGGACGGCGTCGGACGCGCGGGTGCGCCCCTGACACGGCGGAGGACGCCGGCGCCTGCCGACGCACGGGTGCGCCGCGTCCGGTCCGTGCGGACCGGTCGGGGTATCGGCCGCGCCGGTCCGGCTCGTGGCGTCCGGCCCGGCCACGGGGACGAGGGCGGCTCGGGCGCGCCTCCTGGTGCCCGGCGCGGGTGGGCGGACGAGAGCGGGTCGCGCGTGGGTCGTGGTGTCCGGCGCGGCCGCCCGGACGAGAGCGGCTCGGGCACGGTCCTGGTGCTCGGTGTCGTCGCCGTCGCCGGCGCGCTGCTCGCAGTCGTCGCGCTGCTCGTGGGTGCCCAAGGCGCCCGGGGTCGCGCGCAGGCGGGCGCCGACCTCGCCGCGCTCGCGGCCGCGCAGCACCTGCTCGACCACGGAGGAGCGGCCGAGGCCTGCGAGATCGCGCAGGCGGTGGCCCGCCGGAACGACGTGCGGCTCGTGTCGTGCAGCGACACGGGCTCCGGCGTGGTCGCCGTGAGCACGGTCCGTGCCTCGGCGGCCGGCCCCGCGACGGCCCGGGCCCGCGCCGGTCCGGTCTCGGCGCGCAGCTGACCGGGTCCACGCGGCCCGTGCGGTGCGACGGCGAGCGCGGAGCCCGGTGCGTCGACGGCTCGTGGGTGGCTGGCCAGGCTTCCGCGGACGGGTTGGTGCGGGGTCTCCCGCGGTCGCGGGGCCGGGACGACCGATCAGCCAGGGACGGCGTGGGCGAGCACGGCGTCGAGCAGTCGGACCGCGGCGGCCTTCTCCAGCGGGTTGTTCGCGTTCCCGCACTTGGGCGACTGCACGCACGCCGGGCACCCTCGCGTGCACCGGCAGGAGGCGACGGCGTCGCGGGTCGCCCGGAGCCACGTCTCGCCGAGCGCGTACCCCCGCTCGGCGAAGCCCGCACCGCCGGGGTAGGCGTCGTGCACGAAGACGGTCGCCATCCCGGTGTCCGCGTGCAGCGCGGTGGACACCCCGCCGAGGTCCCAGCGGTCGCACGTCGCGAGCAGCGGGAGGAGACCGATCGACGCGTGCTCGGCGGCGTGCAGCGCGCCGGGCGCGAGCTCGACCGTGACGCCCGCGGCCTCGAGGACCTCGGCGGGTGCCGTCCACCAGGTGGCGGTCGTCTGGAGCGTGCGCGCCGGCAGCTCGAGCAGCTCCGTGCCGAGCACCTGCAGGTCCGGGATGCGCTTGCGCTGGTAGCTGAGCACCTGGCTCGTGACGTCGACGGCCCCGAAGCCCCAGGTGACCGGGCCCCAGCGCCGCTCGCGCTGCACGGCCCGGATCTCCGTCGACGTCGCCCAGCGCGACCACGTGCCGTAGTCGACGTCGCGCTGCTCGACGAGCGCCACGGCGTCCGCGAGGTGCAGCTCGGAGACGACGAACGTCGCGCCCTGGTGCACGTACACCGCCCCGGGGTGCACGGTCGCGTCGGCCGCGGCGGCGTCGACCGTGCCGAGCATCCGCCCGGTCCCCGCCTCGACCACGCGCACCGGGTCGCCCCCGGTCCCGCGCAGGTCGGTCAGGCGCGCCGCCGCCTCGGCGTGCGTCCAGAACCACCCTGCCGCGCGGCGCCGGAGCGCACCCCGCTCGACGAGCACGTCGAGCAGCGCCCGGGTGTCGGGCCCGAACAGCGCGAGCTCGTCCTCCCGCAGCGGCAGCTCGGCGGCGGCCGCGCACAGGTGCGGCGCGAGGACGTACGGGTTCGCGGGGTCGAAGACCGTCGCCTCGACCGGGGTGTCGAACACCGCCTCCGGGTGGTGCACGAGGAACGTGTCGAGCGGGTCCTCGCGCGCGATCAGCGCGACGAGCCCGTCCGCTCCGGCCCGCCCCGCACGTCCCGCCTGCTGCCACAGCGACACCCGCGTGCCCGGCCACCCGGCGATCAGCACGGCGTCCAGGCCCGTGATGTCGACACCGAGCTCGAGCGCGTTCGTCGTGGCCAGCGCCCGCAGCCGGCCGTCGCGGATCGCCCCCTCGAGCGCGCGCCGCTCCTCGGGCAGGTACCCGCCGCGGTAGGCCGCGACCGTGCGGGCGAGGCGCTCGTCGATCTGGCTCAGGTGGTTCCGGGTGACGGTCGCCACGGACTCGGCCGCGCGCCGCGACCGGGTGAACGCGAGCGTGCGCGCGCCGGCCGCGGTCAGGTCGGCGAGCAGGTCGGCCGTCTCCGCGGTGACCGAGCGCCGCGGCCGGTCCGAGGGGTCGGTCACGACGTTCTCCCCGGTGCCGCGCGGGCCGGACCCCTCGTGCGGGGCGAGCGCCGCCGCGCCGCCCGGGTCGGCGTCCTGCGTCGGGAGGCCCGCGACGGGCGAGACGGCGACGAGGGAACGGGGGTCCGCAGCGGGGTCGGTCACTCCTCCGGAGAGCTGGATGCCGACCCCTCCCGGGTGCGACCCGGTGCCGGTACGCGTCTCCGTCGCCGCTGCACCGGCCACGGCCGCGCCGCCGTCCGACGCGTCCCGGTCGGGCTCCCTCGTGATCACGGGATCGACCGGCTCGGGGTGCGGGAGCGGCGTCGCCCACGGGTCCTCCTCGGGGACGAGGTCGGCCCACGGGCCGCTCGCGCCGGGCAGCTCGGGCGGCTGCCAGAGCACGAACGTCTTCCGCCCGGCCGGGGAGGTGTCCTCCGTCACGGTCGCGATCGAGTCCGGCCCGACGCCCAGCAGCCGGGCGGCGCTCGCGGCGGGGTCGGCGGTCGTCGCGGACGCGAGCAGGAACACCGGCCCGCCCGGTCCTGCGAGCACGGGACCGTCCGTGCGCCGCCCGGCGGGGGTCGGCGCGTAGTGCACCGCGAGCCGCCGCAGCCGGCGCAGGATCGCGGCGACGTGCGCGCCGAACACCCCGCGGAACGCGTGGCACTCGTCAACCACGACGTAGCGCAGCGACCCGAGCAGCCGGGACCAGCGCCGGTGGTTCGGCAGCAGCGCGAAGTGCAGGAAGTCGGGGTTCGTCAGGACGACGTCGGCGTGCTCCTGGACCCAGCGGCGCTCGTCGAAGCCGGTGTCGCCGTCGCACGCCGCGACGCGGATGTCGCGGGTGCGCGCAGCGGTGACGAGCCGGTCGAGCCCGCCGAGCTGGTCGTGCGCGAGGGCCTTCGTCGGGCACAGGTAGAGCACCGAGCCGCGACGCGCGACCGTCTCGATGCGCCCGGGGTCGAGCAGCCCGGCGGCGCGGTCGGTGCGGACGGCCGTCAGCGAGGGCAGCCAGAACGCGAGCGACTTGCCCGAGCCCGTCGACGTCGCGAGCACCGTGTGCCGGCCGGACCACGCGGCGTCGGCTGCCTCGACCTGGTGACGCCACGGACGCTCGACGCCCAGCGCGCGGTACCCGGCGACGAGGTCCGGGTCGGCCCACGAC
Source organism: Cellulomonas cellasea (assembly GCF_006538745.1). Lineage (GTDB taxonomy): Bacteria > Actinomycetota > Actinomycetes > Actinomycetales > Cellulomonadaceae > Cellulomonas_A > Cellulomonas_A cellasea. The sequence continues at coordinate 62,046 of NZ_BJLR01000004.1, read as the reverse complement.
GGCCAGTCCGCCCGGACGCCCTCGCGCGCGGGCAGGTGGCGCACGTGCGTGAGGCGGTCGTCGCGGCGCCCGCCCGAGAGCAGCACGTCGAGCAGCCCGTCGGATCCCAGCACGTCGGCCATCCTCGCACCGGGTCCCGTCCGGCGACGGTCGACGAGGTCGTGCGCGGCGGGGGCCCTGCGCCGGACGAGGGGGCGACGGCTGCGCGCCGCCCTCCGGTCACGGCTCCGTGCAGGCGTGTCCCGAGCCCGGGACGTGCTCGTCCATCCAGCGCGCGAGCCGCTCCGGCTCCCGGAGCTGCATGTCCCAGGCCCACCACGGCGAGCTGACCCACGGACCCCCGACCAGTCGGACCGTCCCCAGGAGCTCAAGGTCGGCGTAGAGCGCGAGGATCGGGCTCGGTGCGGCTATCCACATGCCCCCGAGCTCCTGCACGTCGGCGAGGCGTAGCGCCGCGGGGAGCTGCGCCAGGGCCGCAGGGTCGTCGACCTGGCCGACGATCTCGTTGCGCGGGGCCTGCCTGCGCTTGACCGGGGTCGGGTCGAACTCGATGCCCCGCGCCACGACGATGCGCGTCGCCCGGTCCAGGGCGTCTCGCAGGGTGTCCACCGCCCGACCGTAGCGGGGTGGCCGACGCGCCGGTGACGTCGGGGTCGCGCGCTCCTCAGGGCGCGCACCGCCGGAGACGGAGGAGGGCAGGACGCACCCTGGCCCGACCTCCCGCGGCGCGCCAGGATGGAGGCGTGCACATCGACCTGAACTGCGACCTCGGCGAGGGGTACGCGGTGTGGCGGCTCGGGGAGCCGGGGCTCGACGCCGCGCTGCTCGACCTCGTGACCAGCGCGAACATCGCGTGCGGGTTCCACGCGGGCGACCCCGAGATCATGGCCGCCACCTGCGCGGGTGCCGTCGAGCGCGGCGTCGCGATCGGGGCGCACGTCGGGTACCGGGACCTCGTCGGCTTCGGGCGCCGCCCGCTCGACGTGCCCGCCGACGTGCTGCGCGCCGAGACCACGTACCAGCTCGGTGCGCTCGCGGCCCTGGCCCGGTCGGCCGGGGGAGCCGTCGCGTACGTCAAGCCGCACGGCGCGCTGTACAACAGCGTGGTGCACGACGAGGCGCAGGCCCGCGCGGTCGTCGACGCCGTCGCACGGTTCGACGCGAGCCTGGCGGTCCTCTGCCTGCCGGGCTCCCGGCTGCTCGCGTGCGCCCGCGAGGCGGGGCTGCGGGTCGTCGCCGAGGCGTTCGCCGACCGCGGGTACACGCCGCAGGGCACGCTCGTCCCGCGCTCGCAGCCTGGCGCCGTCGTGGCCGACCCCGCGCTCGCCGCTGCGCGCGCGGTCCGGCTCGCCCGTGAGGGCGTCGTCGTGGCCGTCGACGGGACGGTGGTCGAGGTCGCCGCCGAGTCCCTGTGCGTGCACTCGGACACCCCGGGCGCGCTCGCGCTGCTGCGGTCGGTGCACGCGGGCCTCGAGCTGTCGGGGGTCGAGCTCCGGTCGTTCACCGCGTGAGCCTGCCGGACGCGGACGCCGACCCCGACCCGACGGACGCCGACCTCGTCACGGCGGACGACGCCGCCGGAGCGGACCATGGCACGGCGGACGACGCCGCCGGAGCGGACCACGGCACGGCGGACGACGCCGCCGGAGCGGACCACGGCACGGCGGACGACGCCGCTGCGGACGCCCCCGTCGACCCCGCCCCCGGCGAGGTGCGCATCCAGCCCTACGGCGAACGCGCGTTCCTGGTCGACGTCGCCGGCCTGGACGAGGTTCGGGTGCTCGACGCCGCGCTGCGCGCCGACCCTCCGCCGGGGACCGAGGACCTCGTCCCCGCGGCCCGCACGGTGCTCGTCCGGTTCGCCGCGGGCACGCCCGCCGGTGACATCGAGCAGCACGTGCACGCGGTCGGGCGTCGGGCGCTGACGGGCGGGGGACCGGCCCACGACACCCGCTCACCGGAGGGCGCGGTCCGTCTGGGCGTGCACTACGACGGGCCGGACCTCGACGAGGTCGCAGCGCTGACCGGCCTCACCCGCGCGGAGGTCGTCGCGCGGCACACCGGGCGCGACCACGTCGTCGCGTTCGGTGGCTTCATGCCGGGGTTCGCGTACCTGACGGGCGTCGACCCGGCGCTGCACGTCCCGCGCCGGTCGAGCCCGCGCGAGCGGGTGCCCGCAGGGTCGGTGGCGCTCGCCGGGGAGTTCACGGCCGTCTACCCGGCGGCGACGCCCGGGGGCTGGCGGCTGATCGGACGGTCCGACGCGGTGCTGTTCGACGCGGCGCGCGCCCACCCGGCGCTGCTCGTCCCGGGCGCCCGCGTGCGCTTCGTGGACCTCGGGGACGCCCCGTGATCGAGGTGCTGGCCCCGGGCGTCCTCACGCTCGTCGAGGACGCCGGCCGCCCGGGCTTCGCCGCGGTGGGGGTCGGGCGGTCGGGCACCGCGGACCCGGCGGCGTTGCGGCTCGGCAACCGGCTCGTCGGCAACGAGCCCGGGGCGGCCGCGCTCGAGGTGCTGCTCGGCGGGCTCGAGGTGCACGCGCTGCAGACCACGGTCGTCGCGCTCACGGGGGCGGTCGGCCCGGCGTGGGTCGACGAGGCGCCGGTCGACCACGGTGCGGCGCTCCGGCTGCCGGCCGGGTCGCGGCTCCGGCTCGGGACGGCGGAGCACGGGCTCCGCACGTACGTCGCGGTGCGTGGCGGCGTGGCCGTCCCGGCGGTGCTCGGGTCGCGGTCGGCGGACCGGCTCTCGGGGCTCGGGCCCCCGCCGCTGGCCGCGGGGGACGTGCTGCCGGTCGGCACCGGCACGCGCGGGCTCCCGGAGCTCGGCACGGCGGCTCCGCACGTCGGCCCCGAGCGCGACGTCCCGCCCGTCCCGCCCGTCCTGCCCGTCCTGCCCGGCCCTCGGCTCGACTGGTTCGTCCCGGACGCGCTCGACGTGCTCACCCGCGCGGTCTACCGGGTGACGCCGTCGAGCGACCGCATCGCGCTCCGGCTGGCCGGGCCGCCGCTGCCGCGAACGCCGCGCGGGGAGCTGCCGTCCGAGGGCCTCGTCGTCGGGGCCGTGCAGGTCCCGCCCGACGGGCAGCCGGTCGTGTTCGGGCCCGACCACCCCGTCACGGGCGGCTACCCGGTGCTCGCCGTGGTGCGCACCGACGGTCTGTCCGCCGCGGCCCAGCTGCGCCCGGGCGATCCCGTGCGGTTCACGCTCGCGCGCTGAGGCCGCGCCGGGAGCGACACGCCGGGGCGCCCGGACGCGCATCGTCGTCCCTGCGCAGGCCCGCAGCCCGGCAGCGCGAGGCACGGGACCAAGGTCCCCAGGCGCGCGGGGCCTCCGGGCATAGAAATGCCACATCTTGTTGCCCGGCGCCGCGCGGACCACCACATGTTGTGAAGACATTCCGGACAGGCGGCGCGGCACCGCAGGACCCGCACCCCGCACAGCCCGCCGGAGGAGACCGTCATGCAGCACCACCCCGTCGTCGAGGTCGGCTCGTCGATCGACGAGTACCTCGACCGCAGCGACTGGCGCGTCAACGCCAACGCCAACCAGGGCTACTCGCTGGGCGGGATGATCCTCAACACCGCGGGCAAGGTCGTCGCGAACTACTGGCTGAGCCATGTGTACGCCCCGGAGATCGGCCGGGCGCACCGCGAGGGCGACCTGCACATCCACGACCTCGACATGTTCTCGGGCTACTGCGCGGGCTGGTCGCTGCGCACGCTGCTGCAGGAGGGTCTCAACGGCGTCCCGGGCAAGGTCGAGGCGCGCGCCCCGAAGCACTTCAGCTCGGCGATCGGGCAGATCGTCAACTTCCTCGGGACGATGCAGAACGAGTGGGCGGGCGCGCAGGCGTTCAGCTCGTTCGACACGTACATGGCCCCGTACGTGCGGGTCGACGCGCTGACGTACGCCCAGGTCAAGCAGGGCATCCAGGAGCTCGTCTACAACCTCAACGTGCCGTCGCGCTGGGGCACGCAGACGCCGTTCACGAACCTCACGTTCGACTGGACGTGCCCCGAGGACCTGCGCGAGCAGGTGCCCTTCATCGCCGACGAGCCGATGGACTTCACGTACGGCGACCTGCAGGTCGAGATGGACCTGATCAACCGCGCGTACATCGAGGTCATGACCGACGGGGACGCGAGCGGCCGGGTCTTCACGTTCCCGATCCCGACGTACAACATCACCGAGGACTTCCCGTGGGAGTCCGAGAACGCCGAGCTGCTGTTCGCGATGACCGCGAAGTACGGGCTGCCGTACTTCCAGAACTTCATCCGCTCCGACATGAAGCCGGGCGACGTGCGCTCGATGTGCTGCCGCCTCCAGCTCGACCTGCGCGAGCTGCTCAAGCGCGGCAACGGGCTGTTCGGCTCTGCGGAGCAGACGGGGTCGCTCGGCGTCGTGACCGTCAACTGCGCGCGGCTCGGCTACCTGTACCGGGGCGACGAGGCGACGCTGCTGCGCGAGCTCGACCGCCTGCTCGACCTCGCCCGGGACTCCCTCGAGGTCAAGCGCACGGTCATCCAGAAGTACATCGACGAGGGCCTGTTCCCCTACACGAAGCGCTACCTCGGCACGCTCGACAACCACTTCTCGACGATCGGCGTCAACGGGATCAACGAGATGGTCCGGAACTTCACGTCGGACCTCGAGGACGTCACGACGGACGACGGGCACGCGCTCGCTGTCCGGCTCCTCGACCGCGTCCGCGCACGCATGGTCGAGTTCCAGGAGGCGACGGGGCACCTGTACAACCTCGAGGCCACGCCGGCCGAGGGGACGACGTACCGGTTCGCCAAGGAGGACCGCAAGCGGTTCGCGGACATCATCCAGGCCGGCACCGACGCCAACCCGTACTACACGAACTCCTCGCAGCTCCCGGTCGGCTTCACCGACGACCCGTTCGAGGCGCTCGAGCGCCAGGAGGAGCTGCAGCGCAAGTACACGGGCGGCACGGTGCTGCACCTGTACATGTCCGAGCGGCTGAGCACGGCGCAGGCGTGCCGCGAGCTCGTGCGCCGGTCGCTGTCGACGTACGCGCTGCCGTACATCACGATCACGCCGACGTTCTCGATCTGCCCGAACCACGGCTACCTCGCGGGGGAGCACCCGACGTGCGAGCGCTGCGGCGACGAGCGGCCCGGCGCGGACCCCGTCGTGTGCGAGGTGTGGACGCGCGTCATGGGCTACCACCGGCCCGTGAGCTCGTTCAACATCGGCAAGAAGGGCGAGCACGCCGAGCGCACGCCGTTCCTCGAGCCGGTCCGCGCGTGAGCGGTGCGGGTCCCGCCGGCTCGGGTGACGCGCTCGAGATCGCGGGGCTCACGGCGCTGTCGACGTGCGACTGGCCGGGCAGGCTCGTCGCGACCCTGTTCCTGCAGGGCTGCCCGTGGGAGTGCACGTACTGCCACAACCCGTCGCTGATCGACCCGCGCACCCCGGGCACCGTCCCGTGGTCGCGGGTCCGGGCCCTGCTCGCGCGACGGCACGGGCTGCTCGACGGCGTGGTGTTCTCGGGCGGGGAGCCGACGCGCCAGCACGCGCTCGCGGCGGCGATGCGCGAGGTGCGCGACGCGGGCTACCTCGTCGGGCTGCACACGTCGGGGGCCTACCCGCGCCGGCTCGCGGAGGTGCTGCCGCTCGCCGACTGGGTCGGGCTCGACGTCAAGGCCCCCGCGTCGCTGTACGAGGCGATCACCCGGGTCGGCCCGAGCGCGGACGCCGCGTTCGCCTCGCTGCGGCTCGTGCTCGACTCGGGCGTCGACGTGCAGGTCCGGACGACCGTGGACCCGACGGTCCTGACCTCGCAGGACGTCGCGCGGCTCGGCTCGACGCTGCGCGGGCTCGGGGTGCGCGACCACGTGCTGCAGGAGGTGCGGCCCGACGGGACGACCGAGGAGTACCGGGCGGCGCTCGCGGCGGAGCGGGCTCGCCCCGCTCCGGCGCAGGGCTGACGGGCTGGGCCTCAGCGCGCCGGGGGAGACGGGCGCCCGCCCGGGACCGGTCCGACGACGAGCCCGCCGTCCCACCGGCAGTCCACGAGCAGCCGGTCGTCGGGGCTGAACACCCAGAACCCCGCGAACGCCTCCGCGACGGCCGAGAGATGCGCGCGCAGGACCGCCACGGGGAGCTCGACGGACGGCACCACGAGGTTGTCGGGGACGAGGACGACCCGGGCGCCCCCGGTCACCCGTGCCGCGAGCGACCGGTCGACCTGGGCGACGCGGTCGGCGTCGTCGACCCACCGGCTGCGCGCGACGCCGGGGCCGTCGGGCCAGGCGAGCGTCACGCCGTCCTGCGCCGCGAACCTCCCGAGGCTCTCGCCGGAGCGCAGCGCGTCCTCGGCGGCGTCGAGCACCCGGACCCCGGAGCCCGGGTCCCGGGCGGCATCCCGCAGCGCCGCCGGCAGCACGTCCGGGCGCGTGCCGTAACCCGCGCTCGTCCTCACGGGGCGGACCTCGCGCTCGTGCTGCCCACGCGGGGCCGCGCGGCAGCGGTGCCGGCGTCGGCGTCGGGAACCGGGGGGCGGAGCGGCACCGGCCGATCATGGCAGAGTCGCTCCTCGGCCGGCCGGGCCCGGCCCGCGTGACCGGGCGCGGCCCCGGTGACCGGGCCTCCGTCAGGGCGTCCCGGGGTCGCCCTGACGGGCGGCGTACCCGGACGACACGGACGCGATGGCGCCGCAGCGCCCGTCGGTCTGTTTGAATGACGCCGAACCGACGAAACGGGGTGTGGGGCATGGACGTCGGAGTTGTCAGCCGGGCGGTGGGTGACGTGACCGTGGTCGAGGTCTCCGGGGAGATCGACGTCTACACGGCGTCGGTCCTGCGGGAACGGCTCGCGAGCCTCATCGACGAGGGACGCACGGACCTGGTCGTCGACCTCACACCCGTGCGGTTCATGGACTCCACGGGCCTCGGCGTCCTCGTCGGCGTGCTCAAGAAGGTGCGCGGCCACGGCGGCCGCCTCCAGCTCGTGATCGACTCGGAGCGGCTGCTCAAGGTCTTCCGCATCACGGCGCTCACGCAGGTCTTCACGATCCACGAGACGGTCGACGCGGCGCTCGCGGCCTGACCCGGACGGCGGCGCTCACCCGTCCGGCCGCCCGCGCGCGTTTTCACCTCGGTCGATCTGCGCCCGCGTGCCAGGATGCGCGGGTGCTGCTGGAGCTGACGACCGAGACCGACGACGCGAGCGACCTCGGGTTCCTGCTGCACAAGCACCCCGCGCGGGTCCAGGCCTTCGAGCAGTCGGTCGGGGTCGCGCACGTGTTCTACCCCGAGGCCGACGAGCGCCGGTGCACCGTCGCTCTGCTGCTCGAGGTCGACCCCGTCGCGCTCGTCCGCGGGAAGGGCCGCGGGTCGAGGGACTCGGCGTTCAGCCTCGCGGAGTACGTCAACGACCGCCCCTACGCGGCGTCGTCGATGCTCGCGGTCGCGCTCGGGAGGGTGTTCCGCTCCGCGATGGCGGGCCGGTGCGAGGCGCGGCCCGAGCTCCCCGGGAGGGAGTGGCCGCTCGAGGTGCGGGTGCCGGCGGTGCCGTGCCGCGGTGGCGTCGAGGCGGCGGTCCGCCTCTTCGAGCCGCTGGGGTGGACCGTGCGCGCGACGCCGGTGCCGCTCGACCCGCAGGTGCCGGCGTGGGGTGACTCGCGCTACGTCGACCTGCACCTGACGGGGACCATGCGGGTGGCCGATGCGCTGAGCCACCTCTACGTGCTGCTGCCGACGCTCGACGTCGCGAAGCACTACTGGGTGGGCACCGACGAGGTCGACAAGCTGGTCCGGGCGGGGGAGGGCTGGCTCGCACGCCACCCGGCGCGCGAGGAGATCGCCCGGCGCTACCTCGCGAACCGGCGCGTGCTCGCGGACTCCGCGGTGGCTCGGCTCGCCGAGGTCGACGACGTGCTCCCCGACGCGGACGACGACTCCGTCGCGGAGGAGCTGCCGGAGGACGTCCCGACCGCGGACGGCGACGCGGGCCGGGACGGCACCGCGACCCCGGACGGCGCCCCGAGCCGGGACGAGCAGGCGTCCCCCGGCGGCGCCCCGAGCCCGGACGAGCTCGCGACCCCGGACGACTCCGTGACCCCGGACGACCCCGCCGCGACGCACGACGTCGAACCAGGGCCCGAGCCGACCCGCGCCCCGCTCGCCCGCCTGCGCGTCGACGCGGTCGTCGAGCAGCTCCGCGCGGTCGGTGCGCGCAGCGTCGTCGACCTCGGGTGCGGCGAGGGCGTGCTGCTGCGGGCGCTGCTGCGGGAGAAGGGGGTCGAGCGGGTGCTCGGTGTCGACGTCTCGCACCGGGCGCTCGAGCTCGCCGCGCGGCGGCTGCACCTCGACACGCTCCCCGAGCGGCTGCGCGCGCGGGTCGAGCTCGCGCAGTCGTCGATTACGTACACCGACGCGCGGGTCGCGGGCTTCGACGCCGCGGTGCTCATGGAGGTGGTCGAGCACGTCGACCCGCCGCGGCTCGGCGCGCTCGAGCACGCGGTGTTCGGCGCGGCGTCGCCCGCGACCGTCGTCGTGACCACCCCCAACGCCGAGCACAACGTCCGCTACCCGACGCTGGCCGCCGGGTCGATGCGCCACCACGACCACCGGTTCGAGTGGACGCGCGCGGAGCTCGCCGCGTGGGCGCACGCGACCGCCGGGCGGTACGGGTACGGCGTCGAGCTGCTGCCCGTCGGCGAGGACGACCCGGACGTCGGCCCGCCGACCCAGATGGCCGTGTTCCGCCGGGCCGAGGAGGCGGCGCGATGACCGCGCTGACCGTCCCGGCCCTGTCGCTCGTCGTGCTGGTCGGGGTCTCCGGCTCGGGCAAGTCGACGTTCGCGGCCGAGCACTTCGGACCGTTCGAGACGCTGTCGTCGGACTTCTGCCGCGGGCTCGTCTCGAACGACCCGAACGACCAGGCCGCCACCGCCGCGGCGTTCGACGTGCTGCACCACGTCGCGGCGACGCGCCTCGACGCCGGGCTGCTCACGGTCGTCGACGCGACGAACGTCCAGCAGGCGGCGCGGCGCTCGCTCGTCGACCTGGCCCGCGCGCACGACGTGCTGCCGGTCGCGATCGTGCTCGACGTCCCCGAGGCCGTGTGCGTCGAGCGCAACGCGGCCCGCACCGACCGCGGCTTCGGCGCCCACGTGGTCCGGCGCCAGCGCGACCAGCTGCGGCGCTCGCTGCGCAGCCTGAGCCGCGAGGGCTTCCGGACCGTGCACGTGCTGCGGGGGGTCGAGGAGGTCGCGGCGGCCGTGATCGAGCGGCAGCCGCTGCGCAGCGACCGGCGCGACGAGACCGGGCCGTTCGACGTGGTCGGGGACGTGCACGGCTGCCGGGCGGAGCTCGAGGAGCTGCTCGGGCGGCTCGGCTACGTGGTCGAGCACGACGCCGAGGGGCGGCCGGTCGACGCCGTCCACCCGGAGGGGCGGCGTGCGGTGTTCGTCGGCGACCTCGTCGACCGCGGCCCCGACAGCCCCGGCGTCCTGCGGCTCGTCATGGGGATGGTGGGGGCGGGGCACGCGCTCGCCGTCCCGGGCAACCATGAGAACAAGCTCGTCCGCGCGCTCGACGGCCGGCAGGTGCAGACGTCGCACGGCCTCGCGGAGACGCTCGCGCAGCTCGAGGGGGAGACCCCGGAGTTCCGTGCCGAGGTGCGGGCGTTCTGCGACGGGCTCGTCGCGCACCTCGTGCTCGACGGCGGGGCGCTCGTCGTCGCGCACGCGGGCCTCAAGGAGGCGTTCCACAACCGCGCCTCGGGGCGCGTGCGCTCGTTCGCGCTGTACGGGGAGACGACGGGCGAGACCGACGAGTTCGGCCTGCCCGTGCGCTACCCGTGGGCCGAGGACTACCGGGGCCGCGCCATGGTGCTCTACGGGCACACGCCGACGCCGGTGCCGGCCTGGGTCAACAACACGCTCTGCCTCGACACCGGGTGCGTGTTCGGCGGGGCGCTGACCGCGCTGCGCTACCCCGAGCGCGAGCTCGTGCAGGTGCCCGCGCAGCAGGTCTGGTATGCGCCGGCCAAGCCCTTCGTCGTGCCGGGTGACGCGGCCGACGCCGGTGACGCGGCCGACGCCGACGGTGCGGCGAGCGTCGGGGTGGGCGCGCGCCGCGACCCGGGCGTGCTCGACGTGACCGACGTCCTCGGCAAGCGCGTCGTCGAGACCGCCCTGCACGGGCGCGTCTCCGTGGCCGCCGAGAACGCCGCCGGCGCGCTCGAGGTCATGAGCCGGTTCGCCGTCGACCCGCGCCGGCTGATCTACCTGCCGCCCACGATGAGCCCCTGCGCGACCGCACCCGACGGCCCGCTCCTCGAGCACCCCACGCAGGCGTTCGACGCCTACCGTGCGGACGGCGTCGCGCAGGTCGTGTGCGAGGAGAAGCACATGGGCTCGCGCGCGGTCGTCCTCGTGTGCCGCGACGCCGACGTGGCCGCGTCGCGCTTCGGGATGCCCCCGGGCGTGACGGGGGTCGTGCACACCCGCACCGGGCGACCGTTCTTCGACGACGCGCGGTCCGAGGCGCTGCTCGCGGTGGTCCGCGCGGCCCTCGACGCCACGGGGTCCTGGGACACGCTCGGGCCCGACGGCGCGGCGACGGGCTGGGTCCTGCTCGACGCCGAGCTCATGCCGTGGTCCGTCAAGGCCGAGGAGCTGCTGCGCACGCAGTACGCGAGCGTCGGCGCGGCAGCCCGGGCCGCGCTGCCGGCCGCCGTCGCCTCGCTCGAGGCCGCGGCGGCGCGGGGCCTGCCCGTCGACGCCCTGCTCGCGTCGACGCGCTCGCGGCTCGGCAACGCCGAGCAGTTCGCCGACGCGTACCGCCGCTACGTGTGGCCGACCGACGGGCTCGACGGCGTGCGCCTCGCGCCGTTCCAGGTGCTCGCGAGCGAGGCCGGCACGTTCGAGACCCGCGACCACCTGTGGCACCTGGGCGTCGCCGACGCGCTCGTCGCCGCGGACCCCACCGGCGTGCTGACCGCGACGCGGCGTCTCGTCGTCGACACCGGCGACCCCGCGTCCGTCGCGGCCGGCGTCACGTGGTGGGAGGACCTCACGGGTGACGGCGGCGAGGGCATGGTCGTCAAGCCTCTCGCCAACCTGACCCGAGCCCGCAAGGGCCTCGTGCAGCCGGGGATCAAGGTCCGCGGCCGCGAGTACCTGCGCATCATCTACGGCCCCGACTACACCGAGCCCGCGAACCTCGAGCGGCTGCGCTCGCGGCACCTGGGGCGCAAGCGCTCGCTCGCGCTGCGCGAGTACGTGCTCGGCCTCGAGGCGCTCACGCGGTTCTGCGCCGGCGAACCCCTGTGGCGCGTGCACGAGGCGGTGTTCGCGGTCCTCGCGCTCGAGTCGGAGGCCGTGGACCCGCGGCTGTGACGTCCGGGTCGCGCCGGTGGCGAGCCGGCGCGACCCGGACGCCGGTCACGGCTTGGGACGCCGGGGCCGGGATGCCGCCCCGGTGCTCGTGGCCTCAGCGCTCCCGGATGCGGTACGTGAGCTCACGGTCGTGGCGGGTGCCCACCGTCTCCGAGAGCTCGACGACGTGCTGCGCGTCGAGAAGCGTCGTGAGGCCCGACTGCGGGGTGCGCCCGCCGTCCAGCAGCTCGGCGGACGCCGCGGTGTAGCCGGCGTCGGCGAGCGCCCGCAGGGCGCGCTGGCGGCCGTCCGTCCCGGCGACCCCCACCGTGACGAGCCAGCCGCTCGCGGTCGTCCCGTCGAGCTCGACCGCCTCGACGAGCTCGCCGGGTACGAGCGGGACGTCGGCCGGGAACCCCGCGGGAAGCGGCACGGGGGTGGACGCACGCTCGAGCAGCTCGAGCTCCCAGGGGCCGTCGACGACGCGCTCGCCGGGCGACGCGGCGTCGGTCCACGCGTAGACGTCGTAGCGCCCGGGCGGCAGCGGCTCACCGTCCGTGCCGCACGCCGCGAGGTCGACCACGAGCTCACGAGGGGCGCTCGCATCGTGCCCTCCGGGGTTCAGGCCGCTCGGGTCGAGCCGCGCCTGGGAGTCCACGGCCTCCTGAGCCGGTGTGCGTCGCGCCGGCCCGGGGACGGAGACGACGATGCCGTCGCGCACCACGGCGAGGTGGGGAGGCTCGTCGAGGGACGGGACCAGCTCGGCGGTCGCACCCGGGCCCGCGTCCAGCACGGTCGTGAACGAGACGGCAAGCTCGCGGCCCTGCAGCGAGCCCAGCGGACCACGCGAGTCGTACTGCCAGCTCGTCGCGCTGAGCACGCCGACGCCCGCGCCGACGACCTCGATCGAGGCGTCCCCGTGCGTGCTGCCGAGCGACTCGGCCGCCGACCCGCACGCTCCCGGTTCGGCCCCCGGGACGGCTGCCGGGAGGCCGGCGGCGTCGCTGCGTGCCAGCGTCGCAGCCCCGAGCGCGACAGCACCGGCGGCTCCGAGCCCGACGGTCCCGCGGACACCGGCCCGCACCGCCCGCCGGCGCCGGATGCGCGCGGCGACGCCCGTCGTGTCGAGTGCCGGGCGCCCGGCCGCGACGGGGCCGTCGACGGCGTCGTGCAGGGCGCGGGACAGGTCGGTGCTCATCGGGTCCTCCCGGTCGGCAGCAGGGTCACGTCGAGGGTGCGGGCGACGGGCAGCGGCCCGAGCGCCCCCTCGAGCGCGTGGATCGCGTCGGACAGGTAGCGCTTGACCGTGCCGTCGGACAGCCCGAGGCGGCCGGCGATCTCGGGGACGGTCAGATCGTCGTAGTAGCGGAGCACGACGCACGCGCGCAGCCGCGGGCGCAGGGTCGCGAGCGCGGCGTGCACGTCGGCCCGCGCCGCCGAGGCGTCCTCGGGGCCGTCGGTCGTCTCGGCGCCGGCGAGGAGGTGCCGCACGCCGCTCCAGCGCCGCCGCCTCCGGTACCCGTCGAGGAAGACGGTCAGGACCGCGCGCCGGACGTACGCCTCCGCCGCGTGGGCCTCGCGCAGCGGGCGGCCCTGGCTGAAGGCCCTGACCAGCGCCTCCTGCACGAGGTCCTCGGCCTCCGCGGTGCCGCCGGTCAGCAGCGCGGCGTACCGCACGAGCGCCGCACCGCGCTCGCGCACCAGCGCGTCGAGCACGTGCTCCCAGTCGGCCACTGCGCCTCCGTCGTCGTCGGTCGGGGACGGGACCGCCCACCTGCCCCTCATGACGACCGGGCGGGCCCGATCGTTGGTCGGTGGCGCGGTCCGCCCCGAGCGGCCCCGAGCCCGCCCCGCGGCGCACCGCGCTGGTGCGCCGCGGGGGCGGGTCGGTCAACCGGCGACCTGCACCGGGAACGGCGGTGCGACGAGCACGACGGTGCCCGGCGCCAGCCCGGCCGCGGCGGCCTCGTCGATCCGCACGGCCGCCACGACGTAGACCTCGAAGTCGCCGGCGGGCGGGCGGCTCGGGCCGGTGTCCCCGGCCCCGCACGGGCTCACGCGCGCCCGGCCCGACACGTCGAGCGGTGCACCGCTGCCCAGGTCGACCGGCACGTCGAGGAGCTCCGTCGCGGGGTGCCCGTCGCCCGGCACCGCCACGATCGTGCCGTCCTGCACGAGGACCATCTGGACGCCGATGCCCGCCCAGCCGACGAGCCGTCCCTCGCCCGCCCAGACGAGCGCGGCGTCCAGTGCGAGCGCGTCGCCCTCGGCCGACGACGGCACGTCCGCCTGCGCGGTCAGCCGCAGCGCGGAGCCCGGGTCGGTGGGCGTGGGTGCGGGCGCGCCGCAGACCAGGTCTCCCACGGGCGCCGGGGCGGACCCGCCGGTGGCGCTGGCGGCGGGCGGGGCGGCGTCCGCGGTGACCGTGAACGTCACGGGCGAGCCCGAGGCCGTCCACGGCTGCGAGGTCGCGATCTGGGGCATCTCCTCGAGCGTGTGCTCCTCGTAGTACCCCGGGAGCTCCGGGTCCGCCTCGCCGTCGCCGACGGGACGCACCTCGAGCAGCGGGTGCACCTCGTACTGCCCGGGCGGCAGCGCCACGCCGGGGGAGCCGGGCACGGTGGTGCCGTCCTCGCCCGGAGCGCAGACCGTGAGCTCGACGCGGCCCGTCGTGACGCGCATGACGCCGTCCCGGTACCAGGACGCGTGGTCGAGCTCGCCGAGCGTGTCCGTCGGCATCCGCCACTCGACCGGGTCGTTGCCGGCCGCCGGGTCGCGACCGGTGGACCCGTGCGCCGCCACGGCCACGACGACGCCGTCGTGCACGACGGCGAGCCGGGGCCCGCGCGCGTCGCTGAGCGTGATCGCCGCGTCACCGGGCGTGCGCTGGATCGTCGTCACGTCGAGCGTCCCGTCCGCGGCGACCTGCTGCGAGCCGAGCACGGTGTCGACCGTCACGCTCGACGTCACGGGTGCCGCCGGCGCGGAGCCCACGACCGACCCGCACACCCCGAACGGCAGGCCGGGGTCGCCCACCGGGAACGCGACCGTGCTCGCCGACGGGCTGGGGCTCGCCGGTGCCGACGCGCTCGGCGACGGCGCGACCGTCTCCGTCGTCGCGGGCTGCGGGGCCGCGTCGAAGCGCACGCCGACCGCGTCGGCGCCCAGGGCCACGGCCACGACGGCGAGCCCGGCGACCCCCGACGTCACGGCGGCGCGGGTCCGGCGGCGGCGGCGCGCGGCACCGACGAGCGCCGAGGCCCGGAGCGTGCCGGTCAGGTCGCGGCTCTGCTCGTGCGCACGGCCGGCGCGCGAGGCGATGTCGTGCAGGGCGGATCCGAGGTCGTCGTTCATCGTCCGGCCTTCCTCGTCGTCAGGGGGGTGACGTCCTCGGTGGACAGCGCGTAGCCGTCCGCGAGCAGCGGCTCGAGGCGGCGGCTCGCGTCGAACGGGTAGCGCTTGACCGCGCCGGCGCTCAGGCCGAGCCGCTCGGCCGTCTCCTGGACCGTGAGGTCCTCGTAGAAGCGCAGGACGACGCACGCACGCTCACGCGGCGAGAGCCGGGCGAGCGCCGCCAGGACGTCGACGCGCTCGGGCACGGTCGCGTCGGGCGCGCGGAGCGGCGTCTCGTCGCGCAGCACCGGGGCCGCGCGCCACCACCGCCGGCGCGACCGGTACTCGTCGAGGTAGACGTTGAGGATCGCGCGGCGCACGTACGCCTCGAGCCACGTCTGCCCGGCCCCGGTGCGGCGCCGCGCGAACGTCCGCAGCACCGCCTCCTGGACCAGGTCCTCCGCGCCGGGCAGGGAGCCGGTCAGCAGGTAGGCGCACCCGACGAGCGCGGGTCCGCGCTCCTGCACGAGCTGCGTGAGCTCGTCGTCCCAGGCCATGTCGTCGTCCTCTCGGTGGTGCACCATCGTCGACCCCCCAGACGCCCGGACCACGCAGAACGTTGGGGGTGTCCTGCGGCGACGCGTCGCGACCGCGCGGTGCACCCGCCCGGTCGCGACCGGGCGTCGGCATCTGACTAGACTTCGGCGCGTCCGACGGCAACGGGGCCGCACGGACGGGCGTGGTTCAGGGGGGCCGCGCCGGTGCCCGAGGAGGTTGCATGCTCACGCTCGGACCCACGAGCCTCACCATCGTCAGTGTCATCGCCGCGATCGCCGTCGCCGCGCTGCTCTACGCGGTCGTGCTCAGACGTCAGGTGCTCGCCGCGGGCGAGGGCACCGCGAAGATGCAGGACATCGCACGCGCCGTGCAGGAGGGCGCGTCGGCGTACCTGGCGCGGCAGTTCAAGACGCTCGGGGCGTTCGCGCTCGTCGTGTTCCTGCTGCTCTTCCTGCTGCCGGGGGACATGGGCATCAAGGTCGGGCGGTCGATCTTCTTCCTCGTCGGCGCCGGGTTCTCGGCCGCGATCGGGTTCCTCGGCATGTGGCTCGCGACGCGCGCCAACCTGCGCGTGGCCGCCGCGGCGTCGCTGCCCGGCGGTCGGGCCGAGGGTGCGCGGATCGCGTTCCGCACCGGTGGCGTCGTCGGCATGTGCGTCGTCGGGCTGGGGCTCCTCGGGGCCGCGTCCGTCGTGCTGATCTACCGGGGCGAGGCTCCCTCGGTGCTCGAGGGCTTCGGCTTCGGCGCCGCGCTGCTCGCGATGTTCATGCGCGTCGGCGGCGGCATCTTCACGAAGGCCGCGGACGTCGGCGCCGACCTCGTCGGCAAGGTCGAGCAGAACATCCCCGAGGACGACCCGCGCAACGCCGCGACGATCGCGGACAACGTGGGCGACAACGTCGGGGACTGCGCGGGCATGGCGGCCGACCTGTTCGAGTCCTACGCGGTCACGCTCGTCGCCGCGCTCATCCTCGGCAAGGCGGCGTTCGGCGAGCAGGGCCTCGTGCTGCCGCTCATCGTGACCGCGATCGGCGCGCTCGTGGCGGTGCTCGGCGTCGTCATCACCAAGGTGCGCGGGAGCGAGAGCGGCCTCGCGGCCATCAACCGGGGCTTCTACACGGCGGCGCTCGTCGGCGTCCTGCTCGCGGCAGTCGCCGCGTACGTGTACCTGCCGTCGACGTTCGCCGAGCTCACGGGCGGCACCGCCGGCCTCGAGACGCACGGGGGAGACCCGCGGCTCGTCGCGACGCTCTCCGTGGCCATCGGCGTCGTCCTCGCCGGGGTCATCCTCTGGGTCACCGGCTACTTCACCGGCACGACGTCCAAGCCGACCAAGCACGTCGCCCGCACGTCGCTCACGGGCGCCGCGACCGTCGTGCTCTCGGGCATCGGGGTCGGCTTCGAGTCGGCGGTCTACACCGCCGGCATCATCGCCGCCGCGATCTGCGGGGTGTTCCTGCTCGCGGGCGGCTCGGTCGCGCTCTCGCTGTTCCTCATCGCGCTCGCGGGCTGCGGCCTGCTCACCACGGTCGGCGTCATCGTCGCGATGGACACGTTCGGCCCCGTGAGCGACAACGCCCAAGGCATCGCCGAGATGTCGGGCGACGTGACCGAGGAGGGCGCGCAGATCCTCACGGACCTCGACGCCGTCGGGAACACCACCAAGGCCGTGACCAAGGGCATCGCGATCGCGACGGCCGTGCTCGCGGCGACCGCGCTGTTCGGCTCGTACGCCGACGCCGTCTCCACGGCCCTGCGGGACGTCGGCGAGGCCGCGGTCGACAGCGACATCGTGGCCGCGATGCTGAGCTACTCGATCATCTCGCCGATCACGCTCGTCGGGGTCATCCTGGGCGGCGCGACCGTGTTCCTGTTCTCGGGCCTGCTGATCGACGCGGTGACCCGTGCCGCCGGGGCCATCGTGTTCGAGGTGCGCCGCCAGTTCCGCGACCACCCCGGGATCATGACCGGCGAGGTCCGCCCCGAGTACGGCAAGGTCGTGGACATCTGCACGCGCGACTCGCTGCGGGAGCTCGCGACGCCGGGCCTGCTCGCGGCGTTCGCACCGATCGCGGTCGGCTTCGGGCTCGGCATCGGCCCGCTCGCCGGGTTCCTCGCCGGGGCGATCGGCGCCGGCGTCCTCATGGCCGTGTTCCTCGCGAACTCGGGCGGCGCGTGGGACAACGCGAAGAAGATCGTCGAGGACGGCCACTACGGCGGCAAGAACTCCGAGGCGCACGCGGCCGTCGTCATCGGCGACACCGTGGGCGACCCGTTCAAGGACACCGCGGGCCCGGCGATCAACCCGCTGATCAAGGTCATGAACCTCGTGGCCCTGCTGATCGCCCCGGCGATCGTCGCGATCAGCGTCGGCGACGACGCGAACCACGCGCTGCGGCTCGCGATCGCGGTCGCCGCGACGGCCATCGCGTTCGGCGCGGTCATCGCCTCGCGCCTGCGCGCGGCGCGCGTCGACCAGGAGGGCCGGCTCGAGCAGGAGACGCAGCTCGTGCGCTGACGTCGCCGACGGCGCTGGGGGACCCGCGCCGGGACACCACGAGGGGATCCGCCGGGGCCGGCGGGTCCCCTCGTGCGTGCCGGCCGCGCGACGGGCCGGCCGGTCCTCCTGCGTGCCGGCCGTGCGGCGGGCCCGGTCCTTCTGCGTGCCGGTCGTGCGCCCGGGCGGGCGGGTTCCCTGGTGCGTCCGCGCCCGGGCGGTGGTGCCGCGGGTCCGACCGGCGGCGCCGGGCGTGACGCGCCACGCGTCCGGGGTGCGTCACCGGGCGCGTGCGGCGCCGAGACGGTGAGATGGGCGCCATGCCGGTGCTGCGCGTGATGACCTACAACCTCAAGGGCCTCAAGCTCGACGCCGCCGCCGCGGCCGCCGTCGTGCGGGCCGCGGACCCCGACGTGGTCGGCGTCCAGGAGCCGCCGCGCGGGCCGCTCGGGCGGTGGCGGCTGCGGCGGTTCGCGCGCGACGCGGGGCTGCGCGTCGCGGTCGGCCACGGCGGTGCACGCACGACGGCGCTGCTCGTCTCGCCGCGCGCGACCCGGGTCGAGGACGCGCGCGCGGTGCGCCTGCCGTGGTTCGGCGCGCGCGAGCGCCGGACGGCGTGGACGCGCCGCGGCTACGCGCTCGCGACCGTCGACGGCGTGCGGGTCGTCTCCGTGCACCTCTCGCTCGACCGGCTCGAGCGTGCCCGGCACCTCAGCCGCATCCTCGCGGAGGTCGAGGCGACGCCCGGGCCGTGCGTCGTCGTGGGCGACCTCAACGAGCAGCCCGGCGGCGAGACGTGGGGCCGGCTCGGGACGCTGCTGCGCGACGCGCACGTCGAGGCGCCCCGCGACGGGTCCGGTGGCGGGCCCGGCGACGGGCCGAGGGTGCCGTTCGGCGGCGCCCCGGCCGAGCCCGCGCGCACGTTCAGCGCGGTGCGCCCCCGGCGGCGGATCGACGCGGTGCTCGCGAGCCCGGACCTCGTCCCGCGCGGCGCCCGGGTGCCCGACGACGACGCGGCACGCCGGGCGAGCGACCACCTCCCGATCGTCGCGGAGCTCGAGCTCCCGGGCTGACGCCCGGCACGGCTCCGCGCCGTCCGCCCGGACGGGACCGCACGGGCCGCCCAGGTCCGCCGGCCGCGGCACGGCAGGATGGTCCGGTGACCGACCCGACCCCGCCGACCGACACCCCGCGCACCGACCCGGCGCTGCTCGACGCGCTCCGCGCCGACCTCGCCCGCAGCGACTACACCGTCGAGGGTGTCGAGGACCTGCTCGGCCCGCTCGCGGCCGCGGCGCTGCACCGCGAGGAGGCCGTCCCGGCCCTGCGTGCGACGGCTGGCACCACCGACCCCCGGGCGGCGCTCGTGCGGGCGTTCGTGCTGGGTGTGGACGTGCCGCGCGCGGCCCTCGAGCGGGCGCTCGGGCGGCTCGGCGTCGCGGGCGCGCAGGCCCTCGGGCTCGTCGAGGCGGCGGGCGAGGGCCCCGACGACGCGGTGCGCGCGCGGGTCGACCTCCGGCCGTACGAGGCGGCCGACGGCCTGGACACCGACCCCGCCACGCCGGGCACCACCGGGACCGCCGCCACCACCAGCGCCGCCACCACCAGCGCCGTCACCGGAACCGTCGACTGGTGGGTGGCCTCCGACCTGGGCGAGCTCGCGACCGGCCGCGCGCTGCGGACCGACCACGTGCTCGGCGTCGGCGGGGCCTCCACGACGCTCGCGCAGGTCACCGTGCGGGACGCCCGGACCCGCGCGCTCGACCTCGGCACGGGGTGCGGCATCCAGGCGTTGCACGCGGCCCGGCACTCCCGGTCGGTCGTCGGGACGGACATCTCGCGCCGCGCGCTCGCGTTCGCGCGGTTCAACGCGGACCTCGCGGGGGTCGCGCGCGACCGCCTCGACCTGCGCGCGGGCTCGATGCTCGGCCCGGTGAGCGGCGCGGGCGAGGCGCTGTTCGACCTCGTCGTGTCGAACCCGCCGTTCGTCATCACCCCCCGGTCGCCCGCGGCGGGCGCGGCGGGCGCAGCGGGCGACGTCCCGCTCTACGAGTACCGCGACGGCGGGCGCGCGGGCGACGCGATCGTCCGTGATCTGGTCACCGGCGTCGGCGCGGTGCTGGCGCCCGGCGGCGTGGCGCAGCTCCTGGGCAACTGGGAGGTCCGCCGCGGCGAGGAGTGGCACGAGCGCGTGGGGGAGTGGGTCGAGGAGTCGGGGCTCGACGGCTGGGTGGTCCAGCGCGAGCTGCAGGACCCCGCGCAGTACGCCGAGACGTGGATCCGGGACGGCGGCACGACCCCGGACCGCGACCCCGCGGCGTGGGCGCAGCGGTACGGCGCGTGGCTCGACGACTTCGCCTCGCGGGACGTCGAGGCCGTCGGCTTCGGGATCGTCACGCTGCGCCGCCCGCTCGACGGCCCGCCGACGCTGCGCCGGCTCGAGGAGGTCACCGGCGGGGTCCGGCAGCCGCTCGGCCCGGCGGTCGCCGCCTCGCTCGCGGCGCACGCGTGGCTCGACCGGCGTGACGACGCCGCCCTCGCGCGCGAGCACCTCGTCGTCGCGCCCGACGTGACCGAGGAGCGGTACCTGACGCCCGGGCACGCCGACCCGAGCGTCGTGCTGCTCCGCCAGGGTGGCGCCTTCGGCCGGACGGTCCGTGCCGGGACCGCCCTGGCCGGGTTCGTCGGGGTGTGCGACGGCGAGCTCTCGGTCGGGCAGATCGTCGGTGCGCTCGCGTCGCTGCTGGGCGTGGGCGCGGGCGACGTGGCCGCGGACGTGCTGCCGAGCGTCCGCGGGCTCGTGCTCGACGGCCTGCTCGTGCCCGTCGGCTGAGCGCTCAGTCCCGCGCGTCGGTCTCGGCGGCCGTCGGCTCCTGGTTGAGCACGAGCTCGACCTCGCCGCGGGCGAGCTCGAGCGTGGCGACGGCGGTCTGCGCCTGCGCGGCGTACCCGATCCGGTCGCTGGCGCGCAGGACGTCCCAGACGGCGCCGCCCTGCTCGGTGCCCATGAGGTCGACGAGGGCGTGCGCCTCCTCGATCAGCGCGTCGAGCTCGGCGCGCTGGGCGGCGAGCAGCTCGGCGCCGGACTCCTCCTCGAGCACGAGCGTCGCGGCCTCGACGCGGTCGGAGACCGAGAAGACCTGGCCGGGGATGGTGCAGTCGACCTCGGTCGAGAACAGGCCGGCGGCGTTGAACCGGGCGTCCTCCTGCGCGGCGCGCACGACCCACTCGTACTCCCGGTCCCCCTCCTCGATCACGAGGTAGCCGAGGCCGTCGGCGGCCATGACCTCGCTGAGGAGCCGGCCGTCGGGCAGGAACGCCGCGAGCGTCAGGTCGCCCTCGGCCGCGGGGGTCCCCTCGACGTCGAGGCGCAGCTCGGAGTCGATGCCGGCGTAGCCCGCGAGCTGCGCGGTCGCCTCGGGCGCGAGGCACTCGTCGCCCTCGGGTGCGGCGAGGTTCGTCAGGTGGAGCACGCGCTCCTGGCCGTCGAGCCGCACGCGCAGCGTGTCCCCGGACTCGACCGCGGTGACGGTCGCGATCGTCTCGTCGGGCCCCCGGTCGAGGAGGACGAACCCGGCAGCCCCCACGGCAACCACGAGCACGGCGGCGCCGGCGATCACGAGCTTGGTCCTCACGAGCGTTCCTTTCGACTGTCGCACCGCCACGCCTCGGGGATCGGTCCCGGGCACGGCAAAGTCGCCCGCCCGGCGACTGCACCGGACGGACGACTGTCGAGCGAGATGTGGTCGGACCATAGCGCCGGTGTGTGAACGCCACGTGTCGCGTCCGCGTTCCGTGTCACGCGTCCGGAGCAACCGCGGGCCCCACGGCCCCCGGTTCACCCGGCGTCGCCGGTCCGTTGACCTGCACCCGGCCCCGGGCCAGGGTGGGCGGATGGGCAGCCACGGCCGGGGGACGCGCGCGTCGGACGAGGTCGCGGGCGGTCCGCGGGAGCGGAGCGGCCGGCACACGGGCCCGGCACCGGGGACGCCCGCGGTCCGCACGGTCGGGCTGCGCGTCGTGCGCGGGGGTCGGCGCGGCACCGTCGTCCTGCCCGGCCTCGACGTGACGGTCCCCGCGGGGCAGGTCGTCGGGCTGCTCGGGCCGAGCGGGAGCGGCAAGAGCACGTTCCTGCGCGCGGTCGTCGGCGTCCAGGAGGTCGCCGGGGGAGTCGTCGAGGTCCTCGGGCTGCCGGCCGGCTCGCCCGCGCTGCGGCACCGGGTCGGGTACGTCACGCAGTCCCCGAGCGTGTACACGGACCTCACGGTGACGGAGAACCTGCGCTACTTCGCGGCGGTGGTCGGTGCGCCGCCGGGCGACGTCGCGCGGGTGCTCGACGACGTGGACCTCACGCGGCACGCGCGCCGGCGCACGGGCGGGCTCTCGGGCGGCGAGCTCGCGCGCGTGTCCCTCGCGGCGGCCCTGCTCGGCAGCCCCGACCTGCTCGTGCTCGACGAGCCGACCGTCGGCCTCGACCCGGTGCTGCGGCGGGACCTGTGGGACCTGTTCGGGCGCCTGCGCGACGCCGGGACGACGCTGCTCGTGTCGAGCCACGTGATGGACGAGGCGACGCGCTGCGACCGGCTCCTGCTGCTGCGCGAGGGGCGGCTCGTCGCGGACACGGACCTGCCCGAGCTGCTCGCGCGCACCGGGGCGGCCGACGTCGAGCACGCGTTCCTCACGCTCGTGGAGCGCGACGCCGCGGTGGGTGTCCGGTGAGCGCGCGGCTCACGCTCGCGACGGCCGCACGCGTGCTGTCCCAGCTCCGGCACGACCACCGCACGCTCGCGATCATGCTCGCGCTGCCGTGCGTGCTGCTGGCGCTCGTCGCGTGGATCTTCGACGGCACGCCCGTGCTGGACCGGTTCGGCCCGCTGCTGCTCGGCCTCTTCCCGATGATCGTGATGTTCCTGGTCACGAGCGTGGCGACGCTGCGCGAGCGGACGACGGGCACGCTCGAGCGGCTGATGGCGACGCCCATCGGCAAGGGCGACGTCGTGGCCGGGTACGCGCTCGCGTTCGGGCTCGCGGCGGTCGTGCAGGCGCTCGTGCTGACCGGCGTCGCGGTCGTCCTGCTCGGCATGGACGTCGCGGGCCCGCTGTGGGTCGTCGGGCTCGTGGCGGTGCTCGACGCGGTGCTCGGCTCGACGCTCGGCCTCGCGGCGTCGGCGCTCGCCCGCACCGAGTTCCAGGCCGTCCAGCTCATGCCGGCGATCGTGTTCCCGCAGATCATCGCGTGCGGCATCCTGCTGCCGCGCGACCAGATGCCGGCGGTGCTCGAGGCGGTCTCCCGGGTGCTGCCGCTGACGTACGGGGTCGACGCGCTGCAGGTGCTGGCCGCGGGCGGCGGGCTCGCCGACGTGCGCGGCGACGTGCTCGTGCTCGTCGGCTTCATCCTCGCTGCGGTGCTGGTCGGCGCGACGACGCTCCGGCGGCGGACGCCCTGACCGGGCGCCGCGGGCCCCGTCGGTAGTCTGGCGCCGTGACCACACAGCAGAACGTCCGCGTCGCGGTGCTCGGCGGCGGGGTGATGGGCGAGACGGTGGTCTCGGCGCTCCTGTCGGCGGGCTGGTCGGCGGACGACGTCGACGTGACCGAGCAGTACGCCTCGCGCGCGACCGAGCTCGCGCAGCGGTACGGGGTCAACGCCTCGGACACCAACCCGGACACCGTCCGGCACGCGCAGGTCGTCGTCGTCGCGCTCAAGCCGAACGTCGTCGGTCCCGTGCTCGAGGAGGTCGCCGGCTCGGTCCGCCCGGGGACGCTCGTCGTGACCGTCGCCGCGGGGCTGCCCGTCGCGTTCTACGAGCAGCGGCTGCCGGAGGGCACCCCGGTCGTGCGGGTCATGCCGAACACGCCCGCGGTCATCGGGCACGGCGCGAGCGCGATCGCCGCCGGCACGCACGCGACGGACGAGCACCTCGCGCTCGTCGAGCGGATCCTCGGCGCGACCGGGCTCGTCGTCCGGGTCGCCGAGAAGGACCTCGACGCGGTCACGGCGATCTCCGGCTCGGGCCCGGCGTACGCGTTCTACGTGATCGACGCGCTCGCGGAGGCGGGCGTGCTGCTCGGGCTCACGCGCGACCTGGCGTCGCGGCTCGCGGTCGCGACGATCGAGGGGGCCGCGGCCCTCGCGCAGCAGAGCGGCGAGCACCCGGTGGTCCTGCGCGAGCGCGTCTCGTCGCCCGGCGGGACGACCGTCGCGGGGGTGCGTGCGCTCGACGCCCACGGCGTGCGCGCGGGGATCCTCGCCGCCGCGGAGGCCGCCCGGGACCGCTCGCGCGAGCTCGCCGCCGAGTCTGACAAGTGAGCACGGCCGTGACCGCCGGCGTGGGTACGCCGCGCCCGCCCGCGATGAGCGACGTCGCGCAGCTCGCGGGGGTCTCCCACCAGACCGTCTCGCGGGTGCTCAACGACCACCCGAGCGTGCGCGCCGAGACGCGCGAGCGCGTGCTCGACGCCATCGCGACGCTCGGGTACCGGCGCAACAGCGCCGCGCGCGCGCTCGTGACCCGGCGCTCGGGGACGATCGGCGTCGTGACGACCGGCTCGGTCCTGTACGGGCCGACGAGCACGCTCGTCGCGCTCGAGGAGGCCGCGCGCGACGCCGGCTACTTCGTGAGCGTCGCAACGATCAGCGTGTTCGACGCCGCGACGATGCACCGCGCGCTCGAGCACTTCATGGGCCAGGGCGTCGAGGGCATCGCGATCATCGCCCCCCAGGTCGAGGTCACCGAGGCGGTCGCGTCGTTCGACGCGCCGGTCCCGGTCGTCATGATCACGAGCTCGGCGCAGCCCGCCGGGTCGACGATCCGGACGGTCACCGTCGAGCAGACGGACGGCGCGCGGCAGGCGACGCGGCACCTCGCGGAGGCGGGCCACCGCGAGATCGTGCACCTGGCGGGGCCGCAGGACTGGTTCGACGCGCGCGACCGGCTCGCGGGCTGGCGCGCGGAGTGCGCGGAGCTCGGGGTCCGGACGCCCGAGCACATCGAGGGGGACTGGACGGCCGAGCGGGGCTACGCGGTCGGCGTGCGGCTCGCGCGCGAGGGGGCGCCGAGCGCGGTCTTCGCGGCGAACGACCAGCTCGCGCTCGGCCTGCTGCGCGCGTTCTGGGAGGCGGGGCTGCGCGTCCCGCACGACGTCGCGGTCGTCGGCTTCGACGACGTCGCGGGCTCGGCGTACTTCATCCCGCCGCTCACGACGGTCCGCCAGGACTTCGCGGCGCTCGGTCGGCTCGCGATCGACGTGCTGAGCGACGCGCTCGCCGGGTCGGACCTCGTGCGACCCGCGATCCCCGCGACGCTCGTCGTGCGGGCGAGCTCGGTCGCGGCGCCGGAGGGCTGATCGGGCGGTCGCCTCGCCGCTGCCCGCCGCCGTCGCGTGCGGGCGGGTAGTCTCGGGCGTCGTCGCGCCGCACCTCGGGGTGCGGACGAGCAGCGGCCGGCCCCGGAGCGCGGGGCCGGTGGGACAGGGGCCGGACCCGCGCGGTGACGCGCGGGGGGCGCCTGCATGCTGCTTGACAGCGCGTATGTGAGCGTTAGCATTGGATGCGCCGCGGTGTTCTGCCGACGGCGCCCCCGGACCGGCGCGCCGCCGCAGCCGCCGGGTGCCCACCCCGTCACGGACCGGAGCGACATGGCCGTCGATCCCCAGCTCGCCCTCGACCCGCGCGCCGCGATCACGCAGGGCGCGACCGCCCTCGGCATCGAGCTCGGCTCGACCCGCATCAAGGCCTGCCTCGTCGCCCAGGACGGCACGGTCCTCGCGAGCGGCAGCCACGACTGGGAGAACCAGTACGTCGACCGCGTGTGGACGTACGCGCTCGACGCGGTCTGGACGGGCCTGCAGGAGTGCTACGCCGCCCTGCTCGCCGACGCCGAGCAGCGGCACGGCGTGCGGCCGACGACGTTCGGTGCGCTCGGCGTGTCCGCGATGATGCACGGCTACCTCGCGTTCGACTCGGGCGGCGAGCTGCTCACCCCGTTCCGGACGTGGCGCAACACGACCACCGAGCGCGCCGCGACCGAGCTCACCGAGCTGTTCGGCTACAACATCCCGCTCCGCTGGTCGGTGGCCCACCTCTACCAGGCGGTCCTCGACGACGAGCCGCACGTCCCCGCCGTCGCGTCCGTCACGACGCTCGCGGGCTACGTGCACCGCGCGCTGACCGGTCGCCACGTGCTGGGCGTCGGCGACGCGTCGGGCATGTTCCCGATCGACCCGGCGACCCGCACCTACGACGCGCGGCTGCTCGGGCTGTTCGACGAGCGCGTCGGCGCCCGCCGCCCCGGCCTGCGGCTCGCCGAGCTGCTCCCCGAGGTGCTCGTCGCGGGCCAGGAGGCCGGCCGGCTCACGGCCGAGGGCGCCGCGCTGCTCGACCCCACCGGGACCCTGCAGCCCGGCCTGCCGCTGTGCCCGCCCGAGGGTGACGCGGGCACCGGCATGGTCGCGACCAACGCCGTCGCGCCCCGCACGGGCAACGTCAGCGTGGGCACGAGCATCTTCGCCATGGTCGTCCTCGAGCGGCCGCTCACGCAGGTCCACGACGAGCTCGACCTCGTGACGACGCCCGCCGGCGACCTCGTCGCGATGGTGCACTGCAACAACGGCGCGAGCGAGCTCGGGGCGTGGGCCGAGGTGTTCGGCCGGTTCGCGACCGTCCTCGGCACCCCGGCGGCGCCGGACGAGGTCTTCGGCGCGCTGCTCCGCGAGGCCCTGGAGGGTGAGGCCGACGGCGGCGGCCTGCTCGCCTACAACTACCTCTCGGGCGAGCCGATCACCGGCCTGGCCGAGGGGCGCCCGCTCGTCGTGCGCACGCCGGGCAGCCGGCTCACGCTCGCCAACTTAGTGCGCACCCAGGTGTACGGCGCGTTCGGGACGCTGAGCCTGGGCATGCGCGTGCTCGAGGCGGAGGGCGTCGCCATCAGCACGCTCTTCGCGCACGGCGGGATGTTCCGCACCGCGGGCGTCGCCCAGCGGCTGCTCGCCGCCGCGGTCGGCGCCCCCGTGGCGGTCGCGCGGACGGCGAGCGAGGGCGGGCCGTGGGGGATCGCGGTGCTTGCGGCGTACCTCGCGGCCGCCGACGAGCTCGACCTCGGCGCCTTCCTCGACGAGCGTGTCTTCGGCGACGCGGCGGCGGACGTCGTCGAGCCCGACCCGGCCGACGTCGCCGGCTACGGGACGTTCCTCGAGCGCTACGTCGCCGGCCTGGCGATCGAGCGCGCCGCGGTCGAGGCGATCGGCCACCAGGACTGAACTGACCTGCGCGCAGCCGATCGCGCAGCAGGACGACACGACGCAGGAGGACGGACCGGCATGACGCGAACCCTGGACAGCTACCCGCAGGAGGTGCGCGACGTCGTCGCGCGCACGCGTGAGGTGGTCTCGACGCTGCACGCCGAGCTCCCGCGCTGGGGCCTGGTGGTGTGGACGGCCGGCAACGTGTCCCAGCGCGTCGTCGTCGACCCCGCCGGCCCGAGCGACGCGGACCTGTTCGTCATCAAGCCCTCGGGCGTGACGTACGACGAGCTGACGCCGGGGTCGATGGTCGTGTGCGACCTCGACGGGAACCTCGTCGACGGCACCCGCGCGCCCTCGTCGGACACCGCCGCGCACGCCTACGTCTACCGGCACATGCCCGAGGTGGGCGGCGTCGTGCACACGCACTCGACGTACGCGACCGCCTGGGCCGCGCGGGCCGAGCCGGTGCCGTGCGTGCTGACGATGATGGCCGACGAGTTCGGCGGCGACATCCCCGTCGGCCCGTTCGCGCTCATCGGCGACGACTCGATCGGCCGGGGAATCGTCGAGACGCTGCGGGACTCGCGCAGCCCGGCCGTCCTCATGCGCAACCACGGCCCGTTCACGATCGGGAAGGACGCCAAGGCGGCGGTCAAGGCCGCCGTCATGGTTGAGGAGGTCGCACGTACCGTGCACATCTCCCTCCAGCTCGGCACCCCGCTGCCGATCGGACAGGCGGACATCGACTCGCTGTACGCCCGGTACCAGAACGTCTACGGGCGCACGCCCGCAGCGACCGACGAGCCGGCGACGACGCCGGTCACGCCCACAGAGCAGGAGAGCACGCGATGACGAAGCCGTACGCGGACCGTGAGGTCTGGTTCCTCACGGGGAGCCAGGACCTGTACGGCGAGGACACGC
Source organism: Cellulomonas cellasea (assembly GCF_006538745.1). Classification (GTDB taxonomy): domain Bacteria; phylum Actinomycetota; class Actinomycetes; order Actinomycetales; family Cellulomonadaceae; genus Cellulomonas_A; species Cellulomonas_A cellasea. Next base: position 34,138 of record NZ_BJLR01000004.1, on the reverse strand, counting down.
TGCGCCAGGTCGCGGAGCAGTCGCAGGCGATCGCGCGCGAGCTCGACGACTCCTCGGACGTCCCGGTCAGCATCGTCTGGAAGCCGGTCCTCAAGGACTCGGCGTCGATCCGCCGGGCCGCGCTCGACGCGAACGCGGACGACCGGGTCATCGGCGTGATCGCGTGGATGCACACGTTCTCGCCCGCGAAGATGTGGATCGCCGGGCTCGACGCGCTGCGCACGCCGCTGCTGCACCTGCACACGCAGGCGAACGTCGAGCTCCCTTGGGACACGATCGACTTCGACTTCATGAACCTCAACCAGGCCGCGCACGGCGACCGGGAGTTCGGGTACATCCAGTCGCGGCTGAACGTCGCGCGCAAGACCGTCGTCGGCCACGTGAGCAACCCGGTCGTGCAGAAGCGGATCGGCACGTGGGTCCGGGCGTCGGCCGCGTGGGCCGCGACGCACGAGCTCAAGCTCGCCCGCTTCGGCGACAACATGCGCAACGTCGCGGTCACCGAGGGCGACAAGACCGAGGCCGAGCTGCGGTTCGGGGTCTCGGTGAACACGTGGGGCGTCAACGACCTGGTCGCGGCGGTCGACGCGGTCGAGCAGGACGCGATCGACCCGCTGGTCGCGGAGTACGAGGACCTCTACGACGTGGCGCCCGAGCTGCGCCGCGGCGGGGAGCGCCACGACTCGCTGCGCTACGGCGCACGCCAGGAGCTCGCGCTGCTGCAGCTGCTCGGCGACCTCGGCGCGACGGCGTTCACGACGAACTTCGAGGACCTCGGCGCGCTGCGCCAACTCCCGGGCCTCGCGGTCCAGCGCCTCATGGCGAAGGGCTTCGGCTTCGGCGCCGAGGGCGACTGGAAGACGGCCGTGCTCGTGCGGGCCGCCAAGGTGATGGGCGCCGGGCTGCCCGGTGGCGCGTCGCTCATGGAGGACTACACGTACGACCTGACGCCGGGCGACGAGAAGATCCTGGGCGCGCACATGCTCGAGATCTGCCCGACGCTCACGACGTCGCGGCCCTCGCTCGAGGTGCACCCGCTCGGCATCGGCGGCAAGGAGGACCCGGTCCGTCTGGTCTTCGACACCGACCCGGGCCCGGGCGTCGTCGTCGCGCTCTCGGACATGCGCGACCGCTTCCGCCTCACGGCCAACGCGGTCGACGTCGTCGCGCCCGACGCGGCGCTGCCGAACCTCCCCGTCGCCCGGGCCGTCTGGCGCCCGCAGCCCGACTTCGCGACGTCCGCGGAGTCGTGGCTCACGGCCGGCGCGGCGCACCACACGGTGCTCACGACGGCGGTCGGGGTCGAGGCGTTCGAGGACTTCGCCGAGATCGCCCGCACGGAGCTGCTGGTCATCGACCAGGACACGACGCGCCGCGGCTTCCGGGAGCAGGTCCGCTGGAACGCCGCGTACTACCGACTCGCCCAGACGATCTGAGGTCTCTCCTTTCGTTCGACATGTAAATGCAAGCGCACCCCGGTCCTCGGGTGAGGACCGGGGTGCAGTTGCGCCCGGGCTCAGCCGGGCGGCGCGTGGGAGCGCTCCTGGCCTGCAGGAACTCACCCGCCTCGTTATCAACTTGCAACGCGATCGCCCACTCGCTGCCTTGACTTCTTGAATCCAACGTCTGGACACTGGACCTGCACGCTTCCCCGTGCACACGGTGGCGTCCCCAGCGCCGCCGGTGAGCTCCCGGCCCGGGGCGAGGTCGCCCCGGAGCGCGGACCACCACACCGCAGCACCCTCTCGAGGAGGAGATGGTCATGAAGAGGTTCAAGTTCGCAGCGGTCGGCGCTGCTCTCGTGCTCAGCCTGACGGCATGCGCAGGCGAAGGCGCCGGCAGCACGTCCGAGGAGACCGGCGCGGCCGGCGGCGACGGCGGCGAGAAGTCCGTCGGCGTCGCGATGCCGACCGAGACGTCCGAGCGCTGGATCGCCGACGGCAACGCCGTCAAGGAAGGCCTCGAGGGCGCCGGCTACACCGTCGACCTCCAGTACGCCGGCGACGACATCCCGACCCAGTCGCAGCAGATCGACCAGATGATCACCAAGGGCGTCGACCTGCTCATCGTCGCCTCGATCGACGGCACGGCGCTCTCGAGCCAGCTCCAGGCCGCCGCCGACGCCGGGATCCCGGTCATCGCGTACGACCGCCTGATCCGCGACACCGAGAACGTCGACCACTACGTGACGTTCGACAACTACAAGGTCGGCGTCCAGCAGGCCACGTCGCTGCTCGTGGGCCTCGGCCTGCAGACGGCCGACGGCGCCGAGGGCACCGCGACCGGCCCGTTCAACGTCGAGCTCTTCGCGGGCTCGCTGGACGACAACAACGCGCACTTCTTCTGGGACGGCGCGTACGACACGCTCAAGCCGTTCATCGACTCCGGCAAGATCGTCGTGCCCTCGGGCCAGACGACCATCGAGCAGGCGGCGACGCTGCGCTGGCTCCAGGAGACGGCCCAGAAGCGCATGGAGGACCTGCTCACGGGCTCGTACTCCGGCGGCGAGAAGGTCGACGGCGTGCTCTCGCCGTACGACGGCATCTCGCGCGGCATCATCACGGCGCTCCAGAACGCCGGCTACGGCTCCGGCGACTCGAAGATGCCCATCATCACCGGCCAGGACGCCGAGATCGCCTCCGTCAAGCTCATCCGTGACGGCGTGCAGTTCGCGACGATCTTCAAGGACACCCGCAAGCTCGCGGCCCAGGCCGTCGCGGCCTCGGAGGACTTCCTCTCGGGCGCCGAGCCCGAGGCGAACGACACGAAGACGTACCACAACGGCGTCAAGGTCGTCCCGTCCTACCTGCTCGAGTCGGACATCGTCTACGCCGACAACATCCAGTCGCTCCTGATCGACACGGAGTACTGGACCGAGGAGCAGGTCGCGTCCGGCCAGGCCTGACCTGACCGACCGACCAGCGCGCCCCACGGCGCACCGGTACCGGCCCGCCGGGCAGCACACCACCGTGCTGCCCGGCAGGGCTGCGGACCCCCACACCGCACCTAGTAGGACGGTCGAGCATGACCACCCAGAACATCCTGGAAATGCACTCCATCACCAAGACCTTCCCCGGGGTCAAGGCGCTGCAGGACGTCTCGCTCGCCGTGCGGCGCGGTGAGATCCACGCGATCTGCGGCGAGAACGGTGCCGGGAAGTCGACGCTGATGAAGGTGCTCTCGGGCGTCTACCCCGCGGGCACGTACGACGGCGAGATCCGCTTCGAGGGCGAGCCCGTCCAGTTCGGGTCGATCAACGACTCCGAGGACCGCGGGATCGTGATCATCCACCAGGAGCTCGCGCTCGTCCCGTTCCTGTCGGTCGCCGAGAACATCTTCCTCGGCAACGAGCGCCAGGGCCGCGGCCTCATCGACTGGAACCGCACGAACCACGAGGCAGCCGAGCTCCTCGCGCGCGTGGGCCTCGACGAGAACCCCGTGACGCCCGTCGGCCAGCTCGGCGTCGGCAAGCAGCAGCTCGTCGAGATCGCCAAGGCGCTGTCCAAGCGCGTCAAGCTGCTGATCCTGGACGAGCCGACCGCGGCGCTCAACGACTCCGACTCGGCGCACCTGCTGGGCCTGCTGCGTCAGCTGCAGGAGCAGGGCATCACGTCGATCATGATCTCCCACAAGCTCAACGAGATCGCCGAGGTCGCCGACTCCACGACGATCATCCGCGACGGCCGCACGATCGAGACCCTCGACATGAAGGCCGACGCGGTCACGCAGGAGCGCATCATCAAGGCGATGGTCGGCCGCGACCTCGACCACCGGTACCCCGAGCACACGCCCACGATCGGCGCCGAGGTCCTGCGCGTCGAGGACTGGACGGTCTACCACCCCACGCAGGTGGACCGCGTCGTCGTCGACCACGCGAACCTCGACGTGCGCGCCGGCGAGATCGTCGGCATCGCGGGGCTCATGGGCGCCGGGCGCACCGAGCTCGCGATGAGCATCTTCGGGCACAGCTACGGGCGGAACATCTCCGGCAAGGTCTTCCTGCACGGCAAGGAGATCCAGACCCGGACCGTCTCCGAGGCGATCGACCACGGGCTCGCGTACGCGACCGAGGACCGCAAGAAGTACGGCCTCAACCTGATCGAGGACATCCGCTCGAACGTGAGCGCGGCGAACCTCGGTGGCCTGTCGAAGCTCGGCTGGATCAACGGCAACGAGGAGATCAAGGTCGCCGAGGAGTACCGGGCGAGCATGAACATCAAGTCGCCGACGGTCATGGCCCTCACGGGCAAGCTCTCGGGCGGCAACCAGCAGAAGGTCGTGCTGAGCAAGTGGATCTTCACGGACCCGCAGGTGCTCATCCTCGACGAGCCGACGCGCGGCATCGACGTCGGCGCCAAGTACGAGATCTACACCATCATCAACGGCCTCGCCGACGCGGGGAAGGCGGTCATCGTCATCTCCTCCGAGCTCCCTGAGCTGCTCGGGATCTGCGACCGCATCTTCACGCTGTCCGCGGGCCGGATCACCGGCCAGCTCACGCGCGAGGACGCGACGCAGGAGGGCCTCATGGAGCTCATGACCAAGGAAAGGGAGACAGTCCGATGACTGCGGTATCGGCCTTCAGGGAGATCTTCACGCGCAACCTGCGCCAGAGCGGCATCTACATCGCGTTCGTCGCGATCGTGGGGCTGTTCGCGATCCTGACCGACGGCGTCCTGCTCAGCCCGATCAACCTCACGAACATCGTGCTGCAGTACTCCTACATCCTGATCCTCGCGATCGGCATGGTGATCGTCATCATCGCCGGGCACATCGATCTGTCGGTCGGCTCGGTCGTGGCGCTCACGGGTGCGGTGTCCGCGGTCCTGGTGATCAAGAACGGCCAGCCGTGGTGGGTCGGCATCCTCGCCGCGCTCGCGGTCGGCGCGGTCGTCGGCGCGTGGCAGGGCTTCTGGGTCGCGTACGTCGGGATCCCCGCGTTCATCGTGACGCTCGCCGGCATGCTCCTGTTCCGCGGCATGACGCTCCAGGTGCTGCAGAACATCTCGCTCTCGCCGTTCCCGGCCGAGTACCAGAAGGTCGCCGGCGGGTTCCTCAACGGGTTCCTCGGCGGGCAGGGCTTCGACGTCTTCACGCTGGTCATCGCGGCTCTCGCGGTCGTCGGCTACGCGGTGAGCTCGTTCCGCTCGCGCGTCGCCCGGCTGCGCTACAAGCAGGCCGTCGAGGCGTTCCCGCTGTTCGTCCTCCGCATCGTGCTCATCGGCGCCGTCGTCATGGCGTTCGCCTACCAGCTCTCCCGCAGCCGCGGCCTGCCGATCGTGCTGATCATCCTGGGCGTGCTCGTGCTCGCCTACTCGGTCGTCACGAACCGCACGGTCTTCGGTCGGCACGTGTACTCGATCGGCGGCAACCTGCACGCCGCGCAGCTCTCGGGCGTCAAGGTCAAGAAGGTCAACTTCTGGATCTTCGTCAACATGGGCCTGCTCTCGGCGATCGCCGGCGTCGTGTACTCCTCGCGCTCGAACGGCGCGCAGCCCGCGGCCGGCAACATGTTCGAGCTCGACGCGATCGCCGCGTGCTTCATCGGTGGCGCGTCGACGACCGGTGGTGTCGGCAAGGTCACCGGCGCGATGGTCGGTGGTCTGATCATGGGCGTCATGAGCAACGGCATGCAGCTCATGGGCATCGACCAGTCGGTCCAGCAGATGATCAAGGGCCTCGTGCTGCTGCTGGCCGTCGCGTTCGACATCTACAACAAGCGCCGCGCGAGCACCGCGCGCAGCTGACGCAGGTGTGCCGCCGCAAGGCGGCCGACGAAGGGCCCCCGTGCACCGTGCGCACGGGGGCCCTTCGGGCGTCCGCGTTCGACGCGCGGCGCCCTCACGCGTCCGCGCTTGACGCGCAGCGGCCCGCGCTGGAACGATCCAGTCGACGCACTGGATCGATGCAGAAGGCGGTGACCGTGGACGCACGACCGAGCCTCGTGACGGTGGCCGCCGCCGCCGGAGTCTCGCGCTCCACCGTGTCGAACGCCTACAACCGCCCGGACCAGCTCTCCGAGGCGGTGCGCCGGCACGTGCTCGACGTCGCCGCCGAGCTCGGCTACGCCGGTCCCGACCCGGCCGCCAGCGCGCTGCGCAGCCGGCGCACGGGGTCTATCGGCGTGCTCTTCGCCCAGCAGCTGACCTACGCGTTCGTCGACCCCTACTGCGCGGACCTGCTCACGGGCGTCGCCGAGGTCGCCACCGCGACGGCCACGAACCTGCTCCTCATGCCGGTGGGGCCGCACGCCGTCTCCGGCGCGTACTCGCGCGAGGAGGAGCTCCGCCTCGTCCGGGGCGTCCGCCAGGCGGCGCTCGACGGGGCGATCGCCGACGGCCTGCACCCGTCCCACCCCCTGCTGCGCGTGCTCGCCGAGCGCGGGATCCCCGTGGTCACGACGGACGGCACGGGCGACCGGAGCGTCGTCGTCGACGACCGTGCCGCGGGGGTCGGGCTCGGGGACCACCTGCGCGCACTGGGTCACCGCAGGGTCGCGGTGCTCGGCGACAGCATGGACGACGGCGACCCCGTGGTCGGTGCCGACGAGGCGGGCCTGTTCCCGTACTCCCGGCTGCGCCTCGAGGGCGTGCGGGCGGGTCTCGGCGACGGCGCGGAGGTCGTCGTCGTCTCCGCCGGGCAGAACACCGGACGGTCCGGCCGCCTCGCCGCCGCCGCGCTGCTCGCCTCGGCCCGCCCGCCCACGTGCGTCGTCGCGACGACCGACGTGCTCGCGCTCGGGGTCCTCGAGGAGCTCCGGGAGCGGGGCGTCGAGGTCGGGGCCGCGATGTCGGTCACGGGCTTCGACGACGTCCCGCAGGCGGCGGCCGCCGGCCTCACCACGGTCCGCCAGCCCGTGCGCGAGAAGGGCCGCGTCATGGCCCGGATGCTCCTCGACGCCGCCGCCCCTGAGGCCCGCGACGCCCGCGAGCGCCGCGAGACCCGCGTGACGCTCCCGACCGAGCTCGTCGTCCGCACCACCACCGGCCCGGCCTCCGCCTAGGGGTCGGGTCCCGACCGCAGGGGACCCTTTCATGCTCAGCGCCGCACCTCCGCTCCGGACCGCCCTCCTCGTCGCCAGCGTCCGCCCCGAGCGGCTCGGCTCGACCGTCGCCGCCTGGGCGCACGAGCGCCTCGACGCGCACGGCGGGTTCGAGGTCGACGTCGTCGACCTCGCGGACGTCACGCTGCCGGCCGCGCACGACGGATCGGGCGACACCGACGCCTTCCGCGCCCGCCTCGCCGCGGCGGACGCCTTCGTGGTCGTGACCCCCGAGTACAACCACGGGTACCCGGGGTACCTCAAGATCGCGATCGACTCCGCTCTCGCCGAGTGGGAGGGCAAGCCGCTGGCGTTCGTCTCCTACGGCGGGCTCGCCGGGGGGACGCGTGCCGTCGAGCAGCTGCGGCAGGTCTTCGCCGAGCTCCAGGTCGTCACGGTCCGCGAGGCCGTCGCCTTCCCGGGCGTGTGGGACCGCTTCGGGCCCGACGGGTGCCTCGTCGACCCCGCGCGGCACGAGGCGGCCGCGAAGTCGATGCTCGACCAGCTCCAGTGGTGGGGCCGCACGCTCCGCACCGCGCGGCGCGCCGACCCCGCCGCCTGAGCCGCGCCGGCCGCGGACCGCCCCCTCCTGACGCGCGCCCACAGACCACCCTCGCCACCCGGAGACCGCCGATGACCCGCACCCCGCCCGGCGCGCCGGCGCCCGCGCCCGCGCCCCTGCTCGTGCCGCCCCGGCGCGCGCACCTCGCGCTCGCCGTCCTGGCCGCAGGCGCGTTCTGCTTCGTGACCACGGAGACCCTGCCGAGCGGCCTGCTCACGCTGATCGCCCGCGGGCTCGACCGGTCGGTCTCGGCGACCGGCCAGCTCGTGACGGCGTACGCGGCCGCCGTCGTGGTCTTCTCGCTGCCGCTGACGCGCCTCACCACGCGCGTGCCCCGGCGCGGGCTGCTCACCGTCACGCTCGCGGTGTTCAGCGCCGCGACGCTCCTCGCCGCCTGGGCGCCGACGTTCGAGGTGCTCCTCGCGGCGCGCGTCCTCTCGGGTCTCGCGCACGCGCTGTTCTGGTCGGTGGCCGCCGCCGCGGCGACCGGGTTGTTCCCGCCCGAGGTCCGCGGCCGGATGGTGGCCCGGCTGTCGGTCGGGAGCGCGCTCGGGCCGGTGCTGGGCGTGCCGGCGGGCACCTGGGTCGCCCAGCAGACGCAGTGGCGCGTCGCGTTCCTCGTCCTCGGCGTGCTCAGCGTCCTGCTGACGCTCGCCGTGCTCGCGCTGCTCCCGTCCTACCCGCCCGAGCAGGGCGGCGCCGCGCGTGCGCTCGAGCCGAGCCGGCCGCGCTACGTGCTCCTGCTCGGCACGACGGGCCTCGCGGTCGCGGGCGGCATGGCGGTGCTGACCTACCTCGCGCCGTTCGTGATCGACCACGTCGGGGTCGCGAAGGGCTCGCTGAGCCTCGTGCTCGCGGTGTCCGGGGCGGCGGGCGTCGTCGGGACGACGGTCGCGGGCCGGTTCCTCGACCGCCGGCCGTGGCCGACCCTCGTCGTGGTGCTCGCCGGCCTCGGGCTCGCGCACCTCGGGCTGGGCCTGCTCGGCGGGTCGGTCGCGGTCGCGGTGGCGTGCGTCGGGCTCGCGGGCGCCTGCTTCGGGGGACTGGCGACGACGCTGATGCACCGGGGCCTGCAGCACGCGCCCGGCAACACCGACCTTGCGATGGCCGGCGTCAGCACGGCGTTCAACGTCGGGATCGGGTCCGGCGCGTTCCTGGGCGGTCGGGTCGTGGCGACGTGGGGGGTGCAGGGCGTCCCGCTCCTCGGGGCGTCGCTCGTCCTCGCCGCGCTCGTCCTCGTCGTCGCCGAGCCGCGGCTCGTGCGGGGTCGCGAGGCGGACCGCGCGCGGGGCCGCCCGGGGTCGGACGGCCTCCGCACGCGGGTGCCGGGCGGGCTCAGCGGCTGAACGCCTCGCACACGAGGGCCGCGACGCGCGCGATCACCGCCGCGCTCGCCTCGGTCGAGCCGGTCCCGGCCGCGGCGGGCGAGGTGTAGACCGCGAGCACGACCGGGGCGCCGTCGGGCGGCCAGACCACGCCGACGTCGTGCACCTCGCCGTTCGGGCCCGTGCCGGTCTTGTCGCCGACGGTCCACCCCGCGGGCACGCCGGCGCGGATGCGGTCGGCGCCCGTGGTGCTGCCGCGCATCCACCCGACGAGCGGGTCGCGGCTCTCGGGCGGCAGGCCCTCCTCGACGGCGAGCAGCCGCAGGTCGGCGGCGACCTGGGCCGGGGTCGAGGTGTCGCGCTCGTCGCCCGGTGCGCCCTGGTTGAGCTCGGGCTCGGTGCGGTCGAGGCGCGTGACCTCGTCGCCGAGCGTGCGCACGTACGCGGTCACGCCGGCCGGGCCGCCGACGAGACCCATGAGCGCGTTCGCCGCGGTGTTGTCGCTCTGGGTGATCGCCGCGTCGCACAGCACCGCGACGGGCAGCTCGCCGCCCTCGTGCTCGGCGGTGACGGGGGAGTGGTCGACGACCTGGCCCGCCGGGATCGGCACGGGCTCGCCGAGCAGCCCCGGGCGCTCGGTGCGCAGCGCCAGTGCCGCCGCGACGACGAGCACCTTCGCCGTCGAGCACAGCAGCACGCGCTCGTCGGCGCGGTGCCCGACGACGGCGCCGGTCCCGGTGTCGATCGCGGCGACCCCGAGCGTCAGCCCGGACTCGGTCTCGATCGCGGCGATCGCGGCCTGCACCGCGGCGGTGTCGACGGCGGGCGCGCCCTACGCCGACGACGCGGTCGGGGCCGTGGAGGGCGTGGGCGTCGTCGTGGCCCGGGCGTCGGGGGAGCCGGGGGTGCAGCCGAGGAGCGGGACGGCGAGCCCCGCGAGCCCGGCGAGCAGCACCGCGCGCCGCGTGGGTCCGCCGTGGTGCGGTGTGCCGGCCGCGGCGGCCGGGGGCCGTGCGGACCGTCCACCGCCGGGCGTCGAGCCCGTCGTGCTGCGGGTCGTGACGGTCGTGGGAGTGACGTGCGCTCCGTCGTGCATGCCGGTCCTCTCGTCCCTGCGACCCCCGTCGCGGTGATCCTACGGACGTCACCCGGGACGTCGGTCCCGTGCGGCGTTACCAAGACGTGATCCGAACCCTCTTGTCATCGGACATGTGAGCGCTAACATCGGGTACAGCGGGTCGAAGACGACTCGGCGTTGCTTGCTCAAGGAGGAGAAGCATGGTCAGCAGGAAGAACGCTCGGCACCGCCTCGCGGGTGCGTTCGCCGGCGTCGCGGTGCTCGCGCTCGGCCTCACCGCGTGCGGCGGCAGCGGGAACACCGACGCAGGCGGGGACGCCGACGCCGGTGGCGACTCCGGCAGCGGCGACCTCATCACCGTCGGGTTCGCCCAGGTCGGCGCCGAGAGCGGCTGGCGTGCCGCCAACACGAAGTCGATCCAGGACACCCTGACCAAGGAGAACGGCTTCGACCTGAAGTTCTCCGACGCGCAGCAGAAGCAGGAGAACCAGATCCAGGCGATCCGGTCCTACATCGCGCAGGGCGTCGACGTCATCGCGTTCTCCCCGGTCGTCGAGTCGGGCTGGGACGCCGTGCTCGAGGAGGCCAAGGCCGCCGACATCCCCGTCGTGCTGACCGACCGCGCCGTCGACTCCGAGGACGAGTCGCTCTACGTGAGCTTCCTCGGCTCCGACTTCGTCGTCGAGGGCGAGAAGGCCGGCCAGTGGGTCGTCGACGAGTTCGGCGACGAGGAGATCAACATCGTCGAGCTCCAGGGCACGACGGGCTCCGCGCCGGCGAACGACCGCAAGGCGGGCTTCGAGTCCGCGATCGAGGGGCACGACAACCTCAAGATCATCGCCTCGCAGACGGGCAACTTCACGCGCTCCGAGGGCAAGACGGTCATGGAGGGCTTCCTCCAGGCCAACCCGGACATCGACCTCGTCTACGCGCACAACGACGACATGGGCCTCGGTGCCATGGAGGCCATCGAGGCCGCGGGCAAGGTCCCGGGCGTCGACATCAAGATCGTCACGGTCGACGCGGTCAAGGACGGCATGCAGGCGCTCGCCGACGGGAAGTTCAACTTCATCGTCGAGTGCTCCCCGCTGCTCGGCCCGCAGCTCGCAGAGATCGTCAAGCAGGTCGTCGCCGGTGAGACCCCCGAGAAGAGGATCATCACCGAGGAGACCACGTTCACCCAGGAGCAGGCCAAGGAGGCCCTGCCCGACCGTCAGTACTGACCCGCGCGACCTCGCCCGGTCCGCCGCCGCGGCGCTGCCCCCTCGCAGCGCGGCCGGCGGGCCGGGCGTGACCACCGTGCACCGTGGCGGTGCCCCCGCCGCTGCGGTGCACGGTGCTCGCCCCGGGCCCGCGCGCCCGAGCCCCTGAGCGACACCCGCACCGCGTCGTCCTGCCGGAAGGTCCGTCCGTGAGCCACCCCACCCCCGTCGTCGAGATGCGCGGCATCTCCATCGAGTTCCCCGGCGTCAAGGCGCTCCAGGACGTCGACTTCACGCTCCGCCCCGGCGAGGTGCACGCCCTCATGGGCGAGAACGGCGCCGGGAAGTCCACGCTGATCAAGGCCCTCACCGGGGTCTACGCGATCGACTCCGGCAGCATCGTCGTCGACGGCGCCCCGCACACGTTCGCCGGCCCCGCCGCGGCGCAGGCCGCCGGGATCAGCACGGTGTACCAGGAGGTCAACCTCTGCGCGAACCTCACGGTCGCGGAGAACGTCATGCTCGGCCACGAGCCCCGGCGGCTCGGCGCGATCGACTGGCGGGCCACGCGCCGCGCCGCCGCGGAGCACCTGGCCCGGCTCGACCTCGACATCGACCCCGCGTCGCTGCTCTCGTCGCACTCGATCGCCGTGCAGCAGCTCGTCGCGATCTCGCGCGCCATGGTCGTCGACGCGAAGGTCCTCATCCTCGACGAGCCCACGTCGAGCCTCGACGCCGACGAGGTCCGCCAGCTGTTCGCGGTGATGCGCTCGCTGCGCTCCCGCGGCGTCGCGATCCTGTTCGTCAGCCACTTCCTCGAGCAGGTCTACGAGATCAGCGACCGCATGACGATCCTGCGCAACGGCCGGCTCGTCGGGGAGTACGCGACCGCCGAGCTGCCGCGCCTCGAGCTCGTGTCGAAGATGATCGGCACCTCGCTGGAGGTCCTCGAGAAGCTCGAGGAGGCCCCCAAGCGCTCGGTCGCCGCGCGCGCCGACACCCAGCCGTACCTGCGGGCGATCGGCCTGGGCCGGCGCGGGGCGATCGAGCCGTTCGACCTCGACGTCTACGCGGGCGAGGTCGTCGGGCTCGCGGGCCTGCTGGGCTCGGGCCGCACCGAGCTCGCGCGCCTGCTCACGGGCGCCGACCGTGCGGACGCCGGCCAGGTGGAGGTCGAGGGCACCACGACCCGGCTGCGCACGCCGCGGACCGCGCTCGGCCACAAGATCGCGTTCTCCTCGGAGGACCGCAAGGGCGAGGGGGTCATCGGCGACCTGACCGTCCGGGAGAACATCATGCTCGGGCTCCAGGCCGAGCGCGGCTGGGCCCGGCGCATCTCCGCGAAGCGGGCCGACGAGGTCGTCACGAAGTACGTCGAGGCGCTCGGCATCCGCCCCGCCGACCCGGACGCGCTGCTGCGCAACCTCTCGGGCGGCAACCAGCAGAAGGTGCTGCTCGCGCGCTGGCTCGCGACGGCCCCGCGCCTGCTCGTGCTCGACGAGCCGACGCGCGGGATCGACGTCGGCGCCAAGGCGGAGATCCAGCGGCTCGTCGCCGAGCTCGCGGCGGACGGCATGGCGGTCGTGTTCATCTCGGCCGAGCTCGAGGAGGTCCTGCGCCTGAGCCACCGCATCGCGGTGCTGCGGGACCGTGTGAAGATCGCCGAGGTCACCGGCGACGAGGTCGAGCTCGACCAGGTCGTCGAGCTCATCGCCAGCGGAGGACGGTCATGAAGGACGCACTGACGACGTTCACGCGGAGCCGGATCTTCTGGCCGGTCGTGGCCCTGGTCGCGCTGCTCGTCGCGAACACCCTCAAGACCAGCAGCTTCCTGAGCGTGCGGGTCCAGGACGGGCACCTGTTCGGGGCGCTCGTCGACATCGCGCGCAACAGCTCGCCGCTGCTGCTCGTCGCGCTCGGCATGACGCTCGTGATCGCGACGCGCGGGATCGACCTCTCGGTCGGCGCGGTCGTCGCGATCTCCGGGGCCGTCGCGTGCTCGTTCATCGCGTCGTCACCCGACCCGGCGAGCCCGGTCACGGTGCTCACCGCGGTCGGGATCGCCGTCGGGCTCTCGCTCGTGCTCGGCGTCTGGAACGGGTTCCTCGTCTCGGTGGTCGGGATCCAGCCGATCATCGCGACGCTCGTGCTCATGACCGCGGGCCGGGGCATCGCGATGCTCATCACGGGCGGGCAGATCACGACGGTCAACTCCCCGCCGTTCAAGACGATCGGCTCGGGGTTCTGGCTCGGGCTGCCGGTGTCGGTGTGGATCGCGGGCCTCGTGTTCGTCGCGGTCGCGGTGCTCACGCGCCGCACCGCGCTCGGGATGCTGCTCGAGTCGGTCGGCATCAACCCGTCGGCCTCGCGCCTCGCGGGCGTGCACGCCCGCACCCTGATCTGGACGGCCTACGCGCTCGCCGCGACGTTCGCCGGCATCGCGGGCCTCATGATCAGCTCGAACGTCATGGCGGCCGACGCGAACAACGCGGGCCTGTTCATCGAGCTTGACGCGATCCTCGCGGTCGTCATCGGCGGCACGTCGCTCGCCGGCGGCAAGTTCTCGCTCTCGGGCACGCTCGTCGGCGTCCTCGTGATCGTCACGCTCACGCTGACCGTGACGATCCTCGGGGTCCCGCCGTCGGTCACGCCGCTGTTCAAGGCCGTCGTCGTCATCGCGGTGTGCCTCCTGCAGTCCCCGGTCGTCCGGGCCAAGCTCGCCGCGCGCCGACGCCCCGCCGTCGTCGCGCCCGTCCCCGCGAAGGTCGGTGCCTGATGATCACCCACGAGCTCGAGCCTGCTCCCAGCCCCGCCGGCGGCGCGCAGCCCTCCGGGGCAGCCGGCGGCACCCTGACCCGCGTGGCGTCCGCGCTGCGCCTCGACCGCCGCTACATCCCGGTGATCGGCACGCTCGTCGTGCTGCTCGGCATGTTCGCGCTCGGAGCGAGCCGCTACGAGAACTTCCTCTCGGGCCGCGTCATCTCGAACCTGCTGATCAACAACTCCTACCTCGTGGTGCTCGCGGTCGGGATGACGTTCGTCATCATCGCGGGCGGCATCGACCTGTCGGTCGGCGCGGTCGTCGCGCTCTCGGGCATCACGGCGGCGTCGCTGTTCCAGAGCGGCTGGCCCGCGGTCGTCGTGATCCCGCTCGTGATCCTCATCGGCTCGGTGCTCGGGCTCGTCGTGGGCGTCATGGTGCACGTGTTCGAGATACAGCCGTTCATCGCGACGCTCGCCGCGATGTTCCTGGCGCGCGGGCTCGCGTACGTCGTGAGCCTGTCGTCGATCCCGATCACCGACGAGACGATCGTGTGGCTCTCGAGCACGCGCATCCCGCTCGGGGAGACGTGGTCGCTCACGCCGAGCGGCATCATCGCGCTGCTGGTCGTCGCGATCGCGTTCGTGGTGCTGCACTACACGCGGTTCGGCCGCACGGTCTACGCGATCGGCGGCGGCGAGCAGTCGGCGGTCCTCATGGGCCTGCCGGTCGCGCGGACCAAGGTGCTGATCTACGTCATCAGCGGGACGTGCGCGGGCATCGCCGGCTTCCTGTTCACCGTCTTCTCGCGTTCGGGCTACTCGCTCACGGGCGTCGGCATGGAGCTCGACGCGATCGCCGCGGTCGTCATCGGCGGCACGCTCCTCACGGGCGGCAGCGGCTTCGTGCTCGGCTCGGTGCTGGGCGTGCTGGTGCTGGGCCTGATCCAGACGATCATCACGTTCGAGGGCACGCTGAGCTCGTGGTGGACGCGCATCGTCATCGGTGCGCTGCTGCTCGCGTTCGTCGTCATCCAGCGGCTGCTGCTGGTCCGCCGCCGCGTCTAGCGGCGCGCAGGAGGTCTCGCGGGGGGAGGGGCCTCCTTCTCGCGCGCGTTCTACAACGTCGTAGAGAAGGAGAAGCCCATGACAGCTCCGTCCGCACGCCTGCGCCTCCCCGCGCGGGTCGCGGCCCTCGGGCTCGTCGGGACGCTCGGGCTCGTCGCCCTGCCGTCCTCGACGGGTGCCGCGTCCGCAGCCCCGCCGCCCGGCACGGTGCCCGAGGGCGCGTGGGTCGAGGAGTTCGACGCGTCCGCGCTCGGGGACGACTGGTCTGTGGTCAACGAGACGCCCGCCAACCTGTCCCTCACGGCGAACCCCGGCAACCTCACGCTCACGTCGCTCGCCGGGGACACCTGGCAGACGACGAACACCGCACGGAACGTCGTGCTCGTCGACGTGCCCGTCGGGGACTTCACCGCCGTCACGCAGGTCACCGCGCCCGTCGCCGCCGACTTCCAGGGCGCCGGCCTGATCGCCTGGCGCGACATGGACAACTACGTCCGCGCCGGCCTCGCGCACGTCTCGTTCGCCGGGGGCGGGCCCGTCGTGATCGAGAACGGCGTCGAGACCGCCGCGACGTACGGCTCGACGTTCACCGCCCGGCCCGGCTCGACGTCGGAGGTCCTCCGGCTCCAGCGCACGGGCGACACGATCACCACGAGCTACTGGGCCGGCGGCGCGTGGACCACCGCCGCCGAGGTCACCGTCGGCTTCGACGTCACGCAGGTGGGCGTGTACGCGCTCGCCTCGCAGGCCGGGATCGCGCACGAGGCCGTCTTCGACTGGTTCGCGCTCGACGCCGCCGAGGGGCAGCCGTTCGTGCCCACCGGCGACGTGACGCTGCACGGCCCGGGCGACGAGCTCCGGCACCTGACGGTCGCGACCGACGACGACGCACGGGCGCTCGAGCTCTCCGCGACGCGGCCCGACTCGACCGTCGCGCTCACCGTGACCCCCGTCGAGGGCGGCGCCGACGGCGCGGTCCGGCTCGCGGCCGGCGACCGCCCGGTCGTCGTGGCCGACGAGGCGCTCGTGCTCGGTGACCCCGGCCAGGACCCCGCCGACCTGCGCTTCGTCGACGCGGGCGGCTCGCGCCTCGTGCTCGAGGTGCTCGGCGCGGACGGCGGCTTCGTCGGTGTCGGGGACGGCGGCGCGCTCGTCGTCGGCCCGCGCGAGGAGGCCGTCCGGCTCACGCTCGAGGGCGTGCGCGTCGAGCATGCGCAGATCACCGTCGACGCGTCCGGCCCGACCGTCGACATGAGCGACGACCTCTACGGGATCTTCTACGAGGACATCAACCGCGCGGCCGACGGCGGGCTCTACGCCGAGCTCGTGCAGAACCGCTCGTTCGAGTACTCGACCGCGGACAACGCGTCCTACACCCCGCTCACGTCGTGGGAGGAGGTCGAGCGCGGCGGCGCCACCGGGACGATCCAGGCCGTGGACGACGCCGAGCGCCTCAACGAGAACAACCGCACCTACCTGCGGCTCGACCTCGACGGGACGGGCGCGGGTGCCGGTGCAGGGGTCGGCATCCGCAACCTCGGCTACAACACGGGCGTCTTCGTCGAGCAGGGCAAGACGTACCGCTTTTCGGCGTTCGTGCGCCGCACCGCCGACCACGACCGCCCGCTGACCGTGCGCGTCGAGTCCGCGGACGGCACGCAGGTGCTCGGGGAGACCACGGTCACCGCGGCGAGCGACGAGTGGACGAAGGTCACCGGCGAGATCGCCGCGACCGGCACCTCGACGTCGGGCCGCCTCGTCGTGCTCGCCGACGGCACCGGGACCGTGCGCCTCGACATGGTGTCGCTGTTCCCGACCGACACGTACAAGGGCCGCGAGAACGGGCTCCGCAAGGACCTCGCGCTGCTCATCGAGGAGATGGACCCGCAGTTCGTGCGGTTCCCCGGCGGCTGCGTCACGAACGTCGGCACGTTCGACCCGTACGAGGCGCCGAACTACGACCGCAAGCGCACGTACCGCTGGAAGGAGACGATCGGCCCGCTCGAGCAGCGCCCGACCAACTACAACTTCTGGGGCTACAACCAGTCCTACGGCCTCGGCTACCTCGAGTACTTCCTGTTCGCCGAGGACCTCGGCGCCGAGCCGCTGCCCGTCGTCTCGGTCGGCGTCAACGGCTGCGGCGGCCCCGCGCCCCTGACCGACCCGGAGAAGCTCCAGGAGTGGGTGCAGGACACGCTCGACCTCATCGAGTTCGCCAACGGCGACGTCACGACCGAGTGGGGCGCCGTGCGCGCGTCGCTCGGCCACCCCGAGCCGTTCGGGCTCGAGTACATCGGCCTCGGCAACGAGGAGGTCCAGCGGGAGTTCCTCACCAACTACCCGCAGTTCCACGAGGCCATCCGCGCCGCGTACCCGGACATCAAGATCATCTCGAACTCGGGCCAGACGTCCGCGGGCGCCTGGTTCGACGAGCTCTGGGACTTCGCGCGGGACCAGGACGCCGACCTCGTCGACGAGCACTACTACAACTCCCCGGACTGGTTCCTCGCGAACACGCACCGCTACGACGACTACGACCGCACCGGTCCGAAGGTCTTCATCGGCGAGTACGCCTCGCGCGGCAACACGTTCGGCAACGCGCTCGCCGAGGCCGCCTTCATGACGGGCATCGAGCGCAACTCCGACGTCATCGAGCTCGCGTCCTACGCACCGCTGCTCGCCAACCAGGACTACGTGCAGTGGGCGCCGGACGCGATCTGGTTCGACAACGCCCGGGCGTACGGCTCCGCGAACTACTACGTGCAGAAGCTCTTCGCCACGAACCAGGGCGACGAGGTCCTCGCGAGCACCCTGACCGGGGCGGGCGGCGAGGAGGCGCCCGACGTCACCGGCGGCGTCGGCCTGTCCACGTGGCGCACCCAGGCCGCGTACGACGACGTCCGGGTCACGTCGAACGACACCGGCGAGGTGCTCCTCGCGGAGGACTTCGCGGACGGCGCGGCCGACGGCTGGACCGCCACGAGCGGGCAGTGGGCCGTGACGGACGGTGAGTACGTGCAGTCCGACGGCGGCGTCGAGGACGCCCGCTCGACGGGCCCCGCGGCGGGCTGGAGCAGCTACACGTACGAGGTCGACGCCCGGAAGATCTCCGGGACCGAGGGCTTCCTCGTGATGTTCGGCGTCCAGGACACCGGCAACTACTACTGGTGGAACCTCGGCGGGTGGAACAACACCCGCTCGGCGATCCAGCAGGCCACCGGCGGCGGTGCGACCGAGATCACCGGGAGCGCCACGACGATCGAGACCGGGCGCGACTACCGGGTCAAGATCGAGGTCTCCGGCCGGACCGTCAAGGCGTACCTCGACGGCGAGCTCATCACCGAGTTCACCGACACCACGAGCGACGAGGACGTCCACCAGGTCGTCACCCGGGACCGCGAGACCGGCGACACGATCGTCAAGCTCGTGAACTCCTCGGCCGAGACGATCCGCACGGACGTCACCGTCGAGGGCGCACCGGTCTCCGAGACCGGGACGATCAGCGAGCTCACCGCGGACTCGCTCACCGCGACGAACACCATGGCGGACCCGGAGAACGTCGTGCCGGTCACCCGCACGTCCGAGCGGCTCGGCAACGCGTTCACCTACGACGCGCCTGCGCACTCGGTCACGGTCATCCGGCTCGCGCCGGGCGGCGAGAAGACCCCGTCGACCACGGCGGTCCAGCTCGCGCCGGCGAAGGTCAAGGCCGGCACGGGGTCGAGAGCGACGGTCACCGTCCGCGCGCAGGACGGCCCGAGCTCGACGACCCCGGCCGACGGGACGGTGACCCTGCTCGTGGGTGACCGCGTCGTCGGCGAGGCGACCCTGGAGAAGGGCCGCGTGCGGTTCACGCTCCCGGCCGACCTCGCGCCGGGGACGCACACCGTGACGGCCCGCTACGCCGGAACGGCGACGGTCGCACCCTCGGAGGGGACGGCGACGCTGACGGTCGAGGCGAAGCCGAAGCCGCGCGGCTGACCGCGGAGCAGTGCGAGCACCGGGGCCCGGGTCGATCCACGACCCGGGCCCCGGTGCTGGTGCGAGCGGGTGAACTGTCGGGTATCCGGGGCTTCGACCGTTGCGCCCGATACACCCGTGACGCAACATGAAACCCGGCGGCACCGGAACGCGGCAGGGCCCGAATGACGGGCTCCGACGGGTCGCCTCAGGGGGGAAATTCTGTGAACAAGCGTGGATCAGTCATGTCCGTCTCCGTCGCCGCGTGCGCGGCTGCGGTGCTGGTGACGGGTGTGGCAGCGCCCGCGTCGGCGTACTCCACCGGCCGCACGTCGCAGCTCGGCGTCGCCGAGTGCGCCTACGACATCAACGAGCGCGGCGTCATCGTGCTCAAGACGCAGCTCTACCGCAACGGCCGCAGCGAGCCGCTCCCCGGCGGCCTCACGACGGGCTCGCTGGTGAACAACCGCGGTCACGTGGTCGGCGCGGTCGACGGGCAGACGGCGCTGTGGAACGGGACGGAGACCGTGCTGATCACGCCCGTCGCGCCCGAGGACGCCTGGGCGTTCGTCACGGCGATCAACGAGCGCGGCGACGTCGTCGGCACGTCGTCGGGCCTCGACGGCACCTCGCGGGCGTTCCTGCGCACGCGGGAAGGTGTCGTCACGGTGCTCTCCGCGCCGGGCGTCAAGGCCGGGGCGAACGGGCTCAACGACCGCGGTCAGGTCGTCGGCTACGTGTTCGAGGACGGCGTCCAGGTCGCGGTGCGCTGGAACAAGGACGGCAGCATGACCCGCCTCGCGCCGCTCGCCGCGGGTGCGGGTGCGCTCGCGGACGACATCAACGACAACGGCCAGGTCGTCGGCTACTCCTACGACGCGTCGGGCAACGGGCGCATGCACGCCGTGCGCTGGACCCGTGCGGACCGCGTCGAGTCGCTCGACCCCGTCGGCACGACGATCGCGGGCGCGGTCGACGTCAACCGCTACGGCCGCGTCGTCGGGTCGCTCGCGCTCGACGGGTCGAGCCAGCAGCCCTTCGTGCGCGACAGCGCGGGCCCGACGCGCGTCGTCCCGCTGAGCCAGCCCGGCAACGTCGAGGTGCTCACCGCGGTCAACGACTACGGCACGGCGGTCGGCTGCTCGTACGGCGACCTCGACGAGGAGAGCGCGCTCGTCTGGCGCTCCTGACCCGCACGCACGGACGCCCCCGTACCTCGCCGAGGTGCGGGGGCGTCGTGCGTGCGCCGGTCAGGGGCGGGACGCGAACCGCTCGAGCAGCTCGGCGTGGCCCGAGACGATGATGAGGTCGTTCGCGGAGATGCGCGTCTCCGGCTCGGCGTACACGAACTCGATGCCGGGGCTCTTGACCCCGATGACCGTGACGCCGTAGCGCTCGCGGATCTTCGACTGCGCGATCGTGAAGCCCTGGGTCTCGCGCGGGGGCCGCATCTTGACGACCGTGAAGCCGTCCTCGACCTCGATGTAGTCGAGCAGCTTGCCCGAGACGAGGTGCGCGACGCGGGACCCGGCGTCGGCCTCGGGGAGCACGACGTGGTGCGCCCCGATCCGCTGCAGGATGCGCGCGTGCTCGGCGCTGATCGCCTTGGCCCAGATCTGCGGGGTGCCGAGGTCGACGAGGTTGCCGGTGATGAGCACCGACGCCTCGAGGTAGGACCCGACGCCGACGACCGCGACGGGGAAGTCGCGCGCGCCGAGCTGCTCGAGCGCCTCGGGGTTGGTGCAGTCGGCCTCGACGAGCGGCACGCGCCCCGCCCACTGTGCGACGAGCTGCGGGTCGCGCTCGACCGCGAGCACGTCCTGGCCGAGCCGTTCGAGCGTCGCGGCGATCGCGGACCCGAACCGGCCGAGACCGATCACGAGCACGCCCGCGTCGCGCTTGGGCTCCTTGCTGCCGGGTGTGGAGCGGGTCCCGGGCTGCGGTGCGTCAACCAATGATCGGCCTCTCTTCCGGGTACCGGATGACCCGACGACGGCTCCGCAGCGCGAGGGCTGCGGCGAGCGTCATCGTGCCGGTCCGGCCGATGAACATGAGTGCGACGAGCACGTACTTGCCGGCGTCGGGGAGGTTCGGGGTGATGCCGGTGCTGAGGCCCACGGTCGCGAACGCGGAGATGACCTCGAACAGGATCCGGTCGAGCGTGAGGCCCGTGATCCCGAGGAGCAGGAGGCTCGCGACGAGCACGATCGTCGCGGAGACGAGCGAGACCGCGATCGCGACCTGGAGCGCCTCGCGCGGGATGCGCCGGCCGTACGCCTCGACGTCGCGGTCGCCGCGGCCCTCGGCGACGATCGCGAGCAGCATGACCGCGAGCGTCGTGACCTTGATGCCGCCCGCGGTCGAGGCCGAGCCCCCGCCGACGAACATGAGCGCGTCGTTGATCAGCCACGTCCCCTCGTGCATCTCGCCGATGTCGACGGTCGAGAACCCGCCCGAGCGCGGCATGACCCCCGCGAACAGCGACGCGAGGATCGTGCCGGGCCAGTCGAGCGGCGCGAAGGTGCCCTCGTTGCGCCACTCGAACGCGGCGACGAGGACCGAGCCGACGACGACGAGCGCCGCGCTCGTGGTGAGCGTGAGCTTCGAGTGCAGGTTCCACGTGCTGGGGCGGCGCCACCGGCTGCCGATGTTCAGCAGCACGGGGAAGCCGAGCGAGCCGATGAAGACGCCGACGATGATGGGCAGCAGGACCCACCAGTCGGAGACGAACGGCTCGAGACCCTCCGCGGTCGGGATGAAGCCCGCGTTGTTGAACGCCGAGATCGCGTAGAAGACGCCGTACCAGATCGAGTCCCCGAGGCTCTCGCCGAGCATGAGGAACCGCGGGACGAGGATCGCCGCGATCGCGCCCTCGAGCACGAGCGACGTGACGATGACGGTGCGGAGCAGCGAGCCGACCTCGCCCAGACGGGTGGTCTTGGTCTCGGAGGTCACGAGCAGGCGCTGGGTGAGTCCGATGCGCCGGGAGACCGCCAGGCCGAGGATCGACGCGAGCGTCATGACGCCGAGGGCGCCGATCTGGATGCCGACGAGGATCGTCACGAGCCCTGCGGTCGACCAGTACGTCCCGGTCGGGACGACGACGAGCCCGGTGACGCACACCGCCGACGTCGCGGTGAACAGCGCGTCGACGAACGGCGCGCGCTCACCCGTGGCGGTGGCCCAGGGCGCCGAGAGCAGGCCCGCGAAGACGGCCACGACCGAGGCGAAGACGCCGATCGCGAGGCGTGCGGGGGACTGGCGGGCCAGCCGGTCGACCATCTCGCGACCGGACCAGAACGCTGCCGGGAGGCCCCGAGCCATCCCACCTCCTGCACCTGCGGCGCGACCTCACGGTCTCTGGCGCGCGCCGGGACCTCTGACGGGCACCACTCTGACACGGACCGCCCTGAAACCGAGTGCCGAGCGCCCCGGCGCGCGTCCCTGCGCGGTCAGTCACATCACCCGATGACTTGGTTGAATGTTCAAGATTACCGCCCCGCCTGTCGATGAGAGGAGTGCCCCCACGGACGGGGGAGGGAACGGCCACGGACGGTGATCATGGACGAGCAGGGCGGCGTGAGCGTCGTCGACCAGGCGGTCGACGTGCCGGCAGGGCGTGGGTGGGCGCGCGACACACCCGCCGTGCCCTCCGCACCCCCCGCGCGCACCCTCGTCCGGCCCGCGCCGCGGTCGGCCGTGCTGCCCGGGCCGCACCCCGCGCCGGTCGCCGAGCAGCACCCGCACCCCGAGCCGTCGCCCCCGGCCGAGACCGCGCCGGTCGGCACCCCGCACGTGCCCTGGCTGCAGCGGGTCATCGGGCTCGTGGTCCTCACACTCGCCGCCTCCGCCGCCGCGCTGCTCTGGGTCACCGTCGGCGCGGGGGTCCCGCTCCAGGCGTCCGAGCCCGGCGAGGCCTGGCTGCTCGGCGTCTGGCACGTCCTCTACGACACCGAGATCCCGACGCCCCGGGTCATGCTCGCGGCGGTCGCCTCGGCGGTGCTCCTCGCCGCGGGCGTCGCGCTGCTCGAGCAGCGGATCGCCAACCGCTCCCGGCGCTCCGCGGACGTGCGCACCGACCCCCTCGCGCCCAAGCTCGTCATGGCGCGCACCCGCGGCGTGTACGCCGGGCCCGTCACCGTCACGGTGCTGATCCCGGCCCACGACGAGGAGGCGTCGCTGCCCGCGACCATCGCCTCGCTCCTCGCGCAGTCGCACCGGCCCGAGCGCATCGTCGTCGTCGCCGACAACTGCACCGACGGGACAGTCGAGGTCGCGCGCCGCGCGGGCGTCGAGGTCATCGAGTCCGTGGGGAACACCAAGAAGAAGGCCGGGGCCCTCAACCAGGCGCTCCGCCGGGTGCTCCCGGGGCAGGGCGACAACGACCTCGTCATGATCATGGACGCCGACACGAGCCTCGACGACGGCTTCCTCGAGGTCGCCGTCGCGCGCATGACGAGCGACCGGGCGCTGCTCGCGGTCGGCGGGCTGTTCTACGGCCAGGAGGGCGCCGGGATGCTCGGGCAGCTCCAGCGCAACGAGTACATCCGGTACGGGCGCGAGATGCGCCGGCGCCGCGGCCGCGTGCTCGTGCTGACCGGGACCGCGTCGCTGTTCCGCCCCGTCGCGCTGCGCACGGTCGCGGAGAGCCGCGGCTCGGCGCTGCCCGGCACCCGCGGCGACGTCTACGACACCGCGGCGCTCACCGAGGACAACGAGCTCACGCTCGCGCTCAAGTCGCTCGGCGCGCTGATGATCTCGCCCGAGCAGTGCACCGTCGTCACCGAGGTCATGCCCACGTGGCGCACGCTCTGGGCGCAGCGCCTGCGCTGCCAGCGCGGCGCGCTCGAGAACCTCGGCGCCTACGGGACGACCCCCAAGACGTTCCGGTACTGGGCCCAGCAGCTCGGCATCGGCTACGGCGTCATCGCGCTGTTCTGCTACTTCGCGCTCATGGGGCTCATGCTGCTGTCGAGCGACGGCTGGATCTGGTTCCCGTTCTGGATGGGGCTCGGCCTGCTGTTCACCGTCGAGCGGGTCGTGACCGTGTGGAAGGGCGGGTGGCGCGCGCGCCTGCTCGCCGTGCTCATGGTCCCCGAGCTCCTGTTCGACGCGTTCCTCGACCTCGTCTACGTCAAGGGCGTCCTCGACATCTCGCTCGGGCGCGAGGCGGGCTGGAAGCACGTCGTGCACGCGCCGGCCGCGCAGCCGGCGGCGGCGCCGTCGTCCGGGCCGCTGCCCGAGGGTCCCGCGTCCGCCCGCGCGTCCCTCTCCACCTCCGCCCCGGCGCCGCTCAGCGCCACGGTGGCCTGACCGTGCTCTCCCACGCACCCGCCGAGGTCGTCGTCACCCTCCAGGGGCTCGTCGGCGGCTCCGTCCTGGAGTCCGGGCCGCTGCGCGTCCTCGCGGCGTTCGTGACCATCAACACCGTGATGTACAGCGCGCTCGCGGTCGCGAAGATCCTGCCCAAGGTCTACCCGGCGACGTGGTTCCCGAGCAGCAACCGCCGCGCGGAGGACCGCAGCATCTACCCCGAGGGCTGGGACGGCGAGCGCTGACCCGTCGGTCAGGGGACGCGTCGGTGCAGCCCCGCCTCGCGAGCCCACGCGACGGCCTCCGCCCGGGTCGAGACCCCGAGCTTGCGGTAGGCGCTGCGCAGCTGCGACTTGACGGTGTTCCGCGAGACCCACAGGCGCGCGGCGATCTCCTCGACGGTCACGTCCTCGGCGAGCTCGGCGAGCACCGTGCGCTCGCGCGGGGTCAGCGACGGACCCGCGACGTCGGTCGCGGGGTCGGTCCCGGGCCTGGTCATGACATCCCCCTCGTGGCGGCGCACCGGGGCAGGGCGTCTGCGCCCCGTGCCGTCAGCTGATGAGAGGGGTCTG
This sequence comes from Cellulomonas cellasea, assembly GCF_006538745.1. Classification (GTDB taxonomy): domain Bacteria; phylum Actinomycetota; class Actinomycetes; order Actinomycetales; family Cellulomonadaceae; genus Cellulomonas_A; species Cellulomonas_A cellasea. The sequence goes on along the minus strand of NZ_BJLR01000004.1, from coordinate 9,256 downwards.
CCGGACAGCTATGACGCGACGATCACGAGGTTGCCCGTTCGGGCACGCGCCGGACTCAGCGTCCCGGCGCGCATCCGGCTCAGCGCCCAGGGCTGCGCCCGGCTCAGCGCGCGGGCGCGCCGCACACGACGACGCCCCGGCACCGGCGCCCCGTGGTGAGGGGCGTCGCGTGCCGGGGCGCTCGCGTGCGGTCCGGTGCCGGGCGAGGGGCCCGGTCAGTCGCGCGCGGCCGGCGTCGTGGCCGAGGGCGCGCGGTGCGACGAGCCGCGCGTGAGCAGGTGCAGCAGCAGCCCGACGGCGAGCAGCCCGAGCGCGAGCAGCCAGTGCCGCGGCTCCTGCTGCGTCATCAGCACGAGGCACGACACGATCGCGAGCACGGGGATGACGACGGGCGTGCGGAAGTGCTCGTGGTCGACCGCGTCGCGCCGCAGCACGAGGACCGCGACGTTCGTCGAGAGGAACACGAACAGCAGGAGCAGCACGACGGTCGACGCGAGGTCGACGAGCTCCCCGGTCACCGCGAGCACGATCGCGAGCACCGTCGTGACGAGGATCGCCACGCCGGGCGTCCGGCGCCCCGGGAGCAGCCGCGCGAGCGGCGAGGGGAGCAGGCCCTGCTCGGCCATCCCGAACGCGAGCCGGCTCGCCATGATCATCGTGAGCAGCGCGCCGTTGGCGACCGCGACGAGCGCGATGACGGCGAACAGCGTCGGCGGGACGCCGCCCGCGGCGCGCACGACCTCGAGCAGCGGACCGCTCGACTCCGCGAGCTCCTGCGGGCCGACGACCGCGGGGGCGACGAGCCCGACGAGCACGTACACGACGCCGGCGGTCGCGAGCGCACCGAACAGCGCGCGCGGGTACACGCGCGAGACGTCGCGGACCTCCTCGGCGAGGTTCGCCGAGGTCTCGAAGCCGACGAAGGAGTAGAAGGCGATGAGCGCGCTGCCGAGCACCGCGGCGGCCGCACCGGTGCCCTCGGGCGCCTCGGTGATGCGGCTCAGGTCGGCCTCGCCGCGACCGAGCAGCAGCGCCCCGAGCACGATCACGATCAGCAGGCCCGTGAGCTCGACGGCCGTCATGACGACGTTCGCGCCGAGCGACTCCTTGATCCCGCGGGCGTTGAGCGCCGCGACGAGCAGCAGGAACACGATCGCGGCCGGCACCGCGGGGACGTCGAGGAACTCCGCGAGGTAGTCGCCGGCGAACGCGAGCGAGAGCCCCGCCGCGCTGACCACGCCCGCCGCGAGCATCGCGAAGCCGACGAGGAACGACAGCCACGGCCGCCCGTACGCGCGCTCGGCGAAGACCGCCGAGCCGCCGGCCCGCGGGTACTTCGTCACGAGCTCGGCGTAGGAGAACGCCGTGAGCAGCGCCATCGCGAGCGCGACCGCGAAGGCGAGCCACACCAGGCCCCCGGCGGTCCCCGCCATCTCGCCGACGAGCGCGTAGATCCCGGCGCCGAGCACGTCGCCGAGGATGAAGAGGAACAGGAGCGGACCCGTCACGGCCCGGCGCAGCCCGGTGGGAGCGGTCTCGGTCGTCGTCATGCTGGAAGTATCCGGACAGTCGTCCGTCTCCGCGCGTCGAGCCCGGGAGCCCCGCGTCGGCGGGACGGCTAGCGTGGGGGCATGGCGGACGTGCGGGTCGTGTGGTCCCCCGAGCTGCTGGCGTACGACTTCGGCGACGGGCACCCGATGAACCCGCTGCGCCTCGACCTCACGATGCGCCTCGCGGACTCCCTGGGCCTGCTCGGCGACGGCGCCGGCGTCGACGTCGTGGGGGCGGAGCCCGTGGCCGACGACGTCCTGGAGACGGTGCACGAGCGGGAGTACGTGAGCGCCGTGCGCGCGGCGTCCGACGGCGGGCGCGGGGACCCCCTGCGCGGCCTCGGCACGACCGACGACCCCGTCTTCCGGGGCATGCACGACGCCGCCGCGCGGATCGTCGGCGGCAGCGTCGACGCGGCGCTCGCGGTCTGGGAGGGGCGCGCGCTGCACGCCGTGAACCTCACGGGCGGCATGCACCACGCCATGCCGGGCGCGGCGTCGGGCTTCTGCATCTACAACGACGCCGCGGTCGCGATCCGGCAGCTGCTCGCGGCGGGCGCGCGTCGCGTCGCTTACGTCGACATCGACGCCCACCACGGCGACGGCGTCCAGAAGGTGTTCTGGGACGACCCGCGGGTGCTCACGGTCTCGGTCCACGAGAGCGGCTTCACGTTGTTCCCGGGCACGGGCCACCCGCGCGAGGTCGGCGGGGCCGGTGCGCAGGGCAGCGTCGTCAACGTGGCGCTCCCGGCGCGGACGAGCGACGCGGGCTGGCTGCGGGCCATCGACGGCATCGTGCCGGCGGTCGTGCGGGCGTTCGAGCCCGAGATCCTCGTGACCCAGCACGGGTGCGACGCGCACGTGGAGGACCCGATCACCAACCTCGACGTGAGCATCGACGCGGAGCGGGTCGCGGCCGAGCGGCTGCACGAGCTCGCGCACGAGCTGACGGGCGGGCGGTGGGTCGCTCTCGGCGGCGGCGGGTACGCGGTCGTCGACGTGGTGCCGCGCGCGTGGGCGAACGTCATCGGCATCGCGTCGCACCACCCGGTGCCCGCGACGACGCGCATCCCGGAGCAGTGGCAGGTCGAGGTCGAGGCCCGCTACGGGCGCCGCGGCCCGGGCAGCATGACCGACGGTCAGGACGCGCGGTTCCGGCCGTGGGCCGCGGGGTACGACCCGGGGAACGACGTCGACCGTGCGGTGCGGGCGACCCGTACGGCGGTCTTCCCGCTGCTCGGGCTCGACCCCGACCACGACTGAGCCGGCGCCCCCGCTTTTCACTCCCGCCTCCCCTTTCACAGGGGCCTCACGACGCCCTAGGGTGATCCAGCGGCCCGCACGGGCCGTCGGCGGCCCCCCGCCGGTGCTGGCGACGCCCCCACGTCGTCGACGAGAACAGCGAGAAGAGCGATGTCGAGCGACCAGCCAGCGCGCGTGCGGTTCCTGACCGTCGCGGAGGTCGCCGACGTGATGCGCGTGTCGAAGATGACCGTGTACCGGCTCCTGCACTCGGGCGAGATGCCGGCGGTCCGCGTCGGGCGCTCGTTCCGGGTCCCGCAGGACGCGCTCGACCACTACCTGCGGACGGCCGCGCTCGACCGGGACCGCCTGACGTCCTGACGTCCGGCGGGTGCCGTCGCGGTGTCCTCCGGGTCGCTCCGGGCGGCGTCCGCGAGGCGGGCGCAGCGCGGGCGCGTCACCGCGTGCCCGGCTGATCGCGTAAGGTAGGCGAGGACTTTCCCGTGCGTGGGCGTTTCGGCTTCTTGAGCATCGACCGTGCCGCGCGCCGATCGGACGACCACCTGGGACGCACACGCGCTCCCACCGGAAGCAAGTGAGGACCCATGGGCTCCGTCATCAAGAAGCGCCGCAAGCGGATGGCCAAGAAGAAGCACCGCAAGCTGCTGCGCAAGACGCGCCACCAGCGCCGCAACAAGAAGTGACGCCGCCGCTGCGGCGGCTGTAGTCCCCGTCAGGCCCGGCGATCCGCCGGGCCTGACGCGTATCCGCACTTCAGCGGTGCTCTACATCGATGTAGCATGGCCGCCATGACAGCGACGCAGCCGTCCGCCCCAGCCCGCTCCGCGGACCCGGGCGCGGCCCGCGCCGTGCTCACGCAGGGTGCCGGGCCGACCGCCGCCGCCGCCTCGCCCCACGTCCGCCTCCGGCCGCTGCCGTTCGCCGCGACCGTGCTGTCCGAGGAGGGCGAGCTCGGTCGCTGGCAGGCGCTCAACCGCTCCGCGACCCTCCCGCACCTCGTGGCGAACCTGGAGTCGTCCGGCGCGCTGGACAACCTCCGGCGCGTCGCCGGGCGCCACGACGGCCCGTTCCGCGGCTTCAACTTCGCCGACTCGGACGTGCACAAGTCGCTCGAGGCGATCGCGTGGGAGGCCGGGCGCCGCCCCGACGGGCAGGACTGGGAGGGCTTCACGCGCGACGTCGTCGAGCTGCTCGCCGCGGCCCAGGACGACGACGGCTACCTCGACTCGCACTACCAGGAGCCGCCGGCGGCCCCCGGCGAGAGCGCGACGCGCGCCGACCGGCGCTGGACCGACCTGCGCTGGGGCCACGAGCTCTACGTCCTCGGGCACCTCGTGCAGGCGGCCGTCGCGCGCACCCGCACGACCGGGCGCACGGACCTGCTCGACGTCGCCCGGCGCTTCGCCGACCACGCCGTGCGCCGGTTCGGCCCCGGCGGCGTCGACGGGTACTGCGGGCACCCCGAGGTCGAGACCGCGCTCGTCGAGCTGTATCGGCTCACGGGCGAGCGCGCGTACCTCGACCTCGCGCAGCGGATGGTCGACGCCCGGGGGAGCGGGCTGCTCGGCGCCGGGCCGTTCGAGCCCGCGTACCACCAGGACCACGCGCCGGTGCGTGCCGTCACGGAGGCGACCGGGCACGCGGTCCGCCAGCTGTACCTCGCCGCGGGCGTCGCGGACCTCGTCGCGGAGACCGGCGAGCAGGCGCTGCTCGACGCGCTCGTGCGGCTCTGGGACAGCGCGCAGGGCACCAAGGCGTACGTGACCGGCGGGCTCGGTGCCCGGCACAAGGACGAGTCCTTCGGGGACGCCTACGAGCTGCCGCCCGACCGCGCGTACGCCGAGACCTGCGCGGCCATCGCAAGCCTGCAGTGGGCGTGGCGCATGCTCCTGCTGACCGGCGAGGGCCGGTACGCCGACGAGATGGAGCGCACGCTCCACAACGCGGTCGCGGCGTCGACGTCGGTCGACGGCACGCACTTCTTCTACTCCAACCCCCTGCAGGTCCGCACGGGGCACGACGGGTCGAGCGAGTACTCCGCGTCGACCCGGCTGCCGTGGTTCGCGTGCGCGTGCTGCCCGCCGAACCTCGCGCGGCTCGTCGCGTCGCTGCACGCCTACGTCGCGACGCGCGACGAGCGCGGCGTCCAGCTCCACCTCTACGCGGACGGCACGGTCACGCTCCCGGCCGACGACGGGGACGTCCGGCTGCGGGTCACGAGCGCGTACCCGTGGGACGGCCGGGTGACGGTCGACGTGCTCGAGGGCGACGGCGAGCTCGCGCTGCGCGTCCCCGGGTGGGTGCTGCCGGGCGGCGCGGTGCTGCGGGTCGACGGGGTCGAGCTCACGGTCGACGTCGCGGCGGTGCACGCCTCGGGCGGCTACGTGCGGGTCGCACCCGGGGCGCGTCGCGTCGAGCTCGACCTCGCGATGCCGCCGGTGGCGGTGCGGGCGCACCCGCGGGTCGACGCCGTGCGCGGCTGCGTGGCGCTGCGCCGCGGACCGGTCGTGTTCTGCCTCGAGCAGGCCGACCTGCCCGCGGGCGTCGTGCTCGAGGACGTGCGGCTCGCGGCCGGCGCGCGCCTCGACGTCGGGCCGCCCGATCCCGCGATCGGGGCGCCCGTGACCATCGAGGCGGAGGGTGTGCACGTGCCCGCGGCCGCGGGGATGCTCGCCGTCGTGGGCGCGGGGGAGGTCCCGCCGGCCGCCGGCGGTGCCGTCGGGCCCGACCTGGGCGACCCCGACGCGCCGCTCGCGCCCCTGCGGCTGCGGGCGGTGCCGTACCACCGCTGGGCCAACCGGGACGAAGGCGCGATGCGGGTGTGGGTACCGGTGCAAGGATGGGCGCCGTGAACGGGTCGAAGCGGGGGAGCACGCGGACGGGTACCGCGACGATGCACGACGTCGCCGAGCGGGCGGGCGTGTCCATCAAGACGGTCTCGAACGTCGTCAACGGGTACCAGTACATCCGCCCGGCGACGCGCGCGCGCGTCGAGCAGGCGATCGAGGAGCTCGGCTACCAGGTCAACATCTCGGCCCGGAACCTGCGCCAGGGCCGCACCGGGATGATCGGGCTCGCCGTCCCCGAGCTGAGCCTGCCGTACTTCGCGGAGCTCGCCGACTCGGTGATCCAGGCCGCCGACGCGCGCGGGCTCACGGTGCTCATCGAGCAGACGAACTCGGTGCGCCAGCGCGAGCTCGAGGTGCTCTCGGGCCAGCGCCGCCACCTGACCGACGGCCTGATCTTCTCCCCGCTGAGCCTGGGCCCCGAGGACCGCGCGTCGTTCGAGGTGGACTTCCCGATGGTCCTGCTCGGCGAGCGCATCTTCGGCGGGCCCGCCGACCACGTGACGATGAACAACATCGAGGCCGCGCGTGCGGCGACGCAGCACCTGCTGGACCTCGGCCGGCGCCGGATCGCCGTGGTCGGCGCGCACGAGGGCGAGGCGATCGGCTCCGCGGCGCTGCGCGTCCAGGGGTACGAGCAGGCGCTGACCGACGCGGGGCTGACCGTCGACCCGGCGCTCGTGGGCGAGGCGGGCCTGTGGCACCGCGCGACCGGCGCCGAGGCGATGCACCGCCTGCTCGACTCGGGCGTCGAGATCGACGCGGTCTTCGCGCTCAACGACGCGCTCGCGCTCGGTGCCCTGCACGCGCTGCACGCCCGGCGCATCGCGGTGCCGGAGCAGATCGCGGTGATCGGTTTCGACGACATCGACGACGCGGCGTACTCCTCGCCGACCCTGTCGACCGTCGCGCCCGGCCGGGAGCAGATCGCCCGGACCTCGGTCGACCTGCTCATCGCCCGGATCGCGGACACCTCGCGCTCGCGCCCGTTCGAGCAGGTCGTCGCCGACTACGCGATCGTCGCGCGCGAGTCGACCCTCGGGGTCGCGGGCTCGACGCCGGTCGCGCCGGTGCTCGGGCGGTCGGTCGTCGCCTGACGGGCGGTGCGGTCTCCGCACGTGCTCGCCCGGTGCGTGCCGTCCTGACGGACGCGACGTCCGTGCCGGGCGGAGCTCGGCGTCGGTGCCGGCGCCCTACCGCGTCGGTGCGTCGGTGCCGGGCGGTGTCTCGGCGCCCGTCGTCGGTCCGGTGGACGAGCCGGCCCCTGCTGGCTGCGCGGTGGACGAGCTCGCCTGCGCGGGCTCGCCGTCGACCTCGTCGCGCGGCTCCCGGCCGGGGACGTGCACGGACGTCTCGGGCTCCGGGTGGCGGCGGCCCTGCACGACGACGATCGCGACGCCCAGCGCGACGGCGACCAGCGCGCCCCAGACGTTGGCGGGCAGCCCGAGCGGGGTGACGCTCGTCGGGTCGATCCGGAGCATCTCGAGCCAGACGCGCGCGGCGCCGTACCAGACGAGGTAGAGCCCGAACGCCCGGCCCCAGCGCAGCCCGAAGCGCTTCTCGAGCACGAGGACCACCGCGACGCCGAGCAGGTTCCAGAGCAGCTCGTAGAGGAACAGCGGGTGGAAGAGCGTCCCGTCGGGCACGCCGTCGGGGAAGGCGCCGTTGGTGGCCGGGATCTCCAGGCCCCACGGCAGCGTCGTCGGGCGCCCGAAGAGCTCGTGGTTGAACCAGTTGCCGAGGCGCCCGATCGCCTGCGCCAGCAGCATCGCGGGGGCGAGCGCGTCGGCGAAGGACCAGAACCGGATGCCGGTCCGGCGGCAGCCGATCCAGGCGCCGACCGCTCCGCCGATCAGCGACCCGAGGATGGCGATGCCGCCCTCCCACACGTAGAGCACGCGCACGGGGTCCTGGCCGGCACCGAAGTAGTCGCCCCAGTGCGTGAGCACGTGGTAGAGCCGGGCCCCGAGGATCCCGAAGGGGACGGCCCAGATCACGATGTCGAGCACCGCGTCGGGGTGCCCGCCGCGCGCGGTGAGCCGACGTGAGGTGAGCCACGCCGCGGCGGCGATGCCCGCGAGCAGGCACAGCGCGTAGGTGTGGACCGTGAGGGGCCCGACCGAGAACGACGACCAGGTCAGATCGGGGCTGGGGATGCCGGCGCGCATGAGGTCCTCCTGTCGACCGACCGCGACCCTACCGCCCCGCGCTGGACGGACCGTGTGCCGCGACGCCCGCGACGCCTGCGACGCCTGCGCCACCCGCGACGCCGGCCACGCCCGCCAGGCGCGCGAGGTGCTCGCGCGGGGTCGGGGTGCCGCCGTCCGGCTGCGCGTCGCCGAGCGCGACGAGCCCGTGCACCGCGGCCCACAGCGACGGCGCGGCGGCGGACGCGGCCGGCGTCGGCAGGCCGTCGGCCTCGAGCGCGCGGACGAGCAGCGCGCCGAGGTCCGCGACGAGCCGCACGCGGGCCGCGTCCGGGATGCCGAGGGCCGCGAGCGGCTGGCCGAGGAGCAGCGCGTACCGGCCGGCGTCGAGTCTTGCCCGCGCCACGTACGCGTCGGCGGTGGCGAGGGCGCCGTCGCGGACGTGCGGCTCGAGGTGGGCGAGCAGCTCCTCACCCGCGCGCTGGTAGACGGCCTCCAGCAGCCCCTGGCGGTTCGTGAACTTCGTGTAGACGCACATCGTGGTGCGGTCGGCGGCCTTCGCGAGGCGGCGGACGCTCAGGTCGACCGGTCCCTCGTCGGTGATCAGCGCGAGCGCGCCGCGGATGAGCTGCTCCCGGACGTCGAGGTCGGCGGACGGGCCGCCGGGGGTGGCGGGCTGCGGTGCGGGCACGGGTCTCCTCGTCGTCGGCGGTCGGGCGCAGGCCTGGTGCGGCGGTGACCGTTCGGCTAGTGTAACGACCGTTATGAATAACAACCGTTATGGAGGCCTCCGATGACCGACCTGATCCGTCCCAGCACCCTGTACCGGTTCGCCGCGGTCGCCGGGATCGGCAGCGCGCTCGTGCTGCTCGTCAACGCCGCGAAGCGCGCCGAGCTCCTCCCGACCACCGCGGCGACCCAGCTCGTCGCACCGCTCGCCCAGGTGCTCGCGCTCGCGCTCGTCACCGGCCTCTACGTCGCGGCCGGTCGGCGCTCCGGCGTCGTGGGGTCCGTCGCGTTCGTGCTCAACGCGCTGGCGCTGTCGCTGCTCGTCGGCGTCGAGTTCGTGCTCAACCTCGTGTTCGTCGAGGTGCCGGCGGCGACCGTGGCCGACCTCCGCGGCGGCCCGCTCGGCTCCGCCCTCGTCGTCACGTCGGTGCTCTTCCTGCTCGGGACGCTGCTGTACGTCGGTGCGCTGCTGCGCACGCGCCGGGTCCCGGTCGTCCCGCTCGTGCTCTACGCGGCCGGCGCCGTGCCCGTCGCGCTGCGCGCGTTCGTCCCCGAGCTCGTCCTCGACCTCGGCCTGGTCATGCTCGCCGCCGGCATCGGGTCGCTCGCGGTGTGGCTGTGGACGCAGGCTCCTGGCGTCGTGCTTGCCCGCGTCGGGGGACGGGCGACGGCCGCGGCCTGACCGACGGCGCCCGCGACGCTCGGCGTGGCGGGCGCCGCC
>NZ_BJLR01000003.1 GCF_006538745.1 Cellulomonas cellasea | reverse complement strand
GGCGGGCGCCGCCGGCCCGTGCTGCACAGCACGTGCGCCGGTCGGCCCCGGTCGTGCCGCCGAGCGGTGCAGCGTCCGCCCGCGCTCCCGCTCAGCCGAGCGAGCGCGACCGGGGCCCGGCGGGGTCGGTGGCGTCGAGCGCGTCCAGCGCGTCGAGCCGGTGGTCGACGAGCCAGCCCGAGAGCACGAGCGGCAGGCTCAGCCCGGCGAGCGGGACGAGCACCGTGAGCTGGGCGGCGACGACCGCCAGCGCGGCGAGCGTCACCAGGACCGCGAGCCCCGTCAGCGGGGACAGCAGGGGAGCGAGCGCGACGTAGCGCCAGGTCGCGAGCAGCCCGTCGTCGGACCGGCGGGTGACCGGGAACAGGTGCGCGAGCGCGACGGCCGACCACGCGCCGACGAGCGTGAGGCCGGCGAGCATCGCGCCCGCGACGGGACCGTCGGCGACCTGGACGACCGCGAGGTCCACCGCGAGCAGCACGCCGACGGCCCAGAACGGGACACCGAGCAGCGCGTGCCGGCGGAAGCCCGCGCGGTAGCCCGACCAGAAGTCGCGCCAGAGGTGCTCGGAGGGCTCGCCCGCGACGGCCCGGGCGAGCAACCGGCCACCCGACGCGAGCGCCGGGAACAGCCCCGCGAGGACCAGGCCGACGAGCGCGCCCGCGACGACGAGCAGGTTGACGGCCACGACGTGCGCGGCGACGCGCAGGAACACCATGACACGTCCGGCCCAGCCCGCTGCCTCGGTCATCGCCCGCTCGCCTCCCCGCTCGCGGCCCGGGGTCGCACCCCGCGCCGGCTCCCGTGCACGGCCCGCGCCGGCACCCGCCCGGGCACCGGGACCCGCTCCGTCGTCACGGCGTCAGTCCGGCAGCCGCGTGCCGAGGCTCGCGCGGCCGCGGCCGTCGAGCCCCGTGACGGACCACGCCGTGCGCTCCCGCACAGCGTCCCACGAGGAGAAGGCGACGCCGTCGAACGAGTCGGGGCCGCGCGTCCACGTGAAGCGCCCCTCGCCGTGCTCGCGCACGTGCGCGAGGTCGGCGGCGGTGACCGTGACCTCGCGCGAGGCGGTCACACCGGTCGTCGCGCCGTCGAACGTGACGACGTCCCAGCGGCCGACGAGCGCGTCGAGCCGGTCGGGGACGACCGGGCCGCCGCCGGGCACGCGCTCCTCGCGGATCCCCGCCCACGGCTGCGGCGAGACGACCGGCCAGCGCCCGTGCGTCCAGACGAGCCGGCGCACCTGCACCTCGTGCTGCGTCGGGTCGTCGCCGTCGCGCACGTGGTGCACGTAGAGCTGGTCGGCGCCGTCCGTCAGCACCGCGCCGTGGCCCGGGGCGAGCCACGTGCGCCCGCCCGCGAACCGGTGGCTCGCGAGGACCGTCGTCCCGACGAGCGCCGGGTCGGTCTCGGTGTCGGTCAGCTCGTGGCCGAGGAGGTCGTGGAACGGGCCCGTGACGTGCTCGCCCACGGCCGCGCGCACGTGGTACGTCGAGAACAGCGAGTCGTAGGAGACGAGCAGCGCGTGACCGCCGCCGGGCCGGGGGACCACGAACGCCCCCTCGACGGCGCCCTCGACGCTCGTGGGCCGGCGCGAGACGCACGTGCCGACGTCGCCGGGGCGCGCGGCCAGGCCGGTCCGCGCGTCGAGCGCGAGGACGTGGATGCCGCCGAAGAACGACCCGTAGACGAGCCAGTGGTTCCCGTCGTCGTCGACGACCGCGTTCGCGTCGATCGCGTTGGGCCCGGGGGTCTCGTGGCGGCTCGTCACGACGAGGCCGCGGTCCTCCCACGGGCCGAGCGGGTGCGCGGCGACGGCGAGCCCGATCGCGGAGGTCCGCGAGCCGAACGTCGACGCCGACCAGTACATGCGCCACTCGGTCGTCGTCGTCGCCGCCGTCGCCCGCACGCCGTCGCCGCCGCCGTCGCCACCGGAGCCCGAGCCGGAGCCGGCCCCGTCGTCGGGCGCCGCGACCGGCACCCGCACCACGTCGGGCGCCCACAGCCCGCTCGCGCCGGACCACGCCGCGCCGTCGGCCGGCACGCCCTCGAGCGCGTAGCCGGCGAACTCCCACGTCGCGAGGTCGGTCGAGCGCCGCACCTGGACGCCCGCACGGGGCGGGCCGCCGGCGTACGCGTCCGTCGAGAACAGGTAGTACACGCCGTCGTCGTCGCGCACCGCGGTCGGGTCGTGGGCGTGCCGGGGTCCCCAGCCGCTCGGGTCGGCCGGGTCGAGGATCGTCATGCTCAGCCCTTCGTGCCCGTGAGCGCGACGGACTCGATGATCTGCCGCTGGAAGATCAGGAAGACGACGAGGATCGGCAGCAGGGCCACGAACGACGCGCCCATGATGAGCGGGTAGTCGCGCTGCGTCGCGAACTCGACGTTGAGGTTGGCGATGACGACCTGCAGCGTCTGCCGCGACTCGGTGTTCAGGTACAGGATCGGCGCGAGGTAGTCGTTCCAGATCGCCATGAACCAGAGGATGAACTGCGCGGCGATCGCGGGCCGGATCATCGGCAGGATCATCACGCGGAAGATCTGCAGGTAGCTCGCGCCGTCGATCTTCGCGGCCTCGACGATCGAGTCCGGCACGGACTCGAGGTACTGCCGCAGGAAGAAGATCATGATGATGTTCCCGAACAGCAGCGGGACGATCAGCGGCAGCAGGGTGTCGACCCAGCCGATCTTCGCGAACATCACGAACTGCGGGATCATGATCGTCGGGAACGGGATCATCAGGCCCGAGAGCAGGCCGAGGAAGATCGCGTTCTTGAAGGGCAGCCGGAGCTTCGCGAGCGCGAACGCCGCGAGCGAGGACGTGATCGACCCGACGACCGTGACGGTGCCGGCCACGATGATGCTGTTCCGGAAGCCCGAGAGGATCGGGGCCTCGGACCACATGCGCGTGAACGTGTCCCACTGCGGCACGTCCGGGAACCACACCGGCGGCAGGGCGAAGACCTCGACCTTGGTCTTGATCGCGGTCGTGAACATCCACAGCAGCGGGGCGATCATGACGACGGCGCCGAGGATCAGCACCGCGAGCACGAGCCCGTTGACGAGGCGGTTCTGGGCGGCGACGCCCATGGAGTTTCTGCGGCTCATGTCAGGCCCTCACTCGATGCTGAAGCTGTTGCGCCGGTTCAGGCGGAACTGGACGACGGTGATGACGAAGACGAGGATCCCGAGCACGATCGACATCGCCGTGGCGTAGCCCATCTGCTGGTAGCGGAACGCCTGCCGGACGATGTACCAGACGATCGACGCGGAGCTGAACTCGGGTCCGCCGGTCGGCGTCATGATGTTGATCTCGGTGAAGATCTGCGACCCCGCGATGATGTTCGTGACGATGAGGAAGAACGTCACGGGACGCACCATCGGGAGCGTGATCGAGCGGAAGCGCTGGAACGCGTTCGCGCCGTCGAGCGCCGCGGCCTCGAGGAGCGACGAGGGGACCGACTGGATGGCCGCCAGGTACAGCAGCATCGAGTACCCCAGGCCCTTCCAGATGGCCATGAGGATGAGCGCGGGCTTGACGGTCGCGGTGTTCGCGAGCCAGTCCGGGCCCTGCACGCCGAACCACGAGAGCACCTGGTTCACGAGCCCGAAGTCGCCGTTGTAGGCGAACTGCCACACGATCGCGATCGCGGCGAGCGAGGAGATCACGGGGACGTAGTAGATGGTGCGCAGCGCGGTGCGCCCGGGGATCTTCCGGTTCAGGGCCAGCGCCAGCAGCATCGCGAGCACGAGCCCGATCGGGATCCCGATCATGTAGAAGAACGTGTTCCACAGCGAGGTGCGGAAGTACTCGTCGCTCAGCAGCCGCGTGTAGTTGTCGAGCCCGACGAACGTCATCGGCCCGAGGCCGTTCCAGCTCGTGAGCGACGCGTAGGCGGCGAACACGACCGGGTACACGGTGAAGAGCAGGAACCCGACGACGGGCGGCGCGACGAACGCCAGCGCCCAGCGGTGCTCGCTCTTGTGCAGGCGCCGGTTGGCCTGCTTGGCCCGCTGCTCGGGCGTCAGCTCCGGGCCGGGACCCGCGGGGCGGGACTTGTCGGCCGGGGCGGAGATGCTCGCGGTCTGCGTCATCTGGGTGACCTTTCCTCCGGTCCCCGCCGCCCGCCCTGACGTGCGGCGGGCGGCGGGGACGTGGGGTGCGGGGACGTCAGCGTCCGGCTGCGGCCTGCTCGGCCGTCGCGTTCGACTCGTCGAGCAGGGACTGCATCTTCGGCTGCGTCTCCGCGAGGTAGTCGGCGGCGGTCTGCTTGCCGTCGATCACGGGCTGGATGTTGGTCCACAGCTCGTCGTACCACTGGGCGCCGTAGGTGTAGGCCGCGGGCATCGCGCGCCCGTAGTCCTGCACGATGTCCAGGAACTCCTTGCGGTTGGCGGGCTCGGCGTCGGGCGCCGCGGCCCACTCCTCCGCCATGTCGACCAGGTTCGGGACCTGGATCCCGGCGTCGACGAGCGTCTGCTGCGCCGCGGCGTCGGCCGAGAGGTAGGTGACGAGCTTGACGGCGTCCTCGGGCAGCTTCGTCGTGTTGGACACGCCGATGCCGAGCGAGCCGATCCACGTCGCGGACTCACCGGTCTCGCCGGCGGGCCAGGGGATGAGGTCGTAGTCGAAGTCGAGCTCGTTGTAGACGCTGACGTCCCACGGGCCGACGGGGAAGAAGGCGATCTCGCCGGCCATCCACCGCTGGTAGGTGTCGAGCGTCGCGGCCTCGGACGCCGACGGCGTGACCCCGTGCACGTTGGTGAGGTCGGCGAACCACTGGAGCGCCTCGGCGAACTCGGGGGTGTCGACGGTGACCTCGGTGCGGTCCTCGTTGACCCAGTCGCCGCCGTTGCTCCACACGAGCGACTGCAGGTTCCACTGGACGTTGAGGCCGGTGCCCCACTGGTCGAGCGCGCCGTCGCCGTCGGTGTCCTTGGTCAGCTGCTTGGTCACCTGGACGAACTCGTCGAGCGTGTACGGCTTGTCGGGGTCCGGCAGCGGGATGCCGTTGGCCTCGAGCATCGTCTTGTTGTAGCCGAACGCGAACGGGCCGACGTCCTTGGGCAGCCCGTACAGCGCGCCGTCGGGCGTGCCCTGGAGCTCGCCGTCGAAGCGGTAGGAGTCGACGCCGTACTCCCACATGTTGTCGAGGTCGACGCCGCTGGCCTCGACCTCCTCCGTGATGTCCGCCAGGACGCCCGAGGAGACGTACGACTGCAGGTTGGCCTGCTCGATGTAGAACACGTCCGGGACCTTGTTGCCGGCGACGGCGGCCTGGAGCTTGGTGGCGTACTGGTCCGCGTCGGTCACGATCATGTCGACCTTCACGCCGGTGTCCGCCGTGAACTTCTTGATGGCTGTCTCGTAGGCCGTCTTCTCGTCCGGGCCCCCGCGGAACATGAACGTGAGCTTCTTCTCGCCGTCGTCCGTCGCGCCGCCGCCGCTGCTGCACGCGGTGAGGGCGAGCGTGCCGGCCAGTGCCGCGCACACGGACAAGGACAGGAGCCTCGTCTTCTTCATCTGTGCCTGCCTCCCATATCCCAAGGATCTGCGAGGTCACCACTTCGCGACCGGCGCGGGGCCGGTCAGGGTCGTCGTTGACCTCACTGCTCGTCGACGCTGGTCTACAACGTCGTTCTACAACGTTGCACAACATGACACGTTCCCGACCGGGTGGTCAAGCCACGATCGGGTAACGGTACGTCCGGGCAGTCGCCGGACCCGGGGCTCGTCCGCTGTGCGCCGGTCGCGCGTCCACCCGTCGAGCGGTCCGCGCCGGAGCTCGACCTCCTCGGCGACCGGCCCGAGCTCCACCCCCGCGGCTTGACCGAGGGGGGCGCGGTCGGCATGATGCGTCTACAACGATGTAGAGAATGAACCCGCGAAGGAGCTGGTCGTCATGGCGCTGCTGGCGCCCACTCCGCCCATGGGCTGGAACGGCTGGGACTGCTACGGGACCACCGTCACCGAGGCCGAGGTGCTCGCCAACGCGCGCTTCCTCGCCGAGCACCTGCTGCCCACCGGCTGGGACACCGTCGTCGTGGACATCGCCTGGTACGACCCGACGGCGCGTGCGCACGGCTACAACGCCGGCGCCCCGCTCGCGCTCGACGCGCACGGCCGCCAGCTCCCCGCCGAGAACCGGTTCCCGTCCGCCGCCGGCGGCCACGGGTTCCGGCCGCTCGCCGACGCGCTGCACGCGCTCGACCTGCGCTTCGGCGTGCACGTCATGCGCGGCATCCCGCGCCTCGCGGTCGAGCGCGACCTGCCCGTGCACGGCACCACGTGGACCGCGCGCGACGCCGCCGACACGAGCTCGACGTGCGCGTGGAACCCCGACAACTACGGGCTCGACCACGACCACCCGGCGGCCCAGGCCTACCTCGACGGGCAGGTCGCGCAGCTCGCCGGCTGGGGCGTCGACCTCGTCAAGGTCGACGACATGCTCGCGCCCTACCACTCGCGTGCGATCGAGGCGTGGGCGACGGCGATCGAGCGGAGCGGCCGGGACATCGTGCTGTCGCTCTCGCCGGGCACCCACCTGTCGACCGCGCACCTCGACCACCTGCGCGGCCGCGCGCAGATGTGGCGGATCTCCGACGACCTGTGGGACCGCTGGGAGGACGTGCACGCCCAGCTCACGCGCCTCGCCCGGTGGGCCCCGCACCAGCGCCCCGGGGCGTGGGCCGACGCCGACATGCTGCCGCTCGGGCGCATCGGCATCCGCGCCGAGCGCGGCGAGGACCGCCAGAGCCGGCTGACCCCCGACGAGCAGCGCACGCTCCTGACGCTCTGGGTCATGGCGCGCTCGCCGCTCATGATGGGCGGCGACCTGCCCACGAGCGACCCCGCCACGGTCGCGCTGCTCGCGAACCCCGCCGTCGGGCACGTGCTGCGGACCGGGCAGGACGGCCGCGAGCTGCTGCGAGAGGACCTCGGCGACGGCGAGCTCGTCGTGTGGTCCGCGCACGCGCCGACGACCCGCACCCGCTACGTCGCCGTGTTCTGGACGGGGAGCGCGCCGCGGCGGCACGCACTGCCGCTCGCGTCGGTCGTCGGGCACCCGCCGGCGCCCGCGACGTGGACCGTGCGCGACCTGTGGGACCTGGGCGAGCGCCCGGTGCCGCACGCGACGTGCCCCGCCGACGACGACCTGGACCTCGACCTGCCCCCGCACGGCGTGCGCTGGCTCGCGCTCGACGCGGGCTGACCCGGGGAACCGGGGCCCGCGGGGCACGACCGCGCGCACCCACGACCGCGCCCACCCCACGCACCGCACGACCCGCACGCCCCGACCGGCGTCCCTCGCCGCACGCACGACCCCCGACCCGACAAGGAGCACGCATGCTGCCCGTCTCTCTGACCGTCGACCCGGCCTTCCGGGTCGGCCCCGTCCGGCGCCGGACCTTCGGGTCCTTCGTCGAGCACCTGGGCCGGTGCGTGTACACCGGCATCCACGACCCGGGGCACCCGACCGCCGACGAGGACGGGTTCCGCGGCGACGTCATCGCGCTCACGCGCGAGCTCGGCATCTCGACCGTGCGCTACCCGGGCGGCAACTTCGTGTCCGGGTACCGCTGGGAGGACGGCATCGGCCCGCGCGACCAGCGCCCGACGCGACTCGACGTCGCGTGGCACTCGTCGGACCCGAACCTCGTGGGCGTCGACGAGTTCATGCGCTGGACGAAGAAGTCCGGCACCGAGGCGATGATGGCGGTCAACCTCGGTACGCGCGGGATCCAGGAGGCCATGGACCTGCTCGAGTACTGCAACGTCCCCGGTGGCACCCGCTTGTCGGACCTGCGCCGGGCCAACGGCGCACCCGACCCGTACCGCGTGACGATGTGGTGCCTCGGCAACGAGATGGACGGGCCGTGGCAGCTCGGGCAGATGTCCGCGTACGAGTACGGCCGGCTCGCGGCGCGCACCGCGGCCGGGATGCGGATGATCGACCCGAACATCGAGCTCGTCGCGTGCGGCTCGTCGGGCGTCGTGATGCCGACGTTCGGCGAGTGGGAGCGCATAGTGCTGCAGGAGGCGTACGAGCAGGTCGACTACATCTCGGCCCACGCGTACTACTGGGAGGAGGACGGCGACCTCGGGTCGTTCCTCGCGAGCGCGGTCGACATGGACCACTTCGTGGAGTCCGTGACCGCGACCGCCGACTCGGTGCGCGCGCACAAGAAGGTCGCCAAGCGCGTGCACATCTCGTTCGACGAGTGGAACGTCTGGTACCAGGACCGCGCCGAGTCCCGCCCGCCGACGGGCGACGACTGGCCGGTCGCCCCGGTGCTGCTCGAGGACCGGTACAACGTCGCCGACGCCGTCGTGGTCGGCAACCTGCTCATCTCGCTGCTGCGGCACACCGACCGCGTGCACTCCGCGAGCCTCGCGCAGCTCGTCAACGCGATCGCGCCGATCATGACCGAGCCCGGCGGGCGGTCGTGGCGCCAGACGATCTTCCACCCCTTCGCCCAGGCGTCGGCGTTCGCGTCCGGCGAGGTGCTCCGGGTCGCGATCGAGGCCCCGACGTACGAGACCGCGAAGTTCGGCGACGTGCCCGTGGCCGACGCCGTCGCGACGTGGGACGCCGAGACCGGCGCGCTCGCGCTGTTCGCGGTCAACCGCTCGACCACCGACACCGTCGAGATGACGGTCGACGTGCGCTCGCTGCCCGGCCTGACCCGGGTCGTCGACGCGACCTCGCTGTCCAACCCGGACCACACGTGGCAGGCCACGGCGGACGACTCGACGAGCGTGCTCCCGCGCACGAATCCGAGCGTCAAGCTCGACTCCGGGACGCTGACCGTCGAGGTCCCGCCGGTGTCGTGGAACACCGTCCGGCTGGGCATCTGATGGACCGGCACGCGACCCGGCCCGGCGGCGGGGCCGCCGTCCGGAGCGTCGTGCGTCGGCTCGCCGGGACCGCCGCCGCGCTCGCGCTCGCGACCGGGCTGGTCGCGTGCACGCCGGGCGGCGACGGGTCCGTGCCCGCACCCACGCCGACCGGGCCGGCGGCGACGGCGCTCGAGCTCACGGGCGACCTGCGCACGCACGACCCGGCGCTCGTCGCCGGCGAGGACGGCGAGCCCTGGTACGTGTTCTCGACGGGCGACCAGCGCGTCGGGCTCGGCTCGATCCAGGTCCGCACGTCGCCCGACGGCCGCGAGTGGGCCGAGGCCGGCACGGTCTGGAAGGCGTCGACCCGGCCGGAGTGGGTGTACGAGCAGATCCCGGGCGTGAGCAACTTCTGGGCGCCCGAGCTCGTCGAGAACGACGGCACCTGGTACCTCTACTACTCGGCGTCGACGTTCGGCTCGAACCGCTCGCTCATCGGGCTCTACACGAACACGACGCTCGACCCCGCCGACCCGGCCTACGCGTGGGTCGACCAGGGCGAGGTCTGGCGCTCGACGCCCGGGGAGACCGACTACAACGCGATCGACGCGGGGATCGTCGAGGACGCCGACGGCACGCCGTGGATGGCGTTCGGCTCCTTCTGGGGCGGCATCCAGCTCGTCGAGCTGTCCTGGCCGAGCGGCAAGCCGGCCGACCCCGCCGCCGAGCCGGTCCCCATCGCGTCGCGCAGCGGGCAGCCGAACCAGATCGAGGCGCCGTACCTCGTCGCGCGCGACGGCTGGTACTACCTGTTCGTCTCGCGCGACGCGTGCTGCCAGGGCACGGACTCGACGTACAACATGGCGGTCGGGCGCTCGCGC
Organism: Cellulomonas cellasea; assembly: GCF_006538745.1. GTDB lineage: Bacteria > Actinomycetota > Actinomycetes > Actinomycetales > Cellulomonadaceae > Cellulomonas_A > Cellulomonas_A cellasea. The sequence continues at coordinate 52,163 of NZ_BJLR01000003.1, read as the reverse complement.
GAGATCACCGGGCCCTACGTCGACCGCGACGGCACGGACCTGCTCGACGACGGCGGGACCCCGCTGCTCGCGACGCGCGGCGACATGGTCGGCCCCGGCGGGCAGTCCGTCTCGGCCGGGCACCTGGCGTTCCACTACTACGACGCGAGCCTCGGCGGGGAGCCGCAGCTCGCGATCCGCGAGCTCGCATGGGACGACGAGGGGTGGCCGGTCGCGACGACCGCCGAGGAGCAGGCAGCAGACGCCGCGGGCGCGGACGAGGGGTGATGCGGGGCTGACCGCACCGGGGACTGCCCGGGTGGCGGGTCGCGACGCGGCGACCCGTGACCCGGCGGACCGGGGGAGCGGCGCCTCAGCAGCCGCCGCCGTCGCCCCCGCCGCCGCCACCACCGCCGAAGTCGCCGCCGCCCCAGCCGGACCCGGCGTCGCCCGCCGAGCCGTACCAGGCGCCGGCCCCGGCGCCGCCGATCCACGACGCGTCACGCCGGGCCGATCCCGAGCGCGGCCGACCGCCCCCGGCGCGGCTCCCGCGCGACACCGCGGTCCCGATCACGGACACCAGCACGACCGCACCGACGAACACGAGAAACAGCGTGAGCTCCATGACCGCTCCCTCCGTCCGGCAGGACGTCCGGCCCGCAGGACCGGCGCGACCGCGGCACCGTCGCCGCCCGCGGCCCGACGCCCCGGTGTGCGAGAAGGCTAGGGCCGGCGGCGGGACGGCGTCGAGGGTCAGGCGGCGGTCGTGACGCGTCCGGCCTCCGCGGAGGGCGCGGAGCCGGACGGCGACGCCGCGGCGTGCCACCACACGGTGTGACGCGGCGCGGCGGGGCGGGCGTCAGGGGCGGCGACCATACTGGCGACATGGTCGAGGTCGTCACGCTGCTCACCGCCGTGGTCAGCGCCACCGCCGCCGCGGTGAGCGCGTGGGTCGCGGTCGCGCAGTGGCGCGAGAGCAGGGCCGCGCGCGCGGCCGGTGGGGCCGGCGGAGCCGCGCCGGGCGATGCCGTCGTCGGTGACGGGCGCGGGGGAGCGGGCGCCCGACCGGGGGACCGTCCGGGCCGGCCGGACGTCGGGGGCGACGTCGACGGACCGGGTCGCCCCGGCACGGGAGGTCGCGAGCCCGAGCCCGGCCGCGCCGACCAGCCCGGACCGCCCGACCGCCCGGGGGAGCCGGCGCCGGCCGGCCCCGGTGGGCCGGCCGGGTCGCGCCCGCCGACCGACTGGGTGCTGCCCCGGTCGCTCGACGAGGGCGACGCGACGGAGACCGCGGCGCGCCCACCGTCCCCGTCGCGCACGCTCGCGGCCGCCTCCGGGGTCGCGGCCGTGTGCCTCGCGCTCACCGCGGCCGCGCTCGTCGGCTACGCGCTCGAGGAGCAGGACCGTGCGGCCGCCGAGGGGCTCGCCGGGACGCTGCTCAGCGTCGCGATGCTCCTCAGCGTGTGCGGTGCCGGGCTCGCCACGTACGTCATCGCGACCCGGCGCTCGCGCACCGCGCGGGACCAGCGCCGGGCCGCGCTCGCCTTCGCGGGCTCGCTCGCGCCGTGGATCGCGCTCACGGTCCTCGACCTCGTGCGCGGGCTCGCGGGCTGACCCGCGGCGCCACCGCTCAGGCGTCGGCCGTGCCGGTCGCCGCCTCGCGCCGCAGCGCGCGCTCGAGCACGAAGTCGTCCTCGAGCCGGTCGCCGACGAGGAACTGCTTGGTCCCGACGACCTCGAACCCCGCCCGCCGGTAGAACGCCTGCGCGCGCAGGTTCAGCTGGTTGACGCCGAGCCACACGCCCGCCGCCCCGGTGCGCCGGGCGGCGTCGATCGTCGCGGCCATGAGCAGCGTCGCGATGCCCTGCCCGTGGTGGCCCGGCAGCACGTAGCACTTGGACAGCTCGACGGTCGGGTGCAGGCGGACGGCCGCGCGCACGTCGGCGTCGGCGGGCTCGCCCTCGACGAGCATCGTGTAGCCGACGGGCTGGGGAACCGCGTCGTCGTGCGCGACGAGCAGGGTGCGCGCCGGGTCGGCGAGGTACTCCGCGAACCGCTCGGGGGACAGGACCGTCGCGATGAACGCCTGCTGCGACTCGCGGGTCGACCCCGGCGGGCACGCGAGCGGGAACGTGATCGCGGCCAGGGCGGCGAGCGCGTCGCCGTCGTCCGGCACCGCGCGGCGCACGCGCGCGCTCACGGGCGCACCGCCCGCCGGATCGCCCGGAACACCAGGCCGCCGACCCACGCGAGCCCGGCCAGGCTCGCCGCGTTGACGCCGCGCCGCGCCGCGCGCCGGCGGCCCCGGAACTCGCGGATCGGCCAGCCGACCTCGCGCGCGTGCCGGCGCAGGCGCCCGTCCGGGTTGATCGCGCACGGGAAGCCGACCTCGGAGAGGATCGGCACGTCGTTCGTCGAGTCGCCGTACGCGTACGACTGCGTGAGGTCGAGCCCGTCGCGCTCCGCGAGCGTCCGCACCGCGCAGGCCTTGGCCTCGCCGTGCAGCAGGTCGCCGACGAGGTAGCCGGTGTAGAAGCCGTCCTTGTGCTCGGCGATCGTGCCGAGCGCGCCGGTCACGCCGAGCCGGCGCGCGATGAGCTCGCCGACCTCGACCGGGGTGGCCGTGACGAGCCACACCTGGTGCCCGGCGGCGATGTGCTCGTCGAGGAGCTTCTGCGTGCCCGGGTAGATCCGCAGGCACAGCACCTCGTCGTACACGTCCTCGGCGATGGCCGTGACCTCGGCGACCGAGTGCCCGGTCATGATCGACAGCGCGCGCGAGCGCACCTCGTCGATCTGGCCGAGGTTCTCCCCGAAGAGCTGGTAGCGGGACTGGTGCAGCCCGAACGAGAGCAGGTCGCGCTTGCGGAAGAACCCGCGGCGGTACAGGCCCACGGCGAGGTGGAAGGCGCTCGCACCGCGGATGATCGTGTTGTCGACGTCGAAGAACGCGCCGACCCGGGGCCGGGTCCCGGCGTCCACCTCCTCGGCGCCCGCGTCCGGGGTCGCGGGGTGCGCGCGCCCGGCGGCTCGAGGTGGGGCGTCGGGCGCCGCCACGATGTGCGGGACGACGGCCGCACCGGCGGCGGCGACCTCGTCGGGCGTTGTCGGCTCGGGCACCCCGTCACTCTAACGAGCCGTCCTAGGGTGGGGGACGTGCACCCCGTCGACCCGTCCGAGACCGCCCCCGGCGCCGCTCCACGCGCCCCCGGGGCTCCGGTGCCCGCGCGCGTCGTGCTCTACGGCCGCGCGGGCTGCCACCTGTGCGACGAGGCCCGCGAGCTCGTGCGCCGCGTGTGCGCGGAGTCGGGCGACGGCTGGCGCGAGGTCGACGTCGACGAGCCGGGCGCGCCGCCGCTCGCGAACGGCGAGGCGGTGCTCGACGCGTACGGCGAGCTCGTGCCGGTCGTCGAGGTCGACGGCGTCCGCCAGGGCTACTGGCGCATCGACGCCGACCGCGTCCGCACGGCTCTCGCTGCGGGGGCCCCGACGTCCTAACCTGACCCGAGGACCACCTCGGGAGGTCAGTGATGGGCGCCCCTCCGCCCGGCTCCACCGACGCACCGCCGCGCGACGCCGCGCCGCTCGTGCGCCCCGCGGCGCGCACCGTGCCGCCCTCGACGGTCGCCCGGCTCCCCGGGTACCTGCGCGCGCTCGCCGAGGTCGAGGCCCAGGGGGTCCGGACGGCGTCGTCGGACGCGCTCGCGGACGTCGCCGGCGTGAGCCCCGCGCAGCTGCGCAAGGACCTGTCGTTCCTCGGCTCGCACGGCACGCGCGGGGTGGGCTACGACGTCGCGCACCTGCGCGGGCAGATCGGCGTGGTCCTCGGGCTCACGCGCCAGCGCCCGGTCGTCATCGTGGGGCTCGGGAACCTCGGGCACGCGCTCGCGAACTACCCGGGCTTCACCGAGCGGGGCTTCGTCGTCGTGGGGCTCGTGGACGCCGACCCGCACGTCGTGGGCACCCAGGTCGCCGGGCTGCGGGTCGAGCCCGCCGAGCGGCTCGCGGACGTCGTGCGGGAGGGCGGCGCGACGATGGCGGTCATCACGGTCCCGGCCGGCGCGGCGCAGGACGTGTGCGACCGGCTCGTCGCGGCGGGCGTGCGGGGGATCCTCAACTTCGCGCCGCGCGCGCTCCAGGTGCCGGACGGCGTCGACGTGCGCTCGGTCGACCTCGGCTCGGAGCTGCAGATCCTCGCGTTCCACGACCAGGCGCGGTCGATGTCCTGAGCCGCCTGCGGTGGTCCCGCGGGCGGCCGGGGCGTGTGTCGCGCGGGGCGGCCGCGCGAGCCTGGCCGGCCCACGACGACCGAGGTCGTGGCCGGGCGGTGACGGACCTCGGGCGCGGCGACCGGGGGGACGGTCGCAACGCCCGAGGAGGCTGCGGTGCGCACGTGGGTGCGCGGGGCCCTGCAGGCCCGGTGGAGCGGGGTCAGGCGGGTGTCACGCCTGCTTGATGACCGAGGCGTCGATCGTGATGACGACCTTGTCGCTGACGAGCACGCCGCCGGCCTCGAGGGCCGCGTTCCAGGTGAGCCCGAAGTCCTTGCGCGAGATCGTCGTCGTGGCCTCGAACCCGGCGCGCGTGTTGCCGAACGGGTCGACCGCGGAGCCGTTGAACTCGGTCGCGAGCTCGACCTCGCGCGTCACGCCGTGGATCGTGAGGTCGCCGACGATGACGTAGCCCGAGCCGGTCGGGCGCACCGCGGTCGAGGCGAAGCTCCACTCGCCGAACTTCTCGACGTCGAAGAAGTCGGCCGTCTTGAGGTGGCCGTCGCGGCCGGCGTCGCCAGTGCTGATCGTCGCGGGGTCGAGCGACACGGTGACGGACGTCGAGTCGAGGTCCTCGCCGACGACGACGGTGCCGGACGTGACGGCGACGGTCCCGCGGACCTTGGAGATGCCGGCGTGGCGGACCGTGAAGGCGGCCTCGGTGTGCGAGGCGTCGACGGCCCAGGTGCCCGTGGTGAGGCCGGTGGGGAGGGCGGTGGTGGTGCTGCTCATGGTGATCTCCTCGGGAGGCGTTTACTTGAACCGTCAAGAATCCGTTAGTTGACATTTCTACTACACTGAGTCGAGGCGCGCAAGCCCCTAGCGTGGGCCTCTCGACCCCCCGACGCCCGCCCGGTGCGCCCCACCCCCGCGCCGCCACGCGCACGAGCACCCCGAGCCCGACCCGGAGACCCCCATGACCAGCACCGACGCCCCGACCGAGCGCGCGAGCAGGCGAGCGGCGAGCACCGACGTGCGCTGGCTCTCAGCCGAGGAGCAGACGCACTGGCGGGCCTTCCGCGACGGCACCGCCCTGCTGCTCGACGTGCTCGGCCGCGAGCTCGACGACGACAGCGGCCTCTCGCTCGGTGAGTACGAGGTCCTCGTCCGGCTGTCGGAGGCGCCGGACCGCACGCTGCGCATGTCCGAGCTCGCCGGGGAGCTCGCGCACTCGCGCAGCCGCCTCACGCACACGATCCGGCGCATGGAGAGCGACGGCCTCGTCGCACGCACGCCGTGCGCCGAGGACGCGCGCGGCGTCAACTGCACGATGACCGACGCCGGCTGGCAGCGGATCGTCGACGCCGCGCCCGGTCACGTCGAGGCGGTGCGGGCCAACCTCGTCGACGTCCTGACCCCCGCGCAGCTCGCGGCGCTCGGCGAGGCGATGGGCGTCGTCATCGAGCACCTGCGCAGCGCGGGCGGCCCGCGGTCGTCGGCCGGGGGCTCCGGGGGCCGCGCCCGTCGCTAGCCCGTCGCTGAACCGGCGCGCGGCGGATGGTTCCCGCCGCGGACGTCGCCCATCTCACGCCCCCGTCGGACCCAGCACACAGCCACGTTTGCGACACTGGGACCATGGTCGCCACCACCCTGCACCTCCTGCGTCACGGTGAGGTCCACAACCCGACGGGCGTGCTCTACGGGCGTCTGCCGGGCTACCACCTCTCCGAGCGCGGGCACGCGATGGCCGCGCTCGTCGCGGACCACCTCGCGGGCGGGCGCGGGGCCGAGCGTGCCGACGTCACGGTCGTCATCGCCTCGCCCCTGCAGCGCGCGCAGGAGACCGCCGGCCCGATCGCCGCGGCCTTCGGGGTCGACGTGCGCACCGACGAGAACCTGCTCGAGGCCGAGAACCAGTTCCAGGGCCTGACGTTCGGGGTCGGCGACGGCTCGCTGCGCCACCCCCAGCACTGGCCGCTGCTGCGCAACCCCTTCCGCCCGTCGTGGGGCGAGCCGTACGAGAAGCAGGTCGCGCGGATGCGGGCCGCGCTCGACGCCGCACGCGAGGCCGCACGTGGGCACCAGGCCGTGCTCGTCAGCCACCAGCTGCCCATCTGGGTCACACGGCTCGCGTTCGAGAACCGCCGCCTCTGGCACGACCCGCGCCGGCGCCAGTGCTCGCTGGCCTCGCTCACGTCGCTGCACTACGAGGACGACCGCTTTGCGGGCCTGACGTACAGCGAGCCCGCCGCCGAGCTGCTGCCCGGCGCGGCGCGGGTGGCGGGCGCATGACCGCTCGCGCGACCGCCCGCAGCCGTGCCCGCGCACCCCGGCGCCTCGGAGGCGCCGCGGTCGTCGCCGGGCTCGTGCTGACGCTCGGGCTCGGGGCGTGCGCGCCGGGCGACACCAACGCGGCCGACGACGTCGTCGGGCAGGGGTACGAGTCGGGTGACGGCTCCCAGAAGGTGTGGGCCGCGGCCGACAGGTCCGAGCCCGTCGAGCTCGCCGGGACCGACTTCGCGGGGGCGACGCAGGACGTCGCGGCGTGGCGCGGCGACGTCGTCGTGCTCAACACCTGGTACGCCAACTGCCCGCCGTGCCGCGCGGAGGCGCCGGACCTCGTCGACGTCGCGCTCGAGTACGCCGACCAGGGCGTGCACCTGCTCGGGATCAACGGGACCGACGACGTGGGCGCCGCCGAGGCGTTCCAGCGGAGGTTCGACGTGCCCTACCCGAGCATCGCCGACACCGACGGGACCGCGATCGCGGCCCTCCAGGGGACCGTGCCGGTGCAGGCCGTCCCGACGACCGTCGTGCTCGACCGCGAGGGCCGCGTCGCCGCACGCATCCTGGGCATCGCCGAGGGCTCGACCCTGCGCGCGCTGCTCGACGACGTGCTCGCCGAGCAGCCGGGCGCGACGACGTGACCGGCGCGGCGCCGGGCCTGCTCGGGGCCGCGCACGGCCTGCTCGCCCCGGCGGCCGTCGCCGCGGACCTCGGCGAGACCTTCCAGACCGCGGCGTTCTCGGGCTCGATGCTGCTCGCGGTGCCGGTCGCGCTCGTCGCGGGCTTCGTGGCGTTCGCGTCGCCGTGCGTCCTGCCGCTCGTGCCCGGCTACCTCGGCTACCTCGGCGGGATGTCGGCCGCGACGCTCGGCCCGCGCCGCATCACCGCGGGTGCGCCTGCGTCCGCCGTGACCGGTGCCGTCGGCGCCTCGTCCGGCAGCGCAGCCGGCGGCACGTCGTCGGGCACCCCGTCCCCGGCGGCGTCCGGCGCCGCGGGTCCCGGCGGTGCGACGGCGTCCAGCCGGCGCGCCTCGGCCCCGGCCCGCCCGGCGCCGGGCGTCGCACCCGCGCCCGACCGTCGCCGGCTCCTCGCGGGCGTCGGGCTGTTCGTCGCGGGCTTCACGCTCGTCTTCGTGCTGCTCGGGGTGCTCGCCGGCTCGCTCGGCGGGGTCCTGCGCGAGTGGCAGGACCCGGTCAGCCGCGTGCTCGGTGCCGTCGTCGTCGTCATGGGGCTCGCGTTCCTCGGGTTCGTGCCGTTCCTGCAGCAGGAGCGTCGCGCGCACCTGAGCCCGCGCGCCGGGCTGTGGGGGGCTCCGCTCCTCGGAATCGTGTTCGGCCTCGGCTGGACCCCGTGCATCGGCCCCACGCTCGTCGCGATCACCGCGCTGTCGCTCGACGGCGGCTCGGCCGGGCGCGGCGCGGTCCTCTCGGTCGCGTTCTGCCTCGGCCTCGGGCTGCCCTTCCTGCTCCTCGCGCTCGGCACGGCCCGCAGCCGGCGGGCGCACGAGCTCCTGCGCCGCCACCGGCTCGCCGTCATGCGCGCCGGGGGAGGGCTGCTCGTGCTGCTCGGCCTCGCGCTCGTCACGGGCGTGTGGGGCGCGTGGGCCCAGTGGCTGCAGGGCCTCGTGACCGGCGCCGACATCTTCGTGCCGGTCGTCTGATGAGCACCTACACGCCCGAGGGCCTCGACGACGCGTACGCCCCCGACGACGCGGTGGACCCGGCCGACGGCCCGCCCGCCCCGCCGACGCTCCCGCAGCTCGGCGCCGTCGGCTGGCTGCGCTGGGCGTGGCGCCAGCTCACGAGCATGCGCGTCGCGCTCCTGCTGCTCATGCTCCTCGCGGTCGCCGCCGTGCCGGGCTCGGTGTGGCCGCAGCGCTCGCAGGCGCCCGAGCGCGTCGCGCAGTACCTCGTCGACCACCCGACCGCCGGGCCGTGGCTCGACCGCGCCGGGATGTTCGACGTCTACGCCTCCGCCTGGTTCTCGGCGATCTACCTGCTGCTGTTCGTCTCGCTCGTCGGCTGCATCCTGCCGCGCACGCGTGCGCACCTGCGGGCTCTCGGCGCCCGACCGCCGCGCACCCCCCGCCGCTTCGACCGCTTCCCGGCCCAGGCGGTGGGGACGACCGGGCAAGGCCCCGAGGCGGTCGTGCGCGCCGCGGCGGGTGCGCTGCGCGGGCGGGTCCCGTGGCTGCCGCGGTACCGCGTCGACGTGCAGGCCGAGCCCGCCGGGGCCGACGGGACGTGGACCGTCTCCGCGGAGCGGGGCTACCTGCGCGAGTCCGGCAACCTGCTGTTCCACCTCGCGCTCGTCGGGCTGCTCATCTCGATCGCGACCGGCCAGCTCCTGCACTTCCGCGGGCAGGCGATCGTCGTCGAGGGCCGCGGCTTCGCGAACGCGCAGACCGACTACGACACGTTCGAGGCGGGCAGCGCGTTCGACCCCGCGAGCCTCGTGCCGTTCACGCTGCGGCTCGACCGGTTCACGTCGGAGTTCGACCCCGAGACGCTCCAGTCGCGCGACTTCCTCGCCGAGGTCACGCTGACCGAGCCCGGCGAAGACCCGAGCGCCGAGACGATCAAGGTCAACCACCCGCTCACGGCCGGCGGCGCCAAGGTCTACCTGCAGGGCAACGGGTACGCGCCCGACGTCGTGGTGCGCGACGCCGCGGGCGAGGTCGCGTTCTCCGGGCCCGTGCCGTTCCTGCCGCAGGACGAGGTGTACACGTCGCAGGGCGTCATCAAGGTGCCCGACGTCTCGGGCGGCCAGGCGCAGATCGGGCTCGTCGGCCAGCTGCTGCCGACCGCGCAGCAGCTCACCGACACGATCTGGCGCTCGATCGACCCGCAGCCCACCGACCCGGTGCTCGTGCTCGCCGTCTGGCAGGGCGACCTCGGGCTCGACGACGGCGTGCCGCAGAACGTCTACGAGCTCGACGACACCGGCATGGAGCAGGTGACCCAGCCGGACGGGACCCCCGTGACGCTGTACGTGCGCCCCGGCGAGACCGTCGAGCTGCCCGACGGGCTCGGCACGCTCGAGCTGCGCGAGCTCCCGCGGTTCGTCGCGCTCGACCTGCGCCGCGACCCCGCGCTGCCGTTCGTGCTGGTCTTCTCGCTGCTCGCGTTCGCGGGCCTCGCGGTGTCGCTGTTCACGCCGCGGCGCCGCGTGTGGGTCCGCGCGGCACCCGACGCCGAGCACCCCGGACGTACAGTGGTGCGTGCCGCTGCCCTCGCGCGCGGCGACGACGTCGGCCTGCAGGCCGAGCTCGACGAGATCGTGGGCGCTCTCGCGCTCGACCCGGTGGGCGGCGCGGACCCGGCGCAGCCCGCACCCATCCCGCGCGCCACCACGCGCGCACCGTCGGAAGAGACCAAGCCATGACCGTGGGCGACCTCAGCTCCCTGCTCGTGTGGGCCGCGATGACCGCGCTGACCGTCGCGTTCGTCGCGTCCACCGTGGCCCTCGCCCGGCTCGCCGAGGCGTCGCGCCGCGTCCCGGCGGCCCGTGAGCTCGCGCCCGCCGGGGGACCCGCGCTGCCCGCGGAGCCCGCGCCGGACGTCCGCCCCGAGGGCTCCCCGAAGGCCGCCGGGATCGCGCGGTCGACGTCGCTGACCGGCGGCGCGCTGCTGCTCGCCGGGATCGTCACCCGCGGCCTCGCGGCCGGGCGCTGGCCCACCGCGAACATGTACGAGTTCGCGCTCGTGGGCACGTTCATCGCCGTCGTCGTGCTGGTCGTGGTCCAGCGCCGCCGCTTCATCCCGTTCCTCAGCGTGCTCGTGCTCGGCATCGGGGTGCTCGCGCTCGCGCTCGCGCTGACCGTGCTGTTCGTGCAGGCCGACGCGGTCCAGCCGGCGCTGCAGAGCTACTGGCTCGTGCTGCACGTCGGCGTCGCGATCATCGCGACGGGCGTGTTCACCGTCGGCTTCGCCGCCGCGGTGCTCCAGGTGCTCCAGGACGCGCGCGAGAGCGGCAGCAGCCGGGAGGCCGCCGCAGAGGAGACCGGGCGGCCGGGGGCGCTGCACCGCTGGCGCGTGACCGGTCCGGCGTGGGCGTGGCTGCGCTCGGCGCCCTCCGCGCGCGAGCTCGAGGCGTTCTCCTTCCGGCTCAACGCGATCGGCTTCGTGCTGTGGACGTTCACGCTCATCGGCGGCGCGATCTGGGCCGAGCACGCGTGGGGCCGGTACTGGGGCTGGGACCCCAAGGAGGTCGGCACGTTCGTCGCGTGGGTCGTCTACGCCGCGTACCTGCACGCCCGCACGACGCGGGGCTGGAGCGGGCGCCGTGCGGCGTACGTCGTCTTCGTCGGCTACGCCGTCGTGCTCGCGAACTTCACGGTCGTCAACCTGTTCGTCGACGGGAAGCACAGCTACTCGGGGCTCTGAACCCGGGCCGCCCGACGGCTCGACGGGCGAGCGCGGCTCAGGCGAGGTTCTTGACGCGCGAGCGCAGGGCCCGGCGCGCGACGGGGCCGAGGTCGCCCACGACGTCGACCGCCACCGCGAGCCGCTCGAGCGTCGCGAGGGCCTGCTCGGCACCGGCCGGGTCGACGCCCTCGTAGAGCTCGAGGCCCAGGAAGCCGGCGCTCACGGCACGCGCGAGACCGGCGGGGTCGAGCACGCCCGCGAGCGGGTTGTCGGCCAGCACGCGCCCGAGCACCGCCTCGATCTCGCGCGTCCAGCGGTCCATCGCGTACCGCGCGGCGGCCGCCAGCTCGGGGCTGCCCTGCGCGCCCGACATCAGCTGGGCCATCATCGCGACGTTGCCCGCGGCGCGCTCCCGCTCGTGCAGCTCACGCCCCAGCGCGAGCAGCGCACCGACCGACGTGACGCCGGCGAAGGCCTCCCGGTACCGGTCCGCGCTCTCGTCGGCGGCCTGCCGGGTCGCGGCGTCGACGAGCTCGGCGACGGTGCCGAAGTGGTAGAAGACGAGCGCCTGGTTGACGCCGGCGCGCGTGGCGATCGTGCGGGCGGACAGCGCCGCGAAGCCGTCCTCACGCAGCACCTGCGCGGTGGCCGTGAGCAGCTTGGCCTTCGTCGGGTTCACCCCGACAGCCTCCCAGAGCGCCGGCGCCGGACCCGCCGCAGCCGGTCAGCTCGTCGGGGTCGGGTCCGCCGGGTCGGCGGGCGGGCCCGCGGCGGGCGGGGTCGGGTCCGACGGGTCGGTGCGGCTCGTGGGCCCCGCCCCGCCGGCCTCGCGCTCACGCCGGCGGCGCTCCTGCTCGAGCCGCCAGAGGAACTCCGGGTCATCGTCCGGGGCGAGGGGTGCCTGCGGGACGGTGCGGATGCCCGGACCCGGTCCCGGCCGACGCCCCGGGGTGCGGCGCACGAGGAGCCACGTGACCGAGCCGATGACCGGGAGCAGGACGATGAACGCGACCCACAGCACCTTGTGCAGACCCAGGCGCTCGCGCTCGTCGCTGCGCACGACGTCGATGACCGTGTACACGATCAGACCGACGACCACGAGGGCGAGGAGGTTGCGCACCCGGCCAGCGTAGTTCGCCGACGCGGTTCGCGACCCCGGAGCGGCGCCGCCTAGGCTGGGGAGGTGCGCGTCCTGACCTACTCCCTCATGCGGCTCGGGCTGCTCGGCGCGTGCTTCGCCGGGCTCTACTGGGCCGGCGCGGGCCTCTGGGTCGCGTTCCTCGTCGCGACCTTCCTGGCCTGGGGCCTGTCGTACGTGCTGCTCGCCGGCCCGCGCGACGCCGCCGCCCTCGAGATCGCGGAGCGCGCGCAGGCACGGGCCGCCCGCTCGGGGCGCACGCAGCGCGAGCTGGACGACGACGCCGCCGAGGACGCCGCGGTCGACGCCGCGCTCGCTGCGACCGGTCCCGGCGTCCCGGGCGTGCCTGTCGCGGCCCGGCCGGTCGGTGCCGCCGCCGCCTCGGTCGACGCGCGCGCCGCGCAGGACGCCGTCGGGTCGGCCCGCACGGACGAGCCCGGTGCCGAGGGCCCCGCGGTCGCCCCGGTCAGGACGGCGGCCGCGCCGGGCGGCGCGGGTGCCGCGGCGTCAGAGCGCGAGGCCGACGCCGAGCAGGACGCCGTAGCCGAGCTCGAGCAGCCCCGTGCCGGCGAGCACGGGGACGAGCGCGATGCCGCGCGCGCCGACGATCACGGTGGACGCCAGGAGCCCCGCCGGTAGCGCGAGCACCAGCACGAGCAGGGCGCCGGGCGCGGCGAACGCGCACACGACCCCGAGCAGCAGCGGGACCGTCACGAGCAGCGCGTACGCGCGCCGCGCCCGGTGGTCGCCGAGCCGGACCGCGACCGTGCGCTTGCCGACGAGCACGTCCGTCGGGATGTCCCGCAGGTTGTTGACCATGAGCAGCGCGCACGCGAGCAGCCCCACGCCGACGGCGCCCGCCGCGGCGACCCACGAGATGCGGCCGGCCTGCGTGTACGTCGTGCCGAGGACCGCGACGAGCCCGAAGAACACGAAGACGCCGGCCTCGCCGAGCCCGCGGTACCCGTACGGCCGCCGGCCGCCGGTGTAGAACCACGCGGCCGCGACCGCGAGCGCCCCGACGCCGAGCAGCCACCACTGGCCGGTGAGCACGACGAGCACGAGCCCGAGCGCCGCGCCGACCCCGAGCGCCGCGAACGCCGCGAGCCGCACCTGCGCCGGCCGGGCCGCGCCCGACGCCGTGAGCCGCATGGGCCCGACCCGCTCGGTGTCGGTGCCGCGCACGCCGTCGGAGTAGTCGTTCGCGTAGTTGACGCCGACCTGCAGCGCGAGCGCGACGCCGAGCGCGAGCAGCGCCCGGCCGAGGTGCGCCTGGTCGAGCTGCGCGGCGGCGCCGGTGCCGACGAGCACCGGGGCGGCCGCCGCGGGCAGCGTGCGCGGACGCGCGCCGGCGATCCACTCGGACGTCGTGGCCATCGTGCTCCTGTCGGATCGCACCGCGTGCGCGGTGCTGGGCTGTCGTGCGGGCACTGCGGTCGGTGCGGGCACTGCGGTGGTGCGGGCTGCGGTGGTGCGGACACTGCGGTGGTGCGGGGTCGTGCCGGACGCGCGGTGCCGGGGTGCGGCAGCCGTCGACCGTCCGGCGGCGGGGGTCCCCGGAGCGGGTCAGCGACCGAGCCGGTCCGCGGCCAGCTGGGCGACCGCCGCACGGTCGGGCTTGCCTGGTCCGCGCAGCGGCAGGGAGTCGACCACGACGACGGCCCGCGGCGCCGCGGCGTGCCCCAGGCTACGCGCGACGGCGGTCCGCACGTCCTCGGGCGCGGGGGCGCGGGCGCCGTCGTGCAGGACGAGCACCGCGGTCACCGACTGCCCCCACTCGGCGTCGGGCAGCCCGACGACGCACACGTCCGCGACGCCGTCGAGTGCCCCGACCACGCGCTCGACGGCCGCCGGCGCGACCTTGGCGCCGCCGGTCACGAGCACGTCGTCGGCTCGCCCGAGCACCCGCAGCACCCGCAGCACAGGAGGGCCGGCCGGCGGGTCCCGGCCGTCCGCCCGGTCCGCCGACGACGGCACGAGCTCGCCGAGGTCCCCCGTGCGCAGCCACCGGCGCCCGTCGCGCACGACGAACGCCTCGGCGTCGAGGTCGGGCCGGTCGCGGTACCCGGCCGCGAGCACCGGCCCCGCGAGCAGCACGCGCCCGGTCGCGTCGAGGTCGACGGAGACGCTGTCGAGCGGCACGCCGTCGTACACGCAGCCGCCGCAGCTCTCCGACATCCCGTAGGTCGTCACGACCCGCACGCCCGCCGCCCGGGCGTCCGCGAGCAGCCGGGCCGCGGTCGCCGCGCCGCCCACGAGCACGGCGTCGAACGTGCGCAGCGCGTCGAGCGCGCCGGGGGAGCCGAGCAGCCGGTGCAGCTGGGTCGGCACGAGCGAGGTGTAGCGGCGGACCGGCGTGCCCGGCGCGTCGAGCTCCCCGACCGCGCGCGTGAACGCCTCCGCGCGGAACGGCCCGGGTGCCAGCACGACCGGCGCGGTCCCCGCGAGCAGCGACCGCACCAGCACCTGCACCCCCGCGACGTGCACCGGCGGGAGCGCGAGCAGCCAGCGGCCGTGCCCGCCGAGCCGCGCCGCGGTGGCCTCGCCCGAGGCCCGCAGCGCCGCCGCGGGGAGCAGCACGTCGCGCGGGGTGCCCGTCGAGCCCGAGGTCCGCACGACGAGCGCGACGTCGTCGGGCACGTCGCCGGGCTGCGCGGGGAGGGGCTCGTCCGCCGGCACGGGGAGCACCGCGGGGCCCGTCCCGTCGAGCGCCGCGCCGAGCGCCGCGAGGAGGTCATGCACCGGGTCGCCCGCCACGGGCGCGGTGCGGGAGGTGCTGCCGGGACCGGACGACACGGGCACGCAGCGGACCGGACGGCTCACCGGGCCAGCGTAGGGGGGACCGTAGAGTGTGGCCGACCCGGCCGCCCTCCCGGGACCGAAGGAGCTCGCCCGTGCCCACGCCCGCGCCCCCGCGCCCCTCCCGGCGCACGCGCACGCACGCCGTCGCCCTCGGGCTCGTCGCGCTCCTCGGTGCGTGCTCGGGCGGCGGGGACGGCCCGACGGAGCCGCCCGTGACGCTCCCGCCGGTGATCACCCCCGCGAAGCACGCCGCGCCCGCGCCCGTCGTCCCGCCGCGCTGGGTGCTCACGGGCGTCGCGTCGGGCGAGCCCGTCGAGCGCCCGGCGCTGGCGGTCAAGATCGAGAACCCCAAGGAGGTCCGCCCGCAGACGGGCCTCGACCAGGCGGACGTCGTCTGGGAGCAGGTCGTCGAGGGCGGCGTGACCCGGTTCGTCGCGGTGTTCCACTCGCAGGTCCCGACCGAGGTCGGCCCCATCCGCTCGGTGCGCCCGATGGACCCCGCGATCGTCGCTCCGCTGCACGGCGTGATCGCGTTCTCGGGCGGCCAGCCGGGCTTCGTCGAGGCGCTGTCCGCGGCCGGCCTGCAGACCGTGAGCCACGACGCCGGCAACGACGGCTTCTACCGGACCAAGGGCCGCACCGCGCCGCACAACGTCTTCGGCGACCCGGCGGCGTTCCTCGCCCAGGCCGACGCCGGGCACGCGGCGTCCCCGCCCGAGCAGTTCCACTTCGCCCGCCGCCCCGAGCTCGCGACCGCCGCCGTGGCGGGCGCTCCCGCGGCGCAGGTCGCCGTGACGATGTCCACGTACTCGAGGCCGTCGTGGGAGTGGAGCGCGGCCGACGGCACGTGGCTGCGCTCGGAGTCCGGGACGCCGGCCACGTCGGCGTCGGGCTCGCGGCTCGCGGCGACGAACGTCGTGACGCTCCGGGTGGACCTCGTGGCGTCCGGGACGGTCGACCCGGCGGGCAGCCCGGTCCCCGAGACCAAGCTGGTCGGCTCGGGCGAGGCGCTCGTCGCGACGGGCGGGAAGACGCTCGCAGCGACGTGGACCAAGGCCTCGACGGACGCGCCGCTCACGCTCGTCGCCGCGGACGGCACGGACGTGCGGCTCGCGCCGGGGGCGACGTGGGTCGAGCTCGTGCCGAACGGCACCGGAGCGGTGACCGTCGGCTGAGCCGTCGGCGGACGGGGAGCAGGACGTGGACGACGAGGGGGACGACATGGTGCTGAGCGGACGGACGGGTGCGCCGCGGCGGGCCACGGGCGGGCGCGCGCGTGCGGCCCGGGTCACGGCGGCGCTCGCCGGCGCCGTGCTCGCGCTCGCGGCGTGCAGCGCGCCCGAGGCGGTGGCGCCGGCGCCCGAGACCGTGACGATCAGCCCGACGATCGACCCCGCCAAGGCCGCCGCACCCGCTCCGGTCGTGCCGCCGACCTGGCCGCTGACGGGTCTGCCGGGGGAGCCCGCCGCGCGGCCCGCCCTCGCGGTCAAGATCGAGAACACCGCGGTCGCGCGGCCGCAGAGCGGGCTCGAGCAGGCCGACGTGGTCTGGGAGACCATCGTCGAGTTCGACGTCTCGCGGCTCATCGCGGTGTACCACTCGCAGGTACCGGGCGAGGTCGGGCCCATCCGCTCGGTCCGGCCCATGGACCCGCCCGTGACCGCGCCCCTGCGCGGCCTGCTCGCGTTCTCCGGCGGCCAGCCCGGCATCCTCGATCTCGTCGCCGCGAGCGGTGTGCAGACGCTGAGCCACGACGCGGGCGTCGAGGGGATGTACCGCATCCGGGGCCGCTCGGCGCCGCACAACGTGTACGGCAGCCCGGAGACGTTCTGGCGGCTCGCCGACGCCGGCCACCAGGCGGCGCCCGCCGAGCAGTTCGAGTTCGCCCGCTCGCTCGACCGTGCGGCCGCGGTCGTCGCCGGGACGCCCGTCAGCACGCTCGCGTTCCGGCTCTCGGCCGCGTCGAGCCCGTCCTGGTCGTGGGACGGCACCTCGTGGCTGCGCTCCGAGGGCAGCACCCCGTCGGTGTCCGCGAGCGGCGCGCGCCTCGCGGCGACCAACGTCGTGGCGATCACCGCGGACCACCCGGCGACGGGATTCGGTGCGCAGGGCGGGGCCGCGGTGCCCACCTACACCCTGGTCGGCTCGGGGGACGCCGTCGTCGCGTCGGGCGGCAAGATCGTGCAGGCGCGCTGGCAGAAGGACGCCGACGACCAGCCGATGCGCCTGTTCCTGCCCGACGGGTCGCCCGCGACGCTCGCGCCGGGGAACACCTGGGTCGAGCTCGTGCCGGCCGGGTCCGGGAGCCTCGCCGTCGGCTGACCCGCTGCGGTGCGTCGCCCGGCGGTCGGCTGGAGCGCCGCCGTGAGTGGGCGCCGGCGTCGGGTGGCGCACGGGCGCCCGGCCCGCCGCCGCGCCCTCACGTGCGGGCGTCCCCCGGACGGCCTCAACCCGCGGGATGACCGGGGGCGGAAAGGTTGTGCTCCCGGCGGTGGACCGTGGGCGACGACGCCGGTCCCGTGGGCCGATGCCGCCGCCGGGGCCGCGCGGCCAGGCTGGGTGCCATGACCACGATCACGTCCGAGAGCGCCGAGGAGCGTGCCGACCGCGCGCACTCCCTGGGCGCCGTCCTCGCGTCCGTCACCATCCTGACCGCGCTGCTCGTCGGCGCGTCCTACGCCGTCGCGCAGGTCGTCCAGGTCGCCGTCTGGGCGTTCTCCGGCAGCTGAGCGCCGGAGCCCGCGCGACCCGTCAGTACGCGTACCCGAAGCCCGACCAGTCCGGGTCCCGGCGCTGCAGGAACGCGTCGCGGCCCTCGACGGCCTCGTCGGTCATGTAGGCCAGGCGCGTGGCCTCGCCCGCGAAGACCTGCTGCCCGGCGAGCCCGTCGTCCGCGAGGTTGAACGCGAACTTGAGCATGCGGATCGCCTGCGGCGACTTGGTCGCGACGATCCGCGCGTACTCGAGCGCCGCGTCCTCGAGGTCCGCGTGGTCGACGACGTCGTTCACCGACCCCCAGTCGTACGCCTCCTGAGCCGAGTACTCCCGCGCGAGGAAGAAGATCTCCCGCGCCCGCTTCTGGCCGACCTGGCGCGCGAGCAGCGCCGAGCCGTAGCCCCCGTCGAACGACCCGACGTTCGCGTCGGTCTGCATGAACCGCGCGTGCTCGCGCGAGGCGATCGTCAGGTCCGCGACGACGTGCAGCGAGTGCCCGCCGCCGGCCGCCCAGCCGCCGACGACCGCGACGACGACCTTGGGCATCGTCCGGATCAGTCGCTGGACCTCGAGGATGTGCAGGCGCCCGGCCCGCGCCGGGTCGATCGCGTCGGCGGTCTGCGCGTCGGGGTCGCCGGTGTACCGGTAGCCGTCGCGGCCGCGGATGCGCTGGTCGCCGCCCGAGCAGAACGCCCAGCCGCCGTCCTTGGGGCTCGGGCCGTTGCCGGTCAGCAGGACCGTGCCGACGTCGGACGACATCCGGGCGTGGTCGAGCACCCGGTAGAGCTCGTCGACGGTGTGCGGGCGGAACGCGTTGCGGACCTCGGGCCGGTCGAACGCGACGCGCACGACGGGCAGGTCCCGCTCGGCGGCGCCCGGTCCCGCGTCGGGGGAGGGACGCGCCACGCCGCGGTGATAGGTGAGGTCCGTGAGGTCCTCGAACCCGGCGACGGTGCGCCAGCGGGTCGGGTCGAACGTCTCGGACACCTGCGCGGGGAGCTCGCTCACCGGGCCAGCGTAGGCGGCAAATAAGGTGAGGGCGTGACCCTCGACGTGTACTCCGTGCCGCTGCGCACGCGCTTCCGCGGCCTCGACGTGCGCGACGGCGTGCTGCTGCGGGGCGCGGCCGGGTGGGGCGAGTTCAGCCCGTTCTGGGACTACGACGCCGACGAGTCGGTCGCGTGGCTGCGCGCCGCGCGCGAGGCCGCCGACGAGGGCTGGCCCGACCCGGTGCGCACGCACGTCCCGGTCAACGTCACGGTCCCGGCCGTCGACGGGCCGGCGGCCCACCGCATCGTGACCTCGTCGGGCGGGTGCCGCACCGCCAAGGTCAAGGTCGCCGAGCGCGGCCAGACCCTGGCGCAGGAGATCGAGCGGCTCGAGGCGGTCCGCGACGCGCTCGGGCCCGGCGGCGCGATCCGGGTGGACGCCAACGGCGGCTGGGACGTCGAGACGGCGGTCGCGCGGCTGCGGGTGCTCGACCGCGCGGCGGGCGGCCTGGAGTACGCCGAGCAGCCGGTCCCGACGGTCGAGGGCCTCGCCGCGGTGCGCCGTGGGGTCGACCTGCCGATCGCCGCCGACGAGTCGATCCGCCGCGCGGCGGACCCCATGGCGGTCGTGCGCGCCCGCGCCGCCGACATCGCGGTGCTCAAGGTGCAGCCGCTCGGCGGCGTGCGGGCGTGCCTGGCGCTCGCGGAGGAGACCGGGCTGCCGGTCGTCGTCTCGTCGGCGCTCGAGAGCTCGGTCGGGCTCGCCGCCGGCCTCGCGCTCGCCGCGGCGCTCCCGCGCCTGCCGTACGCGTGCGGCCTCGCCACCGCCCAGCTGCTCACCGCCGACGTCACGACCGCACCGCTGCTGCCCGTCGACGGGCAGATCGAGGTCCGCCGGGTCGACGTCGACCCGGCCGCGCTCGACGCGGTGCGCGCGCCCGACGACGTGCACGCCCGCTGGTCCGCCCGCCTCGCGGAGGTCGAGGCCCGGTCTACGGTGGGACGGTGACGACCCCGAGCACGCACCCGGCGACGGCGTCGGCGCGCGTGCTCCTGCAGGCGTTCGCGGCGCTCGGCGTGCGGGACGTCGTGCTCTGCCCCGGCTCGCGCAGCGCGCCGCTCGCGTACGCGCTGGCCGACGCGGCCCTGCCCGACGGCGAGCGGCCCGCGGGTGCGCCCGCGCTGCGGCTGCACGTGCGGATCGACGAGCGCACCGCCGCGTTCCTCGCGCTCGGCCTGGCGAAGGCCGCGGTCGCCCAGGGCGACGTGCGCCCGGTCGCCGTGGTCACGACGTCGGGGACCGCGGCCGCGAACCTGCACCCCGCGGCGCTCGAGGCCGCGCACGCCGGGCTCCCGCTCGTGCTCGTGACCGCCGACCGCCCGCACGAGCTGCGCGGCACGGGCGCCAACCAGACGACCGAGCAGGTCGGCCTGTTCGGCGCGGCGGTCCGCTTCGCCGCCGACGTGCCCGCCCCGACCGGGCGCCCCGGCGAGGCCCGCGACCTGCGCCACGTGGTCTCGCGCGCGCTCGCCGCCGCGGTCGGCGCCCGCACCGCCGACCCCGGCCCGGTGCACCTCGACCTCGCCTACCGGGAGCCGCTCGGGCCCGGCGCCCAACCGTGGCCCGCACCGGCCGAGGACGGGCTCGTTCGCGTGACGGCGCGCTCGGCCGCCCCGTTCGTGGCCGCCGGGCCCGACGACCTGCGGCGCGACGACGTCCCGACGGTCGTCGTCGCGGGGGACGGGGCCGGCCCGCACGCCCGCCTGCTCGCCGAGGCCAACGACTGGCCGCTGCTGGCGGAGCCGTCGTCCGGGGCGCTCGGCAGCGCGCACGCCGTCCCCGCCTACCGGCTCCTGCTCGGGCACCCCGCGCTCGGCGGGCAGGTGCGGCGCGCGGTCGTCCTCGGGCGCCCGACGCTGTCCCGCCCGGTCGCCCGCCTGCTCGCCCGCGACGACGTCGAGCTCGTCGTCGTCGCCCCGCACGGGCGCGACTGGCCCGACGCCGGGCGCTCCGCGACCCACGTGCACACCGAGGTCCCCGCGGCGCTGATCGGCCGCGCGGGCCCGCCCGGGTGGCTCGACGCCTGGCGCGCCGCGGGCAAGACCGCCGCCGCCGTGATCGACTCGGTGCTCGACCCGGGCCCGCGCACCGCGCCGTCCCGCAGCGGCACGCGCGTGACCGGGCCCGTGCTCGCGCGCGAGGTCGTGCGGGCGACCCAGCAGCGCGACGTGCTCGTGGTCGGGTCGAGCAACCCGGTGCGCGACCTCGACCTCATGGCCGGGTGGGACGTGCCGGCGCTCGTGCTCGCCAACCGCGGGCTCGCGGGCATCGACGGGACCGTCTCGACCGCGATCGGGGTCGCGCTCGGCCTGCCTGAGCGGCGCGTGCGGGCGCTCGTCGGCGACCTGACCTTCCTGCACGACGCGGGCGGGCTGCTGCGCGGCCCGCTCGAGCCCACCGCCGACCTGCAGGTCGTGGTCGCGAACGACGACGGCGGCTCGATCTTCGCGACCCTCGAGCACGGCGCACCCGAGCACGCCGCGGTGTTCGAGCGCGTCTTCGCGACCCCGCACGGCGCCGACCTCTCGGCCCTGTGCGCGGCGTACGGGGTCCGGCACACGCGCGTGAGCGACGTCGAGGGCCTCGCGCCGGCGCTCGCGGCGCCCGGGCGGGGGCTCAGCGTCGTCGAGGTGCGCGTCGACCGGGCCGGTCGCCGGGCGCTCGGCGAGCGCATCGAGTCCGAGGTCCGGGACGCGCTCGACCGCACGCTGGGCTGACCCGCGGGCGGGACGTCGCCGTCGTCCGCGGGAGACGCGCCCCTCCTTCACCGCCCGTGCGGTGCCTGCCGACTCGCAGCGAACTCCCAGGAACACCCGAGCGTGCGCACAGGGCTGCGGGGTCTCATGGTGGAGGAGAAGGAGGACGAACCATGAGCAGCAGCACCCCCGACGTCCCGGGCGCACCGAGCCCCGAGGACCGGCCCACCCCGGTGCAGGGCGAGCAGCGCCCCGCACCGACCACCGACCCGCACGGTGACGCGCACCCGCAGGTCGCGGCCACGCAGCCGATCGCGCGCCCCGAGCCCGGCCCGCACGAGGCGCCGACGCAGTTGCTCCCCGCCACGCCGCCGCACGCCGAGACCCAGCCGCTCCCGGCCACGGCCCCCGCGCACCCCGCTCCGCAGCCGCACCCGGTCACGCAGGCGCTGCCCGCCGCTGCGGCCCCGCAGCACCCGCAGCCGGCGGGCGCGGGCCACGTCCCGGGCGCCGGCCAGCCCGGCGCCGGCCACCCCGGTGCCGGCCAGCCGGGCGTCGGACACCCCGGTGCCGGCTACCCCGCCGGGGCCGGCCCGGCGCAGGGCCAGGCCCCGCACCGCACCAACCCGTTCCTGCCCCCGCACCCCGCCGCGCCCGCCGACCTGCGCGCCGCGCACGAGGCGCAGCACGGCGTGCCCGGTCAGCACGGCGGCCCGGCCGGCCCCGGTGGCCCCGCCGGGCCGCACGGCCCGGTCGCGACCCGCGAGCGCGGGCGGCCGTTCTGGCTCCCCGTCGCCGGCGCCGCCGTGGCCGCGGCGCTCGTCGCGACGCTCACGACGATCGGCGTCTCGGACGCGCTCGACGACGACGACGCGTCGACGCCGGCGTCGCTCACGTCGATCGGCCAGGCGCAGAACGCCGAGGTCCCGGTCGAGGGCTCGGACGCCGACGACCCGGACTGGGAGGCCGTCATCGCGGCCGTCCAGGAGTCGGTCGTCGCGATCGAGGTCAGCACGCAGCAGGGTGGCTCGCAGGGTTCGGGCGTGATCATCGACGACGACGGCAACATCGTGACGAACAACCACGTCGTCGCGGGCGCCGGCGAGGGGCAGGTCCGCGTCACGCTCTCGGACGGCCGGATCTTCGCGGCGTCGATCGTCGGCACGGACCCGACCACGGACCTCGCGGTCATCCGCCTCGACGACGCCCCGGAGGACCTGACGCCCGCGGCGCTCGGCGACTCGGACGACGTGACGGTCGGCGAGGCGGTCCTCGCGGTCGGCAACCCGCTCGGCCTCGCGAACACGGCGACGACCGGCATCGTCTCGGCGCTCGACCGTCCCGTCTCGACCTCCGAGCAGGGCGGCAGCGACACGGTCGTGACCAACGCGATCCAGATCGACGCCGCGGTCAACCCGGGGAACTCGGGCGGCCCGCTGTTCGACGCGCAGGGCCGCGTCATCGGCATCACGTCGTCGATCGCGACGCTGTCGAGCCAGTCGGGCTCGATCGGCCTCGGGTTCGCGATCCCGGTCAACCTGGCGAAGCAGATCGCCGCGCAGCTCGTCGAGGACGGCACCGCGGAGCACGCGTTCCTCGGGGTGTCGCTGAGCGACGGCACCGCGACGGCCGACGGCGTGACCCGCCGCGGCGCGGTCGTCCAGGAGGTGACGTCGGGCTCGCCCGCCGCCGAGGCCGACCTGGCCGCGGAGGACGTCATCGTGGCGATCGACGGACGCCCGGTCGCGGGCGCCGAGTCCCTGACCGCGTACGTGCGCGAGCGCGCCGCGGGCCAGGAGGCGACGCTCACGGTCGTGCGCGGCGACCAGGCCCGCGAGGTCGAGGTGACGCTCGCGGCGCGTGAGGAGACCACCACGAGCCAGGGCCAGGGCCAGCAGCCGCAGCTCCCCGAGAACAGCGAGGACATGACGCCCGAGGAGCTCTGGGAGTGGTTCCAGCAGCAGCAGCAGGGCCAGGGCGGCGGCCAGGGGAACGGCTGACGGGACCCCCGTCGCGCATCCCCGCGCGCCCGGACCGGGGCGGGACCGGACCCCCTGCTGGTCCCGCCCTACGCGGACGGCCGGTGCCCTCGGGCACCGGCCGTCCGTCGTCCCCGACCGCCCCTGCCGACTCACAACCCACCCGAGGCGCGGCTGCGACGCCGGTCTCCACCCGACGCGCGACGCCGATGGCCGGCCCCCGCCCGACACGCGTACTCCGACGCCGGCGCCACCGGAGGCGCGACTGCGATTCCCGGCTGCTACTCGGCGCGCGGCGCCGGGACTGCTCGCTGCTCGACGTGTGGCTCAGGATCCGTCGCCGCGCCCCGCAGCTCCGCGACGCGTCGCGCGAGGGCCGCGTTGACCGCCCGGAACTGCGCCTGGCTCTGCGTCGTCAGCCGCCGGCGCAGGAACGGCACGAGCACGCCGGTCAGGCGCTCGCTCTGTACGACCCGCACGCCGCCGCCGCGGGCGTCGAGCCGGTAGCGGTGCACCCCCGTGAACACCCCGGGGAGCAGCAGGCGCCCGCGCCGGACGAGCTCGTGCGGCCGGTCGACGACGAGCACCCGTGACCGGAACGTCAGCTCCCGGCCGCGGTCCGTGCGCACGGTCTCGACGGCGCGCGCCCCGACGCGCAGCTCGCCGCGCACACGCACGACGACGGGGTTCCAGCGCGGGTAGGCGGCGTGGTCGACGAGCACCGCCCAGACCTCCTCGGCGGAGGCGTCGACGTCGAGCTCGGCGTGCAGGGTGCAGGCGAACGGGTTCACGGCGAGCCCTCCGAGGTGGTGTCCGCCGGCGGCGTGCCCGCCGGGCCGTCGCTGTGGAGCCCGCGACCCGAGCTCCCTCGACCCGAGTCCTCGTGACCGACGTCCCCGCGACCCGAGCCCCCGCGACCGGAGCGCGCGCCACCGGGGTGCCCCGCCCCGGCCAGCACCGCGTCGACGAGCCGGCGCACGTAGTCGGGCGTCGGGGTGTCGCCGACGACGAGCACGTGCAGGTACACCGGGCCGAGGAGCTGGTCGAGGACGAGCTCGACGTCGGTGCCGGGGGCGAGCCGCCCGTCGGCCACGGCGCGCGCCAGCCGGTCCCGCGTCGCGGCGCGCCGGACCTCGCCCAGGGCGTGCAGCGCGGCGCGCAGGTCGGGATGGTGGGCCGAGGCGGCGACGACCTCCGCGAGCAGCCCGGCGTGGCTCGCCCGGCCGAGTGCGGTCGCGAGCGTCCCGAGCGCGCCGCGGAGGTCGGCGGCGAGGTCGTCCGTGGCGCCGGTCGACGGCGGGGCGAGGGCGGCGTGCGCGACGGTGGCGAGCAGGTGCGCGCGCGTCGGCCACCGGCGGTAGAGCGTCGTCTTCGCGATCCCGGTGCGCGCGGCGACCGCGTCGACCGTCAGCGCGCCGTGCCCGTGGTCCGCGAGCACGCGCGCGGCGGCGTCGAGAGCGCGGCGCTCCACCCCGGCGTCCCGTGGTCGGCCCATCCGCGGCTCCCGTCGTCGCGCACGTCCGGGTGGGCGTCCGCCGCCACCGAGGCTAGGAGGTGCGTGCGGCGTTACGCAACGGCGGTATCGAAACGGCGACGACGAGACGCCACGCCCCGCCAGGGGCACTGCCGCGGGAGCGTCAGGCCGTCGGTGTCCCGGTCGACGCGAGCGCGTCGCGCATCGGCACGAGCTTCGCCTCGGACTCCGCGAGCTCGGCCGCCGGGTCGGACGCGGCGACGATGCCGCAACCCGCGAACAGCCGGATCCGGCGCGGGTCCTCGGGGTCGAGCGCCGCGGACCGCAGCGCGATGCCCCACTCGCCGTCGCCGTCGCCGCCGAACCACCCGACCGGGCCGGCGTAGCGCGCACGGTCCATGCCCTCGATCCGCGCGATGAGCTCGCGGGCGGCGGACGTCGGCGTACCGCACACCGCGGCGGTCGGGTGCAGCGCCGCGGCGAGCGCGAGGCTCGTGGGGTGCTCCGCGGAGGCCTCCGCGCCCCCGACGAGGACGCCGGTCACGTCGCTCGCGAGGTGCAGCACGTTGGGCAGGTGCAGCACGAACGGCACGTCGGGCACGTTGATCGACGAGCAGAACGGCTCGAGCGCGTGCCCGACGGACGCGACCGCGTACTCGTGCTCCTCGAGGTCCTTCGACGAGTGCGCCAGGATCGCGGCGCGGCCGAGGTCGGCGGCGTCGTCCCCGGTGCGGCGGATCGTCCCGGCCAGCACGCGCGAGGTCACGAGCCCCTTCTCGGAGCGGACGAGCAGCTCGGGGGTCGCGCCGATCATGCCGTCGACCGAGAACGTCCAGCACGACGGGTACCGCTCGGCGAGCCGCCCGAGCGGCCACCGCACGTCGATGGGGTGCTCGGTGCGTGCGCACACGTCGCGCGCGAGCACGGTCTTGTCGACCTCGCCGGCGCGGATCGCAGCGACCGCGCGCGCCACGACGTCCTTCCACGGCTCGGCCGGCACGGCGCCGTCGCCGTACTCGACCGCTCCGGGCGACGGCGCGGGCTCGAGGTCGCCCACGAGCTCGTCGAGGGAGGGGGCCGGGCGCAGGCGCCCGCCGGACTCGATCGTCGTGAGCCAGGCATGCCCGCCGCGGCGCCCCACCACGACGCGCGGGACGACGACGACGCCGCCCGCGGGGGAGCCGTCGTCGAACGCGAAGGACCCGAACGCGACCGGCCCGGTGCCGGGCACCCCGACCTCGTCGCGCACGATCGCCTGCGCCAGGACGTCGCGCCACGCGGCCTCGGCGTCGGCGAACCGCGTCGCACCGGCGACCTCGAACCGCAGGGCCTCGCCCCACGCGACGAGCCCGTCGCCGCGGCGGACCCAGGCGAGCGGCGCGTCGGCGGGCAGCAGGTCGATGAGGTCCCGCGGGTCCGGGGTCGCCGCCCGGCTGCCGTGGTCGTCGGGGTCGTCGGCGAGCCCCCCGCCGCGCCGTGCCCGGCCGAGCTCCTCGAGCCCGTCGAGGGGGACCGTGCGCACGACGAGCGGGTGCGGGACGGCGTCGGGCAGGCTGCTGGTCATCGCCTTCAGGGTACGGTCCGCAGCATGTGGATCTCCTGAGACGATGGCCACATGCCCCGCGCCAGCCTCGACAAGGACCCCCGCGACGTCGCGACGATGTTCGACGCCGTCGCGCGCCGCTACGACCTGACGAACGACGTCATCTCGCTCGGGCAGGACCGGGCCTGGCGCCGCGCGACCCTCGCGGCGGTGGCCGCCCAGCCGGGGGAGACCGTCCTCGACCTCGCGGCGGGCACCGGCACGTCGAGCGAGCCGCTCGCGGACGCGGGCGTGCGCGTCGTGCCGTGCGACCTGTCCTTCGGGATGCTCTCGGTCGGCAAGCGCCGGCGGCCCGACCTCGGCTTCGTGGCCGGCAACGCGACGCAGCTGCCGTTCGCGGACGCGTCGTTCGACGCCGTGACGATCTCGTTCGGGCTGCGCAACGTCGTGGACACCGAGGGTGCGCTCGCGGAGATGCTGCGCGTCACGCGCCCGGGCGGGCGGCTCGTCGTGTGCGAGTTCTCGACGCCCACGCTCAAGCCGTTCCGGACGGTGTACACCGAGTACCTCATGCGGGCCCTGCCGCCGGTCGCGCGCGCGGTCTCGAAGGAGCCCGACGCGTACGTGTACCTCGCGGAGTCGATCCGCGCGTGGCCCGACCAGAAGGAGCTCGGGCGCACGCTGCGCCGCGCCGGCTGGGACCGGGTCGCCTACCGGAACCTCACCGGCGGGGTCGTGGCGCTGCACCGCGCGACGCGCCCCTGACCCCCGCCGCCCGGCACCGCTCGACGCGTGGCCGTCCCACGTCCCCGGGCCCCGCGCCCGCGTGACGGGGTCGTGCACGCGCCGTGCGCGCGCCGTGCACGAGGTGTGCGGCGGGAGGTGAGGCAACCCTTCCAAGACAGCCCCTGTGACCGCGGTTACACTCGCTGGAAGTCGTGTGTGAACGTCTTCACAAGTGAGGCGAGACCGTCATGAACGCAGTGCACGATGACGCTGACGTCATCGTCGTGGGTGCTGGACCCGCCGGGTCCAGCGCCGCGTACTACTGCGCGTCCGCGGGTCTGTCGGTCCTCCTGCTCGAGAAGGCCGCCTTCCCGCGGGACAAGATCTGCGGCGACGGGCTGACCCCGCGCGCGGTCGCCGAGCTCGCCGCGATGGGGGTCTCCCTGCGCGAGGACCAGGGCTGGATCCGCAACGTGGGCCTGCGCGTCGTCGGCGGCGGGCACCGCCTCGAGCTCCCGTGGCCCGAGCTGTCGAGCTACCCGTCCTACGGCCTGGCGCGCAGCCGCATGAGCCTCGACCACCTGCTCGCCGACCACGCGCGCGCCGCCGGCGCCAAGCTGCTCGAGCGCACCAACGTCACGGGCCCGGTGCTCGACGAGCGCACGGGTCGCGTCGTCGGCGTGACCGCGCGCCCGGTCGACGACGCGGGCCGCCGCGCGGGCGACGAGGTCACCTACCGCGCGCCCGTCGTCATCGCCGCCGACGGCGTCGCCGCCCGGCTCGCGACGTCGCTCGGCCTCGAGAAGCGCATGGACCGCCCGATGGGCGTCGCGGTCCGCACGTACTTCCGCACCCCGCGCCACGACGACCCGTGGATGGAGAGCCACCTCGAGCTGTGGGACGGCGCCCCGGGGCGCTCGAACCTCATGCCGGGCTACGGCTGGATCTTCTCGCTCGGCGACGGCACCGCGAACGTGGGCCTCGGCAGCGTCGCCTCGACGGCCGCCGCGACGAAGGTCGACTACAAGGACCTGTTCGCGAAGTGGATGGCGAACGCCCCGGAGGAGTGGGAGTTCACGCCCGAGAACCAGCTCGCGCCCGTGCGCGGCGCGGCGCTGCCCATGGGCTTCAACCGCGGGCCGCTCTACGGCAACGGGCTCATGCTCGTCGGCGACTCGGCCGGGATGGTCAGCCCGTACAACGGCGAGGGCATCGCGTACGGGATCCAGGCCGGGCGGATCGCCGCCGACGCCGCGGTGCAGGCCGCCGCGCGGGGGTCGGCCGCGGGCCGGGAGCGCGCGCTCGCGACGTACCAGACCCGCATGAAGGACGAGCTCGGCGGGTACTACACGCTCGGCCGCGTCTTCGTCCGGCTCATCGAGAACCCGCAGATCATGCGGATCTGCACGCGCTACGGGCTCCCGCGCCCGCTGCTCATGCGGTTCACGCTCAAGCTCCTCGCGGACTGCTACGAGCCGCGCGGCGGCGACATGGTCGACCGCGTCATCTCGGGCCTCACGCGACTGGCGCCGGCCGCATGACCACCACCTCCACCACGACGATGCCGCCCACCGGGAGGGCACACCGATGAACAACCCGTACGCGCCGCTGCTCGTGATGATGGGCATCGCCGCCGTGCTCGCGCTCGGCGGAGTCGGGGCCAGCGTGATCCTCGGCCCCAAGCGCTACAACCGCGCCAAGCTCGAGGCCTACGAGTGCGGCATCGAGCCGACCCCGCACGCGATCGGCGGCGGACGGTTCCCGATCAAGTACTACCTGGTGGCCATGACGTTCATCATCTTCGACATCGAGGTGGTGTTCCTCTACCCCTGGGCGGTCAACTTCACGGAGCTCGCGACCTTCGGGCTCGTCGCGATGATGGGATTCCTCGTCCTGATCACGGTGCCGTTCGTGTACGAGTGGCGCCGCGGCGGGTTCGAGTGGGACTGAGGGTGAGCTGACATGGGCATCGAAGAGGCACCGTCCGGATTCCTGCTGACGACGGTCGAGAACCTCGTCGGGTACTTCCGCAAGGGGTCGCTCTGGCCCGTCACGTTCGGTCTCGCGTGCTGCGCGATCGAGATGATGGCGACCGGGACCCCGCGGTACGACATCTCCCGCTTCGGCATGGAGGTCTTCCGCGCGTCGCCGCGCCAGGCCGACCTCATGATCGTCGCGGGCCGCGTGAGCCAGAAGATGGCGCCCGTCGTGCGTCAGGTCTACGACCAGATGCCCGAGCCCAAGTGGGTCCTGTCGATGGGCGTGTGCGCGTCGTCGGGCGGGATGTTCAACAACTACGCGATCGTCCAGGGCGTCGACCACGTCGTGCCGGTCGACATCTACCTGCCCGGCTGCCCGCCGCGCCCGGAGATGCTGATCAACGCGATCCTCGCGCTGCACGACCAGATCCAGGCCGCGCCGCTCGGCGTGAACCGCCGCGAGGCCGCGGCCGCCGCCGAGGCCGCCGCGCTCGAGGCGACGCCGACGTCGCACATGAAGGGGCTGCTGGCATGAGCGACGCGACGCCCGCCGGCACCGCCGGCGACCCGGGCAAGCTCGGCGACGCGATCGAGAAGGTCGCCCAGCACCCGCTGCCGCCCGACCGCGCGACGCTCGAGGTCGTCGACGTCCGCCAGGGCATGTTCGGCGTCCAGGGCACGGGCGACACGTCCGGCTTCGGCGGCCTCGTGCTGCCCGTCGCGCTGCCCGGACCGAGCGAGCGGCCGTACGGCGGCTGGTTCGACGAGGTCGTCGACGTCCTCGCCGAGATCCTCGACGAGTCCGGCACCGGCTTCGCGAACGCCGTCGAGTACGTGGTCGTGGACCGGGACGAGCTCACGCTGCACGTCGCGCGCGAGCACCTGCCCGAGGTCGCCCGGGCGCTCCGGGACGACCAGGACCTGCGCTTCGAGCTGAGCCTCGGGGTCTCGGGCGTGCACTACCCGCACGAGACGGGCCGCGAGCTGCACGCGGTCTACCACCTCGTGTCGATCACCCACAGCCGCCGGATCCGCCTCGAGGTCGCGGTGGCCGACGCCGACCCGCATGTCCCGTCGACGGTGTCGGTCTACCCGACGCACGACTGGCACGAGCGCGAGACGTGGGACTTCTTCGGGATCGTCTTCGACGGTCACCCCGCGCTCGCGCGCATCGAGATGCCGGACGACTGGCCCGGCCACCCGCAGCGCAAGGACTACCCCCTCGGCGGGATCCCGGTCGAGTACAAGGGCGCGAGCGTTCCGCCCCCGGACCAGCGGAGGTCGTACAGCTGATGTCCACCCACACCCCTTCCCAGCCCCGCGCCACGGGCAACGTCGTCGACGACGACACGACGGGCATCCCGTCGTTCGAGGCGAACGGCGGCGACTGGTCCGACATCGCCGAGGAGGCCGCGCGCCTCGGCGAGGAGCGCATCGTCGTCAACATGGGTCCCCAGCACCCGTCGACCCACGGCGTGCTCCGGCTCATGCTCGAGATCGACGGCGAGACGATCACCGAGGCGCGGGCCGGCATCGGCTACCTGCACACCGGCATCGAGAAGAACATGGAGTTCCGCACCTGGTCGCAGGGCCCCACGTTCTGCACGCGCATGGACTACGTGGCCCCGCTGTTCCAGGAGGCCGCGTACTGCCTGGCCGTCGAGAAGCTGCTCGGCATCACCGACGACGTCCCCGAGCGGGCGACCGTGATCCGGGTCCTGATGATGGAGCTCAACCGGATCTCGTCGCACCTCGTGTGCCTCGCGACCGGCGGCAACGAGCTCGGCGCGACGACGATCATGACGGTCGGCTTCACGGCGCGCGAGGAGATCCTCAAGATCTTCGAGCTCATCACGGGCCTGCGGATGAACCACGCGTACATCCGCCCGGGCGGCGTCGCGCAGGACATCCCGCCGGGGGCGCTCGACACGATCCGCGAGTCGCTCGTGACGATGCGGCACTACTTCCGCCAGCTCGAGGACCTCATGCTGGCCAACCCGATCCTGCAGGCGCGCCTCAAGGGCGTCGGGTACCTCAACCTCGCGGGCTGCATGGCGCTCGGCGTCACGGGCCCGGTGCTCCGCTCCGCGGGCCTGCCGTACGACGTGCGCAAGGCAAACCCGTACTGCGGCTACGAGACCTACGACTTCGAGGTCCCGACCTCGACCGAAGCCGACTCCTGGTCGCGCGTGATCCTGCGCATGGAGGAGTGCTACCAGTCGATGCGGATCGTCGAGCAGACGCTCGACCGCCTCCAGGCCATCGGCCCGGGGCCGGTCATGGTCGCCGACAAGAAGGTCGCCTGGCCCGCACAGCTCGCGATCGGCTCGGACGGCATGGGCAACTCGCTCGACCACATCCGGGAGATCATGGGCACCTCGATGGAGGCCCTGATCCACCACTTCAAGCTCGTGACCGAGGGCTTCCGGGTCCCGGCCGGGCAGGTCTTCCAGACGGTCGAGCAGCCCCGCGGGGAGCTCGGCGTCCACCTGGTCTCGGACGGCGGCACCAAGCCGTACCGCGCGCACTTCCGGGACCCCTCGTTCACCAACCTGCAGGCCGTCTCGCTCATGTGCGAGGGCGGCCAGGTCGCCGACGTCGTCGTCGCGGTGGCCTCGCTCGACCCCGTCCTGGGAGGGGTGGACCGCTGATGTCCGTCGAGAACAGCACGCACGCCGACGTGAGCGCCCGTGCGCCGCACCGGCACGCCGCGTACGACGAGGCGACGTTCGCGCGCCTCGCCGCGGACGCCGAGCAGATCATCGCCCGGTACCCGCAGGCCCGCTCGGCGCTGCTGCCGATGCTGCACCTCGTGCAGAGCGAGGACGGCTACGTCTCGCCCGCGGGCATCGCGTTCTGCGGCCAGATGCTCAGCCTGACGACCGCCGAGGTCTCCGCGGTCGCGACGTTCTACTCGCAGTACAAGCGCCGGCCCAACGGCGAGTACACGGTCGGGGTCTGCACCAACACGCTCTGCGCCGTCATGGGCGGCGACGCGATCTGGCAGGAGCTCTCCGAGCACCTCGAGGTCGGGCACGACGAGACGACGCCGGACGGCAAGGTCACGCTCGAGCGCATCGAGTGCAACGCGGCGTGCGACTACGCCCCGGTCGTGATGGTCAACTGGGAGTTCTTCGACAACCAGACGCCGGCGAGCGCGGTCGAGACCGTCGACCGCCTGCGCGCCGGCGAGCCGGTGGCCCCGACCCGCGGCGCGTCGAGCGTGTGCTCGTTCAAGGCGATGTCCCGCGTGCTCGCGGGCTTCCCGGACGGCCGGGCCGACGAGGGCGTCGGTGCGGGGGAGGCGACCGTGCGCGGCACGCGCCTCGCCCGGGAGCACGGCTGGACGGCACCCGCGTTCCCCGGCGAGGGCGGCGCGGGCACCGACGAGACCGCCGGCATGCAGCCCGAGGCGACGCCCGGCACGACCGAGCCCGAGCCGAAGCCGCGCGCGAAGCGCCCGGCGGGCACCACGCCGCGCACCCGCACCGCCGCGGGCGCACCGGCCACGCGCACGGCGCCCGAGGCCGCGAAGGCCGCGGGCACGCCCGAGGTCGGCGCCGAGCAGTCGAGCGCGCAGCGCAGCCCGGAGGGTCCGGCGGACTCCTCCACGGCCGCGCAGGACAAGAAGCAGCAGTCCGAGCAGGCCAAGGAGTCCTGATGAGCGAGCCGACCACCCTCGCGCCGGTCCTGAGCGACATCTGGGACGCGGACCGCTCGTGGACCCTCCAGACCTACCTCGCGCACGGGGGCTACCAGGGCCTGCGCGCCGCCCTGCGGCAGGACCCCGCGACGGTCGTGGCGACCGTCAAGGACTCGGGCCTGCGCGGGCGCGGCGGCGCCGGGTTCCCGTCGGGCATGAAGTGGGGCTTCCTGCCCCCGCCCGACGGCGGTCCGCGCTACCTCGTCGTCAACGCCGACGAGTCCGAGCCGGGGACCTGCAAGGACATCCCGCTCATGATGGCGAGCCCGCAGCACCTCATCGAGGGCGTCGCGATCACGTCGTACGCGATCGGCTGCAACCACGCGTTCATCTACGTGCGCGGCGAGGTGCTGCACGTGTACCGCCGCCTGCTGCGCGCGGTCGAGGAGGCGTACGCCGCGGGCTACCTCGGCAAGGACGTGCTCGGCTCGGGCTACGACCTCGACGTGACGGTGCACGCCGGCGCCGGCGCGTACATCTGCGGCGAGGAGACGGCGCTGCTCGACTCGCTCGAGGGCCTGCGCGGCCAGCCGCGTCTCAAGCCGCCGTTCCCCGCCGTCGCGGGCCTCTACGCCCGCCCGACGGTCGTGAACAACGTCGAGACGATCGCGTCGGTCCCCGGGATCCTGCGCGGCGGCGCCGGCTGGTTCACGAGCATGGGCACCGAGAAGTCGGCGGGGCACGGGCTGTTCTCGCTGTCGGGGCACGTGACCCGGCCCGGGCAGTACGAGGCGCCGCTCGGCATCACGCTGCGCGAGCTCCTGGACATGGCGGGCGGGGTCCGCGAGGGTCACCAGCTCAAGTTCTGGACGCCCGGCGGCTCGTCGACCCCGATCTTCACCGCGGAGCACCTCGACATCCCGCTCGACTACGAGTCGGTCCAGAAGGCCGGGTCGATGCTCGGCACGCGCGCGCTGCAGATCTTCGACGAGACGACGTCGGTGGTCCGGGCCGTGACGCGGTGGACCGAGTTCTACAAGCACGAGTCGTGCGGCAAGTGCACGCCGTGCCGCGAGGGCACGTTCTGGCTCGCGCAGGTGCTCCAGCGCCTCGAGGCCGGCCAGGGCACGAGCGAGGACATCGACCTGCTGCTCGACCTGTGCGACAACATCCTCGGGCGCTCGTTCTGCGCGCTCGGCGACGGCGCGACGAGCCCCATCACGTCGGCCATCCAGTACTTCCGGGAGGAGTTCGAGGCGGGCACGCACACGCCCGCCGACGTCCTCTTCCCGCTCGAGCGCAGCGCGCTGTTCACCTACACCCCGCGCCGCGGCGCGGGGCAGCTCGCGGGGGTCCACGCATGACCATCACGACAGGCAAGCCCACGCCCGGTTCGCCGAGCGCCGGGCCGTCGTCGCCGGGCAACGACGCCCAGGCGCCGAAGGGTCCCGACGCGGTGACCTTCACGATCGACGACGTCGAGGTCGCGGTCCCCAAGGGCACGCTCGTGATCCGCGCCGCCGAGCAGATCGGCATCCAGATCCCGCGGTTCTGCGACCACCCGCTGCTGGCCCCGGCCGGCGCGTGCCGCCAGTGCCTCGTCGAGGTCTGGGCCCCCGGGCGCGACGGCGCGCTCGCGAAGATGCCCAAGCCCCAGGCGTCGTGCACGCTCGAGGCCACGCCCGGCATGCAGGTCAAGACGCAGCTCACCTCGGCCGAGGCCGACAAGGCGCAGCACGGCGTGATGGAGCTCCTGCTCATCAACCACCCGCTCGACTGCCCGGTGTGCGACAAGGGCGGCGAGTGCCCGCTGCAGAACCAGGCGATGAGCAACGGGCGCGCCACGTCGCGCTTCGTCGACATCAAGCGCACGTTCCCCAAGCCCATCGCGATCTCGACGCAGGTCCTGCTCGACCGCGAGCGCTGCATCCTGTGCCAGCGCTGCACCCGGTTCTCCAAGGAGATCGCGGGCGACGCGTTCATCGACCTGCAGAAGCGCGGCGCGATGCAGCAGATCGGGCGCTTCGACACCGGCGTGCTCGGCTTCGTCGGCGACGGCCCGGTGGGGACCGCGCTCGAGGACGAGTCGGGCCGGCCGTTCGCCTCGTACTTCTCGGGCAACACGATCCAGATCTGCCCGGTCGGGGCGCTCACGAGCGCGACGTACCGGTTCCGCTCGCGCCCGTTCGACCTCGTGTCGACCCCGGGGATCTCCGAGCACGACTCGTGCGGCTCGGCGATCCGCGTCGACCACCGCCGCGGCGTCGTGCTGCGCCGCCTCGCGGGCGAGGACCCCGCGGTCAACGAGGAGTGGATCACCGACAAGGACCGCTTCGCGTTCACGTGGCAGTCCGCGCCGGACCGCCTGACGACCCCGCTCGTGCGCGACGAGGAGACCGGCGAGCTGCGGTCCGCGAGCTGGGCCGAGGCGCTCGACGTCGCGGCGGCGGGCCTGCAGGCGGCGCTCGCGGGATCGGCCACGACCGACGCCCCGCGCGGCGTCGGGGTGCTCCCGGGCGGCCGCGTCACGATCGAGGACGCCTACGCCTACGCGAAGTTCGCCCGCGTCACGCTCGGCACCAACGACGTCGACCTGCGCGCCCGCCCGCACTCCCCGGAGGAGGAGGCGTTCCTCGCCTCGGCCGTCGCCGGGCAGGGCATGTCCGTGACCTTCGCGGACCTCGAGGGGGCGCCGAGCGTGCTGCTCGTCGGCCTCGAGGCCGAGGAGGAGGCGGGCATCACGTTCCTGCGCCTGCGCAAGGGCGTCGTCGCGGGCACCACGAAGGTCTCCGCGATCGCCCCGCTCGCGAGCCGCGGGCTCGAGCGGCTCGACGGCACGCTGCTCGCCGCGGCCCCCGGGACCGAGGCCGAGGTGCTCGACGCGGTCGGCACCGACGCCGGCGACGTGCGCCTGCGGGACCTCGCCGAGGCGCTCGTCGCGCCCGGTGCGGTCATCCTCGTCGGCGAGCGGCTGGGCCTCGTGCAGGGCGGCCTGTCCGCCGCGCTGCGCCTCGCGCGCCGCACCGGTGCCCGCCTCGCGTGGGTCCCGCGCCGTGCGGGCGAGCGTGGCGGCGTCGAGGCCGGCGCGCTGCCGAGCCTCCTGCCGGGCGGACGCCCGGTCGCCGACGCGGCGGCCCGCGTGGACGTCGCCGCCGTGTGGGGCGTCGACCACCTGCCGCAGACCCCGGGCCGCTCGACCGCGAAGATCCTCAAGGCCGCGCGCAAGGGCCGCCTCGGCGCCCTCGTCGTCGGCGGGGTCGACGTGCGCGACCTGCCGGACCCCGCGAAGGCGCGGGCCGCGCTCGCCGCGGTGCCGTTCCTCGTCTCGCTCGAGGTGCGCCGCTCCGAGGTCACCGAGCTCGCCGACGTCGTGCTGCCGGTCGCGCCGCCCGTCGAGAAGGCCGGCACGTTCCTCACCTGGGAGGGGCGCCCGCGCCCGTTCCCGCAGGCGCTGGCGTCGACCGCGATGGCCGACCACCGCGTGCTCGACCAGCTCGCCGACGCGCTCGGCGCGGACCTCGGGCTGCGCACGCTCGCGCAGGTGCACGCCGAGATCGACCAGCTCGGCGCCTGGGACGGCGCGCGCGTCGAGGCGCCGTCGGTCGAGGCCGCGGAGCCGCCGTCGGTCGCGCCCGGTGACGCGATCCTCGCGACGTGGCACCAGCTGCTCGACGCCGGCCGGCTGCAGGACGGCGAGGCGTTCCTCGCGGGCACCGCGAAGCGCCCGGCCGCACGGGTCTCCGCGGCGACGGCCGCGGGCGCCGGGGTCGTCGACGGCGGGCTGCTCGCTGTCTCGACCGACGCGGGCACGATCCAGCTCCCCGTGCTCGTCACCGAGATGCCCGACCACGTGGTCTGGCTGCCGACCGCCTCGCCCGGGAGCCTCGTGCGTGACACCCTGCGCGCGGGCCCCGGCGCGCGCGTCCGGCTCGCCCCGGGCTCGCAGGACCTGACGGCGGGCCCGGCGGGCGGCTCGGTGCCCGGTGACCGCACCGCGACGACGCACACGGAGGTGCTCGCATGAGCCTGCTCACAGCGGTGCTGCCCGCCGCCGTCGAGGGCGGCGGGGGCGTGGGGGCCACGGCCGCCGCGGACTTCAGCAACGACAACTTCTGGATCTGGCTGCTCAAGGCCGTCGCGATCATCGTCTTCCTGCTGACGAGCGTCCTCATCGCCATCTGGTTCGAGCGCAAGGTCGTCGCGCGCATGCAGGTCCGCCCCGGGCCGAACGTGCACGGCCCCTTCGGCCTGCTCCAGTCGCTCGCCGACGCGATGAAGCTCCTGGTCAAGGAGGACATCACCGTCAAGGCGGCCGACAAGCTCGTCTACATCCTCGCGCCGATGATCGCGGTGTTCTGCTCGCTGCTGACGTTCGCGGTCATCCCGTTCGGCCCGGCCGTGAGCCTGTTCGGCATCGTGACGCCGCTCCAGCTCACCGACTTCCCGGTCGCGACGCTCTACATCCTCGCGTGCGCCTCCGTCGGCGTGTACGGCATCGTGCTCGGCGGCTGGGCGTCGGGTTCCACGTACCCGCTGCTCGGCTCGGTCCGCTCGACCGCGCAGGTGATCTCCTACGAGCTCGCGATGGGCCTGTCGCTGGTCAGCGTGTTCATCATCGCGGGGTCGATGTCGACGTCGCAGATCGTCAGCTCGCAGACGCAGATCTGGTGGTTCCTGCCGCTGCTGCCCGCGTTCGTGATCTACGTGATCTCGATGGTCGGCGAGACGAACCGCCTGCCGTTCGACCTGCCCGAGGCCGAGGGCGAGCTCGTGTCCGGCTACATGACCGAGTACTCGTCGATGAAGTTCGCGTGGTTCTTCCTCGCGGAGTACATCAACATGCTCAACGTCTCCGCGGTCGCGACGACGCTGTTCCTCGGCGGCTGGCGTGCGCCGTGGCCGATCTCCGCGATCAACGACGGGATGTTCAACGAGGGCTGGTGGCCCGTCCTGTGGTTCCTCGCCAAGGTCTGGCTGTTCATGTTCCTGTTCGTCTGGATCCGCGGCTCGGTGCTGCGCTTCCGGTACGACCAGTTCATGAAGATCGGCTGGAAGGTGCTCATCCCGGTCGCGCTCGGCTGGGTCGTGTGCGTCGCCGTCGTGCAGGGCGTCCGCCAGTTCTCCGGCCTCGACCTGCGCACGACGCTCTTCGTCATCGCGGGCGTCGTGCTCGCCGGGGTGCTGGTCTCGTTCCTCATCCCCGAGAAGAAGGACGAGCCGGCGGCCGACCGCGGCGAGCCCGAGGAGTTCGACGCGTTCGCGGGCGGCTTCCCGGTGCCCCCGCTGCCCGGCCAGGTGCTCCCGCCCTCGCGGCGCCAGGAGCGCCGCGCGCAGGCGGCCCGCGAGGCCGCGGCCCAGGCCCCGACCGAGACCCCGCAGGTCACCCAGGAGGTGCACGGTGGCTGACCCCACGAACGGCCCCAAGGACACGTCGAAGGACGTCACGGCCCGCCCGCAGGGCGGCGAGGTGGGCGCCGCAGCGCCCGCGGGCTACACCCCGCTGATCGAGCCCCGGACGGGCCTCGGCGAGATGCTCGCGCCCGTCGGCGGCTTCGGCGTGACGTTCTCCAACATGTTCCGCCCGACGGTCACCGAGCAGTACCCGTTCGAGAAGGTCCCGGCCAAGCCGCGCTACCACGGCCGTCACCAGCTCAACCGGTACGCGGACGGCCTCGAGAAGTGCATCGGCTGCGAGCTGTGCGCGTGGGCCTGCCCCGCCGACGCGATCTACGTCGAGGGCGCCGACAACGCGCCCGACGCGCAGTTCTCGCCGGGGGAGCGGTACGGCCGCGTCTACCAGATCAACTACCTGCGCTGCATCTTCTGCGGGCTGTGCATCGAGGCGTGCCCGACGCGGGCGCTCACGATGACCAACGAGTACGAGCTCGCGGGCCCGACGCGCGAGGGCCTGATCTACGAGAAGCAGGACCTGCTCGCCCCGCTCGGCGAGGGTATGCTCCCGGCGCCGCACCCGATGGTCGAGGGCACGACCGACGACGCGTACTACCGCGGCGAGATCACGGGCCCGACGCAGTCGCAGAAGGTCTGGGTCGAGCTGCACCGGCCGAGCGAGGGCGACGCCCCGGCGGCCGGCGGGGCCGACGGCACGCACGCCCACCCGACCGCGGGCCACGGCCCCCACGAGCCGCTCATGCGCACGGCCGGGCAGGAGACCCGATGAGCCACCTCACGGCGGTGCTGCCCGCCGCGATCACCGACGCCGGCACGACCTCGGGCGGCGAGGCGACCCTGTTCTGGGTCCTCGCGCCGATCATGGTCCTCGCCGCGCTCGGGCTGCTGTTCGCCCGCAAGGCCGTGCACGCCGCGATGGCGGTCGTCGCGGTGATGATCTCGCTCGCGTTCCTGTACGTCGCGCAGGAGGCGCCGTTCCTCGGCGTCGTCCAGGTCGTCGTGTACACCGGCGCGGTCATGATGCTGTTCCTGTTCGTGCTCATGCTCGTGGGCGTCGACGCGTCGGACTCGCTCGTCGAGACGATCCGCGGCCAGCGCTGGATCGGCCTGATCGCGGGCGCCGGGATCGCCGCGATGCTGATCGGCGTCGTCACGCGCGTGACCTACCCGCGGGCGCGCGGGCTCGAGGCGGCGAACGCCGACACGAACCCCGTCGGCGTCGCGCGCCTTGTCTTCGGCGAGTACGTGTTCGCGTTCGAGGTCGTGGGCGCGCCGCTCGTGACCGCCGCGCTCGGCGCCCTCGTGCTCACGCACCGCCAGCGCCTCGTGCGCAAGATCGGCCAGAAGGAGCGGGCCGACGCGCGCGTCGCCGCGGGTGGCGTCATCACGCCGCTGCCCGCGCCCGGCGTCTACGCGCGCCACAACGCGATGGACGTCCCCGCGCTCGACCCCCAGGGCAACCCGATCGACATCTCGGTGCCGCGCGTGCTGCGCATCCGCGGCCAGGAGGCCGGCACGGAGCGGTTCGCGGCGAGCCCGGGCACGCTCGTGGAGGACGGCTCCGGCGGTGGCGCGCGTCGCGACCGGCCGCTGCCCGCCGCGGCCGGTCCGGGGATGACGTCCGGCCCCGCGACGCCGATCACGACCGACCGCGGGACGGAGACAGCCCTGTGAGCCTGACCAACTACCTGGTCCTCTCGTCGATCCTCTTCGCGATCGGGGCCTCGACGGTCCTGCTGCGCCGCAACGCGATCATCGTGTTCATGGGCATCGAGCTCATGCTCAACGCGACGAACCTCGCGCTCGTGACGTTCGCGCGGATCCACGGCGACCTGACCGGCCAGGTGATGGCGTTCTTCGTCATGGTCGTCGCGGCGGCCGAGGTCGTCGTCGGGCTCGCGATCATCGTGGCGATCTTCCGTACCCGCCGGTCGGCCTCGGTCGACGACGTCAACCTGCTGAAGAGCTGAGAGGACGACGGTGCACACCCTGCTCCTCGCCCCCGCGCGCCTGCGTGACGCCGCCGACGCGGCGCACGGGGCCGTCCCGCACGCCACCGCCGCCGAGGGCACGCTGCAGACCAGCGCGTGGCTGCTGGTCGCGCTGCCGCTCGTGAGCGCCGCGGTCCTGCTGCTGCTCGGCCGCCGCGCCGACCGGTGGGGCCACTGGCTCGGCGTCGCCGCGTCGGGCGGTGCGTTCGTCGTCGGCGCCGGGCTGCTCGTGTCGCTGCTCGGCCAGGGCGCCGAGGACCGCGTGCGCGACCTGCACCTGTTCACCTGGCTGCCCGCGGGCGCGTTCAGCCTCGACGCGGGGCTGCGGCTCGACCCGCTGTCGCTGACCTTCGTGCTGCTCGTGACGTTCGTCGGCACGCTCATCCACGTGTACTCGGTCGCGTACATGGAGCACGACGCGGACCGCCGCCGGTTCTTCGCGTACCTCAACCTGTTCGTCGCCGCGATGCTCGTGCTCGTGCTCGCCGACAGCTACCTCCTGCTGTTCGTCGGCTGGGAGGGCGTCGGCCTCGCGTCGTACCTGCTCATCGGCTTCTGGAACCACCGCACGCCGTACGCGGTCGCCGCGAAGAAGGCGTTCGTCGCCAACCGCGTCGGTGACATCGGCCTGCTCGTCGCGCTCATGCTCATGTTCGCGACGTTCGGCGGCGTCGACTTCGCGACCGTGCACGAGGGCGCCGCGGACGCGAGCACGGGGACGCTCACCGCGATCGGGCTCATGCTGCTGCTCGCCGCGTGCGGCAAGTCGGCGCAGTTCCCGCTGCAGTCGTGGCTCGGCGACGCGATGGCCGGCCCCACGCCGGTGTCCGCGCTCATCCACGCCGCGACCATGGTGACCGCGGGCGTCTACCTCATCGTGCGCTCGGCGCCGGTGTTCGACGGTGCGCCCGACGCCCAGCTCGTCGTCGCCGTGATCGGCGCGATCACGCTGCTCTACGGCGCGATCGTCGGCTGCGCGAAGGACGACATCAAGAAGGCCCTCGCGGCCTCGACGATGTCGCAGATCGGCTACATGGTGCTCGCCGCCGGGCTCGGCCCCGTCGGGTACGCGTTCGCGATCTTCCACCTCGTGACGCACGGCTTCTTCAAGGCCGGGATGTTCCTCGGTGCGGGCTCGGTCATGCACGGCATGGACGACCAGGTCGACATGCGCCGGTTCGGCGGGCTCGCGCGGTACATGAAGATCACGTGGATCACGTTCATGGCCGGCTGGCTCGCGATCCTGGGCATCCCGCCGTTCTCCGGCTTCTGGAGCAAGGACAAGATCATCGAGGCCGCGTTCGTCCCGGTCGACGGGGCGCCGTGGCGGGCGTGGGTCTTCGGCGTCGTCGCGCTGCTCGGCGCGGGGATCACCGCGTTCTACATGTCGCGGCTGTTCTTCCTGACGTTCGAGGGCGAGCGCCGCTGGACCGCGCGCACCGACGGCTCCGCGCAGCACCCGCACGAGGCGCCCAAGCTCATGACGGTGCCGATGGTCGTGCTCGCGGTCGGCTCGGTCGCGCTCGGCGGGCTCCTGTCGATCGGCGGCGGCTTCGCGTCCTGGCTCGAGCCGGTGACCGGCCACGTCGAGCACGAGGAGCCCGTCCTGCCCCCGTGGCTGCTCATCGTGCTGACGCTCCTCGTCGTGGTCGCCGGGGTCGTGCTCGCGTGGCGGCAGTACGCCGCGTCGACCGTGCCCGTCGTCGCGCCCGTCGGCTCCCCGCTGACCCGCGCCGCGCGCGTCGACCTGTACCAGGACGCCGTCAACCACGCCGTCCTCGTCGAGCCCGGCCAGCACCTGACCCGCTCGCTCGTCTTCGGGGACCGCCAGGTCGTCGACGGCGCGTTCTCGGGCCTCGGGCGCCTGACCATCGGTCTCGGCGACGTCGTCCGCCGGCTGCAGACGGGCTTCGCCCGTACGTACGCCGCGACGATGGCGCTCGGTCTCGTCGTCCTCGTCGTCGCCGTCCTGGCACCCCGGATCTGAGGGAGAGCACCACCGATGGCATCCGGATTCCCCTGGCTGACCGCCCTGATCGTGCTGCCGCTCGTCGGCGCCGCGGTCGTGTGGGCCCTGCCCTCCTCCGCCCGCACGCACGTGCGGCTCGTGGCGCTCGGGTTCGCGCTCGCCGAGCTGCTGCTGGGCGTCGGCGCGCTCCTCGCGTTCGACACCGCCGACTCGGCCACGCACCAGCTCACCGAGGTCCAGTCGTGGATCCCGGCGTTCGGGGTGAGCTACGCCGTCGGGGTCGACGGCGTCGGGCTCTCGCTCGTGCTGCTCTCGGTGCTCCTCGTCCCGCTCGTGGTCCTGGCGGCGTGGCGCGAGCAGGGCGGTGACACCGGCCGGCTGCGGCACTACCTCGCGCTCGTCCTCGTGCTCGAGACGTTCATGGTCGCGGTGTTCGCCGCGCGCGACGTCTTCCTGTTCTACGTGCTGTTCGAGGCGATGCTGATCCCGGTCTACTTCATGATCGGCGCGTTCGGCGGGGCCCACCGGCGGTACGCCGCGGTGAAGTTCCTGCTGTTCTCGCTCGCGGGCGGCCTGATCATGCTCGTCGGCGTCATCGCGCTGTACCTGCAGGGCCCGGGCGGTGCGGACGGGTTCCTCGTCGACAACCTCACGGGGCTGGACCTGCCGGTGACGACCGAGCGCTGGCTGTTCGTCGCGTTCTTCCTGGCCTTCGCGATCAAGGCGCCCATGTTCCCGGTGCACACGTGGCTGCCCGACGCGGCCGAGCAGGCGCCCGCCGGGACGTCGACGCTGCTCGTCGGGGTGCTCGACAAGGTCGGCACGTTCGGCATGCTCACGCTGTGCCTGCCGCTGTTCCCGAACGCCTCGCGCTGGGCCGCGCCGGTCGTGATCGTGCTAGCGGTCGTCTCGATCCTCTACGGGGCGCTGCTCGCCATCGGGCAGAAGGACCTCATGCGCCTCATCGCGTACACGTCGGTCTCGCACTTCGGGTTCATCGTGCTCGGGATCTTCGCGTTCACCTCGACCGCCGTCTCCGGCTCGTCGTTCTACATGGTCAACCACGGGCTCTCGACCGGGGCGCTGTTCCTGCTCGCCGGGTTCCTCGTCGCGCGCCGCGGCTCGCAGCAGATCGCCGACTTCGGCGGGCTGCAGAAGGTCACCCCGGTGCTCGCCGGGACGTTCCTCGTGGTCGGCCTCTCGGCGCTGTCGCTGCCCGGCCTGTCGACGTTCGTCAGCGAGTTCCTCGTGCTCGTCGGGACGTTCGCGCGCAACGAGGCGGCGGCGCTCGTCTCGGTCGTCGCCGTGGTCCTCGCGGCGCTCTACGTCCTGCTGACGTACCAGCGGGTCTTCACCGGACCGGTGCGCGATGAGCTCGCGACCGCGCCCGACCTGAGCGGCCGGGAGCGGTGGGTCGTCGCGCCGCTGATCGGGCTCATGCTCGTGCTCGGCTTCTACCCGGCGCCCGCGCTCGACCTCGTGCGCGAGCCCGCGGTGACGACCGTCGACCAGGTCGGCGCCGGTGACCTGCCCACCACGACCACGGCGGTCGCGACGGACGAGGGGAACGACAAGTGACCACCTTCACCGCGCCGGACATCCAGTGGGCGCAGCTCGCGCCGGTGATCGTGGTGCTCGGCGCCGCCGTCGTCGGCGTGCTCGTCGAGGCCTTCGCCCCGCAGCGCCTGCGCCGCCCGGTCCAGCTCGGGCTCGCGCTCGCCGCGACGGCCGGCGCGCTCGTCGGCGTGGCCGCGCTGTGGAACGGCGTCCAGGAGAGCGGCGGCGTCGACGTGCTCGGCGGCTCGCTCCTCGTGGACGGCCCCACGCTCGTGCTGCAGGGCGCGACCGCGCTGTTCGCGCTGCTGTCGATCCTCGTCATCGCGGACCGCACCGAGACCGGTGAGGATGCGTTCACGCCGCAGGCCGCCGCGATCCCCGGGTCCGACTACGAGGACACCGCGCGCCGCATGGGCCTCACGCAGACCGAGGTCTACCCGCTCGTGCTGTTCGCGACCGGCGGCATGCTGATCTTCCCCGCGACGGGCGACCTGCTGACCCTCTTCGTCGCGCTCGAGGTCCTCTCGCTCCCGCTGTACCTGCTGTGCGGGCTCGCGCGCCGCCGCCGCCTCCTGAGCCAGGAGGCCGCGATGAAGTACTTCCTGCTCGGCTCGTTCGCGTCGGCCGTGATGCTGTTCGGGATCGCGCTGCTCTACGGGTTCGCCGGCTCGGTGCGCTACCAGGAGATCGCCGCGGCGACGGCCACGACCGTCGGGCTCGACGGGCTGCTGCTGACCGGCGCCGTCATGGTGCTCGTCGGGCTGCTGTTCAAGGTCGGCGCCGTGCCGTTCCACGCGTGGACGCCCGACGTCTACCAGGGTGCCCCGACGCCGATCACCGCGTTCATGGCGGCGTGCACCAAGGTCGCCGCGTTCGGCGCGCTCGTGCGGATCGTCTACGTCGTGCTGCCCGACCTGCAGTGGGACCTCGCGCCGGCGCTCTGGACGGTCGCGATCCTCACGATGGTCGTCGGGACGGTCGCGGCGCTGCTGCAGACCGACGTGAAGCGCATGCTCGCGTACTCGTCGATCGCGCACGCGGGCTTCGTGCTCACCGGGAT
This sequence comes from Cellulomonas cellasea, assembly GCF_006538745.1. Taxonomy (GTDB): domain Bacteria; phylum Actinomycetota; class Actinomycetes; order Actinomycetales; family Cellulomonadaceae; genus Cellulomonas_A; species Cellulomonas_A cellasea. The sequence continues at coordinate 7,586 of NZ_BJLR01000003.1, read as the reverse complement.
CATCGCGCTCACGCAGGACGGGCTCGCGTCCGTGCTGTTCTACCTGCTGGCCTACGGCGCGGCGACCATCGGGGCGTTCGCGATCGTGACGCTCGTGCGGGAGCGGTCCGGCGCGGCGGGCGTCGCGGGGGACGGGATGGACGGCGCGGACGCCGCCGGCGGCTCGGTGCTCGGCGAGGCCACGCACCTGTCCCAGTGGGCCGGCCTCGGCCGGACGAACCCGCTGCTCGCGGGCACGTTCACGCTGTTCCTGCTCTCGTTCGCCGGCATCCCGCTCACCGCGGGCTTCACCGGGAAGTTCGCGGTGTTCTCGGCGGCCGTCGGGGGCGGCGCGACCGCGCTCGCCGTCGTCGGCGTGCTGGCCTCGGCCGCGGCGGCGTTCTTCTACGTCCGGGTCATCGTGCTGATGTTCTTCACGAGCCCGGCGACCGACGCGCGCGATCGGGACGGTCTCCGGGGTGCTGAGGCGGCGTCCGGTGGGTCGACCGCGCAGGTTCCGGCGGCGTCGGCAGCGACGGGTGCGGGTGAACCGGCCACGGCCGGCGCGAGCACCGGCGGGGCTGTGGCCGCGACGCTCGAGGCGGCGCGCACCACCACCACGGTCGTGGCCTCCGAGGGCCTCACGACGGTCGCCGTCGCGATCTGCGCGGTCCTGACCCTCGTCCTCGGGGTCGTCCCCGGGCCGGTGCTCGACGTGGTCGCCGACGCCGCGAGGCTCCTCCCGTGACGGCGCGCGGTTCTCGATCACGCGCCTGCGGCGGCTAGGTTCGTCCCGTGACCTCCTCGACCTCCCTCCCGCTGGCCGACCCCGAGCTGGCCGAGCTGCTCTCGGGGCGCCTCGCGCTCGTCGAGGAGCGCCTACGGGACGCCGTGACCCACGCGGACGCGCTCGCCGACGTGGCGTCGCGGCACCTCGTCAACGCCGGCGGGAAGCGGACCCGTCCGCTCCTCACGCTGCTCGCGTCGGAGCTCGGCGACGGGTCGCGGCGCGAGGTCCTCGATGCGGCGATCGTCGTCGAGCTCACGCACCTCGCGACGCTGTACCACGACGACGTCATGGACTCGGCGCCGCTGCGTCGCGGGGCGCCGTCGGCCCACGAGGTGTGGGGCAACTCCGTCGCGATCCTCACGGGCGACCTGCTGTTCGCGCGCGCGTCCGCGACCGTCGCGGGGCTCGGCCCCGAGGCCGTGCGGATCCAGGCGGCCACCTTCGAGCGGCTGTGCCTCGGCCAGCTCCACGAGACGGTCGGGCCCGCCGCGGGGGAGGACCCCGTCGCGCACTACCTGCAGGTGCTGTCCGACAAGACCGGCTCGCTCATCGCCACCTCGGCGCGGTTCGGCGCGATGTTCGCCGGCTGCCGCCCGAGCGTCGTGCGGACCGTCACGGCCTACGGCGAGAAGGTCGGCGTCGCGTTCCAGCTCGCCGACGACGTCCTGGACCTGACCTCCGACGGCGCGGTCAGCGGCAAGACCCCCGGGACCGACCTGCGCGAGCGCGTCCCGACGATGCCCGCGCTGCTCCTGCGCCAGCGCGCCGCCTCGCCCGAGGGCACCGACGAGGACCGCGCGCTCGTCGCGCTGCTCGACGGCGACCTCACGAGCGACGCGACCCTCGCCGAGGCCGTCGCGGCCCTGCGCGCGCACGACGTCGTGGGGCTGACCCGGCAGCGGGCGGCGAACCTCGCACGCGCGGCCGTCGTCGAGCTCGAGCCCCTCCCGGCAGGTGCCGCGAAGGACGCGCTCGTCTCGTTCGCGGACGCGCTGGTGGACCGGGCCTCCTGAGCGCCGTGCACGTGCGCTCACGCCCCCGCCGACCCGCCGGCCGATCACCCCGAAGGAGAGCACGATGAGCACGGTCCCGCGCGTGCGCGCCCAGCCCCCGGCGACGGAGTCGCTCGCGGGGACCGGCCGCCGCGTCCTGGCCCTGCTGGTCGACCAGCTCGTCGCGCTGCTGCTCGCCGCGGGTGCGAGCTCGCTCGGGTACGGCCTCGCGCTCGACGCGGTCCGCAGCTCCCCGGGCGACGAGGTCGCGCCCGAGGTCGGGGCGATCCTCGCGCTGCCGCTCGCGGTGCTCGCCGTCGTCGGCGTCCTGCAGTGGGTCGCGGAGGCGTTCACCGGGCGCACCCTCGGCGGCCTCGCGCTCGGCGTCCGCACCGTCGACGCCGACACCGGCCTCAGGGTGGGCCTCGTGCGCATCTTCGTCCGCAACGTCGTGCTCGGCGTGGGCTTCTTCGTGTGCGGCGTCGGGCAGTTCGTCGTCGGCGCCTCGGGGGCGTGGGACTCCGCCGGGCGGCTGCAGGGCTGGCACGACAAGGTCGCGCGCACCGTCGTGGTGCGCGCCGGGGCGGGGTCGACCGCCGCCCGCGCGCCGCGCTCCGAGCCGGGCCGCCGGGCGGCCGAGACCGCGCCGGCGGTGCCGACGTCGTCGGCGGCGGCGCTGCGGCGCGCCCCCGGGTCGGGCGGTGCGGACTCGCTCATGCGTGCGGCGCGGGCCGGTGCGTCGGCCGGGGCGGACCCGGTCGCCACCAGCGTCCCCGGCGTGACGCGGCCCGAGGACGGGCGCGCCGCGGGCGACGCGGGGTACGCCGGCGACGCGCCGTCCACCGGCGGCACCGAGGACGCCCGTGACCCCGCCTCCGCCCGCCACCAGGACGCGTCGCCGTCGGGCGGGTCGCTCCGCCGTGCCGCCCGGCCCGCCCCAGCCATGCCGGCGGACGCAGCCGCGCAGGCGGACGGAGCCGCGCCCGCGCGGAACCCGGAGCCCGCAGCCGCTCGCGGACCGGCCTCAGCCGTCGCGCCCGAGCCCGTCTCGACGATCGACGTCCCGACATGGTCGACGCCGGCCGCCGCCACCCCGGCGCCCGCTCCGTCCGACGTCATCACCGCGGCCCCGTCGTGGGCCGCCGCTGCCGCTCCGCCGGCCACGGCCGACGCGCCCCTCGACCCGCACGCGCCCACCGCGCCGACCCGGCGCCTGCGCAAGGCCGCGCCGCCCGCCGAGGCGGAGCCCGCCGGCGCGCCGCTCGCGACCGAGCCCACCGCGGCCGAGCCCACCCCGACCGACCCCACCCCGACCGACCCCACCCCGACCGACCCCACCGCAGCTGAGCTCACCGCGGCTCCCGGCCCCGGGGCGCCCCGGGGGATCCGGCTCGTGTTCGACACCGGCGAGGCGTTCGCGGTCGTGGGACGCGGCGTCGTCGGGCGCAACCCCTCGACGGCCGACAGCGGCGTCGTCTCGCACGTCGTCCCCATCGACGACCCCGCGCGGTCGGTGTCGAAGACGCACCTCGAGTTCGGCACCGACCACGAGGGCCTGTGGGTCCTCGACCGGCGCTCGACGAACGGGTCGGTCCTCGTGCACGCCGACGGGACGCGCGAGCGGCTCACGGCCGGGGTGCGGACCGGCGTCCCGGTCGGTGCGGTCGTCGAGTTCGGCGACCGGCGCTTCCAGGTGCTCGACGCGTGACCGCGGGGGAGTCGCACGGCGTCCGCTGGGGGACCGCCACCGACCGGGGGTCGCGCCGCGAGACCAACGAGGACAGCCACCTCGCGCAGTACCCGGTGTTCGCCGTCGCGGACGGCATGGGCGGGCACGCGGCCGGCGAGGTCGCGAGCGCGTGCGCGGTCGACGCCCTGCGCGCGCTCGTCGGCCCGGACACCGTGACGCCCGACGACGTGCGGGCGGCGCTCGCCGACGCGCAGTCGAGGATCCGGCAGATCCCGGTCGAGACCGGGGCGCCCCCGGGGACGACGTTCTCGGGGGTCGTCGTGGTCGACTCGGCGCGCGGGCGGACCTGGCTCGTCGTCAACCTCGGCGACTCCCGCACGTACCGGTGGGCGGACGGCGCGCTCGAGCGCGTGAGCGTCGACCACTCGGAGGTCGAGGAGCTCGTCGCGCGCGGCATCATCACGCCGGAGGACGCACGCACGCACCCGCGTCGTCACGTCGTGACCCGGGTGCTCGGCGGCGGGCGCGAGGATGCGCCGGACCCCGACTTCTTCGCGCTGCCGCTCGCGGCGGGCGACGAGGTCGTCGTGTGCACGGACGGCCTGACCGACGAGGTGCCGGACGCGCGCATCGCCGAGATCCTGCGGCACGCGACGGGCCCGCAGGACGCCGCGGACCGGCTGCTCGCGGCGGCGCTCGTCGCCGGCGGGCACGACAACATCACGGTGCTGGTGGTCGAGGCGCTCCCCGACTGACGGGCGTGAGGCTCTCGGGGCACGGGCGTCGGACGGGCGCGGGCGGCTCGGGCGCGGCCGCCGGACGGGCACGGGCGGCTCGGGGCGCGGCCGCCGGTCGGCTGCAGCGCGGCCGCTCCGACCGTGCCCGGGTCAGGTGGTCGCGTCGTCGGGCCGGCCCACGCGGTCGCCGGCAGCCCCGGCCGGCGAGCCCGCGCCGGCACCGCCACCGGCACGCTCCGCCGCGTCCGCGGTCGCGGCCCTGCGCGCGAGCCGGTCGACGTGCCCCTGCCGCGCGCCGTCGACCGCGAGGAGCACGAGCGCGACCCAGACGAGCCCGAAGCCCCACCACCGCGCGGCGGGCATGTGCTCGTGCAGGACGGCGACCCCGATGACGAGCTGCAGGGTCGGCGCGATGTACTGCAGCAGCCCGACGAGCGACAGCGGCAGCCGGCGGGCGGCGGTGTTGAACAGGACGAGCGGGACGGCCGTGACGATGCCCGAGCCGACGAGCGCGAGCGTGTGCGCGGTGCCGTGCGCGCCGAACGCGCCGAGCCCGGCGGCGTGCAGCCACACGAGGTAGCCGACCGCGAGCGGCGTGAGCACGAGCGTCTCGGCGGCGAGCCCGGGGATCGCGGTCACGGTGCGTCCGACGCGGTTCTTGAGCAGCCCGTACGCGCCGAAGCTGCTCGCGAGCGTGAGCGCGATCCACGGCACCCGCCCGTAGCCGACCGCGATGACGACGACGGCGGCCGCGCCGAAGCCGAGCGCGACCCACTGCGCGGGGCGGAGGCGCTCGTGCAGCACGAGGACGGCGAGCGTGACGACGACGATCGGGTTGATGTAGTACCCGAGGGCGGCGTCGACGACGTGGTCGGTGAGGATGCCGTAGACGAACACGAGCCAGTTGACGGCGAGCAGGAGCGCCGCGGCGGTGAGCAGGGCGAGCGTGCGCCCGCTGCGCAGGACGGTCAGGAAGGGGCGCCAGCCGCGGGTCACCGCGAGCAGGAGCGCGCAGAACGCGAGGGACCAGACGATGCGGTGGGCGATGATCTCGACGGCCCCGGCGGGCGCCATGAGCGGGAAGTACAGGGGGAGGAGCCCCCAGAGCGTGTAGGCGCCGATGCCGCCGACGAGCCCGCGCCGGTCGAGCGCCGGGGCGGGGCCGGGGGCGGGCTCGGTGGGGGACGCGGGCGCGTCGGGCCGGGGGTTCGCGGTGGTCACCGCCCGACGGTAAGCCGCCCGAGCGGTTGACGACCTCATCGGCGTCGCCTACTGTCCGATTGCAGCAAGTTGCAACGGGTGTTTCCGGGTCTTTGCAGGCTCCGGAGCGCCACGACGACGAGCCGCTCCGCGCCCCGGACCCGTCCTGGGACACCTCCTCCACCTGCCGGCTTCGTGCCGGCGAGGCCACCGCAGCGCCGCGGCGGCCGGATGCCCGACGACGTCGTCGGCCGACCTGAGGAGCACGACCCGTGTCCCGATCCCGCCCCACCTTGCCCCGCGCGCGCCGTCGGCTGCCGCGCGTCGCCGCCCTCGCGCTCGCCGCCGCGCTCTCGCTCGGCGGCCTGGTCACCGCGGCCGACGTCGCGACCGCACCCGCCGCGCAGGCCGGCCCGCCCGGGCAGCGCAGCACCGGCGTGAACCTGTTCCAGTGGACCTGGACGTCGATCGCGCGCGAGTGCACCGACGTGCTCGGCCCCGCCGGCTACGGCTGGGTCCAGACCTCGCCGCCCAACGAGCACGCGCAGGTGGCCGGTCAGTGGTGGACGTCCTACCAGCCGGTCAGCTACAGGATCGAGTCCAAGCTCGGGACGCGTGCCGAGTACGCCGCGATGGTCGCGACCTGCCGCGACGCCGGGGTCCAGGTCATCGCGGACGTCGTCGTCAACCACATGAGCGGCCAGTCGGGCGGCACGGGGTGGGCCGGCACGCGCTTCTCCACCGAGCAGTACCCCGGCCCCGAGGGCGGCTACGGCCCGCAGGACTTCAACGACTGTCGGACGAACATCAGCAACTATGGCGACCGGTACCAGGTGCAGAACTGCCGGCTCGTCAACCTGCAGGACCTGCGCACGGGCTCGGAGTACGTGCGCCAGGAGATCGCGAGCTACCTCAACGACCTGATCTCTCTCGGCGTCCGCGGCTTCCGGGTCGACGCCGCGAAGCACATCCCGGCAGCCGACCTCGAGGCCATCCGCGCCAAGCTGTCGGACCAGAGCGTCTACGTCGTGCACGAGGTCATCGGCGCCGCGGGCGAGCCCGTCCAACCGCGCGAGTACCTCGGCTCGGGCGACTCGCACGAGTTCAGCTACGCCCGGCACCTCAAGGGGGCCGTCCAGGGAGGCAACCTCGCCCAGCTCCGCGACCTGCGCTCCGCGTCGTGGCTCCTGCCCTCGGACCGGGCCGGGGTCTTCGTCGACAACCACGACACCGAGCGCAACGGCGAGACGCTGACCTACAAAAACGGGTCCGACTACCGCCTCGCCCACGTCTTCGCGCTGTCCTACCCGTACGGCTGGCCCACGGTGTACTCGGGCTACGCGTTCGGCAGCAACGACCAGGGCCCGCCGCAGCAGGCGAACGGCAAGGTCGACGAGGCCGTGTGCGGGCAGGGCACGTGGACGTGCGCGCACCGCTGGGCCGAGACCGCCCGCATGACCGGCTTCCGCAACGCCGTCGACGGCACCGACCTCGTGCAGTGGTGGGACAACGGCGGCAACCAGGTCGCGTACGGGCGCGGCGACAAGGGCTACGTCGCGCTCAACAAGGGCGGCGCGCTGACCCGCACCTTCCAGACCTCGCTGCCCGCGGGCCGGTACTGCGACGTGATCAGCGGCACCCCCACGTCCTCGGGCTGCACGGGGACGCTCGTCACCGTCGGGTCGACCGGCCAGGCGACCTTCACGGTGCCCGGCAACGGGTCCGTCGCCCTGCACGTGGGCGCGCGGGCCGGGGGGACCGGCACGACGCCGACGCCCACGGCGAGCCCGACGCCGAGCCCGACGAGCGCGACGGCCGGGATCTCGTTCGGCGTGCAGGCGAGCACCCAGTGGGGGGCAGAACCTGTTCGTCGTCGGCGACCGCGCCGAGCTCGGTGCCTGGGACCCGGCGCGCGCCGTGGCGCTCTCGTCGGCCACCTACCCGGTGTGGCGCTCGACGGTGGCGCTCCCGGCGGGCGTGAGCGTCGCGTACAAGTACGTCCGCAAGGACGCGTCGGGCACCGTCACGTGGGAGAGCGGCACGAACCGCACCGCGACCGTGCCCGCGAGCGGCGTGCTGACGCTGACCGACACGTGGCGCGGCTGAGCCGAGCGCGACACCCCTGACCGGGGGTGGCGCCGGGCGCGTGGAGGTGTACGGCGCCACCCCCTTCCAGCCGCCGCGCGTCCGCCGGGTGA
>NZ_BJLR01000002.1 GCF_006538745.1 Cellulomonas cellasea | reverse complement strand
CGTGGGTGTCCGGTCAGGGCACCGGGATGCGCGAGACCGTGAACGGGTCCGGCGCCTCGCCCGCGTTGCGCTCGCCGAACTGGCTGTTCACCACGAGCAGGCTCCCGCGCACGAGCGCCGCGGTCGTCGGGTCGTCGAACGACGGGTCGGTCGTCCGGCTCACCACGGTGCCCGACGTGACGCGCCGGTCGAGCTCGATCGTCACGACCTGCCCGAGGTCGCCCTGGCGCTCGACGACGTGCAGCCGCCGCCCGTCGAGCACGAGGCCGTCCCCGGCGACCGCCTCGCCGCCGAGGTCGATGCGCCGCACGTCCCCGTCGTCGAGCCGGACGCGGAACAGCGCCGCCGCGTTGGACTGCGCGAGCACGGCGTACCGCCCGTCGCGCGTCAGGGCGATCCCGTTGACGTTGAAGCCGGTCGTGTACGTCAGCGCGGTGCCCTCGAAGGCGACGTGCACGGGCAGCGTCTCGGTCTGCGTCGTCCGCCGCTCGCGCGCGTCGACCCGGTAGAGGTACGGCCGGAGCGAGTCGGTGACGTAGACGTCACCCCGCGGGCTCACCGCGACGTCGTTGAGGAACGTGGGCGCGCCGGTCTGCTCGACCTGCCAGGACCCGACGAGCGTCCGGCTGCGCAGGTCGTACGCGAACAACCGGCCCGTCGCGCCGCCCGCGACGAACAGCGTCCCGCGGTCGACCTTCATCCCGATCGCGGCGGTGCGGCCGTCGGCCCCGCCGGGCAGGAACGGCGTCGCGACCGGCTCGTCGAGGTCGCCGCGGTAGATCGTGCCGTCGGTCGTGCTCCCGACGTAGAAGTCGTCGCGCGCGACCGCGATCCCCTCGGGGAAGACGTCGTCGGCGGCGGCGCCGACCGGGTCGAGCAGGTAGCTCGTCGGCCGCTCGGTGCCGTGGCCGCGGTCGTGGTCCCCGCCGTGCGCGCCGGCGGTCCCGGGCAGCAGGGCGACGAGGAGCAGGGCCGCGGCGGCGGCGCACGCCGAGCGCCGGGAGGTGCGTGCGGGCGTGCGGGACGTGCCGGACGTGCGGTGGGAGTGCATCGGTGGACCCCTCCGTCGACGGGTGCCGTCGGTCCCGTCGGGCGGCGGCCCGCCGTCCCCCGCTGCCCGACGAGGGCACCGGTGCGCGTCCGTCGGGCGCGCGGGCCCGTGGCGGGCCCCTACCGGTGCAGCGCGGCCCAGTCTGACCGAGGCGGCGGACACGTGCCTCCGGGGAGCCGCGGCCCACGCCGTCCACGGGGGTGTCCGCATGCTGGCGCCCCGTGAGATGGGCGGGCGGCTCGCGACGTATGCTGGCTTTCCGCACCTGTGCGCCCGGCAGCGCCGTGGGCCCCGTGACGTGTTGCACCGCCGACGTGATCCCCCGCCGACGCGATGACGGCCACGACGCAGGCCCGCGGGTCCAGAGCTGCCAGGGCCTCCTCGACCCGGAAGGCGTCCGCGTCCCGTGAGCACGAACCGAACCCTTCGCGTCGCCGTCGTCGGCGCAGGCCCGGCCGGCATCTACGCGGCCGACATCCTGTCGAAGACCGACCTCGACGTCAGCATCGACCTGTTCGAGCGGCTCCCCGCGCCGTTCGGCCTCGTGCGCTACGGCGTCGCGCCCGACCACCCGCGGATCAAGCAGATCATCGTCGCGCTGCACAAGGTCCTCGAGCGCGGTGACATCCGCCTGCTCGCGAACGTCGACTACGGCACGGACCTCAAGCTCGACGACCTGCGCCAGTTCTACGACGCGGTGATCTTCTCGACCGGCTCGATCCGCGACGCCTCGCTCGCGATCCCGGGCATCGAGCTCGACGGGTCGTACGGCGCCGCGGACTTCGTGTCCTGGTACGACGGCCACCCCGACGTCGCCCGCACGTGGCCGCTCGAGGCCCAGCACGTCGCGGTCCTCGGCGCGGGCAACGTCGCGCTCGACGTCGCGCGCATCCTCGCCAAGCACGCGGACGACCTGCTGCCGACCGAGATCCCCGCGAACGTGTACGAGCAGCTCAAGGCCTCGCCCGTGACCGACGTGCACGTCTTCGCCCGCCGGGGCCCCGCGCAGGTCAAGTTCTCCCCGCTCGAGCTCCGCGAGCTCGGGCACGTGCCGGACGTCGACGTGATCGTCTACCCCGAGGACTTCGACTTCGACGAGGGCTCGATGGCCGCGATCCACTCCTCGAACCAGACCAAGCAGGTCGTCAAGACCCTCACGGACTGGACGCTCAAGGAGCCCGAGGAGAACACCGCGAGCCGGCGCATCCACCTGCACTTCCTGCACAAGCCCGTCGAGGTGCTCGGCGAGGACGGCAAGGTCGTGGGGCTGCGCACCGAGCGCACCGCGCTCAACGGCGACGGCAACGTCACCGGCACGGGCGAGCTGCACGACTGGCCGGTCCAGGCCGTGTACCGCGCGGTCGGCTACTTCGGCTCCCCGCTCGTCGACATCCCGTTCGACGACGTCGCGGGAGTGATCCCCAACCGCGAGGGCCGCGTGGTCGACGTCGACGGCGAGCGCGTCCCGGGCGTGTACGCGACCGGCTGGATCAAGCGCGGGCCCGTCGGGCTCATCGGCCACACGAAGTCCGACGCGAGCGAGACGATCCGCCACCTCACGGAGGACGCGGGCGACCCGACCGACCCGGACAACCCGTTCTTCACGGCGGCCGACCGCGACCCCGAGGCGGTCATCGACTTCCTCGCGCAGCGCGACGTCGACGTCATCGAGTGGTCGGGCTGGCAGCTCCTCGACGCGTACGAGCGCTCGCTCGGCGAGCCGCACGGGCGTGAGCGGGTCAAGCTCGTCCCGCGCGACCACATGGTCTCGATCTCGCTCGGCCGGGAGCTCGCGCAGGACTGAGCCCTCCACGCTGCACCGCCGACGGCGCCCCGGTCCTCGTGACCCGGGCGCCGTCGGCGCGTCCGGCCCGGCTCGGCCGTGGACCGCGTCGCCGCCCCGACCGGCTTCAGCGCGCGGTGAACCGGCGCAGGAACTCCTGCGTCCGCGGCTCCTGCGGGTCCCCGAGCACCTGCTCGGGCGTCCCGCGCTCGTGCACCCGCCCCGCGTGCAGGAAGCACACCTCGTCGGCCACGTGCCGCGCGAAGCCCATCTCGTGCGTGGCGACGACCATCGTCACGCCGTCCTCCTTGAGGTCGGCGAGCAGCTCGAGGACCTCGCCGACGAGCTCGGGGTCGAGCGCGCTCGTGACCTCGTCGAGCAGCATCAGCGCGGGCCGGCCGACGAGCGCCCGGGCGATCGCGACGCGCTGCTGCTGGCCGCCCGAGAGCTCGTCGGGGAACGCGCGGGCCTTCCCGGCGAGCCCGACGCGCTCGAGCATCGCGAGCGCCCGGTCCCGCGCCTCCGCCCGCGACGCCCCGTGCACGAGCCGGGGCGCGAGCGCGACGTTGTCGAGGACCCGCAGGTGCGGGAACAGGTTGTACGACTGGAACACCATGCCGATGCGCGCCCGGACCCGGTCGGCGTCCACCCGGGGGTCTGTGACGTCCCGCCCCTCGACCTCGATCGTCCCGTCGTCGACCTCCTCGAGCAGGTTGACGCAGCGCAGCAGCGTGGACTTGCCCGAGCCGGAGGCGCCGATGAGCACGACGACGCGGTGCGCGTGCACGTCGAGCGACAGGCCGTCGAGCACGACGTGGTCGCCGAAGGCCTTGCGGACCCCCGAGACGCGCAGCAGCGGGGGAGCGGCGCCGGGGACCGGCCCGGCCGTCATCGCAGCGCACCCCCGCCCGCGAGCCCGCTCTGCGACCCGAGCCAGCCCGAGCGCCGCGCGAGCACGTCGGTCACGCGCGTCAGCGGGATCGTGAGCAGCACGAACAGCACCCCGGCGACGACGTAGGGCGTGAAGTTCGCGTACCGCGCGGTCTCGATCTGCGCGGCCCGCACCGCGTCGACCGCCCCGAGGATCGAGATGAGCCCCGAGTCCTTCGAGAGCGCGACGAGGTCGTTGAGCAGCGGCGGGACCACGCGCCGCCACGCCTGCGGGAGCACGACGTGACGCAGCGCCTGCCCGTGCGTGAGGCCGAGCGACCGGGCCGCGGCGACCTGCGACGGGTGCACCGACTCGATGCCCGCGCGGAACACCTCGGCGACGTACGCGGAGTACGTCAGCACGAGCGCGAGCCCCCCGAGCAGGACCGCCGACGTCGGCACTCCCTGCAGCCGCAGCCCCGGCAGCCCGAAGCCGACGAGCAGCAGCACGAGCAGGAGCGGCAGCCCGCGGAACACGTCGACGTACCCGGTCGCGAGAGCCCGCAGCGGGAACAGCGCCGGCCCGCGCGCGGTGCGCATGAGTGCGAGCGCGAGCGCGACGACCACGATGAGGACGGCGCAGACCGCCATGACCCGCACGTTGAGCCACAGGCCCTCGAGCACCACGGGCAGCGCGGCGCGGGCGACCTCGGGGTCGAGGAACGAGCTGCGCACGCGCGGCCACCCGGGCGACGCCACGAGCCCGAGCACCGCGACCGCGGCGACGGCCACGGTGCTCGCGAGCGCGACGAGCGTCGACCGTCGCCCGCGCGCCCGGCGGTAGGCGAGCCGCTCCTGCTGGAGCGCGGACGGCACCCAGCCGTGGGTGCTGGTCATCGGCCGGTCATGAGCGGGCCGTCAGCCGAGGACGGGTGCGCCGGCCGCGTCGGTCAGCCAGCGGGTCTCGAGCTCGGCGAGCGTGCCGTCCTCGCGCAGCGCGTCGACCGCGGCGGTGACCTCGTCGGTCAGCGGGGAGTCCTTGTCGAGCACGAGCCCGAGCTGGTCCGGGTCGTCGCCCGCGGGGAGCTGGCCGACGAGCACGCCGCCGTCGAGCTCGGCCGCCGTGATGTACAGCGCGGTGGGCAGGTCGACCACGATCGCGTCGACGAGGCCGGCCACGAGGGCCTGCTTGACCTGGTCGTTGTCGTTGAACGTCGCGACGTCGGTGGTCGGCGCGACCGTCTCGGTGACGACGTCGAGGCTCGTGGTGCCGACCATCGCCCCGATCCGCGCGCCCTGGAGCTCCGCGATCGTCGTCGCGCCCGCGACCGGGCTGCCCTCGAGCGTCACGACGGCCTGCGCGGTGTCGTAGTAGCTCGACGAGAAGTCGAGGTTCTCGCGGCGCTCGTCGCTGATCGACACCTGGTTGATCGCGAAGTCGAAGTCCTTGGCGCCGGGCGCGATGATCTGGTCGAACGTCGCCGTGACCCACTCGACGTCCTCGGCCGCGAAGCCGAGGCGGTCCGCGACGGCGTACGCGACGGCGGCCTCGAAGCCCTCGCCGCTCGCGGGGTCGTCGCCGACGACCCAGGGCTCGTACGCGGGGTCGGACGTCGCGACGGTGAGCGTGCCCTCGGTGACGTAGCCGCCGGTCGAGCCCTCGCCGGTCTCCTCGGTGGTCTCGTCGACGGGCGCACACGCCGCGAGCGCCAGGGCGCTCGCAGCGGCCAGGACGACGACGCGGGGGGTGCGCATGGGTGTCTCCGAGGTGCTCGGGGGTGTGGGGGTCCTGGGGCGCGTCGGCGGGCCCGCAGGGTCAGCACACTAAGGGAACGTCGCCGTGCCCGTGCGCGTTGTCCGGGGGGAAGCACGCACGGACCGAGGGGAGCGGCGCACGGATGGGTCACCAGCACTACAACGGGCTCAAGACCGCGGCGCTCTTCGGCGTGCTCTGGGCCGTCCTGCTGGCCCTGGGGACGGTGATCGGGAACGGCCGGCTGATCTGGGTGTTCGCGCTCGTCGGCGTGCTGACGACGGCGTACAGCTACTGGAACTCCGACAAGATCGCGATCCGGGCGATGCACGCCCAACCGGTCAGCGAGCTCGAGCAGCCCGCGATGTACCGCATCGTGCGCGAGCTCTCGACCGCCGCCCGCCAGCCGATGCCGCGCCTGTACGTGTCCCCGACGGCCGCCCCCAACGCCTTCGCGACGGGCCGCAACCCGCGCAACGCGGCCGTGTGCTGCACCGACGGCATCCTCGCCCTGCTCGACGAGCGCGAGCTGCGCGGCGTGCTCGGCCACGAGCTCATGCACGTGTACAACCGCGACATCCTCACGTCGAGCGTCGCCGCGGCCGTCGCGGGCGTCATCACCTCGATCGCTCAGATGATGCTCATCTTCGGCGGCGGCAACGACCGCGACCGCGGCGGCAACCCGCTGGCCGCGCTCGCCATGGCGATCCTCGCGCCGCTCGCCGCGATGCTCGTCCAGCTCGCGGTCAGCCGCACGCGCGAGTACGACGCCGACGAGGACGGTGCGCGCCTCACGGGCGACCCGCTGGCCCTCGCGTCGGCGCTGCGCAAGCTCGAGCTCGGCACGCAGGTGCGCCCGCTCCCGCAGGACCGCGAGCTCGTCGACGTCTCGCACCTCATGATCGCAAACCCCTTCCGGGGCGGCGGGGTCGGCCGGATCTTCGCGACGCACCCCCCGATGCCCGACCGCATCGCCCGGCTGCAGCGCATGGCGGGCCTGCCGCCGGCGTGACCGCGCCCGCGGAGCCGCGAGCGGGCCGCCGTCCGGGAGGGCGGACCGCCGAGCGCGTCGACCCGCTCCGTCGCGTCCGGGTGCACCACGGCGCGCATCCGGGTGACGCGCGCGCGTCCCGCCCGGTTCGCGGTCCGCGCCGGGTCACCCTGTGAACGGACATAAGCGGACGAGCGGGACGGGCGCTAGCGTGAGCCGGTTCGTGCGCGGGGGTCCGCGAGCGACGAGGGCCGGGCGGCACAGGGGCGGTGCACGCCGGGCGCAGGTCGGTGCCGGGCCCGCTCAGGCACAGCGGTGGACGACGGAGGGACGGTCATGGGGGAACGCGCGTACGAGGTCGCCGTGGTCGGCGGCGGGGCGGCCGGGTCGGCGACGGCCTGGGCCCTCGCGCGAAGGGGCGTCCCGGTCGTGCTCCTCGAGCGCCAGGCGGCCGACGTCGCGCTCCCCGAGACCGGGGACGAGCAGATCGTGCGGCTCGCGCACCCCGACGTCGCGTACGTCCGCCTCGCGCAGTCCGCGCACGCGTGGTGGGTCACGCTGGGGTCGGAGTCGGGCGAGGAGCTGCTGACACCGGTCGCGAGCGTCGAGCACGGCCCCGTGCGCGCCGTCCGGCCCGTCACCGAGGCGCTCCTCGCGTGCGGAGCGCCGTTCGAGTACCTCACCGGGCCCGAGGCCGGCGAGCGCTGGCCCGGCATGCGGTTCGACGACCGCGTGATCGTGCAGCCGTCCGCGGCGCGCGTCGACGCCCGCCGGACCGTCGCCCTGCTGCAGCGGCAGGCCGTCGCGCACGGTGCGACGGTGCGCCACGGCGCCGAGGTCCTCGCCGTGACCGCGACCGAGGACGGCGGCGCCCGCGTCCGCGTCGCCGGGGGAGTGAACGAGAGCGGCTACACGCCCGAGCACGAGCTCGTCGTCGGGGCCGTGGTGGTCGCCGCGGGTGCGGCGACCGCGGGGCTCGTCGACGGCGTCCCCGGCCTCGAGCACCTCCCGGAGATCCGCGTCGCCCGCACCGAGCCGGCCCGGTTCGCCGCGCGGGACGCGTCGCTGCGCGGCGAGGAGTGGGTCAGCTTCACGCACCACGTCGACCCGGAGGCCCACGCCGAGGCGCGCGGCTCGCTCGGCGTCGACGAGGGCTACCCGGCGCTCGCGGTCGACGGGCGGCACGTGCCCGGCATCGGGGCCGTCGTCGGCCACCGGGTGCCGGCCCAGGACGCGGAGGCCGACGCGCCCGCCACGAGCGCCGGGCCGGACGTCCTGCGCGCGTACGTCGAGGCGTGGCTGCCCGGCCTCGACCCCGACCGCGCCGAGCCCGTGACCCGGACGGCGACGACCACCCCGGACGGCGGCTTCCTCGTCGACCGCGTCGGGCCGGTCGTCGTCGGCGCGGGCTTCGGCGGCGACGGCGCGGCGCTCGCCCCCGCGCTGGGCCAGCTCCTCGCCGACCTCGCCGTCGGCCCCGCGGACCCGTCGGCCGCGGCGCCGGACCTGGCCGCCTTCACGCTCGCCCGGTTTGCGACCGTCGACGTGTAGGACCGGACGTGCGAGGGGCCGGTCGTCGACGACGACCGGCCCCTCGCACGCTGCCCTCGGGCCTGCCTCGCACGCTGCCCCGCGCAGCTGCCGGTCGCACCGGCCGCGGGCGTCCGCTCAGCGGTAGTTCGTGAACTGCAGCGCCGCGTCCAGGTCGGCGCCCTTGAGCAGCGCGATGACCTCCTGCAGGTCGTCGCGGCTCTTCGCCGAGACCCGCACCTCGTCGCCGGTGATCGTCGACTTGACGCCCTTGGGGCCCTCGTCGCGCACGAGCTTGCCGATCTTCTTGGCGATCTCGCTGCTCAGGCCCTCCTTGATCAGGGCCTCGAGGCGGTACTCCTTGCCCGACGGCTTGGGCTCGCGCTCGCCCACGTCGAGCGACTTCAGCGAGATCCCGCGCTTGATGAGCTTGGTCTCGAAGACGTCGAGGATCGCGAGCACGCGCTCCGCGGAGTTCGCGGCCATGACGATCTTCTCGCCGCTCCAGGCGATCGACGCCCCGACGTTCTTGAAGTCGTAGCGCTGCTGGATCTCCTTGACGGCCTGGTTCAGCGCGTTGTCGACCTCCTGCCGGTCGACCTTGCTGACGACGTCGAACGACGACTCGCTCGCCATGGTTGTCCTCCTTGCCGGGCGCCCCGAGGGGCCCGGCGTCTCTCGGTGTGTCCTGCGGTCGGTCGGGTGCGTGCGCGGCGACCACGAGCACCGTACGGTGCCCGGCGCCTCCCGGTCTGCTCCGTGCGCCTCCCCGGTCCGGCGGCGCGCCGGCCGGGCGGTGCGCTCGCCGCGAGGGGCAGCGGCTGGGCGGATGCGCACGCACCTCGGATTCGTTGCTATCCTTCCACGCGCACGCCGTCCGCGGTGCGCGACCCTGGCGGGTTACCCGAGTGGCCAAAGGGGGCTGACTGTAAATCAGCTGGCAACGCCTACGGGGGTTCGAATCCCTCACCCGCCACCCAGGCAGAACGGGCGTCCTCTCGACGAGAGGACGCCCGTTCTGCTGTGCAGGGGAGTGCGGCGTGCGGGACGGCCGCGTGAGGGGCTGGGTGTGCGGGTCTGCGGTGCGCGGCTGCGGTGCGCGGTCTGCTGCGGAGCCCTCCGCGGCCGGCGGGGTCAGGCGGCGCAGGTGTGGGTGCCGGGAGTGACGGTCACGACCGCACCCTCGTAGAGCGTGTCGAACGCGCCGGCGTCCTCGGCGGAGGCGAAGGGCACGCCCACACCGAGCGGGTCGGTGTAGCCCGTGAGGGCGATGAGGCTCTCCTCGGCGCCCGACTGGCACTTCGGGTCCCACGGCAGCGTGTCGTACCCGACCTCGGCCAGCGCGTCGACCGACGGCTGGAGCGCGGCCTCGACGTCGGCGCCCGACTCCGCGACCCCGGTCCACACCACCCAGAACTCGCCCTCGGCCTCCTCGACGTCGATCGCCTCGGGCCAGGTCAGCTCACCGCCCGTGGACCCGGCGTCGGCGGGCTCGTCCGACGAGCCGGTGCACCCCGCCGTGAGGGCGAGGCCGAGGACGAGGGCGAGGGCTGCTGCGGGCGACGTGCGCCGTCGGGTGGACATGGCGGGGATGCTGGCACGCCCGATATGTCGCCCGCGACTTCCCTAAACGTTTCGCCACCCGCCGGTGGGCGGGGTGGCGGACGCCGGAGGGAGTTGGGTCAGGGGTGGTCGGCGCGGCGCGCGCGGCGCAGGTCGTCCGCGAGCTGCTGGGCCTGCGTCGACATGAGCGTGCGGTAGAGCCAGAACGTGGTCTCGACGGTCACGGCGGGCTCGCCGCCGTCACGCGCCGCGAGCCAGTCCCGCTTGGCAGCGCGCACGTCGGCGTCGGTGATCTCCACGCGGAGGGCATCGTCGATGGGCACGGACGTACTCTGACGGACGCCGCGGCGCCGCGCAGCCGTTCCCGCTCGGTTCACCCGAGATCAGGGGCTCTGCGCGGGCGCAGATCACCCGCCTGGAGTCACCGCGGTCTCACGATGCGGCACGCCGCTCGGGTGAGCAGGCGGGGCGCTGCGGTGCGCCGCTGCGGTGTCCGGGGCTCCCGCATGGCCGCCCGACGGGGCCCGATTTCGCAGCGACGGCCAGGCCCGTGTAACCTTGCACGCGCTGCCCCGATAGCTCAGTCGGCAGAGCGTCTCCATGGTAAGGAGAAGGTCAAGGGTTCGATTCCCTTTCGGGGCTCTGTTGGTGTGTCGGGGGCTGTGACGCTCGCAAGAGCGGAGCGGCCCCCGCGCACCGATGAAGGCGGGGTAGCTCAGGTGGTTAGAGCACACGGCTCATAATCGTGGTGTCGCGGGTTCGAGTCCCGCTCCCGCTACCGCCAAGAACACAACCGCGCGTCGGCCGGCGACGCGTGCGACCAGTACGTTGCGCCCCGGGGCGCGAGAGGTGGCAAGACCATGGCCAGCAAGAGCTCCGACGTCCGCCCGAAGATCACGCTCGCGTGCACCGAGTGCAAGGAGCGGAACTACATCACCAAGAAGAACCGTCGTAACGACCCCGACCGCCTGGAGCTGAAGAAGTTCTGCCCGCGCGACGGTCGTCACACGGCGCACCGCGAGACCCGCTGACGCCTGGCGCCCACGCCAGCCGTGCCGGTCAACACCGAGTACGCGGGACGCACCTATCCCGCGAACGCGCCCTACGAGGTCGCACGCGAGAAGCTCCGTGAGTTCGCGGACGCCGTGTGCGCCACGCACCCCGCCCACACCGACGTGGATGCCGCGCGCGCTCTCGGTCAGCCGGACGTCATCGCGCCCCCGACCTTCGCGGTCGTGGTCGCGCAGCGTGCCGAGGCCCAGCTGTTCACCGACCCGGCCGCCGGGATCGACTTCAGCCGGGTCGTGCATGCCGACGAGCGGTTCACGCACCACCGACCCATCCACGCGGGCGACCGCCTGGTGACGGTCCTGCACGTCGACTCGATCACCGAGCGCGCCGGCCTCGCGATGATCACGACCCGCGCCGAGATCGCCGACGCGGACGGTGCACCGGTCGCGACCGTCGTCTCGACGCTCGCGGTGCGCGGGGAGGGCTCCTGATGAGTGGCCGCCCCGTCCTCGCGGACCTCGCCGTCGGCCAGGAGGTCGGCCGCGCCGAGCTCACCGTCGACCGCGCGCGCCTCGTCCGGTACGCCGGCGCCAGCGGTGACTTCAACCCCATCCACTGGAACGAGCGCGTCGCGACCGAGGTCGGTCTGCCCGGCGTCATCGCGCACGGCATGTGGACGATGGGCGCCGCGGCCACCGTCGTCGCGGACTGGGCGCAGGACCCGGGTGCGGTCGTCGACTACCAGGTCCGGTTCACCCGTCCGGTCCCGGTCCCCGACCCGGGCCACGCAGTGGTCGAGGTCGTCGCCACGGTCGGGGCGCTCGACGCCGACGCCGGCACGGTCCGCGTCGACCTCACGGTCACGTCGGGCGGCGCCCGCGTGCTGGGCAAGGCGCAGGCGGTCGTCCGGCTCTCCTGAGCCCGTCTGCCCGCTCCCGCACGCACCCGATCGGCGCTCCGCCCGCGGCCCATCATGCGCCGGCTCGTTACCCGATCGGGGGGAGTCGATGCCCGGTTCTTCCGGTTCGTGAATCGTGTCACTACGGTATCCCCGGGGGGTCGCACCGGCGCGGCCCCGGGATGGGGAAACCACATGCACGAGACCGCATCATCCGCCGCGCAGCCGTCGCTCCTCGTGGCCGGTCCCTCGGACCCGACCTCGCGCCACGTCCTCGACCGCGCTGCGCTGACCCGGCGCGGCTTCCTCGCCGCCGCGGGCGTCGGTGCTGCCGGGTGGGCCGTGCTCGGCACCGCGGGCGGCGCGACCGCCCAAGGGCCCCTCGCGACCGGCGGCGGCCACGGCCACGGGTACGGCGGGGACCGTCAGTCCCGGCGTGCGGCGCTCGAGTTCCTCCGCGTCGCGACCGACGCGTACCCGGACGTCAACCCCGGCCCCCGGCTCGCGCAGAGCTACGCCGACGAGCTCGGGCTGTTCAGCACCGCGTTCGTCTACGACAACGCCCTCGCGATCAACGCACTCCTGGCGTCCGAGCGCGGGGTGCCCGAGCACGCCCGCGTGCTCGCGGACGGCCTCGTGTACGCGATGGAGCACGACCCGGTGTACTCCGACGGGCGCCTGCGGCAGGGCTACAACGTCGGGCCATACACGTTCTACGACGGCACCCCGCAGCCCTACGGCTTCGTCCTGCCCGACGGCACGGCGAACATCGGCTGGCAGTTCGGGTTCCTCGGCACCGCGGTCGGCGACATGGCCTGGCCCGGCGTCGCGCTCGTCCAGCTGTACTTCCGCTCGCGCGAGCGCAGGTACCTCGACGCGGCGGTCCGGATCGGCGAGTGGATCACGACGAACACGTGGTCGCAGGCGCCGCTGGGGGGTTTCTCGTTCGGCGTGAACGGCGCCAACGAGCCCGTGCCCAACGGCTCGACCGAGCACAACATCGACTGCGTCGCGTTCTTCACGCTGCTCGCACGCGCGACCGGCCAGCGGCGGTGGCGCGAGGCGGCGGCGCACGCCCGCGCGTTCGTCGACCGCATGTGGGAGCCCGCGGTCGGGACCTTCTACACCGGGACGAACGACGGCGTCGAGATCAACCGGGAGCCGCTCCCGCTCGACCCGGCGACGTGGAGCTGGATCGCGCTGCGCGAGCGGCGCTACGCGAGCTCGCTCGACTGGGCCGGCTCGGCGCTCGCCGTCACGGACCAGCCCGACGCCCCGACGTCGCAGCTCCCGGACGGCGTGACGGTCTCCGGCGTCACGTTCAGCACCGCGAGCCTGACCTCGACCGCGCAGTACAACGGCATCACGGTGCACCCGCAGGGCGTCTGGCTCGAGGGCACCGCGCAGCTCGCGGCGTCGTACGCGGACCGCGGCGGACGCCGTGACCGCCACCGCGCGGAGGCGCTGCTCGAGCAGGTCCGTGTCGCGCAGTCCGAGCTCGGGGCCGGCCAGCACCTCGGCGGCGTCGAGCTCGCGGCCGGGGGCGGGGTCGTCGCCGCGTCGAGCCTCATCGACACGGGCTTCGGCTTCGGCTACTTCCAGGTGCAGCACGTCGGCGCGACGTCCTGGTACCTCATGGCCGCGGCGGGTGCGAACCCGTTCCAGAAGAACGGCCTGTCCGGGCACTGAGCACGAGCGCAGGGGTCGCTCCACGTCCACGGTCGGACGTCGGGCGGCCCCTGCGGCGTGTGCGGGGGCCGTGCCGGGCGCCGGAGCGGTGCACGGCGGGTTGCGGTCGCTACGCGAGGCGCCGGGCAGCGGCGGGTGCCGTCGCTGCGCGGGACGCCGGGCGGACGCGGCGCGGGATGCCCGCGCCGCTGGGCAGCGATGCTGTCGCGGAGCGAGGTGCCGAGCAGACGCGGTCGCGGGGCGCCCGGTGCCGCCGGGTGCCCCCCGGGTGCCGGCGGGCGGCGGGTCAGGACGGGGCTGGGCCGGACGTCGTGCCGACGCGGAGCTCGACCGGCAGGACGACAGACTCGGGCTGCGACCCTGCGAGCAGCGCCTCGACGGCGTTGCCGACCGCGACGCCCTTGGCCTGGAGCGGCTGCACGACGGTGGTGAGCGAGTCGGGCGCGAGCCACGGCAGGTCGAGGCCGTCGAAGCCCGCGACGGACACGTCCTGCGGCACGCGGAGCCCGAGCTCGCGCGCGGCGAGCACGACACCCGACGCGAGCAGGTCGGACTGCGCGACGACGGCGGTCGGGCGGTCGGGGCGCGAGAGCAGGGCGCGGCCGGCGTCGGCCCCGTGCTCGACGAGAGACGCCGGGGTCTCCCACGTCTCGAGGAGGTCGACGCCCGCGTCGCGCACGCCCGCGAGGCGCCGGCGCGTGACCTGCCACTCGATGGCGGCGAGGCGGGCGTCGTCGACGGGCCCCGAGCGCCGGGCCTGGTCGAACGGGAGCGTCACGGTCGCGATCCGGCGGTGGCCGAGGTCGAGCAGGTGCTGCGCGAGGACAGCCATCCCGGCGCGGTCGTCGATCCCGACGGCGGCGACGCCCTCGGTCGCCTGGCCCTCGAGGAGCACGACCGGGACGCCGCGGCGGCGCAGCGTCGTGAGCACGGGGTCGTGCGGGGTCGAGCCCCACATGATGACCGCGACGTCCATCGCGGCGGACTCCACGAGCGGGTCGACGAGCGGCGCGCCCGGCCCGGTCGAGCCGGGGATGAGCAGCACGCCGAGCCCCAGGACGCCGAGGGTGTCGACAAGGCCGTCGAGCACCTGGATGGACACGGGGTCGCGGAACGAGCGCCGCAGAGCGTCGCCGATGACGACGCCGACGATGCCGGAGCGCCCGCTGCGGAGCTGGCGGCCGAGCGGGTTGGGCCCGCTGTAGCCGAGCTCGGACGCCGCGGCCAGCACGCGGTCGCGCGTCGTCGCGGCGATGGGGCCGGCCCCGGAGAACGCGAGCGACGCGGTCGAGACCGAGACCCCGGCCGTGGCGGCCACGTCCGCGAGCGTGGGTCGCTGGTTCGACAGGGTGCACCGCCTCCTGCGGGAGCGCCGCCGGGGCGGTCGCGGGTGATCCGGCGTGACATCGCGCGACGCCGGTTGACGCCGCGGCCAGCGTACCCGCAGACTGGTCACCATCCTCATATCGATTCGACCGGCCTCGTGCGCCAGGATCGAATCGATTCGATCTTCTCCGGCGCCCACCACTTCCGCCGGCCTGCACCCCCCGCTCTGGAGCTGTTCGTGACTCACCCGCGCGACCGCGTCGACCGCGTCGCTGCCCCCGTCCCTTCCGCCACGGCCGCCCGCTCGTCGGCCGGTTCCGCGCCCGCCGGTGCCGTGCCCGCCGGTGCCGCGCCCGCCCGGACCTCGGCCGACCTGCCCCTCGTGCGGGCCCGCTGGGTGCTCATGGGCCTGTTCGCGCTCAACGGCCTGACGTTCTCGAGCTGGCTCGCCCGGATCCCCTCGGTCCGCGACGCGCTCGAGCTCTCGACGGGGCAGCTCGGTTCCGTCCTGCTGGCGGGCTCGCTCGGAGCCCTCGCGACCGCGACGGTCGCCGGCGTGCTCGTCACGCGGCGGGGCGGACGGATCGCGCTCCTGCTCTCGACCGTCGGCTTCGCGCTCGCGTACGTGCTCATCGGCGCGGGCCCGACCCTCGGCTCGGTGCCGCTGCTCGCCGTCGGCATCTTCCTGACCGGCGTCTCGTTCGCGGTCGGCAACGTCCCGCTCAACGTCGAGAGCGCGTCGGTCGAGCGCCGCATGGGCCGCACGGTCCTGCCGCAGTTCCACGCGGCCTTCTCGATCGGCGCCGTCCTCGGCTCCGGCATCGGCGCGGTCGCAGCGCACCTCGACGTGCCGCTGCTCAGCCAGTTCCTCGTGACCGCGGTCCTCGGGACGGTGTGGCGCGTGCTGTCGATCCCGCACGTCGTCGTCGCGTCCCGGCCGGTGCGCGAGCGCGTGCTCGCCGACGTGCCGGCCACGCCCGGCGTGCCGGCGCCGCGCGCGCCGCGCGGCCGCGGTCTCGGCTCGGCGCTCGACGCGTGGCGCGAGCCGCGCACCGTGCTCATCGGGGTCGTCATCATGGCCGCCGCGCTGTCCGAGGGCTCCGCGAACGACTGGCTCGCGCTCGCCGTCGTCGACGGCTTCGACCAGCCCGAGGCCGTCGGGGCCGCGGTGTTCGGCTCGTTCGTCGCCGCGATGACCGTCGTGCGGCTGCTCGGCACGCGGCTCATCGACCGCTACGGGCGGGTGGCCGTGCTCCGCGCGTCCGGCGTCGTCTCGCTCGTCGGCCTGCTCGTGTTCGGCTTCGCGCCGACCCTGCCGCTCGCCGGCGCGGGCGTCGTCGCGTGGGGCCTCGGCGCCGCGCTCGCCGTGCCGCTCGGCATCGCGGCGGCGTCCGACGACCCGATGCTCGCCGCGGGCCGCGTCGCCGTCGTCTCCGCGTTCTCCTCCGTCGCCTCCCTGGCCGCGCCGCCGCTCCTCGGGCTCGCCGCGGAGTCCCTCGGCGCGCGCCACGCGCTCGTGCTCATCGCCGCCGCGATGGTCGTGAGCGTGAGCCTGTCGAGCCGCGTCGCGCGGGTCGAGCCGTCGGAGGCGGGCACACCCGCGCCCGCCGCGGCGACGTCCGCCGGTCCCCGGTCCGCCCCGACGCCGGCCACGCCGACCGCCGCGTCCGACGACCCGGCGCTCGCCGCGCTCGTCTCCCGCGTCGTCGGACCCGTGGGCGAGGATGGACGCGCGTCCGCGCACGAGCTCGACCCCGTCTACGCCGCCCCGGCCGCCCGATGACCGCCCGCCCCCTCGACGAGAGAGCCGACCGACCCATGTCGAGCACCCCGCACGTCACCGGCGCACCGGCCGTCGACCCCGCACGCGTCCGGGCGGCGTCGTTCGCCGTGTTCCTCGTCTTCGTCCTCAACGGCGCGCACTTCTCGAGCTGGGCCTCGCGCCTGCCCGCGGTGCGCGACGGGCTGGGCCTGACCCCGGCGCAGATGGGCGTGCTCCTGCTCGTCGGCTCGGTCGGGTCGCTCGTGTCGCTGCCGCTCTCCGGCGTCATCGTCACGCGGCTCGGCGCCGCGCGCACCGTGCTCGGGTTCGCGCTCGTCAACGCGACCGGGCTCGTCATCGCATCCGCGGGCGTCGCCATGGGCAACGCGGTCGTGGTCGGCGCGGGGCTCGTCGTCTTCGGCGTCGGCACCGGGGTCTGGGACGCGGCGATGAACCTCGAGGGCGCGATCGTCGAGCAGCGGCTCGGGCGCACCGTCATGCCCCGCTACCACGCGGGGTTCTCGCTCGGGACGGTCGTCGCGGCCGGTCTCGCGGCCCTCGCCGCGCGGCTCGACGTGCCGGTGCACGTGCACCTGCCCGCCGTGCTCGTCGTCTCCTGCATCGGGGTCGCGTGGTGCGTCCGGCGCTTCCTCCCGGCGGCCGGCCACGCCGAGCACGCCGACTCGAGCACCGGGGCGGTCGCCCGCCGGGCGTTCGGCGCCTGGCTCGAGCCCCGCACGCTGCTCATCGGCCTCGTCGTGCTCGCGGCCGCGCTCACCGAGGGCTCCGCGAACGACTGGGTCGCGCTCGCGGTCGTCGACGGCTTCGGGACCGACGACACCGTCGGCGCGCTCGTGTTCGGCGTGTTCGTCGCGGCGATGACGGCGATGCGCTTCCTCGGCACGAACCTCCTCGACCGGTACGGGCGCGTGACCGTGCTCCGGCTGTGCGCGGCGCTCTCGCTCGTCGGCCTCCTCGTCTTCGGGCTCGTCCCCGACACGATGCTGTGGCTCGCGCTCGTCGGCGTCGTGCTGTGGGGGATGGGCGCCGCGCTCGGGTTCCCGGTCGGCATGTCGGCGGCGAGCGACGACCCGCTGCGCGCCGCGGCGCGGGTGAGCGTCGTCTCGACCGTCGGGTACTCCGCGTTCCTGGCCGGGCCCCCGCTGCTCGGGCTGCTCGCGGACCAGATCGGGTACCGCCAGGCGCTGCTCGCGATCGCGGTCCCGGTGCTCGTCGGGCTGCTGGTCGTGCGGGCGGCCGCGCCCACCGAGCCGGCGGCGCAGCACGCGGCCCCGGCGGACGGCGCCCCGGCGGACGTCCCGCCGACCGATAACCTGACACGGTGACGACAGCCGCCTCCGTGCCCACGCTCGCCGCGCTCACGACGCTCGGCGTCGGCGGTCCGGTCGGGCGCTACGTCGAGACGAGCACCGAGGCCGAGCTGGTCGACGCGGTCCGCGCGGCGGACGACGCCGGCGAGCCGCTGCTCGTGCTCGGCGGCGGCTCGAACCTGCTGGTCGGCGACGCGGGGTTCGACGGCGTCGTCGTGCGCGACGTGCGGACCGGCGTCGAGACGCCCGACGCCTCGGCGTGCGCCGGCGTCACCGTCACGGTCCCGGCCGGGACACCGTGGGACGACGTCGTCGCGCACGCGGTCGCGACGCGGCTCGTCGGCATCGAGGCGCTCTCCGGCATCCCCGGCTCGACCGGTGCGACGCCCGTGCAGAACGTCGGCGCGTACGGCCAGGAGGTCGCGCAGACCATCTCGGTGGTGCGCGTGTGGGACCGCGGACGCGCGCGCGTGCGGACGCTGCCGCTCGTCGACCTGGCGTTCGGGTACCGCACGTCGCTGCTCAAGCGCTCGATGCGTCCCGTCGAGGGCGACCCCCGCTCGCCGTGGGGTCCCACGCCGCGCTACGTGGTGCTCGACGTGACGTTCCAGCTCCGCATCGGCCCGCTGTCGGAGCCGATCGCGTACGCCGAGCTCGCCCGCACGCTCGGCGTGCAGGTCGGGGAGCGCGCGCCGCTCGCGGACGTCCGCGCCGCGGTGCTCGCGCTGCGCGGCGGCAAGGGCATGGTCCTCGACCCGGCCGACCCGGACACCGCGAGCGCCGGGTCGTTCTTCACCAACCCCGTGCTCGACGCGCAGGTCGCGGCGCTGCTGCCCGAGGCGGCGCCGCGCTACCCGACGGGCGACGGGCGCACCAAGACGAGCGCCGCGTGGCTCATCGAGCAGGCGGGGTTCGGGCGGGGGCACGGGCTGCCGGGTCCGGCGGCGGTCTCGACCAAGCACACGCTGGCCCTGACGAACCGGGGCGGCGCGCGCGCCGGGGACGTCCTCGCGCTGGCCCGCTCGGTGCGCGACGGCGTGCGGGCGCGCTTCGGGATCGAGCTCGAGCCCGAGCCCGTCCTCGTGAACGCGAGCCTGGACGACCCCGACGGCACCCCGGTCCGAGATTCCCGGGTATCCCCTGGTGAGAACCGGTCGATGTCGGACATGGTGTAGGTATGGGCATCTTCCTGGACTGGGCACGCTCCGCCTCCCGCGCGCTGCACCGTTCGCTCGGGAGCGCGCGGGACCGCCGCACGATGCTGACCGCTCTCCTCGGCATCGCCTCGCTCGTCCTCGGCGCGGCCCCGGTGCTGCCCGAGGAGGAGCCCGCCGCCGACCCCGGCCACCGGGTCCTCGAGACCGTGAGCCTGCAGGGCGGCGCGGTGCTCGTGACGCGCGCCGAGGTCGGGACCCTCTCGTACAGCGACTGCGCGTCCGGCACCACGTGCATCTGGACCGCCTCGCTCTACGGCGGGACGCTCTTCCAGTTCAACCAGCCCGGCGCCGTGATCGGGCTCCCGGCGGTGCCGATCGGCTCGTACGCGAACAAGCGGTCGAAGCGGTCGACGTTCTACGAGACCGCGGGCGGCGGCGGGCGCAGCGTGTGCGCGGGGCCCTGGACCCGCAACCAGGCCGTCGGCGGCTGGCTCGCCGGTGCGCGGTCCCTGATCCAGAACGCGACCGCGACGAGCTGCTGACGCGCGCCCGACGCTCCCGCGGCCGCGGGGGTGTGCCTACACTCGCCCCTGAGGTCACGAAGGGGCTGCACGTGGACGAGGACCAGTTCGCGGCGATGTTCGCCGAGCTGTACCCCGTCGTGCTCGGGTACGCGGCCCGCCGCACCGACTGGCACGTCGCCGAGGACGTCGCCGCCCAGGCCCTGACCGTCGCGTGGCACCGCGCGGACGTCCTGCCCGAGGAGCCCGACGCGCGCACCGCGTGGCTCATCGTCGTGGCGCGCAACATCCTCGCGAACTCCCAGCGCGCCCGGCTGAGGGCCGCACGGCTCGACGTGCGCGTCCGTGCCGGGCTCGCGGCGGGCGTCCCGATCGTCGAGATCGACCCCGCCGAGATCGTGACCGACCGGATGCTCGCCTCGAGCGTCATGCGCAAGCTCGCCCCGCGCGACCAGGAGATCCTCCAGCTCGTCGCGTGGGACGGCCTGGACCTCGTCGCGCTCGGGCGCGTGCTGGGCTGCTCGCCGGGGACCGCCGCGATGCGCCTGCACCGGGCCCGCCACCGGCTCGAGCGGCTCGTCCAGGCCGGGCACGCGGTCGAGGACGACGCACCGACGCGCGGCGTCGACCCGCACGCCGCCTCCGCCCCGCACGAGGACCAGGTCCCCGGGCGCCGGGGCCTCGCGCCGCGGCGCCGATGAACGACCACGAGGTCCACAAGGTCCGGGCGCTGCTCGGCGGCGCGAACCCGGTGCCCGAGCGCGTGCTCGACCGGGCCCACGAGCGCCCCGCCGCACGCGAGGCCCTCGACCGGATCGTCCGCACCCCGCCCGACCCGTCGCGCCGGCCCCTGCCCCGCGAGGTGCGCGCGCGAGCGGGCCGCACCCGGGACGGTCTGCCGGTGCGGGTCGCGGTCGGGGTCGCCGCGGTGACGGCCGTCGCCGTCGCGGTGCTCGCCGATCCGCTCGGCACGCCCCGCGCGGTCGCCGACACCCCGCCGCTGCTGAGCTACGGGCTCGTGGTCGACACCGAGCTCGCGGAGGCGACCGGCGACGAGGCGGCCCCCGTGCTGGCCTCGCTCGCGGACGCGGCGAGCGCCCGGGTCGAGCCGCCGCGCACGGGTGACGTGCAGTACGTGCACGTCGCGCGCTGGACGTTCGAGGGCACGACCGACAGCCGCGGGACGCGCGCCGCCGTCGTGCCGGGCACGGTCGACACGTGGGTGCGGCCCGACGGGTCCCTGCGCATGATCGAGCGCTCGGGGGAGCCCCTCGAGGTCGGCGGGCGCCTGCCCGACGGGGGCGCGGCGTCCGAGCCGCCCGAGGAGCAGACGTTCGGTCCCGGTGCGAGCGACGCCCCGACGCTCGACACCCTCGCCGGCCTCACGCCCGACGTGCTGCGCGAGCGCCTGCTCGACGGGACCGTGTGCGCGGCGCGCGAGCCCACGCCCGACGAGACCGCGGTGTGCCTGCTCGAGGGGACGGCGCGGGTGCAGGAGCGCGCGGTCGTCAGCGGGCGGGTCGACGCCGCGGTGTGGTCGGCGCTCGCGGGCGAGGAGCGGCTCGTGACCCTCGGCGGGGTGCTCGACCGTGCGGGGCGGCGGGCCGTCGCGATCACCGTCGGGTCGGAGGTCGGTGCGCCCGTGCGGCCCATCCTGCTCGTCGACCCCGCGGACGGGTCGCTCGTCGGGGTCGAGCGCGTGCTCGTGGACGAGTCCGCGGGGTACGGGGTGCCCGCGCCGGCGGTCGTCGGGTTCGACGCTTACCTCACCCGGGCGTGGGTCGACGAGAGCGCCTGAGCGGCTGCGCGCCTGAGCACTGACGCGGGCGGTGCCGGCGGCGGGCGGGCGGTACGGCGGGCGGTGCCGGCGGCGGGTGTCGTCCGTGGGCAGCGTGCCGTGGCCCCGTCGGGATGCCGGGCGTCGGGCGCGTCGCCGCGTCGTCCCGCCTCGTTCGCGTCAGCCCGCGTCGGCCGGCGTCGCCGAGGGCGCGGCTCGTACCTCGTGCCCCGGCGGTGGGTCCGAAGGGCCGCCCGGCGGGGTCGCGAGCCACGCGTCGACGCCCGCGAGCAGCCGGTCCCGCGTCGCGGTGCTGGCACGGCTCGCCCGGATCGAGCCCCGCGCGAGCCCGGCGAGGGCGTCGTCGTCGAAGCCGTGCACGTCGCGCGCGGTCCGGTACTGCGCCGCGAGGCGCGAGCCGAACAGCAGCGGGTCGTCGGCGCCGAGCGCGATCGTCGCACCCGCGTCCACGAGCGCCCGCAGCGGGACGTCCGACGCCTGCCGGTACACGCCGAGCGACACGTTCGACGCGGGGCACAGCTCGAGCGCGACCCCGCTCTCGACGACCCGGGCGAGCAGCGCGGGGTCCTCGGCGGTCCGCACGCCGTGCCCGAGCCGGTCGGGTGCGAGGTGGTCCAGGACGTCCGCGACGTGCTCGGGGCCGAGCAGCTCGCCGCCGTGCGGGACGGACGCGAGGCCCGCGCGGCGGGCGATCGCGAACGCCGGCGCGAACTCCTCGGTGTCCCCGCGCCGCTCGTCGTTGCTCAGCCCGAACCCGACGACCTCACCGGGTCCCTCGCCCGCGTGGCGTGCGGCGAGCCGCGCAAGCGTCCGGGCCTCGAGCGGGTGGCGCATGCGCGACGCGGCGACGACGAGCGCGACCTCGACGCCGTGCCGTGCGCTCGCGCCGCGGGCCTCGTCGAGGATGATCTCGAGCGCCGCGGACAGCCCGCCGACGTACGGCGCGTACGACGTCGGGTCCACCTGCAGCTCGAGCCGGCCGGAGCCCTCGGCGGCGTCGTCCGCGGCCGCCTCGTCGACGATCCGGCGCAGCGCCGCCTCGCTGCGCACGCACGCCCGGGCCGCGTCGTACAGGCGCTGGAACCGGAACCAGCCGCGCTCGTCGGCGGGGACCCGCAGCGGGTCGCCGTCGAGCAGCGCCGCGGGGAGCCGCACCCGGGACTGCTCGGCGAGGTCGCCGAGGGTCGCGGTGCGCATCGAGCCGGTGAAGTGCAGGTGGAGGTGGGCCTTGGGGAGGAGGGCCACGTCTCGCACGCCGCCAGTGTGCCAGGACGCGCGGCGGTCGGCCGCCCGGGCCCACGCCGACGCGGCGCTGCGGCGCCGTGCCCCGGACCTCGCGCGCCGGCCCGGACGCGCCGGCCCGGGCCCTGCGTCAGACGCCCGCGGTCGCGTCCACGAGCCGGTAGCCGACCCCGCGCACGGTGTCGAAGTGCTCGGCACCGAGCTTCTTGCGCAGGTACCGGACGTACACGTCGACGACGTTCGAGCCGGGGTCGAAGTCGTATCCCCACACCTGCGAGAGCAGCTGCTCGCGGCTCAGGACGTGCCCGGGGTGGCGCAGGAACGTCTCGGCGAGCGCGAACTCGCGCGCCGACAGGTCGACCTCCTGCGAGCCGACCCGCATCCGGCGGGTGCGCAGGTCGAGCTGGAGCGGCCCGTGCGTGAGCGTCGCGACCTCGCCGACGACCTGCGGGGTGCGCAGCCGCAGCCGCACGCGCGCGAGGAGCTCCTCGAACCGGAACGGCTTGGCCATGTAGTCGTCGGCGCCGGACTCGAGACCCGTCACGGTGTCGGTCACCGAGCTGCGCGCCGTGAGGATGATGACCGGCAGGCGCGCCCCCGTCTCGCGGAGCTGGCGCAGCACGTCGAACCCGTCCATGTCGGCGAGCCCGAGGTCGAGCACCAGCAGCGCGTACTCCCCGGTGCGGGCCAGCGCGAGCGCCTCCGCACCGGTCGCGACCGTCGCGGTCGCGAAGCCCTCGGACCGCAGGCCCTTGGCGATGAACGCGGCGATGCGTTCCTCGTCCTCGGCGATGAGGATCTGTGTCATGTCTGCTCCAACAGCTCGGCGGGGGTGAGGCGGGGTTCTTCGACGAGGTCCAGCGCGGGCAGGTCGAGTACGAAGACGGCTCCGGTGCCCGCGCCGAGCGGCGGCCGTTCGAGGGTCACGCGGCCGTGGTGCGCCGCGGCGATCGCAGCGACGATCGGCAGGCCCAGACCGGCGCCGTCGCCCCGGCGGCCGATGCGGTCGGCGCGGCCCCGGTGGAAGCGCTCGAAGATGCGCGCCTCCTCCTCGGGCGGCACGCCGGGGCCCTCGTCGCGCACCCACAGCAGCACCCGGCCCGAGCGGATCTCGCTGCCGATGCGGATCCACGTGCCCGGCGCGGACACCGAGACGGCGTTCGCGATGAGCTGGAGCCACGCCTGCGTCACGCGCTGGGAGTCGACGAGCACGGTCGCGTCGGCCCGGGCGGCGACCTGCCAGCGCCGGTCCCCGAGCCCGCGGGCCTTGTCGAGCACGTCGTCCGTGAGCCGCCCGACGTCGGTCGGGGCGACGCGCACGAAGTCCGGCCGCTCGGCCGTCGCGAGCGTCATCAGGTCGTTGACGAGCCGGTGCATGCGGTCGAGCTCGTCGAGCGCGAGCGCCTGGGTCGCGCGCACGTCGTCGGGGTCGTCCGGGTCGAGCAGCTCGAGGTGGCCGCGCACGATCGTCAGCGGCGTGCGCAGCTCGTGGCCGACGTCGTCGAGCAGCTCGCGCTGCGACCCGAACGCGTTCTGGAGGCGGTCGAGCATCGCGTTGACGGTGCGCGCGAGGTCGGACAGGTCGTCGGAGCCGCTGACCGAGATGCGCTCCGACAGGTCCGACTCGGTGATGTGCCGCGCGGTGTCGCGCAGCAGCCGCACGGGCCGCAGCAGGCGCCCGACGACGAACCACGCGACGAGCGCGATCACGAGGAGCGAGCCCAGCGCGACCGACGCGTAGGAGGTGTAGACCTTCGACATCGTCGCGATCTCGGCCCGCCGGTCGATGGCGACGACGAACAGGCCCTGGTGCGGGTCGCCCGTGACGGAGACGGGCATCGCGACGAGCCGGTACTCGGTCACCGACGTGCGCACGGTCTGCAGCTCGACGGGGTCGTCGGGGGAGACCGCGGCGAGCCGGCGGAGCAGCTCCTCGTCCGCCTCGAGGCGCAGCGGCACCGACGTCGACGCGAGCCAGCGCGGCTCGCCGTCGACGAGCGCGAGCACGCCCTCGTGCTCGGTGAACCCGCGACGCTGCACGGCCGCGTAGAGCAGGTCGGCCACGGTCGTGAACTCGAGCTCGGGGTTGCGCTCGGCGTCGGGTCCCTCGGCGGTCACGAAGCGCAGGACGTCGATCGCGCGGACGAGCGAGTCGTCGATGCGCTTGTCGGTGCGCTGCGCCTGCAGCAGGTACGCGGTCGCGCCCGCGATGACGACCGCGAGCGCCGCGAGCAGCAGGACGGCCGAGAGCACGCGCGCGCGGACGGTCAGGTGCGCGACGCGGTCGTGCGGCGCGCGGCCCCGGCGTCGTCGGGCCGAGCGCATCACCACGTCCCGCCGTGGGTGGTGGGGGTACCGCCGTGCGGGACAGCGCCCGGGGCGCCACGGTGACCGCTCTGGTGGCCGGGCCGGGCAGGGTCCGCGTGGCGCGGGGCCGACGCCGGTGTCTGAGGGTGCGCGGAGGTCGCGTCCGCCCGGCCGCGGGTCGGACGGGGTGCGTCGGCGCGTCCGGGGTGGCGACCGCTCGGCGGGGGAGGCGGGGCGGCCTCGGTGCGTGGTGCGGGCGCCTGCGGATGAGCCGGCGCGGCCTGAGCGGGGGCGTGCTCCGCCGGGACCGGACGTGGTGCGGCGTGCGGGCGGGGAACCTGTGCCGGCGGGACGTCGCGTGGTGGCACGTGCGGGGCGGGGACCCGCGTCGCGGGGACCTGCGGGGGCGGGACGTGCGAGCGCCCCGCCTGTCGCGCCGGGGACTGCGGGCTCCTGGCCTCGCCGGCCCGGCTCTCTCGGCCCCTCGGCACCTCTCGGACGGCCGCGCGCGATGCGGCGAGGCCGCGAGCATCCGCGTCAGGGCGCCGCGACGCGTGCACGTGCTCGTCCGCACCGCGGGAGCCGCCCGGCGCCCAGGTCCCGGCCGCGTCGCTCGACCACCGCGCCGACCAGGTGCGCTCGCCTCGGCCGTCCGCCTCCGCCTCTGCCGCGCGCTCGGACGACCGCACCGACCGTGGCGTCGCACCGGTCGACCGCTCCGCTCCGCCCCACGGCCGCGACGTCGCGTCCGCCGCCGTCGGGCCCGGGGGAACAGCACGCGACCGCGCCTCGTCCGCCGCCGCGCCGGTGACCCGCGCCGCTCGCCCGCCCTGCGCCGACCCGGCAGCCGCGCGACGGGCGTGCGCTGCGTCGTCCTGACGCACCGCCGCCGACCTCCCCGACATCGACGCCGCCTCCGGCCGGAGCGCGATCGCCGGCACCTCGACGGCCGGTCCTGCGTCGTCCCCGGCGTCGAGGTCGTCGCCCTCGCCTGCGCGCGCGGCCGGCTGCCCGGCGGACCCGGGCGGCGAGGCGGGCGCGGGGTCGATCACGGGCGGGACGGTCACGACCATCGGCTCGGCGACGGCGCCGCGGGGTCCGTTCGGCTCGGCGAAGATCACGGAGACGCCCACGCCGAGCATGACGACGGCAGCGGTGCCGCCGGCGACGATGCTCAGGCTTTCGGGCATACCGCACAGTATCGGGGCACGAACGACATCCGCGGGAGTCCGGGACCCCGGGTGGCCGCCGCCTCCGGCCCTCGTCCGGGTGACGGGCGGACGCCGCCGAGGCGGTCGGCAGCAGCGCCGCACCGGCCCTGACGGCGTCGCCGGCAGCCGCGCGACGACGGCTCCACGCAGCCCCGGTCCCCGCGTCGCCACAGCCCGGCAGCTCCGCGTCCCTGCGACCCCGCGTCGCCGCTGCCCCGCAACCCGCGTCGCCGCAGCCCGGCAACCTTGCGTCCCCTGTAGCCCCCCTGCCGATGCCGCACCGGCGCACGCCCGGTCAGGGCGCCGGCAGGATCCCGCGCTGGATCGCGATGGTGACCGCGCGCGTGCGGTCGTCGACCCCGAGCTTGGTGAACGTGCGCAGCAGGTGCGTCTTGACGGTCGCCTCGGCGATGAACAGCTCGCGCCCGATCGCCGCGTTCGACAGCCCACGCGCCACGCCCGCGAGCACCTCGAGCTCGCGCGCGCTGAGCCGGTCACGGTCGGACCGGAGCTGCTCGACGAGCCGGCGGGCGACCGTGGGGGAGAGCGCCGACTCCCCGCGCGCGGCGGCCCGCACCCCGGCGACGAGCTGCTCGCGCGGGGTGTCCTTGAGCAGGTAGCCGGTCGCCCCGGCCTCGACGGCCCGCAGGATGTCGGTGTCGGTCTCGTACGTCGTGAGCACCAGCACGTGCACGGACGGCGTCTCGGCGCGGATGCGGGCGGTCGCGGCGGCGCCGTCCAGCACCGGCATGCGCAGGTCCATCAGCACGAGGTCGGGCCGGAGTGCGCGGGCGGCGTCGACCGCCGCCTGCCCGTCCGCGGCCTCGCCGACCACCTCGATGTCCGGCTCGGCGGCGAGTAGCCCGGTGAGCCCCGAGCGCACGACGGGGTGGTCGTCGACGACCAGGACGCGGACGGGGTTCACGATGCTCCTCCGGGTCGGCCGGCCGGGGCCGCGGCGCTCGCGGACCGGGCGCCAGTATCGCCCGCGCCCTCTCCGCCGACCCCGGCACCCTCGACCGCCGCGTCGCCGATCGCCGCATCACCGACCGCGCCACCGCCGACTGCCGCACCGCCGACCCCGGCACCCCCGGCACCCCCGGCTGGGGCACCCCCGCCCCCGTCGACCCCCGCCGCGGGCATCCGCACGAGCACCCGCGTCCCGCCGCCCGGCGCCGCGCCGACGTCGAGCGTCCCGCCGCCCGCGCGCACGCGCTCGTGCATCCCGCGCAGACCGACGCCGCGGCTCATCTCGGGCGGCATGCCGCGGCCGTCGTCGTGCACCTCGAGCTCGACGCTTCCGTCGTCGACGCCGAGCCGCAGCCGCACGCGCCGGGCGTCGGCGTGCTTGCGCACGTTCGCGAGCGCCTCCTGCGCACCCCGCAGCAGCACGACCTCGGTGTCGCGCGAGAGCGGTGCGTCCTGCCCGAGGTCCACGTCGACCTGGACGCCGGTCTCGGCGGCGAACCGCTCGGCGAGGCGGGTGAGCGCGTCGCGCAGACCCTGCTGCTGCAGCCCGGCGGGTCCGAACGCGGCGACGAGCGCCCGCGCCTCGGCGAGGTTCTCGCGTGCGACGTCCTCGATCTGCTCGACCCGGCCCCGCGTCGCGTCGACCGCCCCACGGTCGAGCTCGGCGCCGGCCGCCTGCGCGAGCATCACGACGCTCGTGAACCCCTGGGCGAGCGTGTCGTGGATCTCCTGCGCCAGCCGCTCGCGCTCGGCGAGCACCCCCGCGGCGTGGTTCGTCGCGGCGAGCTCGGCCTGCGCGGCCTCGAGGCGCTCGATGAGGCCGGCGCGCTCCTCGCTCTGCTCGGCGATCTGCGTGATCCACAGCCCGAGGAGCACGCTGAACATCAGGCCGATGCCCATCTGCCCGGCGATCTCGACCCACTGCGCGCGGTCGGCCCAGCCGCGCAGGCCCATCGCGACCGATGCTCCGACGGCGAGCACCAGCGCGATGGCCGCCGCGGTGGTCCGGCGCTGGCAGAAGAACCAGATCTGGGAGTAGGCGATGAACAGCAGCAGCGTCCCCATGGGCTCGAGGCGGACGACGAGCACGACGACGACGACGAGCACCGCGAGGTAGGTGTGCGCGAGCCGGGCGTCCCCCCGCAGCGCGGCCCGGCGCCCGATCGCGGTGTACGCGGTCGCGAGCAGGGCCATCGCGGCGAACGAGACCGTCGTCTCCGCCGGGTCGTGGCCGTCGAACAGGAACGACGCGCAGGCGATCGCGACCATCACGTAGAACGCGACGTCCCACCCGCGCAGCGTGCGGGCCCAGAACTCCGCGCGCTCGGCGCCCGGGCGCCGCGCGGGCCGGTCGGCCGGGTCGGTGGCGTCGGCCTGCGCGAGGCCCATCCGGTGCAGCGCCCCGTGCGCGCCGATGGGCCGGTCGCCACCCGTGGGGGCAGCGGCCGGCCGCTCGGCGCGCGGCTCGTCAGCCCGCGTCACGCCGCGTCCAGCGGAACGTGCGGACCCCGAGGACGAGACCGACGACGGCCCACACCGCGAGCACGAGCGCGGTCATCGGGTGCTCCCACGAGCCGGCGACCTCCATCGGCAGGTAGGTGTCGGGCAGGAACACCGACCGCATGCCCTGCGCCATCCACTTGAGCGGGAACACCGACGCGATCTGCTGCATCCAGGTCGGCAGCGCGTCGTACATGAAGAACACGCCCGAGACGAACTGCAGCACCAGGACGACGGGCGTCACGACGGCGCTCGCGCTGCGCCCGGTGCGCGGGACCGAGGAGAACGCGACCCCGAGGACCGAGCCCGCGGCCGTCCCGAGCAGGAACACCCACGCGAACGTGAACCAGCGGTCGGGGGCGGTCGGCAGCGCGACGTCGAACAGGAGCCCGGCGACCGCGAGCAGGAGCGCGAGCTGGAGCGCCGAGGCGACGAGCACCTGCCCGACCTTGCCGAGGAAGTACGCCGCCGCCGGCAGCGGGGTCCCGCGCAGCCGCTTGAGCCCACCCTCGTCGCGCTCGACGGCGATCGTGATCGCGAGCGACTGGAAGCTCGAGAGCATCACGCCGGTCGCGACCATGCCGGGCAGGAAGTACTGCGCGAACGGCACGGTGCCCCCGTCGGGCCCGACGCGTGCGCCGTCCTGCCCGAAGACCGTCGCGAAGATCGCGAGCATGATCACCGGGTACAGGAAGATGAACACGACCGCGTCGCGCTCGCGGAAGTACTGCCGCAGCTCGAGCCGCGCGCGCACGAGCCCGAGGTGCAGCGTGCCGGGCAGCGCCTCCGGGCGTGCGAGCTCGGACCGGGTCGTCGGGGCGGTCGCGGCGGTCATCGGGTGCTCCCCTGCAGGGTCGGGACGACGGGTGCGACGGAGGTCTCGACGCCGATCAGCGCGAGGTAGACGTCCTCGAGGCTCGGGTGCAGGACCTGCAGCCCGGGCACCTCGAGCGGGGCCGCCGAGCCGCGGGCGTCGGCCCAGCGGCCGGCGAGCTCGACGACGGTGCGGGTCGGCTCGTCGGTGCGGATCTCGCGCGGGACGCCGTCCTCGACCCAGCGGACGACGGCGAGCCGCGCCGCGCGTCCCCCGAGCTCGGACGGCCGGTCGAGCGCCACGACCCGCCCGTCCTGCACGACCGCGACGCGGTCCGCGAGCTGCTCGGCCTCGTCGAGGTAGTGCGTCGTCAGCAGGATCGTCGTGCCCTGGTCGCGCAGGTCGCGCACGAGGTCCCAGAACGAGCGCCGGGCCTCGGGGTCGAAGCCCGTGGTCGGCTCGTCGAGGAACAGCAGCTCGGGCCGCCCGACGATGCCGAGCGCGACGTCGAGCCGCCGCCGCTGGCCCCCGGACAGCTGCCGCACGCGCGTGCGGACCTTGTCGCGCAGCCCGACGAGGTCGATCACGTGCTCGGGGTCGTGCGGACGGGGGTAGTACGCCGCGAAGTGCCGGACGAGCTCCCCGACGTTCGCCTCGGCGAGGTCACGGGTGTCCTGCAGCACGACGCCGATGCGCGAGCGCCACTCGCGCCCAGCGGTCTGCGGGTCCTCGCCGAGCACGCGCACCTCGCCGCCGTCGCGCTCGCGGTAGCCCTCGAGGATCTCGACGGTCGTCGTCTTGCCGGCGCCGTTCGGGCCGAGGACGGAGAAGATCTCGCCGCGGTGCACGGCGAGGTCGAGGCCGTCGACGGCCTGCTTGTCGCCGTAGCGCTTGCGCAGGCCGCGGGCCTCGAGGGCCAGGTCGGTGGGGGTCATGGCTCCAGCGTGGCCCCGCGACGGCGGCACCGGTAGCCACCGCACGACGGTGCCTGTGTCCACCGCTCGGTGGACACGGGCACGAGCGGACACGGGCACGAGCCGTGAGCGCCCGGCGCTGGAGCGCCCGGCGGCGCACCGGACCCGGGCATGCCGCCGTCGGGCGGACCTGTCGGACGTGCGGGCGGCGGGTGCCGCGGACGGGTCAGTCGGCGTCGGCGAGCAGCGCCTGGATGCGGCCGACGCCCTCGGCGAGGTCGTCGTCCCCGAGCGCGTACGACAGGCGCAGGAACCCGCTCGGCCCGAACGCCTCACCGGGTACGACCGCGACCTCCGCCTGCTCGAGGATCAGCGCCGCGAGCTCGGCCGACGTCGTCGGCGTCACGCCCCGGATCGTCCGGCCGAGCACGCCCTCGACCGACGGGTAGGCGTAGAACGCGCCCTTGGGCACCGGGATCCGCACGCCGTCGATGGTGCCGAGCATCTCGACCATCGTCCGGCGCCGACGGTCGAACGCCGTCCGCATCGCGTGCGCCGCGGACAGGTCGCCCGTGAGCGCCGCGACGGCGGCGCGCTGGGAGACGTTCGCGACGTTGGACGTGAGGTGCGACTGCAGGTTCGTCGCGGCCTTGATGACGTCGGCCGGGCCGATCATCCAGCCGACCCGCCAGCCCGTCATCGCGTAGGTCTTGGCGACGCCGTTGAGCACGATCGTCGTGTCGGCGAGCTCGGGCACCGCGCGCACGATCGGCGTGAACTGCGCGTCGTCGTACACGAGGTGCTCGTAGATCTCGTCGGTCAGCACCCAGATGCCGTGCTCGAGCGCCCAGCGCCCGATCTCCGCGGTCTGCTCGGGGGAGTACACCGCGCCGGTCGGGTTCGACGGCGAGCAGAACAGCAGGACCTTGGTGCGCTCGGTGCGCGCGGCCTCGAGCTGCTCGACCGTCACGAGGTACTCCTGGTCGGCGCCCGCGAACACCTCGACGGGCACGCCGCCCGCGAGCCGGACCGCCTCGGGGTACGTCGTCCAGTACGGCGCGGGCAGCAGGACCTCGTCGCCCGGGTCCACGACGGTCGCGAACGCCTGGTAGACGGCCTGCTTGCCGCCGTTCGTGACGAGCACCGCGGACGCGTCGACGGCGTAGCCCGAGTCGCGCAGCGTCTTCGCGGCGACCGCCTCGCGCAGCGCGGGCAGCCCCGCGGCCGGCGTGTAGCGGTGGTTGACCGGGTCGTGCGCGGCGGCGACGGCGGCCTCGACGATGTAGTCGGGCGTCGGGAAGTCCGGCTCGCCCGCGCCGAACCCGATCACCGGGCGTCCGGCGGCCTTGAGCGCCTTCGCCTTGGCGTCGACCGCGAGCGTCGCGGACGGGGCGATGGCGGCGATGCGCGCGGAGACGCGCGAGCGGGCGGACGCGGGCTGGGCGGGTGTGTGCTGGCTCACAGGCGTCATCTTGGCAGACGCGGGCGACCGGCCGCCGGGCGTCCCGGCCACCGGTCGGGTCGTGGGTGCGGTCCGGGCTGGGGGTGGGGCGCCCTGCCCGGACCGACGCTCCGCGGGGCCGCCGAGGCCGCGAGCACGCCTCGATCGCGTCGGGTTCGACCCTGCGCCGCTCGTCGCGTACAGTGGTTCCCCGGCGGTTGACGTCCGCCATGATGAGCCGTGCCCACGAGTGGTTCCCACCAGGACCGCTGCGCGCGCAGGTGCTGGTCGTGGCGACGGAGAACGCCGTAGGGCAGTGGCGCAATTGGTAGCGCACCGGTCTCCAAAACCGGCGGTTGCGAGTTCGAGTCTCGCCTGCCCTGCGCATGGTCACGGTCCGGCGCCCAGCTGGGTCCGGCAAAGCGACGGTCCGGCGCTGCACCTCACGGGCGTCGGTGCCACACGACACACGTAGGGGACAGCTGTGAGCGAATCCGCACCGGCAGCGGCGTCCGGCGCCGAGGGCTCGGCGCCGCGCACCGAGCGCCCGAAGCCCGCGAGCACCGAGACAGCCCGTCGGGGCTTCGTCGCCCGCGTCGCGCTGTTCTTCCGCCAGGTCGTCGCCGAGCTCAAGAAGGTCGTGCGCCCGACGCGCTCCGAGCTCGTGACGTACACGGGCGTCGTGCTGGCGTTCGTCGCGGTCGTCATGGCGTTCGTGACCCTGGTCGACCTCGGGGTCGGCCGCCTGACCTTCTGGGTCTTCGGCGCCTGACCGCAGGCGACCGCACCTCCGGCTCCGCGCCGGAGCACACCGGCTCTCGCGCGCAGCGCACGCCGGTCCGCACCACAGACAGTCGAGAAAGCAGGTTTCCACGTGACGTACGAGTCGCACGAGTCCGAGCAGGGTGCTGCCGAGACCGAGCTCGAGGACGCCCTGGCGTCGATCTCGGCGGTCGAGGCGCCCGCAGCGGGCACTGCCGACCCCGCGTCCGACGAGGACACCGCCACGACCGGTGCCGCCGACGGCGCCAAGCGCGCTGACGACGAGGCCGAGGACGACGAGCCGGCCGACGAGGCCGAGGACGACGAGCCGGCCGAGCAGGACGAGGCCGAGGACGACGAGCCGGTCGAGCAGGACGAGGACGACGCCGAGCCCGTCGACGAGGTCGAGGACGACGAGCCCGACGTCGACGAGGACCCGATCGCCGCGTTCAAGGCCCAGCTGCGCTCGCAGCCCGGCGACTGGTACGTCATCCACTCCTACGCGGGTTATGAGAACCGCGTGAAGGCGAACCTCGAGAACCGCACCCAGAGCCTCAACATGGAGGACTACATCCACCAGGTGGAGGTCCCCATGGAGGAGGTGACGGAGATCAAGAACGCGCAGCGCAAGGTCGTGCGCCGCGTCCGGATCCCCGGCTACGTCCTCGTGCGCATGGACCTGACCGACGAGTCGTGGGGCGCCGTGCGCCACACGCCGGGCGTGACGGGCTTCGTCGGGCACACGCACCAGCCCGTCCCGCTCACGCTGGACGAGGTCTTCTCGATGCTCGCTCCGTCGCTCGCGCCGGCGGCCCCGAAGGCCGGCACGAAGGCCGCCGCCGCGGAGATCAAGGTCGACTTCACGGTCGGCGAGTCCGTGACCGTCACCGACGGCCCGTTCGACACGCTGCCCGCGACGATCTCCGAGATCAACCCCGAGAGCCAGAAGCTCAAGGTGCTCGTCTCCATCTTCGGCCGGGAGACCCCGGTCGAGCTGTCGTTCGGCCAGGTCGCCAAGATCTGACCGAGCGGCACACCTGCGGGCCCGGCACCGCCGGGCCGCACTGCAACCGGGTCATCGCCCACGGCGTCGGCCCACGACACGAACGGAAGGCATCATGCCCCCCAAGAAGAAGGTCACCGGCCTGATCAAGCTCCAGATCAAGGCCGGCGCGGCCACCCCTGCGCCGCCGATCGGTCCGGCGCTCGGTCAGCACGGCGTCAACATCATGGAGTTCTGCAAGGCGTACAACGCGGCCACCGAGTCGCAGCGCGGTGACGTGGTCCCCGTGGAGATCACGGTCTACGAGGACCGGTCCTTCACGTTCATCACGAAGACCCCGCCCGCCGCGGAGCTCATCAAGAAGGCCGCCGGCGTCGCCAAGGGCTCGCCGACCCCGCACACCGTCAAGGTCGCGACCCTGACGGCCGCGCAGGTCACCGAGATCGCGCAGACGAAGCTCGTCGACCTCAACGCCAACGACGTGGCCGCCGCCGAGAAGATCATCGCCGGCACCGCCCGCTCGATGGGCATCAAGGTCGAGGGCTGACCTCGACCCACCCCGGCCCCCGGGCCGGAGCAGCACCACCCGCACGCACCACCCGAGAAGGACCAGTGGCAGGGCCCTGTGCGGCCCGACGACCACGACTGCCAGCCAAGGAGAGCAGATGAGCAAGCACAGCAAGGCGTACCGCACCGCCGCCGAGAAGATCGAGGCCGGCCGCCTCTACGCCCCGCTCGACGCCGTGCGTCTCGCGCAGGCGACGGCGACCACCAAGTACGACTCGACCGTCGAGGTCGCGTTCCGTCTCGGCGTCGACCCCCGCAAGGCCGACCAGATGGTCCGCGGCACCGTCAACCTGCCGCACGGCACGGGCAAGACGGCCCGCGTCATCGTCTTCGCGACGGGTGAGCGTGCCGAGCAGGCGCGTGCCGCCGGTGCCGACGAGGTCGGTGGCGACGAGCTGATCGAGAAGGTCGCGGCCGGGTACACCGACTTCGACTCCGCCGTCGCGACGCCCGACCTCATGGGCAAGGTCGGTCGACTGGGCAAGGTCCTGGGCCCGCGTGGTCTCATGCCGAACCCGAAGACCGGCACGGTCACGATGGACGTGGCGAAGGCTGTCACCGAGATCAAGGGCGGCAAGATCGAGTTCCGCGTCGACAAGCACGCGAACCTGCACTTCATCATCGGCAAGGTCTCGTTCTCCGACGTGCAGCTCGTCGAGAACTACGCGGCCGCGCTCGAGGAGGTCAACCGTCTGAAGCCCGCCTCGTCGAAGGGTCGCTACATCGCGAAGGCGACGTTCTCGACGACGAACGGCCCCGGCATCCTCGTGGACCAGAACCGCACGCGGAACCTGACCGAGGAGGACGGCGAGGCCGCCTGACCTCCGTCCCCGCACTGCACGCCACGAGAGCCCGGTCCCTGCGGACCGGGCTCTCGTGCGTCCGGGCGCCGACGCGACGCACGTGGTCCCCCCTGCGGACCCGGTGCGTGCGCGGAGCCCTACCGGGGCGCGGGCCTGCGGCGAGGGGGCGTGTCGACCCGGCTCACCTCGGCGCCAGGAGCGCGAGCGGCCGCGCCCACAGGCCGGCGACCCAGGCGAGATCGTCGTCGTCCGGGTCCTCCGTCCGCTCGTCGAGCGCGTCGCTCCACGCGGCAGCCGTGGCGACGGTGCGGGCCACGGCGAGCGCGCGGTCGGGCTCGGCGTCGCCACCGTGCGCCCGGTACGCGCGCATGAAGCCGGCCACCGGGTCGAGGTCCCACGCCGGGTCGAGCGCCGGGGCGAGGTGCACAGCGAGCCAGTCGAGCGCCGTGGCGACGTCCCAGCGGGGATCGCCGCGGCCGGCCCCGACGAGGCGCGCGCGCAGGACGGGACGGCGCCCGGCACGCTCCGCGGCGTCGACGGCGTCGACGGCGTCGAGGGGGTCGACGGCGCCGACTGCCTGAACCGCGTCGACGGCCTCGGAGGTGGGGACGGCATCGACGACCTGGACGGCTTGGGCGGCCGCGGCCGCGGCGGCGTCGCAGGCGCCGTCCGCCGGACCGCGGACGGCCGACGTCCCCGCGAGGTCCGCTGACCCGCCCGGCACCGGCAGGAGCGAGCCGTCGCCGCTCCCCGCGTCCCGCACCACGAGCACGGCGTCGGGCCCGGAGTCGTGCACCCACCGGTCCGTCGCCCAGCCCGCGCGGGCGGCGGCGAGCGCACGGCGCACCCGCGGGTGCTGCCGCACCGCCCACGCGCGCCCGGCCGCCGCGTGCGGACCGTCCACGTGCCCGGCGAGACGGTCCGGCTCGAGCACCCACGGAAGCGGCACGGCCGGCGTCGCGGACGGGACCGGCGTGCCGTGCAGCCCGACCAGGCTCTGCGCCCAGGCGACGAGCAGGTCCGCGAGCGCTGCGCGGTGCGCGACGGTCGGTCCGTCGGCGCGCAGCTCGAGGACCTGCTCCTCGAGCTCGTGCACGAGGTCGACCCCGCACACGAGGCGCAGCGGGCGCACCGCTCCCGGCGCGCCCTCCTCGTCGACGCCGGGGCGGCCCGGGGACCGCACGCCGCCCGCCGCGCCGCCGGTGGCCGCGTGCACGAGGCGCAGCCCGCGTCCCGACGTGCTCCCTGCGCGCCCGCCCCCCGGACGCCCGGCCGTGACCGTCACGCGCTCAGCGCCCCTGCGCGCGGTGGTACCGCGCGGTCAGGTAGCCGGCCCAGTACGCCTCGGCGAGCTCACGCCGGCCGGGACGAGGACGGGACGCCGCCGGTGCACGGACGGGTGTGCGACCGCCGACCGCCTCGGTGAACGGCTCGGTGAACGGCTCGGTGAACGGCTCCGTGAACGGTTCGGTGAAGGGCTGACGCGCGTAGGCCTCGGTGAAGGGCTCCGTGAACGGTTCGGTGAACGGTTCCGTGAAGGGCTCG
Organism: Cellulomonas cellasea; assembly: GCF_006538745.1. Lineage (GTDB taxonomy): Bacteria > Actinomycetota > Actinomycetes > Actinomycetales > Cellulomonadaceae > Cellulomonas_A > Cellulomonas_A cellasea. The sequence continues at coordinate 82 of NZ_BJLR01000002.1, read as the reverse complement.
GTGAACGGCTGACGCGCGTACGCCTCGGTGAACGGTTCGGTGAAGGGTTCCGTGAAGGGCTCGGTGAACGGCTGACGCGCGT
>NZ_BJLR01000001.1 GCF_006538745.1 Cellulomonas cellasea | reverse complement strand
GTGAAGGGCTCGGTGAACGGCTGACGCGCGTACGCCTCGGTGAACGGTTCGGTGAAGGGTTCCGTGAAGGGCTCGGTGAACGGCTGACGCGCGTACGCCTCGGTGAAGGGTTCCGTGAACGGCTCCGTGAAGGGCTCGGTGAACGGTTCCGTGAACGGCTGCCCTGCGAGTGCCTCGGTGAACGGCTCGGTGAACGGCTGCCCCGCCACCCCGCCCGCGCCCGACCCCGCCACACGCCCGGCCGGCACCGCACGCCGGACCTGCGCCGCAGCGCCGTCGGCCGCGGTCCGAGGGACGGCCGCCGCCCGAGCACCGGACGGTTGCCCCGACCCCTGGTCACGCCCGCCCGCCGGCGGCGCCACCGCACGTCCCGGCGCCGAGCCCGGGCCCGAGCCCCTGCGCGCGCGCCGCGCCCGCTTCGCGACCGACCGCCGCGTGGCGATGTCCACGTCGAGCGCGTCGAGCACCGCCCCGATCGGGTTCGCGAGGCTGAAGCTCCCGTCGTCCTCCCCGGCGAACAGCAGCCCGACGACGCGCCCGCGCTCGTCGACCACGACCGAGCCGGAGTCGCCGCCCGCGGAGAACCGCTCCTCCTCGGGGCTGCGGTCGACGCGGACCTGGTCGCGCAGCGTCACGAGCCCGGTCTCGCCGCCGAAGTCGATCTGCACGGTGAAGTCGACCGACGTCACGGTGCCGGTGCGGAGCCCGGTCGTGCGGCCGCGCTTGCGCACCGTCTGGCCGACCCGGGCCTTCGCCCGGCCGGTGATCTCCCCGATGCCCAGCACGGCCGGGTACCACCGGGTGCCGCGCGCGAGCAGGACGGCCGCGGCGTCGACGTGCTCGTCGACGACCGCGCGCTGGAGCGTCCCGAACCGGTCGCTCGGCACCGCGCCGTCGACCCGCGAGGGCTGGACCTGCGCGTCGCCCGCGCGCCAGCCGGTGTCGACGGCGGCGACGTGGAAGTTGGTCAGTGCGAGCGCCCGGCCGCTGCGACGGTCGGTCACGAGCGCTCCGAGCGTCCCGGCGAACAGGTGGAGCCGCGCCTCGTCGGCGTCCGTGCCGCGGCGGCGCACCGGTCGGACGGGTCCGATGCTGATCCCGCCGACCATCGCCGCGTAGCGGGTCCCGTCCTCGGCGCTGCCCGACCCGGCCGGCTCGTACGGCACCTGGTGCTGGAGGCTGATCCGGTGCGGGACGACGTCGGTCGGGACGCCGTCGATCGTCGGGGGGATCAGCTCGTCGGACGGCACCTCGTCGGCGCTGCGCTTGGCCTGCACGTGCACGACGATCGACTGCGTCCCCGTGGGCCGACCGCCCGAGTACTTCTCGCCGATGTCGACGGCGACCACGCCGGGCCGCGAGATGAGGTCGTCCTCGGCGAGGCGCTTGACCGGGCGGATCTGCTCGCGGCTCAGCGGTGCGACCGGCTCCGGGCCGTCGTCGCCGGCGGGCCGGTTCTCGTCTGCAGCCATGGGGTGGTGTCTCCTCGGGGGGTCGGGCGGACGCGTCGGTGGCGCGCCCGCGGCGGGTGCACCCGTGAAGGGACCTGTCCGATCCGCCTGATACGTCCCGTCCGGAAGACGTTCGTCCGGGGTGTATCTGGGGCGGGCCGGCGCGCCCCTTCCTCTCGACTCCGACGGCGCCTGGGTGTCTTGTCGGTGTTGTCCTGGTCGCCCTACTGTGACGGTGGGCGGCCGCCCGACGATTCCCGTGCGAGGGGTCCATGATGAGTGACGACCTGGTCGAGCCGGTTGCTTCCGAGCTCCGGCACCAGGGCGAGAGCCTGGTCGACAAGGCGGCCCACGCCGTCGTCTCCTACCGCGAGGGCGACCGAGCTCCCCTCGCGCAGCTCGTCGAGGTGCTGACCCCGCTGCTGTGGCACACCGTGCGTGCCCAGGGCGCCGAGCACGAGCAGGCCCAGGACGTCGTCCAGGGCGTGTGGCTCGCGCTGATCCGTGACATCGACTCGATCCGCGACCCGCGCGCCACGCTGCAGTGGATGCTCGTGACCGCGAAGCGCGCGGCGTGGCGCGCGGTGCGCAAGTCCCGCGACGACCTCGCCCGCGCGGAGCTCGACGAGCACGCGACCGACTGGCTCGCGGCCCCGTCGGAGGACCGCCCGGACGTCGTCGCGGTGCGCGACGAGCAGGACCGCATCCTGTGGGACCACGTGCGCGCCCTGCCCGACCGGTGCCGGTCGTTGCTGGGGCTCGTCGCGCTGGTCGACCGCCCCGACTACTCGGTGGTGTCCCGCGCGCTCGGGATGCCCGTCGGGAGCATCGGCCCGACGCGCGGCCGCTGCCTCGCCAAGCTCCGGCTCGCGCTCGTCGCGGACCCCGCCTGGGGTGCCCGGTGACCGCCGACGACCGTGCCGTCGCCCGGTACGCGACGGAGGCCATGGACGACGGCGACCTGCAGGTGCTGCGCCGGCTCGCCGTGATCGTCGACCGCGTGGACCCCGTGCCTGCGGGGCTGGTCGACCGGATCGGGCTCGCGCTCACGATCGACGCGCTGCACACCGAGATGGCGGAGCTGCGCATGATCGGCACCCCCGAGCTCGCGCTGCGCTCCGACGAGGCGAGCATCGAGGCCGTCACGATCACGTTCACGACGGACGTGCTCACCGTGATGATCACGGTGCACGCCGAGGCGGACCGGGTGCGCGTCGACGGCTGGGCGGCGCCCGCGGGGGAGCTCGCGGTCGAGCTGCACCAGGGCGGCCGGATCGTGCGCGTCACGTCCGACGCGGACGGGCGGTTCTCGTTCTCGGACCTCGGCCGCGGTCCCGCCCGGCTCGTGCTGCGCCGGCCCGAGCAGCCGGACGTCCCCGTCGTGACGCCGCAGATCGAGCTCTAGCGGACGATGCCCCCGCCCGACGGCCCGCGCACCGCGCCGGTCGCGCTGAGCAGCCTCGCCGACGCCGTCGACCGGGCGGTCGCCGAGAACGCCGACGGCCAGCCCGCCCGCGCGGCCCGGCGGCTGCGCCCGGTGCTGCGGGCGCTGGACGACCTCCCGGGAGGGACGGACGTCGAGCGCCTGCGGTCCCGCGCCGCGATCGAGCTCGTGAAGAGCGACTTCGAGCTGCGCGGGGACGTCGGCGCGCAGCTCGCGCGGCTCGGCGAGCTCGCGGCCGACACCGACGGCGGTCGGGCGGCGTGGCCGGGGCGCGGGCCGGCGCTCGCGGGCCTGCGGGGCCTGCTGTACCTGCGCGCCGGGCGGATCGAGGACTCGCTGCGCGAGCTGGACGACGCCGTCGGCTCGCTCGACGAGGCCGACCCGATCGACGCGTGCCGGGCGCTGCTCAACCGCGGCGTCCTGCACATGGACCGCGGCGACCTGGGCCTCGCGCGGGCCGACCTCGCCGAGTGCGCCCGCCGGGCCCGCGACGCGGGGTTCCCGCGGCTCGTGTTCAAGGCGCAGCACAACCTCGGCTACCTCGAGTTCCTCGCCGGGCGGCTGCCGCTCGCGCTCGAGCGCATGGAGGCCGCCGCGCGCAGCCTGCCGGGCCCGGCGCGGGCGATCGCGCTGCTCGACCGGGCCCGCGTGCTGCTCGAGGCGGGCCTGGTCGCGGTCGCCGACTCGACGCTCGCGGAGGCCGCCGAGATCTTCGCCGCCGACCGGCTGCCGCACGACCTCGCGGAGGTCGAGCTCGCGCGCGCCGAGTGCGCGATGCTGCGCGGCGACGTCGAGCAGGCCCGCGCGTTCGCGGCGTCGGCCCGGCGCCGCTTCGCCCGGCGCGGCGACGAGGCGTGGGTCCTGCGCGCGACGCTGCTCGGCCTGCAGGTCGAGACCGCGGCGCTCGAGGCCCGGCCCGACGAGCTCCCGGTCGCCGACGCCGCCGCACGGCGCGCGTGGGGGTCGGTGTCGTCGCGCGCGTCCCGGCTCGCGGAGCAGTGCCGCCGCTCGGGGCGGGCCGTGTGGGCGTACGCTGCGTCGCTCGTCGCGCTCGAGGCGGACCTCGCCCGGGGTGCGCTCACGGACCCGGCGGCCTGCCTCGCGGCGCTCGGGCCGGTCGCGAGCGGCGACCCGATCTCGGTGCGTCTGCACGGCCGCCGCGTGCGGGCCCTGCTCGCGCTCGCGGCCGAGGACCCGGTCCGGGCCGGCCGGCACGTCCGCGAGGGGCAGCGCGACCTCGGCGTGCACCGGGCGCGGTTCGGGTCGCTCGACCTGCGCACGGCCGGCGCGGTGCACGGGACGCAGCTCGCGCGGATGGACCTCGACCTCGCGCTCGCGTCGGGTCAGCCGGGCGCGCTGCTCGACGCGGCGGAGCGCACGCGCGCGGTCGTCGGCGGCGCCCAGCGCGTCAACCCGCCGCGCGACCCCGACTCGGCGGCGCTGCTCGCGGAGCTCCGCCAGCTCATCGACGGCGCCCGCGAGGTCATGACGCGGCCGTCGAACGACCGTGAGCGCACGCGCGTGCGCCGCGAGGGGCTGCGGCTCAAGCAGGCGATCCTCGCCCGCTCGTGGCACCGCTCGGGCGACGTCGGGGAGGACCGCGTCGGCACGGTGCGCCAGGTCCGCGCGGCGCTGCGGGCCCGCGCGGGCACCACGGTGCTCGACGTGCTCGAGCACCGTGGCGAGCTGCTCGCGGTGCGCGTCCAGGACGACCGCGTCGAGCTGCACGTCCTGGGCGACGCGGGGCGCGCGCGCGAGCACACCCGGCGCGTGCACGCGGACCTCGAGGTCGTCTCCAACCCCCTCGTGCCGCAGGAGCTGCGCGCCGCCGCGGGTCGCTCGCTCGGGCGGGGGCTCGACGAGCTCGGGGCGATGGTCGACGCGGTGACGCGCACGCCCGACCGGCTCGTCGTCGTCGCGAGCGGCTGGCTCGGGCTCCTGCCCTGGTCGATGCTCGGCGTGCGGCGCGGCCTGGCGACGGTCGTCGCGCCCTCGGTGCACCACTGGCTCACGTTCTCGGGGTCGGCGTCGGTCGCGCCGCTCCAGGTCAGCTCCGTGGCGGGCCCGGGGCTGCGGCACTCGGCGACCGAGGCCGAGGAGGTCGCCCGGCTGTGGCCCGGCTCGACGGTCCTCACGGGGGACGCCGCGACGTGCGCCGAGACGATCCGGCTGCTCGCGAGCCCCGGCGTCGTGCACCTCGCCGCCCACGGGCGCCACGAGCCCGACAACCCGCTGTTCTCCTCGGTGCGCCTCGCGGACGGCCCGCTGTTCGCCCACGAGCTCGACTCCGGCGGCGGGGCCCCGCAGCTCGTCGTGCTCTCGTGCTGCGAGGTGGGCCGCTCGAGCGTGCGGCCCGGCGGCGAGGCGCTCGGCCTCGCGAGCGTGCTGCTGCGCGCCGGGGTCGGCTGCGTCGTCGCCGCGATCGCGCCGCTGCCGGACGAGACGGCGCTGCGCGTGATGACCCGGCTGCACGGGCTCCTGCGCGCGGGCGTGCCCGTCGCGGACGCGCTCGCGGTCGCCACGAGCGAGGGCACCGCCGCAGACGGCACGCTGGTCCCGCTCGTCTGCCTGGGCGCGCCGGTCTGACGCGGCGCGGTACCCGGCGACGCAGGACTGGCCCGGACGCCGGATACCGATGCCGGACGCCGGGCGCGCCGCGGACCCCGGCGTGCTGCCGCCCACCGCCGCGTGCCGTCGCCCACCGCCGCGTGCCGTCGCCCACCTCCACGCGCCGGGGGAGCGGGTTTGGTCCCACGCCGGACGTGACGTATCGTGGACCCGCCCAAGACCGCAGGTCGTCGGCTCCCGGTCCACCCGAGCTCGTCTCGGCGCCCCGGAGGCCGCCCGAAGTCCCGCAGCAGCGGAGGCCAGCGCAGGTGAGAGTTCCCGTACGGACCGTGCCCCCGAGGTGCGTGTCCCGATGAGAGCCCCGCGCCTGCGCGGGGCTCTTTCTGTTGTCGGGGACGAGGGGTCCCAGACCCGCGGCACCACCATCGGAAGGATTGCCATGGCGAGGCCGGACAAGGCAGCCGCAGTCGCCGAGCTCACGGACCAGTTCCGCGACTCGAACGCTGCCGTGCTGACCGAGTACCGCGGGCTCACCGTCGCCCAGCTCAAGCAGCTGCGGCGCGCGCTCAGCGGCAACGCAACCTACGCCGTGGTGAAGAACACGCTGACCGCCATCGCGGCCAAGCAGGCGGGCGTCGAGGTTCCTGACGCCACGCTCGCCGGTCCCTCGGCCATCGCCTTCGTGACCGGTGACCCGGTCGAGGCAGCCAAGGGTCTGCGTGACTTCGCCAAGGCGAACCCCGCACTGGTCATCAAGGGCGGTGTCCTCGACGGACGCGCCCTGACCGCTGCGGAGGTCACCAAGCTCGCGGACCTCGAGTCCCGTGAGGTCCTGCTGGCCAAGACGGCCGGCGTGCTCAAGGCGTCGCTGTTCAAGGCGGCGTACCTGTTCACCGCGCCCTCGGCCCAGGCCGTGCGCACCGTCGAGGCCCTGCGCGTCAAGCGCGAGGAGTCGGCTGACGCTGCCGCCTGAGCCACCCGGCTCACGCGCTCCCCACCCCTGCCCCGCGACGGTCTGACCGGACCCGCGGGCACCGTACGGAAGGACACGCCATCATGGCGAAGCTCACCACCGACGAGCTCATCGACGCGTTCAAGGAGCTCACGCTCATCGAGCTCTCCGAGTTCGTCAAGGCCTTCGAGGAGGTCTTCGAGGTCACCGCTGCCGCGCCCGTCGCGGTTGCCGCTGCCGGCGGCGGCGCGGCCGCCGAGGTCGAGGAGGTCGAGGAGAAGTCGGAGTTCGACGTCGTCCTCGAGGCTGCCGGCGACAAGAAGATCCAGGTCATCAAGGAGGTGCGTGCCCTCACGAGCCTGGGCCTCAAGGAGGCCAAGGACCTCGTCGACGCCGCCCCCAAGGCCGTGCTCGAGGGTGTCAGCAAGGAGGCGGCCGACAAGGCTGTCGCCGCGCTCGAGGGCGCGGGCGCGACCGTCACCGTCAAGTGACCCGCGCGCCCGGGCGCTGAGCACGTCGCTCCCGGGCGTCTCCTCCGCGAGGAGAGCTCTGCACCACCGCGAGGCCCGTACCCCCAGGGGTGCGGGCCTCGCGCCGTCCCCGGGTGACCGCCGGCCGCGCCGGACGCCGGGCGCGCGGGCCGCGCCGGACGCCGGACGCGCGGGCCGGGCCGGACGCCGGATGCGCCGGACCCGCCGGACCCGCGGTCACAGTGCCCCGACACCCTCCGGACGCCCGGAACCGGTCGACGCCCTCGCCACCAGGACGCGGGGCGACGGCGCAGGTCAGGCGGGGGAGGCGGTACCCGCCGGCCGCGCACCCGGCCCCGCGCGGGACACCGTCGTCCCCAGCCCGACCCGGACGGGTGGTGCGCGCGGGCCCGCGTTGTGCCACGATGGGCGCCGACGGCGTCTGCCGCACCTCCCCGGGCACGGGTCCTTCGCCCGGGTCGAGAGCGGTCAGGCGTGGTCGGGTGGACATGTATGCTCCGCTCGGCTACGCTAGCGCTTTGCGCTGGCCTGTGCCCGCGATCCCGTATAACCCGAGCCTGTCGACTTCGTCGTGCGCGACGTCGACCGGGCTCGCGGCCGGGGGACCGCGACCCGCCGGGCCCTGCGCAGCGTGAACTCGATCCGCAGGGAAGGACCCCTCTTGGCTGCCTCGCGCACCCCTTCTGCACCGTCCGCCGACGCCATCGCGAACCGCACCGCATCCCGTCGCATCAGTTTTGCGAAGATCCACGAGCCGCTCGAGGTCCCGGACCTCCTGGGCCTCCAGACCGAGAACTTCGACTGGCTCCTCGGCAACGAGAAGTGGCAGGCCCGCGTGGCGGCCGCCCTCGAGGCCGGCCGCACGGACGTCCCGGAGACCGCAGGCCTCGAGGAGATCTTCGAGGAGATCTCCCCGATCGAGGACTTCGGCGGCTCGATGTCGCTGTCCTTCCGCGAGCACCGCTTCGAGCCGGCGAAGTACACGGCCGAGGAGTGCAAGGAGAAGGACTTCACGTACGCGGCCCCGTTGTTCGTCACGGCCGAGTTCGTCAACTACACCACCGGTGAGATCAAGAGCCAGACGGTCTTCATGGGCGACTTCCCGCTCATGACGGAGCGCGGCACGTTCATCATCAACGGCACCGAGCGCGTCGTCGTCTCCCAGCTCGTCCGCTCGCCGGGCGTCTACTTCGAGCGCACCGCCGACAAGACGTCGGACAAGGACGTCTTCACCGCCAAGATCATCCCGAGCCGTGGTGCGTGGCTCGAGTTCGAGATCGACAAGCGCGACAACGTCGGCGTCCGCGTCGACCGCAAGCGCAAGCAGAACGCCACGGTGCTGCTCAAGGCGCTCGGCATGACGGAGTCGGAGATCCGCGAGGAGTTCGCGCAGTTCCCGGCCGTCATCGACACCCTCGAGAAGGACCACGTCTCGACCGAGGACGAGGCCCTGCTCGACCTCTACCGCAAGATCCGCCCGGGCGAGCCGCCGACGGTCGAGGCCGGCCGCGCGCTCATCGAGAACTTCTACTTCAACCCCAAGCGCTACGACCTCGCGAAGGTCGGCCGCTACAAGGTCAACAAGAAGCTCGGCATCGACGTGCCCCTGGGCGACTCGGTGCTCTCCACGGCGGACATCGTCGCGACGATCAAGTACCTCGCCGCGCTGCACGCCGACGTCGCGACGATCGACGGCCGCCGCGCCGGCGAGCCCGTCGAGGTGCGCGTCGAGACGGACGACATCGACCACTTCGGCAACCGCCGCATCCGCGCGGTCGGCGAGCTCATCCAGAACCAGGTCCGCACGGGCCTGTCGCGGATGGAGCGCGTCGTGCGCGAGCGCATGACGACGCAGGACGTCGAGGCGATCACGCCGCAGACCCTGATCAACATCCGCCCGGTCGTGGCGTCGATCAAGGAGTTCTTCGGAACGTCGCAGCTCTCGCAGTTCATGGACCAGAACAACCCGCTCGCGGGCCTGACGCACAAGCGGCGTCTGTCGGCCCTCGGCCCGGGTGGTCTGTCCCGTGACCGCGCCGGCATGGAGGTCCGTGACGTCCACCCGTCGCACTACGGCCGCATGTGCCCGATCGAGACCCCCGAGGGCCCGAACATCGGCCTGATCGGCTCGCTGGCGACGTACGGGCGGATCAACCCGTTCGGCTTCGTCGAGACGCCGTACCGCGAGGTCATCAACGGCAAGGTCACCGACGAGGTGCACTACCTCACGGCCGACGACGAGGACCGCTACGTCATCGCCCAGGCCAACGCGCCGCTCAAGGCGAGCGGTGCGTTCGCCGAGGACCGCGTGCTGGTGCGCACCAAGGGTGGCGAGGTCGAGATCGTCCCCGGCGCCCAGGTCGACTACATGGACATCTCGCCGCGCCAGATGGTGTCGGTCGCGACGGCCCTGATCCCGTTCCTCGAGCACGACGACGCCAACCGCGCGCTCATGGGCGCCAACATGCAGCGCCAGGCCGTGCCGCTCGTGCGCTCCGAGGCCCCGCTCGTCGGGACCGGCATGGAGCGTCGTGCCGCGGTCGACGCCGGCGACGTCATCGTCGCGACCAAGGCCGGTGTCGTCACCGAGGTGTCGGCCGACCTCATCACGGTCGCCAACGACGACGCGACGACGTCGACCTACCGGGTCGCGAAGTTCCGCCGCTCGAACCAGGGCACGAGCTACAACCAGCGCGTGCTCGTCGACCACGGTGCGCGCGTCGAGCCCGGCTCGGTGCTCGCGGACGGCCCGGCGACGGACGAGGGCGAGCTCGCGCTCGGCCGCAACCTGCTCGTCGCGTTCATGTCGTGGGAGGGCCACAACTACGAGGACGCGATCATCCTCAGCCAGCGTCTCGTGCAGGACGACGTGCTCTCCTCGATCCACATCGAGGAGCACGAGGTCGACGCGCGCGACACCAAGCTCGGCCCCGAGGAGATCACCCGGGACATCCCGAACGTCTCCGAGGAGGTCCTCGCGGACCTCGACGAGCGCGGGATCATCCGCATCGGCGCCGAGGTCGGCGCGGGCGACATCCTCGTCGGCAAGGTCACGCCCAAGGGCGAGACGGAGCTGACCCCGGAGGAGCGCCTCCTGCGCGCGATCTTCGGCGAGAAGGCCCGCGAGGTCCGCGACACGTCGCTCAAGGTCCCGCACGGCGAGTCCGGCACGGTCATCGAGGTCCGCACGTTCAACCGTGAGGACGGCGACGAGCTGCCCGCCGGCGTCAACGAGCTGGTCCGGGTCTACATCGCCCAGCGCCGCAAGATCACGGACGGCGACAAGCTCGCCGGCCGTCACGGCAACAAGGGCGTCATCTCGAAGATCCTCCCCGTCGAGGACATGCCGTTCCTCCCGGACGGCACCGCGGTCGACGTGGTCCTGAACCCGCTGGGTGTCCCGGGCCGCATGAACGTCGGCCAGGTCCTCGAGACGCACCTCGGGTGGGTCGCCAAGCAGGGCTGGGACATCGAGATCGCCGCGGGCGACGACCTCTCGTGGCGCGAGGGCGTCCCGGCGATCGCCGCGAGCTCCCCGGCCGGCAACCCGGTCGCCACCCCGGTGTTCGACGGCGTCCCGGAGCAGACCCTCACGGGCCTGCTGTCCTCGACGCTGCCGAACCGTGACGGCGAGCGCATGGTCGACGGCACCGGCAAGGCCCGGCTGTTCGACGGCCGCTCGGGCGAGCCGTTCCCGGAGCCGGTCGCGGTCGGCTACATGTACATCCTCAAGCTGCACCACCTGGTCGACGACAAGATCCACGCCCGCTCGACCGGCCCGTACTCGATGATCACGCAGCAGCCGCTGGGTGGTAAGGCGCAGTTCGGTGGTCAGCGGTTCGGCGAGATGGAGGTCTGGGCCCTCGAGGCGTACGGCGCTGCCTACACGCTGCAGGAGCTCCTGACCATCAAGTCGGACGACGTCCCCGGGCGCGTCAAGGTGTACGAGGCCATCGTCAAGGGCGAGAACATCCCCGACTCGGGCATCCCGGAGTCGTTCAAGGTGCTCCTCAAGGAGATGCAGTCGCTCTGCCTGAACGTCGAGGTGCTGTCGTCCGACGGTGTCTCGATCGACATGAAGGAGAACGACGACGAGGTCTACCGCGCCGCGGAGGAGCTCGGCATCGACCTGTCGCGCCGCCCGAACGCCAGCAGCATCGAAGAGATCTGACGCCGAGCCGGCCGGGCGCGCACGACGCGCGCCCGGCCCGGCCGACACCACCGCCACACCCTCCATCCGCCGGAGGACCCGACCGGGTCCCGGCAAGCGAAGGAAGTAGGACCCCCTTGCTCGACGTCAACGTCTTCGATGAGCTGCGCATCGGCCTGGCCACGGCCGAGGACATCCGCACCTGGTCGCACGGCGAGGTGAAGAAGCCCGAGACCATCAACTACCGCACCCTCAAGCCCGAGAAGGACGGACTCTTCTGCGAGAAGATCTTCGGTCCGACCCGGGACTGGGAGTGCTACTGCGGCAAGTACAAGCGCGTGCGCTTCAAGGGCATCATCTGCGAGCGCTGCGGCGTCGAGGTCACGCGCTCGAAGGTCCGCCGTGAGCGCATGGGCCACATCGAGCTCGCCGCGCCCGTCACGCACATCTGGTTCTTCAAGGGCGTCCCGTCGCGCCTCGGCTACCTGCTCGACCTCGCCCCGAAGGACCTCGAGAAGGTCATCTACTTCGCGGCGTACATGATCACGCACGTCGACGTCGACGGCCGGCACGAGGACCTCCCGAACCTCCAGAACGAGATCGACCTGGAGAAGAAGGAGATCGCGGACCGCCGCGACAACGACATCAACACCCGCGCCGCCAAGCTCGAGGCCGACCTGGCCGAGCTCGAGGCCGAGGGTGCCAAGGCCGACGCGCGCCGCAAGGTCCGCGACTCGGCCGAGCGTGAGATGGCGCAGATCCGCAAGCGTGCGGACGCCGAGCTGGAGCGCCTCGACACGGTCTGGGACCGGTTCAAGAACCTCAAGGTGGCGGACCTCGAGGGCGACGAGATGCTCTACCGCGCGCTCCAGGACCGGTACGGCAACTACTTCGAGGGCTCGATGGGCGCCGCGGCGATCCAGAAGCGCCTCGAGGCGTTCGACCTCGACGCCGAGTCCGAGTCGCTGCGCGACATCATCAAGAACGGCAAGGGCCAGCGCAAGACGCGTGCGCTCAAGCGCCTCAAGGTCGTCAACGCGTTCCTCACGACGAGCAACTCGCCGACGGGCATGGTCCTCGACGCGGTCCCGGTCATCCCGCCGGACCTGCGCCCGATGGTCCAGCTCGACGGTGGCCGCTTCGCCACGTCGGACCTGAACGACCTGTACCGCCGCGTGATCAACCGCAACAACCGCCTCAAGCGGCTGCTGGACCTCGGCGCGCCCGAGATCATCGTCAACAACGAGAAGCGGATGCTCCAGGAGGCCGTCGACTCGCTGTTCGACAACGGCCGCCGCGGCCGTCCGGTGACGGGTCCGGGCAACCGCCCGCTCAAGTCGATCTCGGACATGCTCAAGGGCAAGCAGGGGCGCTTCCGCCAGAACCTGCTCGGCAAGCGCGTCGACTACTCGGGCCGCTCGGTCATCGTCGTCGGCCCGCAGCTCAAGCTGCACCAGTGCGGTCTGCCCAAGCAGATGGCGCTCGAGCTGTTCAAGCCGTTCGTGATGAAGCGCCTCGTGGACCTCAACCACGCGCAGAACATCAAGTCGGCGAAGCGCATGGTCGAGCGCGCGCGCCCGGTCGTGTGGGACGTGCTCGAGGAGGTCATCACCGAGCACCCGGTGCTGCTGAACCGTGCGCCCACGCTGCACCGTCTGGGCATCCAGGCGTTCGAGCCGCAGCTCGTCGAGGGCAAGGCGATCCACCTGCACCCGCTCGTCTGCGCGGCGTTCAACGCCGACTTCGACGGCGACCAGATGGCCGTGCACCTGCCCCTGAGCGCGGAGGCGCAGGCCGAGGCCCGCATCCTCATGCTCTCGAGCAACAACATCCTCAAGCCGTCGGACGGCCGTCCGGTGACCATGCCCTCGCAGGACATGATCATCGGCCTGTTCCACCTGACGAGCGACAAGGACGGCGCTCTGGGCGAGGGCCGGCAGTTCTCCTCGGTCTCCGAGGCGATCATGGCGTTCGACCAGCACTCGCTGGACCTCAACGCGAAGATCAAGATCCGTCTCGACGAGCTCGTGCTCGGCGAGGGCGAGGGTCCGGAGGACTGGACCGAGGGCGACGCGCTCGTCTTCGACACGACCCTCGGTCGCGCGCTGTTCAACGAGCTGCTCCCGGTCGACTACCCGTACGAGAACGGCGTCGTCGACAAGAAGCGGCTGTCGGTCATCGTCAACGACCTCGCCGAGCGCTACCCGAAGGTCGCCGTCGCGGCGTCCCTCGACGCGCTCAAGGAGGCCGGCTTCCGCTGGGCCACCCGCTCGGGCGTCACGATCTCCATCTCGGACGTCGCGACCCCGGCCGCGAAGGCCCAGATCCTCGAGGAGCACGAGGCGCGCGCGGCGAAGGTGCAGGGCCAGTACGAGAAGGGCCTCATCACCGACGACGAGCGTCGCCAGGAGCTCATCGAGATCTGGACGCAGGCCACCGACAAGGTCGCGGACGCGATGCGCGCGAACTTCCCGAAGGAGAACACCGTCTTCAAGATGGTCGGCTCCGGGGCGCGTGGTAACTGGATGCAGGTCCGGCAGATCGCCGGCATGCGTGGTCTGGTCGCCAACCCGAAGGGCGAGATCATCCCGCGCCCGATCAAGGCGAACTACCGCGAGGGCCTGTCCGTCCTCGAGTACTTCATCGCGACGCACGGTGCCCGCAAGGGTCTGGCGGACACCGCTCTGCGGACCGCCGACTCGGGCTACCTCACGCGTCGTCTGGTGGACGTGTCGCAGGACGTCATCGTCCGCGAGGAGGACTGCGGCACCGAGCGCGGCCTGACCATGACGGTCGGCGTCCCGGCGGGCGACGGCACGCTGCGTCGTCACGACAAGGTCGAGACGAGCGTGTACTCGCGCACGCTGGCGACCGAGGTCGAGATCGACGGCACCGTGATCGGCGAGGCCGGTGAGGACGTCGGTGACGTGCTCATCGACGCGCTGCTCGCGGCGGGCGTGACGGACCTCAAGGTCCGCTCGGTCCTCACGTGCGAGTCGCGCGTGGGCACGTGCGCCAAGTGCTACGGCCGTTCGCTCGCGACCGGCAAGCTCGTCGACATCGGCGAGGCCGTCGGCATCATCGCGGCCCAGTCGATCGGTGAGCCGGGCACGCAGCTCACGATGCGTACCTTCCACACCGGTGGTGTGGCCTCGGCCGACGACATCACGCAGGGTCTGCCCCGTATCCAGGAGCTCTTCGAGGCCCGCACCCCCAAGGGTGAGGGTCCGATCGCGGAGTTCTCGGGCCGGATCACGATCGACGAGTCGGACCGGATGCGTCGCATCCTGCTCACGCCCGACGACGGCTCCGAGGAGCTCGCCTACCCGATCACGAAGCGCTCGCGCCTCCTGGTCTCGGACGGCGACCACGTCGAGGTCGGCACCCAGCTCGTCCAGGGTGCGGTGGACCCGAAGAAGGTCCTGCGCATCCTCGGCCCGCGTGCCACGCAGAAGCACCTGGTCGACGAGGTGCAGGTCGTCTACAGCTCGCAGGGCGTGGACATCCACGACAAGCACATCGAGGTCATCGTCCGGCAGATGCTCCGCCGGATCACTGTCCTCGACTCGGGCGACACGGACCTGCTGCCGGGCGAGCTCGCCGAGCGCGGCCGCTTCGAGGACGCCAACCGCCGTGCGGTCTCCGAGGGCGGTCAGCCGGCCTCGGGTCGTCCGGAGCTCATGGGCATCACGAAGGCGTCGCTCGCGACGGACTCGTGGCTGTCCGCGGCCTCCTTCCAGGAGACGACGCGCGTCCTCACCGAGGCCGCGATGTCGGGCCGCAGCGACCCGCTGCTCGGCCTCAAGGAGAACGTCATCCTCGGCAAGCTCATCCCCGCCGGTACGGGCCTCGCCCGCTACCGCAACGTGGCGGTCGAGCCCACCGAGGAGGCGAAGGCCGAGCTCTACCCGTCCTTCGGCTACGACGAGATCGACTTCCCCGCCCTGGGCCTCGGCTCGGGCGAGGCGATCCCGCTCGAGGACATCGACTTCGGCGAGTTCCGCTGAGTCGTGCTGCCTGACCCGAGGGGTCTCCCGGTCCGCCGGGGGGCCCCTCGGGCCGTGCACGGCGCCTTTGACGTCCTCGGCACTCGCCGGTAACGTAGGACACCGTGCCCGCGCCGTCGGGCCCTCGTGCGTGCACACCGCCCGACGTCCCAGGGGTTCGTTCCCCGGACGGGGACGGGTGCACCGGGTGGAGACCTCTTCTCCGCGTGCGAACCCCCGTCGATGACAGCTTCGACGAGGACCGCCGCGGGCGCAGAGGGCGACACGCCCGGGTGCGGGGGTCGGTGTTCGTCGGTGCAGGAGGAAAGGCCTTCGGGCCGGCGGGACGAGGCAGGAGCCGTGCGCAGCACGGGACCGGCCGCGCTCCGGCGGTCCATCCGGACCGGGCAAGGACCCGGTCGACCAGAGTTCCACCAACAGACTCGGAGACGTAGTGCCTACGATCCAGCAGCTGGTCCGCAAGGGCCGGCAGGCGAAAGTGAACAAGTCGAAGACCCCCGCGCTCCAGGGCAGCCCGCAGCGCCGCGGTGTGTGCACCCGCGTCTACACGACCACCCCGAAGAAGCCGAACTCGGCTCTCCGCAAGGTCGCGCGCGTCAAGCTCTCGAGCCAGGTCGAGGTCACCGCGTACATCCCCGGCGTCGGCCACAACCTGCAGGAGCACTCCATCGTGCTCGTCCGCGGCGGTCGCGTGAAGGACCTGCCCGGTGTCCGCTACAAGATCGTCCGTGGCGCCCTCGACACGCAGGGCGTGAAGAACCGCAAGCAGGCGCGCAGCCGCTACGGCGCGAAGAAGGTGGGCTGACCATGCCTCGCAAGGGTCCGGCCCCGAAGCGGCCGCTCGTCATCGACCCCGTCTACGGGTCGCCGGTCGTCACGCAGCTCATCAACAAGGTGCTGCTCGACGGCAAGAAGTCCGTCGCCGAGCACATCGTCTACGGCGCGCTCGAGGGTGTCCGCGAGAAGACGCAGGGCGACCCGGTCGTCGTGCTCAAGCGCGCGCTCGAGAACGTCCGCCCCGCGCTCGAGGTCCGCTCGCGCCGCGTCGGTGGCGCGACCTACCAGGTCCCCGTCGAGGTCCGCCCCGTGCGCTCGACGACGCTGGCCCTGCGCTGGCTCACCGACTACTCCCGCGCCCGTCGCGAGAAGACGATGACCGAGCGCCTCATGAACGAGATCCTCGACGCCAGCAACGGCCTCGGTGCCGCGGTCAAGCGTCGCGAGGACATGCACAAGATGGCCGAGTCCAACAAGGCGTTCGCGCACTACCGCTGGTAATCCCGGCTTCCGCGAACCCGAGCCAACCGACAAGGGGCTGAACACGTGGCACTGGACGTGCTGACGGACCTGAACAAGGTCCGCAACATCGGCATCATGGCGCACATCGATGCCGGCAAGACGACGACCACCGAGCGGATCCTGTTCTACACCGGGGTCAACTACAAGATCGGTGAGACGCACGACGGCGCGTCGACGATGGACTGGATGGAGCAGGAGCAGGAGCGCGGCATCACGATCACGTCCGCCGCGACGACCTGCTACTGGAAGAACAACCAGATCAACATCATCGACACCCCGGGCCACGTGGACTTCACGGTCGAGGTCGAGCGCTCGCTGCGCGTCCTCGACGGTGCGGTCGCGGTGTTCGACGGCAAGGAGGGGGTCGAGCCCCAGTCCGAGACGGTGTGGCGGCAGGCGGACAAGTACGAGGTCCCCCGCATCTGCTTCGTCAACAAGATGGACAAGCTCGGCGCCGACTTCTACTACACGGTCAAGACCATCGTCGACCGTCTGAAGGCCAAGCCGCTCGTCATCCAGATCCCGATCGGCTCCGAGAACGACTTCATCGGCGTCGTCGACCTGGTCGAGCAGAAGGCCCTCGTGTGGCGCGGCGAGACCGCGCTCGGCGAGGAGTACTCGACCGAGGACATCCCGGCCGACCTCGTCGAGAAGGCGGAGAAGTACCGCGCCGAGCTCATCGAGGCCGTCGCCGAGACCGACGAGGCGCTGCTCGAGAAGTACCTGGGCGGCGAGGAGCTCACGGTCGCGGAGATCAAGGCGGGCATCCGCAAGCTCACCGTGGCGAGCGAGGCCTACCCGGTCCTGTGCGGCTCGGCGTTCAAGAACAAGGGCGTCCAGCCCATGCTCGACGCCGTCATCGACTACCTCCCCACGCCGCTCGACGTGCCTGCCGTGCAGGGTCACGACGTGCGTGACGAGGAGGTCGTGGTCGAGCGTCACCCCGACTCCACGGAGCCGTTCTCGGCCCTCGCGTTCAAGGTCGCCTCGCACCCGTTCTTCGGGAAGCTGACCTACGTCCGCGTGTACTCCGGCAAGGTCTCGCAGGGCGCCCAGGTGCTCAACGCGACCAAGGGCAAGAAGGAGCGCATCGGGAAGCTCTTCCAGATGCACTCCAACAAGGAGAACCCGGTCGAGGACGCCACGGCGGGCCACATCTACGCGTTCATCGGTCTCAAGGACGTCACGACCGGCGACACCCTGTGCGACATCGCCGCACCGGTGGTCCTCGAGTCGATGACGTTCCCGGAGCCCGTCATCGACGTGGCGATCGAGCCGAAGACGAAGGGCGACCAGGAGAAGCTGGGCGTCGCGATCCAGAAGCTCGCCGAAGAGGACCCGACGTTCCGGGTCCGCCACGACGACGAGACCGGCCAGACCGTCATCGGCGGCATGGGCGAGCTCCACCTCGACATCCTCGTCGACCGCATGCGTCGCGAGTTCAAGGTCGAGGCGAACGTCGGCAAGCCGCAGGTGGCGTACCGCGAGACGATCCGTCGCTCGGTCGAGAAGATCGACTACGTCCACAAGAAGCAGACCGGAGGGTCGGGCCAGTACGCGAAGGTGCAGATGACCTTCCAGCCGCTGGACCCTGCCGAGGGCGAGCTGTACGAGTTCGAGAACAAGGTCACCGGTGGTCGCATCCCGCGGGAGTACATCCCCTCGGTCGACGCCGGTATCCAGAGCGCGATGGAGCTCGGCGTCCTGGCGGGCTTCCCGCTCGTGGGCGTCAAGGCCATCCTGCTCGACGGCGCTGCGCACGACGTCGACTCCTCGGAGATGGCGTTCAAGATCGCGGGCTCGATGATCCTCAAGGAAGCCGTCCGCAAGGCCGACCCGGTCCTGCTGGAGCCGGTCATGGCCGTCGAGGTGCGCACGCCCGAGGACTACATGGGTGAGGTCATCGGCGACATCAACTCCCGCCGAGGCATGATCCAGTCCATGGAGGACGCGACCGGCGTCAAGGTGATCCGGGCCCAGGTCCCGCTCTCCGAGATGTTCGGCTACGTCGGCGACCTGCGGTCGAAGACCCAGGGTCGTGCCGTGTACTCGATGCAGTTCGACAGCTACGCCGAGGTTCCTCGTAACGTTGCCGAGGAGATCATCAAGAAGACCCGGGGCGAGTAGGTCCCACAGGTCGACACCTGAAGTACCAACCACCCGACCCGTAGGACCGAACGCTCCCGGCCGTGCCAGCATGGCCGGGAGCGATCCGGAAATCTCTACCAGAGTCCTGAGGAGGACCCACAGTGGGCAAGGCGAAGTTCGAGCGCACCAAGCCGCACGTCAACATCGGCACGATCGGTCACGTCGACCACGGCAAGACCACGCTGACGGCCGCGATCTCGAAGGTGCTGCACGACAAGTACCCCGACCTCAACCCCTTCACGCCGTTCGACGAGATCGACAAGGCGCCGGAGGAGAAGCAGCGCGGTATCACGATCAACATCGCGCACGTCGAGTACCAGACGGAGAAGCGCCACTACGCGCACGTCGACGCTCCTGGTCACGCGGACTACATCAAGAACATGATCACGGGTGCGGCGCAGATGGACGGCGCGATCCTCGTGGTCGCGGCGACCGACGGCCCCATGGCCCAGACGCGTGAGCACGTCCTGCTCGCCCGTCAGGTCGGCGTCCCGTACCTGCTCGTCGCGCTCAACAAGACCGACATGGTCGACGACGAGGAGATCCTCGAGCTCGTCGAGGTCGAGGTCCGCGAGCTGCTCAGCGCGCAGGGCTTCGCCGGCGACGACGTCCCCGTCGTGCGCGTCTCGGGCCTCAAGGCCCTCGAGGGCGACCCGGTCTGGGTCAAGTCCGTCGAGGACCTGCTGGACGCGGTCGACGAGAGCGTCCCGGACCCGGTCCGCGACATCGACAAGCCGTTCCTCATGCCCATCGAGGACGTCTTCACGATCACCGGTCGTGGCACCGTCGTCACCGGTCGCGTGGAGCGCGGCAAGCTCAAGGTGAACGAGGAGGTGGAGATCGTCGGCATCAAGGAGAAGGCGATCAAGACCACGGTCACCGGCGTCGAGATGTTCCGCAAGCTGCTCGACTACGCCGAGGCCGGCGAGAACGTCGGTCTGCTCCTTCGCGGCACGAAGCGCGAGGAGGTCGAGCGCGGCCAGGTCGTCGTCAAGCCCGGCTCGATCACGCCGCACACCGAGTTCGAGGGCCAGGTCTACATCCTGGCGAAGGACGAGGGTGGCCGTCACAACCCGTTCTACGGGAACTACCGCCCCCAGTTCTACTTCCGCACGACGGACGTCACCGGCGTCATCACGCTGCCCGAGGGCACCGAGATGGTCATGCCCGGCGACAACACCGAGATCTCGGTCCAGCTGATCCAGCCGATCGCGATGGAGGAGGGCCTCGGCTTCGCCATCCGTGAGGGTGGCCGGACCGTCGGTTCGGGTCGCGTCATCAAGATCATCAAGTGATCTGACGAAGGGCCCGGGTGCTCGCACCCGGGCCCTTCGCATGCCCCCGGTCGGCCGGTCACGGCTCGCGGCCGCGGTCCGGTCGCCGGCCTCGAGCCGGGCGGACCGCGGTGCGGCGGGGGAGCGCGTCGACAGGTGTGCAGGGTCACTCCCGGCAGGGATTGGAGTTCCTGCGGGGGATCTGGCACACTAGCGAGGTTGCCCGGTGAGGGTGCGCGCCACTGTGCACACGCGAGTGTGCGGATCTGCTCGGGGTTCTGCCCCGTCGGAGGTCCAGCCGTGGGTGCGCATGACCCGCCCGGGCGCAGACACGTTGAGAGTCCTGCAGGCCCCGGGGTCACCCGGTGGCGGGGCTCAGTCAGCAACCAACGACCTCGCACGGGTCCACAGCGGCCGGTGCGCAGCGCAAAGGTATGTCGCGCAGAGCGACACGCCCGAGTGCGGGGGTCGGACAGAAGCGGTTCGAGAGAGAGAAGTAGACGACGCCATGGCGGGACAGAAGATCCGCATCCGGCTCAAGTCCTACGACCACGAGGTCATCGACAGCTCGGCGCGCAAGATCGTCGACACGGTGACGCGCGCTGGTGCGACGGTCGTGGGTCCGGTGCCGCTGCCGACGGAGAAGAACGTCTTCTGCGTCATCCGGTCGCCTCACAAGTACAAGGACAGCCGCGAGCACTTCGAGATGCGCACGCACAAGCGGCTCATCGACATCATCGATCCCACGCCGAAGGCGGTCGACTCGCTCATGCGTCTCGACCTGCCCGCGGACGTGAACATCGAGATCAAGCTCTGACGCTGGGAAGGAACTGATCTCTATGACTACCCAGCAGAACGCGCGCCCCGTCACGGCGCTGCTCGGCACCAAGCTCGGCATGACGCAGGTCTGGGACGCCAACGGGCGTCTCGTCCCCGTCACCGTGCTGCAGGTCGGCACCAACGTCGTGACCCAGGTCCGCTCCGCTGACACGGACGGCTACGCCGCGGTCCAGCTGGCCTACGGCCAGATCGACCCGCGCAAGGTGAGCCAGCCGCTGAAGGGCCACTTCGAGAAGGCCGGGGTCACCCCGCGCCGGCACGTGGCCGAGATCCGCACGCCGGACGCCACCGAGTACACGCTCGGCCAGGAGATCACCGCGGCGGCCTTCGAGGCCGGCGCCAAGGTCGACGTCATCGGCACCACCAAGGGCAAGGGCACCGCGGGCGTCATGAAGCGTCACGGCTTCCACGGCGTCGGCGCCTCCCACGGTGCGCACCGCAACCACCGCAAGCCCGGCTCGATCGGTGGGGCCTCGACCCCGTCGCGCGTGTTCCGTGGCATGAAGATGGCCGGGCGGATGGGCGTCGACCGCCAGACCACCCAGAACCTCACCGTGCACGCGATCGACGCCGAGAGGGGCCTGGTGCTCGTCAAGGGCGCCGTTCCCGGCCCCAAGGGTGGCGTCGTCGTCGTGCGCTCCGCCGCGAAGGGGGCATGAGCTCATGTCTGAGACCCTCACCGTGGACGTCCTGAACGCCGACGGCAAGAAGGCCGGCACCGCCGACCTGCCTGCCGAGGTCTTCGACGTCCAGACGAACGTCCCGCTGATCCACCAGGTCGTCGTCGCGCAGCTTGCTGCGGCACGCCAGGGCACGCACTCCACGAAGACTCGTGGAGAGGTCCGTGGTGGCGGCAGGAAGCCGTACAAGCAGAAGGGCACCGGCCGCGCCCGTCAGGGCTCGACCCGCGCCCCGCAGTTCGCCGGTGGTGGCGTCGTCCACGGCCCCACGCCGCGCGACTACTCCCAGCGGACCCCGAAGAAGATGAAGGCCGCGGCGCTCCGCGGTGCTCTCTCGGACCGCGCCCGCGCCGGCCGCGTGCACGTCGTCTCCGGCTTCGCGCCGGGCGCCGCGCCGTCGACCAAGTCCGCGCTGCAGGTTCTCGCGAACCTCTCGGGCCGCAAGAACGTCCTCGTCGTGGTCGAGCGCCAGGACGAGATCACCTGGAAGTCGCTGCGCAACGTCGAGCGGGTGCACCTGCTGGTCTCGGACCAGCTCAACACCTACGACGTGCTCATCTCGGACGACGTCGTCTTCACGCAGGGCGCGCTCGACGCGTTCCTCGCCGGCCCCGCCAAGGGCCGGAGCGCGACTGCGGTGGCCACGGAGTCCGAGGCCGCTGAGGAGGAGACGAAGTGACCGCCGTCGGCAAGGACCCCCGCGACATCCTGCTCGCTCCGGTCGTCTCGGAGAAGAGCTACGGGCTGCTCGACGAGGGCAAGTACACGTTCATCGTGGACCCCCGCGCGAACAAGACCGAGATCAAGATCGCGATCGAGCAGATCTTCTCGGTCAAGGTCGCCTCGGTGAACACGATCAACCGCAAGGGCAAGGCGCGCCGCACGAAGTTCGGCATCGGGCGTCGCAAGGACACCAAGCGGGCGATCGTCTCCCTCCGCGAGGGCACCATCGACATCTTCGGCGGACCGGTCGGCTGACGCCGTCCTGAGAGCAGATTGAGGACAGATCCCCATGGGAATCCGCAAGTACAAGCCGACGACGCCGGGCCGCCGTGGCTCCAGCGTCGCCGACTTCGTCGAGATCACGCGCTCCACGCCGGAGAAGTCGCTGGTTCGCCCGCTGCACAAGACCGGTGGTCGCAACTCGACCGGTCGCGTGACCATGCGCCACCAGGGTGGCGGTCACAAGCGTGCGTACCGCGTCATCGACTTCCGTCGCCACGACAAGGACGGCGTCCCGGCCAAGGTCGCGCACATCGAGTACGACCCCAACCGCACCGCGCGCATCGCGCTCCTGCACTACGCGGACGGCGAGAAGCGCTACATCATCGCGCCGAACAAGCTGTCGCAGGGTGACGTCGTCGAGAACGGCGCCACGGCGGACATCAAGCCCGGCAACAACCTGCCGCTGCGCAACATCCCGACCGGTACGGTCATCCACGCCATCGAGCTCAAGCCCGGTGGCGGCGCGAAGATCGCCCGCTCGGCGGGTGCGTCCGTGCAGCTCGTCGCCAAGGACGGCCCGTACGCGCAGCTGCGCATGCCCTCCGGCGAGATCCGCAACGTCGACCTGCGCTGCCGCGCCACGGTCGGCGAGGTGGGCAACGCCGAGCAGTCGAACATCAACTGGGGCAAGGCCGGCCGCATGCGCTGGAAGGGCAAGCGGCCCTCCGTCCGCGGTGTCGCGATGAACCCGATCGACCACCCGCACGGTGGTGGTGAGGGCAAGACCTCCGGTGGTCGTCACCCGGTCAGCCCGTGGGGCCAGGCCGAGGGTCGTACCCGCCGTCCGAACAAGCCGAGCGACAAGCTCATCGTGCGCCGTCGGCGCACCGGCAAGAACAAGCGCTGATAGGAGCCTGAGATGCCACGCAGCCTGAAGAAGGGCCCGTTCGTCGACGGCCACCTGCAGAAGAAGGTCGACGTCCAGAACGAGAAGGGGACCAAGGCGGTCATCAAGACCTGGTCCCGTCGTTCGATGATCACGCCGGACTTCCTCGGCCACACGTTCGCGGTGCACGACGGCCGCAAGCACACGCCGGTGTTCGTCACGGAGTCGATGGTCGGGCACAAGCTCGGCGAGTTCGCCCCCACGCGTACGTTCCGCGGCCACGAGAAGGACGACCGGAAGGGCCGTCGCCGCTGACCCCCGGGTCAGCTCAGGCGACGTCCTTGACGGCAGAGACAGAAGGCAGGACAGCAATGGAAGCCAAGGCGAAGGCGCGGTTCGTCCGCGTCACGCCCCAGAAGGCCCGGCGCGTCGTGGACCTCATCCGTGGCAAGCAGGCCGGCGAGGCCGTGGCGGTGCTGAAGTTCGCACCGCAGGCCGCAGGGGAGACCGTCCTCAAGGTGGTCGAGAGCGCGATCGCGAACGCCCGTGAGGGTGCGAAGCGCGCGAACGAGCGTCTGGACGAGCAGGACCTCTACATCTCCGAGGTGTACGTCGACGAGGGCCCGACCCTCAAGCGGTTCCGCCCCCGGGCGCAGGGCCGCGCCAGCCAGATCCTCAAGCGCACGAGCCACATCACGGTCGTGGTCGCGGAGCGCGAGAGCACGAAGGGAAGGACCCGATAGTGGGACAGAAGGTCAACCCGCTCGGGTATCGCCTGGGCATCACGACAGACCACCGTTCGCGCTGGTTCGCCGACTCCACCAAGCCGGGGCAGCGCTACCGCGACTACGTCCGCGAGGACGTGCAGATCCGCAAGCTCATGAGCACGGGTCTCGAGCGCGCGGGCATCGCCAAGGTCGAGATCGAGCGCACGCGTGACCGCGTCCGCGTCGACATCCACACCGCCCGCCCGGGCATCGTCATCGGGCGTCGTGGCGCGGAGGCCGACCGCATCCGCGGCGAGCTCGAGAAGCTCACGGGCAAGCAGGTCCAGCTGAACATCCTCGAGGTCAAGAACGCCGAGATCGAGGCCCAGCTGGTCGCCCAGGGCATCGCGGAGCAGCTCGCGAGCCGTGTCTCGTTCCGTCGCGCCATGCGCAAGGGCATCCAGAGCGCCCAGCGCGCGGGTGCCAAGGGCATTCGGGTGCAGGTCTCCGGCCGCCTCGGTGGCGCGGAGATGAGCCGTACGGAGTTCTACCGCGAGGGTCGTGTGCCGCTGCACACGCTGCGCGCGAACATCGACTACGGCTTCTTCGAGGCCCGCACGACCTTCGGGCGCATCGGCGTCAAGGTCTGGGTCTACAAGGGCGACATGACGGAGAAGGAGTTCGCCCGCGAGCAGGCGACCCAGGCTCCGCGCCCGGCCCGTGGCCCGCGTCAGGACCGTGGCGGCGAGCGTCCCGCCCGCGGCGGCGCACCGCGTCGCAACGACCGCACCGAGGCTCCGGCCGAGGCCGCGGCCGAGGCCCCGGCAGCAGCGACCGAGTCGGCCGCTCCTGCTCCTGAGTCCGGAACGGAGGCCTGAGCCGTGCTGATCCCGCGCAGGCTGAAGCACCGCAAGCAGCACCACCCGGGGCGCTCCGGCGCCGCGACCGGTGGCACGACGATCACGTTCGGTGAGTACGGCATCCAGGCTCTCGAGCCGGCCTACGTCACGAACCGGCAGATCGAGGCTGCTCGTATCGCGATGACCCGCCACATCAAGCGTGGCGGCAAGGTCTGGATCAACATCTACCCGGACCGTCCGCTCACGAAGAAGCCCGCCGAGACCCGCATGGGTTCCGGCAAGGGCTCGCCCGAGTGGTGGATCGCCAACGTCAAGCCGGGTCGAGTTCTCTTCGAGCTCGCCGGCGTCCCGGAGCCGCTGGCTCGCGAGGCCATGCGCCGCGCGCAGCACAAGCTCCCGATGAAGACCCGTTTCGTGGTTCGCGAGGGTGGTAACTGATGGCTATCGGAACCAAGGACCTGGCTCCCAGCGAGCTGGACGCCTTCGACGACGAGCGCCTGGTCGCCGAGCTGAAGAAGGCCAAGGAGGAGCTGTTCAACCTCCGCTTCCAGTCGGCGACGGGCCAGCTCGAGAGCCACGGGCGGCTCAAGGCCGTGCGCCGCGACATCGCCCGGATCTACACGATCCTGCGCGAGCGCGAGCTCGGAATCCGTACCGCCCCGAGCGCGAGCGAGTGAGGTCACGATGAGCGCGAAGACTGACGACAAGGCAACGGCCTCCTCGGCTGCCGAGGAGACCACCGCCGCCGCCGCCGCCCGTGCGGACCGCAAGGTCCGCCGCGGGTACGTGGTGAGCGACAAGATGGAGAAGACCGTCGTGGTGGAGGTCGAGGACCGGGTCAAGCACCCGCTCTACGGCAAGGTCATCCGGCGCACGAGCAAGGTCAAGGCGCACGACGAGGCCGGCGCTGCCGGTGTCGGCGACCTCGTCCTGATCATGGAGACGCGTCCCCTCTCGGCCACCAAGCGGTTCCGCCTGGTGGAGATCCTCGAGAAGGCCAAGTAGTTCCCTGCAGTACTCAAGGTTGCCCACGGGCTCCGGCCGAGCCAGCTCGGCCGGAGCGACGTGTGCACGACGGCAACGACACGTTCGGCCAGGCTCGCCCCGCGAGAACCGGCAGACGACAGGAGTTCAGTAGATGATTCAGCAGGAGTCCCGACTTCGGGTCGCCGACAACACGGGTGCCAAGGAGATTCTGTGCATCCGCGTCCTCGGTGGCTCCGGGCGTCGCTACGCCGGCATCGGTGACGTGATCGTCGCGACGGTCAAGGATGCGATCCCCGGCGGCAACGTCAAGAAGGGCGACGTCGTCAAGGCGGTCATCGTCCGTACCCGCAAGGAGCGTCGGCGTCCCGACGGCTCGTACATCAAGTTCGACGAGAACGCGGCCGTGATCCTCAAGAACGACGGTGAGCCTCGTGGCACGCGCATCTTCGGCCCGGTGGGCCGGGAGCTGCGTGACAAGAAGTTCATGAAGATCATCTCGCTGGCTCCGGAGGTGCTCTGACCATGGCCAAGATCAAGAAGGGCGACCTCGTCGTCGTCATCTCGGGCCGCGACAAGGGCCAGCAGGGCCGCGTGCTCGAGGTCCTGACGGAGACGCAGCGCGTCGTCGTCGAGGGCGTGCAGCGCGTGACCAAGCACACGAAGGCCGGCCAGTCGGCGCGCGGCACCCGCACGGGTGGCATCGAGACCGTCGAGGCCCCCATCCACATCAGCAACGTGATGCTGGTGGACCCGGAGACCAAGAAGGGCACCCGGGTCGGCTACCGCACCGAGCAGGTCGAGCGCGACGGCCGCACCCGTAACGTCCGGGTCCGCGTCGCCAAGCGCTCCGGTAAGGACATCTGATGACCGCGATCGACGACACCACCACGCCGGACGCGCCGCTCAAGCCGCGTCTCAAGTCGCGCTACGCCGAGGAGATCGTCCCGGCGCTGCGCGAGGAGTTCAGCCACGTCAACGTCAACCAGGTCGCGCGGATCGTCAAGGTCGTCGTGAACATGGGTGTCGGTGACGCCGCGAAGGACTCCAAGCTCATCGAGGGCGCGATCCGCGACCTGACCCTCATCACGGGTCAGAAGCCGCAGGTCACGAAGGCTCGCAAGTCCATCGCCCAGTTCAAGCTGCGTGAGGGCATGCCGATCGGCGCGCACGTCACGCTGCGTGGCGACCGGGCGTGGGAGTTCCTCGACCGCCTGCTCTCGACCGCTCTTCCGCGCATCCGCGACTTCCGCGGGCTGTCGCCGAAGCAGTTCGACGGGCACGGCAACTACACGTTCGGTCTCACGGAGCAGTCCATGTTCCACGAGATCGACCAGGACAAGATCGACCGCGTGCGCGGCATGGACATCACGATCGTGACGACCGCCTCGACCGACGACGAGGGCCGCTCGCTGCTGAAGCGTCTCGGCTTCCCCTTCAAGGAGGACTGACATGGCGAAGACCGCCCTGGTCAACAAGGCCGCCGGGACCCCCAAGTTCAAGGTGCGCGGCTACACCCGGTGCCAGCGGTGCGGACGTCCGCACAGCGTGTACCGCAAGTTCGGCCTCTGCCGCATCTGCGTCCGTGAGATGGCGCACCGCGGCGAGCTGCCCGGGCTCACCAAGAGCTCCTGGTAAAACCACTACGCCGCAGGTCTGTGCTCCGGTGGTGCGGCGCGAGCCGCACCACCGTGCAGATACCCCGGCGAGGAAGGGCTGACGCCCCATGACGATGACCGACCCGATCGCAGACTTCCTGACGCGTCTGCGCAACGCGAACTCCGCGCACCACGACTCGGTCTCGATGCCGTTCTCGAAGCTGAAGTCGCACATCGCGGAGATCCTTCAGGCCGAGGGCTACATCGCCGGCTGGAAGGTCGAGGACGCGCCCGTGGGCAAGTACCTCGTGATCGAGCTCAAGTACGGCCCGAACCGCGAGCGTTCGCTCGCCGGCATCAAGCGCGTGTCCAAGCCGGGCCTGCGCGTGTACGCCAAGTCGACCAACCTGCCCAAGGTGCTCGGCGGCCTCGGCGTGGCGATCCTGTCCACGTCCTCCGGTCTCCTCACCGACAAGCAGGCCGCCAAGAAGGGCGTGGGTGGGGAAGTCCTCGCCTACGTCTGGTAAGCCCGAGACGGAAAGGAGCTAGCCATGTCTCGTATCGGCAGAGTCCCCGTCCCGGTCCCCTCCGGCGTCGAGGTCACCATCGACGGCGCAGTCGTGACGGTCAAGGGCCCCAAGGGCACCCTGGCGCACACGATCGCGTCCCCCATCGAGGTCGCACGTGACGACGCGGGTGCGCTCGTGGTCACGCGCCCCAACGACGAGCGCAACTCGCGCTCGCTGCACGGCCTGACCCGCACGCTGCTCGCCAACCTCGTGACCGGTGTGACCACCGGCTACGAGAAGAAGCTCGAGATCGTGGGCACCGGTTACCGCGTCGCGGCCAAGGACGGCGGGCTCGAGTTCGCTCTCGGCTTCAGCCACCCGGTCGCGGTCAAGCCGCCGGAGGGCATCACGTTCACCGTCGAGTCGCCGACCAAGTTCGCGGTCGTCGGCATCGACAAGCAGCAGGTCGGCGAGGTCGCCGCGAACATCCGCAAGATCCGCAAGCCTGAGCCGTACAAGGGCAAGGGCGTGCGCTACGCCGGCGAGAACGTCCGCCGCAAGGTCGGAAAGGCTGGTAAGTAGCCATGGCCATCGGGATCAGGGGCAAGGGCAAGGCGATCGCGCGTACGCGCCGTCACCTGCGGCTCCGCAAGAAGATCAGTGGTTCGACCGCCCGTCCGCGTCTCGTCGTGACCCGGTCCGCCCGGCACATCACGGCGCAGGTCGTCGACGACAGCGTCGGCCGCACCCTCGCGTCGGCGTCGACCCTCGAGTCGGACCTGCGCGCACTGGGCGACGACAAGACGGCCAAGGCGCGCAAGGTCGGCGAGCTCGTCGCCGAGCGGGCGAAGGCTGCCGGCATCGACGCGGTGGTCTTCGACCGCGGCGGCAACAAGTACCACGGTCGTGTGGCAGCAGTCGCCGACGGGGCCCGCGAAGGCGGTCTGGCCCTGTGACGACGACCACCGACTCCGCATCGAAGAAGAGGACTCACTGATGGCTGCTCCTCAGCGCAGCAACACCGGCGGCGCGCCCCAGGGCGCGGCCGGCGGCGGCGACCGTCGTGACGGCGGTCGTCGTGACGGCGGCGGGCGTCGTGGCGACGCCGCAGAGAAGAGCGCCTTCGTCGAGCGCGTCGTGACGATCAACCGTGTGGCCAAGGTCGTCAAGGGCGGCCGTCGGTTCAGCTTCACCGCGCTCGTCGTGGTGGGCGACGGTGACGGCACGGTCGGCGTGGGCTACGGCAAGGCCAAGGAGGTGCCCGCCGCGATCGCGAAGGGTGTCGAGGAGGCCAAGAAGAACTTCTTCAAGGTCCCGCGCATCCAGGGCACGATCCCGCACCCCATCCAGGGTGAGGCCGCGGCCGGTGTCGTCTTCCTGCGTCCGGCGTCGCCGGGTACCGGTGTGATCGCCGGTGGTCCGGTGCGCGCCGTGCTCGAGTGCGCCGGCATCCACGACGTCCTGAGCAAGTCGCTCGGCTCGTCGAACGCGATCAACATCGTGCACGCGACGGTCGCGGCCCTGCGGGGTCTCGAGCAGCCCGAGGCCGTGGCGGCTCGCCGTGGTCTCCCGCTCGAGCACGTCGCGCCGGCCCCGCTGCTGCGGGCGCAGGCCGCGGGCATCGCTGCGAAGGCGGGTGTGTGATGGCCCGTCTCAAGGTGACCCAGACCAAGTCCGCCATCGGCGGACGGCAGAACCAGCGCGACACGCTGCGCACCCTGGGCCTCAAGCGGATCGGCGACGTCGTCGTCAAGGAGGACCGTCCTGAGATCCGCGGCATGGTCTCCACGGTGACGCACCTCGTCGCTGTCGAGGAGGTCGAGTGATGGCTGACGACAAGAAGGCCACGGACGACGCCGAGGTGACCACCCCGGCGAAGAAGGCTCCGGCCAAGAAGGCGGCGGCCAAGAAGGCTCCGGCCGAGGAGACCGCGACCACGGAGTCCGCCGCGAAGGCGCCCAAGGTCGCGACCACCAAGGCCGCTGCCAAGCCGGCAGCGACCAAGGCCGTCGCCGAGGAGCAGGGCGCGGGCGGCACGCTGCGCGTGCACCACCTGCGTCCAGCCCCCGGCGCCAAGACCGCCAAGACCCGCGTGGGTCGTGGTGAGGCGTCGAAGGGCAAGACGGCCGGCCGCGGTACCAAGGGCCAGAAGGCGCGCTACCAGATCCCGGACCGCTTCGAGGGCGGGCAGATGCCGCTGCACATGCGGCTGCCCAAGCTCCGCGGCTTCCGGAACCCGTTCCGCGTCGAGTACCAGGTCGTGAACCTGGACAAGCTCTCGGCGCTGTACCCGAGCGGTGGCGACGTCACGGTCGAGGACCTCGTCGCCAAGGGAGCCGTCCGCAAGGGCGCCCCGGTGAAGGTGCTCGGCACGGGCGAGCTCACGGTGAAGCTGTCGGTCGCCGTGGACGCCTACTCGTCGTCGGCCAAGGACAAGATCCTGGCTGCCGGCGGGAGCGTCGCGCAGGACTGATCGCAGGACGGGGTCGGCAGGGCACTGTTCCTGCCGGCCCCGTTCTCGCATCTTGGCGGATGTCCGTTAAGGTGCCCGGGGTTGCTCAGCGTCGCGCCACGTCCTGGCACGCTGCCTGAGACCCATCGGAGACGACCGGATCGGCCCGGCCGTACGACACACCGCCACGGCGGAGCAGGAGGACAGGTGCTCAGCGCATTCGTGCGGGCGTTCAGGACGCCCGACCTGCGGCGCAAGCTGCTCTTCACGATCGGCATCATGGTGGTGTTCCGGGTGGGCTCGTTCCTGCCCACACCCGGGGTCTCCTACACCAACGTGAACGCCTGCATCGCGCAGACCCAGGACAACGACCTGCTCGGGCTGGTCAACCTGTTCAGCGGCGGTGCGCTGCTCCAGCTGTCGGTCTTCGCGCTCGGGATCATGCCGTACATCACGGCGAGCATCATCGTGCAGCTGCTGCGCGTGGTCATCCCGCGCTTCGAGGCGCTGCACCAGGAGGGCCAGTCGGGCACCGCGAAGCTCACGCAGTACACGCGGTACCTGACGATCGGCCTGGCGATCCTGCAGTCGACGACGGTCATCACGATCGCGCGCACCGGGCAGCTCTTCCCGAACTGCACGGTCGACGTCATCCCGCAGGACACCCCGATCACGATCATCCTCATGGTGCTGACCATGACGGCGGGCACGGGCCTGATCATGTGGCTCGGTGAGCTCATCTCCGAGCGCGGCATCGGCAACGGCATGTCGCTGCTCATCTTCACGTCGATCGCGGCGACGTTCCCCTCGGCCATGTGGTCGATCGCGGGCGGCGACGGCGGCTTCGGCAAGTTCCTCGTCGTGCTGGCGATCGTCGTGCTCGTGATCGCGCTGGTCGTGTTCGTCGAGCAGTCGCAGCGCCGGATCCCGGTGCAGTACGCCAAGCGCATGGTCGGCCGGAAGATGTACGGCGGGTCGAGCACCTACATCCCGATCAAGATCAACATCGCGGGCATCATCCCGGTCATCTTCGCGTCGTCGCTGCTCGCCGTCCCGGGCCTCATCGCCCAGTTCGGCGACCCGACGCAGGAGTGGGTCGCGTGGGTGAGCAACAACCTCGCCGACCCGGGCGCGCCGCTGCACCTCGCGATCTACGTCGTCCTGATCATCTTCTTCTGCTACTTCTACACGGCGATCACGTTCAACCCGGACGAGGTCGCGGACAACATGAAGAAGTACGGCGGCTTCATCCCCGGCATCCGGGCCGGGCGTCCGACGGCCGAGTACCTCGACTACGTCATCACGCGCATCACCGCGCCGGGGTCGGTGTACCTCGCGCTGGTCGCGCTCATCCCGACGATCGCGTTCATCGTGCTCGGCGTCGGGACCAACATCCCGTTCGGTGGAGCCTCGATCCTCATCGTCGTCGGCGTCGGCCTCGAGACGGTGAAGCAGATCGAGTCGCAGCTCCAGCAGCGGCACTACGAAGGGTTCCTGCGTTGACAGCACGGCTCGTGATCATGGGACCGCAGGGTGCGGGCAAGGGGACGCAGGCGGCGCGGCTCGCCGACCGTCTCGGCGTCCCGGCGATCTCCACCGGTGACATCTTCCGCGCGAACATCAAGGGCGGCACCGACCTCGGGCGCCTCGCGCAGGAGTACACCGCCCAGGGCGAGCTCGTGCCCGACTCCGTGACCAACGACATGGTGCGCGACCGGCTCGCGCAGGCGGACGCCGCCGAGGGCTTCATCCTCGACGGGTACCCGCGCAACGCGGCCCAGGTGACCGAGCTCGACGAGATCCTCGCCGCGCTCGGCACCCGGCTCGACGCGGTCGTGGAGCTCACGGCCGAGCGAGACGAGCTCCTGGCCCGGCTGCGCAACCGCGCGCAGGTCGAGGGTCGCGACGACGACACCGAGGAGGCCATCGCCCGCCGCCTCGACATCTACGCCGAGCAGACGGCGCCCCTCACGACCGCCTACGGCGAGCGCGGGCTGCTGGTGCGGGTCGACGGCATCGGCGAGATCGACGAGATCACGGCGCGTCTGACGGACGCGCTCGCACCCGCGCTCGGCTGACGACGGGCCGGCGGGGGAGAGCCCGGTGTTCGGCCGCGAGCGGATCGAGTACAAGACGCGCGAGCAGGTCCAGGTCATGCGGCGCGCGGGACTGGTGGTCGCGGACGCGCTCGACGCGGTGCGCGACCAGGTCGCCGTCGGCATGACGACCGCCGACCTGGACGCGATCGCGGCCGACGTCATCCGGCGTGCGGGGGCGACCCCGTCGTTCCTCGGCTACGAGGGCTACCCGGCGACGCTGTGCGTCTCGGTCAACGACGAGGTCGTGCACGGCATCCCCGGCCCCCGCGTGCTGGACGCGGGCGACGTCGTGTCGATCGACTGCGGTGCGGTCGTCGACGGCTGGCACGGCGACTCCGCCATCACGGTCGTGCTCTCGGGCGCGGACCCGGCCGACGAGGCGCTCAGCGACGTCACGGAGCGCGCGATGTGGGCCGGCATCGCCTCGCTGGCGTCGGCGACGAGGCTCGCGGCGGTCGGCGAGGCCGTCGAGGGCGTCGTCGAGGCTGCGGCGGCCGGCGGCGGGCCGCAGTACGGCATCGTGCAGGAGTTCGTCGGCCACGGGATCGGCTCCGCGATGCACCAGCCGCCTGAGGTCCTCAACTACCGCAGCCGCGACCGCGGGGCGCGCGTGCGCCCGGGTCTGTGCGTCGCCGTCGAGCCGATGATCGCGCGCGGCGACCAGGCCACCCGCACGCTCGAGGACGACTGGACCGCGGTCACGGTCGACGGCTCGCGTGCAGCGCACTGGGAGCACTCCGTGGCGGTGCTGGAGGACGGCATCGTCGTGCTGACCGCGCGCGACGGGGGAGCGGCCCGCCTGGGCGCGCTCGGCGTCGAGGTCGTCGCGCTCGGCTGACGGGTCGCCGGCGGCCCTGGGGCTGCGGACCGGGGGTCCCGTCGCACGCTCGGTGTGCCGGTGTGCCGATGTGCCCGTGTGCCCCTGCGCCCGGCCGGTCGCACCCGGGGAACGCGCCCGTGCGCGCGTCGGTGGAGGAGCCGGCTGAGCCGTCCGGGGCGGATCTGGCGAAACTGGTGCAAAAGCCGGACACGTGTCCGGTTCGTCGGCTACGGTCCCCTATGTACGGGATCGACCGTCCCGGGACCCACTGCTGCGGCCCTCGTGTGCTCGCGCGGTGACGGCCGGTGACGGCGCGATCCTCCCTCGGGTAGTCGCGTCCCTGCCGCCTGCCCCCGGACCGATTGGTTTGCCCATGCTGCACGGCCTGCGTCCCTCCGCCCACGACCGCGGTGCCGCCCCGAGGCGACGGGCGCTGGCCCTGACGCTGGTCACCGGGGTGATCGCCGCCTCGACGCTCGCGGCCGCCGCGCCCGCGTCCGCGACCGACAAGCCGTACGGCAAGCCGTACTCGGTCGCCGCGTACGTGTACAAGAAGGTCGACCCCGCCAAGGACGCCGCGTGGGAGAACTCGACCCAGCAGTTCCTGGTCGCCGCGTGGGACGGCAAGGAGTACCGCGCCGACCTGACGCTCGAGGAGATCCAGGCCGCCGTGGCCGAGCCCGTCTGCGGTCCCGGCTGGGGCATCCAGCAGGACAAGGCGTTCGGGACGACGGCCGTCTTCACGGACCCGGACAAGCAGCCGTGGTACCCGAACAGCTACATCGGCTGGTGGGACTCGAGCAAGGGCGGCTACCAGCCCGGCAAGCTCTACCAGGCCGCGCACTGGAACCTCGAGGACGCGATCGGGTCGGTCCCCGAGTGCGACGAGGTCGCGCCGGTCCCCAGCGCGACGCCCACCCCCGTCGTGACGCCGTCGCCGCTGCCGACCGTCCCGCCGGTCACGACGCCCTCGGCCACGCCGACGCCGGTGGCGAGCGAGGACCCCACCTCGACGCCGACGCCCACCACGACGTCGTCGGGTGAGGTCTCCGCCGCACCGACGCCGTCGGCCACCCCGACCCCGTCCGCATCGACGGTCCCGGGTGCGAGCGAGGTGCTCAACTCCGCGCCGAGCCCGAGCCCGAGTTTCACCTCCGAGGTCCTCGCCGCACCGCCGAGCGGCCGCGTCCTCGCCGCGACGGGTTCGTCCGTCGGGCCGGTGCTCGCGATCGCGGGTGTGCTCGTCGCCGGTGGTGCCGGCCTGGTCGTCGCACGCCAGCGCCGGGCCCGCCAGCAGGGCTGACCCGCACGTCGAGCGACGGGCGGTCCGGGAGCATCTCCCGGGCCGCCCGTTCGTCGTGCCCGGCCGTGCCGAAGGTCACGCGGAGGCCCCTCGGGGGTGTCCTACCGTGGTTTCTTCTGCGGCGCCGATGCCGTAGGATTGTCCGTTGGGTGTGTGCGCCCCTTCGGGCGTTCGACCGGCATGCAGAGCGGCGGTTTCGCCTTCCGTGGGAGTCCTCGACCCCCACGGACGGAGCCGGCGGCTCGTGGGTCCAGCGGTCAGGGGCCCGGCGCGTCGGTGCACTCCCGACCACGGAGCGTGTGAGCGGTTCTCGCTGTCCGGGCCACGGCCCGCTCGGCGCAGAGGGCGCGGGCCGACGTGGTGCGTCTCATCCATCAGAGAGTTAGCGGAGGATATGGCAAAGAAGGACGGTGTCATCGAGATCGAGGGCAGCGTTGTCGAGGCCCTGCCGAACGCGATGTTTCGCGTGGAGCTGGCCAACGGCCACAAGGTGCTCGCCCACATCTCGGGGAAGATGCGTCAGCACTACATCCGGATCCTCCCCGAGGACCGCGTGGTCGTTGAGCTGAGCCCGTACGACCTGTCCCGCGGCCGGATCGTCTACCGCTACAAGTAACCGCCACTCGATCACGCCGTCGGTCCGGGCAACCGGGCGCCACGGCGGCGGAGGAACACGCAATGAAGGTCAAGCCCAGCGTCAAGAAGATCTGCGACAAGTGCAAGGTCATCCGCCGGCACGGTCGCGTCCAGGTGATCTGCGAGAACCTGCGCCACAAGCAGCGCCAGGGCTGACGCCCTGACGCTCGGCAGGCCCGAGCAGCACCACCGGCCCCCGCCCCCGGTTCTCCCGGGAAGGGCCAGCAAGCGCACAGCCACTCCGGCGCAGCACCACGGACCCCCGGGTCCGCGGGACCGCGCCGGCGAACCCTCGGTCGGAGGCCGGGGCCCGCAGAACGCGGGAGGGCCGTGCGGAAGACCTCCGATGCAGTACAGGAGCCACCAGGCACATGGCACGTCTTGTCGGCGTCGACCTCCCCCGCGAGAAGCGGCTCGAGATCGCGCTCACCTACATCTTCGGCGTCGGCCGGACCCGCGCCCAGCAGACGCTGGCCGCGACCGGCATCTCCCCGGACGTCCGCGTGAAGGACCTCGGTGACACCGAGCTCGTCGCGCTGCGCGACTACCTCGAGGGCAACTACAAGCTCGAGGGTGACCTTCGCCGTGAGGTCGCCGCGGACATCCGCCGCAAGGTCGAGATCGGGTCCTACGAGGGCCTCCGCCACCGTCGTGGCCTTCCGGTGCGCGGTCAGCGCACCAAGACCAACGCGCGTACCCGCAAGGGTCCGAAGCGCACCGTCGCCGGCAAGAAGAAGGCCGGCCGGAAGTAGCCCGCGACGGGCAGGCGGCGCGCACAGCGCCGCGGCCCGCGCGTCGGACACCCGACCTCACGACCCCCGCAGACCCGGAAGAGAACCCACATGCCTCCCAAGTCCCGTACCGCCGTGCGCAAGCCGCGCCGCAAGGAGAAGAAGAACGTCTCCCACGGCCAGGCGCACATCAAGAGCACGTTCAACAACACCATCGTCTCGATCACCGACCCGTCGGGCGCCGTCATCGCCTGGGCCTCCTCGGGCCAGGTCGGCTTCAAGGGCTCGCGCAAGTCGACGCCGTTCGCCGCGCAGCTCGCTGCCGAGGCCGCCGCGCGTCGTGCGCAGGAGCACGGCATGAAGAAGGTCGACGTCTTCGTCAAGGGTCCCGGCTCCGGCCGTGAGACCGCGATCCGCTCGCTCCAGGCCACGGGCCTCGAGGTCGGCTCGATCCAGGACGTGACGCCCCAGGCGCACAACGGGTGCCGTCCCCCGAAGCGTCGCCGCGTCTGATCCACCGGTGGGCCGGGTCGCCGCGGGAGTGCCCGCAGCGACCCGGCTCAGCCGTGCACGACTCACCGACCGGGTGGACCGAGACCGGGTCGGCCAGCAGTAGCTGCGCAGCGTCATATGGCGGACGCGCGCTGAGAGGAAACAAGAAGTGCTCATCGCACAGCGCCCCACCCTGACCGAAGAGGTCATCTCGGAGAACCGGTCGCGGTTCTCCATCGAGCCGCTCGAGCCGGGCTTCGGCTACACGCTCGGCAACTCGCTCCGCCGCACCCTGCTCTCCTCGATCCCCGGCGCCGCCGTCACGTCCATCCGGATCGACGGCGTGCTGCACGAGTTCACGACCGTGCCCGGGGTCAAGGAGGACGTCACCGAGATCATCCTCAACATCAAGAACCTCGTCGTCTCCTCGGAGAACGACGAGCCCGTCGTGATGTACCTGCGCAAGCAGGGCGCCGGCGTCGTCACGGCCGCGGACATCGTCCCGCCGGCCGGGGTCGAGGTCCACAACCCCGACCTGCACCTCGCGACGCTCAACGAGAAGGGCAAGCTCGAGATCGAGCTCACGGTCGAGCGCGGTCGCGGGTACGTCTCGGCGAACCAGAACAAGTCCTACGACGCCGAGATCGGCCGCGTGCCGGTCGACTCGATCTACTCGCCGGTCCTCAAGGTGACCTACAAGGTCGAGGCGACGCGTGTCGAGCAGCGCACGGACTTCGACAAGCTCATCGTCGACGTCGAGACGAAGGCCGCGATCACGCCGCGCGACGCCCTCGCCTCCGCGGGCAAGACGCTCGTCGAGCTGTTCGGTCTCGCCCGCGAGCTGAACGTCGAGGCCGAGGGCATCGAGATCGGCCCGTCGCCGACGGACGCCGCGCTCGCCGCGGACCTCGCGCTGCCGATCGAGGACCTGCAGCTCACGATCCGGTCGTACAACTGCCTCAAGCGTGAGGGCATCCACTCCGTGGGTGAGCTCGTGGCGCGCAGCGAGGCCGACCTCCTGGACATCCGCAACTTCGGCGCGAAGTCCATCACCGAGGTCAAGGAGAAGCTGGCCGAGCTGGGCCTGTCCCTCAAGGACAGCCCGCTCGACTTCGACCCGACCGCCGCCGCCGGCTACTACGACGGCGACGAGGGCGACTTCACCGAGGACGAGCAGTACTGACGCCCCCCGGGAGGCGTGCGGCCCGTCCGGCCCGCGCACAGCCCTTCACTGACCTCAAGGAGTAAAGACCATGCCTACGCCCACCAAGGGTCCTCGTCTCGGTGGCGGCCCGGCGCACGAGCGGCTGATCCTGGCCAACCTGGCCACGGCGCTGTTCGAGCACAAGCGCATCACGACGACGGAGACCAAGGCCAAGCGCCTGCGTCCCCTCGCCGAGCGGCTCATCACGTTCGCCAAGCGCGGTGACCTCGCGGCCCGCCGCCGCGTCCTGACCGTCGTCAGGGACAAGGGCGTCGTGCACACGCTCTTCACCGAGATCGCCCCGGCCGTGGCCGAGCGTCAGGGTGGCTACACGCGCATCACGAAGATCGGCCCCCGCAAGGGCGACAACGCGCCGATGGCCGTGATCGAGCTCGTCCTCGAGCCGCTCTCGCCGAAGCAGGCGGTCGTGCGCGAGGCCGAGAAGACGGCCGCGAAGTCCGCCCCGAAGAAGGCCTCGACGAAGGACGCCGCTGCGGCGCCCGCCGCCGAGGAGCCGGCTGCCGACGAGGCCGCTGTCGAGGAGACCACGGAGGCCCCGGCCGCCGAGTCCACCGAGGCTCCGGCCGAGGACAGCGCCGACAAGGCCTGAGCACCACCGACGCGAGGCCCGGACCGGGGGACACCCGGTCCGGGCCTTCGTCGTTCCCGCGGTCGGGCGGCGGTGGCCGGGACGCGTGTGGCGACGGCCGGGACCGGTGTGGCGACGGCCGGGACGGGCGCTCGCCACGTACGTGCCGCAGCTCGCCGAGGCCATCGCGGCCGTGGTGTGGCGAGGGGTCGGCAGGCCGCAGGACGGCGCAGGCCGGCGTGCGCGGTTCGCGGGGGCGGTGCCAGACTCCGAGGATGACGACCGCTGCGCCCCGCGACGCCCGCGACGGAACCGGCACGTCCGCGGGCGACGGAGCCGGCATGCGCACCGTGACGTGTGCGGGCACCGCGATCGACCCCGGCCCGCGCCGCGAGGTCGGTGCGCGGCCGGACGGTGCCGCGGATCCCGCCCCCGGCGACGGCCCGCCGGCGCCCGGGGCACTGCCGGTCGTGCTGCTGCACGGCCTGCGGACGTCGTCGACCATGTGGCGCGCGCAGGTGCGGGCGCTCGAGGCGGTCGGCCGGCGCGTCGTCGCCCCGGACTTCCCCGGGCACGGGACCCGGATCGACGAGCGCTTCACGCGCGCGGGCGCCGTCGAGACGGTCGAGGCGGCGGTCGACGGGGTCGGCGGGCGTGCGCTGGTCGTCGGGCTCTCGCTCGGTGGGTACATCGGGATGGCACACGCCGCGGCGCACCCCGAGCAGGTCGCGGGGCTCGTCGCGGCGGCGTGCTCGACCCGGCCGGCGCGCGTGCTCGTCGCCGGGTGGGCGCTGGCCGCCCGCGGGATCGTACGGCTGCCGGACCACGGGGCGGCGCTCAACCAGCTCCTCGTCGAGCGGGTCCTGCCGCCGTCCGCGGCGGAGGACGCCGGCGCCGGGGGCTTCGCCCTGCACGTCGTCGAGGACGTGCTGCGGGAGGTCTCCGCGTGCACGCCGATCGAGGACCTCGCGCGCATCGACGCGCCGGTGTGGCTCGTGAACGGGCGCTTCGACCACTTCCGCGGCGAGGAGCGGCGGTTCCTCGCGGCCTGCCGCGACGGCCGGCTCGTCGTCGTCGCGCGCGCGACGCACCTCGTGAGCCTCGTGGCGCCCGAGCGCTTCACGCGCGCGGTGCTCGAGGCGCTCGACGAGCTCGAGCACGCACCGCACCTGAGTGCCTCAGCGGCGGGGCGAGGGCCCGTGGGGTCGCGGTGAGCGGGCACGGCGGCGGTAGCACCGTGGGGAGGTCGGCGTGCGGTCGGCCTCAGGCGGGACGGCGCCGCGCCCCCGGCCCGGACGCTGCCCGGCTGCGTCAGTCCGGGCGGCGCAGGTCCCACGCCCGGACGCCACCGACGATCCCGGCCTGGTTGGGGACCACCACGACGTCGTCCCCGAGCCGGGCGAGCACCTGCGGGGTGATCTGGCGCGCGTTGCCGCCGCCGAGGTAGAGGCGGTCCCAGAGGAACACCGGGCGGAGCCCGTCGACGACGCGGCGGACCCGGCGCGACCACAGGCCGTTGCCGAGCCGCGCACGCTCGATCTGGCCGATGTAGGAGTCGTACGTGGTGTCGCGGCGGACCGGCGCGTGCGAGAGCTCGAGGTGCGGGGCGAGCACGCCGCCGTCGAACAGCGCGGAGCCGAGCCCGGTCCCGAGGGTGAGCACGAGCTCGACCCCTGTCCCCGAGACGACGCCCGCGCCGTGCACCTCGGCGTCGTTGAGCACGAGCGTCGGCATGCCGAGCTTCGCCTCGAGCAGCGCGCCGATGTCGCAGCCGGACCAGAGGGCGACGAGGTCGGGGTCGACGCGCGTGTGGGGGCCCGAGCGCGTGACGTAGTGCGGGGTCGCGACGACGACGCCGTGGCGCACCATCCCGGGCATCCCGACGGTCGCCCGCCCGGCGCGGGGGAGGCCGTCGGCGATCGACGCGATCGTCTCGACGGGCCGGTCGGGCGGCAGCGGGTAGGGGGTGGGAACGCGCACCGCCGGGGCGTGCAGGGTCCCGGCGGCGTCGAGGACGGACGCCTTGATCCCGCCGCCGCCGCAGTCGACCGCGAGCGTGAACGACGCGCGTCCGCCCGGGCCGGGGGCGACGGGTGCGGGCATCCGTCCACGCTAACCCGGTCGGCGGGGTGGCGGCCTGCGGCACGACGCCGGCGCTCGACCGGTGCCGACCGGGTGCGCGGGGAGGCAGGCGTGCACCGGGGGTCCCGCCCCGCGGCAACCCCGGCGTGCACGGCGCCTGCCCCGGGGCGACGACGGCGTGCGCCGGGGGTCCCGCCTCGCGGGCGTTACGGTGTCCGGCGTGAGCAGCGTCCGTGTCCGCCTCGACCTCGCCTACGACGGGACCGACTTCGCGGGCTGGGCGCGTCAGCCCGGGCTGCGGACGGTCCAGGGAGTGCTCGAGGACGCGCTCGGGCAGGTGCTGCGGACCGGCAACCCGCGCGTCGCGGTCGCCGGCCGGACCGACGCGGGCGTGCACGCGCGCGGCCAGGTCGTGCACGTCGACCTCACCTCGGAGGCGTGGGAGCGCGTCGTCGGGCGCTCGACGCGCACGCCCGCTCAGGCGCTCGAGCGACGCCTCACGGGCGTGCTCCCCGCGGACGTCGTCGTGCACCGGGTCGTGCTCGCGCCGCCGGGGTTCGACGCGCGCTTCTCCGCGCTGCGGCGGCGGTACACGTACCGGGTGTGCGACGACGCGCTGCTGCGCGACCCGCTGCGCCGCAGCCACGTGCTGTGGCACCGCGCCGCGCTCGACGTCGAGGCGATGGACGCCGCCGCGCGGCTGCTGCTCGGGCGGCACGACTTCGCGGCGTTCTGCCGGCCGCGCCCGGGCGCCACGACGATCCGCACGCTCGAGGTGCTGCGCTGGGAGCGGCCCGAGCACGGTGCCGACGCGGGGCTCGTCGTCGCGCACGTCCAGGCGGACGCGTTCTGCCACAGCATGGTCCGGGCCCTCGTCGGGGCGAGCATCGCGGTGGGCGAGGGCCGGCAGGACGTGACGTGGCCCGCGGACCTGCTCGCGGGTCGACGGCGGGACCCCGGCAGCGCGGTCGTGGCGGCGCTCGGGCTCACGCTCGAGGAGGTCGCCTACCCGCCGGACGCCGAGCTCGCTGCGCGCGCCGAGCAGACGCGGGCGACGCGTGCGGCCGACGACGTCGACGTCCTGCGCGGGGCGTGCACGGACGAGGGCTGACCGGCCCTCCGGAGCGGGGCCTCCTGCTCGACGCGACCTTGCGCCCCGACGCGACCTTGCGCCCCGACGCGACCTTGCGCCCCGACGCAACCTTGCGCCCCGACGCGACCTTGCGCCTCGACGTGACCTCGCACCGACGCGGCCTCGCACCCCCACCCGGCCGCGCGCGCAGCAACCGCCGGACGACCGGCCCCGGACGCACGACGACGCGGCACCCTCGCACGGGGTGCCGCGTCGTCCTGACCGGGCTCAGGCCTCGTCGTCGCGGGCGAGGTACGGCGCGTCGGTGCTGCTCGGGTCCTCGGTGAGCCCCAGGTCGCCCACCACGTCGCGGTCGGTCGCGTCCGCGCCCACCGTGACGTCGTCGACCAGGAGGTCCGTGTCGACGCGGGGGTCCTCGTCCTCGAACGTGTCGTCGCCCTCGTCGGCGGTCTCGAGCTGGTCGAGCACGATCTCCTCGTCGTCGACGATGTGGATCGCGGCCTCCTCGGCGCTCACGGTGCCGGCGGTCGAGCCGGTCTCGATCGCGAACGCGTCGGTGCCGTGCGCCGCGACGGCGTCGTCGTCCTCGACGAGCTGACCTGCGCCGTCGGGCGCGACGTTCGGGTCGACGGTCCGCTGCTCCTCCCAGACCTCGGGCTCCTCCTCGTCGAGGCGCTGCGCGAGGGTCTCGCCGTGCGCCTGCTCCCACGCGGTCTCGCCGAAGTGGTTGGGGCGGGGGTGGTCCGGCGGGGAGTAGCCCTCCTCGAGCATCGTGTCGTCGTCGGGCTCCGCGAGCGTGTCCTCGCCGGGCAGCTGGTTCGTGTCGCCCTCGGAGCCGAGGGCCGGGTCGGTGCTGGTGGCCGGGGTGTCTTCACTCATGGCACTCACCATGGCACCGCCGTGCGTGACCTGCGAGGGGAGCGCCGGTTCGCCCGGCGGGGGAGCTCGGGGTATGAGGTCGCCCGCAGGGCTCGCGGCCCGGGACACTGGTGGGGTGGGACACCTCGACATCAGCTCCGTGAGCTACTACCTGCCCGACGGCCGCCCGCTGCTCGACCAGGTCGACCTGCGCGTCGCGGACGGCGCCAAGGTCGCGCTCGTCGGGCCGAACGGCGCGGGCAAGACGACGCTGCTGCGGATCGTCGCGGGCGACGAGGCGCCGCACGGGGGAGCAGTCGCCCGCAGCGGGGGGCTCGGCGTGATGCGGCAGATGGTCGGCCGGATCGACGACGACCGCTCGATCCGCGACCTGCTCGCGTCGCTGGCGCCGGCGGCGGTCCGGGACGCCGCGACCGAGCTCGCCGCCGCCGAGCTCGGCATCATGGAGGTCGACGACGAGCCCGCGCAGATGCGGTACGCGACGGCGCTCGTCGACTGGGCGGATGTCGGCGGCTACGAGGCCGAGGCGGGCTGGGACCAGGTGACCGACTCGGTGCTGTCGATCCCGTTCGACCGCGCGCAGCACCGCGAGGTGCGCACGCTGTCCGGCGGCGAGCAGAAGCGGCTCGTGCTCGAGGCCCTGCTGCGCGGGCCCGAGGAGGTCCTGCTGCTCGACGAGCCCGACAACTACCTCGACGTCCCCACCAAGCGCTGGCTCGAGCAGCAGCTCGCGGCGTCGCCCAAGACGGTCCTGTTCGTGAGCCATGACCGCGAGCTCCTCTCGACGACGGCGACCCAGGTCGCGACGCTCGAGCCGACTGCCGCCGGCTCGAGCATCTGGGTGCACGGCGGCTCGTTCCGCACGTACCCGCAGGCGCGCGAGGACCGGCGCTCGCGGCTCGAGGAGCTCATGCGCCGCTGGGAGGAGGAGCACGCGAAGCTCAAGGACCTCGTCTTCACGCTGAAGAACAAGGCCGCGTTCAACGACGGGCTCGCGTCGCGCTACCAGGCCGCCCAGACGCGCCTGCGCAAGTTCGAGGAGGCCGGTCCGCCGCAGGTCATGGCGCGCGAGCAGAACGTGCGGGTGCGGCTGCGGGGCGGCCGGACGGCCAAGCGCGCGGTCGTCGCGACCGGGCTCGAGCTCACCGGGCTGATGAAGCCGTTCGACCTCGAGGTCTGGTTCGGGGAGCGCGTCGCGGTGCTCGGGTCGAACGGCTCGGGCAAGTCCCACTTCCTGCGGCTGCTCGCGACCGGCGGCTCGGACCCCGGCCCGGAGCACGAGCCCGCGGGCGAGGTCGACGTCGCCCCCGTGGCGCACAGCGGGCGCGTCGTGCTCGGCTCGCGCGTGCGCCCCGGCTGGTTCGCGCAGAACCACACGCACCCCGAGCTCGGGGGCCGCACGCTGCTCGAGATCCTGCACCGCGGCGACGGGCACCGCCCGGGGCTGGGCCGGGAGCCCGCGAGCAAGGCGCTCGACCGCTACGAGCTCGTCGCCGCGGCCGAGCAGGCGTACGACACGCTCTCGGGCGGCCAGCAGGCGCGGTTCCAGATCCTGCTGCTCGAGCTCGGCGGCGCGACGCTCCTGCTGCTCGACGAGCCGACCGACAACCTCGACCTGCACTCCGCCGAGGCGCTCGAGGCCGGCCTCGAGGCGTTCGAGGGGACCGTCATGGCCGTGACGCACGACCGGTGGTTCGCGCGCGGCTTCGACCGGTTCCTGTCGTTCGGGGCGGACGGCGAGGTCGTCGAGACGCCGGAGCCGGTGTGGGACGCGGGGCGGGTGCGGCGCGCGCGCTGAGCCGTCGGGCCGGTGCACGCGCTCGCGCGGGCTCGCGCGAATCCGGCGCGCCCGGCGACGTCACACCGGGTTCAGCCGCCCGCGTTTTGACCCTGCCTCGGCCCGGCGGCTACTCTGGTGTGTCGTTGTGCGTCTCCCGCCTGCGCTGGATGTGCGAAGAGCAGCCGCTACCTGCTCCCGCCGGGTCCAGCTCGGTCGGTCGTGCCGGTGCGATCCCACTCGCCGGCCAGGGATGCTCCACCGACAGCACTCATCGGCGGGACCCCCTGTGGTCCCACGCCGTGAACACATTCAGCAACACGAGACGAAGGCTTAGACCGTGCGCACGTACACCCCGAAGCCCGGCGACGTCGAGCGGAACTGGTACGTCATCGACGCGACCGATGTCGTCCTGGGCCGCCTCGCCACCCACGTGGCCACGCTGCTGCGCGGCAAGCACAAGGCGACCTTCGCCCCGCACGTCGACGGTGGCGACTTCGTCGTCGTCATCAACGCGGGCAAGGTGGCCCTCACGGGCAATAAGCGTGAGACCAAGCTTGCCTACCGCCACTCCGGTTACCCGGGTGGCCTGCGTGCCACCGCGTACGCCGACCTCCTCGACAAGCACCCCGAGCGGGCGATCGAGAAGGCCGTGCGCGGCATGC
The DNA here is from genome assembly GCF_006538745.1 of Cellulomonas cellasea. Classification (GTDB taxonomy): domain Bacteria; phylum Actinomycetota; class Actinomycetes; order Actinomycetales; family Cellulomonadaceae; genus Cellulomonas_A; species Cellulomonas_A cellasea. The sequence continues at coordinate 261,965 of NZ_BJLR01000001.1, read as the reverse complement.
TCCCGAAGAACTCCCTCTCGCGCGCTCAGATGAGCAAGCTGAAGGTGTACGTCGGCGCGGAGCACCCCCACGCGGCCCAGCAGCCGAAGCCCTTCGAGATCACCCAGGTCGCTCAGCAGGCCTGAGCCTGCTGAAGCCAGCCACCCAGACAGGACGCGAGGACACACCAGTGGCCGAGACCACGGTCGACATCGACCTTGAGGGCGACGACACGCCCACCAGCTACACCTCCGAGACGGCGGCGCCCACGGGCCGCGGCCAGAGCATCACGGCTCCCGGCCAGGCCCTCGGCCGCCGCAAGGAGGCCATCGCCCGCGTGCGCCTCGTGCCCGGCACCGGGCAGTGGAAGATCAACGGCCGCACCCTCGAGGACTACTTCCCGAACAAGGTGCACCAGCAGCTCGTCAACTCGCCGCTCAAGCTCGTCGACGTCGAGGGCCGCTTCGACATCGTCGCGCGCATCACGGGCGGCGGCGTCTCGGGCCAGGCCGGCGCGCTGCGCCTCGGCATCGCCCGTGCGCTCAACGCGATCGACGCCGACTCGAACCGTGCGGCGCTCAAGAAGGCCGGCTTCCTGACGCGTGACGCGCGGGTCGTCGAGCGCAAGAAGGCGGGTCTCAAGAAGGCCCGCAAGGCGCCGCAGTACTCCAAGCGCTGACCCCTCAGCCGTGGCCCGATGGCCCCGACGGTCACCAGACCATCGGGGCCATCGGCGTCTCACGAGCCGGCCAGCACCGCACCATGCACGACGAAGGAGTCTCCTGATGGGTCTGTTCGGGACCGACGGGGTCCGTGGCCTCGCGAACCGCGACGTCACGGCCGAGCTCGCGCTCGACCTGTCCGTGGCCGCGGCGCACGTGCTCGGCTCGCTCGGCGAGTTCGAGGGGCATCGCCCGCGCGCCGTGATCGGCCGGGACTCCCGCGCCTCGGGAGAGTTCCTCAGCGCCGCGGTCGCCGCCGGGCTCGCCAGCGCGGGCGTCGACGTGGTCAACGTCGGCGTGCTGCCGACGCCGGCGGTCGCCTTCCTGACGGCGTCGCTGGACGTCGACCTCGGCGTGATGCTCTCGGCGTCGCACAACCCCATGCCCGACAACGGCATCAAGTTCCTCGCCCGCGGCGGCCACAAGCTCGACGACGAGCTCGAGGTCGCGATCGAGGGTCGCCTGCGCGAGGACTGGGAGCGTCCGGTCGGCGCGGCCGTGGGGCGCATCCGGATGGACAACGGGCAGGCAGGGGCCGACTACGTCGCGCACCTCGTCTCGACGATCGACGTGAGCCTCGCCGGGCTGCGCATCGCGGTCGACTGCGCGAACGGTGCGGCGAGCGAGGTCGGCCCGGCCGCGCTGCGTGCCGCCGGGGCCGACGTCGTCGTCATCAACGCCTCGCCCGACGGGCGCAACATCAACGAGAAGTGCGGCTCGACCCACCCCGAGCAGCTCCAGGCGGCGGTCGTCGCGTCCGGCGCGGACCTCGGTGTCGCGTTCGACGGCGACGCGGACCGGTGCCTCGCGGTCGACCACACGGGGGCGCTCGTCGACGGGGACCAGATCCTCGGGACCCTCGCGGTCGCGATGCGCGAGCGCGGCACCCTGACCGACGACACGCTCGTGGTCACCGTGATGAGCAACCTCGGGCTGCGGCTCGCGATGACGGCGGCGGGCATCCGCACGATCGAGACCGCGGTCGGCGACCGGTACGTGCTCGAGGAGATGCGTGCGGGCGGCTACTCGCTGGGCGGCGAGCAGTCGGGCCACGTGATCCTCGCGCAGCACGCGACGACGGGCGACGGCGTGCTCACGGCGCTCCAGCTCGCGGCGCGCGTCGTCGGGACGGGCCAGAAGCTCGAGCAGCTCGCGTCGATCGTCCAGCGGCTCCCGCAGACGCTCGTCAACGTGCCGCGCGTCGACCGGGCGCGTGCGTCGACCGACGAGGTGCTCGCGGACGCCGTGCGCGCCGCGACCGCTGAGCTCGGCGACACCGGACGCGTGCTGCTGCGCCCGTCCGGCACCGAGCCGCTCGTGCGGGTCATGGTCGAGGCCGCGAGCCAGGACGACGCCGAGCGCATCGCGAACGGGCTCGCGGACGTCGTGCGCGCCCGGCTCGCCCTGTGAGCACGACGACCCCCGGCGCGACCCCGGCCGCCGCCGTGCGCGAGCAGGTGCACCGCCTGCTCGACGCCGCCGACGCGCACGACGGTCTCGCCCCGATCGTCCAGGCCGGTCACCCGGTGCTCCGGGCCGTGGCCGCGCCGTACGACGGGCAGCTCGACTCGGCCGAGCTGGGTGCGCTCGTCGAGCTCATGCGCCGCACGATGCACGCCGCGCCCGGCGTCGGTCTCGCGGCGCCGCAGATCGGGTTGTCGCTCGCGCTCGCCGTCGTCGAGGACCCGGGCATGGTCGACCCCGACGTCGAGCAGGTGCGCGAGCGCCCGCGCCTGCCGTTCCGCGTGCTGGTGAACCCCCGGTACGAGGCGGTCGGCGACGAGCGCGTCTCGTTCTACGAGGGCTGCCTGAGCGTCGTCGGCTACCAGGCGGTCGTCGCGCGGCTCCGCTCGGTCCGCCTCACGGGCGCGGACGAGACGGGGCGGACGCTCGACGAGGTGCTCACGGGCTGGCCCGCGCGGATCGTCCAGCACGAGACCGACCACCTCGGCGGGACGCTCTACCTCGACCGGGCCGAGCTGCGCTCGCTCTCGCGCGCGGACGAGCTCGGCGCCCGCTGGGCCGGCGAGCCCCGGCCGGAGACCGCCGCCCGCGCGCTGGGCTTCCCGCTGCACTGACCCGTCCGGACGCGCCGGGGGCCGGACGCCGGCGCCTGCGCGCCGTGCGCGCGCCGTCGTGCCTGCACCGCCGCGCCGCAGGTCGCGCCCGGCAGCCCCGCAGGTCGTCCCGCGCGGGCGCCTTCGGCGCACGTTGGGGCGCCCTCGGTCGCGGGACGAGGTATCAGGTGTCGATCTGTCGGTCCCTCGGAGTAGCGTCCTGGACGCGATCTCATCCGGTCGACGGACGCGTCACCACGCCCGCGTCCAGCACGATCGAGGGGAACGGGAGGGCGCGCACCCCGGGGTCACCTGGGGGTCGCTGGGGGTCGGCTGGGGGGCTTCCCCCATTCCGGCAGCCACGGGCGGCGACCTACCGTGACAGGACGACCTCGCCGGCGGCTTCGCTGCCACGACCTAGTGGAGCTGATGACTGGTGCTGGAGGAGTGGATCCTCGCGCTCGCGGGCTCCGGGTGGATCTACCTGGGGATCTACGTGTTCGCGACGATCGACGGGTTCTTCCCGCCGATCCCGAGCGAGTCCGTCGTGATCGCGGTCGCGGCGACGGCGATGGTCGGGGACGGCGCGAACCTCGGGCTCCTCGTCCTGTCGGCGGCCGCGGGTGCGTTCACGGGGGACCAGATCGCGTACCAGATCGGCAGCCGGGTCGACGTCCACCGCGTCCGGTTCCTGCGCGGCAGGCGGGGCCGGGCGACGCTCGCCTGGGCGGAGCACGCCCTCGCGAACCGCGGCTCGTCGTTCATCCTCGCGGCTCGGTACATCCCCGTGGGGCGCGTCGCCGTCAACATGACCGCCGGGGCCCTGGGCTACCGGCGCCGGCGCTTCGTCGCGCTGACCGGGCTGGCGGCCGTGACCTGGGCCGTCTACGGCACCGCGATCGGCGTCGGCGCGGGGGCGTGGCTGCACGACCACCCGGTCATCGCGGTCGTGGCCGGCGTCGTGATCGGCGTGGTCGTGGGGCTGCTCATCGACTGGGTCCTGCGCCGGTGGCTGCAGCCGGGCGTCCCGGTCCTCGAGCAGAGCGTCGTGCTCGACGCCGCCGAGGACGTCGACGCCGCGGACGACCCGGCGGCCGACGTCGGCCCGGCGGGGCCGCTCCTGCACGAGACCCGGGTGCGGGCCGTGACCGACCCGCGCGCCGTCCGGCCGGTCACGTCTCCGCAACGATCCGCTCACCCGGGTTAACGATCTGGTCTCGTCCGAGGCCCTGCGCCGACGTCCGTCCTACGCTCGTCATGGGACGACACCGCTGTCGTCCCTCCCGCCCACCGGACCACCCCTGAGGGGGTGCTCCCTCGGTGCGCGGGTCGGCAGGGGGCGAGCGGGGGATCCGGCATGCGACGACGACACGAGGGACGCGGGCGAGGGAGCCCCGGGCGGCGCCGCGCCGCGCTCCTCGGCGGTGCGACGCTCGCGTGCGTGACGGTCCTGGCCGGCTGCGGCGTGGCCGACCCGCTCCCGGCGGAGGCCGAGACGGCACCGCGGGCCGACTGCCTCGCACCCCAGGTCATCGCCGCGCTCGGGCTGCGTGCGGACGACGCGCCGGGCACCGCGCACCCGGACGCCCCCGAGCCGGGCGCGGTCCCGGAGTCGTTCACGCCGGTCAGCGCGGTGCAGTGCATGAGCGGGGAGCGCCTCACCGACGCCGACGGCGTGTGGTCCGCGGTGACCGTGCGACAGCTGGAGGGCGACCTCGCGCCGCTGCTGGACGCGCTCGCGCAGCCGTCCGAGTCGGCACGCGCGGACCAGGCGTGCGCAGCCAGTCCGTTCCCCACGTGGGAGCTGTGGCTCGTCGACGCGCTCGGGCGCGCGGTGCGGGCCGAGCGGCCCGTCGATCCCTGCGGCGTACCGACCGCGCAGGTCACGGCCGCGGTCGAGCAGCTCGAGACGACGGGCGAGGAGCACTTCCCGGTGGCCCTGCTCGCCGCCCGGGTCACCGCGACGCCGACGCCCTGAGCGTCGCCGGGGGGCTCAGAGCTTGCGCAGGCGCACGCGCTGGACCGCGTGGTCGGGGCCCTTGGTCAGCACGAGCGTCGCGCGGCTGCGGGTCGGCACGATGTTGCGCTCGAGGTTCGGGGCGTTGATCGCGTCCCAGATGGCCTCCGCGCGGACCACGGCCTCGTCGTCGGAGAGCGACGCGTACCGGTGGAAGTACGACTCGGGACGGGCGAACGCCGTCGCGCGCAGGGACAGGAACCGGTCGACGTACCACTGCCGCACGTCCGCCGTGCGGGCGTCCACGTAGATCGAGAAGTCGAAGAAGTCGCTGACCGCGAGGTTGGAGACGCCGCCGTCGAGCGACGGGCGCGCCGGCTGGAGCACGTTGAGGCCCTCGACGATGAGCACGTCGGGGCGTCGCACGACGACCTCCGCGCCCGGCACGATGTCGTACGTCAGGTGGTCGTACACCGGTGCGCGGACCTCGGCGCGGCCGGCCTTGACCTTGGTGAGGAACCGCACGAGCGCGCGCCGGTCGTACGACTCCGGGAAGCCCTTGCGCTCCATGAGCCCGCGGCGGGCGAGCTCGGCGTTCGGGTAGAGGAAGCCGTCGGTCGTGAGCAGCTCGACCCGCGGGGTCGCGGGCCAGCGGGCCATGAGCTCGCGCAGCAGGCGCGCGGTCGTCGACTTGCCGACCGCGACGGAGCCGGCGACGCCGATCACGTACGGCGTGCTGCCGGTGTCCTCGCGCAGGAACGTGCTCGACGCCTCGTGCAGCCCGCGCGTCGCGCCGACGTACAGGTCGAGCAGGCGGGACAGCGGGCGGTAGACCGCGTCCACCTCCGCGAGGTCGATCGGGTCGCCGAGCCCGCGCAGCCGCGTGACGTCGGCGTCGGTGAGCGGCAGCGGCGTGGACTCGCTCAGCCGGGCCCACGCGGACCGGTCGAGGTCGACGTACGGGGACGACGGCGCGAGGGCGGAGGGGGCCACGAGGAGCCATTCTGCCGGACGGGACCGCGCCGGCCGGCCCGACGACCGCGGGGTCGCCGCACCCCTGCCGCCGGAGGCGGCTCCGCCCCGAGCGGCGCCGTCGTCACGTGCGCGAGATCACCCGGAGCCCGACGCGCGCACCCGTAGACTCCCCACCATGTGCGGAATCGTGGGATACGTCGGTAGCCAGGATCCGAGCGGTCGCCCGCTCGACGTCGTGCTGGAGGGTCTGCGCCGGCTCGAGTACCGCGGCTACGACTCCGCGGGCGTCGCGCTCACGTGCGGCGACGGCACGCTCACGAGCGCGAAGAAGGCGGGCAAGCTCGCGAACCTCGTCGAGGTGCTCGACGCCGAGCCGCTGTGCCCGTCGACCGCCGCGATCGGCCACACCCGCTGGGCCACGCACGGCGCGCCGAACGACGTCAACGCGCACCCGCACGTCGTCGGCAAGCTCGCGCTCATCCACAACGGCATCGTCGAGAACTTCGTCGCCCTCAAGGCCGAGCTGCTCGCCGCCGGTGTCGAGTTCGACTCCGAGACCGACACCGAGGTCGTCGCGCACCTCCTCGCGCGCCAGTACGAGCAGACGCCGGACCTGACCCAGGCGCTCACGACGGTCGTCCGCCGCCTGCACGGCACGTTCACGCTGCTCGCGGTGCACGCTGACCTGCCCGACGTCGTCGTCGGCGCACGGCACGACTCCCCGCTCGTCGTGGGCCTCGGGGACGGCGAGAACTTCCTGGGGTCGGACGTCGCGGCGTTCATCGCGCACACCAAGCAGGCGCTCGAGCTCGGGCAGGACCAGGTCGTCACGATCACCTCGACGTCGGTCACGGTCACCGACTTCGACGGCCGCCCCGCCGAGGGCCGGCGCTACACGGTCGACTGGGACGCCGCGGCCGCCGAGAAGAGCGGGTTCCGCTCGTTCATGGACAAGGAGATCCACGACCAGCCGCAGGCCGTCGCGGACACGCTGCTCGGCCGGACGGACCTGCAGGGCAGGCTCGTGCTCGACGACCTGCGCATCGACGAGTCGGTGCTGCGGTCCGTGGACAAGATCGTCGTGATCGCGTGCGGCACCGCCGCGTACGCCGGGCACGTCGCGAAGTACGCGATCGAGCACTGGTGCCGCATCCCGGTCGAGGTCGAGCTCGCGCACGAGTTCCGGTACCGCGACCCGGTCGTCAACGAGAAGACCCTCGTCGTGGCGATCTCGCAGTCGGGCGAGACGATGGACACGCTCATGGCGGTCCGGCACGCGCGCGAGCAGGGCGCCAAGGTGCTCGCGATCGTCAACACGCACGGCTCGACGATCCCGCGCGAGTCCGACGCGGTGCTCTACACGCACGCCGGGCCGGAGATCGCGGTCGCCTCGACGAAGGCGTTCCTGTCGCAGATCACCGCGGCGTACCTGCTCGGGCTGTACCTCGCGCAGCTGCGCGGCAACAAGTTCCCCGACGAGATCGCGGAGATCTTCGAGGACCTGCGCCAGATGCCCGACAAGATCCAGCAGGTGCTCGACCGCGCCGGGCGGGTCCGCGAGATCGCGCGCTGGATGTCGGACACGTCGTCGGTGCTGTTCCTCGGCCGGCACGTCGGGTACCCCGTCGCGCTCGAGGGTGCGCTCAAGCTCAAGGAGCTCGCGTACATCCACGCCGAGGGCTTCGCGGCCGGCGAGCTCAAGCACGGGCCGATCGCGCTCATCGAGCCCGGTCAGCCGGTCTTCGTGATCGTGCCGTCGCCGCGCGGGCGGGACTCGCTGCACTCGAAGGTCGTCTCGAACATCCAGGAGATCCGCGCGCGCGGCGCCCGCACGCTCGTGGTCGCCGAGGACGGCGACGAGGACGTCCGGCCGTTCGCGGACGAGGTGTTCTACGTCCCGCAGGCGCCCGTGCTGCTCGCGCCGCTGCTCGCCGTCGTGCCGCTGCAGATCTTCGCGTGCGAGCTCGCGACCGCGCGTGGCCTCGACGTCGACCAGCCGCGCAACCTCGCGAAGTCGGTCACGGTCGAGTGAGCGCGGGCCGCGGGCGGGCGCCGGCGGTCGGCGTGCTTCCGCTCGCGGGCCCCGCGCGGGTCGACCGGCGGGCTCCGGCCGCGCGGGTCGCCCGGTGATCGTCGGCGTCGGTATCGACGTCGTCGACGTCGCGCGGTTCGTGGCGACCCTCGAGCGTGCACCCGGGCTGCTCGAGCGGCTGTTCACGCCCGACGAGCGGCACCTGCCGCCCGCGTCGCTCGCCGCCCGGTTCGCCGCCAAGGAGGCGATCGCCAAGGCGCTCGGGGCGCCCGCGGGCATGAGCTGGCAGGACGCGACGGTCCGCCGCGTCCCGGGTCAGCAGCCCGTCGTCGAGGTGGTCGGGACGGTCGCGGCGCGCGCGGACGAGCTCGGCGTCGCGCGCTTCCACCTGTCGATCTCGCACGACGCGGGGATCGCGTCGGCGGTCGTGGTCGCCGAGCGCGACCCGGCCTGACCCCGGCCCGGCACGACGCGGGCCGCCCCTCCCGCAGGAGAGGCGGCCCGGTCGGGGGAGCGCCGGTCAGCGCAGCGCCGGCACGACCTCGCGCTCGAACAGCTCGATGCCCGAGCGGTCGTAGGCGGCCTCCGCGAAGTACGTGATCGCGTACGTCATGCCCAGGGCCTCGAGCTCACGGAGCTTCCCGACGATCTGCTCGGGGGTCCCGACGAGGGGCCCGTTGCGGAACTGCTCGACGACCTCGGCGGCCTTGGCGGGGACCGTGCGGCCGTAGTGGTCCGCGACCCACGCGAGCCGGTCCTCGACCTCCGCCTCGGTGGCACCGATCACGACGTTGTAGTTGGACGACCGCGTGATCTCCTCGAACGGCCGCCCGAGCGCCTCGCAGTGCCCGCGCAGGACCTCGGACTTGTGCGTGAACGTCTCGGGCGTCCCGTCGAAGTTCGTGTACTGCGCGTGCTGGGCGGCGATGCGCAGGGTCTTCTGCTCGCCGCCGCCCGCGATCCACAGCGGGGGGCCGTCGGTCTGCAGCGGCAGCGGCGAGAGCTGCGCGCCGTCGACCTGGTAGTGCTTCCCGTCGAGCGTCGCGGTGCCGGTCGACCAGAGCTGCCGGAAGATCTGCACGCCCTCGTCGAGCATCGCGAGGCGCTCGCCGGCACGCGGGAAGCCGTAGCCGTACGCGCGCCACTCGTGCTCGTACCAGCCCGCGCCGATGCCCATCTCGACGCGGCCGCCGCTGATGACGTCGGCGGTCGCTGCGACCTTCGCGAGGTAGGCGGGGTTGCGGTAGGCCATGCACGTGCACATCTGGCCGAGGCGGACGCGGCGGGTGCTCGCGGCGTACGCGTTGATGAGGCTCCACGCCTCGTGCGTCGCCTCGCCGTTGGGCTCGGGGACGGCGTGGAAGTGGTCGTAGACCCAGATGGACTCCCAGACGTCGCCGGTGTCGGCGTGCTGGGCGAGCCCGTTCATGACGTTCCAGTGGTCGGCCGTGGCGATGCCCGTGAGGTCCTGCCGCCAGCCCTGGGGGATGAAGAGTCCGAAGCGCATGAGACCAGAACCTACCCGCGGCTCGCGCGCGCGCCCGCCGAGACGGTCGCGGCCCGCCGAGCGGTGGCACGCCCGACTCCGCCAAGATGGGCCGGTGATCGTCGCCTACACCGCTGCGGACGTCCGCACCGCCGAGGAACCGCTGCTCGCCGCGGGCGTGCCGCTCATGGACCGGGCGGCGTTCGCGCTCGCCGGGGTGGTCGTCCGGGAGCTGCGCGCACGGCGCGGGCGCGTCGCGGGGAGCCGGGTCGTCGTGCTCGCCGGCGCGGGCAACAACGGCGGCGACGCGCTGCACGCCGGAGCGCTGCTCGCGCGTCGCGGCGTCGCGGTGCTCGCGGTCGCGACGGCCGAGCGCCTGCACGAGACCGGGCTCGCGGCGCTCCGGTCGGCCGGCTGCAGCGTCGTGAGCGTCGCCGACGGGGGCCCGGGCGCACGGGTGTGGCCGGGCGACGCGATCGCCGAGGCGTTCACGGCGGACGTGGTGCTCGACGGCGTGCTCGGCATCGGTGCGCGCGCCGGGCACAGCGCGGTGCGCGGGCCGGGGGCGGAGGTGCTCGCGCTGCTCGGCGAGCTCGTCGCGGACGAGCGGGCGGGCGGCCGCGGCGACGGTCCGTGCGTCGTGGCCGTCGACGTCCCGAGCGGCGTCGGGGTCGACGACGGGGACGTGCCGCGTCCGGGCGGGTCGAACGGGTCGGGGTCCGCGCCGGCCGGGGAGCCCGGAGCCGTGCTCGCCGCCGACGTGACCGTGACGTTCGGCGCCCCGAAGCCGGCGCTGCTCGTGCCCCCCGCGTGCGCGTCCGCCGGGCGGGTCGAGGCCGTCGACCTCGGGCTCGACCTCTCCGGCGCACGCCCCGCGGTCGCACGGCTCGAGCCCCGCGACGCCGCGGCCCTGTGGCCCGTGCCGCCCCGCGCGGCGCACAAGTACACGCGTGGCGTCGTCGGGGTCGTCGCCGGGACGCCCGCGTACCCGGGCGCCGCGGTGCTCACGGTCTCCGCCGCGGTGCACGCCGGGGTCGGCATGGTCCGTTACCTCGGGTCGCCCGGGGTGACCGCGGCCGTCGTCTCGCACCGCCCCGAGGTCGTCGCGGGCGACGGGCGGGTCCAGGCGTGGGTGCTCGGCCCGGGCGTCGACCCCACGGACTCGGCGCAGGCCGAGCGGGTGCACGGCGCGCTCGCGGGCGTGCTCGCCCAGGAGCTCCCGGCCGTCGTCGACGCGGGGGCCCTGACGCTGCTGCCGGAGCGGCTCGCGCCGTGGGTCGTGCTGACCCCGCACGCCGGTGAGCTCGCGACGCTGCTGAGCGCGCGCGGCGAGGACGTCGACCGCGCGCAGGTCGAGGCGGAGCCGCTGCGCTGGGCCCGGCGCGCCCGCGAGCTCACGCGCGCGACCGTGCTGCTCAAGGGGGCGACGACGCTCGTCGTCGGGCCGGACGACGCCGTGTACGCGCAGGCCGACGCTCCCGCGTGGCTCGCGACCGCGGGAGCGGGCGACGTCCTCGCCGGGCTGCTCGGCGCTCTGCTCGCCGGGCGGGCGCAGGACCTCGCGGGCGAGCCCTCGCTCGTCGCGGCGCTCGCGGCCTGCGCGTCGCTCGTGCACGGCCGCGCGGCCCACGTCGCGAACCCCGGGGGCCCGGTCGCGGCGCTCGCGGTCGCCGAGGCGCTGCCGCGGACCGTCGCCCAGCTGCTCGCGTCGTGATCCTCACCGACGCGCTCGCGGACCGCGTGCGGGCGCTGCTCGCGCGCGGCGGGCGCCAGGTGCTCGGGATCGCAGGTGCGCCGGGTGCGGGCAAGTCGACGCTCGCGGCGGAGGTCGCCGAGGCGTTCGGCGCGCGGTGCGTCGTCGTGCCGATGGACGGGTTCCACCTCGCGCAGACCGAGCTCGAGCGGCTCGGGCGCGCCGACCGCAAGGGTGCGCCGGACACGTTCGACGCCGCGGGGTACGTCGCGCTGCTGCGGCGGCTGCGGGACGTGCGCGGCGACGTCGTGTACGCCCCCGAGTACCGGCGCGACCTGCGCAACGGCGTCGCCGGGGCCATCGCCGTCCCGGCCACCACGCCGCTCGTCGTGACGGAGGGCAACTACCTGCTGCTCGACGACGCGGGGTTCGGGCCGGTGCGCGCGCTGCTCGACGAGGCGTGGTTCGTCGAGCCCGACGACGACGTGCGGCTGAGCCGGCTCGTCGCGCGGCACGAGCGCTTCGGCAAGGACCCCGCCGCGGCGCACGCCTGGGCGCACGGGCCCGACGAGCGCAACGCCCGGCTCGTCGCCGCGACGCGGGGGCGCGCGGACGTCGTCGTCCCCGTCTGACGGGGCACGGGCCCGGCCGGCCCGGGAACCGCGGACGGGTGACCGCGTGCGGTCGTCGACCGGTGGGAGACTGGGCGGGTGAGCGACTACCCCGCCCGTGCCGTCGTCGACCTCGCCGCGATCCGCGGGAACGTCCGCGCCCTCGCGCAGCACGCGCCCGGCGCCCAGGTCATGGCGGTCGTCAAGGCCGACGCGTACGGCCACGGGCTCGTCCCGAGCGCACGGGCCGCGCTCGCCGGGGGAGCGACGTGGCTCGGCGCCGCGCAGGCCGCCGAGGCGCTCGAGCTGCGGGCCGCCGGGATCACCGGGCGCGTCCTGACGTGGCTGCACGCGCCCGGCGCCCCGTTCGGCGCGCTGCTCGAGGCCGACGTCGACGTCTCGGTCGCGGGCGCGTGGGCCCTCGACGCGGTCGTCGACGCCGCACGCCGCACGGGCCGCACCGCGCGGGTGCACCTCAAGGTCGACACCGGGCTCGGCCGCAACGGGCTGACCCCGGCGGACCTCCCCGACGTGCTCGACGCCGCGCTGCGGGCGCAGGCCGAGGGGGCCGTGGAGGTCGTCGGCATCTGGTCGCACCTCGCGTTCGCCGACGAGCCGACGCACCCCACGGTGCTCGCGCAGGCCGAGGTGTTCGCGGACGCCGTGCGCCTCGCCGAGACCCGCGGGGCACACCTCGAGGTCCGCCACCTCGCCAACTCCGCCGCGACGCTCACGAGCCCCGCGGTGCACTACGACCTGGTCCGCCCCGGCATCGCGGTGTACGGGCTCTCGCCCGTCCCGCAGCTCGGCGGCCCCGCGGACTACGGGCTCGTCCCGGCGATGACGTTCGAGGCCGACCTCGCGACCGTGAAGACCGTCGGCGCCGGCCAGGGCGTCTCGTACGCGCACGCCTACACGACGACGACGCGCACGGTGCTCGGCGTCGTCCCGGTCGGGTACGCCGACGGGGTCCCGCGCCACGCGTCGGGCGGCCCCGACCACCCCGGCGCCCCCGTCCTCGTCGGCGGGCGGCGCGTGGCCGTCGCCGGCCGCGTGTGCATGGACCAGGTCGTGCTCGACCTCGGTCCGGGTGCGGTCGACCAGCCCGGGGACCGGGTCGTGCTGTTCGGCACCGGCGCGGACGGCGGCCCGACGGCCGAGGACTGGGCGCGCTGCGCGGGGACCATCAGCTACGAGATCGTCACGCGCCTCGGCGCGCGGGTCCCGCGCGTGCATGTCGACAGCGAGCAGCCCGGTGGCGGCGCGGCGACGGCCGCCGCGGGGACCGGCGCACCGGCCGGGCGCTCGGTGGACGGAGCGGCCGACGACGCGCCGGCCCCGCCACCCCCGGCGGCCGCCGGTGCCGTGACCGCCGCGCCCGCGGGTGCCGGCCGGTGAGCGCCGCGCAGGAGCAGCAGGTCGTCGTCGAGCTGGCCGACGCGGACGCGACGCGCGCGTACGGCCGGGCGCTCGCGGGCGTGCTGCGGGCGGGTGACCTCGTGATCCTCACGGGCGACCTCGGGGCCGGCAAGACGACGCTCACGCAGGGGATCGGCGCCGGGCTCGGCGTGCGGGGGCAGGTCGCGTCGCCGACGTTCATCATCGCGCGCGTGCACCCCCCGCTGCCGCCGGCGAGCGGGCCGGACGGTGAGGCGGCGGGCGCGGGGGCGACCGGGACCGTCACGGGGACCTCGCTCGTGCACGTCGACGCGTACCGGCTCGGCTCGCTCGACGAGGTCGACGCGCTCGACCTCGACGCGAGCCTCGACGAGTCGGTGACCGTCGTCGAGTGGGGCGAGGGGCTCGTCGAGGCGCTCGCGCAGGACCGGCTCGAGATCGTGCTCCGGCGCCCGCGCGGAGACGCGGCGACCGGGTCCGACGACGACCCCTCGGCCGGGGTGCGGACCGTCACGGTGACCGCCGTGGGCGAGCGGTGGGCCGGGGTCGCGCTGCCGCGCTGACGTGACCGCCGCGCCGCGCCGCGGTGCGTCGGCGTGCGGCGCGGCGGCCTGCCCGCGGTGACCCGGGCGGGGATGGGATGCTGGACCCGTGCCCGTCCTCGCCCTCGACACGTCCAGCTCCGTCGCCGTCGCGCTGACCGACGAGACCGGCCGCACGCTCGCCGCGCGGTCGGCCCCCGAGCAGCGCCACCACGCGGAGCTCCTCGCCCCGATGATCGACGCCGTCCTCACCGAGGCGGGCGTCGACCGCACGCAGGTCACCGCGGTCGTCGCGGGCACCGGCCCCGCGCCCTACACCGGCCTGCGCGTCGGGCTCGTGACCGCCCGGACGCTCGCGCTCGCGCTCGGCGTCCCGGTGCAGGGCGTGAGCAGCCTCGACGCGCTCGCGGCCGAGGCCGCCGACCGGCTCGGGCTCGCCGTCGGTGACGAGGTGCTCGTGGCGTCCGACGCGCGCCGGCGCGAGGTGTACTGGGCGCGGTACCGGGTCACCGCGGCGGGCGACGGTGCCGCTGCCGGTGCGGACACCGCGACCGGCGACGGCGCCCCGACCGCGGCAGGCCTCGACGCCGCGACCCCGAGCAGCGCCCGCGCCGCGCACACCGGCGCCCTCGTCGAGCTCGTCTCGGGTCCCTCCGTGGGTAGCGCCGCGTCGGTCGCCGCCGAGGGACGCGCCGCCGGGGCGGTCGTCGTCGGGCGCGGCGCGCTGCAGTACGCCGCCGACCTGCCGCCCGCCGAGGACGGACCGCTCGACCCGGACCCCGCGGTGCTCGCGCGCCTGGCCCTCGCCCGGCTCGCCGCCGCACCGGCCGGGACGCTGCTGCCGTCGGAGCCGCTCTACCTGCGCCGGCCCGACGCCGTCCCGCCCGCCGAGCGCAAGCGCGCGCTGGCATGACCGTCGGGCACCCGGGCGTGACGGTCGACCGGCTCGCGGTCGCGGACCTCCCGGCGCTCGCGCGCCTCGAGACGGAGCTCTTCGGGGCGGGGGCCTGGTCGCTCGCGTCGCTCGCGGACGAGATCTCCGGCGAGGACCGCTGGTACGTCGCCGCGCGCGACGCGGCGGGCGAGGTCGTCGGGTACGCCGGGCTGTGGTTCGACGGCGAGGACGCGCAGGTCATGACGATCGGCACGGCGACGCCCCACCAGGGCCGCGGGATCGGGCGCCTGCTGCTCGACCGGCTCGTCGACCGCGCGCATGGTCTCGGCGCCGCGCGCGTGCTGCTCGAGGTGCGCGTCGACAACGAGCCCGCGCTGCGGCTCTATGAGCGCGCCGGCTTCGAGCGGCTCGGGCGGCGGCGCGGGTACTACCAGCCGGAGAACGTCGATGCGTGGACGATGGGGCTCGCGCTCGACGCCGCGCCTGCGCCGGACGCGCCGGGCGCCCGCGCCGACGGGTCCGGCGCCGAGCCCGTCGCGGCGGACGCGACCCGGTCCGCGGTCCTCGTCACCGCTGGCGAGCTGGCCGCGCTCCTCGCGCGGGACGGCGACGCGCACCCGGTCGTGCTCGACGTGCGCTGGGCGCTCGGGCGGTCCGACGGCGCCGAGCAGCACCGCGCGGGCCACGTGCCCGGCGCGGTCTACGTCGACCTTGAGACCGAGCTGGCGGCACCCCCGACGCCGCAGGCCGGGCGCCACCCCCTGCCGGACGTCGCGGCGCTGCAGGCCGCGGCCCGCCGGTGGGGCGTCCGCCAGGGGACGCCGGTCGTCGCCTACGACGCCGTGGGCGGGATGTCCGCGGCGCGCGCGTGGTGGCTGCTGCGCTGGGCCGGCCGCACCGACGTCCGGCTGCTCGACGGCGGGCTCGACGCGTGGGTCGCCGCCGGGGGAGCGCTCGAGCAGGGGGACGTCGTGCCCGAGCCCGGGGATGTCGAGCTCTCGGCCGGGCGGCTCCCGACGGTCGACGCCGACGAGGCAGCCGCGCTCGCCCGCGCCGGGACGCTGCTCGACGCGCGCGCACCGGAGCGCTACCGCGGCGAGGTCGAGCCCGTCGACCCCCGCGCCGGGCACGTGCCGGCGGCGCTCAGCGCACCGACCGCGGGCAACCTCGGCCCCGACGGCCGCTTCCTTCCCGCCGACGCGCTCCGTGAGCGGTTCGCGGCGCTCGGCGTGGGGCCGGGCCCGGGCGAGGTCGGGGTCTACTGCGGGTCGGGCGTGACGGCGGCGCACGAGGTCGCGGCGCTCGCGTCGATCGGCGTCGAGGCGCGGCTCTACCCCGGCTCGTGGTCGCAGTGGTCGAGCGACCCGGACCGTCCCGCGGCGACGGGCCCCGAGCCCGGCTGACCGGAGGCGGGCCGCGCGCCACCTATCCTGGACGGCATGTCTGGTGGACCGCTCGTGCTGGGGATCGAGACGTCGTGCGACGAGACCGGGGTCGCCCTCGTGCGCGCGCACGACGACCGCAGCGAGCTCCTCGTGGACGCCGTCGCGAGCTCGATGGACGAGCACGCGCGGTTCGGCGGGATCATCCCCGAGATCGCCTCGCGCGCCCACCTCGAGGCGATGGTGCCGACGATCGAGCGTGCGCTCTCGGAGGCCGGGGTCGCGCTGTCCGACGTCGACGCGGTCGCGGTGACCGCCGGCCCGGGGCTCGTCGGGCCCCTCACGCTCGGGGCGTCCGCCGCGAAGGCGCTGGCGCTCGGGCTCGGCGTCCCGCTGTACGGCGTGAACCACGTGATCGGGCACGCGGCCGTCGACGAGCTCGTCGACGGGCTGTTCCCGGACCGGGTCATGGCCCTCGTGGTCTCGGGCGGGCACTCGAGCCTGCTGCTCGTCGACGACGTCGTCACGGGCGTCACCGAGCTCGGCTCGACGCTCGACGACGCGGCGGGCGAGGCGTTCGACAAGGTCGGCCGCCTGCTGGGCCTCCCGTACCCGGGTGGCCCGCACATCGACCGGCTCGCGCGCGCGGGCGACCCGACGGCGATCCGCTTCCCGCGCGGCCTGACCGCGCCGAAGGACCAAGCGGCGCACGCGTACGACTTCTCGTTCTCGGGGCTGAAGACGGCGGTGGCCCGCTGGGTCGAGGCCCGCCAGGACGCCGGTCAGCCGCTGCCGCTCGAGGACGTCGCGGCGTCGTTCGCGGAGGCGGTGGCGGACGTGCTGACCGCGAAGACGATCGCCGCGTGCCGCCGGCACGACGTGTCGACGCTCGTGGTCGGCGGCGGCTTCTCGGCGAACTCCCAGCTGCGGGAGATGGCCGCGAAGCGCTGCGCCGAGGCGGGCATCGACCTGCGCATCCCGCCGATCCGGTACTGCACCGACAACGGGGCGATGATCGCGGCGCTGGGCGCGGCGGTCGTGCGGCGCGGGCTGCCCGCCTCGTCGCTCGACCTCGCGGTGGACTCGTCGATGCCGCTCACGCAGGTCCTGGTCTGAGCGCTGCCGGGCCGGGCCGGGCCGGGCCGGGGCCGTGGGTGCTGCGGCCGCCGCGACGCCTCAGGCGGGCTGCCGCGTGCGGCGCGGCAGGAGACGCCAGAGCCGGGAGCCCAGCGCGAACCCGACCGCCGCGAGGCCGCCGACGACGAGCGTGCCGCGCAGCGTGAGGCTCGTGGCGAGCGCGAGCTCGTCGTCCGTCGCCGTGATCGTCGTCGGGGCGCCCAGGTAGTCGAGCGTCACGGTCCCGCCGCCCTGCGCGAGCAGCGTGTCGCCTGCGCCACCCCAGTACGCGAGCAGGCAGACCCACGCACCGAGCAGGACGAGGCCCAGGACGATGCCGCCGTCCCAGTAGCGCGGCCGCTCCCGGTCGAGCTCGGCGTAGTAGCCGGCCGCGAGGCGACGCGGCGAGCCGAGGTCGCGCAGGGCCTGCCGCATGCCGGTGTCCGCCGCGGCCGCGTCGATCTCGGCGGTGAGGGACCGGGCGATCCGGCGGTAGTCCTTCGGCGGGTAGTCCTGCATCGCAAGCTCGAAGCGCAGGCGGTACCAGTCGCGGCGGAGGCGGTCGCGCAGACCGGGGCGCGCGGGGGCGGTGGTGGTCATGAGGACTCCTTGCTGAGCGCCGGGGCTCCGGGCAGGGCCCGGGTGAGCACCGTGTCGACGGTGGTGACGAGCCCGCGCCACGCGGCCACGGCGTCGCCGAGCTCGGTGCTGCCGGCGGCGGTGGGGACGTAGTACTTGCGGGCGGGGCCGGCGGGGGAGGCGACGAGC
Organism: Cellulomonas cellasea; assembly: GCF_006538745.1. Lineage (GTDB taxonomy): Bacteria > Actinomycetota > Actinomycetes > Actinomycetales > Cellulomonadaceae > Cellulomonas_A > Cellulomonas_A cellasea. The sequence continues at coordinate 244,352 of NZ_BJLR01000001.1, read as the reverse complement.
CGGGAGGCGATCAGGTCGTCGCGCTCGAGGCGGGCCAGCACCGGGTAGACGGTCCCCGTGGTGATGTCGGTGAGCCCGTCGGACTGGAGGCGGGTGACGAGCTCGTACCCGTAGGACTCGCGCTCGGTGAGGAGCGCCAGGACGAGGATCGGGAGCACCCCCTTGAGGAGCTGGGGGTCGCGGGGGGACTCGGGCATGGAAGAAGGCTATACCCGCTAGTCGGCATAACCAAGTAGTGGACGACGCGACATCGACGGCACGCCCGGAAGGGCGGGACTCAGAGCGGGCGGCCGGCCCGCATCTCCGCGACCAGGGCCGCGACCACCGCGTCGAGCTCGCCGCCGTGGCGACGCGCCACGGCGCGCTGGCGCTGGTACGAGGCGCCGCGTCGCAGGATGACCCGGACCGCGTCGAGCTCCGCGGTGCACCCGAGGCGCTCGGCGACCGGGGCGAGGTCCACGAGGAGGCGCTCGACCGCGTCGGTCACGAGCTCCTCGTCGCCCGCGGCGTTCACGATCACGATCGCGTCCATGCCGTAGCGCGCCGAGCGCCACTTGTTCTCCTGGACGAACCACGGCTGCATCGTCGGCAGCTCCTCGCCCCGGTCGAGCATCGAGGAGAAGCGCTCGACGAGGCAGTGCGTGAGCGCGGCCAGCGCCGTGACCTCGAGCAGGTTCGACGCGCCGTCGCACACCCGGGTCTCGATCGTGCCGAACCGCAGCGACGGCCGCACGTCCCAGCGCACCTCGTCGAACGCGTCGATCACGCCGGTGTGCAGCATGTCGGCGACGTAGTCCTCGAGCTGCTCCCAGCGCTCGAACTGGAACGGCAGCCCGGCGGTCGGCAGCTGCTGGAACATCAGCGCGCGGTTCGACGCGTAGCCGGTGTCCCGACCGCCCCAGAACGGGCTGGACGCCGAGAGCGACTGCAGGTGCGCGAAGCACGTGAGCAGCGCGCGCGAGATCGGCAGCACCTTCGAGCGGTCCTCGATGCCGACGTGGACGTGCACGCCGTAGATGAGCATCTGCCGGCCCCACCACTGGGTCCGGTCGATGAGCGTCGCGTAGCGCTGCTTGTCGGTGACCTTCTGCTGCGCCCACCGCGCGAACGGGTGCGTGCCCGCGCACATGAGCTCGACGCGCAGCGGGTCCGTGACCGCGCGGACCTCCTCGATCGCGCGCGCGAGGTCGGCGCCGGCCTCCCCGACGGTCCGGCACACCCCCGAGACGACCTCGACGGTGTTGAGCAGCAGCTCCTGGCGGATCGCGGGGTGCTCGCGCCCGTCCGCGGGGCGCACCGCGTCGAGCACCGTCTGGGCGACCTGGCGCAGGTCCCCGGAGTCGGCGTCGACGAGCGCGAGCTCCCACTCGAGGCCGACCGTCGAGCGCTCCGACCGCGCGAACGGCAGCTCGAGGCGGCTCATGCGCGGCCCTCGCCGGAGCCGGCAGCGCCGCTCGGGCCGTCGGGTCCGCCGGCGTCGCCCGTCGCGTGCACGGGTTCGACCACGAGCACCTGCTGCGTCCCCGCGACGCGCGTGAGCACGATGGTCGACTCGTGCGGCCCGCGCAGGTCGAGCTGACGCCGGAGCTGCTCGGGGACGACGGCGGTGCCGCGCTTCTTGATCGTGAGGCGCCCGACGCCGCGCTCGCGCAGGTAGGTGCGCAGGCGCTTGAGGCCGAAGGGCAGCGTGTCGTGCACCCGGTAGGCGGTGGCCACGGGGCTGTCGTGGAGCGCGTCGGACGTCACGTAGGCGATCGTGCGGTCCACGAGCCGTCCGTGCACGCGGGCCGCGACCTCGCCGACGAGCCCGGCGCGGATCACGGCGCCGTCCGGCTCGTAGAGGTACCCGCCCACGGGGCCGACGTCGGGGACCGGCGGGCCGTCGGGGCCGGCGCGCACGACGTGCGTGCCGCCGGCGCCGAGCACGAGCGCGCTGCGTCCGGGCCCCTCGGGGGCCAGCGGGCCGAACCACAGCCCGACCTCGACGACGTCGCCGTCGACCGAGACCCACTGCGCCTCGGCGTCGTCCGGCAGCGCGCTGTGCGGCAGCCCGGGGCCGAGCTTGAGCCCGAGCGAGGGCACGGTGGCGCGCAGGGCGAGCAGCGCGTCGAGCGACGGCGCGTACGCGTTCGGGTCGAACACCCGGCTGCCCGACGAGGTGCGCCGCGCCGGGTCGGCGTACAGGCCGTCGACCCCGTCCGCCGCGAAGTCCGTCACGAGCCCGTCCCCGTGGCGCACCTCGGCCTCGGGGAAGTGGCGCAGGTTGACCGTCGCGACCGACGCGGTGATCTCGTCGACGTCGGTCGCGAGCACCGTGAGGCCCATGCTCGCGAACGCCATCGAGTCGGCGCCCACCCCGCACGTGAGGTCCGCGACCTTGGTGGTCCCCGCGGCGGTGTACCGGCGCGCGTGGTGCGCCGCGACGACGAGCCGGGTCGCCTGCTCGAGCCCCGCGGGGGTGAAGAGCATGCCGTCGGCGAAGTCGCCGAACTTCGCGTGCGCCTTCGCGCGCAGCCGCGACTGGGTCAGCGCGGCCGCGACGAGCTCGGCGTCGATGCCCTCCTTGCGCAGGCGCTCGGAGAGCGCCATCGCACGGTGCTCGTCGTAGGGGGGCAGGGCGCTCAGCAGCGCCCAGCCCGTCGGGCTCAGGAGCTTGGCCAGGCCGGTGGCGTCCATGCCTGCGATCCTTCCACGCCCGGTTCACCCGGGCCGCCCCGGGCGCACGCGCGGCGTCCGTGCCGCGCCGGTCTGGCACTCGCCTTGACCGAGTGCTAACCGCTTCCTAGAGTGAGGCGCGCTGGCACTCTCCGGTGGAGTGTGCCAGCAAGCACCGGACGGCTCCCCGGCTCCCGCGACGACGGGCGGGCCACGACGGTGCGTCATGGACATCACTGAAGAACTCACATGCGAAGGGGAGGTCCGCTGTGTCGGTCTCCATCAAGCCGCTCGAGGACCGCATCGTCGTCAAGGCCCTCGAGGCCGAGCAGACCACGGCGTCCGGTCTCGTCATCCCGGACAGCGCCAAGGAGAAGCCCCAGGAGGGCGAGGTCCTGGCGGTCGGTCCCGGTCGCGTCGACGACAACGGGAACCGCGTCCCCCTGGACGTGGCCATCGGCGACAAGGTCATCTACAGCAAGTACGGCGGCACCGAGGTCAAGTACGACGGCGAGGAGTACCTCATCCTCTCGGCCCGCGACATCCTCGCGGTCGTCGTCAAGTGACACCGGGTCAGCGCTGCTGACCGCGTGACGGAGCCCCTCCCGGCCTGGCCGGGAGGGGCTCCGTCGTGCTCGGGGTGGGCGCGACACCCGGTAGGGCGGCGGGGCCCGCGCGAGCGTGGGTGTGGCCGGGGCTGCGAGCGCCCGCGGGGCGCGTGAGCCCGGGTCCGCGTACGGGCCCGGACATGCACGAAGCCCCTCCGGACGAACCAGGAGGGGCCTCGGCGACGTGGGCCCGCGGTCAGGCGGGCGGTGCTGCGGGGTCGTGCGGGTGCGGCGTGAGCGTCAGACGGCGGCCTGACGCGTCGACGGCCGGGCGAGGATCGCGGCGCGCTCGTCCTCGGAGAGCCCGCCCCAGACGCCGTACGGCTCGCGGACGGCGAGCGACTGCTCGCGGCACTCCTTGAGCACGGGGCACGTCGCGCAGATGGCCTTGGCGGCCTCGGCGCGGCGGCGGCGGGCCGAGCCACGCTCACCCTCCGGGTGGAAGAACAGGTTCTCGTCGGCGTCGCGGCAGGCGCCCTCGAACTGCCACTCCCACAGGTCCATCACCGGTCCGGGCAAACGCGAGATCTCAGCCATGGGGTCCTCCTTGACGAGCTGTGCGCCGGCGGGGGTCCGCAGGCGGAAAGTTGTGTCGACGAGAGCTCGGGAACCGCGAGCGGCCCTGATCTGCTGCGTCTGAGGCGAGACACTACAACCGAGTCAGAAGTTGTTCAAGCCCCCTGTTCGATATCGCGCCACGTCCGGGGCGTCGATGACCAACTTGGTCACGTGCCCGACTCGCTGCCGGAACGCGTTGGCGACCGAGTCAGGACCTGGGCACAATCGCTTCATGGCATCCGCGGACGAGTCCGGCTCGGCGTCCGCAGACCCCTCCCCGCCCGGCGCGGGAGAGGCGCCCGCGCTGACCGTCGCCGCCGTCGCCCGGCGGCTCGGGGTGGCTCCGGCGACGCTGCGGACCTGGGACCGGCGCTACGACCTGGGCCCGTCCGCGCACTCCGCGGGCTCGCACCGGCGCTACACCGCCGAGGACGTCGCGCGCCTGCTCGTCATGCGCGGGCTCACGCTCGACGGGGTCGCGCCGTCCGAGGCGGCCCGGGTCGCACGCGAGTCGCACGTCCAGGCCGACGTCGACGGCCTCACCACACCGGCGACCCCGCGGTCCGCCGCGCCGGCCGAGCGTCGCGACGCGTCGGTCCCCGTGACGCCCACGCTCGTGGTCGACGCCGCGCTGCGCGGGGACGAGGCAGCCGTGCGCCGGCTGCTCGCGACGCCCGAGCCCGGGGGGGTGCTCGCGTGGTGGACGGAGCTCGTCGAGCCGGCCCGCCAGGCGATCGCGTCGCGCACCGTGCTCGCCCGTGCGGGTGAGGACGCCGACGCGCTCGTGGTCGCCGCGGTGCTGGCCGGGCTGCGCGCCCGCACCGCGCCGCTGCAGCACGCGCACGTCGCGGGCCGACGCGTCGTGCTGCTGCTCGCGCCGCCGGGGGAGGAGCGCCCGCTCGTGCTGCACATGCTCGCGGCGGCGTTCGCCGAGCAGTCGGTCGACGCGCGCATCGTGGCCGGGCGCATCGAGCAGAACCGCCTCGTCGAGATCGCGACGATGACGCGGCCCGCCGCGGTCGTGCTCGTGAGCGTCGGGGAGGCCCCCGACCTCGACGTCGTCGCGGCGCTCGCGGCGGCGCACCCGCAGGTCCCGCAGTTCGTGCACGTGCCCCACGACGCGGCCGCGGAGCACGTCCCGCTCGACCGGACGGTGCACCGCTCGCGGTCGCTCCCGGGCCTGTTGCACGAGGTCCTGGCCGTGAGCGCTTGACGGACGTCTGTCCAGCTTTGGGCCCCCGGGCCCGCCCTTTCACCCGTTCGGTGGACTAACCTTGCGGAGCGCTGCGTCGATACACAGTCGACGGCCGACGGATGCTCCGCGGCCAGGAGGAGGGATCTGATGGCTGGAGTCGTGGTCTGTCACGGCTCGACGACGGTGCGCGAGCGCCTCGTCCTGACGGCCCTCGGGGTCCCCTCGCTCGCACCTGTCCGGGCCGCGGCCTCGGTCGACGAGCTGGTGACCCTCGCGCGGCGCATGCCGCCGACCATCGTGCTGCTCGACGCGCACCTCGGTGGCGTCGGACCGATCGAGGCGATCCGTCGCCTGCGCTCGGTCTCGGGCGCCACCACGGTCGTGCTGCTCGCGACGCCCGGTGACGAGGTCGCGCTCGACCGCGCGATCGCGATCGGCGCACGCGGCTACCTCGCGCCCGACGTCGGGCGCGCCGAGCTCTCCGCGGTCGCCGCGCACGTGCTCGCGACCCCGGTCCTGCCCGCATCCGTCCCGGTCGGCGCGCGCACCGAGCCCTCGACGGGCGTGATCGAGGCGCTCACCGAGGTCCCCGCGCAGCCGCACGCACCCGAGACGGTCTCGCTCACCAAGCGCGAGATCGAGGTGCTCATCGGCATGAGCAACGGCCGGTCGAACTCCCAGATCGGCGCCGAGCTGTTCCTGTCCGAGGACACCGTCAAGACGCACGCGCGCCGCCTGTTCCGCAAGCTCGGCGCCGCCGACCGCGCGCAGGCCGTCGCGATCGGGCTGCGCCGCGGGCTCATCCGCTGACGCGTCGCACGCTGCTCGGAAGCCGCGGACGGCCTGCGATCGGCGCGGGGTCGGCTCGGTCGTGACGCGCTCGCGACCCGGTCCCGACGGGCTGTCCGTGTGACGGTCGGCACCTCGGAGGGCGGGGCCCCGCGGCGTATCATCGCCGGATGAGCGACGCTGGCACCCCCGGATCCGCTGCGCCGGCCGACCCGTTCGGCTACATCGGCCTGACCTACGACGACGTGCTCCTGCTCCCCGGGGAGACGGACGTCATCCCGAGCGAGGTCGACACCACGACCCGCCTCACGCGCGAGATCTCGATCGCCATCCCGCTGCTGTCCGCGGCGATGGACACGGTCACCGAGTCGCGCATGGCGATCGCGATGGCCCGCCAGGGCGGCATCGGGATCCTGCACCGCAACCTGTCCATCCAGGACCAGGCGCACCAGGTCGAGCTCGTGAAGCGCTCGGAGTCGGGCATGGTCACCGACCCGGTCACGGTCGGGCCGGACGCGACGCTCGCCGAGCTCGACGCGCTGTGCGGCAAGTACCGCGTCTCGGGCCTGCCGGTCGTCGACGACGAGCAGCGCCTGCTCGGCATCATCACCAACCGCGACCTGCGCTTCGTCTCCTCCTCGGAGTACGAGACCCGCACGGTCCGCGAGGTCATGACCCGGATGCCGCTCATCACGGCGCCCGTGGGCATCGAGCGCGACGACGCCGCCGCGCTGCTCGCGAAGCACAAGATCGAGAAGCTGCCGCTGGTCGACGCCGCGGGCGTGCTGCGCGGGCTCATCACCGTCAAGGACTTCGTGAAGTCCGAGCAGTACCCGCTCGCCACGAAGGACGGCGAGAGCCGGCTCGTGGTCGGCGCCGCGGTCGGCTTCTTCGGCGACGCGTGGGACCGGGTCACGACGCTCGTCGAGGCCGGGGTCGACGTGCTCGTGGTCGACACGGCCAACGGCCACGCGCGCCTCATGCTCGACATGGTGCGCAAGATCAAGTCCGACCCCGCGACGCGCGGCGTCCAGGTCATCGGCGGCAACATCGCGACGCGCGAGGGCGCCCAGGCGCTCGTCGACGCGGGCGTCGACGCGGTCAAGGTCGGCGTCGGGCCGGGCTCGATCTGCACGACGCGCGTCGTCGCCGGGGTCGGCGTGCCGCAGGTCAGCGCGATCTACGCGGCGTCGCTGGCGGCGAAGCCCGCGGGCGTGCCGGTGATCGGCGACGGCGGCCTGCAGTACTCGGGCGACATCGCCAAGGCGCTCGTCGCGGGCGCGGACTCGGTCATGCTCGGCGGGCTGCTCGCCGGGTGCGACGAGTCCCCGGGCGACCTCGTCTTCGTCAACGGCAAGCAGTTCAAGCGCTACCGCGGCATGGCCTCGCTCGGGGCGATGCAGTCGCGCGGCGACCGCCGCTCGTACTCCAAGGACCGCTACTTCCAGGGTGACCTGTCCGACGACGAGATCATCACCGAGGGCATCGAGGGCCAGGTCCCGTACCGCGGCCCGCTCGCGGCGGTCTCCCACCAGCTCGTCGGCGGCCTGCACCAGTCGATGTTCTACGTCGGTGCGCGGACCGTCCCCGAGCTGCAGGCGCGCGGCAGGTTCGTGCGGATCACGTCGGCGGGGCTCAAGGAGTCCCACCCGCACGACGTGCAGATGATCTCCGAGGCGCCGAACTACTCCTCGCGCTGACGTCCCTCGACGCCGGGTCGCCCCACGCGGGCGGCCCGGCGTCGTCACGCCGCTGTCGTCGCGCCCGGGCCGTCGCGTCGCCCGGTGTGGCGCAGCGAGGTCGGCCCGTGGGCCCCGCTCAGCCCACCGTGACGGGTGCGCCGGGGGCCGGCGCGTCATCGAGCGGCACGCCGTCGGTCGGGACGCGCGTCGGCCACGTCGTCTCGGCGCCCGGACCCTCGAGCCCGCGGTCCGCGCGCCAGGCGTTGAAGCTCTCGGCCCACGCGCGGTGCGCGGTCACCTGGTACTCGTGCAGCGTCTCGAGGTCGAGCGTGCGCAGGTGCGGGAACCGGCCGACGAGGCGGTCGAGCACGTCGAGGGTCGCCACGACGTCGACGTCGGCGGTGTGCAGCGCGCCCGGGTCGACGACCTCGTAGTGCCCGCACAGGTCGACGAGCTTGCGCCGCCCGGGCCGGTAGCGGTCCTCGTGGCGGTCGAGGACGAGCGGGTCGATCACGGGTCCGACGGCGCGGCCGAGGCGCGCGGACATCGGGCGCAGGCCGTGGCGGCGCAGCTCGGCGTCGAGCAGGCACAGGTCGAACGAGGCGTTGTAGGCGACGACGGGCGTGCCCTCGCGCAGCGCGGCGGCGAGCTCGGCCGCGATCTCCTCGAGCGCGGTCGCCGGGTCCGCGCCGTGGGTCCGGGCGTGCTCGGTCGAGATGCCGTGGATCGCGGCCGCCTCGGCGGGGATCTCGACGCCCGGGTCGACCAGCCAGGTCCGCACGTGCGTGCCACGCGCGTCCCGGCGCACGAGCGCGGCGGTGACGATGCGGTCGAGCTCGACGTCGACGCCGGTCGTCTCGGTGTCGAAGCCCACGAGGGGGCCCTGCGTCCAGCTCATCGTCGTGCTCCTCGCTCGCCCTGCTCGTGCTGCGCGCCGTCGGCGGCGCTCGTCGTCCACCCGCGCGCCCCCCGCGCCGCGGCTCGCGCCCACAGTGCCAGCGGGCACCGACACGGAGCGGGACGGCACGCCGGTAACCTGGACCGGTGAGCAACGAGATCGAGATCGGGCGCGGCAAGCGGGGGCGCCGGGCGTACTCCTTCGACGACATCGCGGTGGTGCCCTCGCGGCGCACGCGCGACCCCGAGGAGGTCTCGGTCAGCTGGCAGATCGATGCGTACCAGTTCGAGCTGCCGGTGGTCGCGGCGCCGATGGACTCGGTCATGAGCCCCGCGACGGCCGTCGCGCTGGGCCGGGCCGGCGGCCTCGGCGTGCTCGACCTCGAGGGCATCTGGACGCGCTACGAGTCGCCCGAGCCGCTGCTCGCGGAGATCGCGGAGCTCGACGCGGCGGACGCGACCGCCCGCATGCAGGAGATCTACGCGGCGCCGATCGACGCCGACCTCATCGCGCTGCGCCTCAAGGAGATCCGCGCTGCGGGCGTCACGGTCGCCGGCGCGCTGTCGCCGCAGCGCACGCGCGAGTTCTCCAAGGTCGTCGTCGACGCCGGGGTCGACCTGTTCGTCATCCGCGGGACCACGGTCTCGGCCGAGCACGTCTCGGGCCGCGCGGAGCCGCTCAACCTCAAGCGCTTCATCTACGAGCTCGACGTCCCCGTCATCGTCGGCGGCGCGTCGACGTACACCGCGGCGCTGCACCTCATGCGCACCGGCGCGGCCGGCGTGCTCGTCGGCTTCGGCGGCGGCGCGGCGCACACCACGCGCACGTCGCTCGGCATCCACGCGCCGATGGCGACCGCGGTCGCGGACGTCGCGGCCGCGCGGCGCGACTACCTCGACGAGTCGGGCGGCCGCTACGTGCACGTCATGGCCGACGGCGGCGTCGGGCGCTCGGGCGACATCGTCAAGGCGATCGCGTGCGGCGCGGACGCGGTCATGCTCGGGGCGGCGCTCGCCCGCGCGACCGAGGCGCCCGGCAAGGGCTGGCACTGGGGACCCGAGGCGCACCACCCGCAGCTGCCGCGCGGCGAGCGGGTCCGGGTCGGCTCGTCGGGCACGCTCGAGCAGGTGCTCTTCGGCCCCGGCCACACCGCCGACGGCACGCTCAACCTCATCGGGGCGCTGCGCCGCTCGATGGCGACGACGGGCTACTCGGACCTCAAGGAGCTCCAGCGCGTCGAGGTCGTCGTCTCGCCGTACCAGCCGCAGTGACACCCCGCCCGGCGGGGACCGGCCGGGCTCGCGGGAGCGCGGCGGGTCCACGCCGGGGGGCGGAATGCCCGACTACCCTGGCCGGATGGCGCACGACGACGAGCCCGTCCAGCTGATCGACCCCGAGACCGACCCGCTCGCGACGTACGTGCTCGAGCCGGACGACGTCCGCACGCTCCTCGCGCGCGTCGTGACGTCGCCGGGGCACGAGACACGCACGACGTACGCCCCGTTCACGGGCGGCCCCATCGCGGCGGTGCCGCTCTCGACGCCCGACGACGTCGCACGCGCGGTCCGGTCGGCGCGCCGCGCGCAGCACACGTGGGCCGCGCTGCCGCTGCGTCGCCGCGCCGCGGTGCTGCTGCGCCTGCACGACCTCGTGCTCGCGCACCAGAGCGACGTCCTCGACCTGATCCAGCTCGAGAACGGCAAGTCGCGGGCGAGCGCGTACGAGGAGGTCGTCGACGTGGCGATCGTCGCGCGGCACTACGCCGTCCGGGCCCGCTCCTACCTCGCGCCCCGGCGCAGCGGCGGGATCCTGCCCGGGCTGACGGGCACGCGCGTGCTGCGGCACCCGCTCGGGGTCGTCGGCGTCGTCGCGCCGTGGAACTTCCCCCTGACGCTCGCGCTGAGCGACGTGCTGCCGGCGCTCGTCGCGGGCAACGCCGTCGTGCTGCGCCCGGACCCGCAGACCGCGCTGACCGCGCTGTGGGCGGCCGAGCAGCTCGAGGCCGCGGGGCTCCCGCCCGGGGTGCTCCAGGTCGTCGTCGGCGACGGGCCCACGGTCGGGGCGGCCGTCGTCGAGCACGTCGACCAGGTGAGCTTCACGGGCTCGACCGCGACCGGCCGGGTCGTCGCCCAGCGCGCGGCCGAGCGGCTCATCCCCGCGACGCTCGAGCTCGGCGGCAAGAACCCGATGTACGTCGCCGACGACGTCGACGTCGAGACGGCCGCCGAGGGCGCGGTGCGGGCGTGCTTCGCGAGCACCGGGCAGCTGTGCGTGTCGATCGAGCGGCTCTACGTGCACGAGGCCGTCGCCGAGGAGTTCCTCGCGGCATTCGTCCGGCGCACGCGCGCGCTGTCGCTCGGCGCGGGGCTCGACTACGTGGCGGACGTCGGCTCGCTCACGTCGGCCGCGCAGCTCGCGACCGTCGTCGAGCACGTCGAGGACGCCCTGACCCACGGGGCGCGCGTGCTCGCGGGCGGCGTCCACCGCACCGACCTCGGGCCGTTCTTCTACGAGCCGACGATCCTCGACGGCGTCACCGAGGACGCCCGGGTGCACCGCGAGGAGACGTTCGGGCCGGTCGTGTCGGTGTACCGCGTCGCGTCCGACGACGAGGCGGTCGCCGCGATGAACGACAGCGACCTCGGGCTCAACGCGAGCGTCTGGACGCGGAGCACGCGGCGCGGGGCGGCCCTCGCGGCGCGGGTCCGGGCCGGCACGGTCAACGTCAACGAGGGCTACGCCGCGGCATGGACGTCGATGGGTGCGCCGCAGGGCGGCCGCGGGCAGTCCGGCACGGGGCACCGGCACGGTCCGGAGGGCCTGTGGGCGACGACCGCGACGCAGACGGTCGCGGTGCAGCGCGGGGTGCACGGCCTCGCCGGGGTGCCGGGGATCGGGCTGCGTCGGGTCTACGAGCTCGACGCCGAGCAGTGGACGTCGATGCTGACCGGCGCGCTGCGGGTCATGAAGGCGCTGCGCCGGCCGTGACCGGCGCCGGGGCCTGACTCTGCCTGCCAGCCGCAGCCTCCGCGGTGCGCCCTCACGGTGTTGGCCCGAACCCGGCGTCCGATGTGCCCGGGACGCGTAGTGTGCCCCGGGCGCAGGGGGTCGACCGGGCCGATCACGAAGCTCACGGAGGACGAATGGGTTCCGCACGAACGCGCAGTTCACGAGGGTCGGTGATCGTCGGAGCGGTGCTCGCGCTGGTGGCGGGGCTCCTCGTGGCGCCAGGGACGGCGCACGCGGCCACGACGACCTACACCGCGGACAACAGCATCTTCCCCAACCCCGAACGCGGGTTCCGCGACAGCGTCGACATCCTGCGGTTGTCCGCCGCGGAGATACGGTCCGCCAGGACGACGAACAGCATCACCCTGCTGCACTCGTACCTGCGCCTCGACGCGTTCCGCACGTCGGACATCGACCGGGCCACGCTCGACGGGCTGTCCGCCGGCCTCGCGACGGCGCGCGCGAACGGTGCCAAGGTGGTCCTCCGTGCCTCGTACAACTTCGGGCCCTACCCCGACTCCCAGCCCGACGCGTCGGAGGGCTGGATCGCCAGGCACCTCGACCAGCTGGCCCCGGTGCTCGCCGCGAACGCGGACGTGATCGCGTTCATCGAGGCCGGCTTCATCGGAGCGTGGGGGGAGTGGCACACCTCGACCCACGGGCACGACACGAACGTCGACGCCAAGGTGCGGATCCTCAAGAACATCCTCGCGGCGGCTTCCAGCGAGCAGGTCGCGCTGCGCTACCCGAGCGACGTGCGCCTCATGCAGTCCCGCCTGGGCTCGGCCGAGCTCAACCGCATCGGCAGCCACCTTGACTGCTACGGCGCCTCGGACCCGGGCGACATGGGGACGTGGGGCCGCGACGGCAGCACGCCCCAGGCGGACAAGGCGCTCATCGCGGCGGTCGGGGTCGACCGCTTCGTCGGGGGCGAGACCTGCAACCACGTGAACACGACGCGGGCCGACTGCACGACCGCGCTGGCCGAGATGCCGGCCATGCACTTCACGCAGCTGAACATCGAGTACGAGCCCACGGTCATCCAGAACTACCGTGACCAGGGGTGCTTCGACACGATGCAGCGGAACTTCGGTTACCGGCTGCGCGTCACGACCGCCACGTATCCCACGAGCCTCAGTCCGGGTGGCGTGCTGCCGCTCGAGATCGACGTCACGAACTCCGGGTGGGCCTCCGTCCTCAACCCCCGACCCGTTTTCGCCGTGCTGGACGGTCCGGGCGGCACGTTCCCGATCGCGATGTCGGCGGACCCGCGGACGTGGGAGTCAGGTCAGGACACCAGGATCAGTCAGAGCGTCACCGTGCCGTCGAACGTCCCGGCCGGGACCTACCGACTGGCGCTGTGGCTGCCGGACGAGGCCACCGCCCTGCGCGGTGATCCCCGCTACAGCATCCGGCTCGCCAACACCGGCACATGGGACGCGGCGACGGGCCTGAACGTCCTCGCGACCGGCATCACGGTGGGCGCGCAGTCCGACACGACGCCGCCGTCCGTGCCGACCGGTGTCCGGGCGACGGTGAGCGGCTCGTCCGCGACGGTCGCGTGGACCGCGTCCAGCGACGCCGCGGGCGGATCGGGCGTGGCGGGACACGAGGTGCTCCGCGGGGGCACGGTCGTCGGCACGGTCGGGCCTGACGTGACGACGTTCACGCAGACGGGCCTGCCCGCCGGCGCCTACAGCTATACGGTGCGCGCCTACGACGGTGCCGGGAACCGCTCGGCCGCGTCTGCAGCCGCGACCGTCACTGTCGCCGCCACGGCCGGTGTGACCCGGCTCGTGCTCGACAACTACGACGGCAACCCGGCATGGGGCACCGGCCGGAACGACCTCGCGAGATGGACGGGTGCCAACGCGTTCGCGAACGGGTCCGGTGCCGGCGTGATCAGCGGTGGAGCGCTGCGGCTGCAGTACGCCCGCACCGGCTGGTTCGGCTCGGACATCACCCGTGACCTGAGCGACCGGTCGGTCATGGTCGTCCGGGTCCGCGGCCTCATGGGCGGTGAGCAGAACCACATCGGCGTCTCGATCGGTGGTGTCACCAAGCGGTTCAGCGAGTACTCCACCAGCAGCGGAGGGAACGCCGTCATCACGCCCGCGTTCCAGGACATCCGCATCCCGCTGGTGGCCAACGGGATCAACCGTGCCGCGCCGGGTCAGCTGGCGCTGAGCTTTTGGCACGGCGGGAGCAGCACCGTCTGGATCGACGAGATCCGGTTCGAGTAGGCACGGCGCGGCGGCGAGAGCGCCGCCTGCACCGTTCCGCTCGTCGTGAGGCCGGCCGGGGTTCCGGCCGGCCTCACGCGCGTGCGCTCCTCGTCGGGCGACGCGTCATCCACGCGCTCGAAGGGCCGGGCGCACAGGTCCCGGTCGTGCCTCACATGGGCGGCCTACCCGCACATGTCGCGGGAGGGCGCGCTCTTCACGAGCCGTGCGGCCGAGTCAGCCCGCGGAGATCGTCTCGACCGCCTGGCGCGCGATCTCGAGCTCCTCGTTCGTCGGGATGACGAGCACCGTGACCTCGGCGCCGTCGGGCGAGATGACCTTCTCCTCGGTGATCCGCCCGGCGTTGCGCTCCGGGTCGACCTCGATGCCGAGCCGCTCGAGCCCCGCGAGGGCACCCGCGCGGACGAGGTCGTCGTTCTCGCCGATCCCGGCCGTGAACACGATCGCGTCGACCCGGCCGAGGTGCGCGTAGTAGCTGCCGACGTAGCCCTTGATGCGGTGGTAGTACACGTCGAGCGCGGTGCGGGCGTTCTCGTCGCCCGCCTCGACCGCGGCGTGCACGTCCCGCATGTCGGTGTGCCCGGACAGCCCGAGCATCCCGGAGCGGCGGTTGAGGAGGTCGTCGAGCTCGTCGATCGACATCCCGGCGACGCGCGCGAGGTGGAACAGCACCGCGGGGTCGAGGTCGCCCGAGCGGGTGCCCATGACGAGGCCCTCGAGCGGCGTCAGGCCCATCGACGTCTCGACCGACCGGCCGCCGCGGACCGCGGTCGCGGACGCCCCGTTGCCGAGGTGCAGCACGATGACGTTGACCTCGCTCGGGTCCTTGCCGAGGAACGCCGCGGCCTGGCGCGAGACGTACAGGTGCGACGTGCCGTGCGCGCCGTACCGGCGGATCGCGTACCGGCGGGCGACCTCGCGGTCGATCGCGTACTCGTACGCGGCGGGCTCGAGCGTGCTGTGGAACGCGGTGTCGAAGACCGCGACGTGCGGCGTCGAGGGGAACGCGTGGCGCGCGGCCCGCACGCCCGCGACGTTCGCCGGGTTGTGCAGCGGCGCGAGCGAGGAGAGGTCGTCGATCTGCTGGAGCACCGCGTCGTCGATCACCGCGGGGCCCGCGAAGACGCTGCCGCCCTGGACGATGCGGTGGCCGACGGCCGTGAGCTCGGACTCGACGAGGCGCGGGCCGTGCTCCTCGAACAGCTGCAGGACCATCGCCATGCCGGCCTCGTGGTCGGGGACGGGTTGCTCGAGCGTCGTCGTGCCCGCCGGCCCGGTGTGCTTGAGCTTCCCGGTCGGCTGACCGATCCGCTCGACGAGCCCCGTGGCGAGGGCCTCGTGCGTCTCGACGTCGAGCAGCTGGTACTTGATCGAGGACGAGCCGGAGTTAATGACGAGGACGCGAGTGCTCACTGGAGGCCTTCCGGGTCGGACGCGCCGAGCGCGTCGAGCGCCTGCGCCTGGATCGCGGTGATCGCGACGGTGTTGACGATGTCCTGGACCAGGGCACCGCGCGACAGGTCGTTGACGGGCTTGCGCAGGCCCTGCAGCACCGGGCCGACGGCGACCGCGCCCGCGGACCGCTGGACCGCCTTGTAGGTGTTGTTGCCGGTGTTCAGGTCGGGGAAGACGAACACCGTGGCGCGCCCCGCGACCGCGGAGTCGGGCATCTTGGTCTGGGCGACCGAGGCGTCGACGGCCGCGTCGTACTGGATCGGGCCCTCGACGCTCAGGTCCGGGCGGCGCTCGCGCACGAGCTCGGTCGCGCGGCGCACCTTGTCGACGTCCGCGCCCGAGCCGGACTCGCCTGTCGAGTACGAGAGCATCGCGACGCGCGGCTCGATGCCGAACTGGCTCGCGGTGGCCGCCGAGGAGATCGCGATGTCCGCGAGCTGCTCGGCGGTCGGGTCCGGGTTGACCGCGCAGTCGCCGTAGACGAGCACGCGGTCCTCGAGGCACATGAGGAAGACCGACGAGACGATCGAGACGCCCGGGACCGTCTTGATGATCTCGAACGACGGCTTGATGGTGTGCGCCGTGGTGTGCAGCGCGCCCGAGACCATCCCGTCGGCGAGCCCGAGCTGGACCATCATCGTGCCGAAGTACGACACGTCCGCGACGATCTCGCGGGCACGGTCGAGCGTCATGCCCTTGTGCTTGCGCAGCTCGGTGTACTCGGCCGCGAAGCGCTCGAACAGCTCGCCGGACGCCGGGTCCACGACGTGCGCGTCGTCGAGCCGGAGCCCGAGCTCGACGCCGCGAGCCCGGATCGATGTCTCGTCGCCGAGCAGCGTGATGTCCGCGACGCCGCGCTGGAGCAGCGTCGACGCGGCACGCAGGATGCGGTCGTCGTTGCCCTCGGGCAGCACGATCTTCTGGCGCGAGGAGCGCGCGCGGTCGAGCAGCTCGTACTCGAACATGAGCGGCGTGACGACCTCGATGCGCGGGACCTCGAGCGCCGCGAGCAGCGCCGGGCCGTCGACGTGCTTCTCGAACAGCGCGAGCGCGAGGTCGACCTTGCGCTGGGAGTCGCTGCTCAGCCGGCCGCGGGTGCGCGCCGCGGCGCTCGCGCTGCGGAACGTCCCGAGGTCGGTGCGGATGATCGGCAGCCGGACGCCGAGGCCCTCGACGAGGCGCGCGACGGTCGGCGGCGGGTAGAAGCCGCCGTTGAGGATGATCCCGGACAGCGACGGGAAGCCCTCGGCGGCGTGCGCCGTGAGCAGGCCGAGCAGGATGTCGGAGCGGTCGCCCGGGGTGATGACGACGACGCCGTCGTGCAGCCGGTCGAGCAGGTGCTCGATCGACATCGCGCCGACCAGCACGTCGACGACCTCGCGCGAGAGCAGCTCCTCGTCGCCGACCGTGAGGTGCCCGCCGACCGCGTCCATGAGCTGGCGGACGGTGGGCGCGGAGAGGAACGGCTCCTCGGGCAGGGCCCACGCGGGCACCTCGGAGCCGAGGGCGACCCGCACCGCGTCGAGCGCGCCGGGGTCGCAGCGGTTCGCGACGACCGCGATCGCGTGCGCGTGGTTCGCCTCGAGCTCGGACAGCGACACCTCGGCGGCCTGCCGGACGGCGTCGGGCGTGCGGCCGTACCCGCTCACGACCAGCAGCACCGGGGCGCCGAGGTTCGCCGCGATGCGCGCGTTGTACGCGAGCTCGGTCGGCCCGGCGACGTCGGTGTAGTCGGTGCCGACGATCACGACGGCGTCGCACCGGCGCTCGACCGCGTGGTAGCGCTGGACGATCTCGGCGAGCGCGGCCTCGGGGTCGGCGTGCACCTGCTCGTACGTCACGCCCACGCAGTCGTCGTACGCGAGGTCGACGCCGTCGTGCGCGAGCAACAGCTCGAGCACGTAGTCGCGCGTGTCGGTCGAGCGGGCGACGGGCCGGAACACCCCGACCCGCTGCACGGTGCGCGTCAGGAGGTCGACGAGGCCGAGCGCGACGGTCGACTTGCCGGTCTCGCCCTCGGAGGACGTCAGGTAGATGCTGCGGGCCACGGGACTGCTTCTCTCTGTGCTGGTCCCCGTGCTGCCGGGGACGGCGGACGCGGACGGGGCGCCGGGACGGTGGTCCCGACGCCCCGGTGCGTCACTCGTTGTCGCCGCCGGTCGCGGCGGTGGCGTTGTGGCCGGCGAAGGTCTGCCGCTGGCCCTCGTACTCCGTGCCGCTCGCGTCCCGGCCGGTCTCGCCTGCGTCGGGCCAGACCCAGTCGCGCACCTCGGGGATGTCCTCCCCGTGGCGGCGCGTGTACTCGCGGGCCTCGATGCGCCGGTCGTCCATGCGCTGCCGCAGGCTCGCGGCCTTCGAGCGCAGGCCCGGGGTGTGGTCGATGACGTCCATCACGAGGTGGAACCGGTCGAGGTCGTTGAGCATGACCATGTCGAACGGCGTCGTCGTGGTCCCCTCCTCCTTGTACCCGCGCACGTGGATGTTCGCGTGGCCCTTGCGGCGGTACGTCAGGCGGTGGATGAGCCACGGGTAGCCGTGGTACGCGAAGACGACGGGCTTGTCGGTCGTGAACAGCGTGTCGAAGTCGCGGTCGGAGAGCCCGTGCGGGTGCTCGCGCTCGTCCTGCAGGCGCATGAGGTCGACGACGTTGACCACGCGCACCTTGAGGTCGGGCAGCTCGCGCTTGAGGATGTCCGCGGCGGCGAGCACCTCGAGCGTCGGCACGTCGCCGGCGCAGCCGAGCACGACGTCCGGGTCCTCGCCGGGCACCTCGGTGCCGGCCCAGTCCCAGATGCCGAGGCCCCGGGTGCAGTGCGCGACGGCCTGGTCCATCGTCAGGAAGTTCGGCGCCGGCTGCTTGCCGGCGACCACGACGTTGACGTACTGGCGGCTGCGCAGGCAGTGGTCGTACGTCGAGAGCAGCGTGTTCGCGTCCGGCGGCAGGTACACCCGGACGATCTCGGACTTCTTGTTGACCACGTGGTCGATGAAGCCCGGGTCCTGGTGGCTGAAGCCGTTGTGGTCCTGGCGCCACACGTGGCTCGACAGCAGGTAGTTCAGGCTCGCGACGGGCCGGCGCCACGGGATGTCGTCGGTGACCTTGAGCCACTTCGCGTGCTGGTTGAACATCGAGTCGATGATGTGGATGAACGCCTCGTAGCAGTTGAACAGCCCGTGGCGCCCGGTCAGAAGGTACCCCTCGAGCCAGCCCTGGCACTGGTGCTCCGACAGCATCTCGACGACGCGGCCCACGCGGGCGAGGTGGTCGTCGACCTCGTCGCTCTTGTACTCGGCGTTCCAGACCTTGTCCGTCACGTCGAACACGGCCTGCAGGCGGTTGGACGCCGTCTCGTCGGGCCCGAAGATCCGGAAGTTGTGGGGGTTGAGGCGGATGACCTCCGTGAGCCACTGGCCCAGCACGCGCGTCGCCTCGCTGATCGAGCCGCCCGGGACGGGCACGTCGACCGCGAAGTCGCGGAAGTCGGGCAGGCGCAGGTCCTTGAGCAGCAGGCCGCCGTTGGTGTGCGGGTTGTCGCTCATGCGGAGCGTCCCGGCCGGCGCGAGCGCGGCGACGTCCTCGACGAGCCGACCGTTCTCGTCGAACAGCTCCTCCGCGCGGTACGAGCGCAGCCACCCGTCGAGCACCTGGAGGTGCTCCTCGGTGTCGCGCGCGCTCGCGAGCGGCACCTGGTGCGAGCGCCAGGAGTCCTCGACCTGCTTGCCGTCGATGACCGGCGGGCACGTCCAGCCCTTGGGGGTGCGGAAGATGATCATCGGCCACTGCGGGCGCGTCTCGTCGCCGTCGTGCGCGCGGGCCTTGATCGCGGCGATCTCGTCGAGCACCTCGTCGAGCAGGGCCGCGAACCGGGTGTGCACCGCGGCGTGGTCCTCCTGGTCGAACCCGCCCGTGAACACGTACGGCTTGTGGCCGTAGCCGCGCATGAGGTCGAGCAGCTCCTCCTCGGGGATGCGCGCCAGGACCGTCGGGTTCGCGATCTTGTAGCCGTTGAGGTGCAGGATCGGCAGCACGACGCCGTCGGTCCGCGGGTCGACGAACTTGTTCGAGTGCCAGCTCGTCGCGAGCGGGCCCGTCTCGGCCTCGCCGTCGCCGATGACCGTCGCGACCAGCAGGTCCGGGTTGTCGAACGCCGCCCCGTACGCGCGGGACAGCGCGTAGCCGAGCTCGCCGCCCTCGTGGATCGACCCCGGGGTCTCGGGGGCGACGTGGCTCGGGATGCCGCCGGGGAAGGAGAACTGGCGGAACAGCCGGCGCACGCCCTCCTCGTCCTGCGTGATGTCGGAGTACACCTCGGAGTACGTGCCCTCGAGGTAGGCGTTCGCGACGAGGCCCGGGCCGCCGTGGCCGGGGCCGGTGATGTAGATGGTCGACTGCTCGCGCTCAGCGATGACCCGGTTGAGGTGCGCGTAGAGGAAGTTCAGGCCCGGGGTCGTACCCCAGTGGCCGAGGAGCCGGGGCTTGACGTGGTCGCGCGTCAGCGGCTCGCGGAGCAGGGGGTTGGCGAGCAGGTAGATCTGCCCGACCGAGAGGTAGTTGGCGGCGCGCCACCACGCGTCGATGCGCCGGAGCGTCTCGTCGGTGACGGCGGCGCCCGTGCCGGTGCGCCAGGAGGTGTGCTGCGAGGTCGTCGTGCTCATGTGCTCGTCTCCCCGTGGGTGCTGGGTGCTTGCTCGTCGTTCGTTCCTGCGTGCCCCCGCGCCGTGCGCGCTGCGCGCGTGGTGCCGGTTCCAGCCTTGCGCGGACCAGGACGTCGAGCCGGGACGTCCGACCCAGGCGCGACCCCCGACGGTGCGGTGCACCGGGGTGCGCCGTGGTGTCGGTCCCCGCCCCATACAACCCCATCGGGGTCGGCGCCGCACGGTCGCGTCCCCGTGACGCGCGTCGCGCCGCCGCGCCCCGGTGGGAGCGTTCGTGCTGGTCATCGGGGTCGCGGCCGCCGCGCGGGCGGCCCCGGGGTCGGTCGGGGAGCGGCGCCGGGAGGGCTTCGCGCGGGCCGCGCGAGGTACCGTGCAGGCGTGCTCGAACCCGCCGGACCGGACCGTCCCGACGCCGCCCCCGGGGGCCGTGACGTCGGTCACGCCGGGGGTGCCGCGGGGCACCTCGCGGACGGGGCGGGCTCCGGGTCGACGACCTTCGCGCGGGCGGCGGTGCGCCCCCGCATGCTCGTCCTGCTCCTCGTGCTGCTCGCGGCCGCCGCGGTGTGCGCGCGCCTCGGCGTGTGGCAGCTCGACCGCGCCGAGATCCGCGGGGCGTCGCAGGCGGCGGAGCGGCGCGCCGAGCAGGCGGCGGCGGAGCCCGTCGGGATCGGGACCGTCCTGGCCCCCCAGACGACGTTCCGCGGCGAGCTCGTCGGGCAGCACGTCACGGCGCGCGGCGCCTACGAGCCCGCGGGGCAGCTGCTCGTCGAGGGCCGGGCGCTCGACGGGCGGACCGGCTACCTCGTGCTGACGCCGCTGCGCGTGCACGACGCGGACCCTGGCGCGGGTGCGGGGGCGGACGGGACCGGCACGGCGGGGGCCGGCGACCCGGTGCTGCCCGTCGTGCGCGGCTGGGTCGCGGACCCCGACGACGCCGCTGCGCTCGCGGTCCCCGAGGGAGAGGTCACGGTCTCCGGCTACCTGCAGTCGTCGGAGGGGGCGGGCGACGGCGGCTCGCTGCCCGGGCGGACCGATGCGATCAGCTCGGCGGCGCTCGTCAACGCGTGGGGCGGTCCCATCTGGAGCGGCTACGTCGTCCTCACGCGGTCCGAGCCCGACCAGGGCGACGCGCTCGCGCAGCTCCCGCCGCCGACCCGCGCGGGCTCGGGGCTCAACGTGCAGAACCTCGCGTACGCCGCGCAGTGGTGGATCTTCGGTGGCTTCGCGCTCGTGCTCTGGATCCGGATGGTGCGCGACGAGGCGCGCGGCGACGTCCCGGGGATGCCGGGCGTGGCGGGCGGGCCGCCCGGCCCCGAGCCCGCGCCCGAGGCCGAGGCGCCGGGCGAGCGCGACGGCGGCATGGTGCAGGCCGGGCCGACGGGCGCGGCGGACGGCGGCGTCCCGCGGGGCTGACGCGCGGGCGTCCCCGCCTTGACGGTCCGGAGGCCGTGCCCTAGCGTCGGCCGCGTTCGGAAAGCGCTTTCTACAGTGAGGTAGAGATGCACGCACGACGACGCACCCGACTGCTCGCGATCCCCGTGGCCGTGCTCGGCCTCGTCGTGGGAGGGCTCGCCCCGACCGCCACGGCCGCCGCGGCAGCGCCCGACGCCACCGGCGAGGCCGCGCCGGACGGCACGCGCGCGGGCCCGGGCCACCACGGCGGTCACGGCCGGCCCGACGCGACCGTCTCGGCCGACGGCCGCGGCGACTTCACCAGCGTCCAGGCCGCGATCGACGCCGCACCGGCGGGCGCGACCGAGCCCTGGGTCATCGCGGTCCGGCCCGGCGAGTACCGCGAGCTCGTCAAGGTCCCCGCGGCCAAGCCGTTCCTCGCGCTCGTCGGCACCGGCCGGACGGCGCAGGACGTCGTCATCGCCTACGACAACGCGAACGGCACCCCCAAGCCCGACGGCACCGGGACCTACGGCACGAGCGGCAGCGCGAGCGTCACGGTCGACGGAGCCGACTTCACCGCCCGCAACCTCACCTTCGCCAACCTGTTCGACGAGGCCGCGCACCCCGAGATCACCAACCGTCAGGCGGTCGCGGTGCTGACCCGCGCGGACCGGCTCGTCTTCGACGGCGTCCGCTTCCTCGGCAACCAGGACACGCTGTACGTCAACAGCTCGTCCGCCGCCGTCGTCGCGCGCGCGTACTTCCGCGACTGCTACGTCGAGGGGGACGTCGACTTCGTCTTCGGGCGGGCGACCGCCGTGTTCGAGGGCTGCGAGATCCGGTCGCTCACGCGCGGGTCGACGACGAACAACGGCTACGTCACCGCGCCCAGCACGATGATCGCGAACCCGTTCGGCTTCCTGTTCACGCGCTGCCGGTTCACGAGCGACGCCCCCGCGGGGACCGTCTTCCTCGGTCGGCCGTGGCACCCGAGCAACGACCCGGACGCGATCGGCCAGGTTCTCGTGCGCGACTCGTGGATCGGCGCGCACGTCGGCGCGCCCGCGTGGAGCGACTTCTCGGGCGGCTGGTCGTGGCGCGACGCGCGCTTCGCCGAGCACCACAACCGGGGGCCGGGCGCGCTCGTGACGCCCGATCGGCCGCAGCTGACGCGCGCCGAGGCCGCAGCCTTCACACCGCGGACCTACCTCGCGGGCGACGACGGCTGGGCGCCGTTCCGGCGGAGCTGACCGGCACCCCGGCGGCTCAGGCGTCGGGGCGGCGGCGCAGCGCCTTGACCTCGCGCCTGCGCCGCTCGTCCGTGGCGCGCCGGACCCGCGAGGCCCTGCTGGGTCGGCTCGGGCGCCGGGGCGGCGGCGGGGGTGCGAGCGCGCCGTCGAGGAGCACGGTGACCCGCTCGAGCGCCGCCTCGCGGTTGCGCAGCTGCGAGCGGTACTCGGAGGCGGCGACGACGAGCCGGTCCCCGTCGAGCCGCGCCGCGAGCCGCTCCCGGACGCGCGCCTCCTGGTCGGGCGAGCGCCAGAGCACCGCGGTGAGGTCGACCAGGAGCTCGGCGCGCGAGTCGGCGGTGTTCACGGACTGCCCGCCCGGTCCGCCCGACCGAGAGAACCGCCAGGCGAGCGCGTCCGGGGGCAGCACGACGCCGCCGCGGAGCTGGACGGGGGCGAACATGACCCCAGGATCCGGCATCCGCGGCGCCACGTCGCCGGGATAGTCTGCGTCGGCCGTCCCCCGCGCGATCCGGCGCGACCCGGGGGCGGCTGTGGCGGCGCGGCGCGGCCCGCGCGGAGGAGGGACCCGTGGCGTTCATCCGGCCGTACGAGGCGTTCGACCGCGCCGACGTGTACGACGTGTGCGTGCGCACCGCGGCCGCGGGCGGCGACGCGCGCGGCCTCTACCGCGACGACGACCTCATGCCCGACCTGTTCGCGGGGCCCTACCTGCTGCTCGAGCCCGAGCTCGCGTTCGTGCTCGACGACGGCGACCGGGCCGTCGGCTACGTCCTCGGGACGTCCGACACGGCGCACTGGGTCGCGGAGCACCGCCGCCGCTGGCTCCCGCTCGTCGCGGCCCGGTACCCGCTGCCCGCGGAGCCCGGCACCCCGGACGCACCGTTCGTCGAGCTCCTGCACCACCCGGAGCGCAACCTGCACCCCGAGCTCGCGGGCTACCCCGCGCACCTGCACATCGACCTGCTCCCCGAGCACCAGGGCGCCGGGCACGGTCGCGGCCTGGTCCGGGCGTTCCTCGCGGCGCTGCGCGAGCGGGGCGTCACGGCGATGCACCTCGGCATGGACCCCGCGAACACCTCGGCGCGCGCGTTCTACGACCGGCTCGGGTTCCACGAGATCCCGGTCGCCGACGGGGGAGCCGCCTACCTCGGCATCGCGACGGACGCGCCGGTCTGACGCGGCACGGCGCGCCCGCGGCCGCGGGTGGGCGGAGGCGTGACCGCGACCCGGGGGCGCCGTCCGTCGCGCCCGGACGGCCACACCGCCCAGGCGGCCACGCCGCCCAGGCGCCCACGCCGCCCAGCCGGCCACGCCGCCCAGCCGGCCGCGCCGCCCAGCCGGACACGCCGCCCAGCGGACCGCGCCGCCCACCCGTCCGCGCCGCCCAGCCGGTAGCGGCACCCTCGCGCGAGAGGGCGGGTGGCCGTGCGTCGGCCACCCGCCCTGCGTCGTCGGACGCCCTGTTAGCCGCCCTGTCAGTCGCGCTGCCAGGAGTGCCACAGCGCGGCGTAGTCGCCGCCGGCCTCGACGAGCTCGTCGTGCGAGCCGATCTCCGTGATCCGGCCCGCGTCGACCACCGCGACCCGGTCCGCGTCGTGCGCGGTGTGCAGCCGGTGCGCGATCGCGACGACCGTGCGCCCCTCGAGCACCGCGGAGAGCGAGCGCTCGAGGTGCCGGGCCGCGCGCGGGTCGAGCAGGCTCGTGGCCTCGTCGAGCACGAGCGTGTGCGGGTCGAGCAGCACGAGGCGGGCGAGCGCGACCTGCTGCGCCTGCGCCGGCGTCAGCACCGTGCCACCCGAGCCCACCGCGGTCGAGAGCCCCTCGGGGAGCGCTGCGACCCAGTCCCACGCGTCCACGGCCCGCAGCGCGCGCTCGAGCTGCTCGTCGGTCGCGGTGTCGTCGGCGAGGCGGAGGTTCTCGGCGACCGTCCCGACGAAGACGTGGTGCTCCTGCGTGACGAGGGCGACGTGCCCGCGCAGCTCGTCGAGCGGGAGGTCGACGAGGGGGACGCCGCCGACCGTGACCGTGCCGCCGGTGGGCGGGTGGATGCCCGCGAGCATGCGCCCGAGGGTCGACTTCCCGGCGCCCGACGGCCCCACGACGGCGAGCCGCTCGCCGACCCGGAGGTCGAGGTCGACGCCGTGCAGCACGTCGTGCCCCGCCCGGTAGGCGTACCGCACGCCGCGGCCCTCGACGTGCTCGTCCGCGGGCGTGCCCGGGCGGGCCTGGCGGTCCGGCTCGACGGCGGCGACGCCGATGATCCGCGCGAGCGACGTGGCGCCGACCTGGATCTCGTCGAGCCAGAAGATCAGCTCGCCGATCGGGTGCATGACCTGCGTCGCGTACAGCGTGATCGTCGTGACCGCGCCGATCGTCGCGGAGCCGGTCGACACCAGGTAGGCGCCCCACACGAGGACCGCGACGACGGGCAGCAGGAACGCGCTGTCGACGCCGGGGAACAGGATGGTGCGCAGCCACAGGGTGTGCCGCTCGGCCTCGAACGCCTCGCGCAGGTCCGCGTCGACGCGCGCACGCCGGCGGGCGCCGAGCGAGAGCGCGTCGATCGTCCGGGCGCCCTCGACGGACTCCGTGATGGTCCCGTTGAGCCGCGCGTAGGACGCCGACTCGCGCAGGTACGCAGGGGCGGCCCGGCGCAGGTACCAGCGCGTGACGCCGAGCAGCAGCGGCAGGCCGGCGAGCAGCCCGAGCGCGACGAGCGGGTGCGTCACGAACGCCGCGACCGCGGTGAGCGTGATCGTCGCGACCGTGACGAGCACCCGGGGCACGCCGAAGCGCACGGTGTACTGCACGCGGTCGATGTCGGTCGTGGTGCGTGCGACGAGGTCGCCGGTGCCGGCGCGCTCGACGGTCGACAGCGGCAGCCGGGTGACCGTCGAGACGAAGTCCTCGCGGAGCTCGGCGAAGACCCCCTCGCCGAGCACCATCGCGGAGCGCTGCGCGTACCGGATGAGCACGGTCTGGGCGAGCACCGCGACGACGAGGACGGCGGCGGTGCGGTCGACGTGCGCGGTCGTCGTGCCCTGCGCGACCGCGTCGACGAGCCCGCCGAGCAGCCACGGAGCGGCGAGCCCGGCGGCCGCGGCGAGGGTGTGCAGCACGACGACGAGCAGCAGGCCGCCCCGGTGGCGCCGCAGCAGCAGCCCGGTGTGGCGACGCAGCGCGGGTGCGTCAGCGACGGGCAGCTTCACGGTCGTCCTCCTTCGTCACGCGCAGGGTCTCGCCGAGCTCCTCGGCGAGGTCGTCGGCCGTCCCGTCGACGGTGCCGGGTGCGGCCGCCGGGCCCGCCGGCGGCTCGGCGGTCGAGCGGGACACGACGTCGCGGTACGCGCGCGACGCGTCGTCGGTCCCGTCCATGAGCGCCCGGTGGACCCCCCGGGCGACGACGCGCCCGCCGGAGACGAGCGCGACCTCGTCGACGACGTCGAGCACGAGCGGGCTCGCGGTGACCACGACCGTGGTGCGCCCGCGGCGGGCCTCGACGAGCCGCGACGCGATGCGCGCCTCGGTGTGCGCGTCGACGGCGCTCGTCGGCTCGACGAGCACGAGCACCTCGGCCTCGGTGAGCAAAGCGCGCGCGAGCGCGACGCGCTGACGCTGCCCGCCCGACAGCGAGCGGCCCTTCTCCTCGACCTGGCCGCCGAGGCCGCCCGGCAGGGAGTCGAGCACGTCCGCGGCGTCCGCGACGTGCAGGGCCCGGAGCAGCGCCGGCTCGTCCGCGGTGCCGCGCACGTCGAGCTCCTCGGCGAGGACGCCCGTGAACAGGTGCGGCGTCGACTCGGCGACGACGATCCGGTCGCGGACCTCGCGCAGGTGGAGCTCGTCGAGCAGCGTGCGGCCCCAGCGCACCGCGCCGGTCGCCGCGTCGCCGTCGGTACCGCCGAAGCGGCCGAGCCGGGTCGCGACGCGCGCCGTCTCGTCGGGGTCGGCGCTCACGAGCGCGAGCACGTCGCCGGGACGTACGACGAGGCCGCTCGCCTCGTCGACGAGCTCCGCGCGCGCGTCGGGCGTCGTGCCGGGCGCGGCCGCCCCGCGCGCACCCGTGCCCGCCGCGACCGCCGGCCGGCCGCCCGCCTCCGGGACGGCGAGCACCGCGAGGATCTTGCGCGAGCCCACGACGGCCCGGGTCAGGACGCGCATCGCCTCCGTCGCGGTCCACAGCGGCTGGGTCAGGAACGCGGCGAAGCCGTAGAACGCGACGAGCTGACCTGCGGTGATGTCGCCCGCGATCGCGAGCCGCGCGCCGGTCCACACGACGGCCGCGACGAACAGCCCGGGCAGCAGCGTCTGCAGCGCGTCGAGCAGCGACTGGGTCCGCGCGACCTCGACGCCCGCCGCCCGCACCCGCTGGGACTGCGCGCGGTAGCGGCCGGCGAACACGTCCTCGCCGCCGATCCCGCGCAGGATGCGCAGGCCGGAGACCGTGTCGGCGCCGAGCGTCGTCAGGCGGCCCGCGGCCTCGCGCTGCGCGGCCTGGCGGCGCTGGAGCGGCTTGACCAGGAACGCGAGCACGCCGACGACGACGGGCAGGCCCAGCAGCACGAGCAGGCCGAGCACGAGCGACGTGCGCAGGAGCACGACGCCGACCGCGACGTAGGCGACGAGGCCGCCGACGAAGCGCGCGGCGATCGCGTAGACCTCGCCGAGGCGCAGCGCGTCGGAGGCGACGGTCGAGACCACCTCGCCGGTCGGCAGCTCCGCGGTCACGGCATCGCCCGTCCGGGTGATGTGGTGTCCCACCAGCTGGGACGTCGTGAAGGCCGCACGGAGCCAGTTCTCGACGTCGAGGCGGTGGCCCCACATGTTGCCGAGGACCTGGACGAGGCCGACCGCGGCGAGCGCCGCGCACCCGGTCCAGAGCTCGGTGGAGAGCCCCGCGGCGAGCCCGCCGTCGATGATCCGACCGAGCAGGTACGGCATCGCGGCGGCCGCGAGGTTGCCGACGACCCCGACGGCCACGGCGCCGAGCAGCAGGGGCAGCTGACGGCGTGCCTGCCACCCGAGCAGCGCCCGCGGGGAGCTCAGGGGAGGGGAGCCGGGATCCGGCAGGGGGAGGGTGCGCACGGTCACCCACGGTAGGCGTCACCACCGACGCGCCCGCACGGATTTTCACCCGTGGCGGCCGCCGGGCGGAGCGTCCGTGCGTGGCGGGGGCACGCACCGTGAGCGGCGCCACACCCCGGCGCTGCGCCGGATGAGCGACGATGGTCCCCGACCCCCGAGAGAGGACCCCGCACCGTGAGCGAGACCCGTCCGACCACCACCCCCGTGCCGACGCCGGCCGCGCGTGCCTGGGCGGACAAGGCCGACGGGTCGCTGCGCCGCTACCGGGTCATGGCGTGGGTCACGGGCGTGATGCTGCTGGTCCTGACGGTGGAGATGCTGCTCAAGTACGTCGTCGGGGTCGGCGACGACGTCCTGCGCTGGATCGGCTGGGTGCCGTTCGCGCACGGCTGGATCTACGTGGTCTACCTCGTGACGGTGCTCGGCCTGTGGTCCGCGATGCGGTGGTCGTTCGGCCGTCTCGTGAGCCTCGTGCTCGCCGGCGTCGTGCCCGTGATGTCGTTCGTGGTCGAGCGGCGCGTGCACGCCGAGGCGCGCGAGCGCATCGACGCCGCGCGCTGACCGGTTCACCCGGGCGGCCGGTCCGGCCGCCCCTCCCCGCAGCCCTGCGGGTCAGCCGCCGGCGCGTGCCCCGGCGTCGTCGACGGTGACCGCGCTGCCCTCGCGCAGGCCCCACCGCGCGAAGCTGCCGACGGGGGCCTCGAGGACGTCGCGCGTGCCCCGCGGGGCGCCGACGAGCCCGAGCGGGCGCAGCACCCGGGTGCTGAGGACGGTGCCGTCGGGCGCGAGCATCGCGACGTCGAGCGGCTCGCGCATGCCCATGCCGTGCACCGAGCCCGAGGGGCGCAGGAGGAGGGCGGGCGGCAGCGGTCGCCGACCGAGCATGCCCCGCAGCCGCGTCCAGTAGGTGTCGGCGATCAGCACGTGTGCGACCTCGCGGCCGTCCACCATCAACTGATATGAATGCACGCGCCGTCACCCGTTCGCTGAAGTTCACCCGGAATCGGTCAAAACCGGCCAGGTGGTCGATGTTAACGTTCGGGCCGCGCCGACATGGACGGGGGTCCTGGCCGGGCGTCCCCTGGGAGTGGAGAGGACCTCGCCGTGCCTGTGATCGTGATCGCCGACCGCGCGAGCGTGCCGGACGGGCTGCGCGCTGTCGCTCCCGACCGCCGCGCGCTCGTCGACGCGGTCGCCGAGCTGCCGCCTCAGGCGCCCGTCGTCCTCGTCGCGGTCGACGCCGTCGGCTGGGCCGAGGCGCGCGCCGCACGGCTCCTGTACGGCCGCGAGGACATCGGCCTGCTGCGCCTCGACCTGCCGCCGACCGCCGTCTTCGTCGTCGCCGCGGGCCTCGAGCTCCTCGCGGACGAGAACCTCGGTCTCGTCGGCGCGGTCGTCGACGCCTCGGCCCGGGTGATGCGCACGTACGCGCTCGTCTCGTCCGTCGGCAAGCTCGAGCGGCCCACGCCGAGCTTCGGCCAGCACGTCGCGAGCCTGTGGCCGTCGACCCGCTTCCTCGTCGACCTCACCGCCGGGACCGTGACCCCCGCGCGCGAGCTCCCGGGCCTCACCGGCATCGCCGCCGTCGCGCGCTCGGCCACGACGTGGCGCGGCTTCGACGAGTCGACCCTCCCCGAGAACCGCATCGACCTGCCGTCCGGCCTCGCCGCCGCGCCCTGGCGCTCCGCCCGCTGGGTCGAGGTCACCGCGGTCGACGGGTGGATCGACGACATCGTCGCCACGGTCACGTCGCCGGCGCACGTGCGCACCCTGCCCACGTGCCGGTCCTGCACGCGGCCCGGGCACGGCGCGCGCTGCGTGTTCTGCCAGCTCCCGCTCGACGCGCCCGCCACCAGCGCCGTCGCCACCCCCGCCCTCACCCCAGGAGGACACGCGTGAACCCCCGCCAGCGCCGCGGCGCACTGCTGCTCGTGATCACCTCGATCGGGGCGATCGTCGTGTTCTTCGCGGTGCTCGTCTACCTCGGTGACGTCAGCTCGAAGGTCGGCCCCATGACCGCCGTCGTGCAGTTCACCCGCGACGTCGACGCCCTCGAGCCGATCGAGGAGGACATGGTCACCACGGTCGAGGTCCCCGAGCGCTGGGTGCCCGAGACCGCCCTGCGCTCCACGACCGACGTCGTGGGCCTCGTCGCCGCGACCGCCTACACCGAGGGCTCGACGCTCCAGGAGGGGATGCTCGTGCCGCGGCCCGGCGTCCAGCCCGGGTACCGCGAGGTCGCGATCGTCGTCGACGCCGAGACCGGCGTCGCGGGCAAGGTCGCGTCCGGCAACCACGTCGACATCATCGCGACGGTCGAGGGCGACGAGACGACGCCCTCGCGCTCCGAGATCTGGGTGTCCAACGCGCTCGTCCTCGAGGTCGGCCTGCCGACCGACGTCGAGGGCTCCGACGCCTCCGGCAACTTCGAGTCGACCCAGGGGGTGCCCGTGACGTTCGCGCTCACGTCGGCGGACGCGCTGCGTCTGGCCTACATCGAGAGCTTCTCCGTGAAGCTGCGCCTCGCGCTGCGCGGCGACGGCGACGACCAGGACCTCGCGCCGGCCGACAAGGTCTTCCTCGGGCAGGGGGCGCAGGGCTGATGGCCATCGAGATCCTGCTCGCCACGGCGAGCGAGCGCACCCGCCAGCGCGTCGGCCACATGCTGGCCGAGGCCGAGAACCTCCGGCTCGCGCACGTCGCGGCCGACGGCGACGGCGTCGAGGACACGCTCGCGCGCATCTCCGGCATCGACGTCGTCCTCGTCGACGAGGGGCTCGACGGTGGCCGCGGCCACGCCGTCGCCCGTGCCGTCGGCGCCTCGAACCCGCTGGTCGGCGTGGTCCTGCTCGTCGAGAGCGCCGGACCCGAGCAGTTCGCCGCCGCGATGGAGTCGGGGGCGCGGTCCGTCATCTCGGAGTCGTCGAGCCTGCCCGAGATCGTCGCGCGCCTCGAGGCCGTCGCGCAGTGGTCCGCCGCCGCGCGCACCGCGGTCTCGTCCGAGCTCAGCGGGGGCCGCGGCGGCCGGGTCGTCGCCGTCGCCGGTGCCAAGGGCGGGGTCGGCGCGTCGACGGTCGCGCTGCTCGTGGCCCAGGGGCTGACCGGCGCGCGCACCGTCTCGGTCATCGACTTCGACCTGCAGTCCGGCGACCTCGCCGCGTACGCCGGGGTGCACACGCGCCGCTCGGTCGTCGACCTCGTGGACATCGCGAGCGAGATGTCGGGGCGCGTCCTGCGCGAGACGTCGTACGACATCGAGGGCGGCCTGCGGCTGCTCCCCGCGCCGAACGAGGGGGAGCGCGCCGAGGAGATGACCGCCGAGGCGGCGCGCGCGCTCGTCAACGCGCTGCGCTACCAGTTCGACGTGTCCGTGATCGACGTCGGCTCGCGCCTCGACGACGCGACGGCGCTCGTGCTGGAGTACGCCGACGTCGCGCTGCTCGTCGCGACGCCGGACCTGCCGGCCCTGCGTGCGGCGCGCCGCTCGATCGCGATGTGGGAGCGCCTCGCGGTCCGCAACCCGTCCGAGGTCGACGTGGTGCTGAACCGCCGGTCGAACCGCAGCGAGGTGCAGGAGTCGCTCGCGAACCGCATCGTCGACGCGCCGGTGTCGCTCGTCATCCCCGACGGCGGCTCGGTCTTCGAGTCCGCGATGAACACCGCGTCGATCCTGTCGGCCTCGACGCCCGCGCACGCCGCGGCGGCCAAGGTCGCGGCGCTGCTCGAGCGCGGCACCGTCGAGCGCGGGTCCGAGGGCGAGCTCGTCGCCGCCGGGCCGGCGGACGGCGTCGCCGCACCCACCGAGAAGCGGCGCGGCCGGCGCGGTCGCGGGCGCAAGGGCTCCGACAGCGGGCAGTCCGTCGTCGAGCTGCCCGTCGCGTTCGGGATCGGCCTGCTGCTGTTCCTCGTCGCCGCGCAGTGCCTCGGCTGGGGCGCCGGGTTCCTGCTCGCGCGCAACGCCGCGCAGGAGGGCGCCCGCACCATCGGGATCGCCGAGGCCTACGACCAGGCGTCGGTCGACGCCGCACGCGCGGACGCGCTCGGCGAGCTCAGCGGCCCGTGGCGCAGCCGCGCGTCGGTCAGCGTCGGCCCGGACCAGGTCCAGGTCGCGATCACCACGCCGACGATCGTGCCGGGCCTGCGCCTCGTGTCCGACGCGACGGCGGCCGTCTTCCGGGAACCGCGGTGAGCGCCGCGCTGCGGGCCCGCGTGCGCCGGCTGCGGCCCGCGAGGGAGCGCGGTGCGGCGGCGGTCGAGCTCATCGGCACCGCCGCGATCCTCGCGGTCGTCGGCTCGGTGTGCGTCCAAGGCCTCTACATCACGCAGGTCGGCCCGGCGACGGAGAAGGCCGCGCGCGACGGGGCCCGTGCCGCGTCGCTCGGCCGCGACGTGCGCACCGCCGTCGACCGCCAGCTCCCGGGCTGGGCACCGATCGAGTCGCTCACGACCGGCGCGGCCGCGGTCCCGTCGTGCGGCGGGGACTGCGTGCGCGTCGAGGTCCGCGTGCCGATCGTGATCCCCGGGATCACGACCAGCTCCTTCACCGTCGCCCGCGACGCCGAGCTCCCGAGGGACTGACGATGGCGCTGCGCGACCGCGTCCAGCGGACCGAGACCCGCTCCGACGAGCCCGACCTCGTCGGCCACTACCGCGACCGCCTGCTCGAGGAGGTCGACCTCGACGTCCTCGCGCGGCTCAACCCCACGCAGCGGCGCGCGCGCCTCGAGCGCATCCTGTCGACCCTGCTGTCGATGGACGGGCCCGTGCTCGCGACGCGCGAGCGGTCGACCCTCATCCAGCGCGTCGTCGACGACGCGCTGGGCCTCGGCGTGCTCGAGCCGCTGCTCGCGGACGAGACCATCACCGAGATCATGGTCAACGGCCCGAACGACATCTTCGTCGAGCGCCGCGGGCGGGTCGAGCGCGTCTCGACGACGTTCAGCTCGACCGAGCACCTGTACCAGACCATCGACCGCATCGTCTCGACGGTCAACCGCCGCGTCGACGAGTCCTCCCCGATGGTCGACGCGCGCCTGCCCACCGGCGAGCGCGTCAACGTCATCATCCCGCCGCTCGCGCTCGACGGTCCGACGATCACGATCCGGCGCTTCCCGCGCCCGTTCCGGCTCGGCGAGCTCGTCGGCATGGGCAGCCTCGACGAGCGCACCGCGGCCCTGCTCGGCGCGTGCGTGCGCGCCCGCCTCAACGTGATGATCTCGGGCGGTACGGGCACCGGGAAGACGACGTTCCTCAACGCCCTGTCGGGGCTCATCCCGGACCACGAGCGCATCGTCACGATCGAGGACGCCGCCGAGCTCTCGCTCCAGCAGGAGCACGTCGTGCGCCTCGAGTCGCGCCCCGCGAACGTCGAGGGCCGCGGCGCCGTGTCGATCCGCGACCTCGTGCGCAACTCGCTGCGCATGCGCCCCGACCGCATCGTCGTCGGCGAGGTCCGAGGCGGCGAGACGCTCGACATGCTGCAGGCGATGAACACCGGCCACGAAGGCTCGCTCGCGACGGTGCACGCCAACAGCGCGCTCGACGCGATGGGCCGCCTCGAGACGCTCGCGACGATGAGCGAGCTCGAGCTGCCCGTGGCGACGATCCGCGACCAGATCAACAGCGCGATCGACGTCGTCGTGCACCTCGAGCGCGGCGTCGACGGCACCCGCCGCGTCGCCGAGGTCGGCGCGCTCGTCTCGGTGCGGCGCGACGACTACGAGATGGTCCCGCTCGCGCTGTTCCGGCCGGACCCCGTCGGCCCGGACCGCAAGGTGACCGGACGCTTCGAGCTGCACCCCGTGCCGGCGCGGATCCGTGAGCGCCTGTACCGCGCGGGCGAGCCGGTGCCGGGGGAGGCCCCCGCATGACGGCCGGGGTCATCCTCACCGTCCTGTTCGTGACGCTCGTGCTCGGCGTCGTGACGACGGCCGTGATCCAGGAGAACCGCGCCTACCGCCGCCGCCTCCTCGAGGCCGTGGACTCCCGGCCCGCGTGGCGCAGCGACCTCGTGCAGCGCGCGGACGAGCGGCTGCGGCGCACGCGCCTCGGCGCGCGGTTCGCGGCGCTGCTCGCGGGCTCGGGCCTCGTCGGCTGGTCGCCCACGCTCGCGCTGCTCGGGGTGGTCGGCAGCGGCGTCCTCGGCGTGCTCGTGACCCAGCCCCTCGTCGGGCGGTACGGGTCCGTCGCGTTCGGCGTCGCGGTCGTCCTGTCGTTCAAGCGCTGGCTCGACCACCGCCGCCAGGCCCGGATCGAGAAGTTCGTCGGCCAGCTCCCCGAGCTCGCGCGCCTGCTCGCGAACGGCGCGTCCGCGGGCCTGGGCGTCACGCGGTCCATCGAGCTCGCCGCGCGCGAGATGGACGAGCCCGCGTCGGCCGAGCTCGCGCAGCTCAGCTCGGAGCTCGCGGTCGGCCAGCCGCTCGCGGCCGCGCTGCACCACCTCGCCGAGCGGCTGCCGTCGCGCGAGCTCCTCGTGCTCGTCCAGACCCTCGTCATCCAGGGCAAGGCCGGCGGCGCGCTCGTCTCGGCGCTGTCCAACATCGCCGCGACGCTCGACGAGCGCCGCAAGCTGCGCCGCGAGATCAAGACGGCCACGGTCGGCGCCGCGTTCTCGGGGTACGCGGTCATCCTCATCGGCGTCGGCTCGCTGTTCCTCATGAACGTGATCTCGCCCGGGTCCCTCGACATCATGCTCGGGACGCTGCTCGGCCGGGTCGTGGTCATCGCGGCGCTCGGGCTGTTCGCGATCGGGTTCGTCGCGATCCAGCGGCTCACGAAGGTGGACGTCTGACGTGATCCTGCTCATCCCCTTCGCCGCCGCCGCGCTCGCGGTCCTCGCCATCGTCGGCACGCAGATGCTGCGCACGACCGGCCTCGAGGACGTCGAGGCGTCCATGCGCGCCGCGCGCACCTCGGAGCGGCCCCAGCGCGGGCTGATCCCGCTGCTCGACCTGCTGGGCAAGCGGCTCGTGGGCACCGCGATGCGCGCGTACGGCACCAAGCGGCTCACCGCGCTCGAGGAGACGATCCGCCGCGCGGGCCGGCCCGACGGCGTCACCGTGACGATCTACATCCGCCGCCAGATGGGCTTCCTCGTCCTGACCGCGATCCTCGTGGTGCTGTTCGGGCTCGTCGGGCAGGTGCACATCGGGCTCCTGATCGGCGCGGTGCTGTGCGGGTGGATGCGGCTGTGGCTCACGACGACGGGCCGCAAGCGCCAGGCGCAGATCGAGAGCGAGCTGCCCGACTTCCTCGACGTGCTCGGCGTCACCGTCACGGCCGGCCTCGGCTTCCGGCAGGCCGTCGAGCGCGTGTGCGAGTTCCACAAGGGCCCGCTCGCCCAGGAGATGACGACGGCGCTGCGCGAGATGTCGGTCGGCGTCTCGCGCCGGCAGGCGTTCCTGTCGCTGCGTGACCGCACGCGCTCGGAGGCCGTCGGCACGTTCGTGACCGCGATGCTCCAGGCCGAGGAGCTCGGTGTGCCGCTCTCGGACGCGCTCACCGACATCGCGGCCGACGTGCGCCAGGAGTACGCCCAGCGCGTGCGCCAGCAGGCGGCGAAGGCCGCGCCGAAGGTCTCGCTCGTCATCACCACGACGATCGTGCCGGGGGCGCTGCTGCTCATGATCGGCGCGGTGGTGCTCGCCAACGCGGAGTCGTTCCGTGGCCTCTTCTGAGGTCCGCGCCGTCGACCGCGAGACCGCGGCCGCGGTCGAGGCCATCGGCAGCGTCGTCCGGCTCCTGTGCCACCTGCGGATGGCCGTCCTCGCGCTCAGCGCGGTCACGGCGTTCGTCGCGGGCGGGCTCACGGGCGGCGCGCTGCTCATCACGGCGCTCGCCGTGCCGTTCTCCTACGTCCCGGCGCGCACGTGGGAGCGGCGCGGGGAGCACCTGAGCCGCTCGGGGATCCTGCTCTCCGCGGACCTCGTGATCACCGCGATCGTCATCGCGGTCATGCCGGACTTCCAGCCCGTCGTCGTCTACGCGGCGGCGACCGTCGCGCTGTTCGGCGCGGCCGTCGGGCTGAGCCTCGCGCTCGTCATGGCGGCCCCGATCGCGCTGCTCGTGCTCGTCTCGGTCAACGCCGACCCGCAGCGCCCGCACTGGGCCGTCGGGCTCGCGGCCGCGGCCGCCGTCGCGGTGCTGGCCTGGGCGGGCTCGCGCATCGGTGACGGGCTGCGCGCGCAGGCCCGCACCGCGCGCTCGCTGCGGCTCGTGCAGGCCGGGCAGGCCGCGACGCTCGAACGGGTGCGGATCGCGCGCGACCTGCACGACACCGTCGCGGGCGACCTGGCCGGAATCGTGCTGCTCACGAAGGCCCTCAACCGTCGCCTCGCCGACGCGGACGTCCCCGCGGAGACCCTGCTGCTCGCGCAGCGGCTCAGCGAGGCGTGCGAGGAGGCGCACCGGGGCACGCGCGTCGTCCTGGGGGAGCTCCGGCGCGCGTCGGACGCCCCGAACCTCATGCTCGAGACCACGTGCCGGCAGTGGGCCGAGCGCGCCGGCGTCGCGATCGACGTCGACGTCGACGACCACGTGGCCGACCTGTCCGCCGCGCTCGCCGACGACCTGCGCTCGATCCTCGTCGAGGCGCTCGAGAACGTCCGCAAGCACGCCGGCGCGACGCGGGTGAGCGTGCGGGTCGCGCTCGAGGAGGACTGCGTGCGCCTCGTCGTCACCGACGACGGCCGCGGCATCGGCCCCGGCGAGGCCGCCGCCACGTCGGCCCCGGAGGGCGCCGTGGACGGCCACTTCGGGCTGCTCGGGATGCGCGAGCGCGCGGCGCTGCACGGCGGGGAGCTCGTCGTCACGGGCGCGCCCGGTGAGGGCACGACGGTCACGGTCCGGTTCGACCACGAGAAGGCGGGAGCGGCATGAGGATCCTCGTCGTCGACGACAACAAGCTGATCCGGCTCGGGCTGCGGGCGTCGCTCGAGGGGCTCGACGGCGTCGCCGCCGTCCAGGAGGCCGTCAACGGCCAGGACGCGCTCGACGCCGCGGGGACGTTCGCGCCCGACATCGCGCTGCTCGACGTGCGCATGCCGGTCATGGACGGCCTCACGGCGCTGCCGCGGCTCCTCGAGCACTGCAAGGTCGTGATGCTCACGAACACCGACGACCTCGACGTCGTGGCCGACGCGATGACGCTCGGGGCCAGCGGCTACATCCTGCACGGCTCGCTCGAGCCCGAGGGGATCCTCGCGGCGCTGCGGGCGTGCCTGCTGGGCGGCACGTTCACCGCCGGCCTGGCCCCGTGGGAGCGCCTCGCCGCGCCCGCGACGGGCGCCGTGGCGACCGAGGAGCAGACCGTCCTGTCGCCGCGCGAGACCGAGATCATGGAGCTCGTCGCCGAGGGCCTCGCGAACGGGCAGATCGCGGTGCGCCTGTTCCTGAGCGAGAAGACGGTCAAGAACCACATCAACTCGATCTTCGCCAAGCTCGGCGTCTCGTCACGCCCCCAGGCCATGGCCCTGTGGCACGCGGGCCTGCGTGGGCCCAGGGACCCACGCTGAGCCGGGCAGGACTTGGGCCCCGGATTGGGTCCTGGGGACGTCGTCCCCCGATGCCCGGTTCCGTAGGTTTCTGGTCATCGGAGCTCCCCCGCTCCACACCAGCAGATGGCCCGCGACGGCCGTCTCGACCTCGAAGGAGATCGTCATGATCGAGACCCTGAACCGCAAGGCCGTCCTCGCCCGTCTCGCCGTCACCGGCTACGTCCTCGGCGCCTTCGAGCGTCGCGACGAGCGCGGCCAGGGCGCCGTGGAGTACGTCGGCATCATCCTCGTCGTGGCCGCCATCATCATCGCCCTCGTCGCGCTGGGCCCCGGTCTGGGTGCCGCTATCGGCGCGAAGATCACCGCGGCCATCGCCAGCTTCTGACGTACCGTCGGGCCGGGCGCTCCCCGGAGCGCCCGGCCCTGCTCTGCCCGCCCTCGGAAGGGAAGTCCCGTGCGCCGAACCGCTGCCGGCCTGGCCGCCACCGTCCTCGTGCTGCTCACCGCGTGCACGGGGGGTTCACCGGACCCGGACCCGACGGCGAGCACCGGGCCGACGCAGCAGGCCACGGCGGACGCGGGACCCGAGGCGGTCGTCGCCGAGGCGACGTACCTGTCGCTCCCCGTCGAGGTCGAGGTCGCGCCGGTCCGGGTCAAGGACGACGTGGCGCTCCTGCAGGTCGAGTACCGCCTCGGCGCCGACGCCCCCGCGGGGTCGACGTTCAGCGCCGGCCAGGTGCTCAAGACCACGACCGGCCCGGTCGGGCCGAACGGCGTGCGCCTCGTCGACCTCGGCACGGGCGAGGTCTTCCTGCCCGGGACCGACGCCGCGGGCCAGCCCGCCGTGACGCGCGACTACGTGCAGGCCACCCCGGGCACCCCGGCGACCTCCGAGGGCCTGTACCAGGCCCCCGCCGGTGAGACCGTCGCGGTGCTCTTCCCCTACCTCGGACTCGTGCGCGAGGTCCCGGTCGTGCGGCTCGACGCCGGCGAGGACCTCCCCGTGACCGCGCAGGACCTCGGCCGCGAGGGCGAGCTCACCTACGCCGGTGCGCCGATGGACGCCTTCACGGTCGCGTTCGACGACTCCTCGTCGACCCGCGTCACGCAGGAGGAGGTCACGGTCTCGCTCGCGTCCGACGTGCTCTTCGGCGTCGACCAGGCCGACCTCACACCGCAGGCACAGGCCGTGGTCGACTCCGCGGCGACCGAGATCGCGGCGAAGGCCGCCGAGGGCAGCGTGCAGGTCATCGGGCACACCGACGACGTCGCGTCCCCCGAGTACAACCAGGACCTGTCGGTCCGGCGCGCGCAGGCCGTCGTCGACCGCCTGGCCCCCGTGCTGGGCGCCGCGTACGCGGTGACCGCCGAGGGCCGCGGCGAGAGCGAGCCCGCCGTCCCCGGCACGACCCCCGAGGCCCGCGCGGCGAACCGCCGCGTCGAGATCCGCTTCACCGCC
Source organism: Cellulomonas cellasea (assembly GCF_006538745.1). Lineage (GTDB taxonomy): Bacteria > Actinomycetota > Actinomycetes > Actinomycetales > Cellulomonadaceae > Cellulomonas_A > Cellulomonas_A cellasea. The sequence continues at coordinate 205,921 of NZ_BJLR01000001.1, read as the reverse complement.
GTGACCCCGGGCACCTCGGTCGAGATCGGCACGGGCGCCGCCCTGCCCGAGCCCACCGGCCCGGTCGCGTCCGGCAGCTCGGCCGTCGAGGTCGCCGGCGTCACCGGCTTCGCGGTCCGCGCGACGCAGGTCGAGCGCGTCGGACCGTTCCTCGTCGGCTCGCTCGAGGTCGAGCGCACCGGCACCGGGACCGGTCAGCCGACCGGCCTGTTCGGCGACTTCGTGCAGGGCCGGGCCACCGCGCGCGGCCTCAGCGCCTTCTCGATGGGCGGCGGCGCGCACAACGCGACGCTGCTCGGCACCGCGAGCCGGTACTACCCGCTCGACTACGTGCGACCGCCGTCCGCGGTCCCCGGCCCGGACGTCCGCGCGGTCGTCGCCGACGAGTGGATCGTCGCGCCCATGGCGCCGGGCGACACCGTCACCGCGACCGTCCTGTGGCCCGACCCGGGCGGCGACACCGTCACCCTCGACGTCCCGGAGCGGTTCCGCCTCACCGACGTCCCCGTCACCTCTCCCTGATCCACGTCCGCCGGAGGTCCCGCATGTCCCGATCCCACCGCACCGCGCGGACCTCGCTCTGGAGGCGTGCGGCCGCCTCGCCCGACGACGGCGCCGGCTCGCTCGAGTACCTCGGCGCGACGATGTTCGTCGCCCTGATCGTCGGCTCGCTGCTCATGGTCGCGACGCCCCTGGGCAACCAGATCGGGGCCCGGCTCTGCGCCGCGATCGGCACGACGTGCGGCAGCGACACCGGCGCGCAGGACGACCTGCCCCCCGACGAGCCGTGCACCGTGCGGACCGACGACACGCACATCGAGGGCGGCGTCAGCATCTCCTTCATCTCGCTCGGGTCGAGCGGCGACATGTCGGTCGAGCGGCTGAGCGACGGCACGTACAAGGTGACGGTCGGCGGCGAGCTCGGCGCGGACGCGTCCCTGAGCGCCGGCGAGGCGCAGGGCACGTTGCGGATCGGCGACTACGGCGGCGAGCTGGGCGCGGAGGCCTCGGTCTCGGGCGGGGTGTTCGCCGGGGCGGGCGTCGAGTACTCGTTCGACAGCAAGGAGGAGGCCGACGAGTTCACGAACTGGGTCGAGCGCACCGTGGCGAAGGAGGGCGCCAAGTCGGTGTCGAACGCCCTCATCCCCGGCAGCGGCGCCTCGGTCGAGGTGCTGAACTGGCTGTGGAACAAGGCGACCGGGTACGACTACGAGCCTCCGGCGCCCAACGTGTCGTACTACGAGGGCGGGATCAGCGCCAACGGCTCGGCGTCGGCCGGCGCCATCGTGGCCGGCGGCAACGCCTCGCTCGACTACGCGAACGCGCTCGGCGTGAAGTTCGACCACGACAAGGGCACCACGACCGTCTACAACAAGATCACGCTCGACGGCGAGGCCGCCGCCCAGCTCGGCCTGTCCGCGACGGACGGCAACTGGGGTGCGGGCGGCGAGGGCTCGGCGGGCATCGAGCTCGTCGTCGCGACGACGCTCGACAAGAACAACCAGATCTCCGAGGTGTCCTTCGACGGCGCCGCGACCGCCGAGGGGGCCGGCTCGCTGACGGCGCTCGCCGGCATCCCGCTCCAGGGTGGCGGCGGCAAGGGCGTGCAGCTCAAGGCGACGGTCCCGGTCACCGACGCCAACCGCGCGCAGGTCACGGCGGCGCTCGGCGGGCTCGGCGCGATCGCCGCCGCGCCGGGCGGCACCTCGATGGTCCCGGCCGTCGCGATCCCGATGATCATGCAGCAGGCTGCGGCGAACGGGGACGTCACGGCGCAGTTCCTCGACGTGAACTCGTCGAACCTCGTCGACGCGGCGCTCGGGCTCGAGGCCCCGGCGATCGGTGGGCTGTCCTTCAGCCTCGGCGCCTCGACCGCGACCTCGGAGTCGACGGGCGCGTACTACCTCGGAGCGAACGGATGGCAGGAGTGGGCAGCATGCGCGGTGTGAGGACGACAGCAGCGGTCGTGTGCCTCGGGGCGGCGCTCGCCCTCGCGGGGTGCTCGCGGGGCGAGGAGCCGGCGGGCGACGACGAGAGCGGGCGCACGGAGATCGCGCCCGAGGGCGACGCGCTCGAGATCGAGGCGCTCGACGACCTCGGCGGCGGCGAGACGTACAGCGACGACGTGCTGAGCATCGCGGTGCCCGAGGGCATGACCGCGTCCGCGACGCCGGCCGGCGAGGGCACGAGCATCCAGCTCCGTGCGGCCGGTGCGCCGCGCGCCGCGGTGATCGTCACGGTCACGCCGCAGGAGCCCGCCAACCCGGACGCCGTCGACGCCGCCTCCGCCGCGGCCGCGGCCCAGCTCGGCGCGAGCGGGGTCGTGGACGACCTCGAGCGGGTCCCCGCGACCTGGTCGGCCGTGCCGTACGCGGTCGCCGCGACGTACACGATCACGCTCGAGGGTGCGGAGCCGCTCGACGGGCTGCTCGTGACCACGCACAACGAGGCCGAGACGTACCTCGTGGCCGTGTCGACGGAGGCGCCGCAGGGCGAGCTCCTGTCCTCGCCCGGCTACGACGCGCTGCGCACGCTCACGCTCAAGGACTGACGGTCACGCTCGGCACGGATGCCGCAGCGGTCCACGGAGAGGACGGATCCACATGACCGCACGCTCGGTCGACCTGCGCGGGGTGGGGCTGTTCGTCCTGCTCGACCTCGTGACGTACGCCGCCGTGTACTGGCTCATCGTGCCGGCGCTCGAGGAGGTGCTCGCGACGCTCGACCCCACGACGCTGACCGCGACGGGGCACGTGCTGACCGCGGTGCGGCTGACCTTCATCGGGGCCGTCGTGACGCGCGCGGTGCGCAGCCGGCGCGGCCTCGCGAACCGCACGGACATCATCCCGACGATCGTCGTCGCCGCGGTGCTCGCGTGGGGCCTGCAGACGACGTTCGGGGTCGCTGCGCTGGTGCTCATGGGCCTGCCGGCGATCGGCTGGGACGTCGTCGTGGCGCTCGTCGAGTGGGTCGCGTTCGGGCTGCTCGGGGCGATGTTCGTGACTCCCGGCGAGGCGATGACCGTGCCTTTGCGCTACCGGGTCGCGGCCGACGACCGGGGGAGCGTCAACATGTTCCTCGTGCCCGCGACCGTCGCGCTCGTGTTCGTCACGCTGCTCGCGATCGTGGTCATCGGCTCGGGCACGAACGACCGGCGCGAGGCGACGACCGCCGCCGACGCCGCCGCGCTCGCGGCCGTGCAGGAGTGGGAGCGGGAGCTCGAGGGCTTCTACCTGCCGCGCGCGTCCGCGTCGCAGCACGCGTCGTTCTGGTCGCTCGCGGGGACCCCGCTGAGCGCGCTGGTCCCGGCGGGCGCCATGGAGGCCGAGGCGGCGAAGTTCGCGGATCGCAACGACGCGACGCTCCTCGACCTCGACATCGACGTGGCCCGCGCCGAGGTCCGGGTCCGCGTGCGCAACGACGACACGGTCCCCCAGACCGGCCGTCAGGTCGAGTCGACCGCGTCCGCGGCGCTCGAGTTCCGCAGCGGGCTGTGTCGCTCGGGCGGGCGGCTCGGCTACCTGATCGGCGGCACGTGCGTCACGACGCCCGCGCCGCTGCCGACCCCCACGCCGACCCCCACACCGACCGTCACCCCGACGCCGGGTGTGACCCCGCCGCCGGTCACGCCGGCCCCGCCGCCGCCGTTCTCCATCCCGGGCGGCCTGGGCGTCTTCCGCGTGGACGCGGTCATCACCGGCTGACGCCCTCGGTGACGATCTACCCTGGCCGCGTGTCCCCTGCCGCGCCGCCGCCCGCACCCACCCACCCCTGCGACGCGGGGGTGCGCGGGTGAGCGGCGCCCGGGTCCTGCTCCTCGGGCTCGTCGTCGTGGTGTTCGTGGTCGCGTGCCTCGCGGTGTTCGCGTGGCGGATCAGCCGGCACCGGGCCTTCACGCGCGGGCTCCGCGGCACCGCGGTCGTCGTGGAGGTCCGACCCATGACGCTGCTGCAGCGCAAGTCGGTCACGGAGCGCCCGACCGAGTTCGTGACCGTCGCGACCGCAGAGGTGCCCCGCGGCGTGCAGGTGTCCCAGAAGATCCCGGCCGGCTCGTACGCCGTCGGTCAGGTCGTGCCCGTCGTGCAGCACCCGCGCGACCCGCACCGGCTCTACCTCGACCGCCCCGACCTCGAGCCGAACGCCCTGGTGGTCTACCTGCCGCTCGTCGCGGCGCTCATGGCCCCCGTGACGCTCGCGATCGCCGTGACGCGGGCGGGGGCGGGGGCCTGATGAGCGTCGTCGCCCGCACCGGTTCCCTGCCGCTCGTCGAGCCCGGTCCCGAGCTCGACCCCGCGACCGCCGCCCGCTACGCCCGGCACCTGAGCCTGCCCGGCATCGGTGTGCTCGGGCAGCGCCGCCTCGCCGCCGCACGCGTGCTCGTCGTCGGCGCGGGCGGGCTCGGCAGTCCCGCGCTGCTCTACCTCGCCGCGGCCGGGGTCGGCACGCTCGGGGTCGTCGACGACGACGTGGTCGACGAGACGAACCTCCAGCGCCAGGTCCTGCACGCGCGCGCCGACGTGGGCCGGCGCAAGGTCGACTCCGCGCGCGAGGCCGTGCTCGCCGCGAACCCCGACGTCACCGTCGAGGCCCACCCCGTGCGCCTGACCGCCGCGAACGCGCTCGAGCTCGTCTCGCGCTACGACCTCGTGCTCGACGGCTCGGACAACTTCGCGACCCGCTACCTCGTGAGCGACGCGACCGCGATCGCGGGGGTCCCGCACGTGTGGGGCGCGCTCGACCGGTTCCAGGGCCAGGTCAGCGTGTTCTGGTCCGCGCCGCCCGCGGGCCTCGAGCCCGTGACGTACCGCGACCTGTTCCCCGAGGCGCCCGCGCCCGGGACCGTGCCGACGTGCGCCGAGGGCGGCGTGCTCGGGGCGCTGTGCGCGACGATCGGCTCCGTCATGGTCAGCGAGGCCGTCAAGCTGGTCACCGGCGTGGGCCGCTCGCTGCTCGGTCGCCTCGCGCTGTACGATGCGGCGGACGTGCGCTGGCGCGAGCTGCGGGTCGCCGCAGACCCGACGCGCCGCCCGGTCACGGAGGTCGCCGAGCCGGACGCCGACGTCTGCGCGGTGCCGCCGGGCGGGTCCGCCGGGTCCACGTCCGCGAGCACCGCGATCTCCGCGCTGCAGCTGCGCGACCTGCTCGACTCGCCGGCGCCGCCGTTCGTGCTCGACGTGCGCGAGGAGCACGAGCGGGCAGTCGTCGCGATCCCCGGGTCGGTGCTGCGGCCGGCGGGGACGCTGCTGCGGCCCGCGCGGCCCGTGCTGCCGGGGGCGGACGGCGCCGTCGACGACCCCTTCGACGGGCTCCCGCGCGACCGCCTGGTCGCGGTCTACTGCAAGTCCGGTGCGCGCTCGCAGCGCGTCGTCGAGGCGGCCCACGCCGCGGGCCGCAGCAACGTCGTGCAGGTCACGGGCGGCGTGCTCGCGTGGGTCGCGGACGTCGACCCGACGCTCCCGCGGTACTGACGCACCCGGCCCCGCGGCGCCGGAGCGGCGGGTCCGGGGACACGCCGCCTCCGACCGCTCCCGGAGCCGGGCCCACCGCACGACCGCGGGGATCCGCTGCCGCTCAGAGCGCGAGGTCGAGGTTCCCGGGCGGTCCGCACACGAGGCCGGTCGTCGGGGACGAGGCGAGCGCCTGCTCCCGGCGGGGGATCCGCCCCGCGAGCCGCGCCGCACGCCCCGCCTGGACCGCGAGGGCCATCGCCCGCGCCATCCGGGCCGGGTCCGCCGCGCGCGTGACCGCCGACGCGACGAGCACGCCGCTGCACCCGAGCTCCATCGCGAGCGCCGCGTCCGACGCCGTGCCGATCCCGGCATCGAGGATCACGGGCACCTGCGCGCGGTCGGCGATCGCCTCGATGCTGCGGGGGTCGAGGATGCCGAGCCCGGAGCCGATCGGCGACCCGAGCGGCATGACCGCGGCGCACCCGACGTCCTCGAGCCTGCGCGCGACGACCGGGTCGTCGCCCGTGTAGGGCAGCACCGTGAACCCCTCGCGCACGAGCCGGTCCGCGGCCTCGACGAGCCCGAACGGCTCGGGCAGCAGCGTGACGTCGTCCGCGAGCACCTCGAGCTTGACCCACGACGTCCCGCACGCCTCGCGCCCGAGCTCGGCGGTGAGCACCGCCTCGCGCGCCGTGAAGCAGCCCGCGGTGTTGGGCAGCGCGCGGATGCCGAGCCGTGCCAGCAGCCCCCAGACCGACTGCTCGCCGCCCGCCCGGACCCGCCGCAGCGCGACGGTCGTCAGGCGCGTGCCCGACGCGACGAGCGCGTCCTCGAGCCGGTCGAGGCTCGGCGCGCCGCCCGTGCCGAGCACGAGCCGCGGGCCGACGACGGTCCCCGCGATCACCAGGGGGTCGTCGGCGGGCGGCCCGCCGGGGACGGTGCCGGGTGCGGGTGCGGGTGCAGGTGACGGGCGTGGCGTGGCCGACGGGCGCGGCGTGGCCGAGGTGCTCGAGGTCGCCGGGGGCGGGGTGGCGCTCATCCGCCCTGCACCGCCGTCACGACCTCGACGCGTGCACCGGCCCGCACGAGCGTCGAGCCCCACAGCCCGCGCGGGACGATCGCGTCGTCGACGGCGACCGCGACCCCGTTCGGCGCGTCGCCGTTCGGTGCGTGGTCGTTCGCCGCGCCGCCGTCCGGTGCCCCGCCGGGGGTCGGCGCGGCGACCGGGGTGCCGGCGTCGTCGGCGAGGAGCTCGGTGACGAGGGCGGCGACGCTCACGGGGTCGGTGAGCGGGCGTTCGACGCCGTTGACGGTCACGGTCGGCGCGGTGGGGGTCATGCGGGTCCTCTCGCGGACACAGGGGCAGGAACAGGAGCGGGAACGGGGACGGCGTCGGGGAGGGGACCGGCCGCGGGAACGTCGCTCCCGGCCCGCGCGGCGAGCCCCCGGGCGTCGCGCACCCGCACCGCCTCGGGCAGGGCCCCGGCCGAGGGAAGGACTCCCGCAGCGCGCGCGGCGAACCGCCGGGGGTCGCACGCCCGCACGGCCTCGGGCAGCGGCTCGCCAGCGAGCAGGGCGTCGAGCACGGCCGCGGTCAGCGGGGTCTGCAGCACCCCGTTGCGGTGGTGGCCGGTCGCGAGCACGAGCCCCGGGACCGCCGCGGGGCCGACGAGCGGCACGTGGTCGGGCGTCGCCGGGCGGGCGCGCGTCGTCACGTCGACGAGGGGCAGCTCGTCGAGCCCGGGCAGGAGCGCGCGGGCGTCGCGCAGCAGCGCGAAGACGTCCCCGGCGCGCGTCCCGTCGGCGGGCTCGCGCTCGTCGCTCGTCGCGCCGACCACGACCTCGCCGGTCGGCCGCGGCACGACGTAGACGGCCCGGTGCTGGACCGTCCCGCGCACGACGGGCAGGCCGCGGAACCCCGGGACGCCGCGCGCGTCGAGCCGCAGCGTCGTCCCGAGCACGGGCCGCACGGGGACGGCGAGGTCCGGCTCGTCGCGCACGACGAGCGCCGAGCCGGCGCCGGCCGCGAGGACCACGAGACCGGCCGGGTGCACGTCGCCGCGGTCGTCGCGGAGCCCCACGACCTCGCCGCCGCGCCCGCGCACGAGCCCGGCCGCGGCGGCCTCGACGACGCGGAGGCGCCCGTCGGCCGGGTCCACCCCGGGGCCGGTCCGGCGGGTGAGCACCGTGCGCAGCGCGGCCAGGACCGCGCGCGGGTCGACCTGCCGCTCGCCCGGGGCCCACGTCGCCGCGCTCACGTGCGGGCCGAGGAGGGGGACGCGCTCGCGCGCCTCGGCGGGCGTGACCTCGTGCACGTCGAGCCCCCACGAGCGCTGGAGCGCGAGCAGGTCGCGGCACCGCCGGGCGTCCGCGGCGTCGTACGCGACCGCGAGCGTCCCGGTGGCGGCGAGCCCGACGTCGACGCCCGACGCGTCCTGCAGCGCGCGCGCCAAGCCCGGCCACAGCGCGGCCGACGCGAGGTTGACGCGGGCCAGCGCGTGCTCGCCGTGCTCGGCCTCGGAGACCGCCGCGAGCATCCCGGCGGCGGCGTGCACGGCCCCGGCCGACCCGCGCAGGCCCGCGGGGTCGAGCAGCGTGACCGCCAGCCCGGCGTCGAGCGCGCGCCACGCGACGGTGAGCCCGACGATCCCGCCGCCCACCACGAGCACGTCGTCGGGTGCGCCGGGGCGCGGCGCGGACGTTCGGCGGGGCGTGCGGGGACGGGCGGCGCTCATCGCGCGTGCTCCCTTCGCTGGCATGACCCAGATCAGGTTCGACGGTCGGCTGCGACGCCCTCTCAGCCCCGCTCTCGTGCGGGGCTCCCGTGCGGCGGTCAGACTACGCTGCCCGGCATGTCCGATGTCCAGGCCCGGGTTCGGCTGCGCGCCCGGCTCGCCGACGCCCACGTGTACCTGTGCACCGACGCCCGACGCGAGCGCGGCGACCTCGAGCCGTTCCTGCACGAGGTGCTCGCGGGCGGCGTGGACGTGGTCCAGCTCCGTGACCGCACGCTCGACGTCGCCGACGAGCTCGCCCTCGGGGCGCTCGTGCGGGACGTCGCGCACGAGCACGGCGCGCTGTTCGCGGTCAACGACCGGGCGGACCTGGCCCGGGCGCTGCGCGCGGACGTGCTGCACACCGGCCAGCGGGACCTTCCCGTCGCGGTGGCCCGCGAGGTCGTCGGTCCCGGTGTGCTGCTCGGGCGCTCGTCGGGCGGCGGCGACCAGGCCGCGGGGGCCGACGCCGACCCCGAGGTCGACTACTTCTGCGTCGGGCCGGTGCTCGCGACCCCGACGAAGCCGGGCCGCGAGCCGGTCGGCCTCGGCGCGGTCCGCGCGGTCGCCGACACCGCACCGGCGACGCCGTGGTTCGCGATCGGCGGGGTCGACGAGGCGCTGCTCGACGAGGTCGTCGCCGCCGGGGCGCACCGGGTCGTCGTCGTCCGGGCGCTCACCCACGCGCCGGACCCCCGGGGCGTCGCCGAGCGGCTGCGCGCGAGCCTCGTCGCCGCGCACGCCGCCGCCACGACCACGGCCGCGGCCGACGCCCGGTAGGCACCCGGGCAGCCGCACGTGAAGACGCGTGCGCAGGCACGCGCGGTCGACCGCAGCCGCCCGGGAGCCGTCCGGCGGCGGTCCAGCGGCCGCCCGGCGACGGCCCAGCAGCCGCCCGGCAGCCGACCGGCCACGGCGACGCGAACCCGCGGACCGGCGTCCGGAGCGGGCGGTGCGCCGCCTATCCTTGGCCCCGTGACCTCCGACGAGCAGACCACGCCGCCGCCCGCCGCACCCCCCGTGTCGCCCGCGACCCTCGAGGACGCGCCGACGGAGCACCGCCCCGTCCTCGTGGTCGACTTCGGTGCGCAGTACGCCCAGCTCATCGCCCGCCGCGTGCGCGAGGCGAACGTGTACTCGGAGATCGTCCCGCACACCGCGAGCGTCGAGCAGATCCTCGCGAAGGACCCGGCGGCGATCATCCTCTCGGGCGGCCCGTCGAGCGTCTACGCCACGGGTGCGCCGTTCGTCGACGCGGCGCTGTTCGAGGCCGGCGTCCCGGTGCTCGGCATCTGCTACGGCTTCCAGGCGATGGCGCAGGCGCTCGGCGGGACGGTCGCGCAGACCGGCGCGCGCGAGTACGGCGGGACCGCGGTCGAGGTCGTCGCGGGCGGCACGGTGCTCGCGGGCAGCCCCGACTCCCAGACGGTGTGGATGAGCCACGGCGACGCGGTGCACGCCGCGCCCGAGGGCTTCGTGGTGCTCGCGACGTCCGCCGGCTCGCCGGTCGCGGCGTTCGAGGACACCGACCGCCGGCTCTACGGGATGCAGTGGCACCCCGAGGTCAAGCACTCGGTGCTCGGCCAGCGCGCGCTCGAGAACTTCCTCTACGAGGGTGCGGGCCTCGCGCCCGACTGGAACGCCGGCAACGTCGTCGCCGAGCAGGTCGAGCGCATCCGTGCGCAGGTCGGCGACGCGCGCGTGATCTGCGGGCTCTCCGGCGGCGTCGACTCGTCGGTCGCCGCGGCGCTCGTGCAGAAGGCCGTCGGCGACCAGCTGACCTGCGTGTTCGTCGACCACGGGCTGCTGCGCTCGGGCGAGGCCGAGCAGGTCGAGGAGGACTTCGTCGCGGCGACGGGCGTGCAGCTCAAGGTCGTCGACGCGCGCGAGCGGTTCCTCACGGCGCTCGCGGGCGTCAGCGACCCCGAGACCAAGCGCAAGATCATCGGCCGCGAGTTCATCCGGGTCTTCGAGCAGGCGGCCCGCGAGGTCGTCGCCGACGCCGGCGAGCACGGCACCGAGGTCAAGTTCCTCGTGCAGGGCACTCTGTACCCGGACGTCGTCGAGTCCGGCGGCGGCGAGGGCGCGGCCAACATCAAGAGCCACCACAACGTCGGCGGCCTGCCCGACGACCTGCAGTTCTCGCTCGTCGAGCCGCTGCGCACGCTGTTCAAGGACGAGGTCCGCGCGGTCGGCCTCGAGCTCGGCGTGCCCGAGGGCATCGTGTGGCGCCAGCCGTTCCCGGGCCCCGGCCTCGGCATCCGCATCGTCGGCGAGGTCACCGCCGAGCGGCTCGAGACGCTGCGCGCCGCGGACGCGATCGCGCGCGAGGAGCTCACGCGCGCCGGCCTCGACCGCGAGATCTGGCAGTGCCCGGTCGTGCTGCTCGCGGACGTGCGCTCGGTCGGTGTGCAGGGCGACGGCCGGACCTACGGCCACCCGATCGTGCTGCGTCCGGTCTCGTCCGAGGACGCCATGACCGCCGACTGGACCCGCCTGCCCTACGACGTGCTGCAGGTGATCTCGACGCGCATCACGAACGAGGTCCCCGAGGTCAACCGGGTCGTCCTCGACGTCACGAGCAAGCCGCCGGGCACGATCGAGTGGGAGTGAGCGCCCGCGCCTGACGCGCCGGGCGGTCGGGGGGAGCGAGCGGGCCACCCGGGGCGTCGACGCCACCGGGCTCCGACGTCGGCGTGCTCAGGCGACGCCGGCGTGCTCAGGCCTCGACGCCCGCCCGGTCGCCCGTGCGCTCCGCCCTGCGTTCCCCCGTGCGCCGGCGCTTGTCCTCGTACATGCGCTGGTCGGCCTGCGCGACGGCCTCGGCGGTCGTGCTGCGCACCCCGGCGGGGACGTGGTGGACGCCGATCGACGCGCCCGTGCCGAGCACGAGGTCGCCGAACGGCACCGGGCGGTCGAGGCACGCGCGCAGGCGGGCGACGACGTCACCGGTGTCCGGGCCGCCCTCGTCGACCACGAGGAACTCGTCCCCGCCGAACCGGGCGACGCGCGGCCCGGGCCCCAGGGTCGTGACGAGGCGCTCGGCGACCGCGGTGATCAGGGCGTCGCCCGCGCCGTGCCCGTAGGTGTCGTTGATGTCCTTGAGACCGTCGACGTCGAGGAACAGGACCGTGACCCCCGCGGTCCGGCCGTCCGCGACCCGGTCGAGCGTGCGCTGCAGCTGCTCGAGCCCGGCGCGGCGGTTCTCGAGGCCCGTGAGCTCGTCGTGCGTCGCGAGGTGCGCGAGCGCGCGCTCGGCACGGGCCTGGCGCCGGGCGAGTCCCGCGATGCGGGCCACGACGAGCGGCACGATCAGCGCCGTGCCGACGGTCAGCAGCAGCCAGTCGACGTCGCCCCGGAACGCCTCCTGCACCCCCGCGAGCAGCGGGTTGAGGCCGAGCGCCACGCCGAGCGTCGCGAGCCGGGCGGGGCCCAGCCGGTCGCTCGGCGGCTCGGCGCCCTCGGCCACGCGCGCGTGCGTGGGGTGCACCGCGGCGGCGGCGAGGCAGCTGTAGCCGAGGATCCACAGAGTCGCGACCCACGGTGCGTACAGGCCGGTCGCCGGGTCGGTGGTCAGGACGATCGCCACGTTCCCGACGAGGGTCAGCAGCACCGAGGTGCACACGTAGACCAGCGCCGGGCGGGCGGCGCGGTGCACGAGCGCCGCCCGGAGCACCATGCCCCCGATCCCGCTGACCAGGACGACGAGCAGCAGCGTGTACAGCCGGACGCCCACGGGCGCACCGGTCGCCACGAGCGCCGGGTGCACCAGGACGGTCCACAGCAGGCTCGCGCACGCGAGCCACAGCACCGCGGCCTCGACCAGGCCGCCGCTGTCGCGCCGCGCGAACGGCAGCAGGATGGCGATCGCCGCCGCGAAGAGCAGCAGGTAGCCGATGGGCAGGGTCACGTCGACGACCAGCCCGGGCTCGGCGGGATCGACGTCCTGACCGCTCACGTCGACGACCCACGCGAGGCCGTTCACCGTCAGCACGCCGAGCGCCGCGCACAGCAGCGTCCACGACGCCGCACGCCGGACCCGGTGCCGCGCGAGCAGGACCAGCACGATCGTCAGCGGGATCGCGCTCGCGAGCACGAGCATCGAGGCCCGGAGGACGCCGCTGGACGCGAGGAACGTCGCGGCGATGGCGAGGCCCGTCGCCACGAGCGCGGCGTGCGCCGGGACGCGTCCTCGAGGGTTCACGTCCTGCTCATCGGCCGTCGGATGCCGCGCTGTGACCTGTGCGGCGGATGATTCTGCCGACCCGGCCGCGTCGGGTGCGCGACGTCGGCACCGGCGTGCGTGCAGCCGCTCCCGGGCCCCGAGCGGGAGACGCCGCGTGGGCCCCCGGCGGACTGCCGGGGGCCCACGCGTGCCGTGCGTCCGCTCAGCGCGACGTGCACGCCTGACCGTCGAGGAACGCGAGCGGCGAGACGGCGCCGGACACGCCCGCGCCGGTGTAGCCGAACGTCGCCGTGGCGCCGGGCCGGAGCACCGAGTACGGCTTGGCCGTGACGGTCACGACCGCGCCGTCCTGCGCCCAGCCCGCGCTCCACAGCTTCGTGATCCGCTGGTCACCGCTGAACGCGAACCGCAGCTCCCAGTCGCGCAGGGGCTCGGTGCCGGTGTTCGTCACCCAGACCTGCGACGTGAAGCCGGTCGCCCAGGAGCCGTGCACGGTCGTGCGGACCTGGCACGACGGTGCGTCGACGGGCGGAGCCGCGAGCTCGACGAGCTCCCGGGCCTGCTCGACGAACCAGCCGCCGGCCCGCGGGTCCTCGATGCCGCGCTCGGGGTCGAGCGGGCCGCCCGTGCCGCGGTAGCACTGCCCGTCGGACTCGCCGGGGATCTTGATCCACAGGAAGCCGTCGACGACGTCGTCGTCCGTGTCGAGCGTCGGGCGCACCCCGAGGCCGCGACCCGGCGGGTTGCACCAGACCTCGGCGTCCGTGTACTTGCCCGGGGGAGCGGTCCACGCGCCCTGGCCGTTGCGGCTCGTGTCGATGACCGCGTGCTTCTGCGCCGCGCGGTCGCGCACGAGGCCCGTGTCGGCGAACGCCTGGTCGTACGCGGCGTCGGAGAGGTCCCACGTGCTGATGTCGTCGGGCGTGGCCGGGTAGTACTGGCTCGCGCACCAGGCGGGCTCCCACCACGTCTGCGTCGACAGGGCGATGCAGTCGGACACCCAGCCCGCGTACCGCTGGACCTTGTCGGTCGGCTGGTAGTTCGACGCGTTGAGGAAGAAGCCCTCGGTGCGCTCGACGCCGGCGCGGATCAGCCGGTCGGTCGCGTCGCCCACCCCGAGCCAGCCGTTGTGCGTGCCGTCGAGGTACGCGCGGGTCGCGGGCAGCGCCGCGAGGGCGTCGACGGCGTGGTTGAGCTGTTCGAAGCGGCTCGCCGCGGCGGTCGCCGGGTCGGCCTCGGCGGGCTTGCACCACTCGGCCTCGCCGTTGACGTTCGTGTACCAGGGGATGATCCCCAGGCCGTCGGGCTCGACGACGACGATCGCCTCGCGGTCGCCGATGCCCGCGGCGAACGCGTCGACCCAGGCGTTGTACGACGCCGTGTCGAGCGCGCCGCCCGCGGAGTACTGCGCGCAGTCGCGGTACGGGAGGTTGTACGCGACGAGCACCGGCACGGCGTCCTCGGCGTCGGCCGCGGAGACGTAGGAGTCGACGGCGGCCTGCACCTCGGCGGGGGTGCCGCTCGTGAACCAGCGCGCCGACGGGAAGCTGCCCAGCAGGAGGGCGTCGTCGCGCGCCTGCCCGGTGAGCGTGCCGGCGGCCTGCACGGTCGAGCTGTTCCAGTCGACGAAGAGGCGTTCGTCGTCGTACGGCGCGGCGGTCGCGGCGAACGGGACCGCGACGAGGGCGGTCGCGGCGAGCGCGGTCGTGGTGAGTGCCGCGGCGAGCGCCCGGCGCGGGGCCGGGCGTCGGGCGGGGCGGGATGGAGCTGACGGCATGCGAGGTCCCCTCGGTCCGGACCGGCCGGGCGTCGTTGCCTGGTCGGGCAGGTCCGGTGGTGGCTCGCGCGCGCGGTCGCCACCCGGACCCGCCCGGGCTCGGTCGTGCCGTCACCGTCGCCGAGCGGGGTCCGGCGCGTCAACGAGCGCACGAATGCCGAAACGATTCGGTGAACGCGCTCGTACACGTCCGGGTGGTCCTGCGGGCGCGCGTGGACGGGCCGAGTCGCACGGGGCGGGCGTCCGCCCAGGTCGTGCGCTCGCGCGACCGGCACGCTCCCGGGTCCTTCGGCAGGACGTCCGCCGGGCCGCGTCACGGCCCGCAGGACGGGCGGCTACCCTGTGCCGGTGCGGATCGTCCACGTCTCCGACTGCTACCCGCCCCGGACGGGCGGGATCGAGACGCAGGTCAGCGACCTCGCCCGTCACCAGTCCCTCGCGGGGCACGACGTGCACGTCCTGACGGCCACGCTCGGTGAGGCGGGGGAGCGCGGCGGCGTCGTCGACCTCGACGGCGGCGTCCACGTGCACCGCCTCGGCACCCGGCTCCCGTTCGACCTCCCCGTCAACCCTGTGGGCTCGCGCCTGGTGCACGCCGCGCTGCGGGACGTCGCGCCCGACGTCGTGCACGTGCACGCGGGCGTCCTGTCGCCGTTCGCGTTCGACGGCGCGCGGATCGCGCTCGGCCACGGCCTGCCCACGGCGATCACCTGGCACTGCATGCTCGACGGCACGGTCCCCGCGCTGCGCACCGCCGTGCGCCTGACCGGCTGGCGCACCGCCCGCGCCGCACTGAGCGCCGTGAGCACCGCCGCGGCGAGCCGGGTCCGCGACGCGTTCGGCGCCGAGGTCGGCGTCGTGCCCAACGGGATGGACCTCGACGTGTGGGCGCCGCTCGAGCCCGCGGCCCGCGCGGCCGCCGACGCACGCCCCGGGCCGACGGACGGCGCCGCGGCCCCGGAGCCCGACGGCCCGGTGCGGCTCGTCGCGACCATGCGGCTCGCCCCGCGCAAGCGCGCCGTCCCGCTCGTCGAGCTCGTCGGCGCGGCCGCGCGCCGCCTGCCGCCGGGCCGCCTGCACCTCACGATCATCGGCGACGGGCCGGTGCGCGGGCGTGTCGAGCAGGTCGTCGCCGCCCAGGGGCTGCGCGACGTCGTGACGCTGCGCGGCCGGCTGCCCCGCGAGCAGGTGCGCGCCGCGTACGCCGACGCCGACGTGTTCCTCGCGCCGGCCGAGCTCGAGGCGTTCGGCATCGCCGCGCTCGAGGCCCGCACCGCCGGGCTCGCGGTCGTCGCGCGGCACGGCACCGGGATCGAGGAGTTCGTGGCCGACGGCACGGACGGCCTCCTCGTCGCCGACGACGAGGAGATGACCGAGGCGATCGTGCACCTCGCGCGCGACGAGCGGCTGCTCGCCGGGATCCGCGCGCACAACCGCGCGGTCCGGCCCGCGTTCGGGTGGCCGCGCGTGCTCGACGCGGCCGACGCCGAGTACCGGCGGGCCACCGCGCTGACCCCCTGAGCAGGCTCGTCCGGGGCACTCCCCGCGTCGCCGGCAAACGGACAAAACCCCTGGTCAGGGACGTCTCGACGCATTAGGCACGGTGCCGTGCGTGCATGACCAACGTCCCTGATCGACCGCGTGACGAGGGGCCACTCTTGTCATGTCAGCCCCACGGGGCAGACCGGGACTGGTGCCTACCAGAACCGCATCCGGGGGTAGACGGGAAACGGAGCAGGACAATGAACAACGGGGCCAAGACCGCTCGCATCATCGGTGCCATCACCGCGATCGCAGGGCTCTTCCTCATCATCGCCGGTGGCGTCACCTGGGGCACGGTCTCGGGTCGCCTGGCCGACGAGAAGATCACCGTCGCCGAGGACGCCGCGAGCTTCGCGGGCCAGCCGGTGACCAGCCCCTGGACGGCCTTCGCGGAGGCGGACATCATCGCCCACCACGCGCTCGACGCCACCGAGGGCAAGACGTACGCGGAGCTCGACCGCGAGGACCCGCTGCGCGCCACGGCCATGAACGGCTCGTTCCTCCGCGCCTCGCTCTTCACCTCGGTCGTCGCCTTCGGTGTCGCCGCCCTGGTCATGGGCCTGGGTCTGCTCTTCATCCTCGTCGGCTACGCCGTGTGGGTCCTCGCCGGTCGCTCGGCGGTCACGCCCGGCACCGCGGCGCAGGGCGTCCCGGTCACCGTCTGACGCTCACCGCACACGGCCTCGGGCCGGTCGCGACAGCCCTCCGCTGTCGGGACCGGCCCGAGGCCGTTCGTGCGTGCGACCCCGGGTCCCCCCCGGCGCCCCCGGTGCGTCCGGCGGTGCCGGGGCGGCCCGGGTCGGTCAGCGCGGGCCGCCGCGCCGGCCCTTGAGCAGCGAGCCGACGAGCATCGCCGCACCCGCCACGCCGAGCAGCACGATCAGCGCCAGCTCCACGTCGAGCTCGTAGCCCGCCGAGAGCGCGAGGACGCCGATGCCGACCGCCACGATGACGAGGCCCCAGACGAACGTGCCGACGCGCACGCCGCGCCGCACGGCCGGCTCGCGCTGCGGTTCCGCTTCCGGTGCGGGGGTGTCCGCGGTGGGGGCGGACGGTGCCGGCTCGGGCCGGTCGAACGCGCTCAGCGGGTCCGACGAGGCCACGGGGTAGGCGGCGGTCGCCGTCCCCGGCTCGGTGCGGGACGCCTCCGTGGGGTCGGCGGCCGTCCGCCCGGGAGCCGTGCCGGCCGCGGGGGTCGTCGGGATCTTCTCGGTGGGTCCGTCGGTGCTCATCGTGCCTCCTCGATCGTGATGTCTCCTGCGCCGAGGTTCACGACGAGGGCGAGCTCGGGTGCCGTCCCGTCGACGACCTCGTCGCTGCGGTAGCTGCGCTCGCCGAGGCCCACGCCGCCGGTCTTCTCGAGCGGCTCGTCGACGTGCCAGGTGATGTCGCCCGCGCCGAGCGTCACGTCGGCGACGACCGCGGTGCCCTCGGGCACGAGGACCCGGAGCGAGCCGGCGCCCATGTCGATCGGCACGCGCAGGGTCTCGTCGGTGAGCTCGACGCCCGAGAGGTCGACCGTGCTGTCGCCGAGCCCGAGGTCGTACCCCCGGCTCGCGACCTCACGCTCCGTCACGAGGAAGTCGGTGTCCGCGATCGCGGCGTGCGAGTCGCCGTCCCAGGTCCAGTCGCGCTCGCCGGCCCAGGCCAGCGGCAGCACGACGAGCGTCGTGAGCACCGCGAGCGTGCCGAGACCGCTGCTGCGCCGGCCGCGCAGGCCCGAGACCATCGCCGCGAGGCCGAGCAGGACGATCGCGACCGCGCCGCCCGTGAGCCCGACCGAGCCGGTGAAGTCCCCGGACCTCTCGGCCGCGAGCAGGACCGCGAACGTGAGCAGGACGAGCGCGGCGACGACGCCGAACGTCGTGCTGCCGGGTCCCGGCGTGCTCACGCGGGGTGCGGGCGGCGGGACGGGCGCGTAGCCCTGCGTCGGGTAGGGCTGCGCGGGGTAGGGCTGCGGCGGCTGCGGCTGCCCGTAGTACGGCGCGGTGGGGGAGGGCGGGGCGGCCGGGTACGCGGCCGTGGGGTACGCGGACGTCGGGTAGGGGGCGGACGCGGCCGGCTCGGACGTCTTGGTCATCCGCACCGGGCCGTACGACGTGGTCTCCGTCGCGGCGGCGGACGGGCCGGACGCCGGGGTGCCGGTCTCGGTCGTGCCGGGCGCCGGGGGAGCCGGGATGCCCGGGTACGGGCCGTACGGCGGCGGTGTCCGGCGGTTGCCCGCGGCCTTGACGACGAGGACGACGGCGACGACGACCGCCGCGACCCACAGGAGCCCGTTGAGCCAGCCGAAGTCCGTGCCGCCCCACCAGCCGAACCAGTGGTCGTTGCGGTTGAGGCCCACGACGAGCAGCGCGACCGCACCGAGCAGCGCGGCGTCGAAGCGCCCGCGGATCGTCTCCTCGAGGTGGATGCGCCCGTCCTTCTGCTCCGGCAGGAGCGCCCAGCCGATCCCGTACAGGACCATCCCGAGGCCGCCGAGCAGCACGCTCGCGCCGAGGATGCCCCGCACGAGCAGCGGGTCCACCCCGAGCCGCAGCGCGATGCCGCCCGCGACGCCGCCGATCCAGCGCTCGTCGCTGCGGACGAGCCCCGAGCGGCGCACGGACGCGAAGAACGCGCTGTCGCCGGGCGGGGCGGGCGGCGGCGGGGTCGCCGGGGAGGGGTACGACGAGGGCGCCGGTCCGGGCTCCGAGGGGCGGGGCTCCGCCGGGTCGGGGGTCTGCGTGTCCATGGGTCGATCGTGGCCCGGCGCCCTGCCCGCGGGCATCGGGGGGAGCCCCTGACACGACCCTGATTCGCGCTCGCGGCGCCCCTGATCCTGGCCCGGACGGGGCCTCAGGGGCGTCCGGGCGTGTGACGATCAGGGGGTGAGCCCCACACTCCCCCCGGACGGCCGCCTCCCGGCGCCCGGCGTGCCCCGCGGCGCGCCCGGTGCCGGCGTCGTGCGCCTGCCGCTGCGCCGACCGCCCCACGGCCGGCGGCTCGGCGGCGTCGCGCTCGGGGTCGCCGCGCACCTCGACCTGCGCCCGACGCACGCGCGGCTCGCGTTCGTCGGCCTCGCGCTCGTCGGGCTCGGGATCCCCCTGTACCTGTTCCTGTGGCTCACGGTCCCCACGGGCGACCCGGCGGCCGCGGCCGGGGAGGCACGGCCCGCGACGCTGACCCGGCTCGCGCAGCGCCAGCTCGGCCCCGAGGGTGCGGCGGCGCGCTGGCCCGTGACCGACATCGCGGTCGCGATCGTGCTGCTGGTCGGCGCGGGTGCGCTCATCGCGACGCGGCAGGGCGCGGAGCTCGGCATGACGTGGGTCGTGCCGTCGATCATCCTGCTCGCGGGCGCGGGGCTCGTGTGGAGCCAGCTCGACGCGGTGCAGCGCGGCCGGTGGCGCGAGCGCGCGGGCGGCGGCCGCACCCCGGTGAGCGTCCTGCGGCTCGTCGGCGGCCTCGTGCTGACCGGCGTCGGGATCCTGCTGCTCGTCGCGCAGGAGCTCGCGCCCGGTGCGCTCGTCCAGTCGACGATCGCCGCGGCCGCGGTGCTCGCCGGGGTCGCGCTCGTCATCGCGCCCTGGTGGCTGCGGCTCGTGCGCGAGCTCGGGGACGAGCGGGCAGCGCGTGCCCGGGAGTCGGAGCGCGCCGACATCGCCGCCCACCTGCACGACTCCGTCCTGCAGACCCTCGCGCTCATCCGGGCGCGCGCCGACGACCCCGCGGAGGTCGCCCGCATGGCGCGCGCCCAGGAGCGGGAGCTGCGCGAGTGGCTGTACGACGACCGCCCCGCGCCGGGCACGTCGGTCGCGGCGGCGCTGCGCGCGATCGTCGCCGAGGTCGAGGACGGCCGCTCGGGACCCGGCGGCGAGGTCGTGACGATCGACACCGTGGTCGTGGGCGACCGCGTGCCCGACGCGGCGACCGAGGCGCTGCTCCAGGCGACGCGCGAGGCGCTCGTCAACGCCGTGGTGCACGGCCGCCCGCCCGTCTCGCTCTACCTTGAGGTCCGGCCCGACGTGGTCGAGGTCTTCGTGCGCGACCGCGGCGAGGGCTTCGACCTCGACTCGATCCCGCCCGACCGGTTCGGGGTGCGCGAGTCGATCCTCGGCCGCGTGCGCCGGCGGGGCGGGACCGCGACGGTCCGCTCCAAGGACGGCACCGAGGTCCACCTCTGCGTCCCGGTCGACGGCTCGGCGGACGAGCCCCCCGCCCCGCACGCCGCGGCCCCCGCACCCGTCCCGCACGCCGGGCCCGCCGCCGGCCCACCCGCCGCGCACGGCGCGCCGGGAACCACCAGAGAGGCATCCGTATGAGCGCACCGGTCGACGTGGTCCTGGTCGACGACCACCTCATGTTCCGCACGGGGGTCAAGGCCTCGCTCGACGACCGCGTGCGCGTCGTCGGCGAGGCCGCGTCGGTCGACGAGGCGGTCCGGGTCGTGCGCGAGCTGCGCCCGCCCGTCGTGCTGCTCGACGTGCACCTGCCCGGGGGGGACGGGGGCGGCGGCGCCGAGGTCATCCGCACGTGCACGGACCTGCTCGGGGAGACCCGCTTCCTCGCGCTGTCGGTCTCGGACGCCTCCGAGGACGTCGTCGCGGTGATCCGTGCGGGCGCCCGGGGGTACGTGACCAAGGCGATCTCGGGCGCCGACCTCGCGGACGCCGTGCAGCGCGTCGCGGGCGGCGACGCGGTCTTCTCGCCGCGGCTCGCGGGCTTCGTGCTCGACGCGTTCGGGACCGCCGCGGGGGACGTCGCGATCGGCGACGACGAGCTCGACCGGCTCTCGGCGCGCGAGCGCGAGGTCATGCGGCTCATCGCGCGCGGCTACTCCTACCGCGAGGTCGCGAGCGAGCTGTTCATCTCGATCAAGACGGTCGAGACGCACGTCTCGGCGGTGCTGCGCAAGCTCCAGCTGTCCTCGCGGCACGAGCTCACGCGCTGGGCCGCCGCCCGCCGCCTGCTCTGACGGTGCGGCCACCGGCCCGTCCGCCGCACGCGCGCGGCACCGCCTAGGGTGTGGCGCATGACCACCCTGTACTACGTCCTGCTCGTGCTGCACCTCGTCGGTTGGGCCATCGTGCTCGGCGGCGTCCTGGCGACGATGCGTGACCGCGTGCTGCCTCGGGGCGCGCTGCACGGCATCCTCACGGCGCTCGTGACCGGGGTGCTGATGGTCGGCCTCGCGTCCTCGGGCGCCGCGGACGTCGGCGAGCCGGACAACACGAAGATCGCGGTCAAGCTGCTGGTGGCGGTCGTCGTCACGGCGCTCGTCGTGCAGGGTGTGCGCAAGCCCGCGAAGGTCACGAACGGGCTGCTCGGCGCCATCGCGGGCCTCACCGCGCTGAACGTCGGGATCGCCGTGCTGTGGCGCTGAGGGTCCGCGCGTGAACCCGGTCGGTGAGGTCCTCGTCGGGGTGGTCATCGCGGTCGGCCTCGTCGGCGTCGTCGTGCAGGTGCTGCCCGGGAGCCTGATCATCCTCGGCGCCGTGCTCGTGTGGGCGGGCGAGACCGGCGGCGCGCTCGCGTGGGTCACGTTCGCCGTCGGCGTGCTCGCGATCGCGGCGGCGTCGGTCGGCAAGTACCTGCTCGCGGGCCGGCACCTCAAGGTCGCCGGGGTCCGCAACGCGACGCTCGTGTGGGGCGGGGTGCTCGGGGTGATCGGCTTCTTCGTCGTCCCCGTCGTCGGCCTCCCGCTCGGCTTCGTGCTCGGGGTCTACGCCGCCGAGCGCGTCCGCCGCCGGGAGCACCGCGCGGCGTGGACCGCGACGGTCGCGGCGCTCAAGGCCACGGGCATCACGCTGCTCGTCGAGCTCGCCGGGGCGCTCGTCGCCGCCGGGGCGTGGGCGGTCGCGGTCGCCGTCACCTGAGGGGGTGACATCGGGCCGGGCGGCT
Source organism: Cellulomonas cellasea (assembly GCF_006538745.1). GTDB lineage: Bacteria > Actinomycetota > Actinomycetes > Actinomycetales > Cellulomonadaceae > Cellulomonas_A > Cellulomonas_A cellasea. The sequence goes on along the minus strand of NZ_BJLR01000001.1, from coordinate 184,312 downwards.
CACGCCGGGCCCGCACCGGGCGATAGGGCGTCGACATCCCGCCCCGACGTCGTGGAGCACCCTCATGAGCCGACTCGCCTCGCTGTCCATCCGCGGGCGCCTCCTGGCGCTGGTCGTCGTGACGGCGCTCGGTCTCGTCGCCGTCGTGACGCTCGCCGTCGGGCAGGCCGAGGGGCGGATCCTCGAGGAGCGCCAGGCCGCGACCCGGGCCGTCGTCGAGACGGCCGTCGGGATCGTCGCCGTGTACGGCGAGCGCGCCGCGGCCGGGGACCTCACCGAGGCCGAGGCGCAGGAGCTCGCGATCGCCGCGGTGCGCGAGCTGCGGTACTCCGGCGAGGAGTACTTCTGGATCAACGACATGACCCCCGCGATGGTCATGCACCCGATGAAGCCCGAGCTCGACGGGACCGACCTCACCGAGAACGCCGACCCCGACGGCAAGCACCTGTTCGTCGAGATGGTCGAGGTCGTCGAGGCGGACGGCGCGGGGATCGTCGCGTACCAGTGGCCCAAGCCGGGCGCCGAGGACCCGCAGCCCAAGATCTCCTACGTCGCGGGCTACGAGCCCTGGGGCTGGGTCGTCGGCTCGGGCGTGTACGTCGACGACGTGCGGGGCGCGGCCGTGGCGGACGCCCGGGGGCTCGTCGTCGGGTCCGCGCTGGTGCTCGCGCTGGTCGTGGGCCTGAGCCTGCTCGTCGCGCGCAGCATCGTGCGCCCGATCGGTGTCGCCGCGGACGTGCTCGCGAGCGGCGACCTCGGGGCCCGCCTCGACGCCGGGCGCGGCACGACCGAGCTCGACCGGCTCGCCGCCGCGCTCAACGCGACGCTCGACCGCACCGCGGCGGTCGCGGCGAGCGTGAACGACGTCGCGCGGGACGTGCGCGCCGCCGCCGGCCGGCTCGCCGAGACGAGCGACGCGATGGGGACGGTCGTCGAGGGGTCCGCGCAGCGCACCGCCGAGGCCAGCACCGCCGCGCACGAGGTCAGCGGGGGCATCGACGCGGTCGCGTCGGGGACGACGCAGATGGGGGCGTCGATCGCCGAGATCGCGTCCAACGCGAACGCCGTCGCGAAGATCGCGGGCGAGGCCGTCGAGGTCGCCGAGCGGACCAACCGCACGGTCGCGCAGCTCGGGGAGTCCTCGGCGCAGATCGGCAGCGTGGTCAAGGTCATCACCGCGATCGCCGAGCAGACCAACCTGCTCGCGCTCAACGCGACCATCGAGGCGGCGCGTGCGGGGGAGGCCGGCAAGGGCTTCGCCGTCGTCGCCGGCGAGGTCAAGGAGCTCGCCCAGGAGACCGCGCGTGCGACCGGCGACATCTCGGCACGCGTCGACGGCATCCAGGCCGCGGTCGACCAGGCCGCCGCGGAGATCGCCCAGATCGCGCAGATCATCGACCGGATCCACGACTACCAGGGCACGATCGCGGGCTCCGTCGAGGAGCAGACCGCGACCACGAGCGCGATGGCGCACGCGGTCGCCGAGGTCGCGACGAGCGGGCGCGGCATGGTCGCGACGCTCGGCGACGTGCAGGCGGCCACCGCGCGCACCACGAGCGACCTCGACGGCATCCGGGACGCGGCGCACGAGCTCGAGGCGACGAGCCGGCGGCTGCAGGAGTCGGTGGGGGTGCTGCAGGGCTGAGCGGTGCCCGCTGGCGGGGCGTGTACCGGGGTGTCGGTGGCGTTGCCTAGGCTGGTGGTGCCATGACGTCGCTCTTCGAGAACCTCCCGCTGCCCGGCTTCGGCGCAGCCGACCTCCCGCGCCCGACGACCGCCGCAGCCCAGCGCGGACCGGGGGCGGGGCGCCCCGCCGACGCCGCCTCGGGCGTGCCGGGCGCGCGCGGGCGCGCGTTCACCCAGGCGACGCTCGACGTGCCGGACGACGCGTCGCTGCCCGCGGCCACGCCGGCGCGCACCCACGACGCGGCGGACGACGTGCCCGACGGCCGCGTGCACGCCTCTCCGGCCGAGGACCGGCACGCGGACGACGAGCACGCGCACGGCTCGCGCCGTTCCCGCGTCGAGCCGGACGCGCTGCTCGAGGGGCTCAACCCGGAGCAGCGCGAGGCCGTGCTGCACCGCGGCAGCCCGCTGCTCATCGTCGCGGGGGCCGGCTCGGGCAAGACGCGCGTCCTCACGCACCGCATCGCGCACCTGCTCGCGACCCGGCAGGCGCGCCCGGGGGAGATCCTCGCGATCACCTTCACGAACAAGGCCGCCGCCGAGATGCGCGAGCGCGTCGAGGCGATCGTCGGCCCGCAGGCCCGGATGATGTGGGTCTCGACGTTCCACTCGGCGTGCGTGCGCATCCTGCGCAAGGAGGCCGCGACGCTCGGGCTGCGGTCGACCTTCTCGATCTACGACTCGGCGGACTCCCAGCGCCTCCTGACGATGGTCGCGCGCGAGCTCGACCTCGACTCCAAGAAGTACCCGCCCAAGGCGCTCGGGTCCAAGATCTCGGCGCTCAAGGACGAGCTCGTCGACCCCGAGACGTTCGCCGCGACGGTCCCGAGCGACGCGGGCTCGTTCGACGCCGTGCTGGCGCAGGTCTACCAGCGCTATCAGACCCGGCTGCGCCAGGCCCACGCGCTCGACTTCGACGACCTCATCATGACGACCGTCAACCTGCTGCAGGCGTTCCCGGCCGTCGCGGAGCACTACCGCCGGCGGTTCCGGCACGTCCTGGTCGACGAGTACCAGGACACCAACCACGCGCAGTACACGCTCGTGCGCGAGCTGGCGGGCGTCGGTGCCGCGGTGCGCGCAGCGGCGGCGGACGGTGCCGCTGCGGGCGGGTCGGCCCAGGGTGGTGCGGGCGACGGCGGTCCGGGGGAGGCCGGGCGCGACGAGCTGCGCGGCGAGCTCACGGTCGTCGGCGACGCGGACCAGTCGATCTACGCGTTCCGCGGCGCGACGATCCGCAACATCCTCGAGTTCGAGGCCGACTACCCGGACGCGCGCACGATCCTGCTCGAGCAGAACTACCGCTCGACCCAGACGATCCTGTCCGCCGCGAACGCCGTGATCAGCCGCAACCCGGGCCGGGGGCCCAAGCGGCTGTGGACCGACTCGGGCGCGGGCGCGCAGATCGTCGCGTACGTCGCGGACAACGAGCACGAGGAGGCGCGGTTCGTCGCCGAGGAGATCGACCGCCTCGGGGACTCCGCGGGTGTGCGCCCCGGGGACGTCGCGGTGTTCTACCGCGCGAACGCCCAGTCCCGCGCGCTCGAGGAGGTGCTGATCCGCGTCGGCCTGCCGTACAAGGTCGTCGGCGGCACGCGCTTCTACGAGCGCCGCGAGGTCAAGGACGCGGTCGCCTACCTGCGCGCGCTCGCGAACCCGGACGACGACGTCAACGTCCGCCGCATCCTCAACGTCCCGAAGCGCGGGCTCGGCGACCGCTCGGAGGCGATGGTCAGCGCGTACGCCGAGCGGGAGCGGATCTCGTTCGGCGCGGCGCTCGAGCGGCTCGACGAGGTCCCCGGCCTCGGCACACGGGCCGTCACGGGCCTGCGCGGCTTCGCGACGATGATGGCCGAGCTGCGGGCGCTCGTGGACTCGGGCGCCGGGCCGGCCGAGGTGCTGGGGGCGGTGCTCGACCGGTCGGGGCTGCTCGCGGAGCTGCGGGCCAGCGAGGACCCGCAGGACGCCTCGCGCGTCGAGAACCTCTCCGAGCTCCACGCGGTCGCGTCCGAGTTCGAGGAGTCGGAGCCCGAGGGCGGGCTCGCGGACTTCCTCGAGCGCGTGTCGCTCGTGGCGGACTCCGACCAGATCCCGGGCGGCGGCGAGGGCGGCGCGGACCAGGGCGTCGTGACGCTCATGACGCTGCACACCGCGAAGGGCCTGGAGTTCCCGGTCGTGTTCCTCACGGGCATGGAGGACGGGACGTTCCCGCACATGCGCTCGCTCGCCGACACCGACCAGCTCGCCGAGGAGCGCCGGCTCGCGTACGTCGGCCTGACCCGCGCGCGGGAGCGGCTGTACATCTCGCGCGCCGCGGTGCGCACCGCGTGGGGCGTGCCGAACGAGTTCCCGGCGAGCCGGTTCCTCGACGACCTGCCGGAGGACCTCGTCGACTGGCGCCGGCGCGAGTCGAGCATGGACGTGCTGCGGCGCCCGGGACCCGGGTCCGGGTACGGGTCGGGCAGCTACGGGTCCGGGGGCTTCGGCTCGGGCGGCTCGCGGTCGAGCGGGTCGGGCGGGTACTACGGCTCCGGCGGCGGCACGCGGTCCGACGCGGGCTCGCGCGGCGCAGCGGGCTCGCGTGCGCGCTCGACCCCGTCGGGCAGTGCGGGCGGGGCCGGCACGGCCGGTGCAGGGGCGGACGGACCGAAGTTCGGGTCCGCGACGCCGCGGCCGGACGGCGCGGTGCCGAGTCTCGCGCTCGGCGACAAGGTCACGCACGACGCCTACGGCATGGGCACGGTCATCGCGCTCGAGGGCTCGGGGCCGAACGCCGTCGCGAAGGTCGACTTCGGCAGCGAGGGCACCAAGCGGCTGCTGCTGCGGTTCTCCCCGGTCACCAAGCTCTGACGGCTGCGTCCCTGCCACGTCCGTCGGTCCCGCGCACGCCGGGCCGTGGGACCGGGCGATGCCGGGCGCCGAGCGGGCAGCGAGCCGAGAGGCGGAGACGGCCGGACTCCGGGGTGGACCGGCTCGGTGTGGCCCAGGCGACATCTCTCGATGTGAAGATACTTGCGATCCACGGCTACGATCGACGGGGCGCTGCGGCCAGACGAGGTCGCGATCGTGGGTCGACGGAAGGACCAAGCCAGGTGGACCTGTTCGAGTACCAGGCACGTGACATCTTCGAGAAGCACGGCGTTCCCGTGCTCGGCGGCGTGGTCGCCACGACCCCCGAGGAGGCCCGCGCGGGCGCCGAGCAGCTGCTCGGCGGCCGGCCCGGCGTCGTCGTGGTCAAGGCGCAGGTCAAGACGGGTGGCCGCGGCAAGGCCGGCGGCGTCAAGCTCGCCCGCTCGGCCGACGAGGCCGCGCAGCACGCCGAGGCGATCCTCGGCATGGACATCAAGGGCCACACGGTCCACCGCGTGATGATCGCCGCGGGCGCCAAGATCGCCAAGGAGTACTACTTCTCGGTGCTGCTCGACCGGGCCGAGCGCCGGTACCTCGCGATGGCGAGCGTCGAGGGCGGCATGGAGATCGAGCAGCTCGCCGTCGAGCGCCCCGAGGCCCTCGCGAAGGTCGCGGTCGACCCGCGCACCGGCATCGACGCGGCCAAGGCCGACGAGATCGTCCGGGCCGCCGGCTTCGACGCCGACGTCGCCCCCAAGGTCGCCGCGGTGCTGCAGAAGCTCTGGGACGTCTACGAGAACGAGGACGCCACGCTCGTCGAGGTCAACCCGCTGGTCCTCACGGAGGACGGCGAGATCGTCGCGCTCGACGGCAAGGTGACGCTCGACGGCAACGCCGCGTTCCGCCACCCGGACCACGCCGCGCTCGAGGACGCCGAGGCCGCCGACCCGCTCGAGGCCGCCGCCAAGGCGAAGGACCTCAACTACGTCAAGCTCGACGGCCAGGTCGGCATCATCGGCAACGGCGCGGGGCTCGTCATGAGCACGCTCGACGTCGTCGCCTACGCCGGCGAGGCGCACGGCGGGGTCAAGCCCGCCAACTTCCTCGACATCGGGGGCGGCGCGTCGGCCGAGGTCATGGCCGCCGGTCTCGACATCATCCTCTCGGACCCGCAGGTCAAGGCCGTGTTCGTCAACGTCTTCGGCGGCATCACGGCGTGCGACGCGGTCGCCAACGGCATCGTCGCGGCGCTCGAGATCCTCGGCGACCACGCGACCAAGCCGCTCGTGGTGCGCCTCGACGGCAACAACGTGCTCGAGGGCCGGCGGATCCTCGCCGAGGCGGGCCACCCGCTCGTCACGCTCGCCGAGACCATGGACGGCGGCGCGGACAAGGCCGCCGAGCTGGCGCACGCCGCCGCCTGAGCCCGGCCGCCCCTCACCCACGCAGACGCGAGAGACGAGAGAACAGCAGACATGGCGATCTTCCTGACCGAGGCATCCAAGGTCATCGTCCAGGGCATGACCGGCTCCGAGGGCCAGAAGCACACGACGCGCATGCTCGCGAGCGGCACGACGGTCGTCGGCGGCGTGAACCCGCGCAAGGCCGGCACCTCCGTCGAGTTCCCGACCGGCTCGGGCGCGCACGCCGCGTCGGTGTCGGTGTCGGTGCCGGTGTTCGGCTCGGTGGCCGAGGCCGTCGCGCAGACCGGTGCCGACGTGTCGGTCATCTTCGTGCCGCCGGCCCACACCAAGGCCGCGGTCGTCGAGGCCGTCGACGCGGGCGTCCCGCTCGTCGTCATCATCACCGAGGGCGTCCCGGTCGACGACACCGCCGAGTTCTTCGCGTACGCGCAGGACAAGGGCGTCCGCCTGATCGGCCCCAACTGCCCCGGCCTGATCAGCCCCGGGAAGTCGAACGTCGGCATCATCCCGGCGGACATCACGGGCCCCGGCAAGGTCGGCCTCGTGTCGAAGTCGGGCACGCTGACCTACCAGATGATGTACGAGCTGCGGGACTTCGGGTTCTCCACGGCCATCGGCATCGGCGGCGACCCGATCATCGGCACGACGCACATCGACGCGCTCGAGGCGTTCGAGGCGGACCCCGACACCGAGCTCATCGTGCTCATCGGCGAGATCGGCGGCGACGCCGAGGAGCGCGCGGCGGCCTACATCCAGGAGCACGTGACGAAGCCGGTCGTGGGCTACGTCGCGGGCTTCACGGCGCCCGAGGGCAAGACGATGGGCCACGCCGGCGCCATCGTCTCCGGCTCCGCGGGCACCGCGCAGGCGAAGAAGGAGGCCCTCGAGGCCGCCGGGGTCAAGGTCGGCAAGACCCCGAGCGAGACGGCGGCGCTCGCGCGCGAGCTGCTGTCCTGACCCGCACCTGACCGCACCCGACGGCGCCGTGCCCCCGCGAGGGGCGCGGCGCCGTCCGTGTGTCGTGCGACATTCCCGGCACGCCGCACCGCCTCGCGCGCTGCGGGCCTCCCGGCAGCGACGATGGACCCGTGAGCACCCCCAGCGGAACCGAGCGACTCCAGCGCGTGCGTCGTCAGCTGCTCACGACCGACGACGGCGCGTCCCGGTTCGGCGACGGCGAGGGTGCGGCCCGGTGGGTCGCGGGCCTGCTCGCGGGGCTCCAGGGCGCGGTCCTGTCGCTCCTGGTGGTCGTGCTGCCGGCGGTCGCCGCGTACGTCGTGACGTCGGCGGACCCGTCGAACGCCGAGGTCCCGTGGACCCGCTCGCTCGAGCTCGGGACCGGGCTCTGGCTGCTCGCGCACGGGGTCCCGCTCGCGGTCGGCTCCGACGTCGTGACCCTCGTGCCGCTCGGCCTCACGCTGCTCGCGCTGTACACGTGCCACGCCTCGGCCCGGCGCTCCGGCTACCCGACGTCGCTCGCGCTGTCCGCCGGGGTCGGCGGGTACGTCGCGGTCGCGGTCGTCCTCTCGCTGCTCGTGCGCGCGTCGGTCGGTCACGTGGTGCTCGCGGCCTCCGGCGCGCTCGTCGTCTCCGGGCTGGGGCTCGCGACCGGGCTGGCGCGCCGCCCCGAGGCACCCCCGTTGCGCGGCCTGACCCGGCCCCTGTGGTCGCGCGTCCCTGCGCCGGTGCGCGCCGGGGTGCCCGCGGGGGTGCTCGCGGTCGCGCTCGTGCTCGCCGTCGCGTCGCTCGTCACGGTCCTGTGGGTGCTCGCCGGGCGCGCGACGATCGTCGACGTGATCGAGGCGCTCGACCTCGACGCGGTCGGCGGGGGGGTGCTCGCGCTCGCGGAGCTCGCGTTCCTGCCGAACCTCGTCGTGTGGGCGTCCGCGTGGCTGGCCGGGCCGGGGTTCCACGTCGGGACGGGCACGACGTTCACGACGGCCGAGGTGGTGCCGGGCCCGATCCCCGCGCTGCCGGTGCTCGGGGCGCTGCCGCAGCCCGACATGGCCGGGGGGCCGCTCGTCGCGGCGCCCGTGCTGCTCGTGCTCGCGGGCTGCGTCGCCGGCTGGTGGCTGCACCGTCGGACGGTCCCGGACCGCGCGCGGGACATGGTCGTGGCGGGCGTGACCGCGGGGCTGGCTGCCGGGGCGTGCGCCGCGGGGCTCGTGTCGCTCGCGAGCGGGGCCGTCGGCCCCGGGAGGATGGCCGAGGTCGGGGCGTCCTGGGCGCCGGTCGGCGGGCTCGTCGCGCTCGGGGTCGCGCTCGGTGCGCTGCTCGTCGCGCTCCCGGCGGAGCCGCTCGTGCGCGACGCGGTGCGGAACTTTCGGCGGAGGTCGGGCGGGGGGACGCGCCCGGAGGGTGAGCGCAGGCCCGAGGGCTGACAGGGAGCGAGCCCCTGCACGCCTGCGGGCTGGGAGGAGCGCGTTCCTAGGGGCGGCTGCGCAGGGTGCGGTCGACGTCGAGGCCCCGGTCGGACAGCTCGTCCATGAAGGCGCTCTCGCACTCCGCCTGGGCGCTCACCGTGAGCGCGCCCCGCAGGCAGTCCTCGCGCTCCTGAAAGAGCGGCCACATCGAGATCATGCCGAGGAGCGCGGTCCCGATCAGACCGGTGAAGGCCAGCCCGGCGACGATCATCGGGAGCATGAGCCCGGGCAGGCGTGCCCGCCACGTCGTGACGAGCGCCCGGCCGCCGACCACGAGGGCGGCGCCGACGAGCACGAGGGCGCCGGCCTTCCACGGCAGCGGCAGCGCGATCGTGACGACGGCGCCGAGCACGAGCAGCCAGAAGTGCAGGAGCTGGCGGGACGCGCGGCGGACCTGGTCCGGGTCGGGCGGCTCGCGCGGCGGTACGGGCGGACGGGTGCCGCCGGGTCCCTGCGGGCCGGGCGCGCCCGGCCCGTCACCGGGAGCCCGCGGCGTGCGCGAGGCATCGGGACGCAGGTCCGGACGCGCGGCGCCCTCCTTCGGCGGCGCGTACGGGTTGCTCACCCGAGCATTCTCGCGCATCGCGGCCGCTAGGGTCGGCGCGTGCCCGCTCCGAACACGCCCCGCACCCCCCGCCCGGACGTCGTCCCGACGTCGACGCGCGTCGTCGTCCTCCTCTCCGGCACCGGCTCCAACCTCGCCGCGCTGCTGGCGGCGCACGCCGACCCGGCCTACGGCGCGCGCGTCGTGGGCGTCGTGAGCGACAAGCCCGACGCCGGCGGGCTGGTGCTCGCCCGGGAGGCCGGCGTCGCGACGGTCGTCGTCCGGCCCGGGGACTTCGACGACCGGGCCGCGTGGGACGCCGCGCTCGCCGAGGCCGTCGGGGTGTTCCGCCCGAGCCTGGTCGTGAGCGCCGGCTTCATGCGGCTGCTCGGCGCCCCGTTCCTGGCCCGCTGGGGCGGCCGCGTGATCAACACGCACCCCGCGCTGCTGCCGTCGTTCCCCGGGGCGCACGGCGTGCGGGACGCGCTCGCGCACGGCGTGAAGGTCACCGGGTGCACCGTCCACCTGATCGACGCGGGCGTCGACACCGGCCCGATCATCGCCCAGCGCGCCGTCGAGGTCCGGGACGACGACGACGAGGCGCGCCTGCACGAGCGGATCAAGACGGTCGAGCGGGAGCTGCTCGTGGACGTCGTGGGCCGCGTCGCGCGCGAGGGGCTCTCGGTCGACGGGCGCCGGGTGAGGATCGGCTCGGGCGGCTGACGCAGAACTCGTGGGTCCCGAGGGTCTCGGAGGAGGCTCCAGGCCTACGGTGAGAGCCATGCTCGTGGAGAACGTCGACCTGTCCTCCCATCCGGGCCTGCCGGGGGTCGCCATGAGCAGGCTGGTGCGGGGGACGGCCGCGGAGTCCGTCCGGGTCGACCTCGCGGTCCTCGAGCCGGGCGCGTCGTTCCCCCGGCACCCCGCCGACAGCGAGCAGGTGTTCGTCGTCGTCTCCGGAGAGGGGCGCGTGGCCGGGGACGACGACGTCGAGCACCCGGTCCGGGCCGGCTCCCTCGTGCGCTGGTCGCCGGGCGAGCAGCACACCTCGTGGGCGGACACGCAGATGACGGTGGTGCTCGTCGAGCGGCGCCCCGCGGGCTGACGGGCTTGCTCAGGCAGGCACCGGACGCGTTGTGGCGTCGCGCTGCGTCACTGTGACACCACCACCTCGCACAAGCCCTTGTCATGACACCACTGGTGGTGTCATTATGGCGTCATGGACCTGACCCGCTACGTCGACGACCTGCAGCACCGGCTGGCCTCGGCCGCCGACGCCGCAGGTCAGGACGCCCGCGAGCTCGCGCAACGGCTCGCCGCACCGCTCGACGCCGCCGTCCGGCTCGTCCTGCTGGACGCGCTCACCGCCGCCGCCGGCGAGATCTCCGCGGAGCTCGCACCCGGCTCGGTCGACGTGCGGCTGCGCAGCGGCGGCCCGGAGTTCGTCGTCGAGCTGCCCGGTGCCCGCCCGGAACCGGCGACGGCGCCGTCGTGGGCCCCGGCATCGCCGGCCGCACCCACGCCCGCCGCACTGCCCGCGCCGTCGGACATCGACGCCGGGGCCACGACCCGCACCACGCTCCGCCTGCCCGACCACCTCAAGGCCCAGGTCGAGCTCGCCGCCGCCCGGGAGGGCCTCTCCGTCAACACCTGGCTCGTGCGTGCGGTCGCCGGGGCGCTCGAGCAGGCGACCGACCTGCCCGCCGCCCAGGCGCGCGCCGAGCCGAGGGGCGGAACGCGCCTCACCGGCTGGGTGCGCTGACCCGGTCACCGCACGCCGGCCCGTCACCACGCACGGCACCTCGTCGCACGTCGGCGCGTCATCGATCGCCGCCCGTCACCGCACGCCGCCCGCACCGCACACCCGGGTCCCGCCGACCCGGTCCACGCCGTCCCGCCCATGCCCTGGAGCCGTCATGCCCACGTTCCCCGCACCCACCCCCGTCCCGGTCGTCGTCGACCTCCCCGTGGGCGCCGGCCTGCACGTCGTCGCCGGGGACCGCGACGACGTCGTGGTGACCGTGCTGCCCGCCGACCCGGCCAAGGCGAGCGACGTGCGCACCGCCGAGGAGGTCCGGGTCGGGCGCGACGACCACGCCGTGACGATCACCGGTCCGCGCGCCTGGAAGCAGTACGTGCCGTTCGCCGCGGGGAGCATCGCCGTCACGGTCGAGCTCCCCGCGGGGTCCGACCTCAGCGGCAGGACCGGCACGCTCTACGCCGAGGGCCGCCTCGGCGCGGTCGACGTGCAGGTCTCCGCGGGCGACGCCCGGGTCGACGAGGCCGGGCGCCTCGACCTCAAGGTGTCCGCGGGGTCGGTCGTCGTGGGCCGGATCACGGGGGCGGCGTCGGTCAAGGCGTCGGCCGGCTCGGTCCGCATCGCCGAGCTCGCCGGCGACGGCTCGGTCCGCGCCAGCAACGGGCCCACCGTCGTCGGCTCCGTGACGGGGTCCCTGCAGGTCACGGGCGCGCACGCGGAGATCTCCGTGGGGCGGGTCCGCGGGACCCTGACCGCGACCACCGCCTCGGCCGGCATCCGCGTCGAGAGCGTCGAGCACGGCACGGCCACGCTCACGACGTCCTACGGGACGATCGAGGTCGGCGTGCCGGAGGGGACGGCCGCGTGGCTGGACGTCTCGTCCGAGCACGGCACCGCGCGCAACCAGCTGATCCCCACCGACGGTCCGGCGGACGACCAGCCGACGGCCGAGATCCACGCCAGCACCAGCTACGGCGACGTCATCGTGCGCCGCCCCTGACTCACCCGGCCCCCGGGGTCGCGCCCTGACCTCGGCCAGGCCCGACGGACCCGCCCGCCCGACGAGGCACGGCGGCGCCCCGCTGCGCCCTCCTCCGCCGCCCGGACCGCTCCGGCCGCCCGGCGTCGTCGCACCACCCACCCACCCGCACCACGAGACGAGGTATCGCCATGCCGGGAACCGCTCCAGCGATCGCGCTCCGCGGTCTGCGCAAGTCCTTCGGGGACCACACCGTGCTCGACGGCGTCGACCTCGTCGTCCAGCCCGGCACGATCACGGCGCTGCTCGGCCCGAACGGCGCCGGCAAGACCACGACGGTCGGCGTCCTGTCGACGCTGCTGCGCCCGGACGGCGGGAGCGCCCACGTCGCGGGCCACGACGTCGTCACGGAGCCCCAGGCCGTGCGTGCGGCGATCGGTGTCACGGGCCAGGCGTCGGCGGTCGACGACCTGCTCACCGGCGCGGAGAACCTCCGGCTCATGACCGCGCTGCACCACCTCGGCCGGCGTGAGGGGCGGGAGCGCGTCGAGCAGCTGCTCGACCAGCTCGGCCTCACGGACGCGGCGCACAAGCCGGTCTCGACGTGGTCGGGCGGCATGCGGCGCAAGCTCGACCTGGCGATGACGCTCGTCGGGCACCCGGCGGTCGTCTTCCTCGACGAGCCGACCACGGGCCTCGACCCGCGCAGCCGCCGCACGCTGTGGGACGAGGTGCGGGCCCTCGTCGCGGGCGGCACGACGATCCTGCTGACGACGCAGTACCTCGAGGAGGCGGACCGGCTCGCCGACCGCGTCGCGGTGCTCGACGGCGGGCGCATCGTCGCCGAGGGCACGCCCGCGGAGCTCAAGTCCGCGCACGACGCCGGCTCGCTCGACGACGTCTTCCTGCGGCTCACGGAGCCGTCCACCGGCAGCGGCGCCTCCACCGACCGCGGGACCGGCACCACCACCCCGACGACCTCGAAGGAGGTGGCCTCATGACCACCGCGACCCTGACCCCGACCGCCGGCGCCCGGCCGGTCGCCGACACGCTCACGATGCTGCGCCGCAACCTGCTGCGGGCCGCGCGCTACCCGGGGCTGACGAGCTTCACGGTCGGCATCCCGATCGCCCTGCTGCTGCTCTTCGTCTTCGTGTTCGGCGGGGCGTTCGGCGCCGGCGTGGCGCCGGGCGTCGCTCCCGGGGCGGACGGCCGCGCGGCGTACCTCGACTACATCACCCCGGCGATCCTGCTGTTCGCGGTCGTCGGGGCGGCGCAGAGCGTCGCGATCACGGCGGCGATGGACGCCACGAGCGGGATCATGGCCCGGTTCAAGACCATGGCGATCTCGCCGGCCTCGGTGCTCGGCGGGCCCGTGCTCGGCACGGTGGTCCAGGGGCTCGTCGCCGTGCTCGTGGTGCTCGCGCTGGCCCTCGCGCTCGGCTTCCGCCCGGGCGCCGGGCCGCTCGACTGGCTCGCGCTCGCGGGCTTCCTCACGCTGGTCACGTTCGCGACGAGCTGGCTGTGCGTGGCGATGGGCCTCACGGCGAAGTCGGTCGAGACCGCGTCGAACACCCCGATGATGCTCACCGCGCTCCCGTTCCTCGGCAGCGGGTTCGTGCCGGTCGAGACCATGCCGTCGGCGGTGCGCTGGTTCGCCGAGTACCAGCCGTTCACGCCGGTCATCGAGACGACGCGCGCCCTGCTGGCCGGGACCGGGCCCGACGCCTCGACCACGCTCCTCGCGCTCGGCTGGTCGGCGCTGATCGGCGTGCTCGGGTACGTGTGGGCCCGCGCGCTGTACCGGCGCGAGCGCCGCTGACCGCCCGTGAGGCACGGCGGCGCGCGGCGCGCGGGCGAAGGCGACCCCCGCGGCGCGACGTCCGGCCGTGCCGACGGGCACCGTCGCCCGCACGGGCCCCCGGTGGGGACGGGACGCGTCGTCCCGCCCGCACCGGGGGCCGTGGCGTCAGGCGGCGGCGCGTCCGGTGCCGGTGCGCTGCGCGTCGCCCGGCCTGGCGCGCCACGCCGCGAGGGTCTCGTCGACGATGCGCGACCACGGCGTCGCCGTGACGCCGAGCACCCGCTCCGAGGCGGTCGCGTCGAGCACGAACGGCTCGACGAACTGGTACCCCATGGCGTGGACCTCGCGCATCATCGGGTTCACCAGTCCGATCGCGCGCACGACCGCGAGCGGGACGGTCCGGACCCGCGGGGCCGGCGCGCCGGCGGCGGTCGCGAAGCGGGTCGCGACCTCGCGGTAGGTCAGCGGCTCGGGCGACGGGACGTGCCAGGGCCGGCCCCAGGCGGCCTCGGTCTCGGCGGCGGCGACGAGGGCGCGCGCGAAGTCGGGCAGGTAGGTCCACGAGTGCGCGGTGTCGGCCGAGCCGATCGGGTACAGGGGCTTGCCGGCGAGGAGCGGCTCGAGCATGCGGGGGCCGACGTGCGCGTGCGCCTGCGCGCCGGGGCCGAGGTAGTCGCTGCCGCGGACCTCGGTCGCGCGCAGGGCGCCGGCGCGGTGGCGTCGCTCGGCCTCGACCCACATCGCGGCGCGCACGGCGCCCTTGGTCTCGGTCGTGGCGAGCGGGGAGTCCTCACGCATGAGCTGCGTGCCGCGTCCGTAGCCGTAGAGGTTGCCCGCGACGACGAGCACCGCGCCGGTGGCCTCGGCGGCGGCGAGCAGCGCGGACGCGACGGGCGGCCAGTCGGTCGTCCAGCGGTGGTAGGGCGGGTTGACGCAGTTGTGCAGCGCGGCGGCCCCGTGCGCCGCGCGGGTCAGCGCGGCGGGGTCGCTCGCGTCGGCGGCGCGGTGCTCGATGCTCCCGCCGGCGGGGGTCGTGCGGACGGCGGGGCCGCCGGAGCGGCTGAGCACGAGCACCTCGTGCCCCGCGTCGGCGAGCTGCTGGGCGAGCGTCGAGCCGATGGGTCCCTTGCCGACGACGACGTGTCGAGCCATGAGGTGCTCCGATGTGAAGTAAGAGCGGTGCTCTCGTCTGTGATCGATGCTTCCGCGCGGTGCCCCCCTGTGTCAAGAGCACTGCTCTCGTTTGCGTGCACCGCTCTGGTCGAGCATGCTCGGACGCATGCCGGAGCCGACGCACGCACCCCGCGGAGCCCGTGAGCGCGCCCGCGCGGAGATCATGGCGGAACTGTTGGCGAGCGCCCGGGCGCACCTCGTGGCCGACGGGGCAGCGAGCCTCTCGCTGCGCGCCGTCGCCCGCGACCTGGGCGTGGCGTCGTCCGCGGTCTACCGCTACGTCGCGTCGCGCGACGCGCTGCTCACGCTGCTCATCGTCGAGGCGTACGACGCCGCGGGCTCGGCGGCGGAGGGGGCCGCCCGGGCGGCGGAGCAGCGGGGGGACGCGCCCGCGCAGCGCTGGCTCGAGGCGGCGCGTGCCGTGCGAGCCTGGGCGCTCGCCCACCCGCACTCCTTCGAGCTCGTCTACGGCACGCCCGTGCGCGGGTACCGGGCCCCCGCGGACACGGTCGCCCCGGCGCTGCGGCTCTGGTCGGTCCTCGTCGGCGTGCTCGTCGCCGCGCACGCCGACGGCTCGCTGCGTCCCGTCGGCCCGGTCTACGACCCGCGCGGCCTCGTCGACCCCGGCGTGTACGCGTTCGCGGGCCTCGGCGCCGAGGACGAGGTGCCGGACGACGTCGCGCTCGCGCTCACCCGGTCGATGTCGCTGTTCGCGTCCCTCGTCGGGGCCATCACCGCGGAGCTGTTCGGGCACCTGCACAACGTCGCGGCCGACGCGGACCGGCTGTTCGACGTGACGATCGCGACGGCGTCCGCCGGGATCGGCCTCCACGTCGACCTCGGCGCGGGCGCCGGCCTCGGGGCCACGGCCGACCTCGGCTAGGATCGGTCCCGGCCGTGACTGGCGTACCTGAGGTGGGCTGAACCACCGGGGAGCGGCCGGAACCACCAACCGTCGCACCGTTCGCCTGGGTGCTCGGGTCCATGACGTCTCACGAGACCCACCGACCCGGGAGGTCGCCGCCATGTCCCACGAGCTCACCCCCCTCGAGCCCGTCCTCGACCCCACCGCCCCCGAGACGCGCCGGACGATCCGCCGCGCGCTCCTCAGCGTCTACGACAAGCAGGGGCTCGTCGAGCTCGCGACCGCGCTGCACGCCGCCGGCGTCGAGCTCGTGTCGACCGGGTCGACGGCCGGCACGATCGCCGGGGCCGGGGTGCCGGTGTCGAAGGTCGAGGACCTCACCGGGTTCCCCGAGTGCCTCGACGGGCGGGTCAAGACCCTGCACCCGCGCGTGCACGCCGGCATCCTCGCGGACACCCGCCGCCCCGACCACGTCGCGCAGCTCGCGGCGCTCGAGGTCGAGCCGTTCGACCTCGTCGTGGTGAACCTCTACCCGTTCAGCGCGACGGTGGCCTCGGGCGCCGGGCCCGACGAGTGCGTCGAGCTCATCGACATCGGCGGCCCCTCGATGGTGCGCGCCGCGGCCAAGAACCACCCGAGCGTCTCGGTCGTCGTCGACCCCGCGCGGTACGCCGAGCTCGCCGAGGCCGTCGCGGGCGGCGGCTTCACGCTCGCGCAGCGCCGCCGGCTCGCGGCCGACGCCTTCGCGCACACCGCCGCGTACGACGTGGCCGTCGCGTCGTGGTTCGCGTCGTCCTACGCGCCCGACGAGGTCGCCGGCGAGTCCGGCTTCCCCGCGGTGCTCGGCGGCACGTGGGACCGCGGGCGGGTGCTGCGCTACGGCGAGAACCCGCACCAGGGCGCCGCGCTGTACCTCTCGGCGGACGGCGCCGCGGGCGAGGGCCTGGCCGGCGCGACGCAGCTGCACGGCAAGGAGATGAGCTACAACAACTACGTCGACGCCGACGCCGCGTGGCGTGCCGCGCACGACCACGACGGCCCGGCCGTGGCGATCATCAAGCACGCCAACCCGTGCGGCATCGCGACCGGCACCGACGTCGCCGACGCGCACGCCAAGGCCCACGCGTGCGACCCGGTCTCGGCGTTCGGCGGCGTCATCGCGTCGAACGGCCCGGTGACGCTCGCCGCGGCGCAGCAGATCGCGCCGGTGTTCACCGAGGTCGTCGTCGCGCCGTCGTTCGAGCCCGAGGCCGTCGAGCTGCTCACGCAGAAGAAGAACATCCGCCTGCTCACGGTCGCCGGCACGCCGAACGCCGCGCCCGTCGAGCTGCGCCCCGTGACCGGCGGCGTGCTGCTCCAGGTCGCCGACCGCATCACGGCGCCCGGCGACGACCCGGCGTCGTGGACGCTGGCCGCGGGCGAGGTCGCCGACGACGCGACGCTCGCGGACCTCGTGTTCGCGTGGCGCGCCGTCCGTGCCGTGAAGTCCAACGCGATCCTGCTCGCGCACGACGGCGCGTCCGTCGGCGTCGGCATGGGGCAGGTCAACCGGGTCGACTCGTGCCGCCTCGCGGTCGAGCGGGCCAACACGGGCGACGTCGAGCGGGCCCGCGGCGCCGTCGCGGCGTCCGACGCGTTCTTCCCGTTCGCGGACGGGCTGCAGGTGCTGCTCGACGCGGGCGTGCGCGCGGTCGTGCAGCCCGGCGGCTCGGTGCGCGACGAGGAGGTCGTCGCGGCGGCCCAGGCGGCCGGCGTGACGCTCTACCTCACGGGCACGCGGCACTTCGCGCACTGACGCGAGCGCCCCGGGTGCGCCGGTGCAGCACGCCGGCGCACCCCCGGGCGGTCCGTGCGCTCAGCGCGGCGGTCGTCCGGGGGTGTTCGGCGTGGCGGTCGTCCGGGGTCCGCTCACGGCCGCCGTCGTCCCGGCGGGCTCACCGTGGCTCGAGCACCACGACGGCGGTCGGGGTCGACCGCGACGCCGTGAGGCCGTCGAGCCGCGGGTCCACGGCGATCCAGCGCTGCCACAGCCGCGCGCGCTCCGCACCCGCTGCGGACCGGGCGCGCACGGGGCGCGCGTCCTGGCCGGCGAGCCGGACCGCCGCCTCCGGGTGGGCCTGCAGGTTGAGCCACCACGCGGGCTCGCCCTCCGCCCAGCCGTTCATCGCGAGCGTCACCAGGTTCGGGCCGTCCTCGAGGTAGCCCAGGATCACGCTGCGCTCGGCGCCGGACCTCCGGCCGGTCGTCGTCAGCCGCAGCGCACCCCAGCCGCGCCTGCTCGACGTCGTCCACAGGAAGCGCCCGCCGCTCACGCGGTACAGGGCGCGGTGGACGCGCCACGCGGTCGTGACGACCCACCGCGGGGGCACCCGCGGCGCGGACGTGCTCCCGGTGCCTTCCGTGCCCCCGGTGCCCCCGGTGCCCCCGGTGTCCGCGGTGCCTGGTCCGTCCGCTGTGCTCATGACCGTCCTCGCTGTCGACGCCGACCCGCACACGCTAGCGGCGCGGACGTCGCCGGCCCAGGGCCGGGCTCAGCGTCGTCACAGGTCACGGTCCCTACGGTCGGCTCCGGGACGCCGCACCGGCGCGCCCACCACGCCGCGGTCCGGCGTCCGGGGTCGCCCGGGCGGGACCCCGCACCTGCCCGGAGGGCCCATGAGACTTCCCGATGCCGTCCACACGTCCTCCCCGTGGCGGATCCACGCGATCGCGCCCGACTTCGCGGTCGAGGACGTGTGGGCGCTCGCGACGCCCGGCGGCACCGACGAGCTGCCGCGGCTCGTCGAGGCCATGTTCGACGGCCGGTTCCCGGACGACGCCCCGATGGTCGTGCGGGCGCTGTGGACCGCGCGCGAGCGGATCGGTGCCGCGCTCGGCTGGGACCGGCCCGACGACGGGCTCGGCGCGCGCGTGCCGTCGCTGCGCGAGCGGCTGCCCGCCGACCTGCGACCACGCCCCGGCGGGCCGGACCCGGCGCCGTTCACGCCGCTCTACGCGACCGACGACGAGTGGGTCGCCGAGATCGCGAACCGGACCGTGCACGCCGTGCTCCACCTCGGCTGGGTCCCCGACGGCGACGGCGGGCACACCGGCCGGATGGCCGTGCTCGTCCGACCGAACGGGAGGCTCGGCGCCGCGTACATGGCCGCGATCGCGCCGTTCCGCCACCTGCTCGTGTACCCCGCGATGCTGCGCGGCATCGAGCGGCGCTGGCGCGCGGCCGGGGCGGGCGGACTCGCGGCGCCGGGCACCCGGTCAGTCGTCGGCCCGCGCCCGGAGCCACGGCGGTCCGAGCCCCGACCCGCCGAGCCTGGGCCCGCCGAGCCCCGGCCTTCCGCGGCGCGGCGGTCCGAGCTCCGGCGCTCCGCGGCCCGGTGAGCAGGCGGACGGGCTGCTGCTCAGAGGCCGAGCAGCCCGTCGATGCTGCTCGTGTTCCGCTCCGCGCGGTAGTCGTCCATCCCGTCCGGGCCCTTCTTCTCCGCGAACAGGCGCATCAGGTCCCGCTCCTCGGTGACGAGGTCCATCACGGGGACGCCCCAGCCGCACGAGTCGCTGATGCGCTCGACGTCGACGGTGATCACCGCCCGCGTGCTCGGGTGGTCGGGGTGCAGGGCCGACACCTCCGCGAACGCCGCGGTGCCCGGCAGGTGCACGTGGCCCCGCCCGTGCAGCCGCACGATGCGCGGGCGTCGGTCGAACGACGCGAACATGAGGCAGATGCGGCCGTTCTCGCGCAGGTGCGCGATCGTCTCGACCCCGCTGCCGGTGAGGTCGACCCAGCCGACGCGGTGCGGGCCCAGCACGGAGAACGAGTCGCTGCCGCGCGGGGAGACGTTGACGCGCCCGTCGGCCGCCAGCGGGGCGGTGGCGACGAACCACATCGGCTGCGCCTCGATCCAGCGGCGCAGCGACTCGTCGATCTCCTCGAACAGCTGTCCCATGCGCGGATCCTGGCAGACGGCGGGCCCCCGCCGGGCCGCCGGCCGAGGACTGGTCGCACCGGTCCTGCAGGACCCCTCGGGCGGAGCCCACCGACCCGAAGGCCGACGGGCCGTGCGTCGGTGGGCAGCGGCGGGGCACCCGGTCAGGGCCGGGGGAGTGGCCGCCCCGGGTCGGCGGCGGCGTCGCGGTCGACGTGCGGGAGCCGCGCGCCGGAGAACAGCCGGCGCGCGGCGGCGACGTCCCTCGGTCGGTCGACCGTGAGCACCGCCGTGAGCTCGTCGGTGCCGTGCGCGAACCACAGCGCCGACCAGCCGCCGGCGCCGGGGTCGCCGCGCAGCACCGCGTCGTCGGTCTCGCCGCGGTGGCCGTAGAGGGTCAGGTCGTGCCCGAGCTGGGTGGAGAACACGTAGGGCGCCGGGTCGTCCGCGGGGCCCACGGCGTCGACCGGGCGCGCGTGCAGCTCGGGGTCCCCGCCCGTCGTGCCCGCCGCCGAACCCGGGCGGACACCCGCCGTCGAACCCGACGGCACGCCCACCGTCGCACCCGCCGCAGCCCCGCCGAGCGAGCCCGGCCGCAGCAGGTCGCGCACCGCGACCGGCGGTCCCGTGAGCGCGCCGTCCCAGTGCCCGCCGGGGACGAGCCCGTGCCGGGGCGAGCGCCGCCGCGCGACGTCGCCGACCGCGCGCACGTGCCGCGGCCCGCCCGCGGGCGCCCACGTCGCGTCGACCCGCACCGCACCGTCGGGGTCGAGCGGGAGCGCGCCGTCGAGCCACGCCGTCGCCGGCCGGGCACCGACCGCCGCGAGCACGACGTCGGCGTCGAGGTGCCGCCCGTCGGTGAGCCGCACCCCGTCGCCCCGCACCTCCGCGACCCCGACCCCCGTGACCAGCCGGATCCCGGCCGCCGCGTACCACGGGACCGTGAGCGCCCCGACGTCCGACCCGAGCGCCGCAGCGAGCGGCGCCGGCGCGGCCTCGACCACGGTCACGTGCACGCCGGCCGCGACCCCCGCGACCTCGGCCCCGACCCACCCGGCGCCGACGACGACGAGCCGGACCCCGGGACGCAGGGCCGCGCGCAGGCGGGCCGCGTCCTGCGCGGTGTGCAGCACGTGCGCGTGCTCCCAGCCCGGCGGCCGGACCGCGTGCGCACCGCTCGCGAGCACGACCGCGTCGGCCACCACGGGACCCGCATCGGTCGTGACGACGACGTCGTCGGGGCGCACCTCGAGCGCACGCGCGGGCTCGGCGAGCCGGACGTCGTCCACGAGCGCGAGCGCGTCGACGCCGAGGTCCTCGGCGAGCCACACCGGCTCGGGGCGGTCGAGCAGGTGCTTGGACAGCGGCGGGCGGTCGTAGGGCGCGACGCCCTCGGCGCCCAGGAGCGTCACCGACCCGGTGAAGCCCTCCTCGCGCAGCGCGGTCACCGTGCGGTGCGCGGCGAGCCCGCCCCCGACGACGACGACGGACCGGGGCGAGCGCGGGGCGGGGTCGGTCACGTGCGCAACGGTAGTCTCACGCGCAGGAGGCAGACCGATGGCGCACGACCCGCAGGACCCCCAGCACGCCCGTGACCCGCAGCCCCACCGGACGGCGGCGTCCCCGTCGTCCCCGGGCGCGAGGCCCGTACCCGGCCCGGGCGGCCCCGTCGCGCTGCGGCCCGACGGCGGCCCGGAGCCGCAGGTCACGCCCCTGGACACGTCGACCGCGGGAGTGCCGGTCATCCCGCCGGAGGAGAAGCCGCTCGACCCGCGCCAGATCGCGCGCGAGTCCCTGGCCGCGAGCCGGAACTGGTCGCTGTGGCTCGTCGTGACCGGCCTCGTGGTCGCGTGCGTCGTCGCGACGGTCCGGGGCGGTGCCGCGGGCGCGCTCGTGATCGCGGCGATCCTCGCGATGTCCGCGGTCGTCCGCGCGGTCGTGCCCGAGCCGGCGCCGGTCGCCCTCGCGGTCCGCGCGCGGGCCCTCGACGTCGCGGTGCTGACGGGCCTCGCCGTCGGCATCGGGATCCTCTCGCAGGCCATCCCGACGAGCTGACCGCGGCAGTCGGGCCCCGGAGCCCGCCGGCCCCGGGCACAGCGACGCCCGAGCGACCGTGGACTGCCACGGCCGCTCGGGCGCTGCGTGCGGTGCGGTGCGAGGGGGCCGTGCCCCCGTGCCGGGGTCAGAGGGCGCGCTCGGCCTCGTCACCTGTCAGCACGACGACGTCGTCCTCGCCGAGCAGGTCGTCCTGGACGGGCTCCGCGCCGAACGCGCGGTAGAGCAGGCCGGCGAGCGCGGCGCCGACCAGCGGGGCGACCCAGAAGAGCCACAGCTGGCCGAGCGCCCAGCTCTCCGAGAAGACCGCCGCGGCGGACGAGCGGGCCGGGTTGAGGCCGCCGTTCGTCATCGGGATGGTCACGAGCAGGCCCACGACGTACGCGAAGCCGATCGCGGCCGGCGCGAGGCTGTTCGTCGAGCGGCGGTCGGTCGAGCCGAGGATGACGCCGACGAAGATCGCCGTCATGACGACCTCGATGAGGAGCGCGCCGAGCAGCGCGAAGCCCTCGCCCTGGACCTGGGCGCCGATCGGCGAGTGCGTGCTGTAGCCGTTCGCGACCGACGAGAAGAACTCGCGCGCCTGCTCGGCAAGGGTCGGGAAGGACGAGAGCGTCACGTACAGCACCGCGGCCGCGGCGACGCCGCCGACGAGCTGGGCGAGCCAGTAGGGCAGCACGTCCTTCCACGACGTGCGGCCGGCGATCGCGGCACCGAGCGTGACGGCCGGGTTGAAGTGCCCGCCCGAGACGTACCCGACCGCGACGGCGCCGGCGAGCAGCGCGAGCCCGAAGGCCAGCGCGGTCGCGAGCGGCCCGCCGCCGAGCCCGGTGATGTTCGCGTACAGCGCGGTGCCGAGGCCCGCGATCACGAGGAACAGCGTGCCGAACGCCTCGGCGGCCAGGCGCGAGCCGAGCCCGGGGCCGACGGGCACGGCCGCGACGGCGACGGGGGCGAGCGCCACGTCGTCGTCCAGGGAGGCGACGGGCGCCGGACCGACGGGTGCGGGCGCGACGGGCGTCGGGTCCAGGGGGGCGGGGGCGACCGGCTTGTCGAGGCCGACGGGCGCGGCGCTCGCGCCGGACGGCTCGGGGGTGACGGTGCCGCCCGCGCCGACCGCGGGCGTGGTGGTGGCGTCGGGGGTCACGGCGTCCGGGCCGGTGGCCTCGGGCGTTCCGGTGTTGTCCTGGGACATGGTGTTCCTGTCGTCGAGGATGGGGTGACGCGACCGGCGGCTGCGCGAGCCGGGCGCGGGGCGGTCAGCACCGGCCAGCATGCCAGCCGAACCCGCACGCGTCCTGGGTAACGCCTGGTCACCCGTGCGGCCGCCGGACCTGAAGCGGTTCAGCCCGCACGCCGCGGCGCCGTCGTCCCCGAGCGAACCGAGCCCGGCAGCGGACGGTCGGGGCAAAGTCTCTCGATGTCGAGTAATCTCGACACCGGACAGCACACGAGAGCTCAGGAGATCCCCGTATGGCGAAGATCAAGGTAGTGGGCCCGGTCGTCGAGCTCGACGGCGACGAGATGACCCGGATCATCTGGCAGTTCATCAAGGACCGCCTCATCCACCCGTACCTCGACATCGACCTGCGCTACTACGACCTGTCGATCGAGAACCGCGACGCGACCGACGACCAGGTCACGATCGACGCGGCGCACGCCATCAAGGAGCACGGCGTCGGCGTCAAGTGCGCGACGATCACGCCCGACGAGGCGCGCGTCGAGGAGTTCGGCCTGAAGAAGATGTGGGTCTCGCCCAACGGCACGATCCGCAACATCCTCGGCGGCGTCGTCTTCCGCGAGCCGATCATCATCTCGAACATCCCGCGCCTCGTGCCGGGCTGGAACAAGCCGATCATCATCGGCCGTCACGCGCACGGCGACCAGTACAAGGCGACGAACTTCAAGGTCGCCGGCGCCGGGACGCTCACGCTGACGTTCACGCCCGCGGACGGCTCCGAGCCGATCCAGCAGGAGGTCGTCACGTACCCCGAGGCGGGCGGCGTGGCGATGGGCATGTACAACTTCAACGAGTCGATCCGCGACTTCGCGCGCGCCTCGTTCGCGTACGGCCTGCAGCGCGGCTACCCCGTGTACCTGTCGACCAAGAACACGATCCTCAAGGCGTACGACGGCGCCTTCAAGGACATCTTCCAGGAGGTGTTCGACGCCGAGTTCGCCGCGGACTTCGCCGCCGCGGGCCTCACGTACGAGCACCGCCTGATCGACGACATGGTCGCCGCCGCGATGAAGTGGGAGGGCGGCTACGTCTGGGCGTGCAAGAACTACGACGGCGACGTCCAGTCCGACACCGTCGCGCAGGGCTTCGGCTCGCTCGGCCTCATGACGTCCGTGCTCATGACGCCCGACGGCAAGACCGTCGAGGCCGAGGCGGCGCACGGCACCGTCACGCGCCACTACCGCCAGCACCAGGCGGGCAAGCCGACGTCGACCAACCCGATCGCGTCGATCTTCGCGTGGACCGGCGGCCTCAAGCACCGCGGCAAGCTCGACGGCACCCCCGAGGTCACGCAGTTCGCGGAGACGCTCGAGAAGGTCGTCATCGAGACCGTCGAGAGCGGCAAGATGACCAAGGACCTCGCCTCGCTCGTCGGGCCCGGCCAGGCCTGGCTCACGACCGAGGAGTTCCTCGCCGCGCTCGACGAGAACCTCGCCGCGCGCCTGGCCTGACCGGCCCACCGGCGCCGCCGCACGCGCGGTGCCACCCCGCACGACCCGCACGCACCACGACGCACGGTGCCCGGCACGGCCCCTGGGCCCCGGGTACCGTGCGTCGTAGCGTGAGGGGCTCCTCGCCGGGCGTCCCGCGCGCGGAGCACCGCAGCACCGATCCCGAGCAGCGACCGATCGAGGGAGATCCCGGACCATGACAACGCCCGTGAACGTGACCGTCACCGGAGCTGCCGGCCAGATCGGCTACGCGCTGCTGTTCCGCATCGCGTCCGGTCAGCTGCTCGGCGCGCAGACCCCGGTGCGGCTGAAGCTCCTCGAGATCCCGCAGGGCGTCAAGGCCGCCGAGGGCGTCGCTCTCGAGCTCGAGGACTGCGCGTTCCCGCTGCTGTCCGGCATCGACATCTTCGACGACGCGACGGCCGCGTTCGACGGCGCGAACGTCGCCCTGCTGGTCGGCGCGCGCCCGCGCACCGCGGGCATGGAGCGCGGCGACCTGCTCTCCGCGAACGGCGGCATCTTCAAGCCGCAGGGCGAGGCGATCAACGCCGGCGCCGCCGAGGACATCAAGGTCCTGGTCGTCGGCAACCCGGCGAACACCAACGCGCTCATCGCCGCGTCGCACGCCCCCGACGTCCCGACGTCGCGGTTCACCGCGATGACGCGCCTCGACCACAACCGCGCGCTCACGCAGCTCGCGACGAAGGCCGGGGCGTCGGTCACCGACATCCAGCGCCTCGCGATCTGGGGCAACCACTCGGCGACCCAGTACCCGGACATCACGCACGCGACCATCGGCGGCCGCCCGGCGACCGAGGTCGTCGACGACCAGGCCTGGGTCGAGGGCGAGTTCATCCCGCGCGTCGCCAAGCGCGGCGCCGAGATCATCGCGGCCCGCGGCGCGTCGTCGGCGGCCTCAGCGGCGAACGCGGCGGTCGACCACGTGCACTCGTGGGTCAACGGCACGCCCGAGGGCGACTGGACGTCGGCCGCGATCGTCTCGGACGGCTCGTACGGCGTGCCCGAGGGCCTCATCTCGTCGTTCCCGGTCACGTCGTCGGGCGGCGAGTGGCACATCGTGCCGGACCTCGAGATCGACGAGTTCAGCCGCGGGCGCATCGACGCGTCCGTCGCCGAGCTCGGTGAGGAGCGCGACGCCGTCCGCTCGCTCGGGCTCCTCTGAGCGCACCTCTCCTCGTCGCCTGCGGGCCGTCGTCCGGGTCGTCCCGGTGGCGGCCCGCACGTGCGTCCCGGGCCGGTCGTGGCGTCCGCGCGATCGCGCACCCTGCAAGGTCTTGCTGAAACTTGCGGACAGTATGTACGGTCAGCCCGACACATCCCCTTTCCGCACGCCGGTGTGCGGTGACGAAGGAGTCCCGGGAATGGCTGCTGCCGACGCGCGCATCCGCACCACCACCTCATTGCTGGCAGCCACCGCGCTCGTCGCCGTCGGTCTCGTCGCGAGCCCCGCGACCGGTCCGGCGAGCGCCGCGACCGAGCCCGCACCCCGCACGTTCGCGCTCGTCGGCTCCCTGCAGGACGAGCTCGGCTGCGCGCAGGACTGGGCGCCGGAGTGCGCCGCGACCGAGCTCGCGCCGACGGGCACCGACGGCCGGTACGCGATCGAGGTGACGCTGCCGGCGGGCACCTACGAGTACAAGGTCGCGGTCGACGACGCGTGGGACGAGTCCTACGGCGCGGACGGCAACGGCGACAACACCCCGCTGGTGCTCGCGGGGGAGTCCGCCGTCCGGTTCACGTACGACGACGCAACCCACCGCACCGCGCTGACGCCGCTCGACCTCACCGGTGCCTACACGGAGGCCGACGACGCCCTCGTCGCGGAGCCCGTGCGCCAGCCCGGCTCGGACGAGCAGTTCTACTTCGTCATGACCGACCGCTTCGCGAACGGCGACCCCACGAACGACACCGGCGGGCTGACCGGCGACCGCCTCACGACGGGCCTCGACCCCACCGACAAGGGCTTCTTCCACGGTGGGGACATCGCGGGACTGCACTCCCGGCTCGACTACATCGAGGGGCTCGGGACGACCGCGATCTGGCTGACGCCGTCGTTCGCGAACCGTCCGGTCCAGGGCACCGGCGCCAACGCGTCCGCCGGCTACCACGGCTACTGGATCACCGACTTCACGCGCATCGACCCGCACCTCGGCACGAACGCCGAGCTCGAGGCGCTCATCGCGGACGCGCACGAGCGCGGCATCAAGGTCTACTTCGACATCATCACGAACCACACCGCGGACGTCGTCGACTACGCGGAGAAGACGTACGACTACGTCGACCAGAAGACCCGCCCGTACACCGACGCGGCGGGCACGGCGTTCGACCCGGCCGACCACGCCGGCACGGGCGAGTTCCCGGAGCTCGACGCCGCGACGTCCTTCCCGTACACGCCCGTCGTCGCGCCCGCCGACGCCGACCTCAAGGTCCCGGCCTGGCTCAACGACCCGACGCTCTACCACAACCGCGGGAACTCGACGTGGACCGGGGAGTCCGTCACGTACGGCGACTTCGATGGTCTCGACGACCTCATGACCGAGCACCCGACCGTCGTGAACGGCTTCGTCGAGGTGTACCAGGACTGGGTCGACCTCGGCATCGACGGCTTCCGGATCGACACGGTCAAGCACGTGAACATGGAGTTCTGGCAGGAGTGGACCACGCAGGTCCGCGACTACGCCCGCGCGAACGGCAAGCCCGACTTCTTCATGTTCGGCGAGGTGTACGACGCGGACGCCAAGAAGCTCTCGCCGTACGTCCGGAACACGGACATGAGCTCGGTGCTGGACTTCGCGTTCCAGGCGGGGGCGGCCGGCTACGCCAAGGGCTTCTCGGCGCAGGGCCTGCGGGACCTGTTCGCGACCGACGACTACTACACGACGCCGGACACGAGCGCCTCGGCGCTGCCGACGTTCCTCGGCAACCACGACATGGGCCGCATCGGGTACGCGCTCGCGGACTCGGGGACCCCGGCCGCGGACACGCTCGCCCGTGACGAGCTCGCGCACTCGCTCATGTAC
This sequence comes from Cellulomonas cellasea, assembly GCF_006538745.1. Lineage (GTDB taxonomy): Bacteria > Actinomycetota > Actinomycetes > Actinomycetales > Cellulomonadaceae > Cellulomonas_A > Cellulomonas_A cellasea. The sequence goes on along the minus strand of NZ_BJLR01000001.1, from coordinate 157,098 downwards.
CTCACGCGCGGCCAGCCCGTCGTCTACTACGGCGACGAGCAGGGCTTCGTCGGCGCCGGGTCGCTCGGCGGCAAGGACAAGGACGCGCGCCAGACGCTGTTCGCGACGCAGGTCGCGGAGTACGCGGACCAGCCGCTCGTCGACGGCACCCCGGCCGGCTCGGTCGACCGGTACGACACCGACGCCCCGCTCTACGACCACATCGCGGAGCTCGCGGCCCTGCGCTCGTCGACGCCCGCGCTCTCCACCGGCGCGCAGGTCGAGCGGTACAGCGACGGCCCGGTCTACGCGTTCTCGCGCATCCACCGCGCCGAGAAGGTCGAGCACCTCGTCGCGCTCAACAACGCGACCGAGACCGCGACGGTCACGGTCCCGACGCTCACGCCCGGCGCGACGTTCACCCCGCTCGCGGGCACGGACGCCACGGTCATCGCCGACGCCGCGGGCGCGGTCACGCTCACGGTCCCGGCACTGTCCGCGGTCGTGCTGAAGGCCGACGCGCAGGTCGCCGCGTGGGCGGAGGGTGCCCCCGACGTCACGGTCGCCGTCCCGGCACCGGGTGCCGCGGTCACCGGGATCGCTCCGGTCGCCGCCGACGTCCCGGACTCGTCCTGGACCGAGACGTCGTTCGCCTACCGCGCGCTCGGCGACGACGCGTGGACCCCGCTCGGCACCGCCGAGGACACCGACCCGCGCGTCTTCCACGACGTCACGGGCCTCGCGAAGGGCACGGTCGTCGAGTACCGCGCCGTCACGGTCGACGCCGCGGGCGAGCGCACGGCCGCCTCGACGTACGCGGGCGTGGGCGTGGCGCTCGACGGCGCGGTGCCGACCGAGCCCGATCCCGACGGTGGCGTGGTGTCGATCCCGGGGAGCCACAACTCCGAGATGGGCTGCCCGGGCGACTGGCAGCCGGCGTGCGAGATCGCGCGCCTGACGCAGCAGCCCGGCGGCGCCTACTCCGGGACGTTCGACCTCCCGGCGGGCACCTACGCGTACAAGGTCGCCATCGACGGCACGTGGGACGTGAACTACGGCGCGGGCGGCGTGCTCGGCGGCGCCGACGTCAGCTACACGCACGCGGGCGGCCCGGTCACGTTCGTCTACGACCCGGTCACGCACTGGTTCACGTCGAGCGCGCAGGGCCCGCTGCTCACGGTCCCCGGCAGCCACCAGAGCGAGCTGGGCTGCCCGGCCGACTGGTCGCCCGACTGCCTCGCGCCGTGGCTGCAGGACCCGGACGGGGACGGCACGTTCACCGCGACGGCGACGTTCGCGAACGCCGCCACCTTCGACGCGAAGGTCGCGCACAACCTCTCGTGGGAGGAGAACTACGGGGCAGACGGCGTGCCCGGCGGCGCGAACATCACGTTCGCGGTGCCCGCCGGCCAGCCCGTGACGTTCACGTACGTGCTCGCGACGCACGCGCTGACGATCGGGTCGGCCGAGCCGACGCTCCCCGGCACGGGCGAGTTCCGCGCGCACTGGGTCGACGAGACCACCCTCGCGTGGCCCGCGGCCCTGGTGGGCGACGCCGACCCGGCCGACCTCGTCTTCGCCCTGCACGGCTCGCCCGACGGCGCGGTCGAGGTCGCGGACGGCGAGGTGACCGGTGGCGAGACGTTCCCGCTCACGGTGCGGGACGGCGGCCTGACCGAGGAGCAGCTGACGCGGTTCCCGGCGCTCGGCGGCTACGTCGCCCTCGGGCTCGAGGACGTCGACCGCGCGCAGGTCGAGGCGCTGCTGCGCGGCGAGCTGCTCGTGAGCCAGCGGGCCGCGGGCGACGAGGGCGCGCTGCAGGCGGCGACCGGGGTGCAGATCCCGGGCGTGCTCGACGACCTGTACGCGGACGCGGCCGACGACGGCGCGTTCGGTGCGACGTGGCGCAGGGGCGTCCCGACGCTGCGCCTGTGGGCCCCGACCGCGCAGGACGTCGAGCTCCTGCTGTGGCCCGCCACCAAGGGCTCGCAGGGGCCGGGCTCCGGGAAGCCGGACCTCGGCGCCGAGCCGACCCGCGTCGCGATGGAGCGCGGCGACGACGGCTCGTGGACGGTCCGGGGCGCGAAGTCGTGGCGCGGCGCTGCCTACAGGTACGCCGTCACGGTGTACGTGCCGTCGACGGACGCGGTCGAGGTCAACGAGGTGACCGACCCGTCGTCGGTCGCGCTGACCCTGAACTCGACGCACTCGGTGCTCGTCGACCTCGCCGACGGCGCCCACCGCCCGACGCAGTGGGAGAAGGCGAAGCAGCCCGTCGTCCGGCCGGTCGACCAGACGATCTACGAGCTGCACGTGCGTGACTTCTCGATCTCGGACGAGACCGTCCCGGCCGAGAAGCGCGGCACGTACTCGGCGTTCGCCGTCGAGAGCACCGGGCGCGAGCACCTGCGCGACCTCGCCGACGCGGGGCTCACGACCGTGCACCTGCTCCCGACGTTCGACATCGCGACGATCGAGGAGGACCGCGCGGAGCAGCTCGTGCCGCAGTGCGACCTCGCCGCCTCCGCCCCGGACTCCCCGGAGCAGCAGGAGTGCATCGAGGCCGTCCGGGCCGGCGACGCGTTCAACTGGGGCTACGACCCGCTGCACTGGTCGGCGCCCGAGGGCTCGTACGCGGTCGACGCGCACGGCGGGGCCCGCGTCGCGGAGTTCCGCACGATGGTCGGCGCGCTGCACGCCGACGGGCTGCAGGTCGTGCTCGACCAGGTGTTCAACCACACCGCGGCGAGCGGCCAGGACGAGAAGTCGATCCTCGACCGCGTCGTCCCCGGCTACTACCACCGCCTCAACGCGGTCGGCGCGGTCGAGACGTCGACGTGCTGCGCGAACGTCGCGACCGAGCACGCGATGGCCGAGAAGCTCATGGTCGACTCGGTCGTCACGTGGGCCCGCGACTACAAGGTCGACGGCTTCCGCTTCGACCTCATGGGGCACCACTCGGTCGAGAACATGCAGGCCGTGCGCGACGCGCTCGACGACCTCACCGTCCGCAGGGACGGCGTCGACGGGAAGCGGGTCTACCTGTACGGCGAGGGCTGGAACTTCGGCGAGGTCGCCGACAACCGGCTCTTCACGCAGGCCACGCAGGGCCAGCTCGGCGGCACCGGCATCGGGACGTTCAGCGACCGGCTGCGCGACGCGGTGCGCGGCGGCGGCCCGTTCGACGAGGACCCGCGGGTCCAGGGCTTCGGCTCCGGCGTCGCGACCGACCCGAACGGCGCCGCGGTCAACGGCACCGAGGCCGAGCAGCTCGCCCGGGCCGCCCACCAGGGCGACCTCGTGCGGCTCGGGATGGCCGGCAACCTGCGCGGCTACGCGTTCCTCGCCTCGGACGGCACCGTCCGCACGGGCGCGGAGATCGACTACAACGGCCAGCCCGCCGGGTACGCGGACTCGCCCGAGGAGGTCGTCACGTACGTCGACGCGCACGACAACGAGACGCTGTTCGACGCGCTGACGTACAAGCTCCCGGTCGGCACCGCGATGCCCGACCGGGTGCGGATGAACACGGTCTCGCTCGCGACGACCGCGCTCGCGCAGACGCCGTCGTTCTGGCACGCGGGCGCCGAGCTGCTCCGCAGCAAGTCGCTCGACCGCAACTCCTACGACTCGGGCGACTGGTTCAACCTGCTCGACCTGTCGAAGCAGGACAACGGCTTCGGCCGGGGCCTGCCGCTCGCGGCGGACAACGAGGCGAAGTGGCCGCTCCAGCAGGAGCTCCTCGCGAACCCGGCGCTCAAGCCCGCGCCGGCGGACATCCAGGCGGCGTCCACCGCCGCCGAGGAGCTCCTGCGCCTGCGGTTCTCGACGGACCTGTTCCGGCTCGGCTCGGCGGCGCAGATCGAGAAGAAGGTGACGTTCCCCGGCTCCGGGCCGGACGCCGACCCGGGCGTGGTGGTCATGCGGATCGACGACACGGTGGGCCGCAAGACCGACCGGAAGCTCGACGGCGTGCTCGTGGTGGTCAACGCGTCCGACGAGGCGACCACGCAGACCGTCCCGGAGCTCGCGGGGCACCGTCTCGCGCTCTCGCCGGTCCAGGCGTCGGGCGCCGACCCGGTCGTGAAGACCACGCAGTGGGTCGCGGCCGACGGCGAGGTCACCGTCCCGGCGCGCACCGTCGCGGTGCTCGTCGAGAAGGAGCACCACGCGTCGTGGTGGGACCGGGTCACGGACTGGTGGTCCGACCTGTTCCGCCGCTGACGCACGACCGCTGACCGGGGCAGGGCCCGGTCGGCGCGACACCGACGGCCGGCGCCGCACACCCGTGCGACGCCGGCCGTCGGCGCGTGCGACCGACCGCGGTCAGGACGCCTGCACCGCCGCCGCGAGCTCGGCCTGGAACGCCGCGACGTCGGTCGCGCCCGTGGCGAACCGCCCGGTGGCCGTCGAGATCCCGGTGAGCGTGCCGTTCGGGGCCGCCGCGCCGTGCGCGAGCGAGGACACGATGCGGTCCACGTAGAACGACTCCATCGCGCCCTGCTGGTAGTCGCTGAAGTACGACGACGACACGTCGCCCCGCGCCGGGATCGAGCCCTTCTCGAGGTTGAACGCCGTCTGCCCGTCGACCGAGCTGATGGTGTCGAGCCAGGCGCGCGCGCCGTCGGGGTGCGGGGCGCCGACCGGCAGCACGAACGAGTCGGCGAGGAAGTCGAACACGCCCTGCGTCCCGGGCACCGGGAAGTAGGTGAAGTCGGTCCCGCGGACCTTGCCGGCGTCCTCGAACTCGGCGACGGCCCAGTCACCCATGACGTTGAACGCGGCCTGCCCGTCCATGACGCGCTGCGTCGCGTCGGGCCAGTCCAGGCTCTCCCGGTCGTCGTTGCTCAGGTCGAGCAGCGCGCCGAAGTCCTCGAGCGCCGCCCGGACCTCGGGTCCCTCCCAGTCGGTCGTCCCGTCCCAGAGGCCCGAGTAGGCGTCGGCGCCGAGGTCGGCGAGCAGCACCGTCTCGAGCAGGTGCACCTGGGTCCACGTCGTGGCGATCGACAGCGGGGTGCGGCCGGTCGCCTCGACGGCCCGCAGCGCGACGATCCACTCGTCGATGCTCGCGTAGGTGGCCTCGGGGTCGAGGCCAGCCGCGCTCAGCACGCCCGGGTTCGCCCACACGACGTTGGCGCGGTGGATGTTCGACGGGATGGAGTAGATCTTCCCGTCGACCGTCAGCCGCTCGATCAGGTCCTCGGGGAACGCCGAGCGCAGCTCCCACTCGTCGTACAGCGACGAGATGTCCTCGAGACGGCCGGCCTCGATGTAGTCGGTCAGCTCGGCGCCGGCGTGCGCCTGGAACGTGTCCGGCGGGTCGTTCGCCTCGAGGCGCGACTGCAGGAGGTCCTTGGCGGCGCCGCCACCGCCGCCCGCGACGGACCCGTTGACGAACGTGATCTCGGGGTGCTGCTCGGCGAACGTCGCGACGAGCGAGTCGAGGCCGAGCTTCTCGGAGCCGCTGGCCCACCACGTGAAGACCTCGACCTCGTCGGGCTGGGCCGCGGTGGTGAGCGCGGTGGTCGGTTCCTCGGCCTCGGACGAGCAGGCGGTGAGCAGGAGGGCGGCCGCGGCCACGACGGCGAGCGCGCGGCGGCGGGGACGAGCTGGGTGCATGGGGATCAAACCTCTGTGACGGGGTCGGGGCTCCGACCGGCCCATGTCCAAGGACGGGGCCTGGTTGGTGTCAACTAGTGAATCGACGCACGACAGTGTTCCGCCCAGTTCGTCCGGGGGTGAAATGGTCTCGCGGCGCGGGGGAGCGCTCCCGTTCTCCGAACCGGGCGAACGGGCCGAAAGTGCTGCGCAGCGGGGATTCCCGACCGGTGCGCACGGACGCCCGACATGGCTGCGGACCCGCGCAGGCAAGCGCCTTCGCGGCGCTGTGTATCCTTCCCGCTGTGGGCACAGACCGGGTGACGCCGGGCTCCCAGACTTCACTGCGTGAAGCCAACCGGGCCCGGATCGTGAGTGCGGTCCAGCAGCGTGGCTCCCTCACGCAGGTCGAGCTGGCCGGGGTCACAGGGCTGTCCCCGGCGACGGTGTCGAACATCGTCAAGGAGCTCACGGTGCTCGGCGTCCTGCACACCGCACCCACGTCCCGCAGCGGCCGTCGCGCCCAGCAGGTCACCCTCGCCCGCAACCTCGGGCTCGTCGCGGGCGTGCACTTCGGCACCCGCTCGATGCGCGTCGCGCTGTCGGACGTCGCGCACCGCGTGATCGCCGAGCAGCGCATGCCCCTGCCGCCCGACCACCGCGCCGACGCGGGCCTCGACCGGGCCGCGCTCCTGCTCACCGAGATGGTCGAGTCCCTCGACGCGAGCATGGGAGAGGTCCTCGCGGTCGGGGTCGGGGTGCCCGCGCCCGTCGACGTGCGCACGGGCCGGATCGCGACGGTCGGGATGCTGCGCGGCTGGGACGGCGTCTCGGTGTCCGAGGTGCTCGAGCGCCGCATCGGCATCCCCGTGCACGTCGACAACGACGCGAACCTCGGGGCGCTCGCGGAGGTCCGGCTCGGTGCGGCCCGCGGCGCGCGGCACGTTCTCTACCTCAAGGTGTCGCACGGCGTGGGCGGCGGGCTCGTGCTGAACGGCGAGGTGTTCCACGGGCGCTCCGGCACCGCGGGGGAGATCGGGCACGTGACGCTCGACGACAACGGCCCGATCTGCCGGTGCGGCAACCGCGGCTGCCTCGAGACGTTCGTCGGCGCACCCGTGCTGCTCGCGATGCTGGCCGCGAGCCACGGGCACCTCACGCTGCGCGACGTCATCACGCGCGCGCAGGACGGCGACCCGGGCTGCCGCCGCGTCATCTCCGACGCGGGCCTGCACCTCGGCGCCGCGGCCGCGAACGTGTGCAACGTCTTCGACCCCGAGCTCGTCGTGGTCGGCGGCCAGCTCGCCGAGGCGGGCGCCATCCTGCTCGACCCGCTGCGCACGGTCCTCGCGCAGCGCACCGTGCCGAGCACCGCGGGGCCGGTCGACGTCGTGGCGTCCGAGCTCGGGGCGAGCGCCGAGGTCCGCGGGGCGCTCGCCGTCGCGCTCGACCGCGCCGCGATCGCCGGGTCCGTGGCGGTGGTGGGATGACCCGCCGCCGCTCGGGGCTCGCCGCCGCCGCAGCCGCCGTCGCGACCCTCGTCCTCGCCGCGTGCGCGCCGGTCACCGCCGGCGCCGACGGGCCGCCCACGCCGTCGGGCGAGACCATCGCGCTCCTGCTGCCCGAGTCGAAGACCGCGCGCTACGAGGGCGTCGACCGCCCGACGTTCGAGGAGGTCGTCGCCCGCCGCTGCCCGACGTGCCGGGTGCTGTACGCGAACGCCGACCAGGACGCCGCCCGCCAGCAGGAGCAGGCGGAGTCGGTCCTCACGCAGGGCGCCGGGGTGCTCGTGCTCGACGCGGTCGACGTCACCGCGGCGGCGAGCATCGTCGAGGCGGCGCGCGAGCGCGGCGTGACGGTCATCGGGTACGACCGGTTCATCGCGAGCGCCCCGCTCGACTACTACGTCTCGTTCGACAGCCGCCGCGTCGGCCAGCTCCAGGGCGAGGCGCTCGTCCGGGCGCTCGCGGAGAGCGGCGAGCTCGCCGACCGCGACGACCCGCCGGGCGTGCTGCTCGTCGGCGGCGCCCCCACGGACGCCAACTCGGCCGCGCTCGAGGCCGGGGTCCGCGGCGCGTTCGAGGGCACGGACATCCGGGTGCTCGCCGAGTACGGCACCCCCGACTGGAGCCCCGACAAGGCGCAGGAGTGGGTCGCCGGCCAGCTCACGCAGTACGCCGGGCGCGTCGACGCGGTCTACGCCGCGAACGACGGGACCGCGGGCGGCGCCATCTCCGCGATGAAGGCGGCCGGCCTCGACCCCGTCCCGCCCGTGACCGGGCAGGACGCCGAGCTCGCGGCGATCCAGCGCATCGTCTCGGGCGACCAGTACATGACGGTCTACAAGGCGATCACCGAGCAGGCGCGCACGGCCGCCGAGCTCGCGGTGCGCGTGCTGCACGGCGAGCAGCCCGCGACGACCGCGACCGTCGAGGGCGTCCCCGCGCTCCTGCTGACCCCCACCGCGGTGACCGTCGAGAACCTGAGCCGCGTCGTCGTCGACGGCGGCCTCTATACGATCGAGGAGATCTGCGTGCAGCCTTACACCCGCGCGTGCAGCGAAGCAGGTCTCGTGGGAGAGGTGGCCCGATGAACGGCTCGGTGCTCTCGCTCCGCGGCATCTCCAAGAGCTACGGAGCCGTGCGCGCGCTCGTCGACGTCGACCTCGAGATCCGGCCGCACGAGGTCGTCGCGGTCATCGGGGACAACGGCGCCGGGAAGTCGACCCTCGCGGGCGTGATCTCGGGGGCGCTCGTGCCTGACGCCGGCCAGGTGCTGCTCGACGGCCAGCCGGTCTCGCTGTCCACGCCCGCCGCCGCGCGCTCCCACGGCATCGCGGCGGTGTTCCAGGACGGCGCGCTGTGCGCCAACCTCGACGTCGTCGAGAACATCTTCCTCGGCCAGGAGGTCACGCGGGCGGTCCTGCTCGACGAGGTCGCGATGGAGAAGCAGGCGTGGACGCTGCTCGGGCAGCTCGCCGCGCGCGTGCCGTCGGTGCGCATCCCCGTCGGCGCGCTCTCGGGCGGTCAGCGGCAGGCGGTCGCGATCGCCCGCTCGCTGCTCGGCGAGCCGCGCGTCCTCGTGCTCGACGAGCCGACGTCGGCGCTCGGCATCACGCAGACCGCGGAGGTGCTCAGCCTCATCGAGCGGCTGCGCGAGCGCGGGCACGGCGTCGTCCTCATCAGCCACTCGATGGCCGACGTCCAGGCGGTCGCCGACCGGATCGTCGTGCTGCGGCTCGGCCGCGTCAACGGCGAGTTCGACGCCGCGAGCACGAGCTACGAGGACCTCATCGCGGCGGTCACGGGCGCGACGTCGGGCGCGCCCCGGCGCGGTGCACCGGACGTCGCGCGCGGTGACGGTCCGCGGCCGGCGGCTCGGCCCGGACCGGCGCGTGCGGAGGTGCCCGGGCGCGCCGACGGGCCCAGGCGCCCGGACGCGCACGAGGTGATCCCGTGAGCGTGCTCGGCGGCGAGCGCCGCGACGCGACCGCACCCGTGCCGACGGCGACGGGTCCGGGAGGCGCGCTGCGCGAGCTGGTGGGCCACGTGCGCTCGGGCGAGCTCGGGATGCTGCCCATCGTCGCGGCGCTCGCGGTCATCTGGCTCGTGTTCCAGCTCCTCAACCCCTCGTTCCTGTCGAGCGACAACCTCGTCAACCTGACGCTGCAGTGCGCCGCGACCGGGGTGCTCGCGCTCGGGGTCGTGCTGGTCCTGCTGGTCGGGCAGATCGACCTGTCCGTCGGCTCGGTCAGCGGCCTCGCGGCGGCCGTCGTCGCGGTCGGCGCCGTGCAGCTGCGCTGGCCCATCGCCCTGACCGCGCTCGCGGCGCTCGCGGTCGGCGTCGTCGTCGGCCTGTTGTACGGGGTCCTGTTCACGCGCCTGCGGCTGCCGAGCTTCGTCTTCACGCTCGCGGGGCTGCTCGTCTTCGCGGGCCTGCAGCTGCGCGTGCTCGGGCCGACCGGCTCGGTCAACCTGCCGTTCGAGTCCTGGCTCGTGCAGGTCTCGCAGCGCGGGTTCCTCCCCGCCGGCGTCTCGTACGCGCTCGTCGTGCTCGTCGTCGTCGGGCACGCCGCGAGCCTGCTCGTCGGGCGCGCCCGCCGGGAGCGCGCCGAGCTGCCCGTCCCGAGCCTCACGGTCGTCGCGGCGCGGGTCGGGGTCCTCGCACTCGTGCTCGGCGGTGCCGTCGCCTACCTCAACACCAACCGGGGCGTCGGGTTCACGTTCGCCCTGTTCGTCGGTCTGGTCGCCGTCGTCGACCTGCTTCTGCGACGCACGCGCTGGGGGCGGGCCGTCCGCGCCGTCGGCGGCGACGTCGAGTCCGCGCGCCGCGCCGGCCTGCCGGTGCAGCGCACCTTCGTCTCCGCGTTCGTCGCGTGCTCGACGCTCGCCGCCCTCGGCGGCATCCTGTCCGCCGGGCGCCTCGCGGCCGCGAACCAGGGGACCGGCGGCGGCGACATCTACCTCACCGCGATCGCCGCGGCCGTGATCGGCGGGACGAGCCTGTTCGGCGGCCGGGGGAGCGCGTGGTCCGCGCTGCTCGGCATCCTCGTGATCCAGTCCATCTCGAGCGGCCTCACGCTGCTCAACCTCGACACGTCCGTCCGGTACGTCATCACCGGCGTCGTGCTCGCGCTCGCGGTGCTGATCGACTCGGTCGTCCGGCGGGCCAACCAGGCCTGACGCGCCTCGCCTCCCGCACGGCTCCGCCCGCCGGCCCGGGTGGGCCGGCGGGCGGTCGCCGGTCGGTCAGCGCGTCAGCCGCACGGGGTGCCGTTGAGCGCGAAGCCGCGGGGGGTGGCGTTGGTGCCGGGGTGCGTGCCGTTGAGGCCGAAGGACGTGGAACCCCCGGCGGGGATCGTGGCGTTCCACGCCGCGTTGCGGGCGGTCACCTGGGTGCCGGACTGCGTCGTCGTCGAGCTCCAGGACTGCGTGACCTGCTGGCCCGAGGGGTAGGCCCAGGTCAGCGTCCAGCCGGTGACGGGCGCGGTGCCGGTGTTCCGCACGGTGATGTTCGCCGTGAAGCCGTTGTTCCACTGGTTCACGCCGTACGTCACGGTGCAGCCGCCGGCGGGGTTCGAGGTCGGCGTGGGCGTCGGGGTGGCGGTGGCCGTCGGGGTGGGCGTCGCGGTCGGGGTGACCGTCGGCGTCGGCGTCGGCGTCGGGGTCGCTGTCGGCGTGGGCGTCGGACCCGGCTGGTCGAGGCCGAAGAACCGGATGGCCTGCGCGGCGTCGACGGGGAGGTTGTGCGAGACGCCGGCCATGCTGATCGCCTCGACCGGGGCCTGTGGGCCGCCGCTGCCGTAGCGCGTGCGCGTGTACCCGGCGGCGGGGGAGTCGGTGGACGTCGGCGTCTGGCTCAGCCCGTGCACGTTCGTCCACTGCTCGACGGACTCGCCGAAGTTCACGTAGCTCAGCGTCTCGTCCTGCGTCCCGTGCCACAGCTGCACGCGGGGCCGCGCGCCCGTGTAGCCGGGGTAGGCCGCCCGCACGAGGTCGCCCCACTGCTGCGCCGTCCGGTTGATCCGCCCGCCCGAGCACTCGCTGTTCCACTCGGACCCGTTGGTCGTCGCGAAGCACGACGCCGGGACGCCGGCGTAGGCCGAGCCCGCGGCGAAGACGTCGGGGTAGTTGGCGAGCATGACCTGCGTCATCATCGCGCCCGACGAGACCCCGGTGACGAAGACGCGGCCCGGGTCGGTCGTGTACCGCTGCTGGACGTAGGACAGCATCGAGCGGATGCCGACGGGGTCGCTCCCGCCGTCGCGGCGCAGGGCCTGCGGCGAGGCCACGTCGAAGCAGCTGCCGCTCCGCGTCGCGGACGGGTACACGACGATGAAGCCGTAGCGCGTCGCGAGCTCGTCGAACTGCGCGCCGTTGTAGAACGCCGGGCCACTCCCGGTGCAGTAGTGGATCGCGAGGAGCACGGCGGGATTGGCCGGGAGCTGGTCGGGCACGAACAGGTGCATCCGGAGGTTGCTCGGGTTGGCGCCGAAGCCGGTGACCTCGACGAGCGAGGCGGCGGACGCCGTCGGGGCGGAGACGACCAGGCCGGTCACCAGCGCGGCCGACGCCGCGGCGCCCGTGAGCACGCGGGTCCAGGTCGTCCTGAGGCGGTTCATCGCGAGGGGGGTCCTCTCCGGGCCGGAGCACGACGGCGTCGTCGTGCGGGCGCGCGGCGGGACCGAAGTCTCGGCTCCGCCGCTGGGCTTTTTCGGAGCCTCGCGTCCGCGCGGAGTGGGGTCAACCAGGCGGCCGGGTCCGAATCGCTCCTCGCGCGGTCACGGCGCCCGCGGGCGGCACCGGGACCACGGCGCGCGGACGACGGCGACCGGGCGTCAGCGGAAGACGATCGTCCGGTGCCCGTCGAGCAGCACCCGGTGCTCCGCGTGCCAGCGCACGGCGCGGGCGAGGGCGCGGCGCTCGACGTCCTGCCCGAGCGCGACGAGGTCCTCGACCGTGCGCGTGTGGTCGACGCGCTCGACGTCCTGCTCGATGATCGGCCCCTCGTCGAGGTCGCCCGTGACGTAGTGCGCCGTCGCGCCGATGAGCTTGACCCCGCGGTCGTGGGCCTGCGCGTACGGGCGCGCGCCCTTGAACGACGGCAGGAACGAGTGGTGGATGTTGATCGCGCGCCCCGCGAGCCGCGCGCACAGGTCGGGCGACAGGATCTGCATGTACCGCGCGAGCACGACGAGCTCGACGTCGAGCTCCTCGACGAGCTCGAGCAGGCGGGCCTCCGCGGCGGGCTTGGTCGCGGCCGTCACGGGCACGTGGTGGAAGTCGATGCCGTAGAACGCGGCGAGCTCGGCGAGCACCGTGTGGTTCGAGACGACGGCGACGATCTCGATCGGCAGCTTCTCCGAGCGCTGGCGGAACGCGAGGTCGTTGAGGCAGTGCGCGGCGGTCGAGCCCAGCACGAGCGTGCGCACCGGACGGCCGGAGACGTCGAGCTCCCAGTCCATCGAGAAGCGCTGCGCGAGCTCGGTGAGCGGACCCTCGAGCTCCGCGCGCGAGGCGGCCGACGTCACCTGGACCCGCATGAAGAACAGCCCGGACAGCGCGTCGCCGAACTGCTGCGACTCGGTGATGTTCCCGCCGTGCTCCGCGAGCAGGCCCGCGACCGCGTGCACGATCCCGGGGCGGTCGGGGCAGGAGAGCGTCAGGACCCAGTGCGTGCCGGAGGCGGTGTCGTCGGTGGTGGCCACGACGGCTGAGCGTAGTCGAGCGGTCCGGACGTGCCCGTCGGTGCGCCGGTCCCGCGGACGCCCGGGCCGGCGGCGGCCCCGACGAGGGACGCCGCCGGCCAGGACGTCAGGCCCCGGTCCCGACGAGCTCGCGCGGCCGGTCGTCGGTGGCCACGTCCGCACCGGTGTCCGCACCTCCGCCGGCGCCCGTCCCGCGCTCCGCCGGGGCCTCGCCCTCGCTGAGCCCCGCGCGTGCGTGCAGCCGGGCGAGCGGCGCGGGCAGCCACCACACCGACCGCCCGAGCAGCCGCACGGTCGCGGGCACGAGCAGCGCCCGGACCAGGGTCGCGTCCACGAGCACCGCGAACGCCAGCCCGAGCCCGATGACCTTGAGGAACGCGACGCCGGACGTCCCCATCGCGACGAGCACGACGACGAGCAGCAGCGCGGCCGAGGTGATGGTCCGCCCCGTGCGCTCGAGCCCGACGACGACCGCGTCGTCCGCCGACCGCCCGCGCAGGTGCTCCTCGCGCACGCGGCTCAGCAGGAACAGCTCGTAGTCCATCGCGAGGCCGAACGCGATGACCCCGATGAGGACGAGGTTGGACGGGTCGATGCGCCCGGTCGCGGTGAAGCCCAGCGCCCCGGCGAGGTGCGCGTCGCCGAACGCCCACCACACGGCACCGAACGTCGCACCGAGCGAGAGGACGTTGAGCGCGATCGCCTTCACCGGCAGCACGAGCGAGCCGAGCGCGAGGAACAGCAGGACGGCCGTCGCGCCTGCGATGACGAGCAGCGCCCACGGGAGTGCCGACGCGATCGCGTCGGTCGAGTCCACGTTCGCCGCGGCCGCCCCGCCGACGAGCACCTCGACCGGTGCGCCGTCGGTCCCCGCGGGGCCCTCGAGCGCGCGCACGGCCCGGACCAGGTCGCGCGTCGCCGGGGCGTCGACCGCGCCCGGGGCCGTGACCGCCACGGAGGTGAGCCGGTCGGTCGCGGCGACGACCCGGACCGGGCCGGCGTCGGGGAGCGCGCCGAGCCCGGCGAGGTAGCCGTCGAGCGCGGCGGGCTCCGGGGCGCCGTCGAGCACGACATCGAGCGTGACCTCGCTGCCGCCGCCGGGGAAGAGGTCCGCGAGCCGCTCGGTCGCCTGCCGCGCGGGGGAGGAGGCGGGCAGGTCGCGCTCGTCGGACGAGCCGACCACGAGCCCGAGCGCGGGCAGCGCGACGAGCAGCAGGACGGCCGTGACGCCCGCGGCGACGACCCCGGGCCGGCGCAGCACGCCGCGCCCGAGCCGGGTCCAGGCCGGGGTGCGGCCCGCGCGCCGGGCGGCGAGCCGCTGCGTGAGGCCGCGCGGGAGCCGCCCGGCGTCGACCCGGCGGCCGAGCAGGGCGAGCAGCGCGGGCAGGAGCGTCACGGCGAGGACCATGTCGAGCAGGACGACGGCCATGCCGCCGAGCCCCATGCTGCGCAGGAACATCTGCGGGAACGCGAGCAGGCCCGCGAACGCGATGAGCACGGTGAGCCCCGAGAAGATCACGGTCCGGCCGGCGGTGGTGACCGTCCGGACGACGGCGGCGCCGACGTCGTCGGTGCGGGCCAGCTCCTCGCGGAAGCGGCTCACCACGAACAGCGCGTAGTCGATCGCGAGCCCGAGGCCGAGGATCGTCGTGACGTTGATCGCGAACGTCGAGACGTCGGTGACCAGGGTCAGCGCACGCAGCAGGCCCATCGCGCCGAGGATCGCGAGCACGCCCATGACGACGGGCAGCAGCGCCGCGACGCCGCTGCCGAAGATGACCGCGAGCAGGACCAGGAGCACGGGCATCGCGAGCGTCTCGGCCGCGGCGATGTCGGTCTCGGCGCGGTGCGTGAGGTCGGCGTTGACCGCGAGGGCCCCGCCGACCGCGGTGGTCCACGGCTCGGGCGCCGCGAGGGACGGCTCGAGGTCGCCGTAGGCCTGGACGCGGGCGTCGAGGTCGGTGCCCGGGACGGAGATCGCGACGAGCGCGGACCGGCCGTCGGTCCCGAGCAGCGCGGCCGCCGCGTCCGCGGGGAGCCCGGCCGTCCACGGCCCGACGACGCGGGCGGTCGCGTCGTCGGGCAGCGCGTCGAGGTGGGCCGTGAGGTCGGCGGCGAACCGCGGGTCGTCGGGGGTGAGCGTCGGGTGCGCGTAGGTCACGAGCACGTCGGGCCGGGTCGGCCCGAGCTCCTCGGCGACCCGCTGCTCGGCGCGCTCGGAGTCGGAGCCGGGGACGGTGAAGCCGCCGGCCTGGACGTGGTCGGAGACGGAGGAGCCCCACACCGCGGCGAGCGCGGCGAGGGCGAGCGAGACGGCGAGCACCCAGCGGGCGTGCCGGTGGGTCAGACGACTGAGCGCGTCGAGCACGGGACCTCCCAGGGAAGCGCGACGCGATTGCGCGTCACGAAGTAAACGGCGTTAGCGAACGCTGTTTACTCAAGCATCGAGCGTATGCTCGTGTCAACGCCCGGAGCGCGTCGGTCGCGTGGCACGCTGCGACGGACGCCGGACGGGCGGCGACGACCCCGCGCGACCGACGCCGACCCGGCAGCCGTCCGGGACCGGCGGTGACGAGGAGGAGCGCATGACGACGACCGACACGGTCGTGCCGCGACGCGACCGGCTGCGCGCCGCGACCGAGGCGGAGATCCGGGCGACGGCGCGCCGCCTCCTCGTCGCGGAGCAGGGCCAGCCACCCACGCTGCGCGGCATCGCCCGCGAGATGGGCATGACGGCGCCCGGGCTGTACCGCTACTACGCGAGCCTCGACGACCTGCTCCTCGCGCTGTGCGACGACCTGTTCGGCGAGGTCCACGGCGTCGTCACCGCGTCGCTCGACGCGCACGGCGACGACCTCGGCGCCCGGATGCTCGCCGCCGTGCGGACGTTCCGCCGGTGGGCGCTCGACCACCCCGCCGAGTTCGGGCTGATGTTCCGGAGCGGCGACGGCCTGTGGGCGGACCCGGACGACGGCTGCGAGCAGTCGCGCCGGTTCGCCGGGCTGTTCCTCGAGCTGTTCGTCGGGCTGTGGGAGGCCCGGCCGTTCCCGCTGCCCGATCTGCACGGGGGAGTGGCTGCGAGCTGCGGCCAGCTCGCCGCCTTCGCGCGGGGCGCCGGCGTCGACCTGCCCGAGCCGGCGCTCTGGGTCTTCGCCAACAGCTGGGTCCGGCTCTACGGCGTCGTGTGCATGGAGGCGCTCGGGCACCTGCGGTTCATGTTCACGGACGTCGGGCCGTACTTCGAGGCCGAGCTCGAGCAGGTCGCGCGCAGCATCGGCGTCGCCTACGCCCCGCCGGCCGCCGCGCAGGGCTGAGCGGCACCGGGCGGCCGGGCGCCGCGGGCGACCTCACCCGCGACCTCACCCGCGACCTCACCCCGGACGTCTGTCGCCGGGTGCGCGTCGGCTCTGAGACGATGGGCGCATGAGCGATCCCGAGGTCGACATCCGCCCCGTGACCGACGCCGAGTCGGGCGAGCTGCTCACGCTGCGCCGCGCCGCGTTCGTGAGCGAGGCGCAGATCTACGGGGACCCGAACATCCCGCCGCTGACCCAGACGCTCGACGAGCTGCGCGCCGACCTCGCGAACCCCGAGGTCATCACGCTCGGCGCGTGGGCCGGGCACCGGCTCGTCGGCTCGATCCGCGTGCTCCTCGAGGGGACCCGCGCGACGCTCGGCCGCCTCGCCGTCGCCCCCGACCTGCAGGGCCAGGGCATCGGCACCCAGCTCCTGCTCGCGATCCTCCCGCACCTGCCCGAGGACACCTCCGAGGTGTGGGTCTTCACCGGCCGGGACTCGGTGCAGAACCTCGCGCTCTACGAGAAGCACGGCTACGAGCACGAGCACGACCGCACGGTCGGCGACCTCACGTACGCGTACCTGCGCAAGATCCTGGGCGACAGCGCCGCCGTCTGACGGCGAGGAACGCGTTCCCGCGGGGGTGCCCGCGGTTGCTAGGCTGTGCGCGTCGCGACTGGCGCAACGGGTGGGTCACCACCGGGGAGCGACGAGCAGCAGCAGACTTCGGGTCGGACGCCTGGGCCCCCGGTCACCACACCGAACGGTGTGCGTGCCCGTCCCTGTGCCGGGAACCACCACGCACCCGCTGACTGCGAGGAGAACCATGAGCCTGCTCGACCAGAACCTGTCCGAGCTGGACCCCGAGATCGCCGCCGTCCTCGACGGCGAGCTCGCGCGGCAGCAGGGCACGCTCGAGATGATCGCGAGCGAGAACTTCGTCCCCCGCGCGGTGCTCCAGGCGCAGGGCTCGGTCCTGACCAACAAGTACGCCGAGGGCTACCCCGGCCGGCGCTACTACGGCGGCTGCGAGCAGGTCGACGTCGCCGAGACGCTCGCGATCAGCCGCGCCAAGGAGCTCTTCGGCGCCGAGCACGCGAACGTGCAGCCGCACTCGGGCGCCACGGCCAACGCGGCGGTGCTGCACGCGCTGATCAACGCGGGGGACAAGATCCTCGGCCTCGAGCTCGCGCACGGCGGCCACCTCACGCACGGCATGAAGATCAACTTCTCGGGCAAGCTGTACCAGGTCGGCGCGTACGGCGTGGACCCCGAGACGTTCCTCGTCGACATGGACAAGGTCCGGGAGAAGGCGCTCGAGCAGCGCCCCGACGTCATCATCGGCGGCTGGTCCGCCTACCCGCGCCAGCTCGACTTCGCGGCGTTCCGCTCGATCGCGGACGAGGTCGGCGCCAAGCTCTGGGTCGACATGGCGCACTTCGCGGGCCTCGTCGCGGCAGGCCTGCACCCGAGCCCCGTCGCGCACTCGGACGTCGTGTCCTCGACCGTGCACAAGACGATCGGCGGCCCCCGCTCGGGCTTCATCCTGAGCCGCGAGGAGTACGCCAAGAAGATCGACTCGGCCGTCTTCCCGGGTCAGCAGGGCGGCCCGCTCATGCACGTGATCGCCGCGAAGGCCGTCTCGTTCAAGATCGCGGGCACCGAGGAGTTCAAGGACCGCCAGCAGCGCACGCTCGACGGTGCGCGCCTCATCGCGGAGCGCCTCACGGCGGCCGACGTCACGGGCGCCGGCGTCTCGGTCCTCACGGGCGGCACCGACGTGCACCTCGTCCTGGTGGACCTGCGCCACTCGGACCTCGACGGCCAGCAGGCCGAGGACCTCCTGCACTCGGTCGGCATCACCGTCAACCGCAACGCGGTCCCGTTCGACCCGCGCCCCCCGCGCGTGACGTCGGGCCTGCGCATCGGCACGCCCGCCCTCGCGACGCGCGGCTTCGGCGACGCCGAGTTCGCGGAGGTCGCCGACATCATCGCGACCGCGCTCGTCGCCGGCGCGTCGGCGGACGTCGAGGCGCTGCGGGCCCGCGTCACGAAGCTCGCGGACGCGTTCCCGCTGTACGCCGGCCTGCAGCAGTACTGACCGTCGCTGCCGCACCACGCTCGACCCCTGCCGGCCCCCGCGCCGGTGCGCCCCCACGACCAGGGCGCACCGGCGCGGAGCCGGCGCCGTTCTGCCCGAGGAGACACCATGACCGCACAGATCCTGGACGGGACGGCCACCGCCGCCGCCATCAAGGCCGAGCTGACCGAGCGGGTCACCGCGCTGGCCGCCCGGGGCGTGCAGCCCGGGCTGGGCACGCTGCTCGTGGGCGACGACCCGGGCTCGCGCTGGTACGTCAACGGCAAGCACAAGGACTGCGCCGAGGTCGGCATCGCGTCGATCCGCGAGGACCTGCCCGAGACGGCGTCGCAGGACGAGATCGAGGCCGCGGTGCGCCGGCTCAACGACGACCCGGCGTGCACGGGGTTCATCGTCCAGCTCCCCCTGCCCAAGGGCATCGACACCAACCGGGTGCTCGAACTGATCGACCCCGACAAGGACGCGGACGGCCTGCACCCGACGAACCTCGGGCGGCTCGTGCTGCGGGTCAACGACGAGATCAGCTCCCCGCTGCCGTGCACGCCGCGCGGGATCATCGAGCTCCTCGAGCGGCACGGCATCGAGCTCGCGGGCGCCGACGTCGTGGTCGTGGGCCGCGGGACGACGGTCGGGCGCTCGATCGGGCTGCTGCTGACCCGCCGGGCGGTCAACGCGACGGTCACGCTCACGCACACGGGCACGCACGACCTCGCGGAGCACACGCGGCACGCGGACGTCATCGTCGCCGCGGCCGGCGTCCCGAGCATCATCACCGCGGACATCGTCAAGCCGGGCGCGGTCGTCATCGACGTCGGCGTCTCGCGCGTGCCCGACCCGGAGACGGGCAAGAGCCGCCTCGCGGGCGACGTGCACCCCGAGGTCGCCGAGATCGCGGCGTGGATCTCGCCGAACCCCGGCGGTGTCGGTCCGATGACGCGCGCGATGCTGCTGAGCAACGTCGTCGACTCCGCGGAGCGCACGCTCGACGCCTGACGCACCCGCGCGCACGACCTGACGACCCCCGCCGCACGCTCCGGCGGGGGTCGTCCGTCGTCCCCGGCGGCGACGGAGCCCGCCGGAGGCCGACGAATGTGACGGACCGGTAACTTTCCCTGTCCGGTCCGTGCCGGGACGACCGGGATGTGAGATGTTCACACCGGGTTCACCTCCCCCGTACACCAGCGTCGATCGGCTCCCGTAGATGTGTGCCGCCGACCGCTCGGGGTCGGCACCTGCGCTCCGTCCGCACGAGGACGACGCGCCCGGACTCGTCGCGGCACGTCCGCGCTCGAAGGGATCGACGCATGCACCTGTCCCACCCCTGGCTGCGGCGCTCCGCCGTCGCCGCTGCCGCCACCGCGGCGCTCACCGTCCCCGGGGTCGCCCCGGGGTACGCCGCCGTCGCACCCGACGCCGCGGTCGTGATCAACGAGGTCTACGGCGCGGGCGGCAACACCGGCTCCACGCTGACCCACGACTTCGTCGAGCTCTACAACGCCACCGACGCGGCCGTGGACCTGTCCACCTGGTCCGTGCAGTACGCGTCGGCCGCGGGCACCACGTGGAGCGGGATCGTCCCGCTCACCGGCTCGGTGCCCCCGCGCAGCACCTACCTCGTCCAGGCCGCCTCGCAGACGGCCGGCGCGGTCTCGAACCTCCCGGCGCCCGACGCGACGGGCACGGTCAACCTCTCCGGGACGAACGGCAACGTCGCCCTCGTCTCCTCCGGGACGAGGCTGACCTGCGCGACGACGGCGTGCGCGAGCGACCCCGCGGTCGTCGACCTCGTGGGCTTCGGCACCGGTGCCGCGTTCGCGGGCGAGGCCGCCCCGGCCCTCAGCGCGACGACGTCGATCGCGCGGACCGGCGCGGTCAACACCGCGAACAACAAGGCCGACTTCACGACCGGGGCACCGACCCCGGCGGGCACGGGCGACACGCAGCCGACCCCCGACCCGACCCCGACCGCCACGGCGACGCCGACCCCGAGCGCGACGCCCACCCCGTCCGCGACGCCGACCCCGACGACGGCCCCCGCGCCGCTCGCGATCGCGGCGATCCAGGGCACCGGCGCCGCGAGCACCTACGTCGGCGCGAGCGTCACCACGCGCGGCGTCGTCACCGCCGCCTACCCGACCGGGGGGCTGCGCGGGTTCGTGATCCAGACGCCCGGCACCGGCGGCCCGACCGACCCGGCGACGCGCACCGCGTCCGACGCGCTCTTCGTGTACCAGCCCGCGGGCGTCACGGCGACGGTCGGCCAGCACGTCGAGGTCACCGGCACCGTGTCCGAGTTCAACGGGCTGACCCAGGTCACCGCCGCGACGGTCACGCCCCTCGCGGCGGCCGAGCCCGTGACCCCGGCGGTCGCGCCGTGGCCGGCCACCGACGCGCAGCGCGAGACGCTCGAGTCGATGCTGTACGCCCCGGCGGGCGCCTTCACGGTGAGCAACTCGTACTCGACGAACCAGTACGGCGAGGTCGGGCTCGCGTCCGGCGACCGCCCGCTGATCCAGCCGACCGACGTCGCCGCCCCCGGTTCGCCCGAGGCCGCCGCGGTCGCCGCGGACAACGCCGCGCGTGCCGTGGTGCTCGACGACGGCGCGACGACGAACTTCCTGACCGCGGCGAACTCGTCGCAGACCCCGCCGTACGTCTCGCTGACCGACCCGGTCCGCGTGGGCGCCGCGGTGGTGTTCGCCCAGCCGCTGATCGTCGACTTCCGGAACTCGACCTGGAAGCTCAACCCGACGAGCCAGGTCACGGCCGCGACGCCGCTCGCGGAGCGCACGCAGTTCACGAACACGCGCACCCCGGCGCCCGACGCCGAGGCGCTGGGCGCCGCCGACCTGCGGGTCGCGTCGTTCAACGTCCTCAACTACTTCACGACGCTCGGCGCGGACACCGCGGGCTGCGCGCCCTACCGGGACCGCACCGGCGACGGCGTGACGGTCGACGAGTGCACCGACAACGGCCCGCGCGGGGCGTGGGACTCCGGTGACCTCGCACGCCAGCAGGCCAAGATCGTCGCGGCGATCAACGCCACGGACGCGGACGTCGTCGGTCTCATGGAGATCGAGAACTCGGCCGCGCTCGGCGAGCAGGCCGACGAGGCCACGCAGACGCTCGTCGCCGCGCTCAACGCCGCGGACCCGTCGGCGGGCTGGGCGCACGTCCCGTCCTCGGCGGACCTGCCCGACGCGAGCGAGCTCGACGTCATCACGAACGCGCTGATCTACCGGACGGGCTCGGTCGAGCTCCTCGGGGAGGCCCGCGCGCTCGGCGACCTGAGCGACACCGGCGAGGCGTTCGCGAACGCCCGCGAGCCGATCGCGCAGGCGTTCGCCCCGCTCGGCGGCGGCGAGCCGTTCCTCGTCGTCGTCAACCACTTCAAGTCCAAGGGCTCGGCGGGCCCGCTCCCGGGCGACGCCGACGCCGGTGACGGCCAGGGCGCGTCCAACGCGTCGCGCGTCGCGCAGGCCACGGCGCTGGCCGCGTGGGTCCCGACCGTGCTCGACGACTACACGACCACCCCGGTCGAGGCCGTCGCGCTCGTCGGCGACTTCAACGCCTACACGCGCGAGGACCCGCTCGAGGTGCTGTACGACGCCGGCTACACCGACGTCACCGCGCACTTCGGCACGGGCGAGTACTCGTACAGCTTCAGCGGGCTCGCCGGGTCGCTCGACCACGTGCTCGTCAACGAGGCGATGCTCGCGCGCTCGACGGGCGCGGACATCTGGGAGATCAACGCCCCCGAGTCCCTCGCGCTGGAGTACAGCCGGTACAACTACCACGGCACGGTCCTCACGGACGCGAGCCCGTACCGGTCCTCCGACCACGACCCGGTGCTGCTCGGCATCACGGCCGCCGCTCCCGCGGAGACCACCGAGCTGACGCTGCTCAACCTCAACGACTTCCACGGGCGCATCGACGCCAACACCGTGGCCGTCGCGGGGACCATCGAGCAGGAGCGCGCGGCGCACGGCGAGGACTCGACCGTGCTGCTGTCCGCGGGCGACAACATCGGTGCGTCGCTGTTCGCCTCGTCGGTCCAGCGCGACCAGCCGACGATCGACGTGCTCAACGCGCTCGACCTGCGCGCCTCGGCGGTGGGCAACCACGAGTTCGACGGCGGGTTCGCCGACCTCGTCGACCGCGTCGTCGCCGACCGGACCAACGCCCGGTGGGCGTACCTCGGCGCGAACGTCTACCTCGACGGCACCACGACCCCGGCGCTGCCGGAGTACGAGATCCTCGAGGTCGCCGGCACGCGGCTCGCCGTCGTCGGCGCCGTGACGCAGGAGACCCCGTCGCTCGTCACGCCGGCCGGCGTCGCGGGCCTCGACTTCGGGGACCCGGTCGACGCCGTCAACCGCGTCGTCGCGCAGCTCAGCGACGGCGACGAGGCGAACGGCGAGGCCGACGTGTTCGTGGCCGAGTACCACGAGGGTGCCGGTGCGGGCACGCCCGACGGCGCGACGCTCGAGGAGGAGGTCGCCGCGGGCGGCGTCTTCGCGAAGATCGTCACGGAGACCGACGCCGACGTGGCGGCGATCTTCACGGGCCACACCCACAAGCAGTACGTGTGGGACGCCCCGGTCCCGGGGCGTGCGGGCCAGACACGCCCGGTCCTGCAGACCGGCTCGTACGGCGAGTTCATCGGCTCGATCACGCTGACGGTCGACAACGCCACCGACGCGCTCGTCGCGTACGAGGCGAAGAACGTCAAGCGCACGACGACCCCTGCCGCCGAGCTCGTCGCCGCGTACCCGCGCGTCGCCGCGGTCAAGGCGATCGTCGACGCCGCGCTCGAGGTGGCCAAGGTCGAGGGCAACAAGGTCGTCGGCAGCATCACCGCCGACATCACGACCGCGTACACCGGCACGACGAGCGGCGACCGCGCGTCGGAGTCGACCCTCGGCGGGCTCGTGGCCGACGCGCTCCGGGCCAGCCTGAGCGACCCGACCCGCGGCGGCGCCCAGATCGGCGTCGTCAACCCGGGCGGGCTGCGCGCGGACCTGTTCGCGAAGCAGTCGTCGTACACCCCGCCGGGGCCGGCCGCGGACGGCCAGATCACGTACGCCCAGGCGAACGCGGTCCTGCCGTTCCTCAACAACCTGTGGACGGTCTCGCTCACGGGTGAGCAGTTCGTGACGCTCCTCGAGCAGCAGTGGCAGCGCGACAAGGACGGCAACGTCCCGTCGCGCCCGTACCTGCAGCTCGGCCTCTCGGACAACGTCACGTACACGTTCGACCCGGCGCTGCCCGAGGGCGACCGCATCACGTCGGTCACGGTCGACGGCGCGCCGATCGACCTGACCGCGTCGTACCGCGTGGGGACGTTCTCGTTCCTCGCGACCGGTGGCGACAACTTCCGGGTGTTCACCGAGGGCACGAACCCCCGCGACTCGGGTCTCGTCGACCGCGACGCGTGGATCTCCTACCTCGGCGCGAACCAGCCGGTCTCGCCGGACTTCGCGCGGCAGTCGGTCCAGGTGACCGGCCTGCCGACCGAGGCGACGCAGGGCGAGACGGTGTCGTTCGACGTGGCGAGGCTCGACCTCACGTCGCTCGGCAGCCCCGCGAACACGTCGCTCACCGCGACGTGGCAGGGCAGCGCCGCAGCGCCCGTCGAGATCCCGGTCTCGGCCGGTGCGGCGTCGGTCGAGCTGACCGTGCCCGACGACGTCGAGGGCGAGGTGCTGCTCACGCTCGTGGCGGCGCCGTCGGGCACGACCGTGACGATCCCCGTGACCGTCGAGGCCGGCGGACCCGTCGTCACCGTGCCCCCGGGCCGCGCGACGCTCTCGAGCGACAACGGGTGGGACACCGGCCTGCGGGACGGCGACTACACCATCTCGGCCGCGCTGTGGTGGGGCCAGAACGGCACGACGTTCCGCCTCTTCGAGAACGGGGTGCTGATCGACGAGCAGAAGCTGGTCGACCGTTCCCCGCAGCCGCAGTTCGCCTCGGTGAAGGTCACCGGCCGGGCCAACGGCACGTACGTGTACACGGGCGAGCTCGTCAACGCCGCGGGCGCGACCGCGACCACCTCGGTCACGGTCAAGGTCACGGACGCCAACCCGGGCAAGCCGTCGGTCTCGCACGACAACCACGACGGCGACGGCTCGTACACCGTGACCGCCACGAAGTGGTGGGGCACGGCGGCGACCGAGTACCGGCTCTACGAGAACGACGTCCTGGTCGACACGCAGGCGCTCACGGGCACCGGCCCGGGTGCGCAGTCCGCGTCGACCGCGTTCACCGGCAAGGCGGCGGGCACGTACCGCTACCGCGTCGAGCTCGCGAACGCGGCCGGGACGACCAGCAGCAACGAGATCACGGTCAAGGTCAAGAAGAAGTCCTGACCGTGGGATGACCCGGCGGTGAGTGCCGGGGACGGGGTGTCGGTGCCGCGAGGCGCCGGCACCCCGTCGTGCTGCCCGCCCGGTGCGACGGGTCGTGCCCACCGGGTGTGACCGGGGTCGCGTCCCCGGGGGTCGGGGGCTGTCGGTGGCATGGGGTTGGATGGTCCGGTGCTGACGATCGCGACCGTGAACGTGAACGGGATCCGTGCCGCCTGGAAGCGGGGCATGGGGGACTGGCTCACGACCCGCAAGCCTGACGTGCTGCTGCTCCAGGAGGTGCGCGCGCCCGACGAGCTGCTGAGCGACTTCCTGCCCACCGCCGAGTGGGACCTCGCGCACGAGGCGTCGGAGTTCAAGGGCCGCGCGGGCGTCGCGATCGCCTCGCGCCTTCCGATGTCCGCGATCCGCATCGGCCTCGCCACGGGGAACGCGTGCGACACCGGGCGCTGGGTCGAGGCCGACCTCGAGGTCGCCGCGACCGACACGACCCCGGCCCGCACGGTCACCGTGGTCTCGGCCTACATCCACTCGGGCACCGTCGGGACGCCCTCGATGGAGGAGAAGTACTCCTTCCTCGAGGCCGTCACCGCGCGCATGGCCGCGATCGCGGCGGACGGCGGGCTCGCCGTGGTCGCGGGCGACATCAACATCGCGCACCGCAACGTCGACCTGAAGAACTGGAAGGGCAACCAGAAGTCCGCGGGCTTCCTGCCGGAGGAGCGTGCCTACCTCGACCGCTGGTTCGACGACCTCGGCTGGCGCGACCTCGGCCGTGAGCACGGCGGCGAGGGCCCCGGGCCGTACACGTGGTGGTCGTGGCGCGGGCAGGCGTTCGACAACGACGCGGGCTGGCGCCTCGACTACCAGATCGCGACGCCGGCGCTCGCGGACCTGGCGCGCAGCGTCGAGGTCGACCGCGCCGAGGAGTACGCCGCGCGGTTCAGCGACCACGCCCCGGTCGTCGTGGGGTACGAGCTCTAGGTCCCCGGTGGCGGCGCGCCCGCAGGCCCGGACGGCGGCGTGAGGTCGGCGGGCGGGAGGGGCGCGGCGGCGGCGGCCGGTTCGGCGCCGGGGAGCTCCCGCATGCCGAGCAGCGGCGAGGCGAGCACCGGCACGGCGGCGAGCGTCACGCCACCGACGGCGAACCACAGCGTCGGCAGCACGCCCACGGTGCTGCCGAGCCAGCCGCCCACGAGCGCGCCGATCGGCATGCTGCCCCAGACCACGAACCGCACCGAGGCGTTCATGCGCCCGAGCAGCGTCGGCGGGCACAGCCGCTGCCGGAAGCTCACCTGGGCGACGTTGTAGACGACGACGCCGAACGACAGCAGCGCGCCGCCCGCGACGAGCGGCACCTCGGGCGGGACGCCGAGCTCGCGCAGCGGCGACGCGAGCGGCGTGAGCGCGTACGCCGGGGCGAAGAACAGGGCGCTGACCGGGATGATGCGGCCCTCGCCGACCCACCGGGCCAGCCGGTCCGCGAGGAGCGCGCCGAGCAGCCCGCCGACGGCCCCGGCGGAGAAGACGAGGCCGAGGCCCGCGGCGTCGAGCCCGAGGTGTCGCAGCGCATAGAGGACGACGAGCGCCTCGCCGGCCGCGTGGAACAGGTTGCCGATCCCGGTGCACGCGACGATGCGGCGCAGCAGCGGCTGCTGGAGGACGAACCGCAGCCCCTCGGCGATCGCGGCCCGCAGCGGCAGGTGGTCGCCGGGCGCGGGCAGGTCCTCGACGTGGCGGATCCGCCCGACGGCGAACGCCGACACCAGGTACGTCACGACGGTGACGACGATGAGCAGCGGTGCCGAGATGACCCGAAGCAGCGCGCCGCCGATCGCAGGCGCCGCGACCATCGCGACCGACTGCGTGGCCTGGAGCTTGGAGTTGCCCTCGACGACGTGGTCGAGGCCGACGAGCGCGGGGACGTAGCTCTGGTGCGCGACGTCGAAGAAGACGCTCGCGCAGCTGAGCACGAGCGCCGCGCCGTACAGCACCGCCATCGACGCGTGCCCCGTGAGCGCGAGCGCGACGACCGCCGCGAGGACGACCGCCCGGACCAGGTCCGCGGTGATGAGCACGCGGCGCTTGCGCATCCGGTCGATCCACGCGCCCGCGGGCAGGCCGATCACGAGGAATGCGGCGGTCTCCGCGGCACCGAGCGCGCCCATCTGCCACTCGGTCGCGTCGAGGTGCTGCACCGCGAACACCGGCAGCGCGAGGCCGGTGAGCTGGGCGCCGAGCTGGCCGAGCGCGTCGCCGGTCCACAGCCGGCGGAAGTCCGGGTCGAACGCGAGCGAGCGCCGCTTCGTCGCCCCGCGCGAGGGGCGCTGGGCGTCCGGGCCGGGGGAGCCGGGTGTGGTCACGCACGCAGCATGGCGCGACTGATTGAGAAGTGTCAATCAGTGGCTAGGATCGGACCGTGACCGGTGCGGAGCAGGATGCGGAGGACCCGGGACTGCGCGAGCGGGTCGAGGAGGACCCCGGGACGCGGGAGCGGGACGCGCAGGACCTGGGGGAGCGCGAGCGCGACGCCGACGCGCGCGCGCTCGCCTCGACGCTGCGGCTGCGCATCCTGCGGCTCTGCCTCGACGAGGCGCTCACGAACCGCGAGCTCGCCGACCGCCTCGGCCGCAACCCCGCGACGACCCTGCACCACGTCCGCACGCTCGTCGACCGCGGCTACCTCGCCGCGGAGCCGGTCCGCCGCGGCGCCCGCGGCTCACGGGAGGTCCCGTACCGGGCGACGGGCCGGTCCTGGCACTCCCGGAAGCCGAACGCGTTCAGCCGCGTGCTCATCGACACGTTCCTCGAGGAGGTCGCGCTGGCCGACCCGGACACCGTCGGGACGACCCGGCTCGGCGTCCGGCTCGACGCCGCGGGCAAGGCCGAGCTCGACCGGCGCGTGCAGGAGCTCTTCGACGAGCTCGCCGCGCGGCCGAGCGACCCCGACGGCACGCCGTACTCGATCTTCTACGCGGTCCACGAGGACACCGGCCGCCTCCGGCGCGACCGTCCCACGGGCTGAGCGCGCACCGGCTCACGGCCGGGGGAGACGCACCGGCCCGCGGTCCGGGTGGACGCGCGCCGGCGAACGGTCCGGGGGGGACGCGTGCCGGCGAACGGTCCGGGGGGACGCGTGCCGGCGAACGGTCCGGGGGCGACGCGTGCCGGCACGCGTTCCCCCCGGCGTCACGCCGTGACGTGCCCGCGCGTCAGCTGCCGTCGGCGGTCGAGTACTTCTCGGCCCACGCGTCGAGCTCGGCCTCGTGCTGGTCCACGAACTCCTGCTCGAGGGCGAACTGCACCTCGCGCGCCTTCTCCTCGTACTCCGTCGAGGCCTTGCAGCGCGCGTCGGCGACCGCGGTGGCGATCTCCTTCTCCGTGAACGCCGCGACGGCGGCCGGGTCGGGCTCGGGCGCCTCGGCGGTCGTGGCGGAGACGATCGCGCTGAACTCCTGGGAGACGGCCTCGACCGCGTCCTCGGGGGTGGCGAGGTCGGCGTACCCCGCCTCGGCCATGCACGCGGACCAGGCGGCGTTCGCCTCCGTCATCTTCGGGTCGCTCGTCGCGCGCTCGTACAGCGCGGTCATCTCCTCCTGCAGGGTCGCGAACTCCGGGTCCGCCCACGCCTGGCCCTGCTCGTAGACCTCGTGCTGCGCCTTGCCCTGGCAGCCTTGCGTGGTCCAGTCGCCGGAGGGCGCCGCGCCCTGGGCGGCCGCCGCCTGGTCGCCGAACAGCGCCGCCTGGTAGGCGGCCCGCTCCTCCTCCGACATCGCGGCGACGTACTCGGCGTTGGGGTCGACCCACTCCTCCTCGCCCGCGGCGGGCGCGTCGTACGAGGTCGACATGCCGTACCCGTGCTCCGCGGCGTACTCCTCGGTGCCGTACCGGTCGGCGTCCTTCTGGTCCTCCTCGATCGTCTCCGTGACGGCCGACATGTCCTGCTGCGTGTACTCGAACCCCTGCTCGCGCATGCACGCGGCGACGATCTCCTCCGAGCGACGACCCATCTCGGACCAGTCCTGGTCCTCCATGCTCCCCATGACGCCCTCGAGGTACGCGCTGAGCGGCCCCTTGTCGTCCTCGCTGACCGCGGCAGCGTCCTTGGGCTCCTTGTCGGAGCTGCACCCCCCGACGAGCAGGAGCACGGTGCAGCCGACCGCGGCTGCGGCGGTGGTCAGGGTGTGGGTCCTCATGAGGTGCCTTCCTCGGCGGGCGACGTCGTTCCGATTCCTCCGGGAACGTACCGGTTCCGCGCGCGTGCCGGGTCCCTCTCGGGGATGACCGGTCGCCCGGGACGCACGTGCGGCACCTCGCACGTGCGCCCCGGCGGGGGTCAGTAGCGGATCGCGTCGATCACCTTGACGCGGACCGCGACCGTCGCGGGGATGAGCCCGGCGAGCGCCCCGACCCCGGTGGCGCACGCCATGCCGACGAGCGCGGCCGACACCGGGAACGGGGGCATGTCCTGGACCCCCGTGCCGAGCACGCGCTCGATCGGGAGGTTCTTGATGATCGCGACCGCGACGACGATGCCGACGAGACCCGCGACGACGGTCGCGACGACCGACTCCATGAGCACCCCGAAGAAGATGCGGCCCGACGTCGCGCCGAAGCTGCGCCGGATCCCGATCTCACGGATCCGGTGCCGCACGGTCACGAGCGCGATGTTCACGAGCCCCAGCCCGCCGAGGAGCAGGGCGATCGCCCCGATCCCGAGCGCTGCCCAGCGCATCGCACCGTCGATCGCGCCCCAGCCCTCCTGCGGGAGCATGACGTTGACGTCGGTGCCGGGCAGCGACGCGCGCAGGTCGCGCGTGAGGAGCGGCTGCATCTCCTCGGCGAGGTCCGGCGGCACCCACGCCTTGAGCGTCGGGGCGACGGGGCCCCACGCCGTCGACGGCGTCGCCCACCGCTCGTAGTGGTCGAACAGCAGGTACGCCTCCGGCGGCGCCTCGGGCCACATGTTCGGGTAGACGCCGATGACCTCGGTGCGCACCGGCGTCTCGCCGCCGAGCAGCACGGTCG
Organism: Cellulomonas cellasea; assembly: GCF_006538745.1. GTDB lineage: Bacteria > Actinomycetota > Actinomycetes > Actinomycetales > Cellulomonadaceae > Cellulomonas_A > Cellulomonas_A cellasea. The sequence goes on along the minus strand of NZ_BJLR01000001.1, from coordinate 127,520 downwards.
GGTGCCCGGACAGGTCGGTCGCGCCCAGCGAGTCGAGGAACGCCTCGTTGACGACCACCGCCGGGGCGTACCGGCCGGTGTCGGCGTCGGTGAACCACCGGCCCTGCTCAGGGACGAGCCGCATGATCGTGCCGTAGGACGGGTCGACGACCTGCATCTGCACGGGCCGGCTGCCCGTCGGGAAGCGGAACGGCAGCTCGGTCCACATCTGCCGGCTCGCGTGCTCGATGCCGTACCGCTCGACGAGCCGGTCGTACTCGGCGGTGTACTGCGCCGTGCTCGGCGCGGAGGCGCCGCGCGGGTACGCCGAGATGTCGAGCGTCACGGACCGGCCCGTCTGGCGCTCCGCCGTCTCGTGGGTCGCCTGGTTGAGCATCTGCACGATCGCCGTGACCCCGGTGATCGCGGTGACCGCGACCGCGACGCCGATCAGCGCGAGCAGGACCCGCAGCTTGTGGATCCGCAGCTCGTCCCACGCCTCGACGACCGTGCCGACGAACCCGCTCATGCGAGCACCGCTGTCGCGTCGTCGGGCCGGTCGGTCGGCACGTCGCCGACCCACTCGGTCACGCGGCCGGGCGCGTTCAGCCGGATCGGCACGAGCACGCCGTCGGCGAGCCGGTAGTGCCGTTGCGCGCGCGCCGCGACGGCGAGGTCGTGCGTGATCGCGATGAGCGCGGCCCCGGACTCCGAGGCGATCTCGTCGAGCAGCTCCATGATCTCCCCGCCGGTGTCGACGTCGAGCGCGCCCGTCGGCTCGTCGGCCAGGATCACGCGCGGCCGGCGCACGAGCGCGCGGGCGATCGCGACGCGCTGCTGCTCGCCGCCGGACAGCTTCTCGGGCTTCTCCTCGAGCCGGTCCCCGAGCCCGACGCGCTCGAGCATCTCCGCCGCGAGCCGCGTGCGACGCCAGAACTGCCGCCCGCGGGCGTACAGCAGCGGCGCCGCGACGTTCTCGAGCGCGGTGCGCCCGGGGAGCAGGTTGAACTGCTGGAAGACGAACCCGAAGTCGTCGCCGCGGCGGCGGGCGCGGGCCCGGCCGGACAGCCGTGCGACGGACGTGCCCTCGAGCACGTACTCGCCGGCCGTCGGGGCGTCCAGCAGGCCCAGGATGTTGAGCAGCGTCGACTTGCCGGTCCCGGACCGTCCCACGACCGAGACGTGCTCGCCCGCGTCGACCGAGAGCGTGATGCCGCGCAGGATCTCCAGCACGCGGTCGTCGGGCAGCCGGACCGAGCGCGTGACGTCGGTGAGCTCGAGCAGGCTCATCCGCCGCACACCGCCGGGTCGTACTGCATCGGGTCGCCGCAGTCGACGGGGCCCGAGACGTCGCCGATCGGGATGAACTGCAGCACCTTGTCGCCGGCGGCGAGCCCCTCGGTGACCTGGACGTTCTCGCCGTCGGTCAGGCCGAGCCCGACGGCGCGCATCTCGGGCTCGCCGTCCGGGACCTCGACCCAGACGTTGCCCTTCTGCACCGACCCCTGCACGGACGAGACCGGCACGACGACGGCGTTCTCGGCCGTGCCGTTGGTGATGGCGATGTCGGCGCCGAGGCCCGCGAATGCGGTCACGCCGGCGGGGACGGCGCACGTGACGGTCCCGGAGACGGGCTCGGCGGGTGCGCCCGGGGCACCGACGGTGGTCGCGTCCGGAGCCGTCGCCGGCGGCTGCGCGGCGGCGCCGAGCCGCAGGCCCGTGCACGTGAACGGTGCCGGCCCGCCCTTGAGCGTGACCTGCGCCTCGGGGGGTGCGCCGAGCAGGCGGTACTGCTGCTCGGGGGTGAGCGTGCCGGAGACGGAGAGCGTCCCGGGGGAGACCGAGCCGATCGGGTCGCCGACCGCGACGACCTGGTCCTTGAGCGCCGTGAGCGTGAGCGTCCCGGCGGTCCCGGCCTTGACCGTCTCGCGCTTGATCTTCGGCTTGTTCTGCTTGACCGTCTGCTCGCCCGTCTCGGCGTTCGTCGTCGTGGTCGGCTCGACGGGCGTCTCGAGGGTGACCTCGAGCACCGGGGTGTCGGCGGCGACGGCCTGGCCGTTCGTGGCGAGCAGCTTGGTGACCGTGCCGGCCATCGTGGCCTTGACCGCGGTCGCGGGGTCGGCGACGACGGCGCCCTGCACGGTCACGGCGTTCGTGATGGTCCCGGTGCCGACCTCGACGTACTGCTCGGTGATCTGCCCGGACGGCACGAGCGCGTCGGACGTGGTCGTGACCTCCGAGCCGGCGAACGCGAGCTTGACGAGCGCCACCGCGATCACCGCCCACAGGACGATCCGGACGGTCGGGAAGATGATCCTGCGGGTGACCCCCACGGTCCTGCTCCTCTGTCGACGTGGACGGGAGCGACGTGGGCCGCCCCCGCACGCCGAACCTAGCGACGCGCTCGCGGGGCTCGCCTCCGCCTGGGGGATGACTCCGACGCGCGGCCCTGGTCCTCCCCTGCGACGAGCGCCCAGAGGTTGTCCGCCCGGAGGCGCACTCGTGCGTCGGCGTGCCTCCCGGCGCGCTCGCGCAGGTCAGGGGCGTTCCGCGGCCGCTTCGTCGTGCGACGGGCGTGCGTGCGGAGGGCGCCGGCGGACACAGCCGTGGCCCGGGCGTGGTGCCGGCCCCGGCCCGACCCTCGCGGGGTCGACGCCGGGGCCGGTGCACGGCCGGGGGAGGAGGCCGGTCAGGCGGCCGGTGCCGACGGCGTCGCGACGAGGAACGCCGGCGCCCTCAGCCCTTCGCCCTCGAACGCGGCCCCGACCGCACGGGCGACGTCGTCGACCGCGCCGGCCTCGACGAGCGCGATCGCCGAGCCGCCGAACCCGCCGCCCGTCATGCGCGCGCCGAGCGCGCCGGCCTCGCGCGCCGCGGCGACCGCGACGTCGAGCTCGCGGGCCGAGACCTCGTAGTCGTCGCGCAGCGAGGCGTGCGAGGCGTCCATGAGCGGGCCGACCTCGCGCACCCGGCCCGCGTCGAGCAGGTCGACGAAGGACTCGACGCGCGCGATCTCGGTGACGACGTGCCGCACGCGGCGGACGGCCACGTCGGCGTCCTCGCCCTCGGGCGGGTCCGCGGTCAGCGCCGCGAGCGTCGCGTCGAGCCCGGCGGCGTCGATCTCGCGCAGCGTCGGGACGCCCAGCCGCCGGGCGGCCGCCTCGCAGGTCGCCCGGCGCGCCGCGTACTGGCCGTCGACGAGCGCGTGCTCGGCGCGGGTGTCGATCACGAGCAGTGCGAGGTCGTGCGCCGCGAGGTCGAAGGGGACCTGGCGGACCGACAGGTCGCGGCAGTCGAGCTCGAGCGCGTGCCCCGGCGTCGCGCGCAGCGACACCGACTGGTCCATGCCGCCCGTCGGGGCCCCGGCGATCTCGTTCTCGGCGCGCACGCACGCGGCGGCGAGGCGGGCCTGGCCGGCGTCGTCGGGCGAGCCGGGGTCGCCGGGGGTGCCCGCGAGCCCGAGGCCGAACAGGTGGTCGAGCGCGACCGCGACCGAGCACTCGAGCGCCGCGGAGGAGGACAGGCCGGCGCCGAACGGGACGCACGAGTCGACCGCGACGTCGAAGCCGCCCGCGCCCTCGTCCAGGTCGCCCGCCTGCTGGAGGGCCCACGCGACGCCCACGACGTACGCGGGCCAGCCGTCGACCGTGCCCGGTGCGACGTCGGCCAGCGCGACCTCGCGGACCTCGCCCGCGGGCGCCTGCGCCGACGCGAGCCGCACGACCCCCGACGCCCGCTCCTCGGGCACGGGCGTGCGGCGCACCGCGACGTACGTGCGGTGCGGGAGCGCGATGGGCAGGCACAGCCCGCCGTTGTAGTCCGTGTGCTCGCCGATGAGGTTGACGCGCCCCGGAGCCGACCACACGCCGTCGGGCTCCTCGCCGAACCGCTCGACGAACAGCGCCCGGGCCCGCGCGGAGCCCTTGTCCTGCGTCCACGCCTCGACGCGCTCGACCGTCACAGGGCCACCTCCTGAAGTCGCGCCGCGATCCGCTCGGGCGTCGTGTCGCTGATCCATGCCGCCATCCCGGACTCGACGCCCGCGAGGTACTTGAGCTTGTTCGCGGCGCGCAGCACCGAGAACACCTGCAGGTGCAGCCGGCCCAGGTCGCGGCCCTCGCCGACCACCGCCTGGTGCCAGCCCGCGATGTAGGGAAGCGGGACCGCCGTGCCGTCCTGCTCGACGAAGAACCGGTCGAGGCGGCGCAGGAGCTCGAGGTAGGTGACCGCGAGGTCGTCGCGCTCGGCGTCGGTGAGGCCCGGGAGGTCCAGGACGTCGCGGTTCGGGGCCAGGTGCACCTCGACGGGCCACCGCGCCGCGGCGGGCACGTACGCCGTCCAGTGCTCCGACTCGAGCACGACGCGGGTCCCGGCCCGACGCTCCGCGGCGAGGACGTCGGCGTGCAGGTTGCGGCCCGTGCGCTCGCGGTGCGCGGCGGCCTGCGTGAGCATCGCCTGGGTGCGCGGGGTCACGTACGGGAACGCGTAGATCTGCCCGTGCGGGTGCGGGAGGGTGACGCCGATCTCCTTGCCCCGGTTCTCGAAGGCGAAGACCTGCTCGATGCCCGGCAGCTCCTGGAGCGCGGCCGTGCGGTCCGCCCATGCCTCGATGATCGTCCGCACGCGCGAGGGCGCGAGCTCGGCGAACGAGCTCGTGTGGTCCGAGCTGAAGCACACGACCTCGCAGCGGCCGGCGGCCGGGCGTGCGGCCCACAGCTCCTCGCCGTCGACCTGCCAGCCGTCCTCGAGGGTCACGCCCGGGACCTGCATGAGCGCCGGGAACCGGTTCTCGAAGACCGCGACATCGTAGTCGGTGTCGGGGATCTCGCCGTCGGAGTACGTCGTCCCCGCGGTCGCGGGCCGGGCCGGGCACAGCGGGCACGAGTCGGCTGCGGGCAGGAACGTGCGGTTCATGCGGTGCGACGCCATCGGGATCCAGTCGCCCGTCAGCGGGTCGCGGCGCATCTCGGGGCCGGCGAACGTCGCCGGGGCCGGGGCGCCCGGGGACGGGGACACGGGCGTGAAGCGGTCGCCCAGCGGGCGGGGGTCGTCGAGGCGACGCGTCGCGGCACCCGAGACGTACGGCTCGGAGTCGTCGAAGTAGACGAGCTCGCGGCCGTCGGCCATGGTCGTCGCGGTCCGGCGCACGCGCGGTGCGCCCGGGGTTGGTGCGGGGTCGGTCATCGCTGCTCCTCGGGGAGGGGGTCGGGGGCGACGAGGCGGAGCTCGCCCACCGCGGTCTCGAGCGTGGCGCGGGCGTGCGCGCCGAGCCCGGTGTCGGTCACGAGCACGTCGACGTCGTCGAGCGGGACGATGCGGGCCAGCCCCGCGACACCCCACTTGGAGTGGTCGGCCAGCACGGTCACGTGCGCGGCGCAGCGCACGAGCGCCCGGTCCGTCGCGGCCTCGAGCACGTTGGGCGTCGTCGCACCGCCCGCATCGAGCCCGTGCACGCCGAGCAGCGCGTGGTCGACGCGCAGGCTCGCGAGCGCGGCGTCGGCGACGGGTCCGACGAGCGCGTCCGACGGGGTGCGCACGCCGCCGGTCAGGATGACCTCGAGCGTCCCGCCGCTCCGCGACGGCGGGGCGGCGTGCAGCGCGTCGGCGACGTGCAGGGAGTTCGTCACGACCGTCAACGGGCGCAGCGCGGTGTCGGCGGCGAGCAGCCCGGCCAGCAGGTGGGTCGTGGTGCCGGCCGACAGCGCGAGGGACTGGCCGGGCTCGAGCAGGGTGAGGGCCTCGCGGGCGATCGCGGTCTTCTCGGCTGTGGCCCAGCCCTGCTTCGTGGCGAACGCGGGCTCGACGGCCGAGTGCCCCGCCGGGTCGATCGCGAGCGCGCCGCCGTGCACCCGGCGGACGAGGCCCGCGCGCGCGAGCTCGGCGATGTCGCGGCGGACGGTCATGTCCGAGACGTCGAGCGTCTGCACGAGGTCCGCGACCCGCACGGCCCCGTGCAGGCGCGCCTCGGCGAGGATGCGGTCCTGACGCTGAGACGCGAGCACCTGCACAGTATCCACCAGGATCGAACAGGAACCAACGGCGCGGTGGGCGCGGGTCCGGCGTCCGGGCGCGCGTCGGTCGGGCGGACGGGCGTCCTGCCAGTGTGCGCAGCGTCGGGCCCCGGCGCGCGGTGGGCGGGCCACGGGCGCGCGGGCCGGGAGGAGCGGCGGGCAGGTGACCGCCGCGGTCAGGCGGTCAGCGGCCGACCGGCGAGAGGCCCAGCGGCTTGCCCGCGAGGCCGCGTGACCGCGTCGCCAGCGCCCGTGCCACGTCCCGCAGCGCGAGCGCCGCGGGGGAGTCGGGGTGCGCCAGCACGACCGGCGTGCCGTCGTCACCGTCCTGCCGCAGTGCGACGTCGAGCGGGATCTGCCCGAGCAGCGGCACCGCCGAGCCGGTCGCCCGGGACAGGTTCTCCGCGACGCGCGCGCCGCCGCCCGCGCCGAAGATCTCGAGCCGCGAGCCGTCGGGCTGCTCGAGCCACGACATGTTCTCCACGACGCCCACGACGTGCTGACGGGTCTGCAGTGCGACCGACCCGGCGCGCTCGGCGACCTCGGCCGCGGCGTCCTGCGGCGTCGTGACGACCAGGACCTCGGACGTCGGGAGCAGCTGTGCGACGGAGATCGCGATGTCGCCGGTGCCGGGCGGCAGGTCGAGCAGCAGCACGTCGAGGTCGGCCCAGAACACGTCCGCGAGGAACTGCTGGAGCGCGCGGTGCAGCATCGGCCCGCGCCACACGACCGGCTGCCCGGGCGGCACGAACATGCCGATCGAGATGACCTTGACGTCGTGCGCGACGGGCGGCAGCAGCATGTCGTCGAGCTTCGTCGGCGGCTGCGTGACGCCCAGCATCCGCGGGATGGAGAACCCGTAGATGTCCGCGTCGACGACACCGACCCGCAGACCGTCCGCCGCCATCGCGACCGCGAGGTTCGCCGTGACCGACGACTTGCCGACGCCGCCCTTTCCGGAGGCGATCGCGTAGACCTTCGTCAGCGAGCCCGGCTGCGCGAACGGGATCGTGGGCTCGGCGGTGCCGCGCAGCCGCTCCCGGAGCCCGGCGCGCTGGTCGGCCGACATCACGCCCATCGCAAGGCGGACCTCGGCGACGCCGTCGAGGGGCTGGACCGCCGCCGTGACGTCCTTGGTGATCGTGTCCTTGAGCGGGCAGCCCGCGGTCGTGAGGTCGATCCCGACGGTGACGCGCGCGCCGCCCGGCAGCGTCGTCGTGTCGACCTCGACGGACCGGACCATGCCGAGCTCGGTGATCGGGCGGCGGATCTCGGGGTCGAGGACGCCCTCGAGCGCGGTGCGCACCGCTTCGGCGAGCGCGGTCGGGTCGGTCGTCAGGGGCATGCGCCCATCGTAGGCGCGGCGCCTCGGGGGCCCGTGCGCCGCACGTCCCACCGGCGGCCGGCGCCCGGGGGTGCGCTCGCCGATCCGCCGCGCCGGGCACCCGTCGTCAGCGCCGCCCGGTGTCGGCGGGGCCGTCCGCCGTGGCGCTGTCGTGCTCGCCGCGGGCGTCCTCGCGGTCCGCGGTGAGGTCCTCCAGCAGGTTGCGCAGCTCGGAGCGCACGAAGTCGCGCGTCGCGACCTCGCTCAGCCCGATCCGCAGCGCCGCGATCTCCCGGGCGAGGAACTCGGTGTCGGCGAGGTTCCGCTCGGCGCGCTGCCGGTCCTGCTCGAGGCTCACGCGGTCACGGTCGTCCTGCCGGTTCTGCGCGAGCAGGATCAGCGGCGCGGCGTAGGAGGCCTGCACCGAGAAGAACAGGTTGAGCAGGATGAACGGGTACGGGTCCCAGCGCAGCCCGAACAGCCCGACCGCGTTGATCGTGACCCAGACGATCACGAAGCCGGTCATGTACATGAGGAAGCGCCCGGTGCCCATGAACCGGGCGAACGCCTCGGCGACCCGGCCGACCGCGTCGGGGTCGCGCTGGAACCGCGGGACCCACGTGCGGCGCGACTCCTTGGGGGTGTCGAGCCGCTCAGCCACGACGCACCCGCCCCCGGACCGTGCGCGCGCCGGTCGCCGGCAGCGGGGTGTCGTCGTGCTGCTCGCGCCAGTCCTGCGGCAGGAGGTGGTCGAGGACGTCGTCGACGCTGACCGCGCCGAGCAGGCGGCGCTCCTCGTCGACCACGGGCAGGGCGAGCAGGTTGTACGTCGCGAGCAGGCGCGTGACCTGCAGCAGGGGCGCGTCGGCGGGGACCGCGTCGATGTCGGTGTCGACGAGCGAGCCGATCGACTCGTGCGGCGCCTCGCGCAGCATCCGCTGGAGGTGGACGACGCCGATGAACCGCCCGGTCGGCGTCTCGAGCGGCGGGCGCGAGACGAACACCATGGACGCGAGCGCCGGGGCGAGGTCCTGGCGGCGCACGTGCGCGAGCGCCGCGGCGATCGAGGTCTCCGGGCCGAGGATCACGGGCTCGGTCGTCATGAGGCCGCCCGCGGTGTTGTCCTCGTACGCGAGCAGGCGCCGCACGTCGCGCGCCTCCTCGGGCTCCATGAGCTCGAGCAGCTCGGCGGCCTGCTCGTCGGAGAGCTCGCCGAGCAGGTCGGCCGCGTCGTCGGGCTGCATGGCCTCGAGCACGTCGGCGGCGCGCGTGCGCTCGAGGCCCGAGAGGATCGCGACCTGGTCGTCCTCGGGGAGCTCCTCGAGCACGTCCGCGAGCCGCTCGTTGTCGAGCGCGTGCGCGACCTCGTTGCGCCGCGTGCTCCCGAGGTCGTGCAGCACGTCCGCGAGGTCGGCGGGCTTGAGGTCCTCGTAGCTCGCGAGCATGAGCGCCGCACCCTGCGCGGCCGCCGAGACGCCGAGGCCGGTGACCGCGCCGACGTCGACGAGCAGCGTCTCGCCGCGGCGGCGCAGCAGCGCCGACTTGCCGGGCACCAGGCGCCGCACGAAGAGCTTCGCGACGACCCAGTCGCCGCTGCGCTGGCGCTCGATCGCGACGTCCTCGACCGAGGCGCTGCCGCTGCCGTCGCTGAGCTCGACCGTGCGGTCGAGCAGCTCGCCGACGACGAGCGTCTCCGACGTGCGCTGCTCGAACCGGCGCATGTTGACCAGGCCCGTCGAGATGACCTGGCCCGCGTCGATCGACGTGACGCGGGTCAGGGGGAGGAAGACGCGCCGCCGGCCCGGGACCTCGACGACGAGGCCGACCGCCCGCGGCGCACCCGTCGGGCGCACGAGCACGACGACGTCGCGCACCCGCCCGACCTGGTCCCCGATGGGGTCGAACACCGTGGTCCCGGCGAGGCGCGCGACGAAGACCCGGGTCCCTGCGCTGCTCACGGGCGTCAGCCTAGACCGGCGACCCCGGTCCGGCCGGTCCGGCCGGGTGCCGGTCAGGTGTCGGCCGGGTGGCGCCGGGGTGCCCGTGAGGTGCGGCGACGCCCCTGGCGTGGGACCGGGCGGCGGGGGAGGATCGTCGCATGTCGATGAACAAGGCCTCCCGCGTCCCGACGGCCCCGACCCTCCCCCAGGGCGAGCTCGTCGCCTCCTACAGCACCTACCTCGAGGCCCAGCGCGCGGTCGACCACCTCGCCGACAAGCAGTTCGCGGTGCAGCTCGTGACGATCGTGGGGACCGACCTGCGGATGGTCGAGCGGGTCACCGGGCGGCTGTCCTACCCCCGCGTCGCGCTCGCGGGCTTCGCGTCGGGCGCGTGGTTCGGGCTCTTCGTGGGCCTGCTGCTCTCGCTGTTCTCCGAGGAGGGCTCCTCGACGTTCGTCGCCGCGATCCTCATCGGCGGCGGGTTCGGGCTGCTGTTCTCGGTCATCACGTACTCGCTCACGGGCGGCAAGCGCGACTTCACGTCGTCGAGCCAGATCGTCGCCTCGCAGTACGCGGTGCTGTGCGCGGCCGAGCAGGCGCACAAGGCGCGCAACCTGCTCCAGGAGATCGGCGGCGTGCAGTCGGGCTGGCCCGCCCGCCCGGCGACCGGCGTGACGCCGCCGTCGGACCCGTCGGCCGCCTACCCGGCACCGGGCCCGCAGCAGCCCGCGAGCGGCTCGCCGACGGTCCCGCCGGTCACGTCGCCGGGCGTGACCCCGCCGTCGGCCCCGCCCGCACCGCCGACCGAGCCCCGCTGACGCCGAGGCGCCACCGCCGACCGACCCGCGCTGACGCCGAGGCGTCGCGACGTCCGCAGCGCCGGCACCGGGGCCCCGGTGCCGGCCCCGCGGCTCGTCCCCGCTGCCGTCAGGCCGCCGGCTCCCGCAGCCACGCGGTCGTGGCCCCCGGCAGCGCGCCCCCCTCGAGCGGGGCGCTGCTGAGCAGCACCTCCCCGGCGGGCAGCGGCGCCGGCCGGTCCCCGAAGTTCGTCACGCACAGCCAGCCCCCCGAGCGCCGGAACGCGAGTACCGCGGACCGGCTCGTCGTGACCCACGTCAGGCTCTCGTCGCCCTGCAGCTCGTGCCGCAGCGCGAGCGCGTCGCGGTAGAGGGTCAGCGTCGACGCCGGGTCGTCCTCCTGGGCCTCGACCGAGCGCTCGCCGAACCACCCCGGCTGCGGCAGGAACGGCGCGGCGGTGCTGAACCCGAACGCGACGCCGTCGCGCGTCCACGGCAGCGGGACGCGGCAGCCGTCCCGCCCCGCGTCGACGCCGGGGTTGCGGAAGAACGACGGGTCCTGGCGCGCCTCGTCCGGGAGGTCGGGCACCTCGTGCAGCCCGAGCTCCTCGCCCTGGTAGAGGTAGGACGAGCCCGGCAGCGCGAGCTGCAGGAGCGTCGCGGCCCGCGCGCGCCGCAGCCCGAGCTCGTGGTCGAGCGACGGCTCGGCGCCGCGCGCGAGCAGCCAGGCGCTGCCCTGCTTGTCGGTGCTCGCGCCGCGGGCGGGGAGCCCGTACCGCGTCGCGTGGCGCACGACGTCGTGGTTCGACAGCACCCACGTGGTCGACGAGCCCGACTCCGCGGCGAGCTCGAGGTTGAACGTGATGATCTCCCCGAACTGCGCCGCGTCGAAGTCGGCCTCGAGCAGGTCGAAGTTGAACGCCTGGCCGAGGCCCTCGGCGCTCGCGTACCGGGCGCGGCGCGACGCCTCGACCCACGCCTCGGCGACCGCGGTGCGCGGCGGGTCGTAGGAGTCGAAGACCTCGCGCCACTCGGCGTAGATCTCGTGCACGTCGTCGCGGTCCCACAGCGGGTGCGTGCCGTCCTTGGGGTGCGCGTCGAGCTCGGCCTGGGTCGGCAGCGCGTCGGGCAGGTTCTTCGCCAGCCCGTGCGCGACGTCCACGCGGAAGCCGTCGACCCCCCGGTCGGACCAGAACCGCAGCGTGGTCAGGAAGTCGTCGCGCACCTCGCGGTTCTTCCAGTTGAGGTCGGGCTGCTCCTTGGCGAAGTAGTGCAGGTACCACTGGCCGTCGCCCACGGGCTCCCACGCGGGGCCGCCGAACGTCGAGGTCCAGTCGGCGGGCGGCAGCGAGCCGTCGGGGCCCGTGCCGTCGCGGAAGACGTACCGGTCGCGGGCGGGGGAGCCCTTCGGGGACGCGAGCGCCTCCCGGAACCACACGTGCCGGTCGGACGTGTGGTTCGGGACGAGGTCGACGACGACCTTGATGCCGGCGCCGTGCAGCGCGGCGACGAGCTCGTCGAAGTCCTCGAGCGTGCCCAGGCGCGGGTCGACGGCGCGGTAGTCGTCGACGTCGTAGCCGCCGTCGGCGAGCGCCGAGGGGTAGAACGGGCTGAGCCAGACCGCGTCGACCCCGAGCCGCGACAGGTACGGCACGCGCTGGGTGATGCCGGGCAGGTCGCCGATGCCGTCTGCCCCGGAGTCCGCGAACGACCGGGGGTAGATCTGGTAGACGGCGGCCTGGCGCCACCAGGCGGCCTCGTCACGGCCCAGGTCGGGCGTCGCGCGGGCGTCGAGGACGTCGGTCACGTCGGTCATGAAAGGGCTCTCGTCTCTCTCGGGGTCGGTCGGGATGGTGGGTCCGGGCGGTCGGTGCGGGCACGGCCGGCCGGCGACGCGCTCTCACCAGCGTCGGCGCGGTCGGCGCCGGGCGCTACTTGATGGCGCCCTGCGTCACGCCCGCCATGACCCAGCGCTGCGTGAACAGGTAGACGACGATCGCGGGCGCCATCGCCATGAGGTAGGAGGCGAACGCGACGTTGTAGTTGCTGCTGAACTGGGTCTGGAACACGCTCTGCAGCACCGGCAGGGTCTGCTGCGTGGCGTCGGCGATGATCAGCGACGGCATCATGAAGTCGTTCCACGAGGCCAGGAACGCGAAGATCGCGACGGTCGCGCTCATCGGGGCCAGCAGCGGGAACACGATCCGCCGGAACACCTGCCACGTCGAGGCGCCGTCGAGCCGCGCGCTCTCCTCGAGCTCCTCGGGGACCGAGCGCAGGAACGCGGTGAACAGCATGACGCTGAACGACAGCTGGAACATCACGTGCAGGAGCGCGACACCGCCCGGGTTCGCGAGCCCGACCATGCCGGTGAGCTTGACCTGCGAGAGCGCGAGCACCGGGAACGGCAGGAACATCGCCGCGAGCAGGTAGAAGAAGGACCAGCGGAAGAAGCGGTGGTCCCAGTTCCGGGAGATCGCGTACGCCGCGAGCGAGCTCAGGACCACCGTGCCGACGACCGTCACGAGCGTGACGAGCACCGAGATGGTGAACCCGCGCGGGAAGTTCGTGAGCCGCCACGCCTCGACGAAGCCGTCGACGCTCAGCGGCGAGGGCAGCGAGAACGCGTTGCCGTCGACCGACTGGCGCGTCGTCTTGAACGCCATCGTGACCGTGGCGTAGAGCGGCAGGAGGACCGCGACCGAGCACAGGAGCAGGACCACCATGCCGGGCCGGTTCGTGCGGTCGTCGCGGTCGCGGGCGCGCAGGCTGCGGACGGGAGCGACCGGCACCTGTGCGGGCGCCGTCGTGCGGAGAGTCTGGTCGGTCATCAGAGGGCCGCCTTCCCGCGGGTCAGTCGGATCTGGAGGAGAGCGAGCACCACGGCGATGAGGAAGAAGATCGTCGCGTTCGCCATCTGGTAGGCGTAGTCGCCGCCCGTGAAGCCGGAGAAGATCGTCATCGCGACGCTGCGGGTCGCGGTGCCCGGGCCGCCGTTCGTCAGGCCGACGATGATGTCGTAGGCGTTCAGGAAGTTCTTGAAGCCGATGACGATGTTGATCAGCACATACCCCGCGACGAGCGGCAGCGTGATGGACCGCAGCCGTCGGCCCGCGCTCGCTCCGTCGAGCGACGCGGCCTCGTAGACCTCGCCGGGGATCGACAGGATGCCCGCGACGTAGATCAGCAGCGCCGACGGGATCGCCTGCCACGCCGTGACGATCACGATGGTGATCCACGCGAGGTCGGGGTCGGCGAGCATGCTCTGCTCGAGCGGCGTGAAGCCGACCGCGCCGGCCCACCGCGGCAGCGAGTTCGAGAACAGGAAGTTGAAGACGTAGGCGATCACGATGCCCGAGATGACCATGGGCAGCACGAACACCGCACGGAGCGGCACCTTGCCGCGGATCTTCGACGTGAGTCCGACCGCGAGCAGGAACGCGACGACGTTGACCACGAGCACGGTCACGAGCGCGAAGCCGATCGTGAACCCGTAGGAGCTGAGGATCGCGGGGTCCGAGAAGAGTGCGACGTAGTTGGTCAGCCCGGTGAAGTCGAACTCCCCGAAGCCCACGGAGTCGGTGAAGCTGAGCGTGATGCCCATGATCGCGGGGACGGTGATCGCGAGCGTGAACAGCACGAGCGAGGGCACGAGGAACAGGTAGGACGTGCGGCCGACGCCGGGGCGCCGGCCGCGGCGCGGCGCCGGTGCCGCGTCGTCGCGGCGCACGGCCTGCGTCGTTGTGGTGGTCGCCATGGTGGGTCTCCGGTTTCGATCGGGAGCCGGGCGGGAGGTCGTGCGGGTCGTCGCGGGGACGGTCTGCGCGGGAGCGGTGCTCGGGCGCGGTGCTCGCGCGGGCGGGGCGGGCGTCCCCGTCAGGACCGGAAGGCCAGGCGCGACCAGTCGGCGTCGATCGTGCGTAGCACCGACCGGGGCTCGGCGCCGGTGACGAGGGACTGCGCGTAGTTCTGCAGCGGGATGGACTGCGGGACGAGCTGCGAGGGCCCGATGTAGAAGTCCGCGCGCTCGTAGTACTCCTGCAGCTCGACGAGCGTCGGGTCCGTGACCTCGGCGGCGTCCTTCGTGACGCCGAACCCCAGGTTGTCCGCGTTGTAGGCGTCGATGATCTCGGGCTGCATGAGGAACTGGAGGAACTCCCGCGCGGCCTCCTTGCGGGGCGAGGCCTCGGGGATCCACAGCGCGAGGTCGACGTTGACCCGCACCTTGCGGTCGGCAGGGTCCTCGGTCATCGGCAGCGGGAACGCACCGACGTTCATGTCGGGGTTCGTCTTGGCGATCTCGGTGAGCGCCCACGGCCCCTGGAGGTACATCGCGGCCTCGCCCCGGGCGAACGCGAGGTTGCCGTCGCCGTACCCGCGGCTCGGGGCGTCGGCGTTGTCCCACGCCGTGAGCTGGAGCATCCGCTGCACGGGGTCGAGCAGCTGCTCCTCGAACGAGACGGGGGAGGACGGGCCGACGTCGGCGCCCTGGGCCTTGAGCTCGGTGAAGAAGTCGGTCGTGTCGAGCATGCCTCCGACGGCGTAGTCGAAGTGGCCCTGCGCGATCGTCCACGGGTCGCGGTAGGTGCTGTAGATCGGCGTGATACCGGCCGCCGAGAGCGCCTCGCACACGGCGGTGAGCTCGGACCAGGTCGTCGGCGCGGTGAGGCCCTGCTGCTCGAAGAGGTCCCGGTTGTACAGCACGGCGGCGGCCATGAGCGAGTACGGCAGGACGCTCGTGCGCCCCGGGTAGGTCGCGGTGACCTCGATGAGCGGCAGGAGCTCGTCCTTGACCCGGTCCGCCTCCGGCAGGTCGCCGAGGTCGCTCAGCGCGCCGCGCTCGACGTAGCGGGAGATCTCGAAGTTGTAGTTGAGCAGCCCGATGTCGGGTGGCGACTCGCGCACGAACGAGCCGGCCAGGTTCGACGTCGCGTCGTGGCGCACGCGCACCCGGGACTGGGTTTCGTGGAACTGCTCGATGAGCCCGTCGAAGTAACCGATGACCTCGGGCTTCGACTGGAAGAACGTGATCTCGGTGACGCCGGAGCCGGCGCCCGAGCCGCGTGCGCAGCCGGTCAGCGCGAGGCCGGTGGCCGCGGCCCCGAGTCCGCGCAGGAAGGTGCGCCGGGACAGGTCCCGGGGCGGGCCGCCGGGAGCGCCGGGCGGCGGTGGAGGCAGGGAAGGCACGTCGTCGTCTCCTCGTCGGTGGCCCGGCGGTGCCGGGTGCGCGCGTGGCCCTTGGTTGATCCAGACGGTAAATCTAAGTGCTGGATATATCGAGCATGAGCCCACTCCGCCCGTAAGGTCAAGACGTGTCCGCGATCTCGGGGTCCCCCCAGCAGCTCCGCCGCGCCAACCTCGCGGCGGTGCTCGACTTCGCCTGGGACGCCGGCCCGTTCACCGCGACCGACGCCATCGACGCGACCGGCCTGACCCGCACGACGGTCCTCGGGCTCTGCGACGACCTCGTGGGCCTCGGCTGGCTCCGCGAGCTGAGCCCCGAGCGGCTCCCCGGCGACCGCGCCAAGGGCCGGCCCGCGCGCCGCTACGCGTTCGACCGCCGCGCCGGGCACGTCGTGGGCGTCGACGCCGGCCAGCACCGCGTCACGGCATCCGTCGCCGACCTCGCCGGCGCGGTCCTCGCCCGAGCCACCCGCGTGCTCGAGGCCGGCGGCGAGGACCGGGCGACGCGGGTCGGCGGCGTGCGCGACGCCGTCGTCGACGCGCTCGGCAGGGCCGGCGCGCACGCGGGTTCCGTGCTCGTCACGGTCGTCGGCGTCCCGGCGCCGACCGACGGTCTCGGGCGTCCGCCGGCCTCCGCGGACAGGTTCTGGGCGCGGATGAACCCCGACCTCCTCGCGGCGCTCGCCCGGCCGGGGCAGCACGTCGTCGTCGACAACGACGCCAACCTCGCCGCGATCGCCGAGGGCGCCGTCGGGGCCGGGGTCGGCGCCCGCTCGTTCGTGACCCTGCTCTCGGGCGAGCGCTTCGGGGCCGGGCTCATGGTGGACGGGGTGCTGCTGCGCGGACGCCACGGCGGCGCGGGCGAGATGCACGTGCTCGACCTCGTGGACGGCGTCGGCTCCGCGTCCGGGCTCGCGGCGACCGTGCGGCAGTGGCTCACCGAGGACGCCGGTCTCGCGCGGCTGAGGCGCCGGCTGCCCGCCGAGCCGGAGTTCGCCGACGTCACCACCGCCGCGCTCGCGGGTGACCCCGACGCCCAGCGCGTCGTCGACCGGCTCGGCGACCGGCTCGCGCGGGTCTGCGCGGTGCTCGGCGGGCTGCTCGACGTCGAGCGCGTGATCGTGGGCGGCGCCGTGGCGGGCTCCGCCGGGCCGGTGCTCGAGCGCACGACCGCGAGCCTCGCGTCCTACATGCACCTGCCCGTGCCCGAGGTCGTGGCGTCGACGCTCGGGGCGGACGGCGTGCACCTCGGCGCCGTGCGCCGGGCACTCGCGCTCGTCCGTGCGGACCCGCTCGCGCTCACGCTCCGTGAGGTGCCCACCTCGGAGCCGGCCGAGCCGGCCGAGCCGGAGCAGCCGGCCGCGCGCGACCGCGGGGCCGCCGTCGGGCAGCCCGACCGCGCGGCGGGCACCCCGGCGACGGCGTCCGCCTGAGGCTCAGCCCAGCAGGCCCGCCATCCACGCCTCCACGTCGTCCGGCCGCCGGGGGAGCGCCGCCGAGAGGTTCTCGTTCCCGTCGGCCGTGATCAGCACGTCGTCCTCGATGCGCACCCCGATGCCGCGGTACTCCTCGGGGACGAGCAGGTCGTCGCTCTTGAAGTACAGCCCGGGCTCGATCGTGAAGACCATGCCGGGCTCGATCACCGCGTCGAGGTACAGCTCGCGGCGCGCGAGGGCGCAGTCGTGCACGTCGAGGCCGAGGTGGTGGCTCGTGCCGTGCACCATCCAGCGCCGGTGCTGCTGGCCCTCGGGGCTGAGCGCCTCCTCGACCGGCACGGGCAGCAGGCCCCACTCGCCGAGCCGCGCGGCGATGACCTCCATCGCCGCCGCGTGCACGTCCCGGAAGCGGTTGCCGGGCACCGCGACGGCGAACGCGGCGTCGGCCGCGTCGAGGACCGCCTGGTAGACGCGGCGCTGCACGTCCGTGAACGTCCCGTCGACCGGGAGCGTGCGCGTGACGTCCGCGGTGTAGAGCGAGTCGACCTCGACGCCCGCGTCGACGAGCACGAGCTCGCCTGCGCGGACCTGCCCGTCGTTGTCCGTCCAGTGCAGCGTCGTCGCGTGCTCGCCCGAGGCGGCGATCGTCTCGTAGCCGACGGCGTTGCCCTCCTCCCGGGCGTGCGCGCCGAAGGTGCTCTCGATGACCCGCTCGCCGCGCCGGTGCGCCGTCGCCCGGGGGAGCGCGCGGACCACCTCGGCGAACCCCGCGATCGTCGCGTCGACGGCCTCGCGCATCTGGGCGACCTCGTGCTCGTCCTTGAGCAGGCGCAGCTCCGAGAGCGCCTCCGCGAGGCGGGCGTCGGTCAGGCCCGCGTCCTCGGCCGCGCGGATCTCCTCGACGACGGCCTCGACCGTCTCGTCGGCGTCGGGCACCACGAGCAGCTGCACGCCGCCCTCGCCGACGTCCTTCGCGAGCGCGTCACGCAGGCCGTCGAGGTGCGCGGTCTCGATGCCGGTGACGCTTGCGAGGTCGTCGAGCGTCGGGCGCGCGCCGACCCAGAACTCGCCGTAGCGCGAGTCGGAGAAGAACTCCTCGGTGTCCCGGCCGGCGAGCGGGCGCACGTAGAGCACCGCCCGGTGCGTCGCCGACGTGACGGCCTCGCCGTCCTCGCCACCGGGGGCGTCCCCGTGCGCGTCGTCCACGGGGTGCAGGACGAGCACCGCGTCGGGCTCCTGCTCCGCGCCGAGCCCCGTCAGGTGCGCGAACGCGGAGTGCGGACGGAAGCGGTAGTCGGTGTCGTTCGAGCGGACCTTGAACGAGCCCGCGGGGACGACGACGCGGGCGCCGGGGAACTGCGCGCCGAGCCGCGCGCGGCGGACCGCGGTGTACGGCGCGGCCGGCGACGGGGCCGCGGTCGTGGCCGGGCGGGGACCCCAGCCGGAGGTGATGAACTCGGTGAACGCGCGCGAGTCCGGGCGCTGCGAGCGGTTGGAGCCGCGCGACTCGAGGGGCTGGTCGCCCGGCTGCGGAGCGGGCTGCGCGGGCGCGGACGTCTCGGGGGTCTGGCCGTCGGTCATGACGTCCATCCTCCCACCGCACGCCCACCACGACCCTCGCGAGGCGACGTCCGCGCGCGGCGGGCGGCGCGGGCGCACGCCGGACGCGCGGCGGTCGGCGAGGAGGTGAACCCGCGGCCGCGCCGCCCCCACGGTCTCAGCCCGTGGACGAGCGCCCCTAGGGTTGAGCCCGTGCGCATCGACCTCCACACCCACTCGACGGCCTCCGACGGCACCGAGCCGCCCGCCGAGGTCGTCGCGTCGGCCGCCCGTGCGGGCCTCGACGTCGTCGCGCTCACCGACCACGACACGACCGCGGGGTGGGCCGCGGCGGAGCAGGCGGCGCACGAGCACGGCGTCGCGCTCGTGCGCGGGACCGAGGTGTCGGCGCGTGCGCGCGGCGTGAGCGTCCACCTGCTCGCCTACCTGCAGGACCCCACGCACCCCGCGCTGGTCGCCGAGCTCGAGCGGACCCGCGCCGCCCGCGACGGCCGCGCCCGCGCGATGGTCGACCTCATCGCGGCCGACCATCCGCTGACCTGGGAGGACGTGCTCGAGCACACGAGCCCCGGCACGGTCGTCGGCCGCCCGCACATCGCCGACGCGCTCGTGCGCCTCGGCGTCGTCGCGAGCCGGGACGCCGCCTTCGTCGAGCTCCTGCGCAGCGACGGGCCCTACCACGTGCCGCACTACGCACCCTCGGCCGTCGCCGCGGTGCGCGCGGTCCGGGCGGCCGGCGGCGTGCCGGTCTTCGCGCACCCCGGCGCCGACGGGCGCGGTCGCGTCGTGTCCGACGACGTGTTCGACGAGCTCGCCGACGCGGGGCTCGCGGGCCTCGAGGTCCACCACCGCGACCACACGCCCGCGCAGCGCGAGCGCCTGACGCGGATCGCCGAGCGCCTCGGGCTGCTCATGACCGGGTCGAGCGACTACCACGGCGCCGGCAAGGCCAACCTCCTCGGCGAGAACCTGACCCAGCCGTCCGTGCTGGCGGACATCGAGAAGGAAGGGACCGTGCCGGTGGTGCGCCCGTGAACGACGTCGTCGACCTGCGCCTCCTGAGCGAGGTCTTCATCACCCTGTTCGTCATCATGGACCCGCCCGGGACCGTGCCGATCTTTCTCGGGCTGACCAGCACGATGACCCGCCAGCAGCGCAACCGTGCGGCGCGCCAGGCGATCCTCGTCGCGTTCGGCGTGATCGTGTCGTTCGCGGTGTTCGGCCAGCAGCTCCTCGCGTACATGCACATCTCGCTGCCCGCGCTCCAGGCGTCGGGCGGGCTCCTGCTGCTGCTCGTGGCCATGGAGCTGCTGACCGGCAAGATGGAGGAGCCCGAGCCGTCCGGCAACGGCAACGTCAACGTCGCGCTCGTGCCGCTCGGCACGCCGCTGCTCGCCGGGCCGGGCGCGATCGTCGCGACGATGGTCTTCGTCCAGGCCACCGACGGGTCGACCGCCGACTGGGTCGCGATCGGCCTCGGCGTGCTCGCGGTGCACCTGTGCCTCTACCTCGCGATGCGGTTCGCCAACGTGATCCACCGCGTCCTCGGGGACTCGGGCGTCATCCTCGTGACGCGCATCGCCGGGCTCCTGCTCGCGGCGATCGCGGTGCAGCTCGTCGCGGACGCCGTCCGGGCGTTCGTGCTGCAGGGCTGACCGGCGGGCCGTCGGGTCCGGTTCAGCCGCGCGGCGGGGCCGGCGCGCGCAGGCCGAGGGACCGCAGCTCGAGCGACGCGAGCGCGCGCAGGACGTCGGGGTCGCGCCGGCGCCACGCGTCCGCCGGGTCGTCGCTCACCCGTGCGAGCGCGCGGACGGGCTGCGTCGCGAGCGCGCGCAGCGCGAACAGGTCGAGGTCGGCGGCCGAGTCGAGGATGCGCCTCGCGGCGCGGGACCGGCTCGCGAACCGCACGCGCGCGCGCAGCCAGGCGCCCACGACGAGCAGCACCGGGACCGCCGCGACGAGGATCCCCAGCAGCAGCGCGAGCTGTGCGGCACCCTCCTGGACCTGGACCCCGGCGCGGGCGATCGAGTCGGCGGCGCCGCCGGCCGCGTCGAACGGGCTGCGGGCGTCGTCGCCCACGAGCGGGACGCGCGCGACCGTGTCGCCCGCCGACCCGAGGCTGTCCGAGAGGGACGAGCCCGCGTCCTCGAGCGTGCGCCCGGGAGCGGCGAGCCGGGCGACGGAGTCGTGCACCCACAGCCCGGCGCGGACCCATGCCGCCACCCACAAGACGACGAGCAGGTCGCCGACGAGCTGGCGCGTGCGTCGCCACGGGTTCTGCGCGTAGAGGGCCACGCCGGACATCCTGGCGTGCCCGACCCGGCGTCGCGCGGCGTCCGGCCGGACGGGCGCGGGCTCGACCGTCGGGAGGCGGACGCAGGACGGGCAGGCCGCTCGGGAGGCGGGACGCGAGCCGGCCGCTCGGGAGGCGGGACCCGCGACGAGCCGCCCGCTCACGAGGCCGGACGCACGAGGGGCCGCCCGCTCGGCTGAGCGGACGGCCCCTCGGTGGTGGTGCGGGTCAGCCCTGCGCGGAGGTCTCCTGCGCGGGGGCGGCCGTCTCCTGGCCCGGTGCGTCCGTGCTGCCGCCGCGGGTGCGGCGACGGTTGCGGTTGCGGCGCGGGCGGTCGCCGGCCGGGGCGTCGCCGCCCGCGGCGGCCGTCACCGGCTCCTGGGGGTTCGCCGGCGCGGCCGCCGACCCCTCGACCGCCACGGCGGAGTCGCGTCCGCTCCGGCTCCGGCTGCGCGTCCGGCCACCCTCGCGGGGACCGCCCTCACGCGCGCCGCCGTCGGGGGACCCGCCGTCACGCGCACCGCCCTCACGCTGACCGCCCTCACGCGCGCCGGCCTCGCGGGGTGCGCCGTCGCGGGCACCGCGCCCACGGCCGCCGTCGCGCCCGCCGCCGTCACGACCGGCGTCACGCCCGCCGCCGTCACGACCGGCGTCACGCCCGCCGCCGTCACGCGCGCCCTCGCGACCGCCGGAGCGCCCGCCCGCGGAGGCGTGGCGCTTGCCGGTCTCGCCGAGGTCCTCGAGCTTCTCCGCGTCGAGCCCCGCGCGCGTCTGTGCCGACTTCGGCAGCCGGCCCTTGGTCCCCGCGGGGATGTTCAGGTCGGTGAACAGGTGCGGCGAGCTCGAGTACGTCTCGACGGGCTCGGGGATGCCGAGCTCGAGCGCCTTGTTGATCAGGCCCCAGCGCGGCACGTCGTCCCAGTCGACGAACGTCACGGCGGTGCCCTTGTTGCCCGCGCGGCCGGTGCGGCCCGTGCGGTGCAGGTACGTCTTCTCGTCCTCGGGGCACTGGTAGTTCACGACGTGCGTGACGTCGTCGACGTCGATCCCGCGCGCCGCGACGTCCGTGGCGACGAGCACGTCGACCTTGCCGTTGCGGAACGCACGCAGCGCCTGCTCACGGGCGCCCTGGCCGAGGTCGCCGTGGATCGCGCCCGCGGCGAACCCGCGCTCGATGAGGTCGTCGGCGACCTTCGCGGCGGTCCGCTTGGTCCGCGCGAAGACGATCGTCAGGCCGCGGCCCTCGGACTGCAGGAGCCGCGCGAGCACCTCGACCTTGTCGAGCGCGTGCGCGCGGTAGACGACCTGCTTGATGTTCTTGACGGTCTGGCCGCCGTCGTCGGGGTCGTTCGCCCGGATGTGCGTCGGCTGCGTCATGTACCGGCGCGCCATCGCGACGACCGCACCCGGCATCGTCGCGGAGAACAGCATCGTGTGGCGCGACGCGGGCGTGCGCGAGAGCAGCTTCTCGACGTCGGGCAGGAAGCCCAGGTCGAGCATCTCGTCGGCCTCGTCGAGCACGACGCACCGCACGCGCGACAGGTCGAGGTAGCCCTGGTTGAGCAGGTCGATCATGCGCCCGGGGGTCCCGACGACGACCTCGACGCCGGTCTTGAGCGCGTCGACCTGCGGCTCGTACGCGCGGCCGCCGTAGAGCTGCACGATGCGCACCGAGCGCTTCGCCGACGCGGTCATGAGGTCGCCGGCGACCTGGACCGCGAGCTCGCGGGTCGGGACGACGACGAGCGCCTGCGGCTTGCCGGGCGCGGGCAGCTCGTCGAACCCGCGCTCACCCGGCGCGACGACGCGGTGCAGCAGCGGGACGCCGAAGCCGAGCGTCTTGCCGGTGCCCGTCTTGGCCTGGCCGATGATGTCGTGGCCCGAGAGCGCGACCGGGAGGGTCATCGCCTGGATCGGGAACGGGTGCGTGATGCCGGCCGCGGCGAGCGCCGCGACGATCTCCGGGCGGACCTCGAAGTCCGCGAACGACGGGTTGCTCGCCTGCACGCTGCTGGAGGTGGCGGTGGCCTCGTCCAGCAGGGGCAGGCCCTCGACGGTGGTGTCGTCGGCGGGGAGAGCGGGATCGATGGTGGTCACAGGCGACTCTTCACTCGTGTGGTGGCGAGCCGCACGAGTCCCTCCGGCGCACGGGCCGGGTCAGGAGACGGGCATCGCCACGTGGTTGGCCGGCAGCCGATCGTGAATGTCAGTTCGTGACGACGCGGCGCTCGCGAGCGGCGAGGGCGGTGGAGGCACGAGGCGGTCGAGACGACCGGGCAACCGATGTACGGGTTCGATGCTACCGGACGCCCGTCCGGGCGGCTGTGAGGCCGGTCACCCGGGAGCGCCGCGGCGCTACGATCCTCGGATGACCGAGACGCTTCCGACCGGCACGCAGACCGCCCAGAGCGCCGACACCCTCGAGCTCCTGGGCCTGGTCGCGCAGCTCGAGCTGGTCGCGTTCGCGCGGCTCGCGTCGGACGCCGCCCTCGCCCCCACGCTCGCGCAGCGCCTCGAGCTGACCCGGTTCGCGGCGACGAGCGTCGAGCGTCGGGACCGGGTCCTCGCCCGCGTCGCGGAGCTCGGCGGCGACCCCGAGGCGGTCCTCGGCTCGTTCGCGCACGTGCTCGACGACTTCGACGCGCGGACCGCCCCGAGCACGTGGTGGGAGCGCCTGCTCACCGCGTACGTCGGCTACGGCGTCGCGGACGACTTCTGCCGGCACGCCGCGACGTCGCTCGACGAGCAGTCGCGCGTGCTCGTGCTCGACGTGCTGGGCGACGTCGGGCACACCGACCTCGCGGTCGCCGAGCTCGACGTCGCGCGCGCCGACGACGAGGTGCTCGTCTCGCGGCTCGCGCTGTGGGGCCGCCGGCTCGTGGGGGAGGCGCTCGGCGTCGTGCAGAACCTGCTCGCGACGCGCCCCGGGCTCGCCCGGCTGGCCGCCGCGGCGGACGGCGCGCAGGGCGGCGACGGCACGGCCCGGCTCTTCGGCGAGCTCACCGCCCAGCACACGCGCCGGATGGGCCGCCTCGGGCTCACGGCCTGACCGGCTCACCGCCTGACGCGCCGAGTGCCTCGGACAGCACGGGACCCGGCGCGGTCAGCCGCCGCGCCGGGTCCTCGTCGTGCTCGTCCGTGCCGGCCCGTCGTGCTCCGTGCTGGTGCGTGCTCGTCCGTGGTGGGTCAGAGGTTGCCGAAGCCCACGCGACCCTTGGTCTCCGCGCCGATCTCGACGTAGCCGAGCGTCGCGACCGGGACGATGACGCGCCGGCCCTTCGTGTCGACGAGCTCGAGCACCGTCTTGCTCTCGAGCGCGGCGGCCACGGCTGCGGCGACCTGCTCCGCCGTCTGGTCGGACTCGAGCATCAGCTCGCGCGGGAGGTTCTGCACGCCGATCGTGATGTCCACTGAAACCGTCTCCTCGCAGCTCTCCTCGTCCCGCACCGACGCGCGGGACGTACGGCCCGCGCTCGTCGCGCGGACCGCTCCGTCATCCTAGGCAGATCCGTCGTACTCGAAGTCCGCGCGGATGAGCCCCGCCACCCCGCCCCAGGCGAGCCGCCCGACCAGCTCCGCAGTCTCGTCGGCCGAGGGCGCGTCCGCGACCCGCAGCCGGTGCGTCGCGGCGACCTGGGCCATCGCGGTGAGGGACGTGGCGAGCATCGCGGTGCTCGCGGGCGGCAGGCCGGTCACGTCCTCGAGGACGACGGCGATGCGGCGCGCGGCCTCGGTGGTGGCGTGCTCGACGCGGGTGCGCACGTCGGCGTCGTGGGTCACGTCGGACTCGAAGAGCAGCGTCGAGGACTCCCCGGCGCCGTCGACGAACTCGACGTACGCGCGCACGATCGCCATGACGACGTCCCGCCCGTCGCCGGGCTGGACGGGGCCGCGCTCGATGGGCTCGACCGCGGTCTCGATCGCGTCGACGAGGGCCTGGCCGCGCTGGTCGATGACCGCGAGGTACAGGTCGAGCTTCGAGGGGAAGTGGCGGTAGAGGACGGGCTTGCTGACCTCGGCGCGGTCCGCGATGTCGTCCATCGAGACGTGGTGGAAGCCGTCGCCGGCGAAGAGCTCCTGGGCGACGCGGAGCACCTGCGCGCGCCGCGCATGCTTCGCCATGCGCGGGCTCCTCGCGCGTCCCGCCCCCAGCTCGCTCACCCGGCGATGGTAGCCACGGCATGTGTCCGGGATGCGACGATATTCGGATGTCGGCCCCCCTCCCGTCCCCCGGACGGTCCAGCACGGGGTCCGGCGCGTCCTCGATCGGGCGGCCCCGGCCGCGCAGACGGGTCCGGCTCACGGCGCTCGCCGTCGCGGTCGCGGCGTTCTGCGCGGGGGGCGCCACGGCGGTCGGCGCGCTGCCCGACCCCGGCCCGCGGGGCGCCGTCCTGCAGGCGTGGGGCACCGTGACCGGGGCGCGCGGCGACGAGCCCGCGGGGCGTGACGAGGTCCGCCCGACCGCGACGCCGACCCCGGAGCTCGTGGGCGAGCTCGACTCGCTCCCCGAGGAGCCCGTCGGCACCGACGCCACGGAGGTCTCCGACCAGGTGCTCGTGCCGCAGCTCGGTGGCGGGTCCACGAGCCTCGAGCGCGGCGGCGGACCGACGGCGTCCGACCTCGCGGCGGGCCTGCTCTCGCTCGACGTCCCCCGGTCCGCGTCGGGCGACCTCGTCGTCGTCCCCGGGTCCCAGGCGGCTCCGTCGCCCGCGGCCGGCACGGCGCCCGACGTGCGGACGGTGCGCATCGAGGTCGAGGCGGGCCTCGACGTGGACGCGGGGCTGTTCGCGTACACGGTCATGGCGACGCTCAACGACCCGCGCGGCTGGGGCGCCGACGGGTCGATGGTCTTCGCGCGCACCGACGGCGACGCCGAGCTGCGCGTGGTGCTCGCGTCCCCGGCGCTCGTCGACCGGATGTGCGCGCCGCTCGAGACCGTCGGCAAGCTCTCGTGCGGGATCGAGGGCAGCGCGGTGCTCAACTACCTGCGCTGGGTGGACGCCTCGAGCTCGTGGGACGGGGACAAGGTCGCGTACCGGCACTACCTCGTGAACCACGAGGTGGGCCACATCATCGGTCACCGGCACGAGTACTGCGGCGGGCCCGGCGAGGTCGCGCCGCTCATGCAGCAGCAGACCGGCCCGATGGCGCCCTGCACCCCCAACCCGTGGCCGTTCCCCGGTTCCTGAGGGTGCGCGGTCGCCTCGCGTGGGCGCCACGGGACTGTCGGTGGCGTGTGGTGTGATCTGCCCGTGAACCCCGGACCGTCGCGCGCCGCGCCCCTGCGGCTCGTGCGCCCGGCGATCGTCGAGCAGCACGGCGCGGTGCTCGCCGGGGGCGCGGCCGGCGCCGGCGGGGCGTTCGAGGCCGGGCTCGCGCTCGACCCGCAGCAGCGCGAGGTCGTCGAGCGCGTCGCGGCGGGTGCGGACCCCGCGCTGCTCGTGCTCGGCGCGCCGGGCACCGGCAAGACGAGCGTCGTGGTCGAGGCGGTCGTCGCGGCCCTCGCGGACGGCGACCTCGCGCCCGAGGACGTGCTCGTGGTCGCGGCGAGCCGGCGCGCCGCCGCCGAGCTCCGCGACCGGCTCTCGGCCCGGCTCCAGCGCACGTCGGGGCAGGCGATGGTCCGCACGGCCGCCTCCGCGGCGTTCGCGGTGCTGCGCGCGCGCGCCTCGCTGCTGGGCGAGCCGCCGCCGACCCTCATCTCGGGGCCCGAGCAGGACATGCTGCTCAGCGAGCTCCTCGCCGGGCACGCGGCCGGGGACGGCGTCCCGCTCGACTGGCCGCCGTCCGTGCCGCCCGAGGCGCTCGGCCTGCGCGCGTTCCGCGACGAGCTGCGCGACCTGCTGATGCGCGCCGCCGAGCGGGGGCTCGCGCCGGTCGACCTCGCCGAGCTCGGCGAGCGCCACGCGCGCCCCGCATGGGTCGCGGCGGCGGCGGTCTACCAGGAGTACCTCGACGTCACGCTGCTGCGGACCGCGACGCCCGACCTGGGCTCGCGCTACGACCCGGCGGTCGTCGTCGAGGAGGCCGCCGAGGCGCTGCTCGCGTGGGACGACGAGGTGGCCGCGGCGCCGCGCCCTGGCTGGCGGCTCGTCGTCGTGGACGACCATCACGAGAGCACCGCGGCGACGGCCCGGCTGCTGCGCGTGCTCGCGGACGGCGGGGCGCGGCTCGCGCTGTTCGCGGACCCGGACAGCGCCGTGCAGACATTCCGCGGGGCGAGCCCCGCGCTCGTCGCGCGCGCGACGGTCGACGGCGGCGGCCCGGGCGAGCTCGGTGCGCAGCGCCTCGTGCTCGGGACGGTGTGGCGGCACGGCGCGCGCCTGCGCGAGGTCGCGTCCGCCGTCGCGGGCCGGGTGGGCACCCAGGGCGCGGTCGTGCACCGCCGGGCCCCGGCCCGCGACGGCGCGCCGGGGCACGTGCGCGTCGCGATCCTGCCGAGCGCCGCGCAGGAGTCCGCGTACGTGGCGCACGCGCTGCGGTTCGCGCACCTCGAGCACGGCACGCGGTGGGAGCGCATGGCCGTCGTCGCGCGCTCGGGCGCCCAGGTGACCGCGCTGCGCCGGGCCCTCGCGAGCGCGAGCGTCCCCGTCGCGGTGCTCGGCAGCGACGTCCCGCTGCGCGAGGAGCCTGCGGTCCGCCCGCTGCTCGACGCCGTGCGCTGCGTGCTCCCCGACGGGACGGTCGGGTCCGCGGCGCTCGACGCCGAGACCGCCGCCCGGCTGCTGTGCTCGCCCCTCGGCGGGCTCGACACCGTGGGGCTGCGCCGCGTCCGCCGCGCCCTGCGCGCCGAGGAGCTCGCGGGCGGGGGAGGCCGGGGCAGCGACGCGCTGCTCGTCGAGGCGCTCACCGAGCCCGGCCGCACCGCGGGGCTGCCGCCGGGGGTGCGCCGTCAGGTCGAGCGCCTGGCACGCGTCCTGGCGACGGGGCGGACGGCGGCGCTGGCCGCGACGGCGGACCCGCAGACGGTGCTCTGGGCGCTGTGGGACGCCGCGGCGCTCGCGGAGCCATGGCGCCGGGCCTCGCTCGCGGGCGGCACCGCCGGCGCCCGTGCCGACCGGGACCTCGACGCGGTGCTCGCGCTGTTCCGCGCCGCGGAGACGTTCGTCGACCGGATGCCGCAGGCCCCCGCGGGCGCGTTCGTCGACTGGGTGCTCGGCCAGGACCTGCCCGCCGACACGATCGCGGCGCGGGCCGACCGGGACGCGGTCGCCGTGCTCACGCCCGCCGGTGCGGCGGGCCGCGAGTGGGACATCGTCGTGGTCGCCGGGGTCCAGGAGGGCGTGTGGCCGGACCTGCGCCTGCGCGACTCGCTGCTCGGTGCGCAGACGCTCGTCGAGCTGCTCGCGGGCCGCGAGCCCGACGCGGGGCAGCTCGGTGCGGGCGCGCGGGCGGCGGTCCTGTCCGACGAGCTCCGGTCCTTCCACGTGGCCGTGTCCCGGGCGCGCGAGCGCGTCCTCGTCACCGCGGTCGCCGACACCGACTCCCAGCCCTCGCCGTTCCTCGAGCTTGTCGACCCGTGCGACGACGACGTCGACCCGCGCAAGGTCACGACGCCGTCCCCGCTCGACCTGCGCGGGCTCGTCGCCCAGGTGCGCTCGCGGCTCGAGTCGAGCGTGCTGCGGGGGCGGCCCGACGCGGCGGCCGTCGCGATGCTCGCCCGGCTCGCGCGCGCGGGCGTCGAGGGCGCCGACCCCGGCGCGTGGCACGGCCTCGCGGAGCCGTCGAGCGACGCGCCGCTGTGGCCCGAGGGCGAGAAGGTCACGGTGTCGCCGTCGAAGATCGAGACGGCCGCGACGTGCGCGCTGCGGTGGGCGCTCGAGGCCGCCGGCGGGACGGCCGCGGAGAGCTCGGGGCAGTCGCTCGGCACGCTCGTCCACGCGATCGCCCAGACGTACCCGACCGGGACGCACGACGAGCTGCTCGCCGAGCTCGACCGGCGCTGGCCCGAGCTCGGCCTGCCCGACGGGTGGCCGACCACCGTGCAGCGCCGCCGCGCCGAGTCGATGGTGCGCCGGCTCGCGCAGTACGTGCGCAGCGCGGGGGAGCCGCTGCTCGTCGAGGCCCCGTTCACGCTCGAGCTCGACCGTGCCGTGGTGCGGGGGTCGATCGACCGGATCGAGCGCGCGCGGCCCACGGGGGACGGCGCCGACGGGGACGACGGCACCGAGCGCGTGACCGTGAGCGACCTCAAGACCGGGCGCACCGCCCCGACCGCCGCGCAGGCGCTCGAGAACCCGCAGCTCGGCGCGTACCAGCTCGCGGTCGACGCGGGGGCCGTCGAGGGCCTGCCGCCCGGTGCCCGCAGCGCCGGGGCGCAGCTCGTCTTCGTCTCGGACGTCAACAGGAGCGCCGCCGCGCTGCGGACCCAGGCACCGCTCGAGGACGACGGCGACGGCACGAGCTGGGCGCGGCGCCGGATCGAGGAGGTCGCGGGCCACATGTCGGCGGCGACGTTCGCGGCGTCGGAGAACGAGATGTGCTCGCGCTGCCCGGTGCGGCGCAGCTGCCCGGCCCGCGACGAGGGCGCGCAGGTGGTCGAGTGACCCCGGACGACGCCGCGGCGCCCGTGCGGCGGCCCGTGCTCTCGGCCGCCCGGATCGCGGAGCTGCTCGAGCGACCCTCGCCGACCCCCGAGCAGGTCGAGGTCATCGAGTCGCCCCTGCGACCGTCCCTGGTCGTGGCCGGCGCCGGGTCCGGCAAGACCGAGACCATGGCGGCGCGCGTCGTGTGGCTGCTCGCGAACGGGCTCGTCGCGCCCGAGCAGGTCCTCGGGCTGACGTTCACGCGCAAGGCCGCGGGCGAGCTCGGGGACCGTGTGCGCCAGCGGCTGCGGCACCTCGCGCGCGCGGCGACCGCCCAGGGCCTCGTGCTGCCCGGCCTGCCGCTCGCCGCGTCGGGCTTGGACCCCGGGCTGCTCGACCTCGCGCGCCCGACGATCGCGACCTACAACGCCTACGCGGCGTCGCTCGTGACCGACCACGCGATGCGCCTCGGCGTCGAGCCGACGTCCCGGCTCCTCGGCGAGGCCGCGCAGTGGCAGCTCGCGAGCCAGGTCGTCGAGTCGTGGACCGGGGACCTCGATACGGAGGCCGCCGTCTCCACGGTCGTCGAGGCGCTGCTCGAGCTCTCGGGCGCGCTCGACGAGCACCTCCTGACGCCCGACGAGGCGCGGGCGGGCATCGAGGGCATCATCGAGGCGATCCAGGCGACGCCCCCGGGCACGCCGCCGCGCGCGCCGTACGCGCCGATCACGAAGCTGCTCGGGCTGCTCGGCGAGCGCACCCGCCTGCTCGAGCTCGTCGCCGACTACCGCGCCCGCAAGCGTGCCGCCGACGCCCTCGACTTCGGCGACCAGGTCGCGCTCGCGGCCCGGCTCGCGCGCGAGGTCCCCGAGGTGGGCTCGGGGGAGCGGGCCCGGTACCGCGTCGTGCTGCTCGACGAGTACCAGGACACCTCCTACGCGCAGCTCGCGCTGCTCGGGGCGCTGTTCGGCGACGGGCACCCGGTCACCGCCGTCGGCGACCCGCACCAGTCGATCTACGGCTGGCGCGGAGCGAGCGCGGGCGGCCTCGAGCGCTTCCCGTCGACGTTCCCGGTCGTCGAGCTCGACGAGGACGGCGCGACGCGGCGCCCGGCCGACGTGCACCTGCTCTCGACGTCGTGGCGCAACGACGAGGCGATCCTCGAGGCCGCGAACCACGCGGCCCTGCCGCTGCGGCGCGCGAGCACGCGCGTCGAGGTCCCCGAGCTCGCCGCCCGCCCCGGCGCCGGCCCCGGGCTCGTCCAGGCGCACGTCGCGGCGACGCTCGAGGAGGAGGCGGCGGCGGTCGCCCGCTTCGTCGCCGAGCGCTGGCGACCCGCCGGGCCGGGGGTCGCGCGGGTCACGGCCGCGGTGCTGTGCCGCAAGCGTGCCCAGTTCACGGTCCTGCGGCGGGCGCTGCGCGACGCGGGGCTGCCCGTCGAGGTCGTGGGTCTCGGGGGCCTGCTCGCGACGCCCGAGGTCGTCGACCTCGTGGCGATGCTCCAGGCTGCGCACGACCCGTCGCGCGGCGACGCGCTCATGCGCCTCCTGACCGGTGCACGCACGCGGCTCGGTGCGGCCGACCTGCACGCGCTCGCCGCCTGGTCGGCCGAGCTCGCGGCGGGTCTGGGGCACGCGCGCCGGGCGGCGGAGCGCCGGGACGCCGAGCGCGACGGGACAGGCACGGCCGGGACCGACGGCACACCGCCCGGTGCCGGCGACGTGGTGCTGGGCGCCTCCGACCGCGCGGTGGCCCCCTCCGCCCGAGCGGCGGACGCCGGTGACCGGGCACAGGGGGCTCCCGGCTCGGCGCCGGAGCCGGTCGCGGCCGACGTCGTCGACGAGCGCAGCATCGTGGACGCGATCGACGAGCTGCCGCCCCCCGGCTGGCGCAGCCGCACCGGGCGCACGCTCAGCGACACCGCCCGCGCGCGCCTGACCGACCTCGCGCAGCTCCTGCGGGTGCTGCGCTCGCACACCTACCTGTCCCTGCCCGAGCTCGTCGGCGAGGCGGAGCGCCTGCTCGGCCTCGACATCGAGGTCGCGGCGCGCGCGGGCGTCTCGGCCGGCCGGGCACGCGCGCACCTCGACGCGTTCCGCGACGTGGCCGTGCAGTTCTCCGACGGCGCGGACAGCCCCACGCTGGGCGCGTTCCTCGCCTGGCTCGCCGCCGCCGACACGCGCGAGCGCGGTCTGGACATGCCGGTCGCGGAGCCGGACCCGGACGCCGTGCAGATCGTCACGATCCACGCCGCGAAGGGCCTCGAGTGGGACGTCGTCGCGGTCGCCGGGATGGTCGACGGCGGGCTCCCCGCCATCCGCACGTCCGGCAAGGACGGTCCGACGGACAAGGCGTGGCTCAGCGGGCTCGGCACGCTGCCCTACCCGCTGCGCGGCGACCGGCACGACCTGCCTCAGCTCGCCTACGCCGGTGCGGCCGACCCGAAGGACCTCGAGGAGCGCCGCCGGCGGTTCGTCGAGGACGCCGGGCAGCACGCCGTCGCCGAGGAGCGCCGGCTCGCCTACGTCGCGCTCACGCGGGCCCGGTCGGCCCTGCTGCTCACGGGCGCGTGGTGGGGCGAGGCGTCGCAGCCCCGACCGCCGTCGCTGTTCCTCACCGAGCTCGCCGAGGCGGGCCTCGTCCACCCCGAGGCGTGGGCCGAGGAGCCGGACGACGGCGCGACGAGCCCGCGCGGCGGGGACGACGTCGCGCCGGTCTGGCCGGCTGACCCGTTCACCGGGCCGGGTGGGCGGTCGTCGGGCACGCGGCGTGCCGCGGTCGAGGCGTCCGCGCAGGCGGTGCGTGAGGCGATCGCCGCGGCGTCCTCCGGGGAGGGGCACGGCCCGCCGCCCGACCCCGCGGTGCCGACGCCGTGGGACCGCACCGCCGACCTCCTGCTCGCCGAGCGGGCCCTCGCCGCGTCCCCGTCGACCGACGTCGAGCTCCCGCCGCACCTGTCGGCGTCCGCGGTCGTCCGGCTCGCCTCCGACCCGCAGGAGTTCGCGCGAGCCCTGCGCCGGCCCGTGCCGCTCGAGCCCTCGCCGCAGGCCCGGCGCGGCACGGCGTTCCACGCGTGGGTCGAGGGCTGGTTCGGTTCGGCCTCGCTCGTGGACGTCGACGACCTGCCCGGCGCCGACGACGACTCCGTGCGCGTCGACGCCGACCTCGTCGCACTGCGCGAGGCGTTCCTCGCGACGCCGTGGGCGCACCGGGTGCCGCTCGCCGTCGAGGTCGACATCGAGACGCCGGTCGCCGGGTACGTGCTGCGCTCGCGCATCGACGCGGTCTTCGCCGACCCCGACCGCCCCGACGTGCCCGGCGCGGTCGTCGTCGTCGACTGGAAGACGGGCGCCCCGCCGACCGACCCCGCGGCGGTGCAGGCCCGCGAGCTGCAGCTCGCGGTGTACCGGCTCGCGTGGTCACGCTGGAAGGGCACGCCGCTCGAGCGCGTCAGCGCGGCGTTCTGCTACGTCGGCGGCGGACGCACGGTCCGCCCGGAGCGGCTGCTCGACGAGGCGGAGATCACGGCGCTGCTGCACGCCGCCGCGGCGCCGTCGCCGCGCGCGACCCGGTGAGACGCGCACGGCCGGCGCGCGGCGGCGACGCCTCCGGCGGGCCGCGGCGAGCGGGTCAGCCGATCGAGCGACCCGCGACCGCGTCGGCCTCGCGCGTGCTCTCGTCGAGCTCGTGCAGCATCTGCACCGCGTCGTCGACCACGTCGGCGCTCCCGGTCCGCACGCCGTAGAGCAGCCAGCGCGCGAGCGCGAGCTCCCCGGCGAGCAGCGCGCGCTCGGTCAGGTGGCTGTCGGTGAGCTCGGTCCGGCGGAGCTGGTAGGCCTCCATGATCGAGTCGACGGCCTCCTGCGGCGCGGCGACGAGCAGCCACGAGAGGTCGTCGGCGGGGTCGGCAACCATCGCGTCGCCCCAGTCGAGGATCCCGGTCACGGTCCGGTCGTCGACGAGCACGTGCTCGGTGGTGAGCCCGCCGTGCACAACGGTCGGCTGGAACCGCCACAGCGCGACGTCCTCGAGCCGCTCCTCCCAGCGCCGGAGCAGCGTCGTCGGGACCTTGCCGGTCCGCGCGGCCTCGTCGACCTCGGCCTGACGCCGGTCGCGGTAGGTGGTCGCGTCGTACACGGGCAGCCCGGCGTTCTCGACCAGCGCGGTCGGCAGCTCGTGCAGCGCCCCGAGCGCGCGCCCGAGCGACGCCGCGAGACCCGGCCCCGGGCGCAGCGCCTCGAGCCGCAGCGGCCGGCCGGGAACCTGGGGGTAGACGACGGCGCGTCCGCCCTCGGGCAGGTGCGCGAACCCGGCGGTGCGGGGCACGTCGAACGGCAGGTGACCGGCGTCGACCTGCCCGGCGAGCGCCTCGACGAGCTCGACCTCGGCCTCGAGCAGCGCGCCGGAGCGAGCGCTCGTGGGGGACCGGACGACCCACCGCCGTCGCGCGGCGTCGATCACGACCGCGATGTCGAAGTCGCCGCCCGAGACCTCGGGGCGGCGGACGTCGTACGCGTCGAGCCCGGGCACGGCGACGGTCGCCAGGGCAGCGAGCGCGAGAGGTGAACGTGACACCCGCTCAGCCTAAGCGCGTCGCCCGCTCGGCCGCCCGTGCGTCCGCGCGTGTCTGCGATGTCGGGATTCCCCGCGTACGGTGGCGGGCGTGATCGCCGAGCCGCCGCTGTCCCGCACGCGGACCGACCGTGCCGCCGACGCCCGTGTGCGGCCGGACCTGGTCCCGTCCCTGCTGACCGATGCAGCGACGCGGGTGCTGCTCGTGCACGCCGGCGCGGTCGTGACCCGCGACGGGGGGCAGGGCGGGCAGGAGCTCGCGCTGCTCGACCCGGGGGAGGCGGCGCTGCTCTCGCCGGGCGGGAAGCTGCCCGAGGGCTGGGCGTTCCTCGGGCACGACGACGCGCCGGGCGGGGGCCGGGGCACGGCCTACCTCGCGCGGCTCGTGCCGGACGTCGCGTCCGCCGTGCTCGTGCCGGGCGACCGGTGGTCCCCGCTGCGCGAGGTCGGCGGCCAGCTCTCCGCGCGCGACGCGGGCCTCGCGACCGCGGCGGTCGCGCTCGAGGCGTGGCACGTGCGCCACCCGCGGTGCCCGCGCTGCGGGGAGGTCACCGTCTCGCACAGCGCCGGCTGGGTGCGGCGCTGCACCGCCGACGGCTCCGACCACTACCCCCGCACCGACCCGGCGGTCATCATGGCCGTCGTCGACGGGCGGGACCGCCTGCTGCTCGGGCACTCGGCGCACTGGCCGGAGAACCGCTTCTCGACGCTCGCGGGCTTCGTCGAGCCGGGAGAGTCCGTCGAGTCGGCGATCCGCCGCGAGGTGCTCGAGGAGGTCGGCGTCACGGTCGGCGGGGTCGAGTACCGCGGGAGCCAGCCGTGGCCGTTCCCGGCGTCGCTCATGCTCGGCTTCCGGGCCCGCGCGCTCAGCGAGGACATCACGGTCGACGGCGAGGAGGTCACGCAGGCGCGCTGGTTCGAGCGCACGGAGCTGCGGGCCGCGGTGCGCTCGGGCTCGGTCCTGCTGCCCAGCAGCACCTCGATCGCACGCATGCTGATCGAGGAGTGGTACGGGTCCGAGCTCCCGGACGCGATCTGAGGCCGCGGCGGGCTGGTGCCCGCCGCGCCGGGTGCCGGGTCCGCGGCCCCGGTGCGTCACCGGGGCCGCAGGGTCCCGCCGGTGCTCAGGCCCCCAGGCGGGCCTTGACGTCGGCGAGCGACGGGTTGGTCGCGGCGGAGCCGTCGGGGAACACGACGGTGGGGACGGTCTGGTTGCCGCCGTTGACCTGCTCGACGAACGCCGCGGCGTCGGGCTGCTCCTCGATGTTGACCTCGGTGTAGCCGATGCCCGCCGAGTCCAGCTGCGTCTTGAGCCGGCGGCAGTAGCCGCACCACGTCGTCGAGTACATCGTGATCGAGCCGGCGTCGGGAAGCGTCTGGGTGCTCATGCGTCCTTCTCTCGTGCGGTGTCGCGGCGACCGGGTGGGCCGCGGGCGAGGTCTGACGTGCGTCGTCGCCGGGTCCAACGCCCGGGACGGCCGAACTCTTCCGCCGTCGTCGCCGGGTCGCAAACGCGGCCGTGGCGCGAGGGCGGACCGGGTTGGCAGCACCGCCGGGCGACCGGTGGGCGGCGACCGGTGGGCCGGGTCCGCTGGGCGCCCGCGCCGCCGGGCGATCGGGAGGCCGGGTCGTGCTGCCGCCGGACGACCGGTGGACCGGGCCGCGTCGCCTGTCGGCGCGGGCTGAGACAATCGACCACGATGTCCGCCGACTCCCTCCTCGATGCCCTCGACCCCGACCAGCGCGCCGTCGCCCTCGCGCTCACCGGGCCGGTGTGCGTGCTCGCGGGCGCCGGCACGGGCAAGACGCGCGCGATCACGCACCGCATCGCGTACGGCGTGCGGACCGGCGTCTACCGCCCGACGACCGTCCTCGCGGTCACGTTCACCGCGCGCGCGGCGGGCGAGATGCGCACGCGGCTGCGCGAGCTCGGCGTCGCGGGGGTCCAGGCCCGCACGTTCCACGCCGCGGCGCTGCGCCAGCTCGGGTACTTCTGGCCCAAGGTCGTCGGGGGAGCGCCCCCGCGGATCCTCGAGCACAAGGCCCCGGCCGTCGCCGACGCGGCGCACCGCCTGGGCCTGTCGGTCGACCGGGTGGCGATCCGCGACCTGTCCTCGGAGGTCGAGTGGGCCAAGGTCTCGCTCGTGACCGCCGACGACTACGTGCGCGCCACCGCCGCGATCGACCGCCCGGCGCCCGCCGGCTACGACCGTCAGGCCGTCGCGCGCCTCATCGCCGCGTACGAGGACGCGAAGACCGAGCGCGGGGTCATCGACTTCGAGGACGTCCTGCTCATGCTCGCGGACATGCTCGCGGGGCGCGACGACGTGGCCGAGCAGGTGCGCATGCAGTATCGGCACTTCGTGGTCGACGAGTACCAGGACGTGTCCCCGCTCCAGCAGTTCCTGCTCGACCAGTGGCTCGGGGGCCGCCAGGAGCTGTGCGTCGTCGGCGACCCGAGCCAGACCATCTACTCGTTCACCGGCGCGACCCCGCACCACCTGCTCACGTTCACCGCGTCGCACCCCAAGGCGCAGGTCGTCCGGCTCGTGCGCGACTACCGCTCGACGCCTCAGGTCGTCACGCTCGCGAATCGCCTGCTCGCGCCCAAGCACGCGCCCGGCTCGGCGGCCCGTCGCCGGGGCCCGGCCGCGCCGCTCGAGCTGATCGCGCAGCGCCCGCCGGGTCCGCCGGTGACCTACACCGCGTACGACGACGACGAGGCGGAGGCCGCGGGGATCGCCGAGCGCGCCGGGCGGCTCGTCGCCGCGGGCACCCGCCCCAGCGAGATCGCGGTGCTGTACCGGACGAACGCGCAGTCGGAGGCGTTCGAGCAGGCGTTCGCCGCCGCCGGCATCGGCTACCTCGTGCGCGGTGGCGAGCGGTTCTTCGCCCGCCGCGAGGTCCGGGACGCGCTCGTCCTGCTGCGCGGCGCGGGTCGCGCGGTCGACGCCGACGCCGCGATGCCCGACGTCGTGCGCGACGTGCTGCTCTCCGCCGGCTGGGCCCCCGAGCCCCCCGCGACGCGCGGCGCCGCCCGGGAGCGTTGGGAGTCGATGCAGGCGCTCGTCGCGCTCGCGGACGACCTCGAGGCCGCGGCGCAGGAGAAGGAGGGCCACGCGACGCTCGCGGACCTCGTGGCCGAGCTCGACGAGCGCGCCGCGGCCCAGCACGCGCCGACCGTCGAGGGCGTCACGCTCGCGTCGCTGCACGCGGCCAAGGGCCTGGAGTGGGATGCGGTGTTCCTCGCCGGGCTCAGCGAGGGGCTCATGCCGATCTCCCTCGCGGAGACCGACGCGTCGATCGCGGAGGAGCGGCGGCTGCTCTACGTCGGCATCACGCGCGCCCGCGAGCACCTCGCTCTCTCGTACGCGCGCGCCCGCAATCCCGGCGGCCGCGCCTCCCGCCGCCGGACCCGGTTCCTCGACGGCCTGTGGCCGCAGGAGGAGCGGCGCGGCGGAGGTCCGCGGACGCCGGACCGGTACCGCGCACCCGAGCCCGGTCCGCGCCGGACGATCTCCGGGGACGTCGACGGCGAGATCTACGCGCGCCTGCGCGAGTGGCGCGCGTCCGTGGCCCTCGAGACATCCCGCCCGGCGTACACCGTGCTCGTCGACACGACGCTCGAGTCGATCGCCGAGCTGCGCCCGGCCTCGATCGCGGAGCTCGCGCGCATCAACGGGATCGGCCCGGCGAAGATCGACCGGTACGGCGCGACGCTCCTGTCGATCGTCGCGTCCGGCTCGTCACGCGCCACGAGCGCGTAGACCGACACGCGCGCGCCGGGCGAAGGGAGCGCCGCGCGCCGGGCGACGAGCGCGCCAGACGACGAGCGCGCCAGACGACGCGCGCGCGGGGCAGAGCCCGACAGCGCTCGGCCGGTCGGCCGGCTCAGCCGGACTCGTCCACCCGAGCCTCGTCCCACCACGCCAGCACCCGCGAGCCGTAGAACGTCAGCCACCGCGACGGCTCGCCGGTCGGCACGTCGACGTCGAACCACACCCGCCCGGGCTGCACGACCCCCTGGAGCCACGTCCCGTCGGCCTGCCGGGCGACCCGGACCAGATCGACGGCGTCGGCGAGCCGGGGGTCGGGCGGGACGCCGTCGTGCAGCGCGGCGGCCCGGACGTGGTCGAGCGCCCGCAGCGCGCTGTACGCCCACCGGAACGGGTACGCGAACCGCGTCGCCCACGGCCCGACGAGCTCCCCGGTCGACGCGGTGTACAGCAGCCGGCGCTCGAGCAGGTACTCCTCGCCCGCGTGCCGCGCGGCCCGCAGCGCGTCGGTCCCCCCGGTCGCGACCTCGTACGCGAGCAGCCCGCGCAGCGAGCTGAGCGTCGAGTGGAACGAGGACCGCATCGAGCCTTCGACCCACGCGCAGTTCCAGCCCCCGTCGGGCTGGCGGTGCTCGACGAACCACGCCGCGAGGCGGGACACGTCGACGCCCAGCCAGGCGCCGTTCGCGAGCGTCTGGCCGTTGATGCAGCAGTCGACCTCGCCGTCCCAGTACGGCAGGTCGTCGTACTCCCAGCGGCAGTGGCGCTCGAGCAGCTCCGCGGTGCCGTCCAGCGCTGCCGCGTCGACCCCCCACTCGCGCAGCGCGGTGAGCGACCACGTCGTCGCGACCCACGGCTGCCCCTCCTCGGCCGAGGGGTCGATGCCCTCGACGGGTGCGGGGAAGTAGGCGCCACCGGCCCACTGGCCGTCGGGGTCCTGCAGCGCGAGCAGCCGGGCCCCGAACCCCTCGGTCGCGACGCGGGCGCGCGTCGCCTGCCACACCTCGGGCGGTGCGCCGGCGAGGTCGCGCTCGACCTGCCAGCGCAGCGCCGGGTCGGAGTCGAGCAGCCAGTCGAGGAGCGCGGTGCGGGGCGCCATGCCGGCACGCTACCGGCCGCCGGTGCCGGGTGGGACGTGGCCGCAGAAGGCTCCCTCCCTGGTGCCCGGAGGAGGTCCGCGCGCGTGCGCCGGAGCGGCTGGTCGGACCGGTTCGCGGGGTCTCGCCCCGGTTCTCGCGACGGCCGTCCGGAGGCCGGAAGAAACTTCTCGAAATCACCTGGAATATTCGGTTGTGTGCCTCTGACGGGCACCCCTAGGGTGAGACACGTCCTTGTAGGAGGGCTGCGCCGAAGAGGCCCGGCCGGTGATGAGAGGTGGTGGGAGATCTGATGGAGAGCACAACCGTCGTGAATCGGCAGTCGACGTTCGCGATCACCTTCGTCCCGCGCACCCTCGCGCCCATCTCCGCATGGCTCGAGGGGACAGCTGTGCCCATGGCCGGCTCCCAGGGAATCGGCGGCGATCACAAGCGCACGTACCGCCGTCGCCCGCTGAACCACCCCGACTTCGCACCAGGAACTTGATGGTCTGACGACCGTCTTCCAGGCCGCGGAGTCCACTCGGATCCGCGGCCCTCGTCTTTTCTCCCGATGTCGGGGGAGCGGCGCAGGCACCGGTGATCCGGAAACCAGCACACGCTCACCAGCAAGGACATCAGGAGGACATCGTGCGGCTCACGACGCTGCTCGACACGGTGAACCAGGGCGGATCCGGCCCGTGGCCCCCGAGCCCGGTCATCACGACGGACGAGAACAACCAGCAGTTCGACCAGATGGTCGCGGGCCTCATCCCGTGCCGCTCGAACGACCCCGAGCTCTGGTTCGCGGAGCAGACCGCCCAGGTCGAGCTCGCCAAGGCCCTGTGCCGGGAGTGCCCCCTCGTCGAGGGGTGCCTCGCGGGCGCGGTCGAGCGGGCCGAGCCGTGGGGGGGTCTGGG
The DNA here is from genome assembly GCF_006538745.1 of Cellulomonas cellasea. GTDB lineage: Bacteria > Actinomycetota > Actinomycetes > Actinomycetales > Cellulomonadaceae > Cellulomonas_A > Cellulomonas_A cellasea. The sequence continues at coordinate 88,127 of NZ_BJLR01000001.1, read as the reverse complement.
GTGGAGAGGTCTTCGTCGGCGGCGTGGTCGTCGCGACGAAGCGGGGCCGGGGTCGGCCCCGGAAGTCTGCCGCTCCGGCGGCATGACGGCTCGCCGGGCCCGTGACGATCAGCGCCCCGCGCGGGCGAGGGTCGGGACGGGAGTCGGGGGGAGGGCGGTGCACCCGCAGTCGGGGTGCACCGCCCAGGGCCTCAGGCGCGGCATGAGGTCCGGCATCGCGATCTCGTAGGCCGCGCCGCGGGTGCGCGGCGTCCCTCCGTCGAGGTGGGTGAGCGTCTCGGCGGCGGCCAGTGCGGCGCCCAGCCCCGCGAGCGCGACGGGCTCGCCCGGCGGACCGCTCGAGGTCGGCGGTCGGCACACGAGCTGGGCGGCGACGAGCGGCCAGGCCGGGTCGACGTCACCTCGGTGCAGGTCGAGGCAGCGCAGGCACGCCGAGCCACCGCCCGGCGGGCCGGCCGGTCCCGTGCCGTGGTCGGCCGTCGCGGCGGCACCCCCGCGGCGTCCGTCGCCCGCGCCCACGGGCACCACCAGGGGGCCGACGAGCGCGTCGCCCTCCCGGACGACGACCGACAGGTGCGGCAGGCCCGCGGTCACGAGCCGCAGCGCCGTCTCGGGGCTCGCCGCCCCGTGCTCGACGAGCACCACGACGTCCGGTGCCGTCCCCGGGGCCGCGTCGCAGCGGATCTCCGGGGAGACGTCCCGCAGCACGCGCGTCGCCGTCCCGAGCCGCGCGGACCCCACGTCCCCCATCCGGTACCCGCCCGGGCCGACGTCCGACGACCGCACGACCCCGTCGTCGTCGAGCAGGACCGTCCCGACGCCCGCGGCCGCGAGCGTCGTCGCCACGCCGAGCCCGAGGCGCCCGAGCCCGTGCACGCCGACCACCGCCGAGCGGCGCGCGTCGACCTGCGCGGCACCGTCCCCGTCGGGCCGCAGCAGCGTCCACGCCGCGACGTCCGCGCCCGCGCCGGCCCGCACCGTCGGGCTGCGGCCAGCCGACGTGCTCGTGACCTGGGCGTCGACCAGGAGAGCCACGAGCTGCTCGGCACGCGCGCGGTCGAGTCCCCGGTCGAGGGCCCAGGTGGCCCAGCGGTCGAGCTCGGGCACGGACTCGAGCTCCTGCAGCAGCTCGACCTCCCCGGCGGCGAGCCCCGTGAGGCGGACAGCCCACCGCGGGTCGGTCCCAACCTGCAGCTCGTCCGGGCCCCGCCGCAGGACGCGCAGGTGTGGGCGCAACCGCATGAGCGACCCCTCTCGGCCGTGCGTGCGCCGGCCCGACGCCGACGACCCGATGCCGCACAGCGTGGCACCGGCCGCCGCCGTTCCGCGGCTGTCCACAGGCCCGGACGCGCGCGAGGCGCCGTCCGACCGGACGGCGCCTCGAGGCGTGCGGTGCCTGGGTGGGGCTCAGGCCTTGCCGAGGATGCGGTTGAGCTTGGTGCCGCACACGGGGCACACGCCCTTGGCCATCTTGCGGCCGGACTCCGAGACGACGACGTCGCCCTCGGCCTGGCGCTTCTCCTTGCACTTCACGCAGTAGAACTCGCCCTTGTAGGTCTCGGCCATGACAGGTCTCCTCGCGTCTGCGGACATCGGGCGCGTCCGTCGGCCCGGCGGCCCGGTCGAGATGAGGGGAGCCGCCCCGACCTGAGCGAGCCCCACAGTAATCGCGGCGGCCCTGCGGGGGGCGGCGACGGGCTCGACTCGCCGTAATGGAGGCCCGGAAGGGAACCGTGCCCCCCCGTTCGGGGGACGTGCGGCGCCGGCGGGCGGTCGCCGGCGGGCGGGGACTCGGCGCGCCGGCCTCGTGGTGCGTCGGCGCGCCGGCCAGACGGCGTCGCACGCGCCACGGCGAGGTGGGCGCATCCCGTGGGCCCGAGCCGATAGCGTGCACGGCGTGGAGCGGCGCCGCGAGCACCCGGCCGAGGGCGCCTCCGCCATGCCCGCAGGAACCGGGCCGGGGCAGTCGGCCCGGCCGCGTCGGGCTGCGCCGGCCGGGGCCGCCCGCCGGACGAGGTCCGAGCCCGCCGCCGGCACGTCCGCCGAGCCGGGGTCGCGTGCCAGCCGCACACCCTCCTCGCGCGCCCGCTCGGCCGCGCCGCGCACCGCCGACGCGCCGCCCGAGCACACGCCCGTCGGCCCCGTCGAGGTGCGCCGCTCGCGCAACCGTGTGCGCACGGTGACCGCCTACCGCGACGGCGACCGCACGATCATCGCGATCCCCGCGCGCTTCACGCGTGCGCAGGAGCGCGAGTGGGTCCAGCGCATGGTGACCCGGCTGGAGCGGCAGGAGCGCCGGCGGCGGCCGTCGGACGTGCAGCTCGCCGAGCGTGCCGCCGGGCTCTCGGCGCGCTACCTCGCCGGACGGGCGCGTCCGGCGAGCGTCACGTGGTCGAGCAACCAGGGCCGGCGATGGGGCTCGTGCACGCCGCTCGACGGGACCATCCGGATCTCCGACCGGCTGCAGGGCATGCCCGGCTGGGTGCTCGACTACGTGCTGCTGCACGAGCTGGTGCACCTCCTGCACGCCGGTCACGGGCCGGACTTCTGGGCCGAGCTCGACGCGTACCCGCGCACGGACCGCGCGCGGGGCTTCCTCGAGGGCGTCGCGTACGGGCACGAGCGCGCGCGCACGGGCCAGCAGCCGACGCTCGGCGGGGACGTGGACGACGAGTCGGAGGACGACCCGACCGGCGGGGACGACGACGCGGGGCTCGACGGCACCGGGCTCGACGAGGTCGACGAGGTCGCGGCGGACCGCCCGGAGCGGTGACGTCGCGACCCGCGGACCGCCCGGAGGGGTGACGCGCCGGGTGCCCGGCCGACCGCGCCCACGTACCCGCGGCTTGGGTGCCGGGCGCTCCCTGCGGTCAGCCCTGCGGCTTCTCCGGCTCCTCGCCGAGGATCTCCGCGAGCGCGCGGTCGACGTCCGCCGCCGCGTCGCTGGCCGTCTGGCGCCGCGCCGCGTACCCGTTCGGGTCGTCGAGGTCCTCGTCGGTCGGCAGCAGGTCGGGGTGGTCCCACACGGCGTCGCGCGCCTCGGGTCCGCCGTCGGCCGTGATGCGGGCCCACAGCGCCGCGGCGTCGCGCGACCGGCGGGGGCGCAGCTCGAGGCCGACGAGCGTCGCGAACGTCTGCTCGGCGGGTCCGCCCGCGGCGCGGCGCCGGCGGATCATCTCGCGCAGCGCAACGGCGTGCGGCAGGTGGGGGAGGGCCGCGACGGACGTGACCTCGTCGACCCAGCCCTCGACGAGCGCGAGGGCGGTCTCGAGCCGGCCGAGCACGGCCTTCTGCTCGTCCGTCGTGTGCGGGTTGAAGACACCGCCCGAGAGCGCGGACTGCAGCGCCGACATGTCGGTCGGGTCGATCGAGGCGACGGCCTCCTCGAGCTGGTCGAGGTCGACCGTGATGCCGCGGGCGTACGCCTCGACGGCGCCGAGCAGGTGCGCGCGCAGCCAGGCGACGTGCGTGAACAGCCGGGCGTGCGCGGCCTCGCGGAGCGCGAGGTAGAGGCGGACCTCCTCGAGCGGTGCGTCGAGCCCGGCGGCGAACGCCTCGACGTTCGAGGGGACGAGCGCGGTCGAGGGTTCCCGGACGAGCGGCAGGCCGATGTCGGTGATCCCGAAGACCTCGCGCGAGAGCGTCCCGGCGGCCTGGCCGACCTGCATCCCGAACACCGCGGCGCCGAGGGTGCGCACGAGCTGGGCGGGGTCGGTCGGGGTGCCGGGCACGAGCATCCCCGGGGGCAGCCCCTGCGCGTCGAGGTCCTCGGGCATCTGCTCGGCGAGGGCGCCGGCGAGCGCGGTCGTGAGCGACGACGCGACGGGCTCGGTGAGCGTGCGCCACGTCGGCAGGGTCTGCTCGACCCACTCGGAGCGGCTCCACGCACGGACCGGACCGCCCGCGGGGGGCAGGTCGGTCGCGGCGTCGAGCCACAGCTCGGCGACCGACAGCGCGTCGCTGACCTGCTTCGCCTGGAGCGCGGTCAGCGACGGGTCGCCCTCGGTCACCGCGGCCTGGCGGGCCACGTCGTGCGCGATGTCCCAGTTGACCGGCCCCTCGCCCGAGGACGCGAGCAGGCGGCGGACCTGGTCGAGGACCTGGCCGAGCAGCCGGGGGTCGTCGGGGAGCCCCGAGGCCGCCGCCATCGCCGCCGGGTCCATGCCCTGCGCGCGGAGCTGGGCGAGCGCCTCCTCGGCGTCCGGTCCGAACATCTGGCGCAGGATCTCGTCCCACGGCGCAGGGGTGTCCTCGCCGTCGGGGGACGATCCGGCGGGGCGGTCGGTGCTCATCGGCGTGCTCCTGGGACGATGTGCCGGCGGGAGGCAGGCGGTGTCCCACGGTAACCACAGAGCAGAGGCGACGAGATGGTGCAGCGCGAGGTTCGCTCAGGGCGCAGTGGTGCGCGCGGCGGGGACGCGGTGCCGGGCGAGCTCGTCGTCGTGGGCGTCGGACCGGTCGCGACGGCGCTCGACGGCTGGCTGTCCGCGAACGGCCCGCGGGTGGTCCGGCGGCTCGACGCGGTGCCCGAGCAGGAGCCGCACGCGGCGCTCGCGGGCGCCGAGGTCGTGGTGCTCGTCGCGCACGGCGGGGACCTCCAGGCGGCGTGGGCCGTGCCCGCCGAGGAGCGGCGCGCCGAGGCGGTCGCGCACGCGGCGCGCGTGGTCTCGGCGGCGCGCGAGGCGGGCGTGCGGCACCTCGTCGCGGTGTCGTCGGCGATGGTGCACGGGGCTGCCCCGGACCGTCCGACGATCCACGACGGCGACCCGATCCTGGGGCACGGCAGCGGGGCCGGGCGCTCGCTGCGCCGGACGGGCGAGGCGCCGGACGACGGGCTGCGCGACGGCGTCGTCGGCGACCTGCTCGCGGTCGAGGCGGTGCTCGCGCGCGCGGCCCGGCGCCGGTCGCCGCTCGTGACGGTCCTGCGCCCGGCCGCGCTCGTCGGGCCCGGGCTCGACACGCTCCTGACCCGGCACTTCGAGGCGCCGCGCCTGCTCACGGTCCGGGGCGTGGAGCGGTGCTGGCAGTTCGTGCACGTCGACGACCTCGCGTCGGCCGTCGCGACCGCCGTCGACGCGCGGCTCACCGGCCCGCTGACCGTCGGCGCCGCCGACGAGCTGAGCGCGCGCGAGGTCGAGGCCGCGGCGGGGATGCGGCGCGTCGAGCTCGCAGCCGCCACGGCGTTCGGCACCGCGGAGCGCCTGCACCGGGTCGGCGTCCTGCCCGCACCCGGCGCCGAGCTCGCGTATGCGGTGTACCCGTGGTCGGTCGCGAGCGACGGGCTGCGCGCGGCCGGCTGGGAGGCGCGATGGACCACCGCGGAGTGCCTCGACGTGCTGCTGGTCGCGGTGCAGGGTCGCATCGCGCTCGCGGGCCGGCGCTTCGGCGCGCGCGACGCGGCGGCCCTCGGCGCGGCGGGTGCGGCGGTCGCGCTGATCGGGACCGCCGCCGTCCTGAAGCAGGCGCGCGGCCGGCGTAGGGGATGATCGGGGGGTGCCCGACGAGAACCTCCCCGCCCACGCCCGGACCTCCGGGTACCCGAGCCGTGCCGCCGCGAGCGACGGCGCCGAGGCCCGCGGCGGCGTGGCGGGCGATGACCTGACGCGTGCCGCCGGCCAGCACGACGGGTCGTCCGCCGCCGGGGGACCCGTCGCGGTGGACGCGCCGGGCGCGCCCGGCGCCGACGACGACCCGACGCCCGTCTCGCCGCGCAACGTCACGCTCTCCGTCGCGATGCTCGGGACCGCCGTGCTGCTCGGGGGCCTTGTCGTGCTGCCCGCGCCCTACGCGGTGAGCTCGCCCGGCCCGACCCGGGACACGCTCGGCGAGCAGTCCGGGACGCCGCTCATCTCGATCGAGGGCGCGGAGACCTTCCCCGCGACGGGCGAGCTGCTGCTCACCACCGTCTCCACGACCGGCGGCCCCGGCTACCCGTCGAACGTCGTCGACGTGCTGCGCGGCTGGTGGGACCCGCTGACCGCGGTCCGCCCGGTCGAGGAGGTCTTCCCGCCCGACGTCTCGCAGGACAGCCTCAAGGAGCAGAACCAGGCCGCGATGGTCTCGTCGCAGGAGAACGCGACCGTCGCCGCGCTCGAGGAGCTCGGGCACGAGGTCCCCGCGACGCTGAGCGTGGCCGGCGCCGAGGAGGGCAGCGGGTCCGACGGCGTCGTCGAGGAGGGCGACGTGCTGGCGTCGCTCGACGGGACGACGCTGACGTCGTTCACGCAGCTCACCGACCTGCTCCGGGAGATCGAGCCGGGCACGACCGTGCGGCTCGGCGTCGTGCGCGCGGACGAGGACCGCGAGCTCGAGATCGTGACCGGGGAGCGCGAGGGCGGCGGGAGCCGGCTCGGCGTGCTCGTCGACCCGCAGTTCGAGCTGCCCGTGATCGACCCGGAGATCGGCGAGCCCGTCGAGGTCACGATCCAGATCGAGGACATCGGCGGGCCCAGCGCCGGCACGATGTTCGCGCTCGGGATCATCGACCGGCTGACCCCGGAGGACGAGGCGCAGGGCGCCGTGATCGCGGGGACCGGCACCATGGACGCGTCGGGCGAGGTCGGGCCCATCGGCGGCATCCAGCAGAAGCTCGGCGGCGCGGTGCGCGACGGCGCCACCTGGTTCCTGGCGCCCGAGGGCAACTGCGACGAGGTCGTCGGGCACGTGCCGGACGGGCTGCGCGTGGTGTCCGTGGCGACGCTGCACGACGCGCGCGAGGCGGTCGTCGCGATCGGCGCCGGCGAGACGGACGACCTGCCGGCCTGCTCCTGACGGGACCGGCGCCGCCGGGCCGCCGCTGCTGCGCGGCCCGCCGCGGCGGGACGCGCGCGGCTCAGTGCAGGGTCGCGACCACGGCCTCGACGAGCCCGGGCACGAGGTCCGGCCCCTGGCCGACGGAGTCGTCGCTGTCGTTGCTGCGGCTGCGGACCGCGCACCAGCTCGTGCCGTCGCGCAGCGCGCCCACCGCGATCCGCACGTCCTGCCGGTCGGGGTGCGCCATGAGGTAGGCGAGCGCCTCGTCGGGGTCGGTCGGGACGCCCTCCTCTGCGGCCGGCGGCAGCACGACGCGCTCGACGGTGACCGCCGCGCCGTCGACCCCCGCGGGCCACTCGATCCCGGCGAGGAGCTGCTCGAGGTCCGTCGCGCCCGGCAGGTCCTCCTGCTCGACCGACGTCAGGTGGTGCTCGTCGTGCCGGGCGAGCGCGACGACGGCGGGCGGCAGCTGCGCGGCGAGGCCGGGCTCGGCGGCGAGCGCCGCGGCGGTGCGCACCAGCGCGAAGACCCGCACCGGGCCGTCCCAGCCGCCTGTCGCGACGTGCCGCTCGATCTCGCGGACGGCCTCGGCCAGGCTCGCGCGCGCCGACGGGGGTGACAGGGGCAGGATGGGCTCGTCCACGTCCGACATCGTCCCATCCGTACCCGCTCCCACGGGAACCCCGGGCAGCGGCGGGACGTTCACGGACTGTGCCCCAGCTGTCACCGATGACGAGGACCCTGACCCCGTGACCTTCGCGAACCCCACCGCCCGCCGACCCAGCCCGCGGCCACCCGGTCGACGGCGCGGCCCGCTCGGACCGACCCTCGTCGTGCTCGGCGTGATCGTCGTGCTCGTCCTGATCCTCGCGCAGGTCTGGACCGAGGTCCTCTGGTTCGACCAGCTCGGCTACGTCGGCGTCCTGCGCACCGAGTGGGGCACGCGCGCCGTGCTCTTCGCGCTCGGCTTCCTGCTCATGGCCGGGGGCGTCGCGGCGAGCCTGAGCTTCGCGTACCGCTCGCGGCCCATCTACGCGCCGTCGACGCAGGAGCAGGCGAGCCTCGACCAGTACCGCGAGGCCATCGAGCCGCTGCGCCGCCTCGTCATGGTCGCCGGCCCGGCGGTGCTCGGGCTGTTCGCCGGCGGCGCGGCGTCGCAGCAGTGGAGCACGGTCCAGCTCTGGATGAACGCCGTCCCGTTCGGCGAGAAGGACCCCGAGTACGGGCTCGACATCGGGTTCTACGTGTTCACGCTGCCCGGCCTGCGGTTCGTCGTGTCGTTCCTCATGGCGGTCGTCGTGCTCTCGGCGATCGGCGGCATCGCGACCCAGTACCTGTACGGCGGGATCCGCGTCGGCGGACCGGCGGGCGCACCCCGGACCACGCCGTCCGCGCGCATCCACCTGTCGATCCTCGGCGCGGCGCTCATGCTCCTCATCGGGGCGAACTACTGGCTCGACCGCTACTCGGTGCTGACGCGCGAGGGCAGCCGGTTCGAGGGCGCCAGCTACACCGACGTCAACGCGGTGATCCCGTCGAAGGCGATCCTCGCCGGCGTCGCGGTGTTCGTCGCGATCCTGTTCGTCATCACCGCGGTGCGCGGCAACTGGCGGTTGCCGGCCATCGGCCTCGGGCTCATGGTCGTCGCCGCGGTCGCGGTGGGCGGTGTCTACCCCGCGGTCGTCCAGCGCTTCCAGGTCACGCCGAACCAGCAGGACGCGGAGGCTCCGTACATCCAGCGCAACATCGACGCGACCCTCAAGGCGTTCGACCTCGAGGACGTCGCCGTCCAGCCGTACGAGGCGAACGTCACCGCCGAGGCGGGCCAGCTCCGTGCGGACACCGACACGACGGCGTCGATCCGCCTGCTCGACCCGCAGATCGTCAGCCCGTCGTTCCGGCAGCTGCAGCAGAACAAGGGCTACTACAGCTTCGCGGACACCCTCGCCGTCGACCGGTACGAGATCGAGGGCGAGAGCCAGGACACCGTGATCGCCGTCCGCGAGCTCGCGCTCGACGGGCTGAGCGAGGGCCAGCGCAACTGGACCAACGACCACACCGTCTACACGCACGGGTTCGGGGTCGTCGCGGCGTACGGCAACACGACGGCCGCCGGTGGGCGTCCCGCGTTCTGGGAGCAGGGCATCCCCTCCTCCGGCCAGATGGGCGAGTACGAGGAGCGCATCTACTTCAGCCCGGAGTCGCCGCTGTACTCGATCGTCGGTGCGCCCGACGGTGCCCGCGACTGGGAGCTGGACTACCCGGACGACGAGTCCGGCGGCCAGGTCAACACCTCGTTCCCGACCGACGAGGTGTCCGCGGGACCCGAGATCGGCGACCCGCTCACCAAGCTGCTCTACGCGCTCAAGTTCGGCTCGCAGGAGATCCTCTTCTCGGAGCGCGTGACGTCCGAGTCGCAGATCCTCTACGACCGCGACCCGCGCACGCGCGTCGAGAAGGTCGCGCCGTACCTGACGATCGACGGCCGGCAGTACCCCGCGGTCGTGGACGGTCGGGTCGTGTGGGTCATCGACGGGTACACGACGAGCGACGGCTACCCCTACGCCGCGTCGCGCGCGCTCGACGACGCGACGATCGACTCGGTCACGCAGCGTTCCGAGAGCATCGACGCGCTGCTGCCGCAGACCGTCAACTACATCCGCAACTCGGTCAAGGCGACCGTGGACGCGTACGACGGCACGGTGAACCTCTACGCGTGGGACACCGAGGACCCGGTGCTGCAGGCGTGGCAGGACGTGTTCCCGTCGAGCCTCAAGCCGGTCTCGGAGATCAGCGGGGACCTCATGAGCCACCTGCGCTACCCCGAGGACCTGTTCAAGGTGCAGCGCAACCTGCTCACGCGGTACCACGTGACCGAGGCCGAGGAGTTCTTCTCGGGCGGTGACTTCTGGGCCAACCCGAACGACCCGACGCTTGGTGACGCCCAGGTGCCGCAGCCGCCGTACTACCTGACGCTCAAGATGCCCGACCAGGAGCGCGCGACCTTCTCGCTCATGTCGACGTTCATCCCGGCCTCAGGTGGGACGACGAACGCGCGCAACGTGCTCAGCGGCTTCCTCGCGGTCGACGCGGAGGCCGGTGACCAGGCGGGCGAGCCGGCGGAGGGCTATGGCCAGCTGCGGCTGCTCGAGCTGCCCCGCGACTCGACGGTCCCCGGACCGGGTCAGGTGAACAACAACTTCGACTCGAACCCGACGGTCTCGACGGAGCTCAACCTGCTCGCGCAGCAGAACTCCACGGTGGTGCGCGGCAACCTCCTGACGCTGCCCGTCGGCGGCGGCCTGCTGTACGTGCAGCCGGTCTACGTGCAGTCGTCCGCAGGGACGCGGTTCCCGCTGCTGCAGAAGGTCCTCGTGGCGTTCGGTGACGAGATCGGGTTCGCGAACACGCTCGACGAGGCGCTCGACCAGGTCTTCGACGGGGACGCCGGGGCCGAGGGCGGCGACGCCGGGACGGACCCGGGCGCCGACACCGGGACGGACCCGGGCACCGACACGGGGACGGACCCGGGCACCGACACCGGCGCCGAGCCGGACACCGGGGGCGGCACCGGGGGCGGCGCGGCCGACGCCCGCACACGCCTCGACACCGCGCTGACCGAGGCGCGCGAGGCGATCGAACGGGGCGAGGCGGCGCTCGCTGCGGGCGACTTCGCGGCGTACGGCGAGGCGCAGGACGCCCTCGACGCCGCCCTGGCGGACGCCATCGCGGCGGAAGCAGAGCTCGACTGACGCCCTGAGCGACGCGACGAGGGGCCCGGGCCGGTGCGGTCCGGGCCCTTCGTCGTGGCCGGGCAGCGGCGAGGTCGACCGATGAGTCCGGGGACGCGTCGGGGTCTGCACGGGGGAGGCCTCACACCCACCTGCACCGACCCGCACCGACCAGGAGGTACCCGAGATGGGCGCCGTACGACCGCACCTGTGGTTCCACGACCGCGCCGAGGAGGCCGCGGAGTTCTACGCGAAGACGATCCCGAACACGACGATCACGAGCGTCGTGACGGCTCCGCCCGGGATCCCCGACGTGCCCGAGGGCGCGCCGTTCATCGTCGAGCTCGTGATCGACGGGATGCCCGCGACGTTCCTCAACGCCGGCCCCGCGTTCACGCTCGACGAGGCGTTCTCGTTCTACCTCACGTGCGAGGACCAGGCCGAGGTCGACCGCTACTGGGAGGAGCTCTCCGCGGACGGTGGACGCACCAGCCAGTGCGGGTGGCTGCGCGACCGGTTCGGCGTCTCGTGGCAGGTCGTCCCGCGCCAGCTCGACGACGTCATGTCCCGGCCCGACGCGGCTGGTGTCGCGCGCGCCACGGCGGCCCTGATGGGGATGCAGAAGATCGACGTCGCGGCGCTCGAGGCGGCGTACTCGGGCACGTGACCAGGACCGATTTGGTCCCTCCGCGGCGGTGACGTACTCTAGAGACACCGACGCGGGGTGGAGCAGCTCGGTAGCTCGCTGGGCTCATAACCCAGAGGTCGCAGGTTCAAATCCTGCCCCCGCTACATGTGAAGTAGCAGTTCAGAGGCCCTCTCGATCTTCGGATCGAGGGGGCCTCTGGCGTTGATGCGGACAGGATGTGGGCAGCGGACGCAGCCGGACATCTGCGGACGCGAGCGAGGTGGGGCGCACGCGCCCTTCGCGCCGGGCGGGGCGACCCAACCCCAAGGTGGCCGCTCAGCGCTGCGATCGTGCCGGCCAGGGGGCTCCGGGAAGTCCGCGCTGGCTGCAGACCGTCCGGCGCCTGGCGGCGGCACTCGGGCGGGATGCGGAGGCAGACATCACCAGTGCGCCGATGCTGCGGACGGAGCGAGCCGGCCGCCTCGAGGTGCTCAGGTTCGGTTCCCGAGGGCCGGATCGCGTCGTCGTCGGCCGATCAACCAGGTCGAGATCGTGCGTTCAGGACGCCGTCGGCACCTGCGTGCACTCAGACGATCCTTCAGGCGCATCTCACAGGACGTGGCGTGCCAAAGCCTGTTCGAGACCTCCCGCGGGGCAGTCGGGCGCAGCCTCGAGCGCAGCAGCGCCTCGCCCCCTCCGCGGCTCCTGAGCGGTCAGGTGGTGTTGAGAAGTGTGCGAGCGAGGGTCAGGGGGTCGATGCCAGCGCGCTGAGCGGCTTCGTGAAGGTGCTGGCGGGCGCGGTCGGGCTCGAGGCCCTGTTCGGCGGTGAGGTAGCCGACGGCCTGTTCGACGAGGTCGAACTCGCGCAGAGATCGAGGGCCGTCCGCGGCGTATGCCCGCGTGCGGAACGGCAGGTCGCCGTTCGTCACGGCGGCGTCGATTCCGGGTCCGACCACCTCGCGCAGGGACTCGAGGTTGCCGTTGAACGCATGGGGGTCGGCGGCGTAGAGGTTGATCGACCCGTGCCCGCCCGCGACGGACACAGGCAGGGACAAGCTGCTGCGGACGTTCTCGGCTGCGGCGGCCACGGCGAACTGCTGCCAGCGGTCCTCGTCGAGCACGTCCTCGACGGTGAGCTCGATGCCGTCGAGCGCGGTCTGGACGCAGGGTCCGCTGGTCGTGTACTGCACGCCGTCCAGGGCCGAGGCCTGTGGGGACGTGGACGCGAGGGTGAAGACCAGGTTGGCGTCAGCGATGCTCAGGCTGATCCCGACGCAGGAGGGCACGACCTCCGCGACGTGCTCGGCCATCCGCCGCAGCTTCGCCTCGAGGTCGGTCCCGCCTGAGGTACGCAGCTCGCGCAGCAGTTCGGCGGTCTCGGGTACCGGTTCCATCGTCAGCGGGGAGGGCTGGTGGTCGGCTGGGCTCGGCGTGCGTCAGGCGCCGTCGAGCGCGGGGCGAACTCGGCCGGCTCGACGGCCGGGATGCCGGTGATGCCCTCGATGAGAGCGGCGGCCACGTCGCGGAGCTTGACGTTGCGGTTCTGGGAAGCCCCGCGAAGGATCTGGAACGCCTCGTCGGCGGAGCAGCGGTTCTGGGCCATGATCACGCCCATCGCCTGGTCGATGATGGCCCGAGAGGCCAGCGCCGCCTTGAGGTCGTCGTTGACCTGGGCCTGGGCCGCCGAGCGCAACAGCAGGCGCAGGGTACGGGCGAGCTCGTCGGCGTACGTCTCGGCCCGGGCGAGCGCCTCGGCGTCCCACGCCGCCGGTGCCTCGGAGTACAGGTTCAGCGCGATGGCCACATCGTCGGCGACCTTCCGGGGGAGGGCTGCAGCTGACCTGAATCCGGCCTCCTCGGCCACCTCGCGCCATGCCGGCCAACGCTGCTCGGTGGTGATCTCGTGGACGACGATCCGCTCACCGGTCTCGATCGCGGCCAGGCACGGGCCCTCGCCGGCGGTGTACTCCACCTCGTCGCACCGTGCGGCTCGTTCGTCGCTGCTGGCGACTCCGGTGCTGTGCCCGCGGCGCCGCAGGGTGATCCCGACGTGGGACCCGTCCGCGATGTGATGTTCGGCCGCTCGCGCGACGGCGGTCGTGAACTCCTCCACGCTCGCCGTCGCCAGGACCAGCTCCTGCAGCTCGATGATGGCCTCGGCACGTTCAGCCAACCGGTCCACTCGACCATTCCCTTCGTCGTGTAGCCGCGGGGCGTCAACATCTCCCGCGGAGCTTGCGCGACCAGGGCCGGGTCCGAGCCAGGCCCTGCTCTCCGTCAGGTCCACGGTCGAGGCGTACCCCCAGCGCTGGGTTCTCCTCGTGGGGTCGGTCAGTCACTCGGGCGGTTCGGTGTGGGAAGGGCGTCGACGTCCGCAGAAGGTTCGAGGCTGCGCAACACCAGGACGGCGGCCTGCTCCAGGCTCAGGTCGCCTTCGATGCTCATGCGCGAGAGCACCTCGGAGACCTCCTGCGGGGTGCTGGCGTTGGCGTGCATGAGGACTCCGACGGCATGGTCGAGCAGCGCCCGGGCGTCCAGCGCCCGGCGCACCTCGCGGTCGAGCGTCGGTACCGGCTCGGTCAGCCGGGCACGGAGCGCGACAGCCACCGCCTGGACGTGCGCGTCGGCGTCCAGCAACGCCTGGGCATCCCACGGGTCCGGTTCGCCGGAGTACAGGTTCAGCGTGACCGCGACCCCGGGGCGGACGTGGGCCGGCATCGCCACCGCGGACACGAAGCCCTCCGCCAGCGCCTGGTCACGCCACTGCGCCCACGCGTCCCCGTCGTCAGGGATGCGCGGCACGAGCACCGCATGCAGCTGATCCATCGCCTGCACGCACGGACCGGTCCCGGTGCGGGCCTCGACCTGGTCGCAACGCGCCGCGGGCTCGTCGCTGCTCGCCGCCCGCACGACGGCACCCTGGTAGGTGAAGGTGATGCTCGTCTGGGTGTGCTGCCCGAAGTGGGTAGCGGCCTGCACCGCCAGCTCGTGCAGGTACGGGGACAGCTCGCCCACGAGGAGCCGGCCCTTCCGACGGCTGCGCCGCCCGTGCACCGGTGACGCGCGACACTCGGTAGGCCGCGATGAGAACCATCGACCCCTCTACAGTCTCACATCGAGCTTCGGGACGGTCCAGGTACCTGACCGCCGCCGTCGGCAGGAACGGTCCACCTCGGACGCCGTGGCGGTCGAGGCGCTCACCCACGCCACACACGGTCCGCGTCGCACCTGGCCGGTCGGGCCGTGCTGGACCGCCCGAGCCGGCGACATCAGAGCAACGCTCCCCACCACACGTGCCAGCCCGCAGGGCGCGGCGTTCACCTGAGTTCCCTCAGGTGTGTGCCTGCAGTGCGGCTGGGCGTCAGGTGCTTGCGTGGTGCAGGGCGGCGGCGAGCTCCTGGACGTAGAGGTCGACCTGGACGACGTCGTGGGAGGTCCATGTGGCGGGGCGCGCACTGTAGGCGTTGAGCGCCACGGTGGTGGTCTCGTCGACGTATCCCGGAAGCGCCAGGAAGGAGCGGAACCCCTGGTCTCGGGCGGCCTGGTTCCAGGTCGGCCATCGGGTGTCGGTGTCGAGGTCGTCGACGACCACGGCGTGCAGCTGGTCGATCGCGGTGACGCAGGGCCCCGAACCCTCGCGCACCTCGACCTGATCACACGCCGCGGCGCCCGGGTCGTTGCTCGCCACCTGATCCAGACGGGAGCCTCTGCGCAGCATCACGCTGCACCGGAAGCCCTCACCGAGCCTGGTCACGGCTCGAGCGGCGAACTGGTCGAGGGTCGCTTGCATGGGGTCCACCGACTCGTTTCCGGCGCCTGGCGCCAAGGCCGGTGACGGGCACCCTGCTGGGTGGTGGTCGACCAACGACCCCTCACTGTCCCACCCCGCGGCGCCCACCCTCACCAACTGAGCCGCGCACTTCCTGCGCTCTGAGCGGATCCCCGCGACCGGCAGGGACCGCTCGGAGCGCCAGGGGCGACCACCGCGAGAGCCCGCTCGGACCGCCACTTCCCCCGATGGCGTGTGATGCTGGTCGGACACCGTCGTCAGCCTCCCTTGACTCCCGACGGTCGCGCCCGAATGCGAACACACGCCCGGACGCGACGGGACCCGAGGAGAGCGCATGACCACCCACTCGTTGGACGAGCACGTGCTGCTCCACGACGTCCCCTCGGGCCGGGCGCAGTGGACCCACGAGCAGATCGGCCCGGCGGGCCTGCTCGTCGTCGCGAAAGAGCTGCGGATGCCCGCCCACCGCGGTGCGGTGTGGGTAGCCCGGCACTGGACGAGCGACCGTGCCGAGGACTGGGGGATCAGCTCGGAGATCCAGGCGGTCCTGGCACTGCTCACCAGCGAGCTGGTCGGGAACGCGATCGTCCACGCCCTCGGCGGGGAGATCGAGGTCCGGATGAGCCTCGCCCTCACCGGACTGACCGTCGCGGTGTCCGACTCGAGCCAGGACTCGCCACAGATTCGGGACCCCGACCCGCAGACCCCTGGCGGCCTGGGCCTGCCGCTCGTCGACATGATGTCCGCGTCCTGGGGTCACCACCCGCGCCCAGCCCGCCCGGGCAAGACCGTGTGGTTCCGCCTGGTTGTGTAGAGACCACCCCCCCACGCAGCCCACCCTCGCAGCGCGGACTCATATCGTGACGACGAGCCGCGAGCGCGATGGTGGTCGCGAGCCCGAGCACGCCGCACACGGCTGCGGTGCGCACCCAGGCGCGCGCTGACATAGCTTCTCCTCATGTTCTGAGCGTTCGGGATCGCCAGGCCGCGAATCCGGGGTCGTGGAGCGACCCGAGAAGCAGAGTGCGCGCTGCCGCGCCTGGTGCGGACGCGACACTGCCTTCCGACTCGGCGGCCAGAGCCCTCAGGTCCAGCAGAACCCGCAGGTCGAGCTCGGGCGTTGACTGCGACACCTACGGCGCCCCCGGCTGCCCGACGGCGCCCGGGGCCGCCAGCTGCGGTCCTGAGGTCGTGCGAGGGTGGCCGCATGGGAACGACCACACCTGGAGCGGCGCAAGCGGTGGACCCCGGTATCCCTTTCGGGGAGCGGCTTGAAGCGCTCCGTACGCCGCTGACGGGGTACTGCTATGGATTGCTGGGATCGGCCGCAGATGCCGACGACGCCGTTCAGGAGACCCTGATCCGGGCGGCCGCCCGAGCGGACCGGTATGAGCCCGACCGCGCGCGGCTGACCACGTGGGTCCACCGCATCGCGACCAACGTCTGCCTCGACATGCTGCGAGGTTCGCGGCGCCGGGCTGTGCCGATGGACCTCGGCCCGGCCGCAGGGAACGCCGACCTCGGCCCTGCCTTGCCTGCTGACCGGTGGGTGGAGCCGATGCCGGACGCGCGGGTGCTGCTGGCGTCCGACCCGGCCGACCGAGTCGTCGAGCGTGAGAGCGTGCGGTTCGCCTTCATCGTGCTGCTGCAGCGGCTGCCTGCTCGGCAGCGGGCCGTCCTGGTCCTGCGCGACGTCCTGGGCTTCTCGGGCCACGAGAGCGCGGACATCCTCGATACCTCGGTGGCCGCCGTCCACAGTGCGCTCCAGCGTGCTCGTGCCGCGTTGGACATGGCGCGCACCGAGCCCGTGGACGTGCTGGATCCGAATGACGAAGCCCAGCGAGACCTCCTACGACGGTACGTCGCTGCCTTCGAGGCCCACGACGTCGCAGCACTGACCGCGATCCTGCGCGAGGACGCGATCACGTCCATGCCGCCGTTCCCGTGGTGGCTGCGCGGTGGTGCGCTCATCGCCGAGCTCATGACCACGAGCGATGCGTGTGCGGGCGACCGGCTCCTCCCCACAGCGATCAACGGCGCTCCCGGCTTCGGTCAGTACCGCCCAGCCGCCGACGGAGTGCTCCGACCGTTCGCCCTGGTGCTCGTCGACGTCGTGCGGGGCCAGGTAGCGGCGACGACGACGTTCCTCGGTACAGGTGCTCGGTTCAGCGAGTTCGGGCTACCCACATCGCTGCCATCGGACCGATGAATCCTGGGCCGTTCGGTCGTAGAAGCAGCGAACCCCGTCCCCGACCGAAAGGGTCATGATGCTGCTCGAGAACCTGGCCGCCGAGAGCTTCGCCGAGCGGGAACGGCTCGCCACGCTGCTCGCCACCCTCGATGGCGAGCAGTGGACTGCCGCGTCCCTGTGCGCGGGGTGGCGCGTGCGCGAGGTCGTCGCCCACCTCACCATGCCGTACCGCGCCAGCCCACCGCGGTTCCTCGCCGGGCTCGTACGGGCCAGGTTCTCGTTCGACCGGTACGCCGACCAGGACGCTCGCAGGACGACACTGCGGATGACTGACGCCGAGCTTCTCGACCTGTTCCGCGCGAACATCGAACACCCGTGGCAGCCCCCCGGCGGCGGCCCGGCCGGAGCACTGAGTCACGACGTCAGCCACGGCCTCGACATCACCGAGCCGCTGGGGCTCCCCGGCCCGCCGGCACACCGCATCGCTCACGTGCTCGACCACGCGAGGCCCCGTCACCTGAAGTACTTCGGCGTCGACCTGCGAGGCGTCCGCCTCGATGCCTCGGACGCTGACGTCAGCGTCGGCGAGGGAACGACTCAGATCCGCACCATGCCGGCGAAGGACATCCTCTTGGTCGTCACCGGACGCGTGGCGCTCACCGAGGCAGGAGCACCGTCGTGACGACGGTGGCGCAACTGCGGAAGGCCGCGCTGGACCTGCCTGAGGTCGAGGAAGGCACGCACTTCGGGATGGTGTCGTTCTCGATACGCGGCCGAGGGTTCGCCGCGGTCACCGAGGACGGTGCCGTCCAGCTCCACATGGACGACCAGGACGCCGAGCTCGGCCTAGCCGCTCATCCCACGGCCGAGCGACTCGTCAGGATGGGCCGCCCGATCGGCATTCGCGTGCCGTTGGCCGACGTGGGCGGTCAGGCCTTGAACGGCCTCGTGCACGCCGCGTGGCGCTCACGCGCGCCGAAACGCCTCGCCGAGCGCGCCGACTGAACCGATGCTGATGCTGATGTCGGCGTCGCC
The DNA here is from genome assembly GCF_006538745.1 of Cellulomonas cellasea. GTDB lineage: Bacteria > Actinomycetota > Actinomycetes > Actinomycetales > Cellulomonadaceae > Cellulomonas_A > Cellulomonas_A cellasea. Next base: position 69,999 of record NZ_BJLR01000001.1, on the reverse strand, counting down.
TCGCCCAATAGTGGCGGCGGTGCGATCTTTCGGACGAGGGCCGGTGTGCTGCTGTGCGTGGTCATGGGGTTCCTCGTCGTCGGTGACTCATCGGGTGCGTCCACGGGTGGTCCGGACCGGGGGAGGGCCACGATCTCCTCGCGGCCCTCCCCGCCGGCTCATACGGTCGGGACTGTGCCGCCGTCGATGACGTACTCGGCGCCGACGATGGCCGAGGCGCGGTCCGACACGAGGAACCCGACGAGGTCGGCGACCTCCTCGGGCTGGGCGAAGCGCCCCAGAGGAACCCCGCCGAGGGAGTCGTAGATCGTCTGCTCGGCGGCCTCGCGGGAGAGCCCGTTGCCCTCGGCGATCCGGTCGACGAACCGCTCGTAGGCCTCGGTCTCGATGCCGCCGGGACTGATCGCGTTGACCCGCACGCCGCGGGGTGCCAGCTCGTTGGCGAGGCCCTTGCCGTACGTGCGCAGCGCAGCCTTCGCCGCCGCGTAGGCCAGCGACGCGTCGTACTGCGGTAGCTCCCGCTGGATCGACGTGAAGTGCAGCACCACACCCGACCCGGCCCCGACCATCGCCGGCAGGAGGGACCGGTCGAGCCGCACCGCACCCAGGAGGTTCAGGTTCAGCTCGGTCATCCACTGCTCTTCGGTGATGACCGCGAACCCACCCGACGGCGTCGAGGCGCCCCCGACGACGTGCACCAGGATGTCGAGCGCGCCGACGGACTCGGCGATGCGGTCCGTCACGAGCTGCGCGCCGGCCACGGTCGAGGTATCTGCCTCGATGAACCTGTCGGGACGGTCGTACCCGTCAGGCATCGTCCGCGCCGTCGTCCACACGTCGGCGCCCATCTCCCGCAGGCGGGTGACGACGGCCTTGCCCGAACCCTTGGACCCGCCCGTGACGAGCGCGCGGCGGCCGTCGAGGCGGTCACGCTCCTTGCTGGACATCGTGTCTCTTTCCTCTGGCGGTCCGGTGGTTGCGGTGGGGCTCACGCCTCGTGGTTGGCGATGACGAGCTCGGTCACGAGGTCGCCGCGCAGGGTGAAGCGGTAGTCCAGGTCGGCCACGCCGCCCGGGAAGGTGCCCTCGAGGCGCAGCGTCACCACCCAGTGGTCGTCGTCGACGCGGCGGGCGCCGATCTGCTCGGTGGTGTACTCGAACTGCGCGCCGGCGTCGCGCAGGAACGCGTGCGCCTTGTCGCGGCCTCGGAAGGTCTCGTCCTGGTCGACGACCACGACGTCCTCGACGAGGAACGACGAGGCCGTGTCGGCGTCGTGCACGGTGCTGGCGGCGAGGAAGTCGCGGACGGTGGTCGGGAGGATGTCGGAGCTGAGGTCGGTGTGTGTCATGTCGTCACCGTGCGGCCTCGCGGCGCAGGAGGGTCAAGCGTGGGACCCTCCCCCTGGGGGAGCCCCCAGACTGGGCGCGTGCTGACCATCGGGGAGTTCTCGCGTCTGACCCACCTGAGCGTGCGTACGCTGCGCCGGTACCACGAGGACGAGCTGCTCGAGCCGGCCGTCGTGGACGGGGCGACCGGCTACCGCTACTACACCGTCGAGCAGATCCCCACCGCCCAGGTCATCCACCGCCTCCGCGAGCTCGACGTCCCCTTGGGTGACGTGCAGCAGATCCTGCGGACGCCGGACCCCGGCGCCCGGTCCACCTTGGTCGCGGGGCACCTCCGGCGGCTGGAGGCCGAGCTCGACCGCACCCGTGCCGCGGTGACCTCGCTGCGCCGCCTCCTCCAGCCCGACCCCGCGCCGATCGAGGTCGAGCTGCGCGCCGAACCCGCCCGCGAGGTCGCGGCGGTCGAGGCGGTGATCGGCCACGGCGACGTCGAGGCGTGGTTCGCCGGCGCGATGGCCGAGCTGGAGGTGGCCGTCGGCGCGGGCGTGACCGGGCCACCGGGAGGTGCCTACGACAACGCCCTGTTCGAGGAGGGCCGCGGCCGGGTGCTGGTCTACCTGCCGACCTCCCGCCCACCGCGCACCGGACGGGTGCACGCCGTGACCCTGCCCGCCGCCGAGCTGGCGGTGACCACCCACGTCGGCGAGCACGACGGGGTCGACGTCACCTACGGCGAGCTCGGTGCCTGGGTCGTGGAGAACGCGATGTCGGTGGCCGGGCCCGTCCGGGAGGTCTACCGCGTAGGGCCTCGCGACACCGGCGACCCAGCCGCCTGGCGCACGGAGATCGGATGGCCGGTCTTCCGGGTGACATGACGGCTCATGGATGGACCTGTCGGGTTGCCCGTCCTGCGGGAGGCGCCGCGGCCTGGTGCCCTGGTCGGGCTGCCCGGCGACCGCACCAGGGTCGGCCTTTCCGACCTCGATGTCGGGGGCCGGCCGCGTCATGGTCGACCACCTGCCCCGCCTGGGACACCGCGAGATCGTGCTCGTCGCACAGCCCGAGCACCGGGTCCGCGCCGAAGGGTCTGCGGATGCGGGTCCCCGCGGCGTGCTGAACAGTGGAGGCGATGTCGAGCGCACGCTCGAACCGCACCGCGCACCAGGAGGTACACATGGCACGCACCGTCTCGAGCCTCATGACCCCGCACCCCACCGTCGTCGAGGTGACCGACACCCTGCACGCCGTCGCGCAGACGATGGCCCAGCAGGACGTCGGCGCGCTGATCGTGGCGGAGGACGGCGCGGTCGTCGGCATCGTCACGGACCGCGACCTCGTCGTCCGCGGCCTCGCCGCCGGGATCGGCCTCGACGCGCCGGTGGGCCAGCTCGCGTCCGAGGAGCTCGTCACGGTCGGCCCGGACGACGACGTCGCCGAGGTCGTGCACCTCATGCGCGAGCGTGCCCTGCGGCGCGTCCCGGTGGTCGAGGGGGACCAGGCCGTCGGCATCGTGACGATCGGCGACCTCGCCGTCGCGCTGGACTCCGACTCCGCGCTCGCGGACATCTCGGCCGCGCCGCCGCAGGACTGACGCCGGGGAGCACCGGGCGGCGCAAGGGGCGCGGGGACGGCGGTCCTCGCGCCCCTTGCTGCGTCAGGCGAAGGGGCGCGACGAGGACGCGTCGCCGGTCCGGTCCGGCCTGGCCCGGTGCGCTCGCTGACGGGGCGCGCGCCGGACGTCGTCGCGCACTGCCGACAGCTCGGGGTCGCCCGGCCGCCTACGCGAACAGCGACACGACCAGCACCATCGGCAGCGACACCGCCGACGCGATCGAGGTGCCCAGCGTCAGGGTCTTGAGGCTGCCCTTCGTCGACAGCCCGAGCAGCGCCTTGAACATCCAGAAGAAGTTGCTGTTGACCTGGAGCGCGAACATCGCGCCCGAGGCGATCGCGAGACCGATGACGATCGGTGCGACGTCGAGCGACGTGAGCACCGGGGCGATGATGCCCGCGGCCGTGATCGCGGCGACGGAGACCGACCCGATCGCGAGGTGCAGGAGCGCCGCGATGAACCACGCGAGCAGGACGCTGAGCAGGACGGGTGCGCCGGCGTCCGCCTGGAACAGCCCGGCGAGGACCTGGTCGAGGTCCGTCCGGGTGATGACCGCGCCGAGCGAGCCGCCCACGCCGGTGATGAGCAGGATCTCGCCGGTCGTGTGGAACCCGTCGTCGAGCGCGTCGTCCGTGCGCTGCCGGCCCGCCGTCCGGCGGGAGAGCAGGTAGGCACCGAGCAGGCCGACGAACAGCGCGACGTTCGCGTCACCGACGAACTCGACGAGCGGGGTGGCGAAGCCGAGCAGGTCGGCGAACGCGCCGAACCCGATCATGACGAGCGGCACGAGGATCGGCAGCAGCATGAGCCACAGCGGCAGCGGGCGGTTCGCGGACGGCTCCTCGGCACCCGCGGCGGCGTGCGCCTCCTGCTCGACGAGCGCGTCGTCCACCTCCTCGTCGGACTCCGGCTTCCAGAACCCGCCGCGCAGGACGAGCCGCATGACCAGGCTCGTCAGGACGGCCGTGAGCGGGCCGATCACGATCCCGTACAGCAGCCACCGGCCGAGCGGGATGTCGAGCAGCCCCGCGATGGAGATCGCCGCGAGGCCCGGGATCACGAACACGTAGCCCGCGAAGATCCCGGCGCCGAGCGCCGAGGCCATCAGCGGGAGCCCGTTGCGGCCGACGTGCGGCGACGCCGAGCGGGCGACCGGCGACGCGAGGACGACCTGCACGTCGACGTAGATCGACGGGAGGATCGTCGAGAGCAGGGTCGCCATCGCGTACGGCAACCGCGTCGCACCGACCGCGCGGACCAGCACGCGCACCATCCGCTGGAACGCGCCGGTGGAGTGCAGCAGCGCCCCGATGAGCACCCCGAAGCCGATGAGCAGCCCGACCTCGGTCATGATCTCGCCGAAGCCGACCGTGATCGCCTCGATGGTCCCCGCGAAGCCCACGCCCGACGCCAGGCCGAGGTAGAGCGAGGCGAGGATCAGCGAGATCACCGGGTTCACCTTGAACCGGATGATCAGGCCGATGGCCAGGACGATCGCGACGGCGGTGTGCAGAGCGACCACGCTGAGCTCCTCGCGTCCGTGTGCCCCCTGTCCCGGCACGGCGCCGGCACGGTCCGGCACGACGCCGGCACGGTGCTCACGAGCATGTCGTGGGCGGGGTCGGACGTCCATCGCTGCGACACCCTCGCGCGCAGGCAGCCTCCGCCCGCGCCCGCGCCCGCGGCGCGCCCGGCTCCGGCCCCGGGCGCGCCGCGGTGCGGGTCAGACGAAGCCGAAGACCGGCGGGAAGGCGACGACGACGACGGCCGCCCACGCGGCGTAGACCGGGAGATACCGCGTCTGCCAGCGCTCGAGCGTCGCGAACCCGGCCTGCCGGCGCAGGAAGCGCGCCGTGAGCCACGCGGAGCCGACGAGGTGGACCAGCAGCAGGACGTTGAGGCCGAGCGCGGCGACCCGGTTGGGGCTCGACCCGAGCTCCGCGATGCGGGTCAGCATCGCCGTCAGCATCACGGCGTCGACGGCGAGCGCCGCGACCACGAGCACGAGCTGGAGCGCGTCGAACACCCCGGGCGGCGCGAGCGGGTCGCGCGCCGAGATCGAGTACAGCAGCAGGCACAGCACGAGCACGAGGATCGCGTCCATGAGGATGAGCAGGTCGCGGTCGACGTCCGCGAGGCCGCCCGAGGACAGCAGCACGACGAGCACGGCGAGCAGCATGACGATCGTCAGCGGCGTGAACACCCGCGTGAGGACCGGGGCGATGTTCTCCACGACGTTCTTCTTGGCCTCGACGAGCCAGGCGGCGACGACGAGCGCGCCGGGCACCGCGAACGGCAGGATCCAGTCCTCCATGACGGGCTCGAGGTCGACGCCGAGGGCCGCCAGGACGGCGAACGTCAGCCCGATGAGCACGCCGCCGCCGAGCGCGAGGAGCGTGAGGTAGATCGCGAGCTCGCCGGTGAACCGGGCGAAGTCCATCCGGCCGCGGTCGGACCGCCACCGGCCGCCGACGTACGCCAGGCCGAGCAGCAGCCACAGGACGACCGGCGTGTGCACGACGGTGAGCACCTCGGTCGAGCCGCCGCGCGCGAACGGGTAGACGTTGACCACGACGGCGACGGCGGCGAGCGCCGCGACGAGCGCCGCCGCGACCGGGACGGTGAGCCGGCGCTTCCACGCGAAGTACGCGGCGACGAACGGCACGACGAGCACGCCGACGTTCCGGGCGAGCGCGTTCTCGTCGGTGATCCAGGCCGCGCCCGCCTTGACGGCCAGGCCGGCGCCGACGGCGAGCCCGAGCACGACCGCGAGCTCGCGCCAGGACGGGGACCCGGTGTCGTCCGGGCCGTCGGGCACGAGCGCGAGCTGCTTCCACAGCCGCTCGGAGTGCTCGCGGGCGAACTCGCGCGACACGGCGTCGAGGTTGCCGAGGCGCTTGATCGCGATGAGGAACGACTCCTCGTCGTCGAGCCCGGTCGCCTGGAGGTCGGCGACCTGGCCGCGCAGGTGGTCCTCGAGCTCCTCGACGTCGGCGGTGGAGATCGCGCGGCGACGCTGGACGTACCCGCGCCAGCGGTCGACCTGCGCCTCGAGCTCCGCGTGCTGCTCCATCACGCCCACCCCTCCACGAGCCCCGCGGGGCGCTGGGCCTGCTGCCAGACCTGCCGCAGCGCGTCGGCGACGACCGTCCACTGCTCCTGGCGGTCGGTCAGTGCCTCGCGGCCGGCGGGCGTGAGCGCGTAGTGCTTGCGCCGTCGCCCCGCCTCGGACGTGCTCCACGACGACGACACGTAGCCGACGCGCTCGAGCCGGTGCAGGAGCGGGTAGAGCATCCCGTCGGTCCACTGCATGCGTCCGCCCGAGAGCTCGCCGACGCGCTTGAGGATCGCGTAGCCGTACTGCTCGCCGTCGGAGAGGATCCCCAGCACGAGCGGTGTGGCCGAGGCGGCCACGAGGTCCTTGTCGATGCGCACATCGCCTCCATACCTAGATCTGCAGGGTATCGACCCTAGCGCTGCTACGTATGCGCCGAGGCGCGTCCGTGCGGAGATCTCGTGCGGGCGACGTGGACGTCGGGGGACGCCGGGTGACCGGCGCCGGTCAGGCGGGCCGGGGTGCGCGGCGCGCGGGCCCGGGAGCACCCGCCCGGGCTACGTCGAGCGGGACCGGGCTGACGAGCGTGGCCGGTCCGCGCCGCAGCGTCCCGGTCGTGAGCGGTCGGCAGCGCAGGCCGCCCCGGCCCCGCATCGCGGCGTGCGCGCCCGGCGCGAGCACGCGGTCCATCCACGCGCACGGCGCCGCAGGCCGCGCGGCCCGCAGGCGCACCGCGCCGCCGGGCTGCTCCAGCACGAGCTCCTCGCCGAGCAGCGGGGGCAGCTCGGCGCCGCGCAGGACGACGTTGCGCCGCGCGCGCAGCGGGTCGAACGGGGGAGCGCCGAGCTCCGCGGCGATGGCCTCGAGCGCCTCGGCGGACAGCAGGGTCACCGCGGCGTCGGCGTGCGCGGCGTGCCCGAAGAACCGGTCGCCCACGATGCCCTTGCCCGCGACGACCTCGACGCTCGCGGCATCGGTCGTGGGGACGTCCGCAGCCCCGTCGCGCGGGCGGCCGGCATAGGCGTGCCGCGGTGAGACGAGCAGGTGCACGATCTCGACGTCGTACCGGTGGACCGCGCTCACCCGACGAGTCTGCCCCGTCAGCGGCCCCGACCGGCCGGCGCGGGCCGGAGCTCCACGACGCCGTAGGTGTGGCCCGCGGCGCGCAGCCGGTCGACGAGGGCGTCGCCGAGGCCGGTCGCCGGGGTCAGCGAGCCCGCCCGGTCCGGCAGCCGGTCCTCGTCGAGCGCGAGCGCGAGGCCCGCCTCGCCGATCATGACCGCGGTCGCGGCGTACCCCGGGTCGCCCTGCGCCGCCGCGACGGCCCGGTAGCGGCGGCCCGACGTGGTGATCGCGTCGGTCTGCATCCGGAACCAGCCCTGCGCGCGCGTCTCCTCGGACGGGCCCGTGCCCGGCGCGGGGAGCGCCCGGTCGAGCAGGGCTCGCGTCGGCGGGAACGCCATCGCCGCAGGCAGCAGCCCGCGCGCTGCGGTCACCCCGAGCGCGGCGGCGGCCCCGCGCGCGCCGCGTCCGACCCCCATGACCTCGCCGTAGCGCAGCGAGCGCCCGTACGCCCAACCCTGCAGCGCGTTGCTGCGCCGCACGACGCGGCTGTTGAAGGACGCCATGAGGAACGGCGCGGTCCAGCCCCCGTCCGGCCCGCGGTGCGGCGGCGGCGCGTCCGACGGCTGCGGCAGCGACGTCTCGGCGGCCCGGTCGGGGCTGAGCGAGAACGGGTCGGCGAGGACCCGCCGAGCGTCGGGGGAGCGCAGCGCCTCCGCGACCACGCCGCGCATCGACTCGACCGTGCCGCCGCTGAACCCGCCGCGCGCCGTCGCCACGAGCCGGGCCTCGGTCAGGGTCCCGGCATCGTCGGCGGCGCTGCGCCGGTGCAGCAGCAGGACGCTGAGGTCCGACGGCACGGAGTCGTAGCCGCACGCGTGCACGAGGCGTGCGCCGGACCCGCGCGCGACCGCGTCGAACCGGTCCGCCGCCTCGCGCACGAACAGCACCTCGCCGGTGAGGTCCGCGTAGTGCGTGCCCGCCCGGGCGCACGCCTCGACGAGCGGCAGGCCGTGGCGGGCATACGGCCCGACGGTCGTGACGACGACGCGCGCCGCTCCGGCGAGGGCCGCGAGGGACTGCGGGTCGTGCGCGTCGGCGACCACGAGCGGCCAGGCGCCGGCCGCGGCCGGGAGGGCGGAGCGGGCCTCGGCGAGCCGGGCGTGCGAGCGACCCGCGAGGGCGATGCGGGCCGTCGGCGGTGCGTGCTCGGCGAGGTGCGCCGCCACGAGCCGGCCGACGAAGCCGGTCGCGCCGTACAGGACCAGGTCGTGCGCGCGCTCGGCGGTCGTCATCGCGCGATGCTCGCGCGGTGCACCGGGGCGCGCAACCGCTCGCACCGTCGCCCGGGCGCGTCCCGGACGGCGCGCAGGAAGGGGCGAAGGGGCAGCCCGCCGCGCCCGTCCGGGGCTGTCGCGGCCGCGGTCGTCGGCGGGACGATGGGGGACCGCCGCCGGCGTCGGGTCGGCGGCCCGGTCGGTGGAGGCCCCCGTGGACTTCAGGCTCGAGCTCGTGATCGTCCCGGTCAGCGACGTGGACCGCGCCAAGGCGTTCTACGCGGACCAGCTGGGGTTCGGCGTCGACCAGGACAACGTGGTCGCCGAGGGGCTGCGGTTCGTGCAGGTCACGCCGCCCGGCTCGGCGTGCTCGATCGCCTTCGGGCTCGGTCTCTCGGACGCGGAGCCCGGATCGGTGCGCGGGCTGCAGGTGGTCGTCGACGACGCCGACGCCGCGCGCGAGCACCTGCTCGCGCGCGGCGTCGAGGCGCCGCCCGTCGAGGACTACCCGTGGGGCCGGTTCACGGGGTTCCGGGACCCGGACGGCAACGAGTGGTCGGTCCAGCAGCTGCCGGACCGCTCCGGCCAGGGCTGACGCGGCGGCGGTGCGGTCGTCGGTCCGCGCCCGACGGGACGCCGGCTGCGGGGCCCCGCCGCGGGGCCGTGTCCGGTCCGCACCCGCGTGCGACCCGGCGGGCGCCGCCCTAGCGTGGAGGGGTCATCGGCGGTGCACGTCCCCACCCGCGCGACGGGCGTCCTCCGCCTCCGGAGCGACGTCCGCTGGAGGGCGACATGCAGACCACCGCGATGATGAGGAGCTACCCCGCCTCGATCACCCTGGACCGGGGGCTCCTGGCCCGCGTCGTCGACGTCGCGATCGAGTGCGCGCAGGCGTGCACCGCGTGCGCGGACGCGTGCCTCAGCGAGGAGATGGTCGCGGACCTGCGCACGTGCATCCGCGGCGACCTGGACTGCGCGGACGTGTGCGAGACGACGGGCCGGGTGCTGTCCCGGCACACGGGCTACGACGCGAACGTGACGCGCGCGCTGCTCACCGCGTGCATCGCGGCGTGCGTCGCGTGCGGCGACGAGTGCGAGCAGCACGCCGGGATGCACGAGCACTGCCGGATCTGCGCCGAGGCGTGCCGGGCGTGCGAGGCGGCGTGCGGCGACCTGCTCGCGGCGATCGGCTGAGCGCCCCCGCGGACGGTGCCGAGGCCGTCAGACCACGAGCCGGAGCCGGCGCTCCGCGAGCCCCAGGCGGACGGTCTGGCCCCACGTCGCGGTCAGCCGGTCCGCCTCGAGCCCGTCGCCGAAGACGACCAGCGAGTCCGAGCCCACGACGAGCCCGAGCTCGGTGCCCGCGGCCAGCGTCCCCGCCGTGAGCGTCGTCCCGGTGCTCGGCGAGGGCCACGCCTCGCGCACGAACCAGGCGAGCGCGGCGTCCGCCGCACCGGGAAGCGGGGGAGCGTCGGCCCGTCCTCGGGCGAGCGACACGGCCCACCCGGTGGCGCCCGTCCCCGTCGTGACGACGACGCCCGAGGAGTACTGCGCCTCGCTCGCACCGCCCGGGACGTGCAGCGCGTACCGGGCCGACTGGTGGCCCGCGTGCCCCACGTAGACGTCGTTGAGCGCCTCGAGGGACGTGCCGTCGTCGAGCGACGCGCGCACGAGCGCCCGGGGCTCGACGCGGGCGGCGCCGCGCACGACCGCGTCGAGGACCTGCGCGACGGCCGCCGGGCGGTGGCGCACGAGCACGCCCGGGTTGCGCCCGGGCTCGGGGTCGACGCCCACGACCGGCTGGGAGCCGACGTACTTCGCGGTGTTGGCGACGAGCCCGTCGCTCCCGACGACGAGGCACACGTCCTGCGGCTCGAACGCGAAGCGGTGCAGGTCGTCCCGGTCGACGTCCCCGCGGCGCCAGTGCGCCGGGACCGCGGCCCGGGTCCGCGCGAGCGCGTCGGCGAGGGCGTCGTGGCTCGCCTGCACCTCGGCGAGGTCGCGGCCGCGCGTCCGCAGGAAGAACTCGGCCTGGCCGCGGGTGCCGTGGCGGTCCACCAGCTCGTCGAGCGCGCTGCGGCGGTGCACGACGACCACGCGCGGGGCGAGCGTCACGTCACTCACCCCGCCCGGCGGTCAGCGCGGTGAGGGCGCCGGTCAGCGCGTCCGGGGTGAGCGTGAGCTGACCGATCGCGGGCAGGTTCCCGGCGAGCTCGCGCAGCGCCACGGCGAGCAGCACCTCGTACGGCACGTCGGCGTAGGCGGCCATGCGGGCGCTCTCGGCGGCGCCCTCGGCCTCGCCCTGCAGCCGTGCCGCCTCGGCCGCGGCGGCGGCGAGCACGCGCTGGCGGTCCGCGTGCGCCCGGGCCTCGATGAGTGCGGCGGCGGCGGCCTCGTCCGCCCGGGCGCGGGCGTTGGTGCCCTCCTGCGCGACGAGCTGCTGCTCGCGGCCCGCGAGCTCGATGCGGTTGGTCATCTCGTTCTCGGCGATCGCGCGATCGCGCTCGACGGCCAGCGCGCGCCGCTCGAACGTCGACCGCTCGGCCTCCGACTGCGCCTGCTCGCGAGCCGGCGTCTGCAGCGCACGCTCGAGGTCGGCGTCCGCCCGGACCGAGCCGATGCGCGCGCCGAGCACGCGCAGCCCGGTCGCGGCGACCCGGTCGTCGGCCAGCAGGGCCGCGGTGACCCGCGCGCGCAGCGGCCCGGTCCCCGAGGAGATCGCCTCACGCAGCGTGCTGCCCGCGAGGGCGTCCATGACGTGGCCCGACGCGAGCTCCCCGAGCAGGTGCGCGACCTGGTCGAGCGGGCTCGCCGTCCACGTGCCGGTGCCGGGGTCGATGCCGAAGTCGAGCCGCCGGGCGACGAGCTCGGGGTCCTCGAAGCGGTAGCTCACGGTGACCTGAGCGGTGACCTCCTGGAGGTCGGCGGTGCGGGCGCGGGCCACGAGGGGCAGCTCGCGGTCGTCGACGGGGACCTCCGACAGGACCGCTGTCAGCGGGCGGAACCAGAACGAGAGCCCGGTGCCGGAGCGCCGGACGGTGCCGTCGCGCAGCTGCACGACGTGCGAGGTGGGGGCCGTCCGGAGGTGCCGGACGAACGGGTAGCGGGTGATCGTGGCCACGGGGGCCTCCTTCGTTTTGTCGTCGCCATGACGATAAAGCGGCGCGTGCTTAATCGTCAAGTTGACGATATAGAGTGGCCGGCATGGGACCCCGCGACTACACGCCGTCCGCCTACCCCCGGTTCGCGGTGACCGTGGACCTCGTCGTGCTCACGCTGCGGACCGGGACCTTGCAGGTGCTGCTCGTCGAGCGCGGCGAGGAGCCGTTCCGCGGGCAGCGGGCCCTGCCGGGCGGGTTCGTGCGCCCGGACGAGGGGCTCGACGCCGCCGCGGAGCGCGAGCTCGCCGAGGAGACCGGGCTGCGGGACGTCCCCGGTCACCTCGAGCAGCTCGGCTCGTACGGGGAACCGGGCCGCGACCCGCGCATGCGCGTCGTGTCCGTCGCGTACCTCGCGCTCGCGCCCGACCTGCCGGAGCCCCGCGCGGGGACCGACGCGGACGCCGCGGACTGGGTCCCGGTCGACGACGCGCTCGGCGCCCCGCTCGCCTTCGACCACGCGCGCGTGCTGGCCGACGGGCTCGAGCGGGCGCGGGCGAAGCTCGAGTACAGCCCGCTCGCGACCGCGTTCTGCCCGCCCGAGTTCACCGTCGCCCAGCTCCGTCTGGTCTACGAGAGCGTGTGGGGCCAGCGCCTCGACCCGCGCAACTTCCACCGCAAGGTCACGGGCGCGCCGGGGTTCCTCGTCGACACCGGGCGGACCCGCACCGAGGGGCGGGGGCGGCCCGCGACGGTGTACCGGCGGGGCGACGCGACCGCGCTGCACCCGCCGCTCGCGCGGGAGTGACCGTCGGGCACCCGACGGTCGCGCGCGAGTGACGTCCGGCACCGACGGTCGCGGGGGAGTGACCTCCCGCAGGCGACGGTCGCGGGGGAGTGGCGTCCCGCAGGCGACGGTCGCGCCGAACCGCTGCCCGCGTCCGCGCGTCGCGCACGGGAGCGACGGACCGGCGCACACGTGCGGCCCGCTGCCTCCCGTCCTAGCGTGAGCAGCGCGCGCCGCACGGCACGCTGCGTCGCCCGGGCGGTCCGCGGGCCGAGGTGAGGGAGCCAGGTGGTGGCAGCGCGGGAGCGGCAGACCGGCGAGCTCGAGACGTACCGGGCGATGCGAGACTTCGCCCGGACCCCCGAGCCGTCCGGCACACCGGCGCCCGACCCCGCCGACGGGCTGCGGCGCTTCGTCGTGCAGCGCCACCGGGCCCGCCGCCTGCACTACGACGTGCGCTTCGAGATCGACGGCGTGCTCGTGAGCTGGGCGGTCCCGCGGGGGCCGACGCTCGACCCGAAGGTCCGGCGCATGGCGGTGCACGTCGAGGACCACCCGCTCGAGTACGCGGACTTCGAGGGCGTCATCCCGTCCGGGGAGTACGGCGGCGGCGACGTCATCGTGTGGGACCGGGGCACGTGGGTGCCGTACAAGAGCGACGACCCCGGCGCCGAGGTCGCGCACGGCGAGCTGCACGTCGAGGTGCACGGGACGAAGCTGCACGGGCGGTTCGTGCTCGTGCGCAGCGGCGGGCCCGACGCGCACGGCAAGGAGCAGTGGCTGATGCTGCACAAGCGCGACGACCACGCGGTCGAGGGCTGGGACGCCGAGGACCACCCGCACTCGGTGCTGAGCGGCCGGACGAACGACGAGGTGCTCGCCGACCCCCACCGGCTGTGGCGCTCGGACCTCCCGGCGGCGCAGGCGTCGGTCGCGCTGCACCCGGAGGTCGCCGCCCCGACCGACGACGAGCTCGCCGCGCTCGACGACCTCGGCTCCGGCGGGACGTGGGAGGTGCACGGCCGCAGGCTCAAGGTGACGAACCTCGACAAGGTGCTGTTCCCGGCCCGGCCCGGCGAGGAGCCCGTGACCAAGCGCGAGCTCGTCCGGTACGCGGCGCGCATCGCCCCCGTCGCCCTGCCGTACCTGCAGGGGCGCGCGCTCAACATGCACCGGTTCCCGCAGGGCGCGGGCGGCTCGGGGTTCTGGCACAAGGAGCTCCCCGGGCACGCGCCCGACTGGCTGCCGCGCTGGGACCGGCCCGACGTCGAGCCGGGCGACACGCGCACGTACCTCGTGGTCGACGAGCCCGCCGCGCTCGTGTGGGCCGCGAACTTCGGGGCCCTCGAGTGGCACGCGTGGACGTCGCCGACGGCCGAGCCGCAGCGTCCGAGCTACGCGCTCGTCGACCTCGACCCCGGGACGTCCACGGCGTGGGAGGACGTCGTGCTGCTCGCGCGGCTGCACCGCGACGCGTTCGAGCACCTCGGCGTGCAGGCCCAGCCCAAGCTCACGGGCCGGCGCGGCATCCAGATCTGGATCCCGATCGCGCCCGGCCCGGCGTTCGACGACACGCGCGCGTGGGTCGAGCGGGTCTCGCGCACGGTCGGCGCCGTCGTCCCCGAGCTCGTGAGCTGGCGCTGGGGCGTGCACGAGCGCGGCGGGCTCGCGCGGCTCGACTACACGCAGAACGCGATCAACAAGACGCTCGTGGCGCCGTACAGCCCGCGCGCGGCGGCCGGGGCGCCGGTGTCCGCGCCGATCACGTGGGACGAGCTCGACGAGGACTGGCTGCGGCCCGACGCGTTCACGCTGCGCACGGTGCTCGACCGGGTCGCGGAGCGCGGCGACCCGTTCCGGGCGGTGCTCGCGCGTGACCAGGTGCTGCCGCCGCTCACGTGAGCCGGCGCGGGGGCGGGCCCGGGCGCGGGGCTGGCCTCGGGGCGCGGCCCCTCCCGCCCTGCGGCTTCGGCGGTGCGGGTCGCGCCCTCCGCGGCTGCGGCGTACGGGCTACGCGCCGCGGGGCAGCGGCGTGCGGGTCACACGCCGCGGGGCAGCCCGAGCGTCGCGAGCAGGTCCTCGTGCAGCTCGAACCACACGGTGTGGCACGAGTCCTCGCCGGTGCGGTTGACCCAGCTCCCGTCGCCCGCCCGGACGCGGTCGAGCGCGGCGGAGAACCGCCGGTCGTAGCCGGCGAAGCGGTCGAGCACCGCGACGAGCCCGTGCACCACCGCGACGAGCTCCCGGGCGAGCGCGTCGAGCTCGGAGACCACCAGGCCGTCCCATGCGGGGTCGGTGTGGTCGTTCTCCGCGAGCGGGTCGCCAGGCCGGGGCCGCAGCTGCCAGCCCGTGCACGCGCCCTGCAGCCGGTCGTTGAGCGGCCCGAACGCCTCGAACGTCGCCGAGACGGCCTCGCGCCCGCCCGGCACGGCGGCGAGCTCCGCGGCGAGGAGCCGCTCGCCGTGCGCCCGCCCGCGGTCGGTGAGCGACCAGCCGCCGAGCCCGGCGAACTCCGACCACGCGACGCGCCCGAGCGCCTGCTCGTCGAGCAGGAGCTCCTCGGCGACGCCGGGATCGAGCGTGAAGCGCCGGGCGGCCGACGCGACGTCGGTGAAGCCGCGCAGCCGGACGGCGTGCAGGACGAGCAGCTCGTCCGACGACGCGCGCGTCACGGCGTGCGCCCCTGCCCGCCGCGCGACCGCCGGGTCAGCAGGCGGTCGAGGCGCTGCTGGCAGGCCTGCGGCGAGTTCATGCCGAGCGCGTCGGCCATCTGCGCCCACGTCAGGCCGGCCGCGCGTGCGGTGAACAGCAGCGCGGTCTCGAGCTGGTCGAGCTCGGCGCGAGCGGCCGGGAGCAGCGCGAGGGCGGCGCGCGCGGCGTGGGCGTCGTCGGGGCCGCCGGGGTCGTGCGGTCGGGTGCGGCCGGCGTCGCCGCGTGCCGACCGCCACAGGAAGAAGCGCACGAGGTCGACGGCGGACGGCGGCATCCCGGCGGGCTCCCAGGGCCGGGCGTCGAGGTCGGCCGCCCCGAGGTCGAGCAGCAGCGTGCGGGCCGCGCTCTCGGAGCGCGCCTGCGCCTGGTCGGCGCGTGCGGCCTCCGCTGCCTGTGCGGCCCGCGCGGGGTCGTTGTGGTCCACGCGCCGACCGTGCATCATCAACGGGACGTTGTCAACGATCAGTTGATGCGCAGCGGCGGTCGCGGCGGCCGAGCGCCGTGACCGCCCGTGGGAGTCCCGGTGGCGGACGCGCTCGCGGTCGCGGCCCGGCGATGCGGAGGACCTGTGCTCGTACCCCTGGAGGACGCGACCATCGACGTCGCGGGCGGCAAGGCAGGGACGCTCGGGCGCCTCGTGCGCGCCGGTCTCCCGGTGCCTGCGGGCGTCGTCGTGCCGCTCGCCGTGTACCGCGCGGCGGCGCAGCGGCTCGACGTGCCCGGGCTCGTGCGGCTCGGCGGTCCCCGGGCGGCGCAGCGGGCGCTCGAGGCGGTCGACCTGCCCCGGATGCTCGTCGACGAGCTCGCGCGGGCGCTCGTGCGGCTGGGCGACGGGCCGGTCGCCGTCCGCTCGTCGGCCACCGGGGAGGACGGCGCGACGCGCTCCGGGGCGGGGCAGCACCTCAGTCGCCTCGGGGTCCGGGGCGTCGACGAGGTCGTGGACGCCGTGCGGGCGTGCTGGGCGTCGCTCTGGTCGCCCGAGGCGGTCGCGTACCGGCGGCTCGACGACGACCAGGACGTCGGCGGCCCCCGAGCCGCCCGCGACGCCGTCTCCTCCGGAGGCTCCCGCGAGGACCTCGGCTCCGGAGGCTCCCGCGCGACCGCCGGCTTCCCGGGCTCCCGACACGCTTCGGGTTCCGTGGGCGCCCCCGACGCCGCGGGGTCGCGCGACGCCCCCGAGACGGCGGTGCTGGTCCAGCGGCACGTCGACGCCGACGTCGCGGGCGTGCTGTTCACGGGTCGCGCGCCCGGCGACCCCGTCGTCGTCGAGGCGTCGTGGGGGCTGGGGGAGTCGGTCGTCGGCGGGCACGTCACGCCCGACCGGCACGTGGTCGACGCCGCGGGCGCGGTCGACACCGTCGTGGGCGCCAAGGTCACGCGCGCCGACCGCGCGGGGGCGAGCGTCGTCCGGACGGCGGTGCCCGACGGGCTCGCCGGTGCGCGGTGCCTCGACGACGCCGCCGTGCGCGGGCTCGCGGGGCTGGGGCGCGACCTCGCGGCGCTGCTCGGGGGGCCGCAGGACGTCGAGTGGGCGCTCGCGGGCGGCGTCGTCCACGTGCTGCAGGCGCGTCCCGTGACCGCCGGGCTGCCGGGAGTGCCCGGGCGCGGTGGTGACGCTGCGGGGGCGGGCGGCTCCGTCGGCGGTGCTCCCCCGGGGGGCGGTCCCGCCGCCGCCGCACCGGACGAGCAGGCTGCCGGCGCCGGGGACGTCCTCGTCGGGGTCCCCGGGAGCCGCGGCGTGCGTCGAGGGACGGTGCGCGTCGTCGCCGGGCCCGAGGGGTTCGCCGCCGTCCGGCCCGGGGACGTCCTCGTGTGCCGGTTCACCGACCCGGCGTGGACGCGGCTGTTCGGCGTGGTCGCGGCGGTCGTGACCCAGACGGGCGGGGTGCTCTCGCACGCGGCGGTCGTCGCGCGGGAGCACGGGATCCCGGCGGTCCTCGCGGTGCCCACGGCGCTCGACGCGCTGCGTGACGGCGAGGTGGTCGAGGTCGACGGCTCGGCGGGCACGGTCCGGCGCGTGCGCTGACGGCTGGGTCCGGGTCAGTCCGCGATCCGGAAGTCGGGCAGCCCCTCGGGCTCCTCGTCCACCACCTCGGCCGCGGTCACGTGCGCGTGGGACGGCCCGCGCCGCGCCCAGTCGACCAGCCGGTCGACGGCCTCCGGCTCTCCCTCGGCGACCGCCTCGAGCGCGCCGTCGGGCCGGTTGCGGACCCAGCCGCGCACCCCCAGCGCCTGCGCCTCGCGCGCGCAGGCCCAGCGGAAGCCGACCCCCTGGACCTCGCCGCGGACGACCACCCTGCGACGGACGACCATCGGCCCAGTGTGCGCCGGGCGGCGTGCGCCGACCCCCCGGCCGGCGTCCGCCGCCCCGCCGCCCGGCGCCGCCCGGCCGGTCCCGTCAGGCGCTCTGCCCTTTGGGGCCGGTCGCCTCACCCCATCGTCTGCCCCGCGCCCGTGCGGGGGCCGGCGCGCGCCCCGGCACAGTGGAGGCGACGGCGTCCGTGCCCGTGCGGCGCGCGGCGTCCCGGGCGACAGGACGGCGGTTCGACGTGCGGCGCAGCTCACCGGTGCTGGTCCTGGCCCTCGCATGCGTCGTCGGCGGCGCCGGGGCGCTGCCCGCCGCGCCGGCGTCGCAGCACGGGCTCGGGCGTGCCGGGCTGCCCGCCGCGGTCACGGACCCGGTGGACCCGCGCCTGGCGTTCACGCAGGACCGGGACGAGCTCGCGTCCGCGCTCGTGCGCCGCGTCGACCTGGGCAAGGGCGGTCCCTACCGGTACGAGGCGCAGCCCAGCTCGGGCGACGTGCCGCTCGCCGACGCCGCCGCCGCGCACACCGGGGAGGCCTCGGGGCCCACGGGGGTCGAGGCCGGCTTCCCGGCCTGGGTGAGCACGACGGGCGGCGACGCGGACGGCGAGGTGTGGGTCGACCCGCCGGACTCCGACAGCCCACCGGTGCGCGTCACGTGCGCGAACGACGCCGTCGAGACCCACCCCGTCGTGTCCCCGCGCGGCGACGCGGTCGCGTACGCGTCCGACGCGGCCGGGGGCTGGGACATCTGGGTCACGCCGCTCGCGGGGTCCTGGTCGGGGTGCACCGACGAGGAGCCGCTGCCCGCGGTCCGCATCACGACGGACGCCGCGGCCGACACGTGGCCCGCGTGGGCGCTCCTCGGGTCCGTGCTGGTCTTCAGCAGCGACCGCCCCGACCCCGGGGCGCCGCCCGCGCAGGCCGGCGTGCCGACGCTCGGCGACCTCTTCGGCGTCGAGGTGGACCTCCGCGCCGGCGGTGAGGCGGGGCTGCGCCGCCTCACGCGCGGACCGGACGCGGACACGCAGCCCGCCGTGCTGCCCTACAGCGACGACGTCGGGCCGATCCACGTGGTGTTCACCACGACCCGGTACCGCTCCGACGGCTCGCTCGCGTCGCTCGCGCTGCCCGACGGTCTCGCCGGCGGCGCCGAGCCCGAGGTGGTCCCGCTGTGGGTGGGCCCCGAGGGCGGGGCGGTCACCCAGCCGCCGAGCGCGGAGGCGGCGTTCGCCCCGGGCGGCGCCGAGCTGTTGCTGACGACGACGCGCGACGACCGGTTCGGCGACGTCCACGTGACGCGGCTCGTCCGGGACGCGACGACGACGCCCGTGCGCGCCGACGCGGGCTCGCTCAGCCCGGTCGCCGCGGTGGCGGGCGTCGCGGAGTCGCACGGTGCCTTCCTCGGGGCGTTCGTGTTCCCGGACGTCGGGCAGGCCGAGGCGCGCGTCCTGGTGACCCGGCGCAGCCACGACGCCGACGTGGCCGACGTCGTCGCCGCGGACGGCCGGGACCGGCGGGTCGTGGGAGCGTCGACCGAGACCGTCGCCGGCGCGCCCGTCCGGCTCGACGACGTCGGCCCGGCGTACTCCCCGGACGGGGCGGAGCTCGTGCGCGCGGTCGGCGACCTCGACCCACCGGCGCCGAGCCTGCCCGCGCCGGGGTACCGCCTGGTGCGGGCGGCGGCCGACGGGTCGGGCGCCGCGCCGCTCGACTACGCGCGCGAGCCCGGGGACGTCGACGTCGACCCGGCCTGGTCGCCCGACGGGACGCGCGTGGCGTTCGTGCGGTACCGGGCCCTGCCCGGCGCGGGCTACGGGCCGGCGCGGATCTGGGTCGTGACGCTCGCGACCGGGGACACCGTGCAGGTCGGGGAGCCTCCCGGCGAGCCGCTCCTCGAGCACGTCGACCCGGCGTGGTCGCCCGACAGCACCCGCCTCGCGTACAGCAGGCTCACGCCGCCCACCGACGTCGCCGTCGCCGTGGCCGCGACGCCCGCGACCGTGACCTCCGGGAGCACGACGCGGATCGGCGTGACCGTCTCGGCGTCCGGGCCGGCGACCGCCGTGGACGTGCAGGTCGGCTTCGGCGGGCTCACGCTCGCGCCCGCGGCGACGCTCCCGCGCGGCTGCGGAGCCGTGGACGACGGCGCGGTGTGCCGCCTGCCGGGGCTCTCGGGCGCCGAGCTCCTCGCATTCGACCTGACCGGCGTGACGAACGGGCCGTACACCGTGACGGCGTCGGCGGCCGGCGAGGCGCGCGACGCCCGCCCGGCGAACGACTCGGCGTCGACGGTCGTGACGGTGCTCCCGGTCGCGGACGTCGAGCTCGCGCTGAGCCCCACGACCGTGCGCCCGGGCGGCTCGGTGACGGCGACCGTGACCGTGGCGGTCCGCGGCGGTCCCACGAGCGTCGACCTGCAGCTCGACGTGCCCGCCGAGCTGAGCCTCTCGGTGTCCGAGGGGAGCCCGTGCACCGTCGCGACCCCGCCGAGGACCGCGCGCTGCCCCCTGCCGGTCGTGTCGACGCCGCTCGAGCTGCCGGTGACGGTCACGCGCGCGGGCGGTCCGGACACGCAGGGCACCGTCTCGGTCCGGGCGGTACCCGGCGGCAGCGGCATCCCGGACAGCGCGTCCGCGGAGCTCGACTACGTGCCGGACCCCGGCCCGCGGCTCGCCGCCGGCACCGGGGCGGGGTCCGCCTTCGAGCGCCTGACCACGACCCCCGCGGGGCGCACCGCCGCGTCGCTCGTCGGGCTCGCCGACGCCGCGCTGCGTGCGGTGGCCGCCGGGACCGGTCCGCGACGGGCGGCGGGTGCCGGCGCCGCGGCCGCCCCGGCCGCCGGGGGTGTCGCGCTCGGCGCGCTCGTCCCCGCTCGCTTCATCCCCGCGGCCCCGGCGACCGCGGAGCTCCACGTGATGGACGCCGCGGACGGGTCGGGCGACGTCACGCTCACCGATCCGTCGGCGTGCGGAGGCGTCGCGGGCTGCTCGCCGCTCCCGCTCGACGGCCGGCACCCCGACTGGTCGCCCGACGGGGCGCGCCTCGCGGTCGAGCGCGACGGCGCGGTCCACCTCGTGGCGCTCGCGGGCACGGGCGGACCCGACGTGCCCGAGGTCGTCACCGCCGTCACGCAGCTCACCGGCCTCCGGCCCGACGGGACCCCGACCGCGTCGCGCGCGTCGCTCTCGGTCACCGAGGACCCGGCGTGGTCGCCCGACGGCGCCGAGCTCGCCGTCGCGGGGCAGCCCGCCGGGCAGCCCGACCAGCGCGGGATCTACGCGCTCGCGCCCGACGGCACCCTGCTCCGCGAGGTCGCCCAGAGCCGCGCGCCCGAGACGGAGCCCGCGTACCAGCCGTTCGTCGTGGTCGACGAGCCCCCGGACGACCCCGCCGCCGACGTCGCGGTCGACGTGTCGGTCGACCGCCCGGAGACGTGGCTCGGTGGGGAGCCGGTCGTCGCGACGGTCGTCGTGACGAACCCGGTGGGCCCCGAGGCCGCGGCGGGCGTGGTGCTGACGCTGGCGTACCCGCCGTCCGCGACCGTCGCGCCCGACCCCGCGTGCCCGCCGCCCGGGACGGTGTGCGCCCTGGGAGCCCTCGCCCCCGGTGCGATCCGCACCCTGACCGCGACGCTGACCTTCCCGGTGCCGGCCCCGCCCGACCCACCGTCGCTCGAGCAGCCCGAGGCGCCCGCGACCGAGGCCGGGCAGGTCCGCGCGAGCGTGACGTCGGCGACGCCCGACCCGGTGCCCGCGAACGACGTGGACGCCGCCGACGTCACCCTGCAGCGCCCGACGCTGCGGCTCCTGCCCGCGGTCAGCCGGCCCGGCACCGTCGTGCTCGCGTACGGCGAGAACTTCCCGCCCGGCGCCGCGGTGGAGCTCGAGTGGTCGTTGGGGATCACGGTCGACCCCGGACCGGCCTTCGTCGACCCGGACGACCGGACGGTGCGGTTCTCGGTGCTCGTGGTGCGGCGCGACCGGCTGGGGCAGCGGACGCTCGACGCGACGAGCCCCGACGGGCTGTTCGGGCTCGTGCAGGGCGACCTGCTCGTCGTGCCGCGCAGCGCCTCGCCGCCCGAGCTCATCGCCCGCGGCTGACGCGCCGGGCGGCGCGCCCCCGGTCCGCCACGCTCAGTCCGGTGCGACCCCGACCGCGTACCGGAACGCGTTGACGAGCCGGTAGCCGCCGGCCTCGGTGCGGAACGGGCGCGCGGCCTCCACGACGGTCCGGTGGCCGGCGTCGGTGCCCTCCGCGTCCTCGCCGAGCAGCACGCCGCGCACGAGGGTCGCGTCGTCGGGCACCTCCCACGGCACCTCGACGAGCCCGGCCGCGACGACCTCGAGCCCGCCGCCGGCGAGCAGCGCCTCGAACCCGCCGGCCTCGCGCAGGGGGCCGTCGGGCGGGACGTCCTCGTCGGCGGCCGCCGCGACCGCGCGCTGGACCACGTCGAGGTCGTTGAGCGCCCCCTCGGCCCACGACGCGACCGCGACGCGACCGCCCGGCACCGCGACGCGCACCGCCTCGGCGAGCGCGTCGGTGATGCTGCCCGCGAGCTGGAGCGAGTTGACGGCGGTCACGACGTCGAAGCGGGCGTCGTCCCACGGCAGGGCGTCCGCCGGGGCGACGCGCACGTCGGCGCCGGGGACCAGGGCGCGCGCGAGGGCGACCATGCCGGGCGCGGGGTCGACGCCGGCCGGGTGCGCTCCCGAGGCGTCGACGTGCGCGAGCAGCTCACCGCTGCCGCACCCGACGTCGAGCACGCGCGTCCCCGGACCGACGCCGGCCGCCGTGAGGATCGTGCGCCGCACCGGGTCGGCGAACCCGCCCCACAGCTCCGCCCAGCCCTCGGCGACCGCCGACCAGGGGTCCTCGTCGGCTCCGTCCACGTGGCGTGCTCCTCGCGCGTCGCGCCGGGTGCGACGGGCCCGGCGCCCGTCCGCGGCCCGGACGCGACCAGTGTGCCGTCGGCGCCGGTCCGGCGCGCGCGAGCGGCGCCCGAGCCCGCCGGGGCACGGCGGGGCGTCGCGACACGCCGTCGGCGCCGATCACCGCTCGGCCAGGACCACCGGCCGCGATGCGCGACCCCCGGTTCAGCCGCGACCGCGGGACAGGCGCCGGTCGCCGCTCGGCCGCGACGGCGGTCCGGCGTCGACCCAGGCCCTTGCGCCGACCGCTCAGCCGCCGATCGCGGCGACCGCCGACAGCACACCGTCCGGGTCGTACCGGCGCTTGGCCGCGAGCAGCCGGTCGGCGTTCGCGCCGAAGCCGAGGCGCGTCCGGTCGGCGTCGTCGGGCCCGAGGATGTTCGGGTACCCGCCGGGCAGGGCGCCGGGCGCCAGCGCGGAGGCGACCCGCGACACCCACGCGTGGTGCGCCGCCGCGGTCGCCGTGGGGTCGGCGTCGTCCGGCGCCCACGACGCGATGACCTCGGCGAGCAGGTGGTCGCGGCGCAGCGCGAACGCGGTCGTGTCCGGGGTGACCCGGGCGGCGGCGCCGTGGAAGTGGTGCAGCGCGAGCAGCGACGACGGCGACGGCGAGGTCGTGGCGGCGTCGGCCAGCGTGCGGATCGCGTCGTCGGTCAGCCCGGGCAGCCAGCGGGTGCCGAGCGCGTAGTGCCGGCCGGGCGCGGAGCCGGCCTCGAACATCCGGATGAGCTCGGGGTAGGGCAGCGGCGCGACGCCGCCGCCGAGCGGGGTGCCGAGCCGGGTCAGCGGTGCCACCGCGCGCTCGCCGGCGGTGAGGTCGCCGCTCCAGGTGGGTGCGACGAAGACCGCGGGCGTGCCGGTCGGGCCGGTGACGAACCCGGCCATCACGGTGAGCTCGTCGGGCGCGGCTGCCAGCACGTCGCGGTAGCCGCGGAGCACGTCGACGGCCTGCTCCTGCGGGTACAGGACCATGCCGCCGAGGACCTGCCCGAGCGGGTGCAGCCGGTAGCGCGCCGCGGTCACGACCCCGAAGTTCCCGCCGCCCCCGCGCAGCGCCCACAGCAGCTCGGGGTCGCCGTCGGGGCCGGCCGTGACGTGCGTGCCGTCGGGCAGCAGGACGTCCGCCGAGAGGAGGTTGTCGAGCGCGAGCCCGAACCGCCCGACGAGGCCGCCGTAGCCGCCGGCCAGCGTCATGCCGGCCATGCCGACGCTGCGCACGACCGCGGTCGCCGTGCCGAGGCCCTGCACCGCTGCGGGGTCGACGACGTCCGCCACGAGCGCACCGCCCTGCGCGTGCGCGACCACCGCACCGGCGTCGACCCGCACGGCGCGCATCGCCGACAGGTCGAGCACGACCCCGCCGTCGAGCACCGCGCGCCCGGCCCAGTCGTGCCCGCCGCCGCGCACCGCGAGCGGGACCCCGTGCTCGCGCGCGAGGAGCAGCGCGGTGCGGACGTCGTCGGCGTCGGCGCACCGGACGACCACCGCGGGCCGCCGGTCGACCGCGCCGTTCCAGACGGTCCGCGCCGCGTCGTACCCGGCGTCCTCGTGCTGCCACACCTGCCCGCGCACGCGCTCGCGCAGCCGCGCGCCGACGTGGGACCCCGTCATCTGCGTCATGAGGGTGAGGACCCCCTCCCGGTGCGCCTGATACCCACGCCGACGCGCGGGCCGACCTCGCCCCCGGCCGCTCAGTGCGCGTCGCGGTACCGCCACATGGTCAGCGAGCCGAAGACCGCGACGAGCGCCGCGGCCCACACGAGCGTGAGCGTGATGCTGCCGCCCGCGTCCACGCCGCCCATGAGCGAGCGGACCGCGGTCACGAGGTGCGTCACGGGGTTGACCTCGACGAACGCCTGGAGCCAGCCCGGCATCGTCGCGGGGTCCACGAAGATGTTGCTGCCGAACGTGAGCGGCGTGATGACGAGCATGCTCGCGCCCATCACGGACTGCGACGTGCGCAGCAGGAGGCTCAGGAACGTCCAGATCCAGCCCAGCGCGAACGCGAACACGAGGAGCAGCAGCACGCCGAGCGCGACGCCGACCACGCCGCCGCCGGGCCGCCAGCCCAGGAGCAGCCCGAGCGTGAGGGTGACGAGCGAGGAGATCGTGAACCGCACGGCGTCGCCCAGCAGCATCCCGACGAGCGCCGACGGCCGCCAGATCGGCAGCGAGCGGAACCGGTCGAACACGCCCTTCTCGATGTCGGTGCGCAGGGTCGTGCCCGTGTACATCGTGATCATGATGACGCCCTGGACGAGGATCCCGGGCAGCAGGAACTGGATGTACTCCTCGGTGCTCCCGGCGAGCGCGCCGCCGAACAGGAACGTGAACAGCAGCGTGAACATGACGGGGAAGATCGTCACGTCGATGAGCTGCTCGGGGACGTGCTTGATCTTGAGCAGCGCCCGCCAGCCGAACGTCAGGGACGTCGACAGGGCGCTCGGCGGCGCGGGGCGCTCGGTGCTCGCGAGCGCGGACAGGATCGCCGACGTCTGCGCGCCGGGCGTGCTGCGGGTGGCCTCGAGCGTCATGCCGCGTCCTCCTGGGTCGTCGTGGTGCCGGTCGCGCCGGTGGTCGGCGCCGCGTCGGCGTGGTGGCCGGTGAGCGCGAGGAAGACCTCGTCGAGCGTCGGCTGGCCGAGCGAGAACTGCGCGAGCCGGAGCCCGGAGGCGTCGAGCGCCGTGAGCGCGCGGGTCGCGAGCGCGGGGCTCTCGACGTTCGCGTCGAGCGCGGCCGGGTCGGCCTGGGTGCGGACCTCGACGCCGAGCTCGCGCTCCAGGACGTCCCGGGCCGCGTCGCGGTCCGCCGGGTGCATCACGCGCACGTGCAGCGACCCGGAGCCGACGGACGCCTTGAGCTCGCTCGACGAGCCCTCCGCGATGACCTTGCCGCGGTCGATCACGCTGATCCGGTCCGCGAGCTGGTCCGCCTCGTCGAGGTACTGCGTGGTCAGCAGCACGGTCGTGCCGCACGCGACCATCGCCCGCACGATGTCCCAGACCTCGTTGCGGCTGCGCGGGTCGAGGCCCGTCGTCGGCTCGTCGAGGAACAGCAGCTCGGGGGTCACGACGATGCTCGCCGCGATGTCGATGCGCCGGCGCATGCCGCCCGAGTACTTCTTGACCTGCTGGGTCGCGGCCTCGGTGAGCCCGAACGCCGCGAGCAGCTCGTCGGCCCGGCGCGTCGCCGCACCGCCCGTGTACCCGAACAGCCGGCCGAGCAGGCGCAGGTTCTCCCGCCCGGTCAGGTCCTCGTCGACCGACGCGAACTGCCCCGTGAGGCTCACGCGCCGGCGGACCTCGCGCGACTCGTGGACGACGTCGTAGCCGAGCACGCGCGCGGTCCCGGCGTCCGGGGTCGAGAGGGTCGCGAGCATGTGGATCGTCGTCGTCTTGCCCGCGCCGTTCGGCCCGAGGAACCCGTGCACGCCGCCGCGCGGGATCTCGAGGTCGACGCCGTCGACCGCGCGCGTCGCCCCGAACGTCTTGACGAGACCGTGGGTCTCGATGGCCAGGTCGGTCATGCCGCCTCCTCCTCGTGCCGGGCGCAGGTCCTGCCCGGTCGGGGTGCAGACCCGCACGGCCCGCGGAACTCATCGGCCGTCCCGCACCCCGAGGCCCGTCTCGGCGCGCGCGCCGCGTGGTGCGGCACCAGACTTCCCAGGACGGACGTCGGAGCACGTCGGCCCCCGGGAGGCCCCATGTCGACCGCACCCCCCACCTCCGAGCGCGCGGCGGGCGAGGACGCCCCGCTGGCCCGGACCGTCGGGCGCAAGGTCCTGCTCCTGTTCGTGGTCGGCGACATCCTCGGCGCGGGCATCTACTCGCTGACCGGCAAGGTCGCGGGTGAGGTCGGCGGCGCGATCTGGGTCCCGTTCCTCGTGGCGTTCGGGCTCGCCACGCTCACCGCCGCGTCCTACGTCGAGCTCGTCGGGAAGTACCCGCGCGCGGCGGGTGCCGCCCTGTACGCGCACAAGGCCTTCGACAACCCGTTCGTCACGTTCATGGTCGCGTTCACCGTGATGATGTCGGGCGTCACGTCGGCCGCCGCGGCGGCCCGGGCGTTCGGCGGCGACTACCTCGCCGAGTTCGTGAGCGTGCCGACGCTCGTCGCGGCGTACGCGTTCCTCGCGCTCGTCGCGGTGGTCAACCTGATCGGCATCTCGGAGTCGATGCGCGTCAACGTGGTGCTCACGGTCATCGAGGCGTCGGGGCTGCTCGTCATCATCGCGATCGGCGTGTGGGCGGTCGTGACCGGGGACGGGGAGCCGTCGCGCGCGCTCGACCTCGACCCGGGCGACGCGAGCGTGTGAACCGCGGTGCTCGGCGGGACGGCGCTCGCGTTCTACGCGCTGCTCGGCTTCGAGGACTCGGTCAACCTCGCGGAGGAGTGCCAGGAGCCGCGGCGGGACTTCGGGCGGGCGCTGTTCGGCGGGCTCGCGATCACCGGCGTGGTCTACCTCGCGGTCGCGTTCACCTCGTCGCTGCTCGTCGACACCGCGACGCTGCGGGAGTCGACCGGGCCGCTGCTCGAGGTCGTCAAGGTCGCGGGACTCGCGTTCCCGCCGTCGCTGTTCGCGCTCATCGCGCTGTTCGCGGTCGGCAACACCGCGCTGATCAACATGATCATGGCGTCGCGCCTCGTCTACGGGATGGCGCGGGAGGGCATCGTCCCGCCGGCGCTCGGGCGCGTGAGCCGGCGCCGGACGCCGTCGGTCGCGATCGCGTTCACCATCGCGATCGCGCTCACCCTCGTGAGCACCGGGGACCTGGCGGGCCTCGCGGACACGACCGTGCTGCTGCTCCTGCTCGTCTTCGCGGTCGTCAACGTCGCGGTGCTGGTGCTGCGGCGCGACCCGGGGGACGCGACGGGCGACGCGCGGGCCGACGCGGGGGCGGACCTCGGCGACGGTGCGGGCGGGCCGGCGGCGGGCGACGCAGCGCGCGGGGGCGCCCGGCGCGGGTTCCGCGCGCCGACGTGGGCGCCCGTGCTCGGCGCCGTGGTGAGCCTGACGCTCGCGAGCCCGCTGACGGGACGCGAGGACGCCGTGTACGTCCGGGCGGCGCTGCTGCTCGGCATCGGTGTCGTGCTCTACGCGGTCAACCGCGTGCTCGTGCGCCGGGCGGGCTGAGCCCGCACCGGCCCGGCTGGCCGGGCCCCCACCGCCGGGCCGGGCGAGCCCCCATCGCCGGGCCGGCCGAGCCCCCACCGCCGAGCCCCCCACCGCCCGGCCGGCCGAGCGGCGGACCGAGCCGGACCCTGCCCGACCCCGCCGGGTCACGCCGTGATGAGCACCGGGGTCCCGAGCGGGACGCCCGCGAACGCGTCGAGCATGTCCGCCGGGATGCGCAGGCACCCGTTCGAGATCGCGCCGCTGTGGCTCGGGTAGGCGTGGATCGCGATCGGGGCGGGCCCGCCGCTGAACTGGTCCAGCGTGGGGGAGTGCGCGCCGAACGTCACGAAGAGCCGGGAGTACGTCGCGTTCGGGTCCGGGTAGATCGACATCACGAACGTGCGCGTGACGGGGGTGGGCGTCTCCGGCGTGCCGATCCCGGCGCCGGTGCGCGCGAGGACCTCCTCGCCGCGCCACAGGGTGACCTCGCCCGTGGAGAGCGTCGCGGTGATGCGCAGGTCGGTCGTGCTCGTCGTGACGTCCCCGGCCCAGACCCAGCCGGTCGCCTCGTTGACGCCCGACGGGCCGACCTCGCTCGGCAGCCCGCGCCGGACGACGAGCATCACCTGGTACCAGTCGCCCTCCTGCGCGACGACGGGGTACGCCGTGTCGCCCTGGTACGCGGCGACGGGCAGGAGAGCGAACGCCTCGCCGCGCGGGGCGTCGTAGAGCGGGGCGCCCGCGGGCGTGCTCGGGGCGACGAGCTGACCGCTCGGGACCGCGCCGGGGTCCGGGTCCGGGACGGCGCGCGGCAGGACCGCCCACGGGTCCGCGACCGGGAGGCTCGCGAGGTCGAGCGGGGGTGGGGTCCAGGCGGGGGTCGGTGCTGCGGGAGCGGGCGCGGGCGGGTGCGTGCGCTCGGCGGTCACCGGCGCCGCGACGGTCTGCGTCGGCCCGGGCTCGGCGGTCCCGGTGCCCCCGGTGCCGCAGCCTGCGAGCACCAGGAGCAGGGCGGCGGCGAGGGCCGTGCGCGGTCGGGTGCTCATCCCGTCGAGTATCACCCGGGTCCGCCGCACGGTCACCCCGGGCCGTACCCGTCCCGTCCTCGAGCCGTGCCTGGGCCGAAGGTCGGTGGCCCGAGGGGGCCGGACGGGCTACTGTGGTCTAGACCACTGTCGCCGAGCCCGGAGGCCAGCATGCCCGCACGTCGCGTCACCGTCGCGATCCCCGAGGGGCTGCACGCGCGCCCCGCGGCGCTCTTCGTCAAGCTCGCGGCGGAGCAGCCGTCGCCCG
Source organism: Cellulomonas cellasea (assembly GCF_006538745.1). GTDB lineage: Bacteria > Actinomycetota > Actinomycetes > Actinomycetales > Cellulomonadaceae > Cellulomonas_A > Cellulomonas_A cellasea. The sequence continues at coordinate 41,406 of NZ_BJLR01000001.1, read as the reverse complement.
TGACGCTGCGCCGCCCCGACGGTGAGCCGGTGCCGGCCTCGAGCATCCTCAGCATCATGACGCTGGGCGTGCACGCGGGCGAGGAGGTCGTGCTCGAGTCCGACGGCGACGCCGCCGACGCCTCGCTCGACGCGCTCGAGACCTACCTCGTCAGCGCCGGCTGACGACCCGGGCGTCCGAGCCGCGGCCGCCGCGTCACAGCCCCAGCTCCTCCAGCACCCCGAGCCGCGCGCGCACCGCCGCGCGCGCGTCCTCGGCGGAGTCGGACCCGAGCGCGAGCTCCCCGAGCTCGACGCACTCCGCGTGCGTGACGCTCGCGAGCACCGCGGCGACGTCCGGCAGCGCGCGCGCCGTCATCGACAGGCTCGTGACGCCGAGCCCGACGAGCACGACGGCCAGCGCGGGGTCAGCCGCCGCCTCGCCGCACACGCCCACAGGCCGGTCGTGGCGCGCGCCGCCCCGGCACGTCGCGGCGACGAGCTCGAGCACCGCGGGCTGCCACGCGGTCGACAGCGGCGCGAGCTCACCCAGCAGCCGGTCCGCGGCCATCGTGTACTGCGTGAGGTCGTTGGTGCCGACGCTCGCGAACGCGGCCCGCGCGAGGATCGGCCCGGCCGTCAGGGCCGCGCTGGGCACCTCGACCATGACACCCGCGGTGGTCAGCCCGTGCGCGGCGCAGCGCGCGACGAAGTCCGCCGCCTCCGCGACGGTCGAGACCATCGGCGCCATGACCCACACCTCGGCGCTCTCGGCGGCGGTGGCCCGGGCGATCGCGGCGAGCTGGTCGTCGAGCACCTGCGGGTCGCGCGTCGCGGTGCGCAGCCCGCGGACGCCGAGCGCGGGGTTCGGCTCGCCGGGCGCCGTCAGGAACGGCAGCGGCTTGTCCGCCCCGGCGTCGAGCGTCCGCACGACGACCTTCTTGCCCGGGAACGCGGACAGCACCGTCCGGTACTGCGCGACCTGCTCCTCGACGCCGGGTGCGTCGGCGCGGTCGAGGAAGCAGAACTCGGTGCGGAACAGCCCGACGCCCTCGGCGCCCGCCGCCGCGGCGGACGCCGCCCCGCCGGGGTGGCCGATGTTCGCGAGCAGCGGCACGTCGTGGCCGTCGCGCGTCCGCCCGTGGCCGTCGAAGGTCCGGGTCCGGCGGGCGGCGGCGACCGCGCGCTCGACCTCGTCGTCCGTCGGGTGCACGAGCACCGTGCCGGCCGCGCCGTCGACGAGCACGAGCGCGCCCTCGGGGACCGACGCGGCGTCGGCGGCGCCGACCACGGCGGGGATGCCGAGCGAGCGCGCGAGGATCGCGGTGTGCGAGGTGGGCCCGCCCTCGCGCGTGACGATCGCGAGGACCTCCTCGGGGTCGAGCGTCGCGGTGTCGGCGGGGGAGAGGTCGTCGGCGAGCAGCACGATCGGGTGCCCGGGGTGCGGGACGCCCGGCGCGGGCCGGCCCGCGAGCGCGCACACCAGGCGGTCGCGCACGTCGGCGACGTCTCGCGCGCGCTCGCCCAGGTACCCGCCGATCGCGCGGAGCTGGTCGATCACGGTCGCGGCGGCGTCCCACACGGCGCGCGCGGGGTCGAGGCGCTGCGTCCGGACGAGTCCCGTCGCGGTCGTCACGAGCGTCTGGTCCGCGGCCATCAGCGCGGTCGCCTCGAGCACCTCGCGGCCCTCGCCGGTCGCGTGCTCCGCGGCCGCCTCGAGCTCGTGCTGGACCTCGGCCGAGACGCGGGAGATGCGGGCCGCGGCCTCGTCGGCGTCGGCGCCCTCGGGCAGGGTCGCGACCGGCGGCTCGGGCACGCCGTCGGGCATGCGCGTGACGCGGCCGGCGACGCGGCCGGGGCTCACGCCGATGCCGGTGACGAGGTGCTGGTCCTGGACGTCGGTCATGGGGGTCCTCGTGCTCGGGGTCGGCGCTGCGCCGACGGGGGTGCCGGCGGAGCCGACGGGTGCTGACGGGGGTGACGCCGGGGACGGGCGCCGGTGGCTGCGGCCGGGGCCGGGTCGGCGAGGTGCTGCCGACCCGGCCCGGGCGCGTCAGGTCCCCGTCGGGCGGGCGAGCCGCCGGTGCCGGTGGTGGGGTCCGGCTTCGTGAGGGTCGGTCCCGTCGCCGTGGTGTCGCCCGGGGCGACGGCGGGGCGCGTGCCGGCGGCGACGGGCACGGCGTCCGCCGGCTGGTCGACGAGCACGTTGTTCGGGTCGACCGTGGCCTCGTCGTCCTCGCGGCCCGGCGTGCGCAGGTTCCACCGCGTGATGACGAAGCGGAAGAGCACGTAGTAGAGGACGCCGTACGCGAGCCCGATCGGGATGAGCAGGAGCGGCTTCTGCGCGATGTTGAAGTTGAGCAGGTAGTCGATCACCCCGGCGGAGAAGCCGAAGCCCTGGTGGATGTCCAGCGCGTTCGTGAGCGCGAGCGACGTGCCCGTGAGGACCGCGTGGATCACGTACAGCGGGTACGCCAGGAACAGGAACGAGAACTCGAGCGGCTCGGTCACGCCGGTGACGAACGAGACGAGCGCGGCCGAGCCCATGATCCCGGCGATGACCTTGCGCTTCTCGGGCTTCGCGGTGTGCACGAACGCGAGCGCGGCCGCGGGCAGGGCGAACATCATGATCGGGAAGAAGCCGGTCATGAACGTCCCGGCGGTCGGGTCGCCGTGCAGGAAACGGTTGATGTCGCCGCTCCACACGTCGCCGTTGGCGTCGGTGAACTCGCCGAACTGGAACCAGGGCAGCGAGTTGAGCAGGTGGTGCAGGCCGATCGGGACGAGCAGGCGGTTCGCGGTGCCGTAGACGAACGCGCCGAGGATCGTCGAGCCGGTGACCCAGTCGCCGACGGCGGTCAGGACGGCGTCGAACCAGGGGTAGACGAGCGCGCCGATCACCGCGACGACGATCGCCATGCCGGCGGTCACGATCGGCACGAAGCGCCGGCCGCCGAAGAACGCGAGGTAGGGCGGGAGCTTGATGCGCGAGTACTTCTGGTAGAGCAGCGCCGCGACGAGGCCCATCACGATGCCGCCGAGGACGCCGTAGTTGATGAGCTCCTGCGGGTCGTCGCCCTCGGGCGTGCCGAGCACGTACGGCGACAGGGCGTCGGACACGCCCTTGAAGACGAGGTAGCCGACGACGGCCGCGAGCCCGGTCGAGCCGTCGGACTTGCGCGCGTAGCCGACGGCGACGCCGAGCGCGAAGAGCAGCGGCAGGTTGGCGAAGAGCGCGTTGCCGGCGGCGGCGAGCACCGCGGCGACCGGGAGCATCCAGTCGCCCCACGAGCCGGCGAGGCCGTCGGCGCCCAGCATGTCGGGCTGGCCGAGCCGCAGGAGCAGCGCGGCCGCGGGCAGGGACGCGATGGGGAGCATGAGCGAGCGGCCGACACGCTGGAGCTGCGGCAGCCCCGGGATGGCCCGCTTCTCGCGCGTGGCGGGTGCGGTGGTGGTGGTCATGACGGGGGTTCACTCCTCGTGGTGGGCGGCCGTGCGCATGGGGGGCGGGGCCGATCGAGCGGAGGATGGGCGGGGGTAGGGCGACGGGACTGCGGTGGGCCGAACGCGCTGCACTAGATGTCTGGACCAGTTGCGGCAACCATGATGGAATGCCGCATAAGGTGTCAAGAGTCCGGCGATCCCGCCGCGGCCCGACGAGGGGATGAGGGTGGGTCGCTCGGTTCTCAAGCACGTCCGGGTCAGGGACTACCTGCGCTCGCTCGTCACGCACGAGCTCGCCGTGGGGGACACGATCCCGTCCGAGCGCGCGCTGTGCGAGCGGTTCGGCGTCTCCCGGATGACCGTGCGGCAGGCCGTCGACGCCCTCGTCGTCGAGGGGCTGCTCGCCCGTGAGCAGGGCCGCGGCACGTTCGTCGCCCCCGGCAAGGTCGACCTCGAGGTGCGCCTCGCCTCGTTCGGCGAGGAGATGGCCCGCCGCGGCATGACGCCGTCGTCCGAGGTGCTCTCCGCCGAGGTCGTCGAGGCGACGCCCGACATCGCCGACGCGCTCGACATCCTCCCCGGCGAGATGACCTTCTACCTGCACCGTGTGCGCTTCGCCGACGGCGAGCCCATGGCCATCGAGCAGTCCTGGCTGCCGTGCCGGCTCGTGCCCGGGCTGTTCGACGGCGACGTCCCCCAGAGCGTCTACGGCGAGCTCCGCCGGCGCGGGCTCGAGCCCGACTGGGGCGAGGACGTCGTCGCGGCGACCGAGGTGCACGCCGCCGACGCCGAGCTGCTGCGCGTCCCCGTCGGGCGCGCGGTGCTGCGGCTCTCGCGGCGCACGTTCGCCGGCGAGACCGCGTGCGTGTACTCCCGGTCGGTCTACCGGGCCGACCGCTACGTCCTGTGGGTCCCGCTGCGCGCACCGAGGCGCGCTCTGACACCGAGGTCCGGGAACCCGTCCGAGGCGCAGGCACTGCCGCCTGCGCAGGAGCAGGGCGACGGGACGCCGGCCGACCCGGCGATGAGCGGGGTCGCGACATGAACGAAGGGTGGAACGGGTGACGGGTCAGGCCCAGAACATTCTGGCGGCGCTCGGAGGGGTCGCCAACATCGTCGACATCGAGCCGTGCACCACGCGGCTGAGGTCCGAGGTGCGCGACACGGCCCTCGTCGACGTCAAGGCGCTGCGCGTCGCCGGCGCGCACGGCGTGATGATCGCGGGACGCGTCGTGCAGGTCGTCGTCGGCCCGCACGTCGACACGATCGCGGCGGACCTCGAGGAGCTCCTGTGAACCGCAGGACCTCCGGGCGGTCCGGCGCCCACACGCGGGGGCCCGGCAGCCCCCGCCCGACATCAAGGGAGAACTCATGAGCAAGGCAGAGCAGATCCTCGCGGGCCTCGGCGGCGACGCGAACGTCGTCGACCTCGAGGCGTGCATCACGCGCCTGCGCGTCGAGGTCGTCGACCCCTCGCTCGTCGACGAGGCCGTGCTCAAGGCCACGGGCGCGTTCGGCGTCATGCGCTCGGGCACCGCGGTCCAGGTCGTCGTGGGCCCCGAGGCCGACACGATCGCCTCCGACATCGAGGACCTCCGCTGATGGGCCTCACCGTCCTGGCCCCGGTCGCGGGCGTCGTGCACGCCATGGCCGACGTGCCCGACCCGGTGTTCGGCGGCGAGATCGTCGGCCCCGGGCTCGCGATCGACCCGCCGCGCGACGGCGTCGTCAACGCGATCGCCCCGGTCAGCGGCACGATCGCCAAGCTCCACGCGCACGCGTTCGTGGTCGTCGGGGGCGACGGGCGCGCGGCGCTCGTGCACCTCGGCCTCGACACCGTCCAGCTGCAGGGCAAGGGCTTCGAGCTGCACGCCGCCGAGGGCGACGTCGTCCAGGCCGGCGACGTGGTCGTCAGCTGGAACCCGGGCGAGGTCGAGGCCGGCGGTCGCTCGCCGATCTGCCCCGTCGTCGCGCTCGAGGGCGCACCGGGCAGCCTGACGCCGCTCGTCGAGATCGGTGCGCAGGTCAGCCCCGGGGACGCGCTGTTCGAGTGGAGCTGACGGGGCTCGACGCGGCGCTGCGCGACGCCACCGGGCTGCTCGTGGACCTCGACGGGACGCTCGTCGACAGCGAGCCGCTGCACCGCCAGGCGTACCGCGACTACTTCGCGGAGCGCGGGTGGGACGTGCCCGACGACGTCGTGCGGCAGTTCGCGGGGCGGCGCGCCGTCGAGGTGTTCCCGGTGCTCGACGGGCCGTGGGCGGGGGAGGACCCCGAGGCGCTGACCGCGGGCGTGCTCGACGTGCTGGCCCGGGCGACCGCCCGGCCCGAGGCCGTCGCCGGCGCCGCCGAGCTGCTCGCCGCGTGCGCGCGGACCGGCGTCCCGGTGTGCGTCGTGACGTCCGCCCGGCTGTCGTGGGCGCTGCCCGCGCTCGACCTGCTCGGCGTCCCGCGCGGCGGCCTGCGGCTCGTGACCGCCGAGGACTGCACGCACGGCAAGCCCGATCCCGAGCCGTTCCGCCGCGGCGCGCAGACCCTCGGGCTCGACCCCGCCGGGCTCGTCGCGCTCGAGGACTCCCCGGCCGGGATCGCCTCGGCCCGCGCCGCCGGCGTCGGGCTCGTGCTCGGGGTCCGCACGACGCAGCCGGACGACGTGCTCCGCGCCGCCGGTGCCGACGCGACGAGCGGCGACCTGACGGCCCTCGCGGCGGCGGTCGGGGCGCGCTAGCAGCCGTCGGCCGGAGCCGTCCGAGTCGGGCAGGTCGAGCGTGCGGACGATCGCGTGGACGTGCTTCTCGACCGCCGACGGATGCAGCGCGGTCGACCGGCGCCGGCCGTCAGCCCGCGGGCGTCCCGGAGGCCGCACGCAGGCGGCGCAGGCCCTCGTCCAGCGTGACCGCGGGGGCCCACTGCAGGTCGGCGCGCGTGCGGCGCTGGTCGAACCAGTGCGCGGTCGAGAGCTGCTCGGCGAGGAACCGGGTCATCGGCGGCTCGTCCGTGCCCGGGCGCACGCGCCACACGGCCTCCACGAGGGACCCGGCGGCGCGGGCGAGGGCCGCCGGGACGTGCCGGCTCGGGGCCGGTGCGCCCATCGCGGTGCAGATGCCGCCCAGCATCTCGGCGATCGGCCGTGGCTCGCCGTTCGTCACCACGTACGCCTGGCCGCGCACGGCGCCGTCGGGGGCGTCGAGGCGGCCGAGCGCGGCGACCATCGCGGACGCGGCGTTGTCGACGTAGGTCGTGTCGACCAGCACGGTCCCGGCGTCGAGCAGGGGCAGCCGCCCGGCCCGGGCGCGCTCGGCGAGACGTGCGACGAGCTGGGTGTCGCCGGGACCCCACACGAGGTGCGGGCGGACCGCGACCACGCGCAGGCCGGGCCGGTCGGCGGCCAGCGCGAGGACCTCCGCCTCCGCCTTCGTCCGGGCGTAGTCCCCGCGGGCCCGGGCCGGGTCCGCGGGCAGCGCGCCGTCGCCGACGATCGAGGCGCCGGTGTGCGCGACCGACGGGGACGAGACGTGCACGAGCCTTTCGACGCCGTGGCGCGCGAGCGCCGCGAGCACGTTGCCCGTGCCGCGGACGTTGACCTCGTGGAACTGCGCCGGGTCGCCCGCGAGCGAGACCTTCGCCGCGAGGTGCACCACGGCGTCGACCCCCGCGACGGCGCGGTCGACCTCCGCCGGGACGGTCACCGAGCCGAGCACGTCCTGCGCGTGGGCCAGGCCGCTCGGGCGGCGCTGGAACGTGCGGACGTCGTGCCCCGCGGCGTGCAGCGCGTCCGCCACCGCACGCCCGAGGAGGCCGCTCGCACCGGTGACGAGCACCTTCACGGTCGACGGGCCCGTCGGCCGGCGAGCACGCCCTCGGCCCAGGCGGCGAGCCGGGTCCGGTCGATCTTCGAGTTGTGCCGCACGTCGGTCGGCATGCGGGGCACGACGAGCACGGCGGCGAGGGGCCGACCCGCGGCGGCGCGCACGGCGGCCGCGAGGTCGGGCGCAGCCAGGCCCGGTCGGCGGGCCGCGGGACCGGTCTCGACGACCGCGACGAGCACTGCCGCGCCGCGCGGACCGACGCCGACGAGCGCCGAGCGGGCCACGCCGGGGACCCCGTCGACGCGCTGCTCGACGCCCACGGGCGTCACGACGCCGTCCGCGGTGACGACCACGTGCGCGAGCCGGCCCTCGACCCAGAGGCGACCCTCGGCGTCGAGGTGCCCGACGTCGCCGGTGCGGTGCCAGCGCTCGGGGCCGGGGCCGGGGCCGGGGGCCGTGCCCGTGCCCGTGCCGGCCCGCGGGCCGGTGTCGGAGCCGGAGCTCGTGGCCGTGCCGAGCGTGCTCGCGCGGTCGGTGAGGTGCAGGCGGTCGTAGCCCTGCTTGAGGTGCGGCGCCGAGACCACGATCTCCCCGGTCACGTCCGGCTCGGTCGACGGCGTTCCCGTCGCCGCTCCGTCGTCGTCCAGCGCGCTGATCCGCACGACGGCCCCCGCGGCCGGCCGGCCGACGCACACGCCGCCGGGCACGTCCGGTCCGGGGGCACCGGCCGCGTCGCGGATCTCGTCGAGCGTGATGTCGGTGACGACCAGGCACTCCGTCATCCCGTACGGGGTGTGCGGGGTGGCGTGCGGCAGGAGCTCCGCGGCGCGCGCGAGCAGCTCGACCGGCACGGGCGCGCCCGCGGACAGGAAGGTGCGCACCGACCCGAGGCCGGCGTGCTGCTCGGCGGTGAGGCCGTCGGCCGTCGCGACGACGTTCGCGAGCGCGGCGGGGGACAGGAACAGCACGGTCGCGTCGACGGCGGCGGCCGCGTCCGCGACGGCGGCGGCCGTGAGCGTGCGCGGCGACGTGACGTCCATCGCGGGGATCGCGGTCCGCGCGCCCAGGCCCGGCGCGAGCAGCGCGAACGGGGCGAAGCCCGCGACGAGCCCGGTCCCCGGCCCGAGGTCGTACCGGGTCGCGAGCGCGCGGCACGCCGCGGCGAGCTGCGCGTGCGTGTACACGACGCCCTTCGCGGGGCCGGTCGAGCCCGACGTGAACAGCACCGCCGCGGTGTCGTCCGGACCGGGCGGCGCGGGTGGCTCACGGCGGGCGCCGAGCTCCGCGACGTCGGCGAGCGTGTGCTCGACGCCGAGCGCCCGGGCCAGCGCGGGCGCGAGCGGTGCGACCGAGATGCGCCGCCCGGGCCAGCCGAGCGCGCGTGCGGCGGAGAGCCCGGGTGCGGCGCCGATGACGACGTCGGGGCGCGCACCGCGGACGGCGCGCGTGAGGCCCCGGACGCCGAGGCCCGCGTCGGCGACGACCACGACCGCACCGATGCGCAGGCACGCGTAGAGGACGGCGGTGAGGTCCGCGCCGGGCGGGACGACGAGCGACACCCGGTCGCCGCGCCGCACCCCGAGGGCGTCGAGGCCCGCGGCGATCTCCCGGACGCGCCGGGCGAGCAGCCGCCAGCTCACGACGCGCGGCGCCGGCCCGGCGGAGGGCGCGAGCTCGACGAGCGCGGTCTCCGCGCTCCCGGCCAGCGACTCCAGCCGGTACCAGAGCGGGTGCCGGTCGCCCCACTCGCCCGCGGTGCCCCCGGCCGCGTGCGCCGGGTGGCCCGCCGGGACGTCCTCGACGTGGCCGGGTCCGACGTGTGCGGGACGGCCCGGGCGCGGGTCGTCGTCCGCGACGCCGTCGGGGTGTGCGGGACGGTCCACGCCAGGCGCGGCGTGCGCCGCGACGTCCGCCGGTGCGTCCTCGACGTGCCCGGGTGCGGCGTGCCGTCCATGGGTGTCCGCGTCGGCGCCCAGCGTCGCGCCGCCCGCGCCCGCCCGGTAGGCCCCGCCCGCGTCGTGCTCCCCGAACCGGTCGTCGAGCCAGTCCAGCACCGCCGTCGCGTGGTCGACGTCCTCCGCGACCAGGTGGCCCGCGGTCTCGAACCGGTGCACGTCCGCGTGCGGCAGCCGCGCCTGCAGGTCGTCGAGGTAGCGGTCGCGGAACACGGGGTCCTTGGCGCCCCACAGCACGAGGGCCGGCACGTCGAGCGCCCGCACGCCCGCGGCGACCCGGTCGAGCTCGGCGGCGCTCGGGTGCGCCGCGTCGGCGGGGATGTCCGCGACGAAGCCCTCGATGCCGCCGCGGCGCCCGGCGCTGCGGTACGGCGCCCGGTAGCCGGCCTTGACCGCGGGGTCGAGCGGGGGGTGCGCGAGCGCGAGCGTCGTGTCGAGGAACGCCGTCGTGCGGCGTGTCGAGGATGCGAGCACGCCGCGGCGCAGCGCGAGGCGCAGGGGAGCGGGCACCGGGGTGCCGGCGGGCTGGTGCACGGCCGTGTTGAGCACCGCGACGCCCGCCAGGACGTCCGGGTGGTCGACCGCCCAGCCCAGCGAGACGACGCCGCCCCAGTCGTGCCCGAGCGTCACGACCGGTCCCGCGAGGCCGAGGGCGTCCGTGAGGTCACCGAGGTCGCGCACCCGCCGCGCGAGCGGTCGGTGCGCGCCGGTCCGCTCGGAGAAGCCCATCTCGAGCTGGTCGACGGCGACGACGCGCCACGCGGGCCGACCGGCGGCGGCGGCCTCGGTCGCCACCGCGACGAGCCGACGCCAGAGGTAGGACCACGTCGGGTTGCCGTGCACGCACAGCACGGTGCCGACGGGCTCGCGGCCGAGCTCGTCGAGCCGCCCGCCGTTGTCGAGCACGTGCCACGTGCGCACCGGTCCGGCGGACGAACCCGCGCCGGCGCGTCCTGCGCCGTGCTCCGGCACGGCTGTCAGCGGGGTCTCCGGGGCGCGGACCAGCCGCGAGAACCCGGCGTCGAGACCGGCGAGGCCGCGCGGCGGCAGGGATGCCGGGGCGGTGGGCCCCGGCGCACCCGGGGACGTCACCAGGCGATCTCCATCATCGCGGTGTTGAGCCCCGAGCCGACGCCCATGAGCAGCAGCCGGTCGCCGGGCTCGAGCGAGGAGGCCTCGTGCGCGAGCGTGATCGGGATCGACGCCGGGCCGACGTTGCCGTAGCGCCCGTACGTCGTCGGGATGCGCGAGCGGTCGAGCCCGGCCGCCTTGACGATCGCCTTGGTATGCACGTCCGAGACCTGGTGGAGGATGTAGCGGTCCATCGCGGCCCAGTCCCACTCGTGCCGGGCCTCGGTCCAGGCGGCGAGCACGAGCTCCATGCCGCCCTCGAGCAGCGCGCGCGTGTCGGTGTACATGCCCTCGACGCTGCCGACGCACACGTCGTGGAACTGTGTCGCGGCTCGCGTGACGCCGCCGAGGATCCGGTGCCCCTCGGGGTGGGCGTCCGCGGGCCCGACGACGGCCGCCGCCGCACCCGAGCCGAGCGTCAGGCTCGCGAACTCCTGCATGAAGTCCGCGCGCGTGATGTCGTCGCCGATCAGGCGCTCGATCGTGTTGTTCTGGATGTCGTCGGCGTCCTCGCCCGCGACCACGACGGCGTACTTGATCTGGCCGGCGTCGATGAGCTGCGCCGCGAGGTTCATGCCGTTGACGAAGCCGAGGCACGCGTTGGCGATGTCGAAGTTCACGGCGGACGACGGCAGCCCGAGCCCGTGGTGGATCCGCACCGCGACGGACGGCTCGAGGTGCTTGCGCGTCACGGACGTGTTGACCAGGAGGCCGACCTCGCGGCGGTCGATCCCGGACTCGGCGAGGGCCTTCTCCGCGGCGGCGATCGCGGCGCCGTCGAACGTCTGCCCGTCCGCCCAGTTCCGCCGCTCGTGCACCCCGGCGACGCGCTGCAGCAGGCCGCGGGGCAGCCGGAGGCGCTTGAGCGCGGGGGCGAGGCGACGATCGATGTCCGCGGAGGTCGTCACGCGGTCGGGCGTCGTCGAGGCGAGGGCGAGGAGAGCGGCGTTGCGGTGCCGTGAGGTCGCGTTGCCGCTCACTGCTCACCTCACGATCGTGTTCGCCGACGGTCCGGACCTGCGCCATCGTCGCATCCCCGGTGCGAGCCCGCGCGCGCACCGGCCTAGGTGGACCCCTCCGGGAAGGTGACGTGCGCCTCGCCGGAGGCGGACCGGCCTCCCGTCCGCCGCCCGTCGGCGTCCGGACGGCGTCCCGTCCGCGGCTGACGCGCGTCCCGTCGGCCGCCCCGTCGCGGCGTGCACGGCGACGGGCGCCGCGCCACGCCGATGGGTCCGTCAGGCCGAGACCGCGAGCTCCTCGGCGCGCGCGCCGCGGCTGCGCTCGTCGCGCCCGGGCGTCAGGTCGTCGTCCTCGAGCGTGAGCACGAGCTCGAGCGTGTCCTCGTCGAGGACGTACACCGCGCGCTGGCCGCAGCCGCACACGAGCTCGCCGTCGTCGTAGTAGGTGCATGCGTGCGTCCGGTTCCGAGCCATGCTCCGACGGTAGACGCGACCACCGACACGGCCCGCGCCGACACGCCCGGGGAGAGCACGACGCCGGGCCGGCACCGCGCCCGCGGGGGGGTGCGGCGCCGGCCCGGCGTCGGAGGTCGACCTGTCGCGGTCGAGGAGAGCTGCGGTCAGTCCTGCGCGGTCGTCGCGACGGCGGCGCGCAGCTCGGGGACGAGCGTGTCGAGGTACGCGGCGGTGTCCTCCCAGCCCTCGACGGCGTGGCAGGGGACGCCGAGCGCCTTGACGGGGTAGTCGTTGCCGTCCTCGTCGAGGCGGTCGCCCACGAACAGCATCTCCTGCAGGTCGATCTCGGTCATGTCCGCGAGGCGGGTCATGCCGTACGCCTTGTCGATGCCCTTGCGCGTGATGTCGACGGACGTCGAGCCGCCCGAGCGGACCTCGAGGTCGGGCAGCAGCGCCGCGACGGCCTCACGCAGCGAGGACTTCTTGCTGCCCGTGGGGTCCCACGCGGACTTCGCGGCGACCGGCGCGGCCTGGCCGAGCGCCGAGAACGTGATCTGGCTGCCGCGGTCCTCGAGGATCGGGCCCCACGTCTCGGACTCCCAGAGCCCGAGCTCCTTGGCCTGGCCCTCGACCGCGGCGAGCGCGCGCTGCTTCTCGTCCTCGGTGAGGTTCTGCGCGTACACCTGGTCCCACGCGGTGCCGGTGTGGCGGTAGTACTGCGTGCCGCACGTCGGCATGAGGTGCAGGCGGGCGAGCGCCGCGGGGTCCGCGCCGGTCAGCCGGTCGACGACCTGCATCTGGAACTGGCCGAACTGGCCGCCCGAGATGATGCAGACCTCGACGACGTCGAGCAGCTCGACGAGCAGCTCGGCCATGCGCGGGTCGAGCGGGGACTTCGAGGGGGCCAGGGTGTCGTCCAGGTCGAACGCGACGAGCCGGGGTGCGCGGGACAGGGGAGCCTCCGGGGGCGAGGGCGGGCGGGGGAGCGCAGCGCGCGGCCACCCGGGTACACGTGGACACCCCGATCCTCCCAGAGTCCCGGGGTGACGTCGCCCTCCTGAGGTCCCGGTGGCGCTCCCGGTGGCGCTCAGCGGGCCCGGACGAGCTCGCGCTGCGTCGGGACGACCGTGGGTCGCACGTCGGCGGCGACCGTCGACCGGCCCACCGTGACGTGCTCGCCGATCGGCACGACCGAGTGCATGACGGTCTCGTCGTAGACGTGCACGAGGTTGTACGCCTGCGCGCCGTCCCGCCCCCGCGTGCCGCGGTCGGGGGTGCGCAGGTCCTGGGTGTAGCACGTGGCCGACGCGACCGAGACGGGGATGCCCGCGAACGTCGCGGACGTCGAGTAGTGCAGGTGACCCGCGAGGATGCCCCGGACGTCGGTCCCGCGCAGCACGTCGGCGAGCCGCTGCTGGTCGCGCAGCTCGACCGCGACCGCGAGGTCCTGCAGGCAGGGGACCGGCGGGTGGTGCATGAGCAGCAGCGTGCCCTCCGGGGCCGGCTCCGCGAGGACGTCCTCGAGCCACGCGAGCTGCACCGGGGTGACCTCGCCGTGGTGGAAGCCCGGCACCGTGGAGTCGAGCACGACGACGCGCAGGCCGCCGAGGTGCAGCACGTGGTCGTACGGCGCGTCGGACGGCGTCTCGTCGGTCAGCTCGCGCCGCAGCGTCGCGCGGTCGTCGTGGTTGCCCATGGCCCACACGACGCGGGCACCCATCCGGCGCGCCGCGGGCTCGACGACCTCGCGCAGGCTCCGGTACGCCTCGGCGTCCCCGACGTCCGCGAGGTCCCCGGTGAACAGCAGCGCCTCGGGCGCCGCGCCGGAGTCCTCGAGGCCCGCGAGGAGCTCCGCGAGGTGCGCCCGGGAGTCCGCGACGCCGTAGAGCAGCGGGTCCTCGGGCGAGACGAAGTGGGTGTCGCTGAAGTGGGCGATGACGTGCCGGGCCTGGGGGCGGCCCGCATGATTCGAGGTCATGACGCTTTCTCTCACCGGGGACGACGGTCGGACGGTCAACTCCATCCGACCGCTCCAGCATGAACGATGGTCGAACGAGCGGCACCCGGGGCGAGGCGCGCCGCTGTCCATCCGATCGGTCACCCGTCCGTGGTCCTGAGGCGCCGGGACCGGACCGGCCCCGGCGCCTCAGGTTCCGGCGTCAGGCGTCGGCGTTCTCCCACGGTGCGACGACCGGGAAGTACCGGTCGAGGAAGTCGCGGACGGCCCGGGCCCGCACGTCCTCGTCGATCTCCGGGAAGCTGCCGTCGTTGAGGCAGAACATGTCCGTGGAGCGCTTCGCGAGCAGCGACTTCATCGCCTCGAGCCCCGTGCGGGACGTCGTGTCGACGTACTTCGTGCGGGCCGTCGTCTGCACCGCGCGCCCGCTCATCAGCGCGTAGTAGTGGTAGAGCGAGTTCGTCACCGAGATGTCGGTCGCGGAGCGGAACCGGCTCGCGGCCGTCGCGGCGAACTGGTCGGCGAACTCGCGCTCCATCTCGTCGAGGACGCTGCGCCGCAGCGGGGCCGCCGAGTGCTCGAGGTGCCGGGTCGTCAGGCGCCCGAACCGCTCGAGCAGCAGCGCGCGGTTGACGCGCGCGGCGTTCTCGAAGCCGCTGCGACGGGGGTCGTTGCCGCCGAGGCCGATGCGCGTCGTCGCCTCCACGAACTTCGTCACGCCGCCCGGGGAGAAGAACAGGTCCGGGGTGATCGGGCGGCCGAAGAACATGTCGTCGTTCGAGTACAGGAAGTGCTCCGCCAGGCCGGGGATGTGGTGCAGCTGGGCCTCGACCGCGTGCGAGTTGTGCGTCGGGAGCACCGAGGGGTCGACGAAGAACTCCTCGCTGCGGACGAACGTCACGCCCGGGTGGTCCGCGAGCCACGCCGGCTTCGGGGAGTCCGTCGCGACGAAGATCCGCCGGACCCACGGCGCGAACATGTGCACCGAGCGCAGCGCGTACCGCAGCTCGTCGACGTGCCGGTAGCGCGCCGGGGCGTCGTCGCCCTCGCCCACCACGTAGCTCTTCATGCGGGCCGCACGGGCCTTCTGGAACGCCGTCGACGTCCCGTCGACCCACGAGAACACCATGTCGATCTCGAACGGCAGGTCCGACGCGTGGTCGGTGAACATGTGCTCGATCGTCGACCACGTGCGCCCGTAGCGCTCGACCGTGCCGCGCGTCAGCTCGTCGACGTGCACGGTGCGGCGGGTCAGGGAGTTCTCGGCGGGGAGCACGACCTCGTCGGGCCCGTGCTGCCACAGCTCGATCTGCACGGCCTCGTCGGCGCCGTAGCGCAGGCCGCCGACGGGCTCGATCCGCGGCCGGTACACCCGCAGGACCCGCGCCTTCGGGGTCGCGTGCAGGCCGCCGGTCGCCACCAGGCGCGCCTTCGGCTTCGTCGCGTCGGCCGCGCGCACGTAGAACGGCTCGTCGGCGCACGCCCGGGTGAGGGCCTCGCGCAGCGCGGACCGGTCCGCCCAGTCGACCGCGATCACGGGGCGGGCCCCGTTGCCGCGCACCAGGAGGTGGTCGACGCCCGCGCTCTCCAGCACCTCGCGCACGAACAGCAGGTCGGCGACCGTCGCCTCGTGCGGCGTGAGCGTGCGGTTCGCGAGCGTGTACCTGCCCTTGACGAGCAGGACGTCGTCGCGTTGGAGCAGGTGCGCTCCCGGCTCGGCGGCCGGGGGGAGCGTCGAGCTCGACGTCAGGGGGGCGGCGTAGGCGGCGAGGTCCGCAGGCAAGGTGGTGATGGCGGTTCCCAGGTGGTCGGCGGTGGGGACGGCGCCGGGGCACCTCGCGCGAGGACGCGCAGAGCGTGCTGCAGCGTCGTCGGGGGGCAGTGGGCAGAGCGTACGCCGTCCGGACCCCCACGGCGAGAGATCTGCCGGACATCTGCGGTCGGTACCCTCACCGCCCTGACCTCGACGGAAGGGGTGACCGTGCCCGGACCGACCCGCCCGCGCGTGCTCCAGCCCGGTGCCGGACCGGTGCGCGGTGACCACTACCTGCCCACCGACCCCGCGGCGGCGTTCTGGGGCCGCCTCCCGTGCGCCGCCGACGACCCCGTCCTCACCGTCGACGCGGGCACCGAGGTGACGATCGACACCCTCAGCCACGAGGGCGTGCTCGAGGACCAGGGGCGCGACCCGGTCGCCTTCTTCGGCTCGCACGGCGTCGTTCCGGCCGACGTGCTGGCCGACGCCGTCGCGCTCGCGGCGGGCGCGCACCCGCGCGACCCCGAGGCCGACGGGCCGCACGTCGTGACCGGCCCGGTGCACGTGCGCGGGGCGCTCCCCGGGGACCTGCTCGCGATGACGCTCGTCGAGGCGCTGCCGCGCGTGCCGTACGGCGTGATCTCGAACCGGCACGGCCGCGGCGCGCTGCCGGGCGAGTACCCGCGCGGACCCGGGAACGTGAGCGTGTTCGCGGGCGTCGAGACGGTCGACGGGGCGGACGTCGGCGTCATGGCGCGCACCGCCGGCGGGCCCCGCGACGTGCGGTTCCCGCTCGCGCCGTTCCTGGGGATCATGGGCGTCGCGGTCGCCGGGGACGAGCGCCCGCACTCCGTCCCGCCCGGCGCGCACGGGGGCAACGTCGACATCAACCTGCTCACCGTCGGCAGCACGCTCTACCTGCCGGTCCAGGTGCCCGGCGCGCTCGCGTACGTGGGGGACCCGCACCTCGCGCAGGGCGACGGCGAGGTCGCGCTCACCGCGCTCGAGGCGTCGCTGCGCGTGACCGTCCGGTTCGACGTGGTGCCCGCGGCCGAGGCGCTCGCGCGGTTCGGGCCGCTCGACGGGCCGCTCGGGCAGACCGCCGAGCACCTCGTGCCGACCGGGCTCGACCCCGACCTCGACGTCGCGGTCGCCCGGTGCGTGCGCGCCGCGGTCTCGCTGCTCGGGGCGCGGTTCGGGATGGACCCCGAGCACGCCTACGCGTACCTGAGCGCCGCGACGGACTTCGACATCTCGCAGGTCGTCGACCGGGTCAAGGGCGTGCACGCGCGCATCCGCGTCGCGGACCTGGAGCGCTGAGGTGGGCGGGGTGCGCGGCGCGGGCGGCGCCGGCGGGCGTGAGCCGGGAGGCGGGCGCGGCGTGGGTGAGCCGGCCGGACGTGAGCCGGGAGGGACGGAGGCCGTCGACCCGACGGTGTGGCGCGTCGTCGGGGACCCGCTCGTCGCGGGCACGGCGGACGGGCCGCTGCGGGGCGAGAGCGTCGCGGTCAAGGACCTGTTCGCGGTCGCCGGTCACCGGGTCGGCGCCGGCGTGCCCGCGTTCCTCGCGCAGCAGGGGCCCGCCCCGGCGCACGCCGACGCGGTGCGGCTGCTGCTCGACGCCGGCGCGGACGTACGGGGCATCGCGCGCACCGACGAGCTCGCGTACAGCCTCGCGGGGCGCAACCCGCACCACGGCACACCGCCGAACCCGGCCGTGCCCGACGGGCTCCCGGGCGGCTCGTCGAGCGGCCCCGCCGCGGCGGTCGCGCTCGGGGAGGCCACGATCGGGCTCGGGACCGACACCGGCGGCTCGGTGCGCGTGCCCGCGTCCTACCAGGGGCTGTGGGGGCTGCGCACGACGCACGGCAGCGTCCCCGCCGCCGGGCTCGTACCGCTGGCGCCCGCGTTCGACACGGTCGGGTGGCTGACCCGCGACGCCCGCACGCTCGCCGCCGCCGCGGACGCGAGCCTGGGGGTGGGCGGCGGCTGCGGCGCGCGGGACGACGCCGTGGGGGACGACGGCGTGGCGGACGACCGCGTGGCGGACGACGGCGTGCGAGGCGACGGCGTGCGAGTCGGTGGCGTGCGAGGTGACGGCGGGCCGGTGCCGGGGCGGCCGGTCCGCGGGTTCGCCGTCGCGCCCGGCCTGCTCGCCGAGGCAGAGCCCGGCGTGCGCGCCGCGTTCGACCACGCGCTGTCGTGCCTCGCGGCGGCCGGGCTGCTCGAGGACCTCGCCGTGGTCGGGCTGCCCGTCGCGGACGACCTGCTGGGGGTGTTCCGCGCGGTGCAGGCGGCGCAGGCGTGGCGCACGCACGGGGACTGGCTCACCCGGAACCCCGACGCGCTCGGGGCCGACGTCGCGGCCCGGTTCCGCTGGGCGTCGACCATCACGCCCCCGGCGCCGGGTACGGCGGTCGCCGCGGCCCGGCGGGTCGAGGCCGTGCTCGGGGACCGGGTGCTCCTGCTGCCGTCCGCGTCGTCCGCCGCCCCGCCGCGCGCCGGTGGCGGGGCGGACGACGAGCGGGTGCGCACCGCCACGATGCGCCTGACGTGCGTCGCGGGGCTCACGGGCCGCCCGGCGCTCAGCGTGCCGGTCCTGGGCGTCGAGCGGTCGGGGTCCTGGGCGCTCGCGCCGGTCGGGCTGTGCCTCGTCGGGCCACGGGGCAGCGACCGGGCGCTCGTCGGTCTCGGCGCGCGGTGGGCCGAGGAGCTCGGCACCGTCGGGCCGCCCGCGGCGAAACGCTCGTGAAACGCCGGGTCCGTACCGTCGGCCACCCGACCTGACCGAGCCGCCGCGGAGGCGCCCATGACCGGCCTGCCGATCGACCCGCCGCCGCGCCTGCTCATGGGGCCCGGGCCGGTCAACGCGGACCCGCGCGTGCTGCGGGCGATGTCGGCACAGCTCGTCGGGCAGTACGACCCCGTCATGACCGGGTACATGACCGAGACCATGGCGCTGTACCGCGCGGTGTTCCGCACCGCGAACGAGGCGACGCTGCTCGTCGACGGCACGTCGCGCGCGGGCATCGAGGCGGCGCTCGTGTCGCTGCTCGAGCCGGGCGACCGCGTGCTGGTGCCGGTGTTCGGGCGCTTCGGGCACCTGCTGCGCGAGATCGCCGAGCGGTGCGGCGCCGAGGTGCACGTCCGTGAGGTCCCGTGGGGGACCGTCTTCACGGCGCGCGAGCTCGAGGAGGCGGTCGCGGCGGTCCGCCCGAAGCTCGTCGCGATCGTGCACGGCGACACCTCGACGACCCTCGCGCAACCGCTCGACGAGCTCGGCGCGATCTGCGCCCGGCACGGCGCGCTGCTCTACGCCGACGTGACCGCCTCGCTCGGCGGCAACCCGGTCGAGGTCGACGCGTGGGGCGTCGACGTCGCGACAGCCGGGCTGCAGAAGTGCCTCGGGGGCCCGTCGGGCAGCGCGCCGGTCACGCTCTCGCCGGCCGCGGTCGCGGTGCTCGACGGCCGCCGCAGCATCGAGGCGGGGCTGCGCGACGACCGCGACGAGGAGGTCCTGCCCGCGAGCCGGATCCGGTCCAACTACCTCGACCTCGCGATGATCCTCGACTACTGGGGCGAGCGACGGCTCAACCACCACACCGAGGCCACGACGATGCTCTACGGCGCGCGCGAGTGCGCCCGGATCCTGCTCGAGGAGGGGCTCGACGCGGCGGTCGACCGGCACCGGCGCCACGGCGCGGCGATGGCCGCCGGGCTCCGCGGGCTCGGGCTCACGCTGTTCGGCGACCAGTCCGTGCGCATGGCGAACGTCGTGGGCGTCGAGATCCCCGACGGGGTCGACGGGGAGGGCGTGCGCGGGACGTTCCTGCGCGACTACGGCATCGAGATCGGCACCTCGTTCGGGCCGCTGCACGGGCGGATCTGGCGCGTGGGGACCATGGGGCACAACGCGCGGCGCGACGCGGTGCTGACCACGCTCGTCGCGCTCGAGGACGTGCTGCGGCGCGCGGGCGTCGCGGTGCCGACCGGCGGCGGCGTCGCGGGCGCGCTCGGGTCGTACACGCAGGAGGCGGCGTGAGCGCGGGGCGGGCCGTGGCCCACGAGCGGGCCGAGCCCGCCGCGCCGGTCGACGCCTCCGCGCCCGGGGTGCGCGCCGGGTCGCTCGCCGAGGCGGACCTGCTGCTCGACCGGGCCGACGTCCTCGCCACGCACAGCGCGAGCCCCACCGGCATCGAGCGCGTCTACCTCTCGCCCGAGCACGCGCGCGTCCACGAGGTGGTCGGCGCCTGGATGCGCGACGCCGGGTTGCGGACCTGGCAGGACGCGGCCGGCAACCTGTGCGGCCGGCTCGAGGGCGAGCGCGACGGGCTCCCGGCGCTGCTGCTCGGCTCGCACCTCGACACCGTCCCCGGGGCCGGGCGGTACGACGGGATCCTCGGGGTGCTCGCCGCGGTCGCGGTCGCGGCGCGGGTCGCCCCCGGGACGCTCCCGTTCGCGCTCGAGGTCGTCGCGTTCGGCGACGAGGAGGGGACGAGGTTCGGCACCACCCTGCTCGGCTCGCGCGCGCTCGCCGGCACGTGGGACCCGGCGTGGGGCGCGCTGACCGACCGGGACGGGGTGACGCTCGCCGACGCGGCGCGCGCGTTCGGGCTCGACCCCGCGCGGATCACCGAGGCGGCCCGGGCGCCGGGCAGCCTGGTCGGGTACCTCGAGGCGCACATCGAGCAGGGCCCGCTGCTCGAGGAGGCCGGGCGGGCGCTCGGGCTCGTGACGTCGATCGCGGCCGCGCGCCGGTTCGAGCTCACGCTGACCGGCGAGGCGCGGCACTGCGCGACGCCCTGGCACCGGCGCCGGGACGCGCTGACCGGAGCGGCCGAGGCGGTCCTGACGGTCGAGCGGGTCGCGCGCGCACGGGGCTGCCCCGCGACCGTCGGCCGGATCGAGGCGAGCCCCGGGGCGGTCAACGTGATCCCGGGCATCGCGACGTTCAGCCTCGACCTGCGCGCGCCGAGCGACGCGGAGCGGGACACGACCTGGGACGTGCTGCGCGCCGAGCTCGAGCGGGTCGCCGCCGACCGCGGGCTCGTCCTCCAGGTCGTCCCGACCCACGAGGCGCCCGCGGTGCACTGCGCGCCGCGCCTGCAGGACGCGCTGCGGGCGGGCGTCGCGGCCACCGGCGACCCCGACGCACCGGAGCTGTTCAGCGTCGCGGGCCACGACACGATGGCCGTCGCGGCGGTCACCGACGTCGCGATGCTGTTCGTGCGGTGCGCCGGCGGGATCAGCCACCACGCCGACGAGTCGGTCACGCGCGCGGACGTGGCCGCGACGATCGACGCGCTGCACGCCGCGGTCCTCGCGCTCGCGGAGCGGCCCGCGTGACGGCGGCACCTCGCCGGTCAGCCGGGCGGCGGGTGGTCGACGTCCGCGCCGTCGAACAGGTCGCCGCACTCGACCGGCTCGGCCCCGTGCGCCGCGAGGTAGGCGCGCGCACCGCTGTCGCCGCCGAGCCCCGCGAGCAGCGCGGGCCAGTGCGCGCGCCCGAGCAGCACCGGGTGCCCGGGCCGCGCGCCGTGCACCGCCTGCCGCAGGACCCGGTCGTCGAACGGCCGTCGGGCGACGCGGCGCACGGCCTCGACCGGCAGCCCGGGGAGGTCGACGAGCGTCACGAGCGCGGCGCCGGACGGACGTGCCTCGGCGCCCTCGCCCACGGCTGCGTCCGTCCCGGCCGCACCGTCGGCCGCGGCCGCGTCAGTCCCGGCCGCGTCGCCGCCGCACGCCACGAGCCCTGCGCGCAGCGACGCCGAGACGCCGGACGCCCAGTCGTCCGCGACGACGACCGACACGCGCGCGTCGCCGGGCACGAGGCCGCGCGCGGCGTCCGCCCCCGCGCCGAGCACCACCACGACCCGGTCGCACCCGCCGTCGAGCAGCACGTGCACGGCGCGCGCGACCCACGGCGCGCCGCCGGCGGTGCGGGCGAGGGCCTTCGGGCCGCCGAACCGGCTCCCGGCACCGGCCGCGAGCACGAGCCCCGAGAGGATCGGTGACGTCATGACGACCATGATCGACGTGCCGGAGGCACGCCTGCGCGAGGCGCTCACCGCGAGCCTCGCCGTGGGGCGGTGGGTCGACGACGTCGCGGCGGGCGCGCCGTACGGGTCGCTCGAGGCGCTGCTCGCGGCCGCCCGCGCCGCCGGGACCCCGCTCAGCGGCGCCGAGATCGACGAGGCGCTCGCGCACCACCCGCGGATCGGTGAGCGACCCGCGGGCGACGGGGCGGCGCAGGCGTTCAGCCGCCGCGAGCAGTCCTCGGCCGACGCGGACGACCCGGCGCTCGCCCGCGCGGTCGCCGACGGCAACGCGGCGTACGAGAAGCGATTCGGGCGGGTGTTCCTGATCCGCGCCGCGGGGCGCTCGCGCGCCGAGATCCTCGCCGAGCTCCGCCGACGCCTCGTGCTCGACGACCGCACGGAGCGCCGGGTCGTCGGCGAGCAGCTCGTCGAGATCGCGCTGCTGCGGCTCGCCGCGACGTTCGGGCTGGGTGCCGCATGAGCGCCGGGCAGGCGAACGGCGGCAGCGCCGGCGGAGCGGACCGCCCGAGCCACGTGACGACGCACGTCCTCGACACCGCGCGCGGCTGCCCGGCCGCAGGGGTCCCGGTCGAGCTTGTCGGGCCGGACGGGACGCCGCTCGCGCGCGCCATGACGGACGCCGACGGGCGCGTCCCCGACCTCGGCCCGCGCACGCTCGCCCCGGGCGCCTACCGCCTGGTGTTCGACGTCGCGACCTACGCCGCGACGTCGGGTCAGGACGTGTTCTTCCACCGCGTGACGGTCGACATCGCCGTCACGGACGCGACCGGGCACCTGCACGTCCCGCTGCTGCTGAGCCCGTTCGGCTACACGACGTACCGCGGGAGCTGACCGCCGCCCCGCCGGCGCGTCCGGAGTTCCGCGGGGCCCGAGTCCCGCGGGCCCGGCACGCGCCGGACCTGCGGTGCGTCAGTAGTCGGTGCGCTGGACGTGCGCGAGCCACGCGTCGAACGGCACCGGGGCGTCCGGCACCCGCAGGCTGTCGACCGCGACCGGCCAGGTGCGGCGGTCGCGCGCGAAGAGGTCGTAGAACTCCCGGTCGTCGAACCCGCCGCGCGCGGCGTCGTGCCGGTCCGCTGCGAAGACGACGCGGTCGACCCGCGCCCACAGCGACGCCGCGAGGCACAGCGGGCACGGCTCGCAGGACGTGTAGAGCGTCGCGCCGACGAGGGAGAAGTCCTGGACCACCTGGCACGCGGCGCGGATCGCGACGACCTCGGCGTGGGCCGACGGGTCGAGCGTCGCCGTCACGCGGTTCTGGCCCTCGGCGAGCAGCAGCCCGCCGCGCACGACGAGCGCGCCGAACGGGCCGCCGCCGGCCGCGACGTTCGCGGTCGCGAGCTCGATCGTGCGGCTGATCCACCGCTCGTCGGCGGTCGCGGGTGCCGGGGGGACGTCCTCGAGCGCGCTCATGCGAGCCCCGCCCCGGTGTCCCACGCGGAGCCGGCGTCGGGGGCGTCGTCCCGCGTCACGGTCGCCTGGATGAGCCCGTAGGGGCGGTCCGTGGCGACGAACACCTCGCCGGGGTTGTCGAGCCCGAACGGCTCGAGGTCGACGAGCAGGTGGTGCTTGTTCGGGGCGACGAGCCGGATCTCGGCGAGCGCGGGGTGCTCGTCGAGCACCGCCCGGCCCATGTGCCAGAGGGTCTGCTGGAGCGCGAGCGAGTGCAGGGTCGCGAACTCGCGCAGCAGCACCGCCCGGACCGACGCGTGCACCGCGTCCCACGGCACGTCGTCGGGCACGGTCCGCCCGGCGCCCGCGTACCGCCACCGCGCGACGAGCGACGTCGCCATGACCCGGTCGTGGGTCTCCGGCAGCGTCGTGTACGCGTCGCGCAGGAACCCGGCGAACTCGGAGCCGGTCGACTTGAGCACGACGAGGTCCTTGAGGCCGGAGACGACGTGCTCGCCGTCCGCGTCGACCGTGACCGCCGCGGTGCGGACCTCGGGCCCGCGGCGCACCCAGGTGTGGTCGTGCTCGGTGCCGCCGGCGTCCACGCGGTCCCAGGCGTGCTCCTCGATCTCGACGCGGGCGCCGCTGACGGGCGCGACGTCGGCCACGAAGTGCCGCGCGAGCGCGAGCCCGAACTGCTCGGGCGAGCCCACGCCGGACGCGCGGGCGAAGGCGTACGCCGTGTTCTTCTGCGAGTCGGTCGGTAGGACCCCCGACTGGTCCCCGTCGAGGTACGCCGCGTCGAACGCGCCCCGCAGGGTCGTCGTGACGGTGAGGTCCCGCAGCTCGTGCCGGGGCTCGTCGCGCACGACGCGCACGAGCCGGCACTCGGCCTTGCCGTACTGGTGGTCCGCGAGAACGATCGCCATGCGCCATTGACGCAGACCGGTGTGACCGCGGTGTTACCGGCCGGTGCCGATCGCGTGCCCCGGCGTGGCGGGCCCGGCGGGCGGTCCTGCGCCGGCGCCGGCGCGGTGCAGCAGCCGGCCGCGCGCGGGCTCGTCCGGCCCGGTGCCGACCGGCTCGCCGCGCAGCCACACCCCGCGCACGACGCCGCGCAGCCTCCGCCCGTCGAACGCGCTCACCGGGTTGCGGTGCAGCAGCTCGGCGGCGTGCACGGTCCGCTCGGCGTCGGGGGCGAACGCGACCAGGTCGGCGTCGGCGCCGACGGCGATCCGCCCCTTCGCGCCGAGCCCCGCGAGCCGCGCCGGGCCGCCCGACATCCAGCCCAGCACCCGCTCGAGCCCGATCCCGCGCCGCGCGGCCTCGGTCCACACCGCCGCGAGCCCGGTCTGCAGTCCGGCGATCCCGCCCCACGCCTGCGCGAAGTCCCCGCCGCCCGCGGCCTTGAGGTCGGGAGTGCTCGGCGAGTGGTCGGTCACGACGACGTCCACGTCGCCGTCGAGCAGCGCCCGCCACAGCGCGTCCTGGTTGGCGGCGTCGCGGATGGGCGGGCAGCACTTGAACTGGGTGCCACCCTCGGGCACCTGCTCGGCGGAGATCGTCAGGTAGTGCGGGCACGTCTCGACGGTGATCGGCAGCCCCTCGGCGCGCGCGGCCCGCAGCACCGGGAGCGCGGCGGCCGAGGACAGGTGCAGCACGTGCGCGCGTGCCCCGGTGCGGCGGACGCCGTCGACGAGCCGCTCGATCGCGGCGACCTCCGCGGCGTCGGGACGTGAGCCGACGAACCGCGCGTAGTCCTGCCGGCCGGGCGTCGCGTGCGCGTCGAGCACCGCGGGGTCCTCGGCGTGCACGAGCAGCAGGCCGTCGAACGCGGCGACCTCGGCGAGCGCGCGGTCGAGGTCGGCGTGCCCCAGGTGCGCGAACTCGTCGACGCCCGACGGCGCGAGGAACGCCTTGAAGCCGAGCACGCCCGCGTCGTGCAGCGCCCGGAGCGAGCCGAGGTTGCCGGGCACCGCGCCGCCCCAGAACGCGACGTCGACCCGGACCTGGGGCGTGGCGCACGCGCGCTTGGTGGCGAGCGCCGCGACGTCCGTCGTGGGCGGGATGCTGTTCAGCGGCATGTCGACGAGGGTCGTGACCCCGCCCGCGGCGGCCGCGCGGGTCGCGCTCGCGAAGCCCTCCCAGTGCGTGCGCCCCGGCTCGTTGACGTGCACGTGCGTGTCGACGAGGCCGGGGACGAGCACCTCGTCGTCCGCGAGGGTCACGGTGCGGGCACCGACGAGCGCGGTGCCGACCTCGCGCTCGGCGCCGCCGGCACCGGTGGGCCCGCGGCCGGGGGCGGTGCCGGTGCCGGTGCCCGACGCGACCGTCACGATGCGGCCGTCGCGCACCCCCACCTCGGCGGGACCCCAGCGGCCGTCGACGAGCGCGCGCGCCGCCCGGATCACGAGGTCGTGCTGCTCGGGCATCGGGGGCCTCCCGTCGTCGTGCCGGACGCGCAGTGAAGCAGGCCCGTGTGCCGGGCAGGTTTCGTGGCGGCCGCAACGCGATCGACACGCGGCCGCAACCCCCGTGCCGTCCGGCGGTGCGACCGTGGCGGGATGCTCGAGATCGCCGACCGGCTGCTCACCGCGCTCGACGCGGGCCGCACGCTCGCGGTCGGCACCGTCGTGCGGGTCGACGGCAGCGCACCGCGGACCGTGGGCACGTCCATGGCGTTCGACGGGACCGCGGTGGTCGGCACGGTCGCGGGCGGCTGCGTCGAGGCGGCGGTCGTCGAGGTGTGCGAGCGCGTGCTCGCCGACGGCCGGGCGCGGACCGCGACCTACGGGGTGAGCGACGAGACGGCGTTCTCGGTCGGGCTCACGTGCGGCGGGCGGCTGCGGGTCCACGTGCAGCGCGTCGCGCCGGGCGACCCGCTCGTCGAGCGCCTGCGGGCGGCCGTGCGCGGGGAGGCGGTCGCGCTCGTGTCGGTGCTGCCGGCGGACGACGACGCGCCGGGCGAGCCGCTCGGGGACGTCGTCCGCGGCGTCGGGCCCGGCCGCGACGTCGATCCCGGCCAGGACGCGGGCCCACCGGCCGGCGCGCCGGAGGCGCCCTCGTGGCTCGCGCGACAGCTCGACGTCGAGGTTGCGGCCCGGCTCGCGTCCGGGCGGACGGGCACAGCGACGCTCGCGTGCGACGGGGCGGCCGGTGCCCCGGTCGACGCGGTCGAGGTGTTCGTCGAGGTCGAGGTCGCGCCCCCGCGGCTCGTGGTCGTCGGTGCGATGGACTTCTCGGTCGCGCTCGCCGCCGCCGGGCGGCTGCTCGGGTACCGCGTCACGGTGTGCGACCCGCGGCCGCTGTTCGCGACGGCCGAGCGGTTCCCCGGCGTCGAGGTCGTGCTCGCGTGGCCGACGACCTACCTGCGGAAGACGGCGCTCGACCAGCGGGCCGCGGTGTGCGTGCTGAGCCACGACGCGCGCTTCGACACCGAGGCGGTCGCGCTCGCCCTCGCGTCACCGGCCGGGTACGTCGGGGCCATGGGCTCGCGCCGGACCCACGAGCGCCGGGTCGCGGAGCTGCGGGCGCGCGGCGTCGGCGAGGACGCGATCGCCCGGCTGCGCTCGCCCATCGGCCTCGACGTCGGGGCGAGCACGCCGCAGGAGACCGCGGTCGCGATCCTGGCCGAGGTGCTCGCGGTGCGCTCGGGCGCGAGCGGGGAGCCGCTGCGCGCGGCGTCGGGGCCGATCCACCGCACGACGGCCGAGGCGCTCGCGAACGCGTGACGCGCTCTCGCCGGGTGCGTCGCCCGCCCGGCTCCTAGAGTCGCGAGCATGACCGGGTCGGGGCAGGTGCGGATCGGCATCTCCGGCTGGCGGTACGTGCCGTGGCGCGGCGAGTTCTACCCGCGCGGGCTGCCGCAGCGGCGCGAGCTCGAGTGGGCCTCGCGGCACCTCGGCTCGATCGAGATCAACGGCTCGTTCTACTCGCTGCAGACCCCCGACAGCTACCGGGCGTGGCGCGCGGACACGCCCGAGGGCTTCGTGTTCTCGGTCAAGGGCCCGCGCTTCGTGACGCACCTGAAGAAGCTCGCGGGCGTCGAGACCGCCGTCGCGAACTTCTTCGCCTCCGGCGTGCTCGCGCTCGGCGACCGCACGGGACCGGTCCTGTGGCAGCTCCCGCCGAACCTGGGGTTCGACGCCGACCGGCTCGCCCGGTTCTTCGACCTGCTGCCGCGCTCCACGGCCGCCGCGGCGGTGCTGGCCGAGGGGCACGACGACAAGGTGCCCGAGGGGAGGGCCCTGACCACGGTCGACGAGGACCGGCCGCTGCGGCACGTCCTCGAGGTGCGGCACGGGACGTCCCTCGACCCGGCGTTCCCCGCGCTGCTGCGCGCGCACGACGTCGGGCTCGTGGTCGCGGACACCGCGGGGACGTGGCCGCACCTCGAGGACGTCACGAGCGACGTCGTCTACGTGCGGCTGCACGGCGACAGCGAGCTGTACGTGTCGGGGTACGACGACGCGGCCCTCGACGCGTGGGCGGCCAAGGTCCGGGCCTGGTCGACGGGCACCCCGCCGCCCGACGGCCCGCGCCTCACGCCGCCCGCGCCGGACCGCCCGCGCGACGTGTTCGTGTACTTCGACAACGACGTCAAGGTCCGCGCACCGTTCGACGCGATGGCGCTCGCGGCCCGGCTCGGCGTGTCGCCGCCGGACCCGGAGCCGGACAGGTTCGCGGTCCGGCTCCCCGACCGGGCGGGCTGACGGGCGCCGGTCCCGGTGCCTGGCTCCCGCGGGCTGACGCGAGCCGGTCCGGTCCCGGACCTCGCTGCCGGAGGCACGCGGGATCAGGGTGCCGCGTCCGAGGGCGCGACCCGGCACCCCGCGGCGAGCCGCCACACCCGGTCGCGCGTCATCGGCAGCGCGTGGGGCCGCACCCCGAGCGCGTCGCGCACCGCGTTGGCGAGCGCCGGGGCGACCGGGTTGTACGGCGCCTCGCTCATCGACTTCGCGCCGAGCGGGCCCAGGTCGTCGTGCGTGCGGGCGAACAGGACCTCGGTGACCGGCACGTCGGACATCTGGGGCACGTGGTAGCTGCGGAACGCCGCGGTCGTCACGCGCCCCTCGGCGTCGAGCCGGACCTCCTCGTGCAGTGCGGTGCCGAGCGCCTGGGCCGTCCCGCCCTCGACCTGGCCGCGCAGCTGCTCGGGGTTGAGCACCGTCCCGGCGTCGACCGCCTGGACGGACTGCAGGACGCGGACCTCGCCCGTCGCGGTGTCGACCGCGACCCGGAACGCGTGCACGTTGAACGCGACCGACCGCAGCGCGCCGTGCTCGCTCGCGTCGGCCTCGAGCGGTCCGGCGGCGAGCAGCTCGTCGGCGGTGACGAGCCGGTCGCCGACGAGGACGCCGCCGTCGACCACCCGGACGTCGTGCGCGTCCTCGTCGCGGGCCGCGTCCGTCGTCGGCCCCGCCGCACCGCCGTGCGCGACGAGCGGCGACGCACCCGAGCTCGCACCCTGACCCGCGCCGACCAGCGCGACCGCCCTCCGCTCCATCGCCGCTGCGAGCGCGAGCGCCGCGACGTGCAGCGCCCGGCCGGCGACGACGACGCCCGCCGACCCGTACGCGCCGGTGTCGTAGCGCGCGGTGTCGGTGTCGGACTGGCGCACCCGCACCCGGTCGGTGCGCGTGCCGAGCGCGGTCGCGACGAGCTGCGCGTGGACCGTCGTCGTCCCGTTGCCGAACTCCGCCGTCCCGACGTCGACCTCGACGTCGCCCCCGGGCAGGAGCCGCGCGGCGACCTCGGCGTGGTGCCCGCGCGGGGGGAGCGTCGCGATCATCGCGAGCGCCATGCCGGTGCCGGTCCGCCACGTGGGCCCGGTCGGCGCCGCGACGCCGTCGCCCCGCGCGAGGGCGTCCTGCGCGAGGTCGAGGCACTGGTCGAGCCCGTAGCTGCCGTAGAGCAGCTCGGGGTGCCCGGCGGGGTCGGTCACGACGAGCGGGTCGCCGGGCACGACGACGTTGCGCCGCCGCAGGTCGAACGGGTCGATGCCGAGCTCCCGGGCGAGCTCGTCGAGCGCGGACTCGACCGCGAACGCGACCTGCCCGAGCCCGTACCCGCGGAACGCCCCCGACGGGAGCGTGTGGGTGTAGACCGACCGGGCGTCGACGCGCTTGTTCGGGCAGCGGTACACGCTCGTCGACTCGTTGACGCTGTGGAACATGACGCCGACGCCGTGGTTGCCGTACGCGCCGGTGTCGGCGAGCTCGTCGACCGCCATCGCCGTGAGCACGCCGTCGCGCGTGGCACCGAGCGTCACGGTCACGCGCATCGGGTGCCGCGTCGGGGCGACACGGAACTCGTCCTCGCGCGTCATCTCGTACTGCACGGGGCGCCCGATGCGGAGCACGGCGAGCGCGACGAGGTCCTCGGTGAGCATCTCCTGCTTGCCGCCGAACCCGCCGCCGATGCGCCCGGTGAAGACCCGCACGCGCTCGCGGTCGAGGCCGAGGACGTGGGCGATCTCGTCGCGCACGAGGAACGGCACCTGGCTCGACGTGCGCAGCACCAGGCGCCCGTCGGCGTCGAGCCACCCCCGCGTCGCGTGCGTCTCGAGCGCCGCGTGGTTGACGCGCGGCGTGCGCCAGGTCCCGGTGACGACCACGTCGGCGGCGGCGAGCGCGGCGTCGACGTCGCCGAGCTCGCCGTGCATCTCCGCGACGGTGTTGCGCTCCGGGGCGGCGATGCGGCTCTCGGGCCCCTTGTCGCCGTGCACGAGCGGCGCCCCGGGCAGGTCCGCGAGCTCGGGGTCGAGCACCGCGGGCAGCACCTCGTAGTCGACCAGGAGCGCGTCGAGCGCGCGCTCGGCCTCCGCGAGGGAGTCGGCGACCACGGCGGCGACGCGCTGGCCGCGGAAGCGCAGCACCGGGTCGAGCACGCGCGTGTCGTCGGGGTCGTCCGTGCGGGACTCGTGGCGGCCGGTCGAGAACAGCGTCGCGGGGGAGTCGTGGTGCGTCAGCACGGCCCGCACGCCGGGCATGGCCTCGGCCGCGCGCGTGTCGATCGCGGTGATGCGCGCGTGCGCGTGCGGGCTGCCGAGCACGGCGACGTGTGCGAGGTCGGGCGTGCGGACGTCGAGCGTGTAGGGCTCGGTCCCGGTGACGACGCGCACCGCGGCGGGCGCCGGGACCGAGCGCCCGGCGGCGTCCCCGGCCGGCGCCGGGCCGGTGTTGACGACGCCGCAGATCCCGTCGCGGATCGACCGGTACCCGGTGCACCGGCACAGGTTGCCCTTGAGCAGCCGCGCGAGCGCCTCGGGGTCGGCGCGCTCCTCGTCGGTGAAGGTCGAGGCCGTCACGACCATGCCCGCGGTGCAGAACCCGCACTGGAACGCGCCCGCGTCGACGAACGCGCGCTGCAGCGGGTGCAGCGCGTCGGGGGTGCCGAGGCCCGCCGCGGTGGTGACGGACCGGCCGTCGAGCCGGTGCGCCGGCACGAGGCACGCGTGCACGGCGGCGCCGTCGAGCAGCACGGTGCACGCGCCGCAGTCGCCCGCGTCGCAGCCCTTCTTGACCGCGTGGTGGCCGTGCTCGCGCAGCAGCGTCCGCAGGACCTGACCGGGCCGGGGGGCGGCCTCGACGGGCTCGCCGTCGACGTGGAACCTCATGCGCCACCGCCCCGGCCGGCCGGCGCCGGGGGAGGTGCCGCCGCGAGCTCGGCGCGGACCTCCTCGGCGAGCAGCACGGTCATCGCGTGCCGCCAGTCCGGCGCGCCGTGCGGGTCGTCGTACCAGTCGTCGATCGCGTGCACGGCGCCGGCGAGCTCGCCCGGACCCGGCGGGGCGTCGAACCGCAGGACGTGGGGCCGCGGCGTCGAGGCGGTCACCACGACGACCGTGCGCCCCGTGGCGTCGACCCGCCCTGTCACGAACGCCCCGGAGCGCCCGAGCGGCGACAGCGCGATCCGGCGCGCCGCCGTGCGGGCGTCGAGCACGGCGCGCGGGACCTCGACCGACCGCAGCACCTCGCCGGGACGCAGCGCGGTGCGCCGCACGCCGAGCACGAGATCGGCGACGGGCTCGGTGCGCTCGCCGCCGCCGGGCGTCCACACGAGCGCGTCGGCGTCGAGCGTCGCGGCGAGCGCGATCATCGGCCCCGCGGGCAGCGCGAGGCAGACGTTGCCGCCCACGGTCGCCGCGTGCCGGACCGTGAACGAGCCGAGCAGCGCGTCGCAGCACGCGCCGACGAGCGCCGCCACCGGCGCGGGCAGCCCGGGCGTGGCCGCGCCCAGCTCCGCGAGCGTGCACGTCCCCGCGATGCTCAGGCCCGCGCCGGTCACGGTCAGCGGCGGCCAGCCGAGCCCGGCGAGGTCGACGAGCCCGGTCACGCCCGGCTGCGGCTCGGAGAACAGCCACGTCCCGCCGCCGAGCAGGACCTCGCCCGGCGCGCACCCGAGCTCGTCCCGGCGGTGCGGGACGCGGACGGTCCGGACGGAGGTCAGATCCATGGGACGGCCGAGTGAACCGCACGCGCGTGACGCCGGTGTAACGCGCGGGGCCACGGCGGGTTGCAGGTCCACCCGCCCGCGCGGCACGTCTGGGGCGCGGGAGCGGTGTGCAGCAGGCGAAGATGTGCGTCAGCGGACCGGAGGGTCCCGGCGGTGCTCACGGCGGGCACGGCCCCGGTCGCGGCACGACCGTCGTCGTCGAGGAGGCACATGCGGGACGAGCGGGCACCGGCGGCCCTCGACGGCGCCGTCGACCTCCGTCGGGTCTTCGACGCCTCGCCGACCGCGTACCTCGTGCTCGACCACGACCTCGTCGTCGTCGAGGTGAACGCGGCGTACGTCGGGCTCGTGGGCCGCGGCCGCGAGGAGCTCGTCGGTCGCCCGCTCTTCGAGGCGTTCCCCCCGGACCCCGCGACGGTCGACGAGCAGGGCCGCCACCCGCTGCAGCTCGCGCTCGAGCGGGTCCGCGACACCGGGCGCAGCCAGGTCGTGCCGCTCGCGAAGTACGACGTCGACGTCCCCGGCGGCGGGCGGGCCGAGCGGTTCTGGTCGCTCACGCTCGTCGCGCTGCCGGGTCACGACGGCGGACCGGGCCTGGTCCTCGAGCGCGTCGAGGACGTGACCGCCTACGTCGCCGAACGGCGCGCCCGCGGCCGGGACACCGGCGGCGAGGCGCCCCTGCCCGAGCACGTCGAGGCGCTCGAGGCCGACCTCTACGTGCGGCTGCAGGAGCTCGTCGCCGCGCAGGAGGCCCGGGACGTCGCCGCGCGCCGGGTCGCGGGCCTCGGCGAGGTCGCGCTGCGGCTCACCTCCGCGGAGAGCGTGCAGGACCTCGAGCGGATCGTCCTCGCCCAGGGCCCGCAGGTGCTCGGCGCCGCGGGCGGGGCCCTGTTCACGCGCGACGAGGTAGGCGGCTGGCGGGTCAGCGCCGCCGCGCTCGGCGAGCACGTGCAGGACCGGTACCAGCACCTGCCGTTCGACAGCCCGCTGGCGGGGCCGTGGGTCGCGCGCACCGGGCGACGGCTGCTGCTGCCCACGCGGGCGTCGGGCGTCGCGTTCCACCCGAGCATGGCCGCGGCGTACGCCGACACGCAGCGCGACGCGTGGGCGATCCTCCCGCTGACGGTGCGCGACGCGTGCGTCGGTGCGCTCGCGGTGTCCTGGGTCGAGGAGCGCACGTTCGACGCCGACGAGCTCGAGCTGCTCGACAGCCTCGCGGCGCAGTGCGCCCAGGCGCTCGACCGGCTCATGGCGCTGCAGGCCGAGCGGGAGGCCGCCGCGGTCGCGGCACGGACGTCGGAGACGCTCCAGCGCTCGCTGCTCAGTGACCCGCCGCAGCCCGCCGGCCTCGAGGTCGCGGTCCGCTACGTCCCGGCGGCGCAGGCGACCCAGGTCGGCGGGGACTGGTACGACGTGTTCGTGCAGCGCAGCGGCGAGACCGTCGTCGTGATCGGCGACGTCGTCGGGCACGACATCGAGGCCGCCGCCGCGATGGGCCAGCTCCGGGCGATGCTGCGCGGGATCGCCGTCACGACGCCCGCGTCGCCGGCCGAGCTCGTCCGGGCCGTCGACCGGGCGATCGACACGCTCGAGCTCCCGACCGTCGCGACGGGGCTCGTCGCGCGCGTCGAGCGCGTGCCCGGCGAGCCGGACGGCGACGACCGGGTCGTGCGGTGGTCGAACGCGGGGCACCTCCCGCCGCTCGTCGCGCACCCGGACGGCTCGGTCACGCAGCTCGCGGGCGAGCGCACGAACCTCCTCCTGGGCATCAACCCGGAGGCGGAGCGCGACGAGTGGACCGCGGAGCTCGCCGCCGGCTCGGTGCTCTTCCTGTACACGGACGGGCTCGTCGAGCGGCGCGGGGAGAGCGTCCCGCTCGGCATCGAGGCCCTGCGCACCCGGCTCGCGGCGTCGGCCGGCGCGCCGCTCGAGGAGCTGTGCGACGACGTCCTGGGCGCGATGCTGCCGCCGCACCCCGAGGACGACGTCGCGGTCGTCGCCATCCGCGTGCACCGCGCAGGCGACCCGGCGCTCGCGGACCGCGCCCCCGCGTCCCCGGTGGCCGAGGAGCGCACCCGGACGCCCCGGGACGCCGGCGACCCGGGCCCCGCCGGACCGGGCGCCGACCGCCGCACGCTCCGCGTCCCGGCCGTCCCGCAGTCCGCGCACACCAGCCGGCACTGGGTCGTGGGCGTCGCGCGCGAGCACGGCGCGGGTGACCCCACGCTCGCGCTGGCCAAGCTCCTCACGAGCGAGGTCGTGACCAACGCCGTCAAGTACGGGCTGGTGCGTGAGCTCGTCGCCGTGACGGTGACGTGCGCCGCGGGGTCGATCACGGTCTCCGTGCAGGACGACAACCCCCACGCGCCCGTGGTCAAGCACGCGCGCCGCGAGGACACCGGGGGGCGCGGCATGGAGCTCGTCGAGCGGTTCGCGGAGGCGTGGGGGACCGACGGGAGCGCGGCCGGCAAGGGCGTGTGGTTCCGGCTGCGGCTCGACCGGCCGACGGTCCACGACCCGGGTCCGGCGCCGGCGTCGTGACGGGGCGGCGTCAGCACGAGCCCGGTGCGCGCGAGCCCGCGACGCCGCGCGCGGGTGGCCGCGGCGCCACGGGCCCCCGCCCGGTCAGCCCTCGGTGAGCCGCGCCGCGAGCCGGTTGTCGAACATCGACATCGCCGACGCGATCGCCATGTGCATGTCGAGGTACTGGTACGTCCCGAGCCGCCCGCCGAAGAACACGTCGGGCTCCGCGGCGGCGCGCTCCCGGTACCGCGCCAGGACCTCGCGGTCCCGCGCGGTGCTGATCGGGTAGTACGGCTCGTCGCCGGGCTCGGCCGTCCGGGAGTACTCGCGCACGACGACCGTCCGGTCCTCCGGGTAGTCGCGCTCGGGGTGGAAGTGCCGGAACTCGTGGATCCGGGTCCACGGCACGTCGGAGTCCGCGTAGTTCATGACGGACGTCCCCTGGAAGTCGCCGATCGGCAGCACCTCCTGCTGGAAGTCGAGCGTGCGCCACCCGAGCCGCCCCTCGGCGTCCCCGAAGTACGTGTCGAGTGGCCCGGTGTACACGACCGGCACGCCCGCCGGGACGAGCCCGCGCACGTCGAGGTAGTCGACCTCGAGGACCACCTCGACCAGCGGGTGGTCGGCGAGGCGCTCGAGCCACGCGGCGTACCCGTCGACCGGCAGGCCCTCGAAGGTGTCGTTGAAGTAGCGGTTGTCGAAGTTGTAGCGCACGGGGAGCCTGCTGATGATCTCCGGGGGCAGCTCGCGCGGGTCGGTCTGCCACTGCTTCTCGGTGTACCCGCGCACGAACGCCTCGTACAGCGGGCGCCCGATCAGGGAGATGGCCTTGTCCTCGAGGTTCCCGACGTGCGCCGGGTCGATCTCGGCGGCGTGCTCGCGCACGAGCGCCCGGGCCTCGGTCGGGGACAGGTGCTGCCCGACGAACTGGCAGATGGTGCCGAGGTTGATGGGCATCGGGAACGTCTGGCCCTTGCTCACCGTGAACACGCGGTGCTGGTACCCGGTGAAGTCGGTGAACCGGCGCACGTAGTCCCAGACCCGCTGGTTCGACGTGTGGAACAGGTGCGCGCCGTAGCGGTGCACCTCGATGCCGGTCTCGGGCTCGAACTCCGACCAGGCGTTCCCGCCGAGGTGGGCGCGGCGCTCGAGCACGACGACGCGCTTCCCGAGCTCGGTGGCCGCACGCTCGGCCACCGTGAGGCCGAAGAAGCCGGAGCCGACGACGACGAGGTCGGCGGACGCGAGCCGGTCGGCGAGGCCCGCGGTGCCGGAGGGGTGGGTGCTCGTCACTGGTCCAGCTCCTTCGTCGTCGGGCACGGTGCCGGGACCCGGCACGTCGGGCAGAGGTCGGGCCCGGTCGCGGGCGACGGGCTGTGCAGCCGCCGGACCCGGGACAGCCGGGCGAGCAGCGGCGCGCGGACGAACGGCGTCGCGGACGTGACGGCGGCGTCAGCCAGCAGCGGGACGGCCGTGCCGGTGAGCCGCACGGGACCGAGCCCGGCGTCCCGCAGCCCGGCGGACGCGGCGCCGACGGCGTACCGGTGCGCCTCCTCGAGGTCGTGCGCGAGCGCGGTGCGCCGCAGCTGCGCCTGCCACGCGGTCACGCCGTCTCCTCCGCCCGGGTGCCGGCGCCCGCGGACCGGGCCGCGTCGAGCAGCCCGGCCATGGAGGACGCGATGTGGTCCCACTCCTGGCGCGCCTGCAGCGGCCTCGCCCGGCGGTCGCGCGCCCGGGGGTCGTCGAGCAGCACACGCCGGCACGCCGCCGCGAACTGCTGGCCGTCGTCGGCGAGGCAGACGACGTCGGCGTAGTCGGCGATCACGTCCGCGACCCCCGTCGAGACCACGGGCAGCCCTGCGGCGAGGTACTCGAGCGTCTTGGTGGGGCTGATCGAGCGCGTGGCCTCGTTCAGGGCGAACGGCATCAGCGCGACGTCGAAGCCGGCCATGACCTCGGGCAGCTCGTCGTACCGCGCCATGCCCGGGTACTCGATGTTCGGTCGCCGTGGCAGGTCGGCGGGGTCGATCTTCGCGACGGGCCCGACGACCCGGATCGTCCAGTCGGGCAGGTACTCCGCGAGCTCGTCGAGGAGGTCGAGGTCCAGCCGCTCGTCGACGACACCGACGTAGCCCGCGACCGGGCGCTCGTGCTCGGTGCGCAGCAGCCGGCTCTGCGCGTAGTGCTCCGTCTCGACGCCGCTGCGGAACAGGTGCACACCCGTGGTGCGCTGCTTGCGGATGGACCGGTCGAGCGACGGCCCCCCGGTGAAGACGACGTCGGCCTCCGCGAGCAGCCGGCGCTGGCGCAGGACGAGGCCCTCGGGCGCGTCCTTGAACGACGCGAGGTCGTCCATGACGTCGTACACGAGCCGGCCCGGCTCGAGGTGCTGCGCGAGCTCGAACGCCATGGGGGTGTACACCCACACGTCGGGGGGCAGCGCCCGCTCCCCGAGCATCGCGGCGAGCAGCGCGCCGTAGCAGTCGGCCGCCGCGTCCTCGAAGCCCCGGTCGGCCGGGTGGGCCTCGGAGCGCAGGGTGGGGCTGTCCGCGACCGGCATCACGAGCCACACGCGCGTGATCCCGTCGACCTCCTCGGTCCCGAGGCGGGGGGTGTCGACGTCCGCGACGACCGGCTCCTCGACGACGTACGTCCGGGCGCCGGCCTCGGCCCGCTGCCGGGCGAGCCGGGACACGATGTGCTGGGGTCGCTGCCAGACCCACGGCCACCGGAGATGGGACAGCACGACGAGATCGGGCTGCGTCGGCTCGGTCGTGGCCGGTACGGCGGACGACGGCAACGTGGTCATGGTGTGCTCCCGGGTGTCGAGGTCGTGGTCGGAGAGGTCGGGGGAGCCGGTGCGGCCCGTGGGGAGGTCGGCGCTCAGCGCCGGGACCGTCTGCTCGGGGGTCGGGTCGAGCCACGGCCAGTGCGCCAGCGACGGCAGGAGGCCCTGGAGCTGCTCGTCGCACGGCGGCTGGAAGCGCACCGCCGGGAGGTCCGCGACCGGGGCGCCGGCGGCGGCGCGCTCCCAGGCGTCGGTGAACTCCGTGCGCCGGCGCGTGCCGTCCGCGTCGAGCGAGACCACCCCGACGGGGTCGACCCGGCCGGCGGCCCGCGCCAGCAGCGAGTCCCAGTCGGCGGAGTCGACCTGCGGGAACCAGCAGTACCCGTGCAGCGGGACGCCGCGGGACAGCGCGAGCTCGTACTGCTCGAGCGTGTAGCGCATCCAGGAGATGCGGTCCGAGGGCAGCCCGCGCAGGTTCGTCTCGGTCAGCATGACCGGCAGTCCGTAGCGCTCCGCGTACTGCTGCACGACGTCCGCCATGCCGACCGGGTGCGGCGACGGCGCGTGGCTGCCGTGCTCGTCGTAGAACCACTCCGAGTGGCAGTAGTAGTCGAGCCCGAGCACGTCCACCCGCAGCGGCGGGAGCGTGAGCAGCTCCTCCCCGCCGTCCACGACGAGCTCGCGGAGGAACGGCCGCTCGAGATCGAGGTCGTGGCCGAGGGCGAGGTCGAGGACGACGTGGCGCCGGTCGTTGGCCAGCGCGGCGTAGTCGACCCCGGGGCCGGTCGCGGTGTGGTGCTCCGCGGTGTCGACCCACACGTGGTGAGCATCGGGCAGTGCGGTGCGCCAGTACGCCGCCGCCTCGGACAGGGACGGGAGCACCGAGAGGAGCAGCCGGCGCAGGCCGGGGACCCCGCGGTCGTACGGCGGCCAGAGGGCCTCGTGGCCGGACAGGAACAGCGTCGCGAACGGCTCGTTGAAGAGGGTGTACGCGGCCAGCCACGGGTACCGGTCGGCGACGGCGGTCGCGTACCGCACGAACGCCGGGCCGAACCGCTCGTCCCGGAACCCGTCGGTCAGCCAGTCGGGGTAGGACGTGTGGTGCACGAGGTCGACGATCGGGACGGCACCCCGCGCGCGCAGCGTCCCGAGCACGCGGTCGGTCTCGTCCCAGTCGAAGACCCCGGGCTGGGCCTCGATGCGGTGCCACCGCAGCGGGTACCGCAGGTGCCGCACACCGCCCGCGAGGAGCTGGTCGAGGTCCTCGTCGTACCGGGCGACGTGTCCGGTGACCTCGAGGGCATCGACACCGGACGCCGGGTGGTAGGTGCTCTCGAAGCCGCCCACGAACGTACGGCCCACGTCCGGGAGAGGGTGGAGCGGGTGGACAGAGCCGGCGTCGATCGGGCGCACAGTACCTCCGAGATCGGGGACGCGGCCTCGCGTCCTCCGTGCATCGGGCTGTGTACCCAACCGGTCTGCCAGACAACCTAAGCCGGAAACGCCGGTCCGGCGCGTCGAGCGTCCTCCGGGAGACGGGCAAGTGTCCAGGTCAGGGGCCTGGGGTGCAGGTCAGCGCGGGTCCAGGTCCGCACCGACGCCCTCGATCCGGAAGTCCGGGGAGGGCTCCCGGGGGCCGCCCGGGGGGTAGTCGCCGTAGGAGAACTCGTCGACCGCGTCGCCCGGGACGGCCGCCGAGACGCGCGTCGTGATGCGCCGGATCTGCTCGACGGGGGCCTTCGGGACGCGCTCCGCGGTCAGGAGCCCGTTGCGTTCCTGCTGGGTGTCGGTGAGCTGGGTCCAGCAGAAGCCGACGACGGCCGCGCTGTCGAGCAGCGCGTGCACGAGGTCCTGGTACCCGGCGAGCAGCTGGTCGCTGCTGCGCACGGAGCCGTACCCGCTCCAGCCGGCGCGCTGGTCCGGGTCGTAGGAGATCCCCCCGAACTCGCTGATCAGCACGGGCCGGTCCTCGCGCGAGGCGCCCGCGAGCAGCACGACGCGGTACGCGGGCTGCGTCCGCGCGAGGGTGTGCTCGAGCCGGTCCCAGTCGGCGTACCGGTCGCGCAGGACCTGCCCGCGCGAGGCGTAGTCGTGCACCGTGACGACGTCCGTCACCGGCTGCTCCCAGCCGTCGTTGCCGATCACGAGACGGTCGCCGTCGAGCGACTTCGTCAGGTGGTAGAGCGCCCGCACGAGGTTCTGCTGCTCCGGCGAGCGCTCGAGCGCGGGCACGCCCCAGCTCTCGTTGACCGGGACCCAGGCGATGATGCACGGGTGGCTCGCGTCGCGGTCGAGCACCTCGAGCCACTCGCGGGTGAGCCGCTGGATGGTCGTCACCGAGAACTCGTACGCCGCGGGCATCTCGGCCCACACGAGCACCCCGAGGCGGTCGCACCAGGCGAGGAACCGCGGGTCCTCGACCTTCTGGTGCAGCCGCACGCCGTTGAAGCCGAGGTCCTTGACGAGCTGGACCTCGCGCCGCAGGGCATCGGGGTCAGGGGCGGCGAGGTGGGACTCGGGCCAGAACCCCTGCGCGAGGACGAGCCGCAGGTAGTACGGCCGGCCGTTCAGCAGCAGGCGGTCGCGGGACGCGGAGATGCTTCGGACGGCGGTGTAGCTGCCCACGACGTCGAGGACCTCGTCGCCGTCGAGGAGCACGAGCGTCGCGTCGATGAGGTTGGGGTGCTCGGGCGACCAGAGGAGGTCCGAGTGCCCGAGGCTCATGTCGTGCTCCGCGAGCGTGATCCGGCGCTGGACCTGGCCGCGGTCGACCGAGTAGACGTCGTCGGACAGGACGCGCTCGCCCTGACGCAGCACGACGCGCAGCCGGGCACCGTCCCGCCCGTCGGTCCGCACGCGCACGTCCATGTCGACGCCCCGCCCGTCCGCGTCGGGCTTCCAGCGCAGCGCGCGGATGCGGGCGGCCGGGACCTCCTCGAGCCACACCGTCTGCCAGATCCCGGACGTGCGGTCGTACCAGATCGCGTGCGACTCCGCCTGCCAGTCCTGCTTGCCGCGCGGCTGGCGCAGGTCGCCCGGCAGGTCCTCGGCGCGGACGACGACGACCTGCTCGCCCTCCGGCACCAGCGCCGACGTGATGTCGGCCGTGAACGGGGTGTTGCCCCCCTCGTGGTAGGCGACCGACTGCCCGTTGACCCATACGTGCGCGCGGTAGTCGACGGCGCCGAAGTGCATGAGGAGCCGGTGACCGTCGCGCTCGTGCGCGGTGAAGGTGCGCCGGTACCAGACGACCGGGTGGAACCCGGTGTCGCCGATCCCGCTCGCGGGCGACTCGAACGGGAACGGCACCTGGATCCGCCGGTCGAAGTGCGCGGGGTCGCCGTCGTGCCAGTCGTCGTGCATGCCGACCATGCCGTCGTCGAACGCGAAGCCCCACGGGCCGCTCAGGTCCACCCAGCCGGGCCGCACGAACTGCGGACGGGGGTGGTGCACGTCGGTCGGGACGGTCGGCGCGGGTCCGTGAGCCATGCGGTTCATCGTGTCCCAGCCGCGCCCGCTCGGCACGCGGGCGGAGGACCTCGGACCTCTCATCTGGGTGCCCGAGGCGACGAATGAGGGGGTGCGGTCCGGGGCAGGGCCGTGCTCACCACAGAACGGAACAGCCGTCATGTCTGCAGAACGCCGGACCTCCTTCCTCTCCTGGTTCCGCGACCGCGGGGTCCAGACCCGGGTCCTCACCGCGGTGGTCGTCGCCGCTCTCGTCGCCGCCCTGCTGGGCACCGTGGGCGTCGCCGCCCTCGCGAGCACGAACGCCGCCGCGACCGCGATGTACGAGAACAACTTCACGGGCTTCCAGCACGTCGCGACCGTGCGCCGCTCGGTCCTCGAGATGCGCCTCGAGGCCGCCAACCAGGTCATCTCGGGGACGGAGGAGGCCGACGCGCACGAGACCGCGTCGCGCGCCGCGGAGACCGCCGGGCGCGAGGCGCTCGCCGCCTACCGCGAGCTCGACGTGACGCCCGAGCAGGAGGCGCTGCTCGACGAGGTCGAGGCGGCGCTCGACGGCTACGTGCTGATCCGCGACGAGCGGATGTTCCCGGCCGGCCGCGAGGGCGACGTCGAGGCCTGGCGCGAGGCGCGCGAGGTCGCTGGCGCGCAGATCGACCCGATGATGGACGCGCTGCAGGCGCTCGTGGACGTCGAGAAGTCCGACGCGGCCGGCGCCGTCGAGCAGTCGACCACCGCGTACGAGGGTGTCCGGACGCTCGTGATCCTGCTGCTCGTCGTCGGGCTCGTGCTCGCGCTCGGGCTGGGCGTGCTCATCGCGCGGTCGATCGTGGGCGGGCTGACCCGGGTGCGCCTGGTGTGCGAGGCCCTCGAGCGCGGCGACCTCACGGTGACCGCCGGCCTGACGTCCGCGGACGAGGTCGGGCGGATGGGCTCGGCGCTCGACGCCGCGGTCGGGTCGCTGCGCACGGTCGTCACGACGATCGAC
Source organism: Cellulomonas cellasea (assembly GCF_006538745.1). Lineage (GTDB taxonomy): Bacteria > Actinomycetota > Actinomycetes > Actinomycetales > Cellulomonadaceae > Cellulomonas_A > Cellulomonas_A cellasea. The sequence continues at coordinate 286 of NZ_BJLR01000001.1, read as the reverse complement.
GCGTCCTCGGGCACGCTCGCGGGCGCGGCCGAGGAGATGTCGAGCACGAGCGCGCAGATCGCGGCGAACGCCGAGGAGACCGCGTCGCAGGCGGGCGTCGTCTCGGCGGCCGCCGAGCAGGTCTCCCGCAGCGTCCAGACGGTCGCGGCGGGCGCCGAGCAGATGGGCTCCTCGATCGCCGAGATCGCGTCCAACGCGAGCCAGGCCGCGCAGGTCGCGGGCCAGGCGGTCGACGCCGCGGGCGCGACGACCGAGGTGATGAACCGGCTCGGGGAGTCGAGCCGGC